>CAWBNQ010000004.1:0-25611 GCA_963790205.1 Nitrospirota bacterium
AGAAGAAAAGAACGAAACGAACATGCCAAACGACGTTAAGACAATTGTTTTACGCACCGCCGGCACCAATTGCGATGCCGAGACGGTCTTTGCCTTTCAACAAAGCGGCGCGGTGGTGGACTTGGTGCACGTGAACCGTCTGCTTGCGGGGGAGGTCAAACTCGCGGATTATCATATCCTGGCGATCCCCGGCGGGTTTACTTATGGCGACGATATTATTTCCGGGCGTATTCTGGCCAATGAATTGCGTCTGCTTGGGTGAGGATCTAGCGAAATTTATAGCGCCGGGAAATTCATCATCGGTATCTGTAACGGCTTTCAGGTCTTGGTGCGGGCCGGGATTTTGGCTGGGCCGCTGGATAGCAGTGCCTGGTAGCCGGACTTTGTGTCCAATGTTACGCTGACTTATAATGATTCCGGGAAATTTGAGGCTCGCTGGGTGTATTTGAAACTCGACGGGAAACGTGCTTGACAAGGGCTGGATGAGGTCATTTTTATTCCGGTGGCGCATGGCGAAGGGAAGTTCGTTGCCAAGGATGATGCGATTATGAAAAGCCTGAAGAACAATGGCCAGGTTATTTTTCGCTATTGCGATGACAAAGGTAGGCTGCGACGTATCCGGGAAACCCTAATGGTTCAATCGGCGATATCGCCGGCATTGGGGATCGCACCGGCCGGGTGTTGGGCCTGATGCCCATCCGGAACGTCATTTCCTTTTGACCCAGCATCCGAGTTGGACTCGGTGGAACGGAAAAGCAGGACGCGGCCAGGGCGCGAAGATTTTTGAGAATGGGGTGAAGTACGTAAGGAAGAATTTATTATAGTCCCCCAGTCCCCGGGGCCCCAGCGTCCCGGAACAGCTTAACTGGGTTTTGGGGACCAGGGACAGGTAACTAGATGTGAATGCCCTGGGACGTAGAGGGATCCCCATGAAAACGAAAAAGGTCTCTTATAAATCCAGCGGCGTTGACATTGTCAAAGCCAACGAATTTGTCGACGGGATTCAAGCATGGTGGCCAGCACCATGATTCCCGGGGTTCTGAAGCGCAAGGGCGCGTTCGGTTCGCTTTTTGAATTGGACACGCCGGATATAAAAATCCGGTTATGGTGTCTTCGACTGACGGGGTCGGGACAAAACTTTTGATCGCTCAGGCGTCGATAAGCATGATACGGTTGGGATCGACTTGGTGGCGATGAATGTTAATGATATTCTATGCGTTGGCGCGAAACCATTATTCTTTTTGGATTATATTGCCTGCGGGAAAGTTGAAATTAAAGGTTTTGGATGCCGTGGTGGCTGGTATTGCCGAGGGCTGCCGTCAGGAAGCGGGCTGTGCCTTGATCGGCGGCGAGACGGCGGAAATGCCGGGGATGTATAAGGCGGATGATTATGATCTGGCGGGTTTTGCCGTCGGGGTTGTTGAAAAAGACAAAGATTATCGACGGCTCGAAGATTCAGGCAGGCGATCAGATTGATCGGCTTGCCGTCGAGCGGGCCTTCATTCCAATGGTTTTTCACTGGCGCGCAAGGTTTTTTCACTCGCCGAGCAGAAAAAATATGCCAAAGAGCTTCTGGCGCCGACCAAGATTTACGTCCGTGAAATTTTAGCGCTTATAGAGAAATTTGAAATTCACGGTCTGGCGCACATGACCGGCGGCGCGTTTTATGAAAATTGACGCGTATTATTCCCGACGGGTTATGTGCGGTGGTTAACAAAAAGAGTTGGCCTGTCCCTGGAATTTTTAAGCGCATTCAGAAAAAAGGTAACGTGGCAGAGAATGAAATGTATCGCGCCCTCAACATGGGGCTGGGCATGACCGTGGTGTGCGCCCCGCAAGATGCGTCTGGCATATTGCCGGAATTTTTGGCGGGGCAAAATCTTCCGGCATTTGAGATTGGCGAAGTGGTGGCGGATTCAGCGGGGAAGATAAGATGGCGGGATTAGAGGCTTTGGCATAGGTCGATACTCGATGCTTGATTCTCGATGCTCGTTAAAGACTTTATCGAGTATCTAGCATCCAGGATCGAGCATCAAGGAGAATAATTTCCATGAATGTTCTGGTTGTTGGATATTGGCGGACGCAACACGCGTTGTGCTGGAAATTGAAACAAAGTCCTAAGCTTAAGAAGCTTTACTGTGCTCCTGGTAACGGCGGGATCGCCTCGGTAGCTGAGTGCGCGGGTATTGCGGCCGAAGACATTGACGGGCTTATTAGATTCGCCAAACAAAAAGGCATTGACTTAACGATCGTTGGCCCTGAGGTGCCGCTCGTTGACGGAATTGTGGATGCCTTTCAATTGGTAGGGTTGAAGGTTTTTGGCCCCGCGCAAGGCGGCCCAGCTTGAAGGCAGCAAGGTTTTTGCCAAGGAATTCATGAACGGCACGGAATCCCGACGGCGGAATTCGAAACTTTGATAATCTTGGAGAGCGCACAGTGGGTATTTGGCCCAGGCAAGATTTCCGGTCGTGATCAAGGCCGAGCGGGTTGGCTGCGGGCAAGGGTGTTGTGATCTGCCATAACCTGAAGAAGGCTGAACAGGCGCTCGGATGAGATGATGCGCCAAAGGGTTTTTAAAGATGCCGGCGATGAGGTCGTGATTGAAGAATTCCTCCAGGGCGAGGAAGCTTCGATTTTAGCCGTCAGCGACGGCAAGGGATTATGTACTTAGGATTCGTCGCAGGATCACAAACAGATTTTGATGATGATATGGGGCCGCAACACCGGTGGCATGGGCGCGTATTCGCCGGCACCAGTCGTGACCGAATCCGTGATGCGCAAGGTCGAGACCAAGATTATCGGCCCCGACGATTCGCGGCATGGCCAAGGAAGAAGCATGCCCGTTAAAGGTTCTTGTACGCCGGGGTCATGGTGACCGACGATGGGCCGAAGGTCTTGGAATACAATGTTCGTTTTGGAGATCGGAAACCCAGGCGGTTTTGCCGCGTTAAAAAATGATCTTGTTGGACGTGATGCTTGTGCCTGCGAAGGACGCTGGACGAAGATCAAATTGCGCTGGGAACGTCGGGCGTGCGTGTCCGTGGTCATGATTTCCAGTGGATATCCCGGGAAATATGAGACGGGTTTTGAGATTCGGGGATTGGAGAGGGTCCCTGACGGAGATGACCACGTGGTTTTTCAGGCCGGCACGAAAAAAGGAAGGGAATAAGATTTTGACCGCCGGCGGCCGTGTGTTGGGCGTGACCGCCTTGGGCGCAGGCATTAAGGAGCGCGATTAAAAATGTTATGAAATGGTCGAGAAGATCAAATTCGACCATCGTTTTTTCCGACGGGATATTGGGGCCAAGGCGGTGCGGAGGCCGAGGTGCCGCGACGGCAAAATCAAAATAAAAGCCGTCGCGTTTAAGGTTTACGGTTTACAGTTTACAGGGAGGGCACATGGAACGCAAAAGGACTCGGGGCATCACAGTGTTTGCGTTATCGTTTCTGTACTTTCCTTTTTTGTATTTTCCTTTGGGTGTGATTTTTATGGCTTGGGTTAGGGCCCAGGATAGGCTACCCTTGCTCTTTTCTAAAGGCAGTGATTTGCATATTACTCCAGATTATCTTCCGGAGGCATTTTTATGTTTTCTTATGTTAGCGATAATTGTTGGCGTTCTTAATTTAAAACGCTGGGCATATTATATGCTTCTTGCTTTTTCAGTCGTTTTAATTATTGCTCAAATGAGTCTTGTCATTCTTCTGGTTCAGTATACTATGCTTCAGCACATGCGGACTGAGCGCGTTCAACGCGTCGATGATCTCGCGCTCGTCGTTTCCACGCGCCGGCACTTTCGACGCGGCCACACGGCCGAGTTGTTCGACCACGGCCTGGATCGCGCGTGGGGCCAATCGTCGGCCAGTCTTGCTCGTGAAGACCGCCGAGGCATGACCGGAGGTCGGCCGGATCTTCAACCAGTCGCGCAGCGCCGCGATCACTCCGGCATTCAAAGGCACTTCTCTGGATTTTCGGCCCTTGCCCAATCTGACCGCGGCAATGCCGCGTTGACTCGATTGGATCTTGACATCGTTGACATCCAACGCCGCCACTTCGGACACGCGCAGGCCCGCCTTCCACATCAGCGCGATCATGGCCGCGTCACGGACGATTAACCGATCGGTTGGCGTGAGCGCCTCCTTATGTACAAGATGCTTCTTATGCGTTACCATTGCAGCATCATCGACGCGCGAAACGGCCAGGAAGGACTGCATAAACTGGCCTGGAACCCAGATATAGATCTTGTTCTGCTCGATATCAATATGCCGCTCGTAAGCAGTTTTGAATTTATCACAGCCGTCAAAGAAGAGGAGCAATACAGCCATATTCCGATCATCATGGCGGGTTCTCCGAACAGTGTGGAAGATGCCAGAAAAGGCCTCGCCCTCGGCGCGCAAGGATATCTTAAGAAGCCGTTCGCGTCGAGCGAAATGCATGCAATCATCGAGAAGCTCTATCCTACACCTGTTCACGCTGCCTGTGCCTAGAAAGACGCTGCGTATGATCGGCGCGCATTGAAGTTCCATGCGGCAGATGAAGTTCACCCGAGTATCCGCAAAGACGTTCTTATCGTAAGGTAAGCATTCCCCGCAGACGTCTGCGGGGAATGCGCTCACTCCTGTATTCAAACCCGAATGCCTTTCCTTTTCTTCCGCGCTTTCTCTCATCAACAACGTTCAAGTCCAGTGCAACAGCAATAGTGTACAAAAAACGGCAAACCGTTGAGAAAAACATATCTTTAATAGGCATAACGACATTTTTTTGTTGAGATTTGGTACCCAATAAATACCCTGCAGGGGGTATTGTCTATTCCCTTGCGTATGCTATTGTAGCGCCATTGTATTTGATCCCATCGTACAAGGACGATCATGCAAATGCTTACCGACGCAGAGAATAGATCGAATAGACGGCACGAGGCCGGTGATATTGAAACACGATATCGCGTGTTATTCGAGCAGTCGCCCGATGGTATTTTGATCATTGACGCGAACGGTAAGATCCTTGATTTCAACGAGGCCGCGCACGCTCTGCTTGGTTACACACGGGAGGATTTTGCAAGGCTTAACATTTCCGAGATCAGCGGGCAGGGGCCCGAGGAGATGCAGGATCACATCGAGCATCTGTTGATCGCAGGAAAAGCAAGCTATGAAATCAATTGCCGAACAAAAAACGGCGGGACAAGGAACGTTCATGTTCTTTCGCGGATGATACTCCTGTCCGGGCGGACCGTCATGCATTCGATCTGGCGCGATATCACGGAGCAAAAGAAGACCGAAACGGAACTGCGCAAGAGCGAAAAATTCATCAAAGACATTCTCGAATCCGTTGATGAGGCGTTCATTGTCATTGACCGCGATTACCGGATCGTGTCAGCCAACAAGGCGTATCTTGAGCAGGTGAAGATGCCGCTGGAAGAGGTTCTCGGCAGACACTGTTATCAAGTCTCACATCGGATCAATAAACCTTGCTACGAGATGGGCGAGGAGTGTTCGGTCAGGCACACGTTTGACGCGGGAGAGCCGCATACCGCTTTGCATATCCATCTCGACAAGACCAACAATCCTTTGTACGTGGAGACGAAATCTTATCCCTTAAAGGACTCATCCGGATACACGACTTCCGCCATAGAGATCATCCATAATACGACGGAAAAAAAGAAGCTCGAGGAACAACTTCGTCATATCCAGAAGATGGAAGCCGTCGGTCAGCTCGCGGGAGGCATCGCCCACGATTTCAATAATATTCTTACCGCGATCACCGGCTACGGAAGTCTCATTAAGATGAAGATGGCCGAAGATGACCCTTTGCGGCAACATGTACAGCAGATGCTTGACGCATCCGAACGGGCCACCAGCCTGACGCGCGGCCTCCTCGCCTTCAGCAGGAAACAGGTGATCAGGCCGAAACCCGTGGACCTGAACAAGATCGTCGCGAACGTCGAGAAGCTCTTGCAGAGGATCATCGGCGAGGACGTGGAAATGAAGGTCGATCTGACGAATGGCGATCTGACCGTCATGGCGGACTGCGGCCAGGTCGAACAGGTCCTCATGAACCTTGTGGCGAACGCACGGGATGCCATGGCTGAAAGCGGATGTCTGACCATACGAACGGATATTGCCGTCCTGGACGGCGCCTTTGTACAGATGCACGGGTACGGGAAGCGGGGCACCTATGCGCTGATTATCCGTAACGGACACGGGCATGGGGATGGACGAGCGAACGAGAGAAAGGATCTTTGAGCCTTTTTTCACGACAAAAGAAGTGGGGAAGGGCACGGGACTTGGGCTTTCGATCGTGTACGGGTCTTATAAAACAGCATAACGGCTACATTATTTGCTCCAGCGAGCCGAAAAAAGGAACAACGTTTAAAATCTATCTGCCGCTGAGCAAGCGCGAGATCCAGGAAACGGAGAGCGCGGATTCTCTTCCCGTGTGCGGCGGGACCGAGACCATTCTCATCGCCGAGGACGACGCCCCGGTGCGAACGCTTATGAAAGAGGTGCTCGGGCAATACGGATACACGGTGATCGAGGCGGTCGACGGAGAGGATGCGGTCAGCAGATTCACGGAGAACCGGGACAGGATCCAGCTCCTCATCCTTGATTTTATTTTACCGAAAATAAATGGAAAAGAGGTATACGACGAGATCGACGATATCGACCGGACGTGAAGGTCATTTTCGCGAGCGGCTATACCGCGGACTTTCTTCAGCAGAAGGGCATGGTCGGGCACAATGTCAATTTTGTTTCCAAGCCGATCTTGCCGTCGGATCTCTTGAAAAAAATGCGGGACACGCTGGACAGGGACGATCATCTTTAATCCGACGACACGCATACGGAGGGTGAACGGGGGACCGGCTCTATGAAGATCAAAGACCTGTCGGTGAAGTGGAAGATCTCACTACCGATCATCGCAATAGTAATTGCCGGGATACTGCTCATGGGCATTATTACCGGAGAAAAGACAACGGCGCTCGTGATCGAGGAGGCAAAATCGAGGGCGCTCAATAGCTATCGGGACACCGTGCTGAATGCCTTGACTGCCATGATGGTCGCGGGAAATATCAAAGAGGCCAAGGTGTCCTTTTTAGAACAGATGAGTCATCTCATCGATCTCAGGGTGATACGGGCAGAGGCACTTGACGCTGATTATGGAAAGGGCAATCCCGATGACTATCCGAAAGATGCTATCGAAAAACAAGTCATCGCGACAGGTAATGAACAAGTCCTGCTTGAAGGAGAATATATCCGGGGCGTCTACCCCTATACAGGGAGAGCAAATTTCATGGGACGAAATTGCCTGGGCTGTCATCGGGTACGGGAAGGGACCGTTATCGGCGCAATCAGCATAAAAATGCCTTTGGCCGATCTATTGGACAGGTCCAGGTCGCTGAAGCGGTTTCTTTTTGCGATCGGCGGAGTGGGAACGCTCCTTCTGCTTGGGACCGTAGTGATCACCATCAGCGCGACACATAGACCTTTAACGGAATTGACCAAAAAAGCGAAGGATATTGCCGAAGGAGACCTCGACGCAGCAATAGTTCATGAGGGAAACGACGAGATCGGCCAGCTCGCCGATGCACTGAACGCCATGAGGATAAAGTTAAAAGAGGTGGTGGCCGAGGTCAAGGCAGCTTCGGATCTGGTGGGATCCGAGTGCCGCAACTTAAGCTCAAGCTCAGAGGCGGTGTCTCAGGGTGCTGCAATACAGGCGAGCTCCATTGAAGAGGTATCCGCCTCGATGAAACACATGGTGTCGATCATCACGCAGACCGAGGACAATGCCCGGCAAACAGCGATGATAGCGCAGAAATCAACGGGAGAGGCACAGGAAAGCGGCAGGGCGGTCTCAAAAACCGTCAATGACATGAAATCCATTGCAGGAAAAATATCGATCATCGAACAGATCGCACGCCAGACGAACCTCCTTGCATTGAACGCCGCAATCGAGGCGGCCCGGGCAGGCGAGCATGGCAAAGGGTTCGCGGTCGTTGCGTCGGAAGTGCGTAAGCTCGCTGAGCGGAGCCAGGCGGCCGCGGGCGAGATCAGTCATCTATCGGTCTCGAGCGTTGCTGCGGCTGAGGAGGCGGGACGAATGCTGGCGATGCTCGTGCCTGACATCCAAAAAACGTCACAATTGGTGCATGATATCAGCATTGCGAGCAAGGAGCAGACCGCCGAAGCGGTCCAGATCAACAGCGCCATCCAACAATTGAACGGGGTAATTCAGCATAACGCAGCGGCAGCTGAGGAGACGTCAGCGACGTCAGCTGAACTTCTGTCTCAGACAGAACAGCTTCAGGGCGCCATTGCATTCTTCAAAGTAGGCGGCACAGTGAAGCTTTATCCGCAAGCGGCAAGCGAACTCGACATCACCTCCGACGTCATCAGCTACCAAATAGGCTGACCTTTTTCCTCTCCTCAGTATAATACTTTCTTATCAAAAATGTCTTCGCATTTCCTCAGTTTTTTTGCGCTCGTGCAGATTCTATCCGACGAAGCAATCGAACAACATAAAAAACGTGCTACAATACTCTTAGGCGGATGCAAATAGGTTCTGGTTATTATCTGTCGCCCCGCGAAGCTAGGATCGGCCGAAAAGCCTTTGCGGTTTTTGATGATCGTCATCAAGACAAAGCGGGTAAGGGACAACAACAATGATAAAAATATCATCGCCGCAATGGCTTGCAATCGGCTTGGTCCTCCTCCTGGCGATCATGCTTGTCACGGGCTTGAGCGGATACCGGGCGACAAGGGAATTCACATCGACACTGGAATCGTACAAGCCTTCCTACACGGTCCTAGAAGCGATCGGTCGAGTCAGGTTTCTCTCCGGGGTCATCGATAATGCAGGTCGCACTGCGGCCGAGAGCAGAGACGCAAACGCGATAAAACAGTACAAGGCAGCGTCTGAGCAGATTGGGAAAGAGCTTGAAGGCCTGAAAGACCTGACCGCCGAATCTCCGGTGCAGCGGGACCGAGTCACCACGCTCACGGACCTGGTCAAAGAACATATCGACAGCGTGAACAGCATCATAGAGTCCCCAAAACCCAAAAAACATAAGCAGGTATTGAAACAGCCTTCATCGGCAACTCCCATGGCGGATCTGACCGTGCCCGGAGAGATAAAGACGGTCCTGGACCGCATGGCGGAGGACGAAAAAGCCGCGCTCAAAGCTCACGGAGATGTCGTGCGCGCGGCTGCCCGGCGTCCGGTGCGGGCGATGGCTGCGGCCGGAGCTTCAGCGCTTGCCTTATCCGTACTCGCGTACCTGTTCATCTTCGGAGAGTCGGGAAGGCGGCGGCGGACCGAGCGGCTGCTCCAGGAAAGTGAGAAACGATTCGGCTTGCTTGCCGACGGGGCAAAAGAATACGCTCTTGCCGTGCTCGACGGCACGGGCCGCGTGACGGCCTGGAACGCGGCTGCCGATCGCATGCTAGGCTACAGCGCCGAGGAGATCAAGGGAAAGTTTTTTTCGCGGTTCTACCCTGAAGACGAGGCAAAGCGGCAGCAGCCGGGCTGGCGGATCGAGGCTGCGGCGCTCCAAGGCCGGTACGAGGAAGAGGGCATGCGGTTCCGGCGGGACGGGTCCATGTTCCCGGCCCGGGAAACGATCCAGGCGCTGCAGGACGAAAAAGGGAAGCTGAACGGTTACGCGGTGGTGCTGCAGGACCTGACGGACCAGCAGCGCTCGCAGGAGACGATCGCGAAGCTCGGACTGTCCGTGGAGAATGCATCGGACCTTGTGGCGATCACGAGACCGGACGGGACCATCGACTACGTGAACCATGCCGTGGAAGAGGCGACCGGCTATACCAGAGAGGAGCTTATCGGGAAAACGCTGGATGTCCTCCGGTCCCCGGAGCAAGCCCCCGGAGAAGCTGGCACGCTGTCGGCGGACACAGGGAATGGTTCGGATCCCGGGGTGACGATCAACCGCAAAAAGGACGGCGAGCTGTTCTACCTGTCGGAAACGCTCACACCGCTCACGGACAAGGACGGCAAGCCGACCCACCTCATCGTGACGGCCCGTGACGTGACGCACCAACGGAGCCTGGAGAACCGGCTTAGTTATCTCTCTCACTATGATCCCCTGACCGGGGCCTCCAATCGGGACGATTTTATGGAACGGCTGCGTGCGGCAATCGGGAGGTCGAAAGAAAGCGGGAAAAAGCTCGCTGTCCTCATCGTCGTGATCGATCGGTTCAAGTTCATCAACGATGTGTTCGGGAGCGACGCGGGGAACAGGGTGCTGAAGCTGGTTGCGGGACGGCTCAAGGAGATCGTCGGCGACGGAGGCGCGACAGCGCGTTTCGGGAGCGATGAATTCGGCGTCCTGCTCGAAGGTGTTGAAAAGATCGGGGACGTCGTGTCCACCGTGGGGTCGATCATCGAGAACGTTTCGCGGGGGATCTCCGTGGATGGGCGTGACGTGTTCGTGACGTTGTCCGTGGGTGCGGCGCTCTGTCCCGCGGACGGGGAGGAAGCCGGAACGCTCGCAAAGAACGCCGACATCGCACTGGCGCAGGCAAAGGCCCAGGGCATCAACAGCTTCCGCTTCTATTCGGCGGAAGTCAATGCCAGGATGTCCGAACTCGTCGAGATGGAGCAGAGGCTCTTCGGCGCCCTCCAGAACAATGAATACCAGGTCAACTATATGCCGTACTGCGACATGGAAGGGAAAAAGATGATGGGCGCCGAGGCGCTCATCCGGTGGGTCAACCGGGACCTTGGCATCGTTTCTCCCGCCAAGTTCATCCACACCCTTGAGTCAACGGGCATGATCATCGACGTGGGCGCATGGGTGTTCAAGACGGTTTGCAACCAGATGCAAACAATGGGCAACGGCAAGCACGAGTTCCCGGTGTCCGTCAATCTCTCGGCGGCCCAGTTCCGGCATGATCGCCTGATCGAGATGGTTCGGGACACGATCAAGGCCATTGCGATCCACCCCAAGCGGATCGTTCTGGAAGTGACGGAAAGCGTGTTCATGGAAGACATCCTTTTCGCCCAGTCTGTGCTGAAGGAGCTGAAGAACATCGGCGTCGCCATATCGATAGACGATTTCGGAACAGGCTACTCCTCGCTGACCTATCTCAAAAAACTGCCGGTCGACGTGCTCAAGATCGACCAGTCCTTTGTCAAGGACGTAACGCACGATCCCGACACTGCATCGATCATCACCTCGATCACCTCGATGGCGCGGAACCTCGGCATCAAGACGATCGCCGAGGGGGTGGAGACGGAAGAGCAGTGGAAGGTGTTGCGGCTCCTGCGTTGTGACATGGGCCAGGGCTACTACTTCAGCCGGCCCCTGAATATCGAAGATTTCAAACGGTATACGACCTAAGCTCCTGAATATAGGGACGCCGAGCAAGATTATTTATGATGGATGTGCGAAAAAGGGATTTGCGGCAGAGCACACAAAGAGCAGATTCCCGCGGCCAACGCGGTTGAAGAGATTTAATGAAGTTGTACTAAAATCTTCTTTCCCTCAAAAAAATCAGCCTTGCCTATCATCTACCCGGTCTTCTTCCGCTCCTCCAGCTCCCTCTTCACCGTCGGAAACGCGTTCAGGTCTGTGTGCGGCAGAAAAAGTGCGGAAAGGTATTCGTCCATGAAACTGCGCGACACGGACAGCTCTATGTAGGTCATCCGGTGTGCGATCTCCTCGGCCTCGTGACGGAGACGGTCGCACAGGAGTGCATAGTAGGCGCCGATGATGGAGGTATTGCCGAGGAACTGGAACTTGCCTACCGGCAGGTCGGGCAGCATGCCGATGGTGACAGCGCGCTCGATATCGATATATCGTCCGAACCCGCCCGCGATGTAGAATTTCTCGATGCTGCTGAAGGGAATCCCCATCTGCGCAAGCAGTGTTGCAAAGCCCGCGTAGATCGCGGCCTTGGCGCGGATCAGGTTGTCCAGATCCACTTCGGTGAGAACGATCTCCTTGTTGATCGCGCTCTCCACTCTCCATGCGAGCACGAACTCCAAGCCGCTCTCACCCTTGCGGATGCGCTTGGAGCCGAGTTCTTCTCGTATTTTCCCTTTCTGGTCGATGACGCCGTTCAAGTACATCTCGGCCAGGGCGTCGATCATGCCCGAGCCGCAGATGCCGATCGGTTTCACGTCGCCGATGACCCGGAAGTTTACCTCATGCGTTACGGGGTCGATCTCCACTTCTTCGATGGCCCCCTCCATGGCGCGCATGCCGAACTTGATGCCGCTTCCTTCAAAAGCGGGGCCGGCGGAGCAGGCCGCGGTCACCAGCCAGTCCTTGTTTCCGAGCACGATCTCTCCGTTGGTGCCGATGTCGATGAAGAGCGAAACCTGCTCCTGTTTGTGGATCTGGGACACGAGCACGCCTGCAGTGATGTCGCCCCCCACGTAGCTTGCCACGTTCGGCATGGAGTAGACCATGGCCTGCGGATCGATCTGGAAACCGACGCTCTTGCCGCGGATCAGCGGGAAGAAGGTTGCTACCGGGATGTACGGCTCCTCCCTGATGAACTGGGGATTGATGCCGTAGAACAGGTGCTCCATGGTGGTGTTGCCGGCTACTACGATGTAATCGATCATGCCCGGTGGCACGTTGTTCTTCTCGGCCAGTTCCGCGAGCATCGTGTTGATGTTCCCCACGGCGAGTTCCTGCAGTTCCTTGAGCCCGTTCCGCTCGGTGGCGTAGACGATCCGAGTGATCACGTCGTCCCCGCATTTCACTTGACTGTTATATGTCGAGGCCTGGCCCAGAACGTTCCCGTTCGCCATGTCCACGAGATAGACGACGACGGTCGTGGTACCGATGTCTACCGCCGCTCCGTAGCGCGTGTGCGAGGCGTCGCCCGGGAAGATGTCCAGCACCTCCAAGACCGCGCCGACGTTGAATACCGAGACGGTAACGTTCCAGTCCCCCTCGCGCACTATGTGCGGCAGCTTCTTCAGCACGAGATAGTTCATGTGGAGGTCGGAGGCATCGAACCCCTTTTGATCCAGGGCCCTGCGCACCCGCTCGAAATCAGGGATGTTGTCGTCGAGGGTCGGTGGGGAAAGTTCAAGATACACGCGGGTGATCCGCGATTCGAGACAACCGCCGGCCGCAGCCATGAGCCGAAGGAGCTCTTCCGTCTTAGCGCCCGTCGCGATCTTGTGCTTCGCCTGCATGCGCGATTCGGGAGGGATCTCGATCACGAGGTCGCTGGTGACCCGGGAAAGACAGGCAAGCGTATAGCCACGCTCCCTCTCCTCGGAGCTCAAGTAGGAACGGGACTTGCCGCTCTCGACCGTTCCTTCCTTGATCACGACCTTGCACTTGCCGCAGTTCCCTTTTCCGCCGCAGGAAGAGAGCACATACAGGCCCGCGGCCTTCACTGCCCTGAAAAGATTGGTGTTGTCGTCTACCGAAACCGTGATGTTGTCCGGCAGGAAGGTGATCTTGTGTTTCATGCGCCGACTATAGCAGGGTGAAGAAGAAGGGTCAAGGGGATTTTCGATCCGCGTACGTCGCGAAGAAGAGGCGTGCCGCTTGTTCAACGAATTGTTATTTTAGGGATTCCATTGACTTCAGGGAGGCGATTCGTTTAATATACCGGCATGCATTATCAGCGGCGCACAGGAAGTGGCGCGTGGCGTTTTCGTGTTCTAGCGGGGGCCCTCGCATTTCTGATCACCGGCTGCGCTTCCACGCAACCGGCAACGAGGCGCGTCGAAGGATACACATTTGCAGTCGGCGACAAGGCGGCGAAGACGGCGTTGACCATGATCGGAAGGCCTTACAAGTTCAAAGGCGACAGCCCTTCCGGATTCGACTGCAGCGGCCTGGTCCGTTACAGCTATCTCGCTGCCGGCATTGACGTAGCGCACAGCACCAGCGTGCTGAGACGGCAAACGCACCCGGTCCAAACGATGCACAAGGGGGATCTGCTGTTCTTTAACGAGAGCGGCGTAAAATATTCCCACGTGGGCATCTATCTCGGTAACAACCTCTTTGTTCACGCCCCCAGCACCGGCAAGACGGTCCGGAAGGACAGCCTCCTCGATGCGTATTGGAAAAAGCACTTTCTTGGCGCTCGACGATTTTAGGAATGCCCTCCGGACGCGCCTCGCTCGATATCCCTGAACGAATCACATCAACATGGCAGGATCTTCTTGGCGCACGTGCCGCCCTGCGAGCGGTCATGCCAAACGATACATCTCCACGGTGGGTGGGATCTTGTGGGAATGGGTTCTTTCAGATGTGCGTCTGGAGGGAGAAGGGGAACTTACCTCTTCGATCTTTTCGCCTGTTTCTTGAGTGCCGCGCGAAGCTCTCGCTTACCTTCCGCTTTTTGCGCCAGGCCGCTCCAGAGGCCGTACAGCAGCACCTGCAGGGCAAGCACGACCAGGAAGCCCGCGCGCAGGATGTAGCCCATGGATTCCGCCAGGCGTACCGCCATCTCCTCGATCGTCCGGTACAGGACGAGCATGCTGGTCATCGAATTGATCAGCGTGACCGCAGCGCCGGCGAGAACACCCTCGAGGGTGGCATTGCCCTTCGCGGTGTTGCCGATCCAGAGGCCGGTCATATAGCTCGTGCTGAGCGCAACTAAGGCGAGAAGGTAGAGGCCGTCCTTGCCCGCGAGCCAGGGATGCTCTCCCCGCAGGAACCTGCCCACGGTCTCGATGCCGAACGGGCCGTAGATGTCGCTGAAGGACTGGCCGCCGAACCGCAAGTAGAGCGCAACGAGAAAGAGTTCGAGTAAAAACTTGATGACGAAGCTTATTGCAACGTCAATGACGATCTTTCCTGCCGTGATCGCCGACGCTGCGGGGGGGTGCGAGACCTGCGTGCCCTCTTGCCCGGGTAAGGTTTCCGCGCCCTCCTTGCGGTGTTCGAGGACCTCATAGACGATCGCATAGAGAATGGGGACGAGGGGCAGTATCCGGCTGGTGTAGAATTCAACGTCGAAGGCGCGGCTCAGGCCGACGAGACCGACCGCGGCTCCGACCGCAATGCTAAAGCTGAGGAAAAGGTTTCCCATGGTTCGATAGTATGGCTTTTCACCGTTGATGCGGCGCATCCACCGGAATCCGGGACCGGGAGGAGACACCGTGATCTTAGCAAGTTATGGATTCGCCCTTTTTGTGGCGTGTGCCGCGAGCTTTTTATAAAAATCCTTCCCCATGTACGTCTCGATGGTCTTCTTGAGGCTTTTGTACATGGGCTCTCCCGACGGCTTCTTCATGCACGAGATGTGGTTTAAATACGGCGTGTCCTGGATGGAAAGCACCTTCCTGCCGTCCTCCGTCGAGTAGAAGGCGAGCGGATACTGGACGCAGTCCGCAAACTTGAACTCTTCCCAGACCATTCCCTTGTCCATGGCGAACGTGTGCACGGCGCAGTACCGGAGGCCCTCCTTGTTCGTGTACAGAAGGGAGCAGGTGTCTTTGAAGATCAATACGCAGCGGAAATCCTTGCCCCCGAAGTTCCGCCGGATGGCCCGTGCCTCGTCCTCATGGATCTCGCAGCCCTTGGGGCACTGTTTCTTGCAATCGGCGAGTATCGTACCGTTCTTTTTGAGCGCTTCCCGGTTCTCCGGGGAAAGGTAAGCGAGGATGTCGTCGAAGTGCGCTTCGATCTTCTTTGCTTCGTGCTCCGGCACGATGCAGGCGCGGTAGCAGCACTGGGACTTGCAGTCGTATTTCACGACGTCACACCCGTAGGGACGGGTGAAGATCTCAGGATTGACGAGCACCGAGTCGATCTCAACGAAGCTTTTCTCTACAGACATGGTGAAACCTCCAGACGAGCGGAAATTATGAAGCCGGAAGCCTGCCTCGCGAGTGATCCCGTTTTCCGGCGACCTCCTCACGGGAGTACAGAGCCCAATATTAAAACTATCGGTCCGCGATGTAAAGACTTTTTTGACGATGGCGCCGACATCCCGGCCTTTCCTTCCGGGAAACGGATCGAGGCGTATTTCGCAGGGGCTTTGGCGGCTCCCGGCAGCTTGCGAAGGGGTTCTCCGCTCTGCTTGACCCTCTACGACCGTCACCGGATGCCGGCTGAACGTCTCTCCGGCCGCATTTTTTTGATCAACGGACCCGTGACAGGTAAAATCATATAAAAATGCGCCGATCCTGACCGTCTGCCGGAGAAAATCCGGTGTGCTTCGCCTCGAAGTCGGGCTGAAGAAGGTCGCGAAAAGTGTCGCGAAGCCGGCGAAAAAGAGTAGCGAGAAAAAAATGAAGCGCTGTCCATTTTATTCTTGACAAAGAGCGCTAATTTTGATAAATCACACTTAACTTTAATGTGTGATGGTTGCCGTCGGAAGCACGAGACGGATTGGATTCGGACCTTGGCCCTTCCGTGGGAACGGAAGGCGGTGCTCGCGGAGACCGGGAGGTATCCCGGAGCTTGTGAAGCGGGCGGAGAAGGAGGTAAACAGGTTGCACGCATTGGGGAAACACCTGTTGTTAGAGTTAAAGGATTGCAACCCTAAGACCCTGACCAATCTAGAGTTTGTACAGGAAACACTAAAAAATGCAGCACTTGAGGCAAAGGCGACCATTGTTGAAGTCGCTTTCCACGAGTTCAGCCCCTTTGGCATCAGCGGGATGGTGATCATCGCCGAATCCCACCTTGCCATCCACACCTGGCCGGAATACGGCTACGCCGCAGTAGATGTCTTCACCTGCGGGGACCTGATCGATCCCAGGGTCGCCGCACAATTCCTCATTGAAAAATTTGAATCCAAGAACCCCTCCATCATCGAGATGAAGCGGGGAGTCCTCGGCCACGGCAATCTGCCTCACAAGCCGGCCGCGCAGGGAGAAGCTTGTTTACAGCATGATAGAGCCCAAGAGCTACAAGTGGTTCATTGAGTATACGAGCCCCGATGAGGGGCATATTCACGGCATCCGCATGATCCACTACGCAAGCCAGACCAAGTATCAGCGGATGGAGATCATGGACAGCGGGAGCTACGGCCGGTGCCTCGTGCTGGACGGCAAGATGCAGTCCACCATCACCGACGAGTTCATCTACCACGAGGCGCTGGTGCACCCCGCACTCCTCACCCACCCGAACCCCAAACGCGTGTTCATCGTGGGCGGAGGCGAGGGGGCCACGCTCCGCGAGGTGCTCCGCCACAAGAGCGTGGAGTACTGTATGATGGTGGACATCGACCAGGAAGTGGTCGAAAAGTCGAAGGAACTCCTGCCCGAATGGCACCAGGGCGCCTTCGATGACCCCCGGACCGATCTCAGGTTCATGGACGCCCGGAAATATCTCGAAGAGACCTCCGACACCTATGATGCGATCATCATCGATATCTCCGAACCGGTGGAAGAGGGGCCGGCATACCTCCTCTTCACCCGGGAGTTCTACGAGATCGTAAAAGAGCGGCTGAGCCCGGATGGGGTCATTTCCCTCCAAGCGGGGACCACGGCCCTGCATTCGCTTTTGAATTTCACGGCCGTGGACAAGACCTTGAATGCGGTCTTCCCTGTCGTCGCTCCGTATGCCGTGTCCATTCCGTCCTTCGGCCTCCCCTGGGGCTTTACCTTGGCCTCGAAGAACCTCGATCCCCGGAAGTTCGCGCCCAAGGACCTGGACGCCATGATCAAGAAAAGGATCAAGGGCGAGAACCGGTACTTCGACGGGATCACGAACCAGGGCATGTACATGCTGCCCAAGCATATCCGTAAGGCCTTGGCGGAAGAGACGAAGATCATAGAAGATAATGCGCCGCTCTTTACGTATCATTAGATACGGTAAAAAAAGAAATCTACCACGGAGACTCACCCTGCGGTAGTCCCCGGCTCTTTCGAAAGCGCCGGGGCAGGCAAAACGCGGGTACAGGCAGAAACACGGAGTAAAAAACCATGATGAATGATTCCTTTTTTCTCTGTGCCCTCCGTGACCCAATAGAAAAATCTGTTTTTTTCATGGTCTTCTTCTCCCGTATAAAGCCATGAACCCCCCTCCCAACCGGATCGAAGACGAGCAGTTCCGCACGCCGTTATTTGACGCAATGGTGAACCTTGCGGAAAGTCGCAAAGTCTCCTTCCATACCCCCGGACATAAAAGCGGCAAAGGCATTGCCACCCGGTTCCGCAAGTTCGTGGGGCCGCGTGTCTTCTCGATCGACCTCACGACGCTGGATGAGGTCGACTCGCTCCAGAACCCCACGGGCGTTATCAAGGAGGCGCAGGAACTTGCGGCAAAATCCGCGGGCGCGGACCGTTCGTATTTCCTGGTGAACGGCACAACCGTGGGAAACCACGCCATGGTGGCGTCCACGACCGGGCCCGGCGACAAGGTGCTGATCGCCCGAAACTGCCATCGCTCGGTGCTGACGGGCCTCATCATGAGCGGCGCGCAGCCGATCTTCTTTCAGCCGGCCTTTGACAACGACCTCAAGCTTACTCTGAACGTCAAATTCGAGACCGTAAAAAAAGCCATCGATGAAAATCCCGGGGCGCGGGCGCTCCTCATCACGAGCCCGAACTATTACGGTCTCTGTGCGGATATCGAGAAGATCATTCCCTATGCCCACGAGAAGGGGCTCATCGTTTTTGTGGACGAGGCGCACGGACCTCACCTCAAGTTCAACCCCAAGCTGCCTATTTGCGCCCTCGAGGCAGGTGCCGACCTCTGTGTTCAGTCCACGCACAAGATCGTGGGCGGCATGACCCAAGCCTCCATGCTGCACGCAAAGGTCGGCAGGATCAACATCGATGATGTCACGAACACACTCAAACTTCTCCAGACCACGAGCCCGTCCTATATCTTGATGGCCTCCCTCGACCTGGCGCGTATGCAGATGGCCACGGAAGGAAAGAAACTCCTGAACCGCACTATCAAACTTGCCGAGGACGCGCGCGCGGAGATCAGCAAGATCCCGGGTCTCGTCTGTTTCGGCAAGGACCAGGCGAAGGCCGCCGGCATGTCGGACATGGACGTGACCAAGATGACGATAACGGTCTCGGATATGGGGCTTTCCGGTTACCATGTCTCCCACCAATTGAACACGCGGTTCGGGATCCAGGTAGAAATGGCGGATCCGTTCCACGTGCTGGTGATCGTATCGATCGGTGACCGGCAGGATGATTTGAACCGGCTGGTGGAGTCTTTGCGCGTGATCGCCATGGAGACCGGGCTCCAGGGCGCACTCTTGCCGCTCGATAAGGTCCATCCGCCCATGCTGAATAACCGCTTTGCCATGACGCCGCGAAAGGCCTTCTACTCGGACAGCGAGCTTGTGAACGTGAATGACGCCGCGGGCAGGGTCTCGACCGAGATCGTGACCGTCTATCCCCCCGGCATTCCGCTCCTGGTCCCGGGTGAAGAGATTTCCAGCGACGCCATCGACTATCTTCAGAATATGGCGGGCCTCGGCGCGATCATCGACGGCATGAACGAGAACAACACTCTCGTGCGTGTGGCGAAGGTGTAACTTCCCATCCGTTTTCTGCGAGTGCCACGCTGGCCGCGATCGGGACTGAAACGTGTGCCTGCTGGCCAAACGTAAACTACCCATCAACTCAGCCAAAGCACGTCAACAACGATCAAAGCTCCGTCAGATTTATGTTGTTCCAGCACATGAATTGATATACTATATAACAAGGCAGAGAGAGCATGCGTACGGTGCACTGTTGGAACAGGTCCAGGATATGTCGCGGCGTATAAGAAAATGGCTTCTGCAAAGGAGAATTTATTTTGGGGAAACCGAATTTCAGTTTTCAAAAGCATCAGAAGGAATTAGCAAAGAAAAAGAAGAACGAAGAAAAAAGACAGCGCAAACTTGGCAAAAATACCGATCAGCCGATGGAGCGCTCGGAAGGGTCTCCGGATGGGGCAGAAATAAAATAACTTCGGAGACCGTTGTACTGCAAGCACACTACGAAGAGATGTCCGATGAAGTGGCGGCGCATTCTGGAAGGAGGTGATATTCCATGGCACAATCGAGACAGGGCGCAAAGAAGGAAGTAAAAAAACCGAAGTCTAAAAAGAAATAGCATTATCACTGAGCATCAGTCCTCGTGGGCGTAGATAACGATGCCGCCCATGATCCTGATGCTTTTTGGGGCGACGTAATAATTTACGTTAAAAAGAGTTCTTGTCAATACTCCCCCAATGGCCTATAGTGACCGCAGCTGCAACACCTAATCTTATTCACAGGAGGGCACTACATGGCAAAGGCAATGACGAAATCGCAGTTCGTCGCAAAGCTCGCAGAGAAGGCATCGCTTACCAAGAAGGCAGCTGCAGACATACTGGAGTTCATCGCTGAGACGGCCTATAAAGAAGCCAAGAACTCGTTCACGTTGCCGGGACTCGGCAAGCTCGTGCTCGTGCAGCGCAAGGCGCGTATGGGCAGAAACCCTGCTACCGGAGAAACCATCAAGATCAAGGCAAAGAAAGTCGTCAAGTTTCGAGTTGCCAAAGCCGCCAAAGACGCCATCCTCGGCGCCAAGTAGTCTGGCCTTTAGAAAAACCAGGCCCGCTCCGGATCTACAGGTGGGCTTGGTTTTTTTTCAGCGATCTGAGGCTTTTCTTGCTTTGCCGTTTGTAACCGCTCAGAATCTCTACCGGGGAATGTTCACCCTCACCCTATCGCCCTCTTGAAGACGCGTATCTCCACATCGACATCCAAATCAAGCCGGTC
This sequence comes from Nitrospirota bacterium, assembly GCA_963790205.1. GTDB lineage: Bacteria > Nitrospirota > UBA9217 > UBA9217 > UBA9217 > CAWBNQ01. Next base: position 20,650 of record CAWBNQ010000004.1, read on the forward strand.
AAGCGCTTCCACCTTGGATTTGGTCTTCAGATCAATATTCCAGAAATAGGGTGTCATTGCAAGAAGGTCCCTGATGGCTTCAGCACTTTTCAGCTCAACCTGATAATTAATCCTCACTTCATCTGAAAGAGAAAAGAGTCCTTTGGCTTGTTCGAGCACTGACGATGGCGCATGTTCCCTGACCATCGGATAGATGATCTCCCGCAAGCCGTTGAGGTGTCTGGGGCCGGGGCTTACGAACACGAGCTCTCCCGTGTCCCTCAGCGTTCGGGAAAACTCGGGAAAGTTAGCCGGCGAAAAGATGTTCAGTACGATATCCAGGGAAGCTGGCAGAAAGGGCAGCTCGGCAATGCTGGCAACAAACCAGTCAATCATCTTGTCGCGCTTTGCCGCCTGGCGAACGGCATATTTCGAGATGTCGACACCGTAGTAATCGATAGGAAGCTTCGCGCTGAGCCGAGCCAGGTAATCCTTGAGGCGCTTGAGATAAAATCCCTCACCGCAGCCGGCGTCAAGAATGTTGAACGCTCGCTTGTTCGTATCGTCGGAGAGCTTTCCGGCAACGACCTCGTTGATGCCATCGGATACCCTGTCGTAAAATCCAAGGTCCAGAAACCGTCTTCGACTTCGCATCATGTCCGGGCTGTCACCCGGTTCTTTGGAATGCTTCTGGTGAGACAGCAGCACATTGACATACCCCTCGCGAGCAGCGTCGAAGGTATGCATCGTTGGAGCATTGATAGCCGTCCGCCGACAGAAGCAGGGCATTCCGGCAAACGGGACATTGCAGGATGGCGGTCATGTGCTTTCCCCTCTCAAGAGGGATAGATCTTTTCCGGGCTAAATGGGATCACTGTTCTTAGGCTGGATACGTGAAACGTCGGAGGGTGTCTCTATTTTGCCTGCTTGTTGTACTGAACATTGACTTCGTAGGCGATGCTGCCGTGTCCGAGGGTATCGTTCGTTCCGTGACAAAAAATCTTACCCTTGATCGACTTCTTGCTGGATTTAACCAGGCTGGCAACAACCGGCGCCAGGTCGTACCCGCCGTTCGTGCAGCCCTCCTGCATACATTTCATGTGAAAGCTGGCATAATTAGCAGGCGAGAAATTGAGCGTGCGCTCCATCAGAACCGGGTCCACGCCGCGATGGTAATACGTCATGTGAAATTCTATGCTTGAAACTCCGGAATATCGCTCTGAGACCAGACCGGCAGCGGCCATTGCTGCTTTTTCCAGTTCCAGTTTTTCCTTATAATTCTGTCTGTACCGCATCGTTACTCCTTCTGAGGTGTCCCGTCTAAATACAAAACCACAAAGATTCAAATCCTTGTGGCGTCACCGTTCCTCATGCTTACGACAATCTACACGTATCATTATCTCACTTTATCGGGATAATAGCAACAGGTGTTTCTCGGCGGAGCCGATTATTTCGGCATAAAGCAGAATATTGCGGTTTCGCGGTCCCTAAAGCAGACGCACGTACTGCCGGAGAAAGGCGCAAAAAAAAGCAGACCCTGACTGATCAGGACCTGCTTCAAAAGTTTAAGCGTAAGCTTAGAGTTTTACAACATTGGCTGCCTTGGGGCCCTTGGGTGAGTCGACAACGTCGAACTGCACTTGCTGGCCTTCGGCCAACGACTTAAAGCCGCTGTCCTGTATGTCGCCGAAATGAACGAACACATCGCCGCCTTTTTCACGGGTAATGAATCCAAAGCCTTTGGAATCATTGAACCACTTTACTGTACCGGTTTCCATGATGAGCTACCTCCTTCTTGTGGATTGAAGCGACGGAAAAGGACAAAAAAAATACCACAAAGTCGAACTGTCTTTGTGGTTTCCCTACAAGTACATCCGGAACTTCTGAAAGACATAATGCCACACCGTCGAAAGGAAGTCAAGTGTTATTATCAGTCCAGGCTCTTATATTTCATAACCATCGGAGCAGTCCGAATCAGGCCGTGTTGCAAGAAAATCAAGATTACCTCGGATCTCTCTTTTAAATTGAAAAATGCACGCTTGCATGGCATAATTCTTAAAACGTTGGGCAGATTCATTACGGCTAAAGGAGCTCTTCATGCTTATTCAGGCTTTACTCGGACTCGTCGTATTTCTCGGCATCGCCTGGTTCATAAGCGAGAACAGAAAGGGTGTAAAATTTAGTACCGCGTTGACCGGCGTCGTTGTTCAACTCTCGATCGCAGGCGTGCTTCTCTACGTTCCGATCTTTAAGAAGTTCTTCCTTCTTCTGAATAACGTGGTGCTGGCGCTTGAATCAGCAACCAAAGCGGGCACGTCCTTCGTGTTCGGCTATATCGGCGGCGGAGCACCGCCGTTTTTTTTGAACGATCCGGGCTCAAACTTCATTCTCGCATTTCAGGCCTTGCCGCTTGTGCTGGTGATCGGGGCGCTTTCCGCGCTGCTCTTCCACTGGAAGATCCTTCCTTATATCGTTAAAGCATTCTCCTTTGTCCTGCAGAAAACCATGAACATCGGCGGCGCCCTCGGCCTCGGCGCTTCGACCACGATATTCCTCGGCATGGTGGAGGCGCCGCTCGTCATCAAACCTTATCTCACGAGCATGACCAGGAGCGAGCTCTTTTCCCTCATGACCGTAGGCATGACCTGCATCGCCGGGACCGTGATGGTCCTCTATGCCACGATCCTCGAGGGAGTGGTCCCCGACCCGCTTGGCCATATTCTTGTTGCGTCCTTCATCCATGTGGCTGCCGCCATCACGATCGCCCGGATCATGGTCCCTGAGATGAAGGCAGAGACCTCGGGACGCTTGCTCCCCCAGCGCACAGCGACGAGTTCCATGGATGCCGTGGTCAAGGGGACCATGGACGGCCTTCAGCTCCTTCTGAACATCATCGCCATGCTCGTCGTCATGGTGGCCCTGGTGCATCTTGCGAACCTGCTCATCGGCCTGCTGCCCGACGTGGGCAACAAGCCGCTCACGCTTCAGCGCATTCTCGGTTTTGTCATGGCCCCGATCGTCTGGCTCTTCGGCATCCCCTGGCCGCAGGCCCAGACAGCCGGATACCTCATGGGTACCAAGACCATTTTAAACGAACTGCTCGCGTTCTTGGAAATGGCCAAGCTTCCGGCTGAGGCGCTCGACCCGCGCAGTCGCCTGATCATGACCTATGCCCTCGCGAGCTTCGCTAACTTCGGAAGCCTCGGCATTCTCATCGGCGGTCTGGGGAGCCTCGCGCCGGAGCGGCGCGAAGAGATCGTGGGCCTCGGCATGAAGGCGCTTGTTGCGGGCACGCTCGCCACTTGCATGACCGGCGCGGTGATCGGAATATTTACGTAGCCGGGTCCGCAGAGCACATAGCGCAGGTCGTCTCAGGTTTTGCATCCTGCATGTTTGGCTCGCGCTTTATGCGATTCTCTTCGGTACCCTTCCTCTTTCTAATCTGGTATAATCCAATATGCGCTTATTCCAATATCGAGGCAGATTTTTTCAAGGGGTCGCGCTTTTTTTCCGCGTGCTTCTGAGCTATAAGCTCCTTGGCCTCAGGAACGCCTTTGCCTCAGCCGCGGCCAAGCAAGATCGGCTCAAGCGGCTCCACGCAAAAAACGCTTACGTGCTGCGCGAGCGTATGATCGAGATGCGCGGCGTGCTCATCAAGATCGGCCAGTTCCTGTCCTCGCGCGTGGACATCCTCCCCGAGGAGTACACGAACGAACTCTCCAAGCTCCAGGACCAGGTGCCGCCGACGCCCTTTGCTGAAATAGCCCGGCGCGTTACCGAGGAGCTGGGGCCCATGGACGAGGTCTTTTCCTCCTTTGACGAAGTACCGATCGCGTCAGCCTCGCTCGGCCAGGTGCACAAGGCGTGCCTCACGGACGGGGACTGTATCGTGGTCAAGGTCCAGTACCCCGGCATTGAAGAGGTGATCGCCGCAGACATCCGCACCCTTCGCTTCGTCATCAGCATACTACGCGTGCTGTACCGGCACATCAATCTCGACGTGATCTATTCCGAATTCTCGCGTATTGTTTACGAGGAGCTTGATTATCTGCAGGAAGGGAAGAACGCCGAGACCTTTGCGCGGAATTTCGCCAAGAACCCCCGGATCAAGGTACCCATTGTCTACTGGCCGTTTACCACTTCCAAGGTGCTGACGCTCGAATACCTCGAAGGCATCAAGATCACGGACTTTGAAAAGATCGACGCGCGGGGGATCGACCGGAAAGAGGTGGCGCGCACCCTTGCCGGGGCCTATTGCCAAATGTTCTTTGTCGACGGTCTGTTTCACGGTGATCCGCACCCCGGCAATATCTTTGTGCGACCGGGGCCTGAAGTCATCCTCGTGGACTTCGGCATGGTTGACCGTCTCTCCGCTCCGAAAAAAGAAGGGCTCCGGAGCGCCTTTACCGCCATCATGGATCGTGACGCGCTGGGCCTGGTGCGCGCGCTCGTGGACATGGGGTTCATCCCGCTCACGAAGGACATCCAGCCGCTCGTACAGTTCACCGAGCGGATCCTTCAGAAATACCGCGACATCTCGCCCTCCGAGCTCAAGGCCATGAACATCGACGAGATCGGCAACGATATTATTGAGGCGCTCCAGTTGAGTCCCTCGATCCAGATCCCGAACGACTTCATCCTCTTCGGCAGGGTCGTGGGCATGCTGAACGGCCTCGGCTCGCAGCTCGACGCCGAGACCAACATCATTGAGATCGCAACGCCCTTTGCAAAACGCTTTATCAAGGCCGAAGAGTTTACGCGTTCCGGGCTCCTCAAGCAGACCGTGGCGACGGGGCGCGCGCTGGTGAAACTGCCGAAGCTCTTGGCGGACTTTTTGGTGACCACGGGCCGCGGCGAGACGCGGGTGGAGATCACGTCGCGGGACATCGTGAATGAGCTCAGGAACATCTATCGCATCGGCAAGGGCTTCATTCTCGCCATCCTCATTGTGGGGCTTGGCATGGCAGCGCTCTTCCTTCGCAT
>CAWBNQ010000005.1:0-535367 GCA_963790205.1 Nitrospirota bacterium
CTTGACCGGCCACCTTAAACCCAATTCCGGGGCTGTCTATTTCAAGGATCACGAAATCACCCATTTCTCGCCCATCGGATCACTCGGTCCGGGATCGGCCGGTCTTTTCAAAAGACCAATATCTTCCCTCGATTGACCACCTTTGAAAATATTCAGGTGGCCTTGATGGCCTGGAAGAAGAAAACCCGTAATATTATTGAAAGGGCCGATACATTTTTCCAAAAAGAAACCGAAGAAATTTGGGCAGTTTAGGGCTGGTAGACAAAAAAGAGAGGATGGCCGGCTTATTGGCCCACGGGGATCAACGATTATTGGAAATCGGCATAACCCTGGGAACCTATCCGGACCTTCTTTTGCTGGATGAACCCACCGCCGGGATGAGTCGGAGGAATCCCATAACACTATGGAACTGATTCAAAAGATCGTACGCTCCAGGAATCTGACCCTGCTTTTCATTGAACATGACATGAATATCGTCTTTGGGATATCCGAAAAGGTCCGGGTGATGCACTTTGGTTCCATTATCGCCGAAGGGACGCCCCAGGAAATACGGGCCAATGATCAGGTTCAAAAAATCTATCTGGCCGAGGAATAATAATGCTGTTGGAACTAAAGAACATCAATACCTATTACGGCATCAGCCATATCCTGTTTGACGTATCTCTTCAGGTCGAGAAAGGAGAAGTGGTTTGTGTTCTGGGCCGCAACGGTGTGGGAAAAACGACCCTTATTCGCAGTATCATGGGGCTGACCGTTTCCCAAGACAGGCAGCATCTTGTTCGAGGGGACTTCCCTGCGAGGTAAAAGGCCATTTGAAATCGCTTACATCGGGATTGGCTATGTGCCCAAGGACCGCCTCATTTTTCCCAACCTTACGGTTAAGGAAAATCTGGAGATGGGGATGAAGAAAGGACCAAAGGGGCACTGGAGTATTGATCGGGTTTATCAGATGTTTCCTATCTTAAAAACAAGACAGTCTCAATCCGGAGGGACTCTCTCCGGGGGCGAGCAGCAGATGTTGACCATCGCCAGAACCCTGATGGGCAATCCCCAACTGCTGCTATTGGATGAACCTACCGAGGGGCTTTCCCCGCTTATTGTTAAGGAATTGGAAGCCCAAATAAAGGCCCTAAAAGAAGAAGGAATGACTATTTTACTGGCCGAACAGAATTCAAAGGTGACGCTCAGCCTTTCTGATCGTGCCTATATCTTGGAAAAGGGCCAAGTCAAATGGGATGGTAACGTCATGATGCTCAAGGAGAAAAAAGAAATCTTACACCAATATCTGGGCATTTGATGGCAGACCTTATCCCGCTTGCATTCCACCGAACTCTTTGCTTTTCCACTCCCTAATTCAAACTAATCACTCCGAACCATGAACTTTGACCCTTGACCCCCAATCTCCCCATACTTCCACCCCTTAGTTTATCTCGTTTCCTCGTCTGTCGACCCTCCCTGGAAAGGTGTTTTAACCAGCGGAGGCCGGTTTTTTTGCTTGACAATAGATTTCAGAAAATTATAATCATATTATAGTTAAAATATAGTTAATTTATAGCCACATTCTTTCCAAAAATTAAGGCAGGAATCCCCTATGTCCTTCTCCAAAAAAGAAAAAAAACCTAAAGAGTATGTTTTTGTGGAAGAAGAGCCTTACAAATCTCCTAAGGCCAAATTTGAGGTTTTTGGTGAGGAGATGATGAGAAGGAAGTCAAACAGAGCGGGAACAGCGGGCGCGTGTACTTGCCTCCTGAATGGGTGGGCAAACATGTCAAGATTATAAGGATCGACTGATGAAAAATAAGACCTTGAAAACAATAAAAATAAGAAAATTGATGGTAAAGGACCTGCTCCAGATCGTCAAGATTGAGGAGGCGATTACCAAAGTTAAAGTCAGCCAGCAAAAGAAGTCGTTTTTTAAGGGACCATATTCAGAAGGAGGGCAGTGTCAGCTTTGTGGCCGAGGCGGAAGGGCAGGTGGTGGGGTTTATCATCAGCGAAATTTTGACCAACAGTTTTGGTTTGGATCAGGGCGGTTGGATTGAAAACTTTGGGATTCTCCCCAATACATGGGACAAGGGATCGGGCGATCTTTGGCCCATCATCTATTCGAGGTTTACCGAAAGAAGAAGATATTCGAAATTTATACCTCCGTCCGCTGGGATTCGGTCGATCTGCTTTCCTTTTTTAAATCTACCGGATTTGATCGGAGCAACTTCATTAATTTGTATAAAAAGTTGGAACAGAAAGAGTAAGTTAGTGCAAAAATACCATAAACCAAGCTACAGGGTCGTTTTTCCGTCATGCCGGACCTGATCCGGCATCCAGGACTATTAGTGTCTAAATTTATCTGGATTCCGGCTTTCGCCGGAATGACGATCCAATCCCTAGCATAGCAATATTTTTATGCTTCGGGGTGTTTAAAAAGGATTCAGGTAATATCAAAGAGGTACAAGAATGCGTTACGCAGAGACAGGTTATAATTTGGAGATTGATCTAACCCGGGGAAACATTGAGCGGGTGGAAACCGATCCCAGGGACAGCGAACTGTATCTGGGGGGGCTCGGTACGAATGCTAAAATATTATGGGACAGGGTGCCCCCGGAAACCCATCCCTTTTCTCCTGAGAATCTCCTGATATTCGGCACCGGTCTTTTATGCGGCACCCCGGCCATCGGCTGTAACCGGACCATTGTTACGACTGTTTCACCCCAAACGGAGTTGATGGCCTATTCCATGATGGGGGGATTTTGGGCCCCGGAATTGAAATATGCCGGGTATGACAAAGTGATCCTGCGCGGCAAGTCCTCCAAACTGGTCTATTTGTGGATCAACAATGACAAAGTGGAAATACGGGATGCCTCTCATTTGCAGGGTAAGGGAGCGGTGGAGACACCAGGAGCTCATCCGGCAGGAATTAAAGGAACCCAAGGCCCAGGTGGCGGCTATCGGCCTCGCCGGTGAAAACCGGGTCTATTTTGCCTCCATCGAGCGGGGCGGTCCAGTGCCAGCCGGCAGGGAATCGGCGCTGTTATGGGAGACAAAGGGGTCAAGGCCATCGCCGTCCGCGGAACCAAGGATATCAATGTGGCCCAGCCGGCTGAATTTATGGAACTGTGCAACGAAGTGATGAAATATATACGAATGGCTCCAGTAGAAACTTAACTTGTTCGTCCGTATAACCGTCAACTGTGTTAATAAACCCATTTATAATGTCTCTAGTTTTATCCGAAAAGTATTTATTTAGTCTAGAGAAAACTGATACAATCTTGTTTATATATTCAATTACCCTAGGTTCATAAATATCCGATATCTTAGCAATGTTCGTTTTCTTTGTGCTTATGTTCGTTACGCAGTATGGACAATTATCAGATAAGTCTAGATACACCCTTCCATCAATAATCCATTTTATCCATTTTATGTTATTCTCCGACTGGATGTACTCTTTATAGCCTTCGACTTCCTTCGGAACATTGCGTACTTTGTTCCCGCCCTTAAAGGCCTTTGATATATTGCTTGATCCGTGAATCCCACTTTTTACCGGTTTCCCAAAACTGCTGCTCAACTCATTAAAGTCGTTGATGAGTTCATCGATATCTTTATCATGAGCAAACATCTCTTGGATTGTTTTTGTTAGTTCATTGATTTCTGCCATACCTTTCTCGTACTCCTCATCCCGGATGAAGATATCGAAACTACCTTGAACGAGTTCGTCCGGAAGAAAGATGTATTTGTTGGTATATTCCTCATCAAAGACTTTCACCAACTTTATGGAATCGATTCCAGTTACTGATGGATTATTATCTTCAGAATCGATGTGCTTGAAGGGCTTCAGCTTTAGCAATTCCTTGCTGCCGTTCTTCTGATCATTTATTGATGCTATAATTGCCTTTGAAATTGTGCTCTTACCGGTTCCGTTTATGGCATACTTGATATTCAGCCTGTTTTCTTTCAGGGTTATAGTTCCATTGTCGATGTTGTTGCAGTTATTTACCAATATGTCCATGATCATCCTCTTTCGTAAGTGCAGATACAGAAATTCATATTTAATCTAATTTGCTAAAGGTTCTCTGTCTCATGCACGAATATATGCCTGATTAATGCTGCTGTCAACACCAGGTAGGGTATTTTGCTGTGATCGTTAGACGTTCCACTGCGCTATATTTCCTTACAGTAAGAACCCCGCTCCGCTCAAACGCGCACTGCGCCACAGATCGTCGCAGAGCGCACCGCTTCGCATGAGGAGGCTCGGCTCCGTCACCACGGCTTCTCCACTTCGCTCCGCTTGGCTCCGCGCACTCCGCGAACATCCGCTCCGATGCGCTGCGCCCGCTACGCTCCGTTCCGTACGCCGTCGTGCCTTCGCCTCGCATCTTTTTATTTAGTGACAGAGACAGCTCCGCGTAAACGCGGACTTCGCCAAGGTGCGGCGAAGACCGCACGCTTCGCAATCGGTGGCCGGACATCCGCAGCAAGGCAGGGGACGCCTTCCTGCGGCTGACCGGCAGCTGAGAGGCTTGATAGAACCAAGAGCTTTATCATAGCGCTCCGCTTCGCTCTGCTCACTTGCCGGCAGGCGCGGCGTAGCGGCCGCGCGGCGGTAAGACCCACTCATTCAATACAATCTTGACCACCAAGAGCGATGCAAAACCGATGGTATTCCCGCCGCCTGGTATCGCTATCGACGAACTCGCCGGGCACCGGATGCGTCGCCGCTTTGCGACCGATCGCACCCGACGCCCGGCTCGCAGCCACCGACGACAAACCAACGGCTCCGGGGCACTACGCCGCACCCCCCCGCCTTCCCCCTCCCCCCTGGACCCCCCAACCTCCCGGCATCCCCCCCCTCTTCGGAACTCCCAGGGGGGCGGGGGCACTCTTGGGGGGGGAGTTGCGGCTCGGTCCGGCCCTCCCTCGCCCTACGGGCTCCGTGCCCCGACCCCCTTCGCGTCGTCATTTTGCTCCGGGGGCACACGTCAACACCACACCTCGGGGGTTCCGCATTATGGCAAGCATGGTTGGCGCAAACAACAAAGGCGCGCCCACCAGACATGCCCGGGCTTCACCCCCGAACCCCCGGGGTCGCACCGGTCATTCGCTTTGCAACAAACACCGCAAAGCGAACGCCCGTTGCTCCGAGGAAGTACACCTTCTATCTATAAATTCAACAACAACTCCAGCAACAGCAACGACAACACCAACATCATACGGCAACACCCCGCTACGCTCGCGCCCGGTGGGTTCCGTCGTGCCCGCAATGCGCTAAAAGCCCCTTGGCATCCGGCCTGGGTCGGCTATCTCATGGCGCCGCAAGCGTGCGCGGCGCGGGAAGGAGCGTCCCGCGTCGCATGCGCGGCTTGTCCGGCTTTCCGACGCGCTCAGGCAATCGCGCTGAGCCGGCACTCCTCCACCCACTCGGTCGTTCGCTTCGCTAATCCCCCCGCCCATCCCCGCGAAGAAACGGAAGACGACAACGACAGCCTCCCGCCTCTTCGCTTCCCGTCTGCCCCCAGGGGCTCCCCGCATCCCCCTCCGAAAGATAAAACCATGAACCCTGTGTGGTATCGGGCTCGTGCCTCCGCTTCGCTCCGGCACCAGCCCGTTTGTTTGCTCGGTCATGCGCCTTGCGTGAACCGGCAAGGTTCATGCCCTCGCTCGATCTCCCGCCCGCACCACGCGCGTCAAAGACTGCCTCACTCCATCGGTCACTCGTTTTGCAGGGATCGGCAAACCTCGCGCCCTCCTTCGTTCGGCAGACTTCGCCGCGCTCCCGTCCGCCCTCTCTGGGCTCCCCGAGAAAAAAAGCGGAACGCGAAGCGGGGCGCGAAGCGCGTAGCGCAAGCTGCTCGAAAGGTCAACGGCATTTTAGATAGAGACAACTTCCCGCCTGCGACTTTTCATGCCGTGCAAGAAGAGCAGTCGTCATGCCAGGAAAGAAACCCTGTCATGCCGACCGCATGTCCTTCTTGGCGCACGTCCTGCAAAGCCGAGTGAATCGCAGTCGGAGTATTGGAACTCTCCACCACCGGCCTGTCGCTTGTAGAGGCCGGTGGTTTAGAGTTTTTCCTGAAAGGAGGTGGGTCTTGTGGAGCAGGTCGTCGCGGTCCTCAACCAGGTCGCCGGTCCTTCCGGCTGGTGCGAGGTCGGCCCGGCCTGCGCGGAGTGCGGCGGGTGTGCCCTGGCGCGGTTGTTTCCGGTAGATCCTCAGTTGTCTTTCCGGTTCTCGGAGCCGGAATTAATCTCAAGCGGTAAATAGGAGGTAGCACAATGGACAAGCAGCATGTAGAAGGGTGGGGCGTGATTCACATGTACACGCGTGAGCAGGCTATTGCAGACGGTCAGCTGGTCGATGTGAGCGACACGCCCGAGGCGAAAGAGGCGGGTTTCCGTGTTCCGGTCTGTCTTACTGTGGGCGTGCATGCGCTCGTGCAGGTGCCGGAGCTTCTTTCCGGCTGGCAGGACTACAGCGGGCGGTTATGGGACACGTTGTTCCTGGCTGCTGCGGCTTTCAAGCGGGCAGGGGAGAAGCACCTTGTCCCGTTCGAGGTGATCTACCAGACCGATCCGCGCCGGTCCGCCACGGTCACGCTCTGGCTCTGCTTCTCGGAGTATCGAGGGCTTCACGATCCTGCTGCCGGAAGAATATTGAGCGTGCGGGTTGTGGATAGCCCCGGAGGCCATCCGGGGCTATCTGAATGATGTCGGGAAAAATCTATACATATGTCAAATAAATAAAACTAATAGTAAAAATATTTAACATAATAGGTTAATAAATAAGTATTAAAAAACAATTACTTAATAAAGTTAAGGTAGAAAAATATCTGTATCTTGTTATAAATTCTTGCTTTTATACCAGATATGGTATATATTCTGACCGTTAGCACTCAGGCTGCGTAAGTGCTAGACAAGGTCGATGATCCACAGTAATAATTCCAAACGAAGGAGACCAACAGCATGAGTCAAGAAAAAAAGACGGATGACAAAGAACATCCAGTCCATCCGGAACACCCGGAGCATCCAGAGCATCCGCACCATCCACCGGTGCCGCCCGGACCACCGTCACCACCAAAGCCGCCACACCACAGGCAAGTAGGATAGGAGAAACTCTTATGATTAAGAGATGGTGGCAACGCCATCCCGGGCGACTCGAGTTTGAAATTGAGGCTCTCGCCAAACTAGGCGCCCCTTTCAATTTGGATAAAGACCTCTTTGAAAGGGGCGTAGTTATTCTCAAAGGATACTTTCCTCTGGGGACAGAGAATATCTATCTCGAAATCGAATACCCTGAATACTATCCGTATTTTCGCTTTCAAGCTTTTGCTCCTTATTTAAATCTCCGCTATCATCAGCAGCCGTTCCAAAAGAATCTTTGCCTTCTTCAGCAGTCAACTAGGGCATGGGATTACCGTGATACGGCAGAATCGGTTCTGTCTTCGCAACTCCCTAAAATATTGACTGCTAATAATCTGATGAGTAGGCAAGACGTCCTGGACCATGAGCTTCGCACTGGCCTGGATCTGGAAACTCGTGAACCAGAGCCCGTCGAGCGGTTTATGTCTTTTGAGCCAGGTGTGTATATAATTATTGATAGTAACTGCAGGCCTACTGGAACAAATGGCGCTCTTATCATAGGATTCAGGCCAGCTGGTAAATACGATGTATTGTCGGGTGCGGTCCTCGAAGTTACTGATCAGAATGGCCGTCTCCTTCATGCGGCTTCCCCTCAAATAGCAGGAATGTTTCCGATTCGGATTAAAGGCAGATGGCAGCGAGCCGATGCTCCAATCATAAACAACGACCCGCGACAATATCTCGAGCAACTTGCAAAATTCAACACTGCCGTTTCCGCGATAATTCCTCAGTCTGCAAGAAACATAAAGACCGATGCGCCCAAGGACCGTGATATCAAAATTGACATAGTTGCATCCATATACGAAGATGAAACTTCACATCGCCACAAGGATGGCACCTTGTCTTGGGTATTTATCGGTCGATGGATAGTTGCTTACAAAGGAAACGTAACTAAGAACGGGAAAAAGCGAACCGATATTCACCCTTTTTTCATTAAAGGGGAAAGAGCAGGAAAGGATGATATGACCAGTCGAATTCCGGAATTGAGAGGTCTTTCTGAAAAAAAGATCGCATTATTTGGCCTCGGTTGCCTTGGTTCTCAGTGCGCAGTTGAATTTTCAAAGGCGGGCATTGGAGAACTGCGAATTCTCGATTACGACACAGTGTCAGCTGGTAACACTGTACGTTGGAGCATCGGACTGTCCGCTGTGGGTAAATTGAAAATTGTCGCTATGATGGAGTACATAAAGTTAAACTATCCTTATACACAGATAATCGGTTTCAACTCTAGAATTGGCGAAACGTATCGCCCTGGCCAAGATCCTAAGCACATCTCCCAGAATGACATCCTAGAGCAAATGCTTGATGGTGTTAATGTCATCGTCGACGCCACTGCGGAAGAAGGTGTCCAAAATTTTCTATCGGACATAGCCAGGGAGAAGAATATCCCTTATATCTTTATATCAACAACCCACGGTACAAGGGGCGGAATGGTTGCGCGTTTCAGACCAGACAAATCTAAGGGCTGTTGCCATTGCCTACGTTACTACCTAAATGACGAAAGTATTCCAGTTGCTAATGATGATTTAACCGCAGCCGGTGAAGTTGTTCCGGCTGGATGCGGCGAACCAACATTTACCGGAAATAATTTCGATGCTCTCCAGATATCACTTGCAGGTGTTCGTACGACCATTTCTACGTTGATGGAGGGAATTCCTGGCGGATACCCCACGGTGCCCTGGGATGTTGAAATAATCAACTTGAGGGACGCAGCGGGAAACCTGATACCTCTACAAAGTATAACACGAGTGATCGAAAAACATCCTTCATGCGAAAATCACAATTGATACGCAAAGCATGGGTTCGGCGGGAGGCTGCAGAAAAGATGCTGTCTGAAGCCAGTCTTCGATACCCGCTTGAAACTGGCGGCATCTTGATTGGATATTTTATGGAATCTAATGTCGTGATTGTTGATGCGATCGGACCCGGCAAATCAGCATCTCACGCGCTGGGGACATTTACACCGGATTATTCTTGGCAGGACAAAGAAGTCGCACAGCTTTACAAGAAGTCCGGTCGCCGTCATACATATTTAGGAGACTGGCATACGCACCCTGATGGCAGTGGTTCTCTCAGCATGAAGGACATTTCCACCCTGGAGAACATTGCCACCTGCAAGACGGCCCGAGTGTCTAGTCCCGTTATGGCGATACTTTCCGGGACTAACGAATGGGAAATAACGATATGGAACTACTATGCAACAAACACAGAGAAGATCCTTGTCGCAGAAATTCATGAAATCCATATTTATGGCAATGATCAGGTTCGTTTGTGACAACGCACGAGAAGCTTGACACGCTCTTCGCTTTAGTGTAAGCTATGGCTTACTTATTGTGGAGGGTGTATTTGGACGTAAAAATTCTGATCAGAAATGAAAAGGGTGATCCGCTCGCTGCTACATGCAGGGTTTGCGGTAAATTCACCCTGGACACGCGAGACTTTCTCTGCGCATCCTGCACATTTTGGCAGTTCATGCGCTCTTTTTTTGCCCGTAGTGTAAGCGAAAGCGTACAAAACGATAAGGAGGACGACAATGTTTCAAAAAGCTGAACGGAAGAAAGCTCGCCTGCGGCTGGCGCTCTGCGGACCGGCAGGCAGCGGCAAGACTTACAGCGCGCTTCTGATCGCCCAAGGCCTCGGCGGAAGGATCGCGCTGATCGACACGGAACATGAAAGCGGATCGCTTTACGCCGACCTCTGTGAGTTCGACACCGCCTCACTCACCCCGCCGTACACCCCCGAGAAGTACCGGAACGCCATCGCCGCTGCCGAGGCAGCAGGCTACTCGATCCTGATCATCGACAGCTTTTCCCATGCATGGGCTGGGGAGGGCGGCCTCCTGGACATGCACGACAAGGCCGCTGCCGCCATGCGGAGCGGGAACAGCTTCACGGCATGGCGAGAGATCACGCCGCAGCACAACGCCCTGGTCGAGGCTGTTCTCGGGGCGCGGCTCCACGTTATCGCAACGCTCAGGACAAAGACGGCCTACGACCTCGTAGACGACGGCAACGGCAAGAAGAAGCCTGTCAAGATTGGGCTTGCTCCGGTCCAGCGCGAAGGCGTGGACTATGAGTTCACCTGTGTATTCGACATGAGCATCGACAGTCACGTTGCCACGGCGAGCAAAGACCGCACGCGCCTGTTCGACGGCAAGCACTTCACTCCGGGGATCGAGACCGGTCAGGCGCTCATGAACTGGTTGGAGACTGGCGTAGACGGGGACGCGAAGGCGGCGGCTGCGCGGGACGCGCTCGCGGCCCGGATCAATGCCATCCAAAACCTGTTTGAATTCCGCAACTGGTGGAAGAAGCACCAGGCGGAGATCGACGCCCTGCCGCTCATAGACCGGACTATCATCATCGACCTTAAGGAGCGGAGGAAATCCGAACTGGAGAAAGGAGAAGTCAAAGATGGCGCACTTGTATGAACTAAGCACCGAGCTTGCCACGATCAATGACGAGATCATCAGCGCGGACGGGGAGCTGACCCCGGACCTGGAGGCGCGGCTCGACTCCGTAGCCCTCGACTTCCGCGCGAAGTCCCAGGGCATTGCAAAGTGGACGCTCGACATCGCGGG
This sequence comes from Nitrospirota bacterium, assembly GCA_963790205.1. Taxonomy (GTDB): domain Bacteria; phylum Nitrospirota; class UBA9217; order UBA9217; family UBA9217; genus CAWBNQ01. The sequence goes on from CAWBNQ010000005.1 coordinate 10,709, forward strand.
CGTCGAATCTATGATCGAGACAGAGATAGCTCGGCTCCAGCGTAAGAAGAAGATTGCCGAGAATCTCCGGACGCGGCTCTTGGCATACGTCAAGGCCTGCATGGAACAGGCGGACGTGCAGAAGATAGAGTCCCCGACCATCACGCTCCGCATCCAAAAGAACCCGTCGAGCGTGGAGATCCTCGCGGAGGACCAGCTCCCCGCAAAATTCATTCGCATCAAACAGATCACAGAACTCGACAAGACTGGAATGCTCGCAGCCCTCAAGAACGGCGAGGAAGTGTCAGGCGCACGGCTTGTCACGGAGCGGACCCATCTTCGGATCAGATAGGAGGCACCTTGGATAAGAAAGCGCTCTGGATCATCTACATCAACCCGGACTATCCGAAATGCGGCGACATGTTCACCGCAGTCAAAACGACGCCGAGGCAACTGGAAAAGGACATTGCCTTTGTGAAGTCACAGCACTCGTGCCAGGTCTTTATCGCGCAGGGGGTCGCGCTCCGATGATGGCTGACGGCTCGTTCGACCTGGACTTTCATTGTCCTGCCTGCAACATGGTCTGGCTTGTCACCTGCCGCGCGGACAACGCGGACGACCGCCCGGTGCCGTGCCACAAACCCGAGACCGAGTGTCCGCTCTGCGCAACACCCGGCGAAATGGGAAGAAGGAGGATAACAAGAGCATGAACCCGGTAAGAATCCATGTGACATTCACTCAGACCTTGGACAAGGAACCGTTGGCAGTGCTGCACGGCCCATTTTACGGGGACTGCTCGGCGCACACACCGAAGCAGCTTCGCGCGATCGCCGCCACTCTCACGAAGATCGCGGACGATGCATTCGATCATCCGGCGACGAAGCGCACGTACAGGACAGTATCACGCGCCTACGATGTGAAAGTCTAACCATCGGGAAGGGGGAACAGTGAAGATATACGATCTGCTTTGGAAAAGGACTGAGGACAAAAACGGCAAGGCGAGATGGGAGAAGGTCGGCGTCCTGATGGACAAGGACGACGGCAAGAAGTCGGTCAAGATCGACCTCGTGCCGGCCAGCGGCTGGGACGGCTGGCTTGTCGTGGCGGAGCGCAGGCCGAAGGAAACGAACACGGAACAACACTCAGCGCCTCTTGACGAGGGCGAGATTCCATTCTAAAAGGAGAAACACGAATGCAGAATGCAGAGTATGTGGCACAGAGGAATGCACTCATCCCCAGCGCCGTAGCATTTGCGAACAAGAAGGCCGGAAAGTACCCGCAGAGCAATGATGAACGTGACGCATGGAACCGGGCATATCATGGGAAGATGAATGACCTTGCGCGGACGATCAGCGTCGGCAGCCGGGCGAACAATTAACGAGAGATCAAAGGAGCGTGTAGATGGATAAAGGACAACAGGCTGTGGGTAACATCCTGCCGGAAACGGGACTTGTGAGATTATCTCAGATTCTCGGGGACAAGAAAAAGGGGATACCGCCGATCATCCCTATCAGCAAAAGCACCTGGTGGGCGGGGGTCAAGACCGGCCGTTATCCGCAGCCTGTGAAGTTATCGGATCGCTGCACGTGCTGGCACGTTGATGATATCCGGTCGCTGATAACCCGGCCACCGCAATCATGACGAGCCCCGCGATCCGGCGCAAAGCTTTGCCTTGCATCCTCGTAATGGATGCTGTATCATCGCATCATAACACCACTCGGACAGCGACAGTTGCACCCCGGTTCAAAGGAATTTTAGGGGCGAAGTAGTGGGTGTAGTTTTGGGTATACGAAGAAAAATCGAATAGGAATAGTATAGGTAAATCATGCTGTTATAGGATCAGTTCGATTGCCTTCTCGCCACCAATTCTTTTTTTCTTGTCTTTCCTATCGACCAACAGGCCGCGCGAGGCGGCCCGTACGAATTTTGTGTTTTTTCTATTCTGAAGACAAATTGTTTTTCGTTAAAAGCATTATGAAGCAAAGCCTTCTTTCTTTTGAGGATGCTCGTACATGAGGCCCAGGACGATCTTAGGAACTCCCGGCAAGCTCTCCAAGCCAATCCTTACACTTGTCGGATTTCTTCTCACGTTCCTTATCGGCCTGCTCGATTATATAACCGGCTATGATTTCTCCGTTTCAGCCCTTTATTTGTTTCCCGTCATGCTGCTCGCCTGGTACGCGGGTGCAGTCCCTGCCATTCTGATATCAATTATCAGCGCTGTCGTCTGGGCACTGGCCGATCTGGCGTCCGGACATATCTATTCCAGCAGCGCTATTCTCGTCTGGAATGCCCTCATGCTGCTCGGTATCTTTTTGATCGTCTCCTTTACCACTGCAGCAATGAAGAAATTGTCCATAAACGAACGCGACCATGACCACAACGATTATTGGACGAGAGTGACCAACGCGGGACGTTTTTACGAACAGGTAAGCATGGAAATCGTCAGATCTGCCAGATATAACCGGCCCCTTACCATCGCTTACCTCGATATCGATAATTTAAAACGGGTGAATGATACCCTCGGGCGCAGCACGGGTGATGACCTTCTCCGGACAGTGGTAGCAACGATGAAGACGACGTTACGGTCAACGGATATTATTTCAAGACTCGGGGGTGATGAATTTGCCGTTCTTATGCCGGAAACAAAGCTGGAGTCTGCCACCGCAGCTACCTATAAGGTCAGGGATCAGCTGCTTGAAACGATGGGAAAGAACGGCTGGCCGATAACGTTCAGTATCGGTGTCGCTGTATGCTACAACCCGACCTGTACTGCACATGCACTGATCAAGAAAGCCGAGACCCTGATGTACGCGGCCAAGAACAGCAGTAAGAATATGGTGAAATTTGAAATTATGGACTGGTAGCGGCGATCAACAAGGCCGTCTCTCCCGCACCGTTCCCTCCTTGTAAGGAAAACACCGACAGAAAAAACAGAAAAATCCTACAAAAAAATCAGACGTTCCCCCGGCCCCTTCTCAATTCCGCGCTGTATACTAGCTGTATACTGAATGAATTAAAACGATCAATTCATCTCCAGTCGGCCCATACTGTGTAACGAAATGGCAGTTGATCGGACTTTTAAGAGGAGGTATTGCCATGTACAAAGTTGAGATTCTCGAGAGAAAGCGGCTGGAAAAGGGACTGAGCTACACTGAAATCGCGGAGAAACTGGGCATGCATAAAGTGACGGTGTCGAGAACGCTCAAGGGAATGACCATGAAGCCCAGGACCGTGAAACTACTGGCGGATTATCTGAGCGTTGAAATGGAAGGGATTGTCCAGTAACCGCTCACGGCTCTTTTTTACTGACAGCATAGTGACGCTTGTCGGGGAGAGCGAGGGGCATTTGTTGTGAATTCCCAAGATGAGTTCATCGCCTTCCGGACAGGGACGGGACAGGGCCTCGGCGAATTTTAATGGATCTCCTCCCGGTCTTTTCTGAGGTAGTCGACCAGTGTCGCAACGATGCGCTCGGGGTCCTGAAGCGGCCCGCAAGGCTGCGAGTGTTCAACCTGCTTCCGCAGGCATTCTTCTTCCGCCTGGTTAAGCGTGATGAACTGGATGCCGGCCCGGTATCCCAACCCGCTCTGTTTGCACCACACCAGAACGCCGTACTTTTGTCCGTACACGCAATCCTTGAACCAGATGATGCCGGGCTCGAGCGGCCGCTCGGACTCAATCCCGAGACCGGTTGCGCTGAGGTCCACGATCCTGGCACAGTGGTCCATCCACTCGAGATTGTCGAACGTGATGACCCCAAGGGAACAGTCGCGCTGCAGGGCGACAGAGTGCCGTCTCAACCTTTTCCTCTGGCCGTCCTTCATTTCAGCCGTCATAATGAAATCACCCCGCCGCGTGAAAGCAGCCGTGTTATTTTATAAGCGCTTGTCGAGTCCTTGTTGGTAATTTTTTTCCACTGTTCGTATTTTATTTCACGCCTGCAATGAAACGCTCCTGAGAAAAAAGCCCTGACAGCGTGTAACACATCATTTTGCAATAGTATTCCTAATTGTACATATATACCTGCCTGAAAACAAGTATATTTTTATCAGGTCCGGCCGAGGAGCAGCGCGCCGATAAGCGATATACTAATTAATAAAGATGGTTCCCGTTAATTCAAAAAAGCAGGCCCTTCAAACTGAAAGGATACATCATGAAAGAAATCATAGAATGGCTTATCGGGATGGAGCATCTGTCCGGCGAAATCTACAACGATGCCGCAGGAATTTTTAAGGAGGACAAAGCTTTCGCAGAGTTGTTAAAGCATCTGGCGGAGGATGAGGCATGGCATTTTCATATCATGGCAAGCGCCGCTGAAATCATGCGCAGCGAGACCCGGAGGCCTTCGGCTATATCACTGTTCAGCGCTGCCAAGGCAAGGCTGGAAGCTCCTTTTCACGAAAACAGAAAAAAGATTTCATCAGGAACTCTGACAAAGGAACGTCTCCTCGACTGTATTGCAACGACGGAATTCTCGGAATGGAATGATATTTTCCTGTACGTAGTTAATATGCTGAAAGAAAAAAGACGGGAATTCACCTACGTTGCCTCGAAACTGGAACAACATAAGAAGTTGATTGAGCGGTATTTTGAAAAACTTTCGAACAATCGTCAATACCTCGATAAGATCCGGCACTTGCCGAAAGTATGGGACATGAGGATACTCATAGTGGAAGACTATGCCCCTCTACGTGAATTGCTGTCCGAGCTTCTTGCCTCGGAAGGGACTGTCGACACAGCCGAGAGTGGGCAAATAGGTCTGAAAAAATCGACTGAACAATACTATGACATCATACTGGCCGGCAGTATTTTGCCCGAGATGAAGGGCATTGAGTTTTTCGGACAGGCCGCTCTGCATGCCCCCCTCATAGCAGAGCGTTTTTTGTTTTTAACGGGCTTCAACGATGATGAGCACATCGACTTCGCAAAAAAGAATAAAATCAGATATCTGGCAAAGCCCTTTCTCCTGGATGAGCTCAGAGAGGTTGTACATGGCCTTCTTGCCAAAACGCCGGCAAAAAGTCCCCTATGAACGTACGGTGACGAAGCAGGATTTTCAAGAGCAAGAAGCAGAGGAGAACAACATGAAAAACAAGGTCATTCTTTTGGCGGAAGACAATCCCGACGACGTGCAGCTTACCCTGCGCGCGCTCAAGAAAAACAACATTCTGAACGAAGTGGTGGTGGCGCCGGACGGGGTCGAGGCCCTGGATTATCTTTTCGGAACAGGCAAGTACAAAGACCACGACACGAACGTCAAGCCCCAGGCGGTCCTGCTCGATATAAAAATGCCGCGGATGGACGGGCTCGAGGTATTAAGCCGGATACGCTCCGATGAAAGGACGAAACTCCTGCCGGTCATCGTTCTCACCACCTCGAGCGAGGATAAGGACCGGGTCGAAAGCTACAAGCTCGGAGCGAACAGCTATATCCGCAAGCCTGTGGACTTTAATCAATTCGCATCCGCGGTGCAGCAACTCGGGCTCTACTGGCTGGTCCTGAATGAAGGGCCCTGACGGGGGTAAGCTCGGGAATGAGTTAAAGTCGTCTTCTCTTTTCAGCAAATAAAGGCCCCGCATATTCCCCCTTCCGCCCATTCATCTCCGCCCGATGGTCTTTCCGTATCTGTCGAAACTCTTCGGTAAAAATCCGTCTCGTCTTATGAGCTGCCCAAAAAAAACAAGGATCGCGATCGTCCATGATGTTCGGGATCCTTTTTCTTTTTTCGCACCGCCGCTCCCGGAAGGGGTTTACACTGCCCACTCTGAGAGGAGAAGACTCTAAATAAAGTTCATCGTTCATTCTTGTCGTTTTTCAGCAGGTTTCGTGCTACAATATTTTTGCTTTTGATCATCTGGGGCGGAAGCGCCGGCGTTGAACAATGTTGACCAAACCGTCTCTTGTTTTAAGAAGGGCTTTAACTGAGCCCAGGCCGTGCTGTCTACGTACGGCCCGCGGTCCGGTCTGGACCGCGAGATGGCGTTAAAAGTCGCCGGGGCCTTCGGCGGCGGAATGGGGCGTCTGGGCGAGACCTGCGGCGCGGTTACCGGCGCGCTCATGGTCATCGGGCTCAAACACGGCAAGATTAAGGACGATGACGACGCGGCGCGGGAGAGGACGTATGAGCTGGTGCATGAATTCACAACCCGGTTCAGGGCCCGGAACGAGTCCATCCTTTGCCGGGAACTGCTGGGCCACGACCTTGCCACGCCTGAAGGCATGGAGGCCGTGGCGGATAAGCAGCTTTTACCGTGCTCTGCCCCCGGTTCGTCCGGCAGGCGGCGGAGATCCTGGAACAAATATTGTAATTTTGAAATCTTATTTTTGCATCAGCGAAGCGATCGCCTTGAGGATGAGCAATCCCCACGGCGTTCCATGAAGGATGAGATCGAACCAGTCGATCGGCCTGACGAGTTGGCCCCTCGCCAGCATCTGGAGCTTTTCCCAGATGTGCGGCGGATTGAACGGCGCGAGCCCCAGGGTCAGGCAGGCGAGAACGAGCATGCTCCACGGCAGCTTGGATATGAATTCCACGGCACCTCTCCTTAGCAGCGGGATACGCAACTGCTGCAATTATAGCATTGTTCGACCACGGTTGGCGATGTATGATTTTTTTCTTATCCGGCAGTCTCTGCTTGAAAAAGTTTTTTTCCATTCATTATTGTCTGGTATACTGTTTAGCACACGCTCTACCTGGTTAAGGAAACCATTGTGTCCACTCCCTTCGACATCAACTCCATAACAGGTCTCTCCGAGCAGGAGGCCGCCGCGCGCCTCCGGAGAGAAGGCTATAACGAACTGCCCTCAACGAAGCAGCGCAGCATCTTCGCCATCGCCTTCGACGTGGTGCGCGAACCCATGTTCCTTCTGCTCGTGGCCTGCGGCATCGTCTATCTCTTCCTCGGCGACATGCAGGAAGCGATCATGCTGTTGGGCTTTGTTTTCGTCGTCGTCGGCATAACGTTGTACCAGGAGCGCAAGACCGAACGGGCGCTCGAGGCGCTCCGCGATCTGTCGAGCCCCCGCGCGCTCGTGATCAGGGACAATGGGCAAAAGCGCATACCCGGCCGCGAGGTGACGCGCGGAGACGTTATTGTTCTGAACGAAGGAGACCGCGTGCCGGCGGACGCCGTGCTCATGTCCTGTCTCAACCTTTCCGTGGACGAATCGCTCCTGACCGGCGAATCCGTGTCCGTGCGCAAGACCGCCTGTGCCGGTACACCGGAAATGGGCCGCCCGGGCGGCGATGACCTGCCGTTCGTTTTTTCCGGAACGCTGGTTGTCAAGGGGCAGGGGATCGCAACGGTGCAGGCCACGGGCATCAACACCGAGATCGGCAAGATCGGGAAGGCGCTCCAGAGCCTGGAGGTGGAGGAAACGCCCCTCCAGCGGGAAACGGCGAAGATCGTCCGCAACCTGGCGTTTATCGGGCTTTTTATGTGTACCCTCGTGGTCATCGTCTACGGATTTACGAGAGGCAACTGGCTGAACGGTTTTCTGGCAGGTATTACGCTCGCCATGGCGCTTTTGCCCGAGGAATTCCCTATGGTGCTGACCATCTTCCTCGCCTTGGGCGCGTGGCGGATCTCGCAGAAGCGGGTGCTGACCCGGCGCGTGCCGGCTGTCGAGACCCTGGGCGCGGCCACGGTGCTGTGCGTGGACAAGACCGGGACGCTCACGCAGAACCGCATGTCCGTCAACACCATATACTCGGACGGCGCGTTCTATGAGGTGGATTACCTTACGGAAAAGTCCATCCCCGAGAACTTCCATGAAGTCGTGGAGTTCAGCATCCTGGCGAGCCAGAAGGACCCCTTCGATCCCATGGAGAAGGCGTTCAAGGAACTCGGCAATCATTATCTTGCCCGCACCGAGCATCTCCATGACGACTGGACGCTGGTGCATGAATATCCGCTCTCGAACAGCCTGCTGGCGCTGTCTCACGTCTGGAAGTCTCCCTCGGGAAACGAGTATGTGATCGCGGCAAAGGGATCTCCCGAGGCGATCGCCGACCTGTGCCATTGCAACGCGTCGCAGAAGAAGGAGATCTCCAACGCTATCGAGATCATGGCGAATGAGGGGCTGCGCGTCCTCGGCGTGGCCAAGGCGTATTTCAGGTCACCGACCTGCCCGGGGAACAGCACGATTTCACGTTCGAATTTCTGGGGCTCGTGGGGCTCGCCGACCCGGTGCGTCCGGGAGTGGCGGAGGCGGTCAAGGAATGTCATACCGCGGGCATCCGCGTGGTGATGATCACCGGCGATTACCCGGGTACGGCAGCGAACATCGCGGCCCAGATCGGCCTTCAGCACAGCGACTAACATCATCACCGGCCAGGAGCTCGACGGCATGGACGATGCCGGACTTCAAGCGCGCATCGGGACCGTCAATATCTTTGCGCGCGTCGTGCCGGAGCAGAAGCTCAGGATCGTGAACGCGCTCAAGGCCGTCGGCGAGGTCGTGGCCATGACCGGCGACGGGGTGAACGACGCGCCGGCGCTCAAGGCCGCGCACATCGGCATTGCCATGGGCGGCACGCGGCACGGACGTGGCGCGCGAGGCCTCGGCGCTCGTGCTGCTCGACGACGATTTCTCGTCCATCGTGCAGGCCGTGCGCATGGGCCGCAGGATCTTCGACAACCTGAGGAAGGCCATTGCCTACATCTTCGCCGTGCACGTGCCGATCGCGGGCATGTCGCTGCTCCCGGTCGTGTTCAAGTGGCCGCTCGTGCTTTTGCCCGTGCACATCGTGTTCCTCGAACTGATCATCGACCCGGCCTGCTCCGTCGTGTTCGAGGCCGAGCCCGAGGAAGCGGACGTGATGACCCGCCCTCCGCGCAGGCCCGACGCACCGCTCTTCGGCGCCCGCACCGTGGGGTTGAGCGTGCTCCAGGGCTTGAGCGTGCTCGTTATCCTGCTGGGCGTTTACTTTTTTGCCCTTAAGCGCGGGCGGAGCGAGGAGGACGCGCGGGCGCTCACTTTTACCACGCTGATCGTCGCCAATCTGGGCCTTATTTTCGTCAACCGTTCGTGGTCGCGTACCGTGCTGGCCACGCTGCGTTCGCCGAATACCGCGCTGTGGTGGGTCACCGGCGGCGCGCTTCTCGTTCTCGGTCTCGCGCTGTACGTGCCTTTTCTGCAGCAGCTTTTCCGCTTTTCCCTGCTCCATCCTACCGATGTCGCTCTTTGTGTCGCCGCCGGCGTTTTCAGCATCATCTGGTTCGAGGCCCTGAAAATGGTGAACCGGAGAAAAGCGGTCCCGCTCGCGTAGCCACCTTATTAGTAGAAGTTAGAAGTTTGAAGAGTGAAGTTTGAAGAGGCCCCTGCATCCCGCGAACAGCGACCGCGCATCGTCGTTGCCCTATTTCTTACTTCTTACTTCTTTGTCATGTCTGCGCGGACCTGTGAGCGGCGGTGCAGAAAAAAACAAAGGATCCCGCACTTCCTTGAAGTCTTTTTGTCTACCCGCATTGGAGATGATCTTAATAATATTTACTTCATTTATCAGTAATACTCGGGTATCATAAGAAGCAACCCGGAGGAAACAAGTCATGGCATTCATTTTCTTAAAGACCGCTCTCTCTTTGATCCTGCCTCCGGCAAGCCTGGTCATCATCATGGCCCTGGGTTTTCTGGTGGGACCTCGACGCGTACTCGGCAGGCTCCTCGTCGCTCTGGGTTTTCTTTTTTTGTATCTGCTGAGCATCAGCCCGATATCGGACGCGCTGCTGAAGCCGCTTGAAACGGGTCTTCCGCCCTGGAAGAACGGATCGGTCAAGGCCGTTGCCATAGTGGTGCTCGGGGGAGGGGTGAGGGACCTCACGTGGCTCGATTTGCCCTCCGAACCATCCTGCTCCTCGATGGAGCGGGTCGTCAGGGGGGTAACGATCTACCGGAAGCACCATCTTCCGCTCATTTTCATGGGGGGTAACGGCGATCCGTCGAGAACAATGACCCCCGACGCGGAGGCCATGGCGCGCACGGCCCTCGAACTCGGCGTTCCGGCCAAGGATGTCAAGGTCGAGAACAAATCAAGAAACACCCTTGAAAGCGCTCGAACGCTGAAAAGCATGATCAAAGGAAACGGCATTATCCTCGTTACATCGGCTTTTCACCTGAAGCGCGCATCGGCAATGTTCATGAAACAGGGGTTCCGCGTCATTCCTGCGCCTGCAGGGTATCGATATGAACACCAAAAACTTGCCTTCTTCTCCTTCATTCCCCATGCGGGAAATCTTGACGATTCCTCGACGGCTCTTTCCGAATATGCCAGCCTGTTCTGGTATTCGTTGAACAAGGCGATCTGATTAACCACAGAGCGCACAGAGAAGGTCTTGAATGTAAGGAGTAACTTCCTCCGTGTCCTCCCTCCCCATCTGCACTCTTTTTATTACCAGCTTCGTTTATTTTGTCTTATCATTTGAACCGCGAGAACACAGAACATCTTATTGATAAATAGACTCAAAGAATTTGTGTTTCCCCGGCTATTCTCAGCGACCCCTGCCCGCACCCAGCGCTTATGAGCCTGCGGCCGGTGCTTATGAGTGCACTGCGCGAATGCAGGGTGTGGTTTCGCGCCCCTTTTCTCCCTCCCTTGACAAGACTGCCCGGCGCGGTATAATTAGTTCAGCACTAAACTATTTAGCGATAAACCTGTTGGCACGGAATGCTATGGTGAAAACGAAGTATAAAGGCAGCAAGAACGAGGCAAGGGCGCTCAACGCTTATGTAAAGCTGATGCGGGCTTCGGAAAGCGTGACCGCGCGGATCCACCGTCACGTGACCGATGCAGGCCTGACCGTGACGCAGTTCGGCGTACTGGAGTCGCTCTACAGCCTGGGCCCGCTGAACCAGCGGGAAATTGCCGGCAAGATCCTTAAAAGCAGCGGGAACATTACCCTGGTCATCGACAATCTTGAAAAAAGGGGACTGGTAAAGCGCGAGCGGAGCAAAGAGGACCGCCGTTCTTATGCCGTCGATCTGACCGCAGCGGGGCGTAAAATGATCGGGACCATCTTTCCCCGCCATGCGGCAAAGGTCGTTGAAGAGATGAAGGCCTTGACGGGCGCGGAGCAGGAAGAGCTTTCCCGGCTTTGCCGCAAGGTGGGGTTGAAGGGGGAAACTTGAGAGGGATAGAAGGGTGCAGTTCACGTAAATGTATTTGTAAAAAAGGAGGTACATATGTTTAAGAAATTATTCCAGACAGAGAATGACACCGCAACAATGATCCTCAGGGTCCTGCTCGGGGTCGTGTTCTTCCCGCACGGGATGCAGAAGCTGTTTGGCTGGTTCGGGGGCTACGGTTTCGGGGGCACCATGGGATTCTTTACCGGCCAGATGGGCATCCCCGCGGTCTTCGCGTTTCTCGCCATCATGGCTGAAGGCCTGGGTTCTCTTGGCCTGCTCACCGGCCTCTTGACCCGGATTGCCGCCTTCGGCATCACCGTCAACATGGTCGTTGCCGTGTACATGATCCATTGGCATAACGGGTTCTTCATGAACTGGTTCGGCGCCATGACGAGCGCGGGCAAGCCTGCGGGCGAAGGCTTTGAGTATCATCTCCTCGTTATCGCGATCGGCATCGCGCTTATGATCAGAGGCGGCGGGAAGTGGTCCATAGACAGGGTCATTGCAAAGGGCCAGAAATAGGGCCATACCAGACGGGTGTCACATGCGACGGGGTCATCCCTCAGCGGGCTGTTGCCCAAATGATATTGAGAAAGCCACTCAGTAATGCTATATTGCTGCGACGTCAATCACGACATCAGGAGCCAATAGCCATGATGGGATTGCAGCAACCGCCTCAAAGCAGCTTGTTCTATATCGGCATCAATATAGAAAAACGGGTTCGTGAGAACCATCCTTTGAGAAAAGTCAATACGCTGATCGATTTCAACTTCGCCTATGACGAAGTCAAGGACTTGTACGGCAACAACGGCAACGTTTCAGTGCCACCACCAATTATCCTGAAACTGATGCTACTCCTGATCTTTTATAATGTCCGCTCGGAGCGGGAGCTGATGGACACCCTGCCAGAGCGTATGGATTGGCTCTGGTTTCTCGGGTATGACCTTGATTCTGAAATTCCCAACCATAGCGTGCTATCCAAGGCCCGCAAAAAATGGGGCCTCGATGTTTTTCAAAGGTTCTTCGAACGTATTGTTCTGCAGTGCGCGGAAGCCGGTCTTATTGACGGCCGCAAGATCTTCGTCGACTCCAGTCTGGTGGATGCAAATGCCTCCAACAGTTCGGTTCTCGATACCCGGAACCTGAAACATCAGTTGCACAAAAATTATAAAAAGCTGGAAGCCCGCTTGGAAGAACGCACCGAAAGCACTGATCCTTCCAGGACCTACGAAAAAAAGAACAACCGCTATATCTCCACCACCGACCCGGACGCGGCCCTGGTGAACCGGGGGAAATCCAAACTTTCCTACCAAGTGCATCGGGCCGTTGACGGTAAAAAAGAAATCATCACTGCAACCGACGTAGCGCCCGGCGATGTGAACGAAGCCCATCTGATGCTTTCGCTGCTTGAGCAACACCACGCAACAACGGAAGTCGAGGCCGAAACGGTTGTTGCGGACAGTAAGTACGGAACGATCGACAACTTCCTTGCCTGCCATGACAAGGGCATAAAGGCGCATATCCCGGATTTACGAGACGTGGCGATCAATCGCATAGCGAAAACCGACATCTTTATGGAAGATAGATTTTCCTATGATCCTGCCACCGACTCCTATATGTGCCCGGCAGGAACTCAGCTCAAGCCGAAGTCGCTGCATATAGCCAGACAAAGCCGGGATTACGCAGCGCCCAGGAAAGTCTGCGCAGCGTGCCAGCTTAGAGAGCAATGCACGAAAAACAAGTCCGGCCGAACGATCAAGCGTCATCTCCGGCAGAATGTTCTGGAGCGCATGCGTGCAATCAGTCGATCAGCCAATGCACGGTACGACATCAAAACCAGACAACACCTGATGGAGCGATCCTTTGCCAGGGGCACCCGATACGGCTTCGATCAAGCACGCTGGCGAGGCCTTTGGCGAATGCGGGTCCAGGAATATATGACCTGTGCCATCCAGAACATGCAAGTGCTAATAGCGCATGCTTCCAAGCCGAAGAAAGCAGCTGCGGTACGGCTGCTCGTTGTTCAAAGAACAGTGGCAAAGGCTTTCGGATCGCTCATTTTGCATGTTCCCTTGAGACAGAACCGATATTGCCCGTCATTAGCTTAGACCTCTTTACGCATCAAGGCGCTTGATCGTTCGCGGGAAGTCCTTTGGGCAACAGCCCGTCAGAAGATGACCTCGATTTTTATATCGGGTTCTGCCTGTGTCACCTGCCGTTCGTGGCCACCAGGTTATTGGGGCCGCCGTCGGCCTCGGCATCGGCTCGCACCTGGTCCTCGATCTGATCACGCACCGCAGGGACATCGCCCTTGGCCCGGCCCTGAACGGCCCGAAACTGGATCTCGGACTGTATGAAAATCTGCCAATCCCGGCGTTCATCCTGGAGCTCGGCTACGGCGCGTTCTGCTGGTGGGTCTACACAAAGGCAGCACGGCGCTGCTCGCGGCGATCATCGCTTTCAACGCTGCAAACCTTTCGATGTTCGTCAGATCCATACCGGGGATCGAGCGCGGATTGGCAAACAGGCCCCGCCTGATCGCCACCGTGATCCTCGTCCAGATCGTGGTCACACTGGTTCTCGTCGGGCTTTTAAGCTGAGCCGGGCCTGACGGCGATCCTTACGCCATGTTATGTCCACGCCGTCACGTCGCGTAAGGAAAATTCCGCATTTGAATTGCCTCTCCCCCTCTCCAGACTCCGAACTGATTTAACCCATTCCGCACTCCGCACTCTCCACTCCGCTCTGTGATCACTCCGCATTCGATAAGTCCTTGCATTTTAAAATAAGTTGTACTATGCTCCTTTTATTGAGAATATTTGTTAATTCTCAGGCGTTGATTGCGAGGGGGGATTCAGGCGTGTACTTCATGTCGATCAACAAGTTCAAACCCAGCGGGGACCGGGCGGAGATCAACAAGGTGATCCCCCTGCACCGGGAATGGGCGAAAAAGCAGCTTGCTGCGGGGGTCCTTGTGCAGGCCGGCAAGTGGGGCGACAACGGAGGCATGATCGTCGTCAAAGCGGAGAGCAGGGAAGAAGCTGATAAAGTAGTGAACCAGGACCCGTTCGTCGAAGCGGGCCTTATCACGTTCGAAACAGCGGAGCTTCATCCGGCAATTGCGTTCAAATAAAAAAGAGAATGCAACGTAGGAAACAATGTTGTGGCCTCGAAATATCAAAATACAAGATGTGACCCTGATGTCTCTAGATGTGACCCTGATATGGTTGACAGTTGTCAAGGAGAAAACAGTTTCCCCGCCCCTTTGTGTAAAAGGATGATGTTAGTTATTGCTCTAGGGCATAACCAGAGACGGGACCTATCGGCGACGATTGATCACTCTGATATTCGCGGATTTGACCGCATGACTTGTCTGCATCGCGGAGCTGTCTCGCTCTAAGAGCGGAAGTTCGGCTAGGCCTTATTCCATAGGGTCAACGAGAGTTCTCCTGATCGTGGTCGCGTCTCTGGTGATGCTCTAGATAGTTGTATCTGATCTTGTCAGTTCTCCTTAATAGCTGTCACGTTCTTTGAAAGTGTTTCTGGTCTTATGCAGGCATGGGTACTTCCTTGGCAATGGCCCACATAAACCCGGAAAGTTCTCGCGCGATCGCGGTTATGGTCCCGTTTCTGCTTTTTCCCTTGGCCATGAGTTTGCGGAATCGTCCACAGAGCCGCACTTGGGCTTTCCAGGAGATCTCCTTAATCTCGCGTGGCAAGCCTTCTTGACGCTTGAGGAGCACCCTGCTGACCTTGGCAGGGAAACTATATGTCTGTGCTGCTTCGATCAAGGCTCGCCGAGCATGGCTATTGCCCGTTTTCGTGATGCCGCCCCGCTTGGTGGTCTGGCCGCTGGAGTTTTCTGAGGGTACCAATCCCAGATAGGCCATGAGCTGCCGGGGATTATCGAATCGTCGGAGGTCTCCGATCTCGACCACCATAGTTGTTGCAACGATGGGTGCCACGCCCCGAAGAGATTGGAGAGCAGCCACGACCGGTGCCATGCGCCATGCCGGAATCAGGTTCAATATCTGATCGGTCAAGCGGTCAACACGCTCAGAACTCTCTTCGATGCTGTTGATGTACTCCTGAAGCGTGATTTGCTGGGCCGGATGCGGCATCTTGATATCCGCAAGCCACCGCAGATGGACTACGCTCCAGGCATTTCTGCCCGAATATCGGAAGCCATGGCGGAGAATGAAAGCGCTCAAGCGTTGCCGGGCCTTCCGTGTTGCGTTTACGGCGTCCCCCCGGCCACGAACGAGATCACGCATGGCTTCGTCATCCTCGCGGGGAACGTAAACTGGCGTCAATTCGCCCGCCCGGTAGAGTCGGGCCAGGGACAATGCATCCCGTCGGTCGGTTTTGATACGATCGCCGCTCTTCTTCGGTGTCATCGAAGGCGCGATAACATCGCAGCGGAACCCTTGAGCGGTCAGATGTCGATAGATCTCATAGCCACAGGGGCCTGCTTCATAGACGAAGCGAAGCTCAGTACCAGAACGGCGGAATTTACGGATCGCCTTGTCGAGCGACGTCAGATCGCCACCGATGGTGCCGTAGAATCTGATCTCTCCGTTTCTGCCGTCATCGGCCAGGGCGATATCAATAGAATCTTTATGTACATCGAGTCCGACAAAAATGATAGAATGTTTCATGACCTGCCTCCTTGGTTGTGGCTCTGTATTTGGGAACCGGGTTCCCAAGTATAACCCACGTTGCAAGGGGCAGGTCACTTGATTTTCAACTGTCAACCATTATGTCTAATGTCTTCTACTAAGCAGATGTCCCGGCTGCACAAGCCTGCTTCCTGAATCCTTCGACGCACCGCCCGTCCTGTTCAGTCCACCTTTTGACAACGAGTCTTCAAATGGGCGACCCATACGTCCCTAAATTTACAAGATCCAGGTTCTTTGACCTTATTGACATTTACCGCCTGCTATGCTGAAATAGTGACAGGGAATGACGCGAATCATGACAACCCTATTCAGTGAGGAAGCGAGGAGCGGAACATGAAAACACCGGGCACGGGAGTGCTCATCGGATCAGCGGTTGGGGCATTGCTGACCGCGGCGCTAATCGCCGTCTTTTACGCGGGATGGCGGCTGGCGGACCTGCCCTTTGTTCCCTTTGATGTATTCGACTGGACGACCCGCATACTGCCTGGAGCGCTCATCGAATTCGTCATCGGCGCCATGGTGGCCACCATCCGCGTGCTGCACCTGGGCCCCACCTCGGTCGCCGCCAAAATCATTGAGCAAACGATGGGAATCATCGGGCTGTTCACCGCGGGCGTTGCTGCCGGCGGTGTTCTCTTCGGCGTGCTGCGCGTGCAGCGCGGCCAGTACGCCTACGCGTCCGGTTTATTCCTGGGATCGATCGCGGCTATTCCTTCCGTGCTCATCAGTTCTTCTCTCCGTAAGACAGCCGTCGCCTTGCCCTTGATCAGCGCGCTCTGGATCCTGTTTGTGTTCGCTTCCTGGGGCTTGGCGCTCGCCTGGGTTTATCTGCGGCTGGCGGCCATAAGCGCGGCGACGGAACAAGGTCCGGACCTCGAATCATCCGTCCAGCGGGTTAACCGGCGTCAATTCCTGGTCCGGTTGGCGGGGTACACGGCGACCATCACGGTCACCGGAGCAATGGTGGGTTTTTTGTCCGAGCGCCATAGCCGGCTGAAGCTGGAGAGCCTGATCCCTTGGTCACGAACCCACGACCTGCCGAACGACGGCGCCGCTGTCAAGCCTGCGCCCGGCACACGGCCCGAATACACCCCGTTGGAGCGGCACTACCGCATAGACATCAACACGACCCCTCCGAAGATCGACGGCTTGATGTGGCGGCTCTGGATCGAAGGATTTGTCGAAAAGCCCAGGTCATTCACGCTGGACGAACTCCGGCGCTATGAACCCATGCACCAGTTCGTCACCCTGTCCTGTATCTCCAATCCGGTGGGCGGCGATCTGATCGGCACGACCCGTTGGACCGGCGTCAGCCTGAAAAAACTCCTGCCTGATCTCGGCCTGAAGCCCAGCGCCACGCACCTGAAAATCAGCTCGGCCGACGGGTTCTTTGAAATCCTGCCCCTGGAAACGGTCATGGCTGACGAGCGGGTGATGCTGGCCTACGCCTGGGACGAGGTGCCGCTGCCTGAGGACCACGGCTTTCCGGTGCGCATCTACATTCCGGACGTATACGGGATGAAGCAGCCCAAATGGATCGAGTCCATCGAGGCAATGGACCATTGGGAGCCGGGCTACTGGGTGGTCCGCGGCTGGGACAAGGTCGCAAAGATGAAGGCAACGTCCGTGATCGACACCATCGCCGTCGATATGACCATCATCAGCGCAGATCAGCGGAAGCTGGTGCCCATCGGAGGCATCGCCCACGCGGGCGCCCGCGGAATCTCGAAGGTCGAAATGCGGGTTGATGACGGCCCCTGGCAGGCGGCTGCGATCAGAACCCCCTTGTCGCAAACGACGTGGGTGATCTGGCGCTATGACTGGCCGTTCCTGCCTGGCAAACACACCTTTTCGGTGCGCTGTTATGACGGAAGCAACACCCCGCAGATCGTTGAAGCGATGCCGCCCGCTCCTAGCGGCGCCTCCGGACTGTTCAGTAAAAGCCAGAAATTCTGAGGTCTCCGGCCGGACCAAACACGCCGGGTCGTTTATGACATGTTGTCCTGTACACGAATGTAAAAAAATGGAAATAAGAAAGGCTAGAATTGATGATGCTCGAACGATTCGTATAGTTTAATGAGATATTCTGGAGATAGAGAATGGTTTGGGCTATTGAGGTGCTGCCAAACGAAAGAGGCAGAAACAGAGAGGCCCAACCGTGGCCACTACGCCAAGGCTCCACGCTACGGTGCTCATCATGAGGGTCTGGAACGATCAGAAGTGAAGAATTACGATTGAAACATATAGCGCAAGAGCCTTCCTGTACTCCGCAACAGTTTCGACTTATTGAAATTGCATTGATCATCTTGTAATCATCGTCGTATCGCCCAAAATACAGCAAAAATATTGACAACAAATCAACCCTATGCAATATTAGGAAGTGGGTCAGTTTCTGACCCACTTCCTAATATTGGTAGATAATCGTGACCATGAACTCAAACAATACAATAATACGTCTTTGCCTCGTGCTACTCATGTCTGCCGGGTGTGTGGCAAGACGGGTGAACCTGACGGAAAATAGCACACGCGGCGCACGGACGGAGTTCGTCGCATCGATCGGCAATGACGATAAGGGCCTGCCTGTTCCCGGACCGACCCTTGCGCGGAGGCCTTCCAAACCGGGTGATCATTTTACAATTCTGCGCCTGACTGACGGTCGGCCAGAACTCAGCTGCGATGTCGCTATCATCGGCCGGGATCCGGACTTCCAAAAACCGATCAAAGCTGTTTACAAGTGGACGGGAAAAGGATTCCGGCTGGGGGTTAGCATCTCGGCGTTTCTGTTCGATGCTGTTCTTCAAGGAGGAGGAGAAGGAGGAAACCCGAATCCTAAGGGGATCGTTACAGCCGTCGTTGTTATGTTGTTGCCGATTCCGGCAGGCACTGCGGGCGGTCTCGTCGTCGGCGTTGCAGATGGATTAGAAAAGACGTTCGAGGAGGTCGGCAAGTCCATGACAAAGGATGAGAAGGCACTCACCTGCACGACCTACGAATACGACGATCGCAAACGTCTACTGTTTATGCACATGTACCTGCCCGACTACACGCGGGAGCTTGTCCGGACCCGGTTCGAGTATGAAGGAAATAATACCGTACCGGCGAAGGCCGTCGTACGAAATAGGGGGGATGGGCAGGAGCGCGAGATCCGGTAAGCGGCTGAACATCCTAGAGTCAGGAACAATTTAAGCCCCTTGCTCGTGTAGGCACTCACTATCAAAACTATCAATGTCAGTGAGTGATGCTCTAATGTATTAACTACTCGCTTCGTGAGGGTCGCTGAGAAACGCGCCCCTCACGGCGGCGTTCATGTGCAAGATACCATCCGTATTCGATGATAGTTTCACGCTATCGAAATTACAAAGTAGGTGAAGTCAATAACGTTGAGGTAAATAAATCATTCCCATGGACCGTTCCTCTTTTGAAAAACTGGTACAGCAATCCCTCCGCCGCCTGCCGCGGAGGTTCAAGAAGAAACTCGAGAACATATCCGTTGAGGTGGAGGACCGTCCTTCCGCGGAGCTGCTGCGCGATATGGGGATAACGTCCGGCACGCTCTTCGGCCTGTACCAGGGGGTGCCGCTCACCCGGCGGGAGTGGAATTACGCCAACATGCTGCCGGACCGGATCGTCATCTACCAGCGGCCGATCGAAAGCGCTGCCTCGTCGCCCGGGGAGCTCGAGGAGATCGTCCTGGATACGGTGATGCACGAGGTCGGCCACTATTTCGGGTTTTCCGATAACGAGCTATACGAGATGATGGCTGAGGTAAAAAAGAAAAAAGACTCGTAAGTGAAGGGGAAGATCAACGCTCTTATTCCATTCCCATGCAACGGTGTTTTTAGTTGACTGGAGCCTATTTCCCGGTATAATCATGACCATGCGCGAGCTCACGAGAGGGGAGGAATTCTATGACGGGACAGCGCTGCTCGGCGACCCGGTCCATGGCTACATCTCGTTCACCACTCCCCGCGCATTGGGAGAGAAAACAGAAAAGGACCTGATCGACACCTCCTGGATGCAGCGGCTGAGACAGATCTACCAGCTCCAGAGCGCGCGCTGGGTCTATCCCTCGGCGGAGCACAGCAGGTTCCAGCACTCCCTCGGCGCCATGCATTTGGCCGGGAGGTTCGCCCGCCATCTCTATCCATCCCTGAAAGCGGCCGTGCCGGACTGCCCCTCGGAACACTGTGTCGAGGAACTGCTCCGCGTCGCCGCGCTGCTCCACGACATCGGACACGGCCCCTTCGGCCACTTCTTCGACGACAACTACCTTGAACAGTTCGGGCTCACGCATGAAAAACTCGGACAGCACATCATCAAGACCGAACTGTCGGAGATCATCAAGGCCGTACGCCGGAGCCCCTCGGGAGAGTTTGCCAAGGGGGAACGGCTGAACCCCGATCAGGTCGCATTCCTCATCGGCAAGGGGCCCGCGGCCCCGGTCAAACAGCCCCGGTGGCTTCAGTTCCTCCAGCCCCTTCTTTCCGGCATTTATACGGTCGACAACCTCGACTATGTGCTGCGCGACTCCTACATGTGCGGCGTGGCCATCGGCGCGGTGGACATCGACCGGCTCATGTATTACACCTTTTTTACGGACAAGGGCCTGACCCTCCACAAGTCCGGGCTCACGGCGCTCAACATGTTCCTGAACGCCCGGCTGTACCTGTACACGAATGTTTATTATCACCGCACCACGCGCGCCATCGACGAGCACCTGAAGGAGCTCTTCAAGGACACCATGGCCGCGCTCTTCCCCTACAATCCCGTTGAAAATCTCTCCGAGTACCGCGAGCTCACCGATTGGTCGCTCCTCGAAACGGTCCGAAAATGGGGAACAACGGACGATGGGTCATTGGCCAAGCTCGGCCGCGAATGGTCGGCGGTCCTCTCCCGCGAGGTGAAGTGGAAGATGGCCTATGACGTCACGCTCTCCATGCGCGCCTTCGAGAAGGGGAAGACGATCATCGACGCCGGGGAGCTCGTCAAGCGGATCAGAAAGAACCTGCCCCAGAAAATAAAGGACCTGCAGTTCCGCGTGGACATGGCTAGCCAGGACCCGCGGCCGATCAACCCGCTCATGATGGGCGGACGCCAGATCTACGTGTTCAACCCCTCGACCCGCAAGGTCGAGAAGGAGCCGCTCAAGGATTTTTTCGACTACATCCCCGCGCGCGTGGTCCAGTGCCGCGTGTTCGCGCTGAACCACGACCACGATCCTGTTCTTGCCGATATCGTGGAAAAGGTGCTCGGTATCCAGGAAGACAGCATCAAAACGAATGTTTGAGCGCGTTTTTCGTATCTTTTTTCACTTTTCACCGGTTCTATTTTAGAGTATAGTACTAAGGGGTATGGTGCAAAAGAGGAATTGGGATGCCAGCCGCAACTAAAATAGAACGCAAAATCGTTACGTTGTCGTTGTTAGCCGCGCTGTCCCTTTGGGGCATAGATGCGGCGGTGGACGCTTTTATCTTCAAGCAGGGCAGGTTCCTCGACAAACTATTCTTCGAAGTCTCTCCTCACGAGATATACTCCCGCGGACTTTTTATCGTCAGCTTCGTCCTGTTCGGCCTGATAATCTCCCGCGTGGTGACGAAACACAACCAGGTCGCGGAAAAGCTTAAAAAGCATTCGGCTGCCATTGAATCCTCGATGGACGGCATCGCCATTTATGATCCTGACGGGGAGTACCTCTATGTGAACCAGGCCTATGCCGCAACCAACGGCTACGAGAACCCGAAGGAAATTATCGGTAAGAACTGCAAGGCTGCATACGATGAAAAGGAATATCAGCGGATAGAACAGTCGATCATGCCCGTGCTTCAAAAGGGCAGACGATGGCGGGGGGAATTGATCGCGCGGAGAAAGAATGGAAGCACCTATTTCCAGGAGGCTTCGATCACGCTGCTTGAAGACGGAGGGCGCGTATGCATCGTCCGCGACATAACCTGGCGCAAGCGCAGCGAGGAGCGGCTGCACCGGTCGGAGCGCTTTCTCAATACCATCTTCAACAGCATCCGCGATCCCTTCTGCATCTTCGACAGCGATTTCAGGATCATCCGGGTCAATGAAGCCTACGCTCATATGAAGAACAGGCCGGCTGGTGAATTGATCGGCATGAAATGCCATGAGGTCCTGGCGGAACGGGACAGCATGTGCGACGGCTGCGTCGTGGGCAAGACGCTCGACTCGGCCGATCCCTGCGCCAAGGACAAGCTCGTCACCCTGCGGGACGGGACGGAAATCTGGATGGAAATATATACCTATCCCATCCTCGATGAGGACGGCAAGGTCTCGCACGTGATCGAATATACACGCGACATCACGGAACGCAAGAAGACCGAGGACGAGAAACGGCGCCTGATCGACAAACTGGAACACCTTTCGAAGACCGACGGTCTGACCGGCATGATCAACAGAAGAGCGCTTACCGACAGCCTGGCCTACGAGGTCGACCGTGCCAGGCGCTATCACTCGGAGCTGGCCATCATCCTGTGCGATATCGATAATTTCAAGGAAATAAACGATACCTACGGCCACGACACGGGAGACCGGGCGCTGCAGACGCTTTCCTCCACGTTGAAGACCATTCTCCGGAACAGTGACATTGCCGGCAGGTACGGCGGGGACGAATTCATGCTTATCCTGCCTGAAACCACGGTCAGGGGCGCCGAAAGCCTTGCGGAAAAGCTTCTTTTCGCTGTTCGAGAGACCGAACTGCGCCTTCCGGACGACAGGCGTATCCGTCTTTCAATGAGCATCGGCATAGCCGGCCTTGAGACGGACCATATGGACGAGAACATCGACTTCTTCGTCAAACGCGCGGATGACGCAATGTATGTTTCAAAACAAGGCGGCAAGGACCGCGTTTCCATCGTCAACGTATGAACCACGCGCCGGGTTTCTGAGAACGTTCCTTCCCCCCCTGCCGGCAACAACCTTCTCCGCTCAGTGTCGTGCGTCATCAATCTCTTTATACCGGTGGTCATTTTGAGCGCGGCGAAGAACCCCGCATTTTCAGACCATTGCAAGACCCTTCACGGAGCCCGTCCTGAGCAAGATTCTTCACTTCGCTACGCTCCGTTCAGAATGACTGCGAAGGGTTCAGGCTGACTGATTAAGCAAAGAAGCGTTGGACGCGCCACCCTAGCGTCCGGCGATCTCTTTGACCTTTTTCACGATCGCGTTTTTTGAGAGCTCTTCGAACTCCATGAGTTCCTCGGGTTTGCCGCTCTTCGGCATTTTTCGGACCGCGAGGGAATAGACGGGCGCCGGATGCTCCGCGATCGCGCTTTTGACCGCATCTCCGATCCCGCCTTCGGCAAAATGGTCCTCAACCGTTATTATCGCGCCGGTCTCGCTTGCCGCCTGTCTGAGCGTTGACGCGTCGACGGGCTTGACGCTGTAGAGATCGATCACCCGGACCATGATTCCGGAAGCCTTCAATTCCTCATAGGCCTTGAGCGCCTCGTGGACCGTGATGCCCGCGGCCACGATGGTCGCGGCGTCCTTCCTGCTCGATTTGAGCGTTTTGCTCCCGCCGATGCGGAACACCTCGTCGTTGCGGTACAGGATCGGCAGGTCCTTTCGCGTCGTGCGCAGGTACGCGATGCCCTTGTGTTCCGCCATTGCCTCGACGAGCTTTTCCGTTGACACGGCGTCCGACGGGTAGAGCACAACGCTGTCCAAAAGGGTCCTGAACATGGCCAGGTCCTCGAGCCCCATCTGCGACGACCCGTCTTCGCCGATGGACACGCCGGCATGGGACCCGCAGAATTTTATGTTGGCGCGGGAATACTGGCACATCCGTATCTGGTCAAAGGCCCGGGTCAGGAAAGCGGCAAAGGTCGATACAAAGGGGACCTTACCCCGGAGCGAGAGGCCGAGGGCGGTGCCGACCATATTTTGTTCGGCAATGAACATTTCGAAGAATTGTTCGGGGTGCACTTCCTTGAACAGTTCAGAAAAGGTGGAGTTGCTCACCTCCGCGTCGAGCACCACCATGTGCGGGAACCGGGGCGAGATGCGCACCAGCGCGCTCCCGTACGCATGCCTCGTGGACACCGGTCTATCACCCGTATAGGCCGGGGGACGGACCATTTGCTCCGCCCGCACTGCCGGCCGGCGCCGTTCCGGTTTGGCTATCTGTCCCCTGATCGTTTTGTCGACCGGTCCCAGCTCCTCGAGCGCGCGGGCAAGCTCATCTTTTTTGAGCGGTTTGCCGTGCCATCCGTTCTTGTCCTCGATGAACGACACGCCTTTGCCTTTGATGGTCCTGGCGATGATCATGACGGGCTTGTTCCGGGCCTCCAGCGCCTGCTTATACGCGGTAAGGATCTGGGGAAGATGATGGCCGTCGATGACGATCGGTTCCCAGCCGAAGGCCGATACCCGGTCCTTATACACCGTAAGGTCATGACCGTACATGGTCTCGCCGCGCTGTCCTAAACGGTTCACATCCATGATGCCGATGAGGTTGTCGAGCTTGTAATAGGCGGCAAGCTCCATGGCCTCCCACTGCGATCCTTCGGCCATTTCGCTGTCTCCCAGAAGCACGTAGGTACGATAGGGGAGCTTGTCGAGATATTTTGCGTTCAATGCCATGCCCGCGCCGATCGAAAGCCCCTGCCCCAGGGAACCGGTGGCGGCTTCGGTGTATTGGAAGGCGGGCGTCGGATGTCCTTCGAGAGGACTGCCAAACTTTCTGAAGCTCAGGAGTTCCTTTTCCGTGACTTTCCCGGCAGCAGCCCATATCGAGTAGAAGAGCGGCGACGCATGGCCCTTGGAGAAGATCAACCGGTCGTTGTTCGGCTGACGGGGGTCGTCGAGATCGTATTTGAACGTTCCCCCGAACAGGAGGCCCGTCATCAGGTCCGCGGCCGACAGCGACGACGTCGGGTGCCCCGAGCCCGCCTCAGTGGACATGACAAGGCTGTAGTAACGGATGAGCTTGGCGATGCTTTCAAGGTCGTTCATAAGAACCTCCGAAATTCAATGCAGGTTAAGACTGAGGCTGAGGTCGAGAAGACTTAACCTGAATCTGAGCCTCAACCTCAACCTTTTTCTCTATCGTTTATATCAGACTCTGTATCGTCTTCTTGATAATATCAATAAGCGGCCCGGGATATACCCCGAGCCAGACCAGCGAGATCGTGAGCCCCGCGAGCACTGCTTTGCCCGAGAGAGACAGCGCCGGACTTGCCGCGGTTTCCTCCTCCGGATGCGCATACACGGCTCCAACGATCCTCAGATAGTAAAACAGCCCGATGGCGCTGTTTATGACGAGGGCCATCACGAGAAGCCAGAGCGCAGACCCCATACCCGCGGCAACCACATAAAATTTCCCGATGAACCCGGCGGTAAGCGGGATGCCGGCCAGGGAAAGCAGCATGGCGGTAAAGACCCCGGCAAGCCACGGCCTGCGCCATGCAAGACCCGTGTAATCATCCATGCTGTCCGCGTCCCGGTCCTTATCCGAGAGCACGGTCACGACGCCGAAAGCGCCGAGGGTGGTCACGAAGTAAGCGGCGAGGTAGAAGGCCGCTGCGCTCACTGCCAGCGGTCCGCTTGCAAGCAGGGTCACCAGAAGATAACCGAGGTGGGATATGGACGAGTACGCCAGGATGCGCTTTACGTTCCGCTGGAGCAGGGCGAGCAGATTGCCGGCGAACATGGAAGCGATAGCGGTGATCGTAAGGATCACGAACAGGGATTGATGGGCGTGGAGATCGACGCGGGAGAAGTAACGCAGCACGAGGGCGAACACCGCTCCCTTGGACACGGTGGCGATAAAGGCCGTGACCGGCGCGGGCGCGCCCTCATATACGTCGGGCGTCCACATGTGGAAGGGGACCACGCCGAGCTTGAAGCCGAGGCCGATGACGATCATCCCGAGGCCCGCCGTGAACGGAAGACCGTGCACGCCCGAGGCCGTTGCGCGCAGGGCGATCTGCGCGAATTCCATGCTTCCGGTCTCGGCGTAGACGAGCGCCATCCCGAACAGAATGAAGGCGGAAGAAACAGCCGCCAGGATCAGGTACTTGACGCCCGCTTCGATGCTGCGGTCGCTGTGCCTGAGATAGGCGGCCAGCGCATAGAGCGAGACGCTCAAGACCTCGATGCCGAGGAAGAGGGAGGCGAAGTGGTCGCTCGCAACGAGCACAGCCGTGCCGAGCGTAGCGAAGAGAAGGAGAAGGTAGAACTCTTCATGGCGGCCGATATGAATGTCCAGATACGAGTAGGCGAGGGAAGCTACAACAAAGGACGCGAAAAAGATCAAACCCATGTAATAGAGCGCGTAGTGGTCGATGATGAGAAGCCGGGTAACATTTCGCGGCGCCGCCGCGGAGATGAAGGGGAGGGAAGCCGCGGCCAAAAAAAGCCCCGCGAGCGTAAGGATGGCCGTGAGCCTGTGGTCCCGGTAAAAAGCGATCACCAGCATGATCACGATCGACGTGGCGGCAATGATGATGAGGGGAAGGAGGGCTGTCATATCCGCGGCGTTCATTTTGCCCCTCCCTGCAGCCCCGCGCGCAGCAATGGCCCGCCCGCGGCCCCCGGCGGCGCGTTGTCATGCGATGAAAGCGCACGGTTCTGCAGCGCGCTCAGGACAGGACCGGTCGTGTTCAGTATCGGCCGCGGGTAGAGACCCAGCCAGAAAATAGCAATGATCAAGGCCGTCATGATCCCTGTCTCAAGTTTCGAGAGATCGGGTATTTTCCATATCCCGCGAGGCTCTCCGTGGAAAACGCGCTGGACCATCCAGAGAGAATAGATGGCGGCGAATACGAGCCCGGCTGCCGCGAATGCGGTCACGAACAGGTTCACCCGGTATGCGCCGAGGAGGACCATGAACTCAGCCACGAAGTTCCCGAAGCCCGGCAGCCCGAGGGAGGCCAGGGCGAAGACCAGGGCCATGCCGCTCAGGCGGGGTACTGTGGACCAGAAGCCGCCCATGCGGTCCATGTCGCGGGTATGGATCCGCTCCTGGACCATGCCGGCGATGACGAACAAGGCGCCGGTGCTCACGCCATGGGCGAGCATTTGCATGATCGCGCCCTGCATGGCCGTCATGTTCCAGGCGAAGATGCCGAGGAGCACGAAGCCCATGTGGCTGACGCTGGTATACGCCACGAGCCGTTTGAGATCGGTCTGGGCAAAGGCGAGCACGGCGCCGTAGATAATGCCGATAACGGCCATGATCATGACCGCCGGAGCAATGGCCATGGCCGCTTCGGGGAAAAGGGGCAGCACGAACCGCAGAAGACCGTAAGCCCCGGTCTTGAGGAGCAGCCCCGCGAGGATGACGCTCCCGGCCGTCGGCGCCTCGGTATGCGCGTCGGGCAGCCAGGGGTGGAAGGGGACCATCGGGAGCTTCACGGCAAAGGAAATAAAGAACCCCAGCATGAGCCAGAAGGCCGCCTTCGGCGTCAGGGAGGTCCCGAGGAGCAGGGAATAGTCAAAAGTGTATACGCCCGTGGACCTGCCGTGTATGAAATAGAGGCCGAGGATCGAGAGCAGCATGAGCAGGCCGCCGGCCTGGGTAAACAGGAAGAACTTGAGCGAGGCGTAGGCCCGGTTCTCATGCCCCCAGATACTGATGAGGAAATACATGGGCACGAGCATCAGTTCCCAGAAGAAGTAGAAGAGGAACAGGTCGAGCGACAGGAACACGCCGAGGATGCCGGCAAGGATCGCCATCAGGTTCAGGTGGAAGAAACCGGTCTTTTCACGGACCTCGGTCCAGGAACAGGCCACGGAGACGATGCCCAGGAAGAGGGTGAGCGCAACAAGCACAAGGCTCAGCCCGTCCATGGCCAGATGAATACTGATGCCGAGCTGGGGGACCCAGGGCCTGTTCAGTTCGAGCAGCCAGGTCCCGCGTCCGAGCGCGGTTTGTGCTGAAGATTCCGACCAGAACGATATCAGCAGGACGAGATCGAGCACGAGAGCCGCGAGCGAGATGAATCGCGGCGCTAAATCGCTCTTCCTGCCAAATAGCCAGGCAGCCAGTCCGCCGATGAGCGGTATGATGATCAACAATGCAAGAATCATATTATGTAATTCCTCCCACGAGGGGAGGGGTTAAACTTTCATTGAAGGAAGACAATAATTCCCAGGAACACGACAGCCCCGATCGCTATTCCCATCGCGTACCAGCGAATGCTGCCTGTCTGCGTAAAGCTTAATACATGGTGAACGGCCCGGTTGAATCTGGCGAGCTCCGTGTATCCTGAATCAATAAAGTCGTCCTTGTTCGCGCGGGCCGCCCGGATGTACGGTCTGACAAAAAGCGTATCATACAGCCGGTCAAAGCCCCAGCCCGATAACCAGAAGCGCCGCAAAGACGCGACCGCGGGAGTTTGGGCAAGCTTCTCCGCATCTTGAGGCCGCCGAAGGAAGAACAGCCAGGCCATGAAAATTCCGGCAAGCGATATGATCGAGGCTATAATTTGCAGGGTCAATTCATCGCCTCCAGTGCTCGTTACCGGTGCTGTCCCCGGGAAAACAGGCCGCATGAAATCAGTGAACAGGGGGAGATTGCCGAGCGTTTTCGGCAGCTCAACGAAGCCCCCGATGATCGACAAAAACGCAAGGACGAGCAGCGGTACGGTCGTGAGAACGCCGGGCTTCCAGCCCACCTCCATCTTTGCCGGGCCGAAGAACGTGATGAAGACCATACGGAACGTGTAGAGCGACGTGAGCAGTGCGCCTACGAGCCCCGCGGCCCAGAGGAGGCGGCCCCCCAGGGGCGATGACCATGCCTGCCAGAGGATGAGGTCCTTGCTGTAAAATCCGGCGGTCACGAGGGGCAGCGCGGAGAGCGAAGAGGCGCCGATAAGAAAGGTCCAGAACGTGACCGGGAGCCTGTTCCTCAAACCTCCCATCTTGAACATATCGTGTTCATCATGCTGGGCCAGGATCACCACGCCCGCAGCGAGGAACAGGAGCGCCTTGAAGAAGGCATGGGTCATGAAATGAAACATGGCCGCGGACCAGGCCCCGACCCCCAGGGCGACGAACATATAGCCGATCTGGCTGATCGTGGAATAAGCAAGGACCCGCTTGATGTCCTTTTGCGCGAGCGCGCTGAATCCCGCGATCAGCAGGGTAGCGGCCCCGATCACGGCGATTGCGAACTGCACGGGCGGCGCGAGGGCGAAGAGCACGTGCGTGCGCGCGATCAAGTAAACGCCGGCGGTCACCATGGTCGCGGCATGGATCAGGGCGCTCACCGGGGTGGGCCCGGCCATGGCGTCCGGCAGCCAGGTCTGGAGCGGGAGCTGGGCAGACTTGCCCACGGCACCCCCGAGCAGCAGCGCTGAGGCAAAAACGGCCGTCAACGAGCCGACGGGCCATTGTTTTGAGGCGTCCTGCATCAGCTCCTGGATGTTGAGCGTGCCCAGGTTCGTGAACAGCAGGAAAAGCCCGAGCGCCATGGCCGTATCGCCGATACGCGTAACGATGAAGGCCTTGCGCGCCGCACGGCCGTTCGCCGGGTCTTTGTACCAGAAGCCGATCAGGAGATAGCTGCAGAGGCCCACGCCTTCCCATCCGAGATAGAGAAGCAGCAGGTTATCGGCAAGCACGAGGGTCAGCATGGAGCCGACGAAGAGGTTCATGTACGCGAAGAACCGGCTGTACCCCTCTTCGTCCAGCATGTGCTCGGTGGAATAGAGGTGGATCAAAAATCCCACGACCGTGACGACGAGCGCCATGAGCAAAGACAGCGGGTCGAGGTAAAAAGATATGGCCGAAGAATAGCCGTCAAACTGCATCCAGGTCCAGAGCGTTTGGGTGAAGGCATGGTCTTGGGGAGGCGCAGTAATGAACCGGACGCCGATAAGGACCGTAAGAACGGCTGACAGCCCCACGGAGCCGGTCCCTACCGCGGCAATGGCTGTCTTCGAAAGACGCCGGCCCGCGAGCGCCAGGACAAGGAACCCGGCAAAGGGGAGAGCGGGTATGAGGAAGAGGAGATCGTTCATAGTTCAGAGTCCGTAGTTCGGTGCGCTCACGATAAAGATATTCACCCTTTCATCGTTGACGCCGAATCGGCATTCAGCGTTTTGAAACTGTGATGGAACTGGATCACGAGCGCCAGGCCGACCGAAACCTCGGCCGCGGCCATGGTGAGAATGAAAATGAACATGATCTGGCCGTCGACCTGTCCCCAGCGGGCGCCGGCAACCACGAAGGCCAGGCCCACGGCGTTCAGCATGACCTCGATGGACATGAGCATGAACACGATGTTACGGCGAGCCAATACACCGGCCAGGCCGAGCACGAAAAGTACGGCGGCAAGGATCAGGCCGTGTTCCATGGGGACGTTTGCGATCATGAAAGCTCCTCAAATTTGCCACAGAGGCACAGAGACTCAGAGAATAACTCGTTGGATCCCATCTTTTAAAACCGGCACGTTGAAATTGATCAGTAATCCCAACTTCTTTTCTGTTAGTCTTAACTATGACAGTACTTGTGCCTTAAATACAGGGTCCATTCTATCAACTGCTTTAAATTCTACGATGACTTCACTTCAATGAGAAAGTCGAGTCTATGCTCTCCTAAGTTCGTACCCTTGTATGTACCCAATTGCACACTTGATGGTTTTGTCGGTAATAATGTTTAACTTATCTGTAGTTATTTTTTCCATTCTTAGTGTCTCCGTGTCTCGGTGGCGTATAGTATTAATGTTTATGCGGCCTGCCTAAATGGTAGGCCCCGATAAGCCCTGCCAGGAGCAGCAGGGAGGCCAGCTCGACGCCGAGCACGTAAGGGCCGAAAAGCGCCATGCCGACCTGCTTGGGGCCGACGAGTTCCATTGCGGAAAGTCTCGCGCGATCGACCGTGAATAGATAGATCAGCTCCGCGGCCAGAATTACGATCAGGACCGACGGTCCGATCCAGATCCCCGGGCTCATTAATTGTGATTCCTGCTTTGACGCCTGGGCGCCGATGTTCAGCATCATGATGACGAACACAAAGAGCACCATGATGGCGCCGGCGTAGATGATCACTTCGAGCGCGGCCACGAAGGGCGCGCCCAGGGAAAAGAAAATGAGCGCCACGGCCAACAGCGACACGATCAGGTACAGGAGCGCGTGCACGGCGTTCTTCCTGGTGATGACTATGAGGGTGGACACTGCCGCAACGACGGCTGATATGTAGAAAAGAAGATTCATTTGAAAAACCTTTTGCCACAGAGGCTCAGAGACACAGAGGAATAAGTAAAGTAATTTTGAAGTCTGCTCTGTGCCACTGTGCCTCCGTGGCGGATGTTTACGGCATTAAGCTCTTCACGTCGACCGGTTTTTCTTCGTTCTCCGCTTCGCCCTTGCCCTTTCCCTTGATCGAAAGTCCGGCGACCCGGTAAAAATCATAATCAGGGTACTTGCCCGGTCCGCTGATGAGCAGGTCTTCCTTTTCATACACGAGGTTTGTCCTCTTGTATTCGCTCATCTCGAAATCGGTCGTAAGCTGGATGGCGTAGGTCGGGCACGCCTCTTCGCAGTACCCGCAGAAGATGCAGCGCGAGAAGTTGATGCGGAAGAACTCCGGATACCGCCGACCGTGCTCATCCTCGGCCGCCTGGAGCGAGATGCAGGCAACGGGGCATGCGACGGCGCAAAGGTAACAGGCCACGCAGCGCTCTTTCCCGTCGGGATCGCGTGAGAGGATGATCCGTCCGCGCCACCGGGGAGGAATGTAGGGCCTCTCCTCCGGGTACTGGATCGTCGCCCGTTTCCGGAACATGGTCACGAAGACCGTCCAGATTGTTTTGAGTATGCTGAACATATAAACTTTTTTTGACACTAAAGAAGCGGACAAAAGCCGGGATTTTCACGGATAATAAAATCTTAATCCGCTCTTATCATGGTCTTCCCAGTGTAAATCCGTGTCTAAGGTTTTCTTAATAAAATAACCGCTCCTGTAACGAGCAAATTCACCAGCGACAGCGGCAAACAGATCTTCCACCCGAACGACATAAGCTGATCATACCGGGGCCGGGGAAGCGAGGCCCGGAGCAGAATGAAAAGGCTGATGAATAGAAAGGTCTTGATCAAAAACCAGACCAGCGGCGGCAGCACCGGACCCAGCCAGCCGCCGAAGAACAGAGTTGCGGTGAGCGCCGAGATGAGCGTGATGCCGAGATATTCACCCACGAAGAACATGCCGAACTTCATGCCCGAATATTCAGAATGGTATCCCGCAACCAGTTCGCTCTCGGCTTCGGGAAGGTCAAAGGGCAGGCGGTGTGTCTCGGC
This sequence comes from Nitrospirota bacterium, assembly GCA_963790205.1. Taxonomy (GTDB): domain Bacteria; phylum Nitrospirota; class UBA9217; order UBA9217; family UBA9217; genus CAWBNQ01. The sequence continues at coordinate 42,762 of CAWBNQ010000005.1, forward strand.
GATGCCCGCGATGAAGAACACGACAAAGCCTATGAACTGCGGTACGACGAACCAGAGACCGCGCTGCGCTTCGACGATCTCGCGCAAATTGAAGGATCCGGCAAGCATCACCACCCCCATGAGAGACAGGCCCATGAAGACCTCGTAGGAGAGCATCTGGGCCGACGCGCGCAGGCCGCCGAGGAGCGAGTACTTGCTGTCCGAGGCCCAGCCTGCCAGCGCCACGCTGTACACGCCGAGGGACGACATGGCGAGAAAGAACAAAAGACCGATGTTCAGGTCCACGACCTCAATCCCCGGCGCATAGGGGATGACGGTGAAAGACATGAGTACGACCGCGACGATCACCGCGGGCGCAATGATGAAGACGGCTTTGTCCGCAAAAGGCGGTATCCAGTCTTCCTTGGTGAAGACCTTGAGCATGTCCGCTAAGACCTGGAGGAGGCCGAAGGGGCCTACGCGGTTCGGACCGTAGCGGTCCTGCCAGAGCGCCAGGAGCCTCCGCTCGTACCAGATCAGCCCGCCTCCTATGGTCAGCACCGCGATGAGGATGCCGAAGAGGATGAGAAGATGCCGGATGGCGTCCGTCATGATGAAGTGTCCTTCCGTTGTTTCAACCGGCCGGCTTCGACAACAGCCGGGGAGTATGAACTTAATTCTTCCGAGCCGAAGATGGAATATCCCGGCAACGAAGCGCCTTCAGGCTTCACGGGGCGAGGCGAGGGAATGTCTGAAAAATACTTCGGCCTGTCATCCCGCTTCGGCTCGATCAACCGCTTGCCCGGATCGCCGCTTTTGAGCGGGCCGCCGACCTCCTGCTGGAATTTGTTCAAGGCCTGGACGGAATTCCAGCCCGGCGACCAGTAGCGCGGGATCAACGGCGCCGGCGGCTGGCCTCCATATCCCTCCATGGAGAAAGAGAGGGGAGTGTCGGGGTCCTCCGGCGGCTTCGGCTCATGAACGGTGATGTTTGCAAGCATGGCCGTGCGTCCGCTGTAGCGATGAGGCTGGCGCGGGACTTTCTGCCCTGATATCCGGAAATCCGCGTTTGGCGCGATGTCCTGGACAGGTTTGAGTACGGGCAAAGCCGCCGCCATGGCTGCTGTGATAGTATCGAGATCTTTCCATTTAACGGCCTCGGAACGTCCTGACTGAGTAAGTATATCACGGATCCATTTCCAGCTTTCCTGGATATCGTGATCCGGCGTGAAGACCTGATAAAAGCGCTGGGCGCGGCCTTCGTTGTTCACGAGCGTACCGTTCGATTCCGCGAACGTGCCGGCAGGAAGGGTGATCTCTCCCTTTGATGAAGTGGGATTAATGAGATGGTCAAGGACAATGACGTATTTGGTCCTGCCCAGGAATTCATTGACGGTTTGTTCGTCGGCCCTGCGATAAAGATCGTTCTCCAGGATAATGACAGTCTCGGCCCTCGTTCCCTTGGGGGCAAGAGGGGATTTAAATAATTCTTCAAGGTTCTTCCCGTTCATGAGACCCAGGCCCATCGTGTTGCACTCAGGGATTGCATAGCAGAGTTCAGCGGGCTTTCCGCTTGCGCAAAGCGCCCAGGCAATATTGGCGGCGGACTGTATGACTGCTTCACTCAGGCACCCGGCGCCGGAGACGATGAGGGGCCGTTTGGCGTTCTTGAGCGCTGCGGCGATTTCCCTGGCAAGAGCGAATGCTTTGTCCGGAATATCTGTAACTGCGGGGGCATCGGGATCGAGTTCATGCGCCACGGCGAAACCGAGCCTTGCAATATCATCGGGCGCGGAGCAATATGTCTTTGCCGCGATGTGGTCCAGCTTTGTGCCTGCTGCCGCGGCGATATAGAGGGGGCCTTTCTCGTCCTGGACCATATGCCGGACCGCATTGTCGTCCCATGCGGGAATGCGTTTTTTTTCAACCGACTCTACGGGCTGGTTCCGCACGGAACGGCGAAGCGCCAAAGCGAGCATCGGAGCGGTATTGGTCAGGTCCTCGCCGAGCACGAGCACGGCATCCGCCATTTCAACATCGTGCAGGGACGGCGTGCGGGCCGGACCGTTCTGAAGAATGTCGATAATAAGCGAGACCAGACAACGGTCCTTTGTTGACATGCCTGAATAAAAATTGTCCGGACCAACGAGCGTGCGAAGGGCGAAATTCGATTCCAGCGATGCACGGGGCGAGCCGATGCCGATGATCTTATCAGTTTTGGAAAGAACATCGGCAATATGTTTGAGAGCGGATTCTTTTGAGACAGGTGCTAGGCCCTCTTGCCCCCCTCTCCTCATGTCCTCTCCAGCGAGGGGAGAGGATGGTGCCCCTCCCTTCAGGGGAGGGGGTGGGGAGGGTGATTTTTCCAGCGGCTTTCTGATCCTTTTACCGCTGTTCACGAACTCATACCCGAACCGGCCGCGGTCGCAGAGGAAATAGCCGTTCACTTCGTGGTTATAGCGGTTCAGTATTCTGCGAAGCGTGCCGTACCGCTCACCGGCAATGGTGTTACAGCCGATCCCGCAGTGCACGCAGACAGACGGCGCTGTCTGGAGGTCCCACTTGCGCGTGTAGTGCTGCTTGAACGTTTTGTCTGTGAACACACCGGTAGGACAGACCTCGACCAGGTTGCCGCTGAATTCGCTTTCAAGCACGCCTTCTTCGTGACGGCCGAAATAGACGGAGTCATGACAAGCAAAGACGTCGAAGTCCCTGCCGCCTGCGTAGTCGCGGTAAAACCTGACGCAGCGGTAGCACTGGATGCAGCGGTTCATCTCATGGTTGATGAAGGGGCCGAGATACTGATTGCGATGCGTGCGCTTCTTAAATCTCGTCCTTCTATAATTGTGGCCGGTCATGACGGTCATGTCCTGGAGATGGCATTCGCCGCCTTCATCACAGACCGGGCAATCGTGCGGGTGGTTCAGCATGAGCCACTCGATCACGCCCGTCCGGAAGGCCTTTGCATCGGGATCATCGATGGACAGGCGCATGCCTTCTGCCACCGGCGTCATGCAGGACATGACGATCCTGCCGCGGGTGTCTTTCTCGTCCTTGAACAGCTTTATTGCGCATTGGCGGCATGCGCCAACGGAATGCAGGGCCGGGTGCCAGCAAAAGTAGGGCAGATCGAATCCGAGTGAAAGACAGGCCTGGAGAAGGTTCTGGCCTTCTTTTACGTGATATGGCTTATTGTCGATGAAGATCGTGATCATAAAACAACCTTTGACACGGATTTGCACGGATTAAAATCCTGATAGAAGCGGATACCGATAAATTGATTATAAAAAATGAGTTTAAAAGACACGACGAACGATTTTCAACTTTTCTCCGAAATTGAGCAGCAGCCCGACCTTTGTGCCTGTTGCCTTGAGATAATGAACCAACTGTGCTTCGTGGGCTTTTGTAAGAGCGGAAACAGCTTTTAACTCAAGGATGATTTTATTGTCAACGAATATGTCGGCAAAGTATTCGCCGACAAGCTGGTCTTCGAATCGAACGTTAATAAGGGCCTGTTGGATTGACGGGAGCTTTCTTTGAGACAATTTAATCATCATTGCATTTTCGTAAACTTTTTCCGAAAAGCTGAAACCCAGCTTGTTGTAGACATCATATGCACAGGCTATAATTTGGTCGGTTACTTCAGCATACAACAAATGGTTGTCCGCTTTTATCATCGTTCAATCCGCCTTTTCCGTGTCTAAGGTTTTCCCCACGGGCACTTCTTCTCCCGTATGTGCCTTTCGAAATCGTCTCTGAAATACTTTATCGCGCTCTGGAGCGGCTCGACCGCGCCGGGTGCCAGCGCGCAGTAGGTATTGCCGGGACCGAGCAGTTTACACTGCTGTGCCAGGATGTCGATGTCCGAAAGTTCTCCCTCACCGTTCTCGATCGCATGGAGCATTTTTTCTATCCATGAGAGGCCTTCACGGCAGGGCGTGCACCACCCGCAGGATTCCCGCGCGAAGAATTTTATGAGGTTATGCACGAACCCGACCGGACAGGTCTTGTCATCGAGCACGATCATCGTGCCGGTGCCGAGACGGCTTCCCGCCTTCATCACGGAATCGAATTCCATCTTTACGTCGAGGTGCTCCTTCACCAGAAAATCGGTCGACGCGCCGCCGGGGATCAGGCCCCGGAAGGAATAGCCGTCCTGCATGCCGCCCGCGTGCTCCTCGAGCAGTTCACCGACTGTCACGCCCATGGGCAGTTCCCAGATGCCGGGTTTTTTGACCCTGCCGGAGACGCCGTAGAGCTTGGTGCCGGCATCCGTGCTTTTGCTCAGGCCCTTGAACCAATCGGCGCCGTTGTAAATTATAGGAGGAATGTTTGCAACAGTCTCGGCGTTGTTCACGATGGTGGGTCTTCCGAAAAGTCCGCAGACCTGCGGAAATGGCGGTTTTGCGCGGGGCGTTGCCCGCTTCCCTTCGAGAGCGTTCAAGAGCGCCGTTTCCTCGCCGCAAATATAGCGGCCCGCGCTGCCGTGGATACGAAGTTCGAGGCTGTATCCCGACCCGAAGATGTTTTTCCCGAGATAGTTGCTCCGGTATGCCTCGTCAATCGCCTTTTGCAGCGATTTTATGGCCGGCTTGTATGCCCACCGCACAAAGATGAAGGCCTGCTCAGCCTCGATGGCGTAGGAGCAAAGAATAACGCCTTCGATGATCTGGTGAGGAGCTCCCTCCAGCAAAAGGCGGTCTTTGAACGTGCCGGGTTCCATTTCGTCCGCGTTCACGATGAAGTACTTCGGCCGGGTCTCCGGCCCCATGGGCACGAAACTCCATTTCATGCCCGTGGGAAATCCCGCGCCACCGCGGCCGCGCAGGTTCGATGCCTTGACCATGTCCTGCACCTGCTGGGGCGTCATCGCAAGCGCCTTACGCAGGGCATGATAGCCGCCTGTTCTCTCGTAATCCTTGAGAGAAAGGGGCGCCTGGCCAGGGCGAATGTTTTTTGTGAGAGGTCGTTCCATAGAAATCAGTTCAGAGTTCGGAGTTCAGAGTTCGTGGTAAAGGCGCATGGCAAAGTAAGTCACCCTGAATTTACTTGCGCCAATGCTGTCCAAACATTACTTATATTTTAGAAGTATCTCTTCCATCATCTCCGGCGTCACGGGTCCGTACAGGTCCTCATCCACCATCATGGCCGGGGCCCGGTCGCAGGCGCCGAGGCAGGAGATCGGAAGCAGGGTGAACCGCTTGTCCTCCGTTGTGCCGCCGAAGGTGATGCGCAATCTTGTCTTGAGAATATCCAGCAGAGGATTGTATCCCATGACCCAGCAGCTTATGCTGTCGCAGACGAGGATCACGTGCCGCCCCACCGCCCTTCTGAATATGAAGCTGTAGAACGTTGCCACGGCATCAAGCTCATCTGTCGTCATATCGAGCATTGCCGCAACGTCCTTGACCGCTTCGTCGGACACCCAGCCTCGGTGACGCTGTACGATATTCAGCGCGTCGACGGACGCCGAGACCTTCGTCACGGAGTGAGTCAGCTCGGCGTTGATTTCCTGTATCTCTTCATTGGACAACATAAGTGCCCCTTACTCTACGCTCCGAACTCCGGACTGTTTTACCTGTCCAGATCAGCCAAGATAAAATCAATGCTCCCCAGGATCGCCAACAGGTCCGCGATCATCAACCCGCGGCTCAGCTTCGGCACCATCTGCAGGTGCGGGAACGAGGGAGTGCGGATGCGCGTACGGTACGATACCGTGCTGCCGTCGCTTACCAGATAATACCCGTTGTTTCCCTTGGTCGCTTCAATACCCATGAACGCCTCTCCGGCAGGGATCACCGGTCCCCAGCTTACACCCAGAAAGTGATTGATGAGCGTCTCGATGTCGTGCATGGTGCGTTCCTTGCGGGGCGGCGTCGTAAGGGGATGATCTGACTTATACGGACCGGAGGGCATGTTGTTCACGCACTGCTCGATGATGCGAAGGCTCTGGCGCATCTCTTCAACACGCACGACGCCCCGGTCGTAGCAGTCGCCGTGAACGGCAGTGGGAATATCGAAATCAAAATTCTCATAACCCGAGTAGGGGCGTTTCTTGCGAAAGTCCCATTCAAACCCGCAGGCCCTGAGGCCCGGTCCGGTCACTCCCCAGTCGATGGCCTCGTCGAGCGTATAGGCGCCGACGCCCTTGGTCCGGCCCTTGAAAATGCTGTTCCGCATCACGATCGAGTCGTATTCCTTAAGACGCGGCGGGAGATAGGTAAGAAAATTTCTTACGAGCCCGTCCCATCCCCTGGGAAGGTCCTGCGCCACGCCGCCGATCCGGAACCATTCGGGGTGCATGCGGCCGCCGCAGACCGCCTCGATGATGTCGAAGATGCGTTCGCGGTCCGTGAACATGTAGAAAACCGGGGAGAGGGAACCGACATCCTGCGCAAAGGTCCCGTACCAGACGAGGTGGCTCGCGATGCGGAAGAGCTCGGCCAGCATGACGCGGATGGTCTTTGCGCGGTCCGGGACCTCGATGCCGGCGAGCTTCTCCACGGCGAGGCAGTAGGCCAGGTTATTCATCACGCCGCCGAGATAGTCGACGCGGTCGGTATAGGGTATGTAGGTATGCCAGGACTGGCGCTCGGCCATTTTTTCAGCGCCGCGGTGATGGTAGCCGATGTCGAGCACGGCGTCCACGATCTCCTCGCCGTCGAGCTGAAGGATGAAGCGGATGAGGCCGTGGGTGCCGGGGTGCTGCGGTCCGAGGTTCAGGAACATGAAGTCCGTGTCCCCGGAGCGGCGTTTCATGCCCCAGTCCTCGGGCCTGAACTGGAGCGCCATTTGTTCGGACAGCTCCTTTTCACCGCCCGGCAGGTGGAAGGGCCCCATCTCGGTGGCGCGCGCGGGATGTTCCTTGCGTAAAGGATGTCCTTGCCACGTCGGGGGCATCAATATTCTCTTTAAATGGGGATGGCCGTCGAACCCGATGCCGAACATGTCCCAGACCTCGCGCTCGTACCAGTTCGCGGATTCCCAGAGGCCGGTGACGGTGGGGAGGGAGGAGGAGTCCTCCGTGAGAGGCACTTTGATCCTGACGTCGTCATTCCGGTCATAGGACAGGAGATGGTATACCACGGTGAAATCACTTTGAGGCTGGTCAATACGGTGTGACCGCGTACGCTCGTCTATGGCCGTGAGATCGTAAAGCGTGCGATACGGGCGTTCCACTCCGCTCTTGAGATGGCGGAGAACGTCGCGCGCCTTGTCCCTGCCCACCCAGAGCGTGGGAATGTCGTCGCGGGTTGGCTGCACGGCGAGTATGCTTTCGCCGAAGATGCTTTTCAGCTCATCGATGATCGAAGGGGATGGGGTCATAGAAACATTTGAACTTTGCCACAGAGGACACAGAGGTCACAGAGAACACTGAAACTCGAAATAGTAAACAATATCGAAGGACCAAATTACGAAATCCGAAGTATTTTTGATTTTGACATTGTTGAGAGTTTAAAAATTCGTGTTTAAGATTTCCGCAATTCTCGTTTGTCTCCGCAGACGAATTGCGTTACACTTCCTCCGGCGACCGCAGCACCGTCGCCTTTTGCCGCTCTTCACGCTTCAGGTCCCGCATGCACGGCATTTCCGGCCGGACAACTCCCTGCGGACCGGCGACCCAGCTCAGGGGACGGCGCTCTTTGCCGACCTTTTCACGGAGCATGAGGAGCCCTTCCATGAACGCGTCCGGCCGGGGCGGGCAGCCCGGCACGTACACGTCGACGGGCAGGAACTTGTCCACGCCCTGGACCACGCTGTAGATGTCGTACATGCCGCCCGAGTTGGCGCAGGAGCCCATGGAGATGACCCAGCGCGGCTCCATCATCTGCTCGTACAGCCGCTTGATGACCGGCGCCATCTTGATGAACACCGTGCCGGCGATGATCATCATGTCCGCCTCGCGCGGCGTTCCGCGGATCACCTCGGCGCCGAAGCGGGCGATGTCGTACTTGCTCGTGAGGCTCGTGGCCATCTCCACGTAGCAGCAGGAAAGCCCGAAGTTGAAAGGCCAGATGGAGTTCTTCCGCCCCCAGGCGAGCATGTCCTGCAAGCGGGCCAGGACCAGGCTCTGTCGCACGGCGTCTTCAACGGTATCGTTGACGGGGTCCCCGGGTTTGGTTAAGGAATAGTTCATAAGGTAAAGAGTACGGAGTACACAGTACAAGGTACAGAATCAAAATACCGGGAAAACACCGCAGAGGGTTACTTTGGACCTGGTACTGTGTATTTTGCGCTGTTTTTAATAAACGTTCCCCACTCCAGGGCTCCGAGCTTCCAGAGGTAAACAAGCGCGGCAGCGAGGACCCCGATAAAGAGTAGCATCTCCAGGTAGCCCGCCCAGCCGGTCTCGCGGAGGGATACGGCCCATACATACATGAACGCCGCCTCGAGGTCAAAGATGACGAAAAACATGGCTATGAGGTAAAATTTTATATCGAAACGCACCCGGGCCGTGCCGGTGGACACGATCCCGGATTCGTAAGGCTCGTCTGTCTGCTTTTCCCGGTGACGCTCTCCCAGAATGAAGGAGAACGCTATCATGGCCGTGACCAGGACAACGACTGCGGCACAATAAACGGCCATGGGCCAGAGAGCGGATGATATCGCTTGCGTTTCCATAGTTAAAAGAATATCACAGGGGCGGAGAAAGTCAAGGTTTGGATTTGTTTGCGGAATTCGTATTGACAAACAGCGGGAAGACTGTTAATCTACCGTCACCGCAGCATGACCACGCGGCGCACTTTTGCCCGCGACGAGCAGGCATGAAGCCCGAGGCCGGCGGAAGGCTCCTCAAATCCGGGATGCGGTTGTCGAGTTCGAGTTAAAGAGAGGCAAGGAGTTTTCCTGACCTGGCCCTGTCAGTTATTTCGTAAAAATCTGAAAGGAGAAAATCATGAAATTGCAGTTAGCAGCCGCGGCATGCGTTATGCTTTTGGCAAGCCATGCCATGGCAGGGGAAAAACAGGAGTTGAAAACCCAGAAGGACAAGCTCGGTTATGCCATTGGCCTCAACCTGGGAAAAAATCTGAAAAAGAACGCCGCCGATGTTGATCTGAACGTGCTCATGCAGGGGATAAGAGACGGGTATTCCGGCGGGAAGGAACTCATGAACGATGAGCAGATCAGGGAGACCTTTGCTGCATTTCAGCAGGAACGCGTCGAAAAAACCAAAAAGGAAGGGGAGGATTTCCTTGCGGCGAACAAGAAAAAGGACGGAGTGATAACCCTGGCAAGCGGTCTCCAGTATAAGATCATCAAAAACGGCAGCGGGAAAACGCCGAAAGCGACCGAGTCGGTGACGGTAAATTATCGCGGTACGCTCATCGACGGGACCGAGTTCGACAGCTCATACAAACGCGGGCAACCGGCGACCTTCAATGTGAACGGCGTCATCCCCGGATGGACCGAGGCGCTGCAGCTCATGAAGGAAGGCTCCAAATGGCAGCTCTTTATTCCATCGAACCTCGCCTATGGCGCACGGGGAGCGGGGGAAGTAATCGGGCCGAATGCGGTCTTGATTTTTGAAGTCGAGTTGATTTCCGTTAATAAAGGGGAAGCGCCTCAACACCCCTGATGCTTGATGCGGCCGGCCGCCTGGCCGGCCGTTTTTTTTATATCCGCTCAGCCATCAGGCGGTGGGCCCTTCAACGGACCATTCCTTCAGCTTGCCGCGGATAAATTCAATGATCGCCGCATGCTCTTCACTGCCCCGGCCCCTGATCAGCAGCGGTTTGCCGAAAGCAAAGTGCACGCGGAGGGACGGGATTATCCTCCCATAGTCTTTCAAAATGCGGCCGTTGCTCCAGGCGTCGGTCTTGAGCGCGATGGGCACCGCCGGGACCCCGGCCTTTTTTGCCAGTTTTACCCCGATCGTGTTGAACGATCCCGGATCGAAGACCGGCGTTCGCGTGGTCTGGGGGAATATGACGATCGACCTGCCCGCCTTCAGCCTCTCGGCCCCCCCTTCCAGCACGGCCTTCAGATCGTCTCGGGGATTGGACCTTCCCACGGTGATGGGGTCTCTCGAACGCATGATATGCTTGAAGACCGGATAATCGACAAGGCCCTGTTTCACCACGAAGGTGGCGTCCTTGAATTGCGATATGATCGTCGGAAGGACGAAGGTCTCGAGCGTGCTCATATGATTTGCGATGAATACGCAGGGGCCGTCGAGGGCGCGAAAGGAGCCCGTACCCGCGATCTCCAGGTTCACGCCCACCTGTTCCAGGGCGCGGAGCGTGGCAAGACTGCTGCCGCACCACTCGGGGGTCTTGTACAAGCCGCGTTTCGCCAGGGAACTTGCGCGCCAGACGATCATGAACGCATGGCAGTAGAACGTGAATGAAGGCAGTGCTTTCGCCGCCAGGGAAAGGGGGCGGGAGGGGGTCCTGTACACATCATCAACATACATAAGCTCTTCCAACGGAGCACTCCTCTTCTTGCCGGTATCGGCGTTGTTTGCGGTCCGGGCCGGGAAACGCCCGGATACTATACCATGTACGGAAAGGGGATGGAAGGGGGAAAACGGGGAGGGGGCCGCCGCTTTATCAGAACAGGTCGGGCGACGGTTTTTTGATGAAATATCCCTGGGCGTAGTGTATGCCGGCGGATTCCACCTGACCGAGGATTTCCTTGGTTTCAACGAACTCCGCGATGGTCTTTATCCCGAGTTTACCGGCGAGGCCGGCGATGCTTGACACGATCGCATTTTCGACAACGCTCGTTCCGGACATGTTCCTGATGAACTCCCCGTCGACCTTCAAAAAGTCTATGCTGAAGGCCTTGATGTACTGAAACGATGAATAACCGGCGCCGAAGTCGTCGATCGCGAACCGGAACCCTTCCCTCTTGAGCTCATGGATGTACTTCTCGATGCTGCTCAACGCTTTCACCGTGTCCCGTTCGGTGATCTCGAAGACCAGGTTCGAAGGGTCTATGTCGTAACTCTTGAGCAGTTTTCTGACCGTCGGGATGAATTCATTCAGTATCAGCGCCTTCGGAGAAAGGTTCAGGAACAACTTTCCGCGATAGCCGCTCTCTTTGACCTTTGCGAACGCCAGCTCGATGAGCTGGTAATCGATCTTGCCGATCACTCCCATGTTCTCGGCCGTTTCGATGAACTCCACGGCGGGGACCACGCGGTCGGACGTGATGATCCGCGTAAGCACTTCGTAGGCCTCGATCTTCGAGTCTTTTATGCTCATGATCGGCTGGAAGTAAGGCACGATGCGCCGCTGCGACAGCGCCTCCAGGATCAGGATGCTCTTTTCTCCCATGCTTTTCAGGACCTCGACGTCGTCGTGCTCGCTCGGCATGCTGAGACGGTCCTTGCCGAAGGTCTTTGCCTGCAGGAGCATGCTGTCCGCCAGGAGGTAGAGGTCTTTCGCTTCCTTCGCGTGATCGGGGAACACGGCGACGCCGATGGAAGCCGTCTGCCTGACGGTCGTCCCGTTCGGGAGCCTGACCGAGAACGACCGCAGGTTTTCAATGATGCGACGGGCAACGATGCGTGCCTGGCCCTCGTCGCACACCGGAAGGATGGCCGTAAACTCGTCGCCCGCGTACCGCGCCGCGATATCGCCGCCGCGGACCGCCGTTTTCAGGATCGAGGCGAATTCCTTCAAAAGCATGTCGCCCACGTCATGGCCGTAGGCGTCGTTGATGGCCTTGAAATTGTCGACGTCGATCTTCAGAAGGGTAAATTTGTACTGCTGCCGTTTGGAGCGCTCGGTCTCGTACTGGAGCAGGTCCCAGAAGGAAATCTGATTGTAGAGGCTCGTCAGCGGGTCACGTGTCGCAAAGCGCTCGATTTCCCGCTTGTAGCTGGTCAAGGCCTTTGCCGTCCCGACGAGGTTTATGAGCGCGATGATGATGCTGTTGACGGCGATCGCGTCCTCGGCGCAGGTATGGTTCTTTGCAAGCCCGACCCCCACCGTGCCGCGGAGACCGAGGGCGTCGAGAGAGAAGGCCTGAGATCGTACGTCCAGCCCCCTGGAAGTAAGCTCCGGAAGAAGCGAGGCCGGGGCCGCGATCGTATGGGTCGGTGGACGGTCTTCTTCGACTTTGAAGGAGGGGTCCGCGCAGAGCGCGTCCTTGACCGCGCGGAGGGCAAGGTCGCGAGACGGCGCGGACGGCGTGCCGGTCCAGAAAAATTCCAGCTCCTGCGTGTCGTCGCCCTGCTGGAACGTGTAGAGGAAATAGACATCCATGACCGTCCGGGCGACCGCCGCGATATTTTTGAACTGGTTTTCCCTGTTCTTGAACGACCCCGGGGCGAGCGAGAGCTCTTTCAGCAGGCGCGACTGGAATTCAATGATGCTGTGGTTTTTTTCCTTTTGAAAAGGCATTCAGCCCCTCGATAAATCACTGTCGCAGCGGAACGGATTGCTCGGTAAAGTATATAACAGGCGATTTTCCCGGTCAACTGCTAAATGAGCGCGCGTCCGGCAAAAAAAGCTTGCAATGCCGCACGGAAAAAGCGAAAATGCCGCCATGAAAAAACGGTCGCTGAAGGAAGAGGTCGCGCAGATGGTCATGCCGCGGGTCGACGGGCCGAAGCTCGATGATCCGGCCTACCGGGAACGCATGGAAGAGCTCGTCCGGCAGGGCATCGGCGGCTTCATTCTCTTCGGCGGCGATATCGATGAAACGCCCCGCCGGCTGCGTTCGCTCCAGGGCGCGGCCGAAGTCCCCCTCCTCATCGCTTCGGACGTCGAGCGGGGCCTCGGCCAGCAGCTTTCAGGCGGGACCCATTTCCCGAGCCAGCGGGCTGTCGCGTCTGCCGTCAACCGCCGGTCGAAGAAAGACATCGAACTGCTCGACCGGATGCTTGACGCGGTGCGGCAGGAGACGCGCGCAGCGGGCATTCATGCCGTCTTCTCGCCTGTTCTGGACGTGAACAACAACCCGGACAATCCCATCATCTGCACCCGGGCCTTCGGGGAGGAGCCGGAGATCGTCGAGTGGTTCGGCTCGCGCTATATCAGGGGGCTTCAGAAAACGACGAAGCGCGGGAATGAGGACCTTTTCGCCTGCGCCAAGCATTTCCCCGGCCACGGCGATACGGACCAGGACTCTCACTCGGTGCTTCCCGTGATCCGCGCGGACAAACAGAGGCTGAACCGCGTTGAGCTGCCGCCGTTCCGCGAAGCCGTGAAACACCGCGTGGGCATGGTCATGGTGGCGCATTTGCTCGTGCCGGCGCTCGACCCCGCGGAGCCCACGACGTTCTCGAAGAAGATCGTCACCGCTTTGTTGCGGGAGGGCATGGGGTTCGAGGGCCTCATTGTGTCCGACGCGCTCGACATGGGCGCCCTTGCGGGGCGGTATTCCCGGGAAGAGATCGCCGTGCGGACCGTCGAGGCGGGAATGGACATCCTGCTCCATCCGGGGGACGCGCTGGCGACGGTGGAGGCCGTGGCCGCAGCAGTGGCACAGGGGAGGCTGACCCGGCAGCGGATTACTGAGTCCGTGGAGCGGATCATGCATGCCAAAACGAAACTCGGGCTCTTCGACAAGGACCTGCACGCTCCGGAGCCGATCGATTATGAACAGAACCGCCAGACGGCGTCCGAACTCGGGCGCAAGGCGGTCCGGATCCTGAACGGCAACGACAAAGGCAAGGGAGTACTGCCCGTCCGGCATAACACGGGCGTAGCGTGTTTCATCGTCGATGACGACAACAACAGGGACTCGGCGCATGTTTTTATCCGCGCAATGAAGAAACAGTTCGAACACCTTTCCCTGATCACCCTTACTCCTGACGCGGAGATGCCCGCCTGCCTGGCGTATGACGGCATCAGGGCGGCCGGGTTCGTGGTCATGGCGTTTTATTCCAGGATTTCCGCTTCAAAGGGGCGATCGGGAATCAGCGACAAGCTCAGAGGTATGGTTACGGACGTGCTTCGCCGCGCCAGGGAAGTGAATGCGAAGTCGGCCGTTATTTCCTTTGACAGCCCCTATATCCTCGATCTATTCAAGGACGCCGACGTGCGTATTGCGGCTTATGACCGGATGGAAGGGATCCAAAAAGCCGCGGCCGACCTGCTGGCGGGAGAGTAAAGCGGGCGATTCCACGAATTTGCTGCGCAGCCACAGGTCTTGGCTGAGGTCAGGAAGGACTTAACCTTAACCTGAGCCTCAACCTTCGATCCTTCCGTATTCATCAACTCTATGATCAAGACCATCATGATCTTCCTTATCTTCGCGTTCATCCACAGCATTACCGTCACCCGATGGTTCAAACACTTTTGTAAACGAACGCTCGGTGATGCCTTCATGCGGGCCTGGTATCGCGCGTTCTATAATGCCGTCAGTTTTGTTACCATTCTTGTCGCGTTCCATTTCATTGCGCGGGTCCCGGACCACCGGCTCTGGATTGCGCCGCTCTGGCTGCAATGGTCCATGCGCGTTATCCAGCTTGCGGGCCTTGCTTTCGGAGCGCTCGCGTTCGAGTATCTCGACGGAGCGGAGTTCATGGGATTCAAACAAGTGTGGCGGTATGTTGCACACCGCGAAGTCGCCGGCAACCTCGAGGGACTGACGCAGAAGGAACTGGTGACGAGCGGCGTTTACGGGATCGTCCGCCATCCCCTGTATCTGGCGGGGATCGTCATCTTCACCTTTAATCCGAACATCACCGTTAACAATCTCACGATTACCGTTCTCGCGGACCTCTACTTCATCTTCGGCATGTTCATCGAGGAGCGGAGGTTTCTTCGCATTTTCGGCGACCAGTACCGGGAGTACAGGAAGCGGGTCCCGCGCCTTGTACCGGGAAGACGGAAGTCCGTTCGCTGACCGGATAGCACTCTCCCTTCATTCCTGCCTGAAACAAGCACAATTGCTTGTCTTTTCATTCATTTGATGCTATTGTACCCGCATGTATCGTTGATGCCTGTCTACGACCGGAGTTCCGGAGGTCCGCTCATTGGCTGATTTCAGTTCATGCAAGGAAGAACTCGGGGAATTGGTCTCGAAATTCGAGCAGGACAAAAACCACTACCTCCGGAAGGGCTGCCCCGAAGTCCAGGTCAGGATCGGCTCCCTCAATCCTTTCTTCGACGCCCTCGGCTGGGGCATTGAGAACAAGGCCCACAAGCCGCCCCACGAGCGCGACGTGATCGTCGAGCTTTCTCCGGAAACCTCGCTCAGGCCTGATTACAACTTTCGCATAAACGGCAATAGGAAATTTTTCATCGAGGCTTCGATTCGCATGATTGACTTCAACAATCCGAATATGCCGTCCACGATAAGCTCGTCTCGCTGGTGGACCGGATGCCCGAGCTTCATAGGAAGAAGCCGCCCTTCCTCAGTCCGAAGAACGCGAAAAGATCGAACGCGAGATCGCCGTGACGGATGAGAAGATTGATGATATCGTTAGTGGACTATAGGGGTTGACGGATGAAGAGATACAGATCGTGATGAGTGCTGCAAAATCTTAAGCATAAGAAATGACAATACAAGCAAGATGCGGAGAAAAAGATATTTATAGAGAGATCCGCTGAAAACAAACGATAGAAGATATCTCCAATTCTGAACACCCTGGATGCTGTTGAATTGCACTGAACCGCCTTTGCTTTAGACGAAACTTCGGGGGCAGTCCGATGACACGTGACTTGAGAAAAAAGCGCAAGGACTGGAAGCCGTTCCTGCTGAAACTAACGCCCGCCCGGATCGCGCTGCTCTATGCCGCGGCAGGCTGTCTGTGGATCGCGTTTTCAGACACGGCGCTCACTGCGCTTGTCCATGACGTGAACATGATCACTCTGATCGCGATGATGAAAGGCTGGTTGTACGTCGCCGCTACCGCGGTCATCCTCTACCTGCTCATCCGCCGTGCCGAGGCGACCCTGCGCGAGAGCGAAAAGAAGTTCCGCATGCTGGCGGATACGGCGGCCGCGGCCATCTTCATTTACCGGGACACGGGCTTCTGCTACGTCAATTCACAGTCGCAGCGACTCACGGGCTACACGCAGGAGGAGCTGCTCCGGATGCATTTCTGGGACGTGGTCCACCCCGATTACCGCGATATGATCCGGGTGCGCGGAACGGCCCGTCTGCAGGGCGGCGATATCCCGCCCCGGTATGAATTCAAGATCGTCACGAAAGGCGGGGAAGAGCGCTGGGTGGATTTTACCTCGGGCACGATCGAATTCGAGGGAAGACCCTCGGCCCTGGGGACCGCATACGATATAACCGGGCGCAGAAATCTCGAGGCGCAGCTCCTGCAGTCCCAGAAAATGGAGGCCATAGGACTTCTTGCCGGCGGCGTGGCCCACGACTTCAACAATATCCTGACCGCGATCATCGGGTACGGCGATCTTGTGAAATCGAAGATCACCGCGGACGACCTCAGGTCTTACGTCGATCAAATACTGCAATCCGCCGACCGGGCCGCTCGTCTTACTCACGGACTGCTGGCGTTCAGCAGGAAGCAGGTCCTCGATCCGAAACCGGTCGATATCAACGAGATCATTGTGAACGTCGGCAAGCTGCTCGCGCGGTTGATCGGAGAGGACATCGATCTGAAGCTCGTGCTGTCTCCCGAGGGCATGACCATTTTGGCGGACAGCGGCCAGATCGAACAGGTCCTCATGAACCTTGCGACAAACGCGCGCGACGCCATGCCTCACGGCGGGTCGCTGACCATTGCGACGAAACGGATGAAGATCGACGCTGCGTTCATAAAACAACACGGCTACGGCAGTCCCGGCGAATACGCGGTCGTTGCCGTGGCCGACACGGGGGCCGGCATGGAACGGAAAACGCAGGATCGGATGTTCGAGCCTTTCTTCACGACCAAGGAGACGGGAAAGGGCACGGGGCTCGGCCTGTCCATCGTCTACGGGATCATCAAACAGCACGACGGGTTTATCAGCGCGGCCAGCGAGCCGGGCAAGGGTTCCTCGTTCAGCATCTTTCTCAGGCTGCTCCCCAGTTGCGAACGCGAGGACCAGGCGCAGCTCCCCGACGAGGCGGCATGGGGCGGTTCGGAAACAGTGCTGCTGGCCGAGGACGACGAGACCGTCAGAAACCTCACGAAGACGGTGCTTGCGGAAGCGGGCTATACCGTCATTACCGCAGCCGACGGGGAGGAGGCGCTCGCGAAGTTTTCCGGCGATAAAGACCGCATCAACCTGCTGCTCCTCGACGTAATCATGCCGAGAAAAAACGGCAGGGAAGTGTACGAAGAGGCCCTGAGAATACGGCCCGGCATAAAAACGCTCTTCATAAGCGGTTATGCGGGCGACGTTTTTAACAAAGACGTCAGCCCCGACGCGGGATTGAACTTCATCTCAAAGCCGGCGCCCCCGATGGAACTGCTCAAAAAAATCAGGGAAACGCTCGATGGCTGAACACGCCGACGCCGGACGCGGGATCGCGATCGCTTCTGTCAGAACTGATGCGCTTTCGGATGGATTGAATACAGCCTTGCACCAACATTCAGTGAAAAAACGGCGGGATGGTCTGCGAGCCTTGACGGCAAAGGTCATTCCGTGGTTTTGATTGTCGCTATATACGGGAGGTTTCGGTACTGTTCAGCGTGGTCCATTCCATAGCCCACGACAAAGGTATCGGGGACCTCGAAGCCGCGGTAGGCGATGGGCACTTCCACGGTGCGCCTGCATTTCTTGTCAAGCAGGGCGACCGCTTTGAGGCTCGCCGGTCCTTTTCCCGAGAACTTCTTCATCAAACAGTCCAGCGTCCCCCCCGTGTCGACAATCGTATCAACGAGCAGGACGTGTTTCCCTTGAATGCCGGTATTGAGGTCCTTTTTGACGGCGACGGCCCGCGAGGACAGGGTGCCGTTGCCGTAACTCGTTGCCTGGATGAATTCCGCGGTAACGGGCAGGGAAATACGGCGCATGAGGTCGGCCGCGAACATGACCGCCCCTTTCAGGATAACGATGAGAACAAGCTCCTTGCCGGCGTAATCATGGGAAATTCGCGCTGCCAGTTCGCTGACTTTCCCGGCAATGGCCTGCTCGTCGAACACTATCTCCTGGATTTCAGCCATACTCCTTTGTTTTTGCCCACCCTTCGCGAATGAAACGCCTCTTGTTTGCCGGGCCACCCGGACCGCAGGCCCTTACTTGAAAAAGATACAGCATATTGTTACAATTGTAAAGAGAGACGCAAATGGAGGAGGTGATTTTCATGCACAAGGAGGCCTTGCTCGTTATCGACATGTTGAACGACTTCGTGCTTCCCGGCGCTCCCCTCGAAGTGCCCGCTGCGAGGGCGATCATTCCCGTTATCCGGAACGAGATCGACAAGGCGCATGCGGTGGGAAACCCCGTGATCTACGTCTGCGATGCCCATGAGCCGAGTGACAGGGAGTTCAGGAAGTTCGGGTGGCCGGCCCACGCGGTGAAGGGGACCACGGGGGCCGAGATCATCGAAGAGCTCAAGCCGACCGGGGAAGACGTTGTTATTTACAAGAAGACCTATTCCGGTTTTTTCGGCACGATACTCGATGCGACGCTGAAACGGCTTGGCGTGGACGCTCTCAGGCTTACGGGCGATGTGACCAACATCTGCGTGCTGTTCACGGCGTCCGACGCGGTACTCAGGGACTATGAGGTCACGGTGCTGGAGAACGGCGTTGCCGGTCTTGCCCCGGAAGACCACGAGGCTGCGCTGCGGATCATGAAAAATGTGCTCGGTGTGCGGATAAGGAAGGCGGAACCGGAGAACAAGGGCCGGAAAGCGGCGTAATTGCAGCAGCGTCATTCCGGATTTCACCCTGCACTCGCGCCAGGGCACAATACCGAGACCCATTGTCGTACCATCTCGCTGAGGATCGCGAGACGGGAATCAAGGGCCTCATAAACGCTGGGCGCGGGCGGAATGCGAATTGCAAATCCTTACGTTCCATTGTGCCGCTGTTCATTCCGCAATCCGCAATCGAAAATCCGAAGTCAAGAGGAGGCCCCATGTTCCTTACCGCGGACCCAAAAGAGGTCCTTGAAGGCAGGATCACGGACGTGTATTTCGAGCGCGCGCTTGCGATCCTCAAGGCAAAGGGCATCAACCCGGTGGTCAAGGCCGAGTTCATTGCAAAGGAACTTCCGCGAGAATGGCCCTGGGCCGTTCTTACCGGCATGAGCGAAGCGATCGAGCTCATGAAACACCTGAAGATAAAGGTCAGGGCCATGCGGGAGGGTTCGGTCTTTTACCCCTATGAACCGGTCATGGAGATCGAGGGGCGGTATCAGGACTTTTGCGTATACGAGACGGCGCTTTTGGGGCTCCTCTGCCAGGCGTCGGGCATTTCGACGCAGGCGGCGCGGATGAAGAAGCTCGCCGGGGACCGGCTCGTCATGAGCTTCGGCGCCCGCAGGATGCACCCGGTCCTGGCGCCCATGATCGAGCGGAACGCGTATCGTGGGCGGGTGCGACGGCGTGGCCGTGGTCAAGTCCGGCGAGATCATCGGTGAGGACCCCATGGGCACCATGCCGCACTCGCTGGTCCTGTGCATGGGCTCCACGGTGGAAGCGATCAAGGCCTATGACGAGGTGCTCGATCCCAGGCTCAAGCGCGTGGCGCTCATCGATACCTTCCAGGACGAAAAATTCGAGGTCCTGAACGTGGCCCAGGCGCTGGGCGACAGGCTCTACGCCGTGCGGTTCGATACGCCCGGTTCGCGGCGCGGAAATTTTTACCGGATCCTCGAAGAGGCGCGCTGGGAGCTCGATCTCCGGGGACACGGCCACGTCAAATTTTTCGTAAGCGGCGGCATCCATGAAGCTGACATCCCGGTCCTGAACCCCTTGGTCCACGGCTACGGCATCGGCACCTCCATCAGCAATGCGCCGGTCATTGACTTTGCCATGGACATCGTCGAGGTCGACGGCAAGCCGCTCGCGAAACGGGGCAAATGGTCGGGCAGCAAAAGGGTGCTTGCCTGCGCGGCCTGCGGAGAGAGAACGATCGTTCCGCTGGCAGGCAAGGAGCGGCATCGGTGCTCCTGCGGCGGCGTCTTTGACGATCTGCTCATACCTCTGCTTGACAACGGGAGAGCGCTGCGGGAGCAGGAACCGGCGGCGCGCATCAGGGAATCGGTCTTGCGGAGCGTGAAAGACCTGGAACTGTAACGCGGTTCCCACCGTGCTCGATCGATATTCGCGGTGACATGTTGTCACCGAAGGCACTTCCAGTATCTTCCGTGGATCGCGACGATGTTCTTTACCACCTGTTCCGCAGCGGGTGATGAAGCGCCTCCTTGAGGGGGTGTTGGTCCCAGAAGGGTATTGAGCACCGACCTGACTCCATCCCTCAGCCCGCGGGGGTTGTAACCGCCTTCGAGCGCAAGTAAAACCTTTCCGCCGCAGGTCCTGTCCGCTATGTCCCGTACGATCGCGGCAAGCGCTCCGAAACCTTCTCCTGATACTTTCATGCTTCCAAGCGGGTCCTCTCTATAAGGATCAAATCCGGCTGACACGAGAACGAGCTCGGGACGATATTCGAGGGCGATCGGTTTCAGGACCGTATCGTAAACCCGATAGTACTCGGCATCGCCGAAGCCCGGAGGAAAGGGCGCGTTCACCGTAAAACCCTCGCCCGGCCCGCTCCCGACCTCGTTGAAATTTCCCGAGCCCGGATAGTAGGGGTATTGATGGGAAGAGAAGTAAAGGACCCCGGGATCATCGTAAAAAGCGCGCTGCGTGCCGTTGCCGTGGTGCAGGTCCCAGTCTACGATCAGAATTCTTTGGAGCCCGTATTTTTGTTTTGCATGTTCAGCGGCAAGGGCGATGTTGTTAAAAATGCAGAATCCCATGCCGCGGTCCGGTTCGGCATGGTGGCCGGGAGGGCGGACGAAGGCGAAGATGGATTGCGGATTGTGGATTGCGGATTGCGGATCGAGAAGAGCATCGACGCCGTTGAGCAGGCCGCCGGCTGCGAGCCGGGCGATCTCGTAGGACCGGGCGGACAGTCCCGTGTCGGGGTCGAGTTGGGAGTGGACCTTTCCTTCGGTTTTTGCCACGGTCTGAATGTAGAAGGGGTCATGAATAAGTGCGAGCTCGGATTCTGTTGCGAGGCGCGGTGCAATGACCGGCAGGCCGGCGAATTCTCGGCCAATGAGATCATAAATCACGCGCAGCCGGTCCGGGCTCTCGGGGTGGCCAAGGCCGGGGTTGTGCTCCCGGTAGCGGTCGTCTTTGATGATGGCGAGGGATGACATTATTGCAACCTGAACGGGCATAGAGGAATAAAGCTGCGGCATGGACAAGAAAATGTCCACGCTGATAAAGAAGGATTGAGGCGCATGAAAGATCATGATCCTTCATGCGCTCAATCAGGACAAATCAGCGGCAAGGAACTTGATTCTTTAGTGCCCTGCTTTCGCGATCGGCGGCGGAGCGATTTCCTTGTAATTTTTCACGCCCAGCGACTCCAGCCATCTTTGCATCGCCGGCGGGTTCGGAAGCCTGGCCGGGAGCTTTGCGTCCGGGGCGCAGACGGTTAGTACTGTTTTTACGAGGTCCATGACGCTGAATTCCAGGACCGTCTGTATCGCCTTCGGGGAGGCCTTGTCGATCAGCATGTTCTCCCGGTACCACCCCTCTGCCGTCCGCGGGGTAATAGGACCGCAATTCAGGTGGTCGGCATTTTTCGTCTTTATACCCGCCTTTAATGCATGATCGGAAACATCGGCCCGCAGGAGCTGAAGCCCCTTGAATGCAGGATTCGAACAGATGCCCGCTTTTCCCCAGCAGATGGGGTCGAAGCGGGAAATATTGATCCCGCTGCAGAAGAGGTATGCTTGCGGCCCCTCTTCGGGCGCCTGTCGGATAATGATGTACAGGTAATCATTTTTATACTCATAGGATCGTACGGCTGGTCGATTATTCAAGGGAATTCCCATCCTTTTCCAGAAGGTTCGGTGACACGGCAGATGAGCAGGAAGGTTCCCGCTCCCGCCGTTGTCCGGACGGTACTAGGTGCGTTTTTTCTTTGATGTTTTTTTGGCCTTCGAAGCTTTCTTTGCCTTCGAAGCTTTCTTTTTCGCCGCGGGTTTGGCCTTTGCCCTGGCCTCGAGCTGCTGGACCTTTTTCTTGAGGGCCTCGTTGTCCTGGTTCAGGTCCTTGACCATTTGCTCGAGCTTGGCATTGTCCTGCTTGACCATTTCGAGCTCCTGTTTCGCCGCGTTCCGCTCGGACCGCGCCTTGTTCGCAGCCACGAAGCTCCAGATCAGGAGCACCGCAACCAGGACTGCGAGGGATAAAAAAATCAGTTTTGCTTTCTGTTTATCTTCCTTTTCGTTCCGATCCGTTCTGTCCATCGTTTTTCTTACGACCTCCTTGGGAATAGGTATTTCAATGATATCGTTTCACTTCGAACCTGAAAAGCTTCACCGGCGTTCCCGGCGGTATGCCGGCTTTCTGCATGGCAATGCTGATCTGGAAATCCACGGTATCGACGCCCTCGAGGTCCGGCAGCAGCAGGCCCCGCCGCGCCCCGGACTGGACGATCACGCCGTATCGCCGGGGATCGAGCTCGCTTCGTTCCTTGACCGGCTCCGGGGGCGTGAGCACGTCGACGGTATATTCGATGACGTCCAGCTCTTCGGCGCGCACGCAGGTGAAGCGGGGGTCGCAGGTCGCCGCGCTGATGGCGTTGCGCACGGTCTCGTGCGCCATGTCGGGCTCCGCGGGCTGGAAGGTGCCGATGCACCCGCGGAGCATGCCGTCTATTTTGAGGCAGATAAAGACCCCCGCCCGTTCTCTGAATTCGGGGGGGAGTTCATCTTCCCGCACTTCGCGTATCTTGCCTTCCCGTGACGTAGAGTTCGACGGCTTCCTTTGCCAGCTGTACCAGGGGATGCATTACATCTCCCGCTGTACCACGTAATCCGCAAGCGCCATGAGCGCCTGGCGCGGAGGAGAATCGGGAAAAATCGCAAGGCTTGCTTTCGCCTCGTCGGAAAAGGTTTGCGCGACCCGGAGCGCGTCATTGACGGTCCCGTACTTTTCCATCAATTCGAGCGTGTACAAGAGGTCGCTGTCAATGACGGCATCGGCCTGAAGGATGGTCCTGAGCCGGTCCTTCTCTTCCGGATTTGCTTTACGAATAAGGTAGATGAGCGGGAGCGTCACTTTGCCCTCGGCCAGGTCCTTGCCGAGCATCTTGCCGAGCTGCTTCTGGTCAGCCGCGTAATCGAGCGTGTCATCGGTGATCTGAAACGCGAAGCCCAGTTTTTTCCCGTAGGCCGTGAGCGCGTCCTCCTGGGAAAGCGGGGCCTTGCTGATGATGGCGCCGAGCCTGCAGGATGCGGAGATAAGCACGCCGGTTTTGCACTCCACGAGCCGGTAGTAGTCGGCTTCGGTCATGTCGATGTTCTGGATCTGCATGAGCTGAAGGACTTCTCCTTCGGACATGGTCGTGGTCGTTTCGGAGAGGACGTCCATGACGCGCTGGTTCTGGAGGCGGACGCCATGGTAGAGCGCTTTGGAGTAAAGGTAGTCGCCGACGAGGATGCTGGCCTGGTTGCCCCAGAGCGAGTTGGCCGACGATTTGCCGCGGCGGATATTCGCTTCGTCGATCACGTCGTCGTGCAGGAGCGAGGCCGTGTGGATGAATTCCACGACGCCTCCCAGCGTATATTCGGCGCTGTGGTCGCGGCATCCGCACAGCCGCGCCGAGAGGAGGTGAAGGAGGGGACGGAACCGCTTGCCGCCCGCGCCGAGGATATATTTGCTGACCTGCTGAATGAGCGGAACGTCGGTGCCGAGGCTTTCATGGATACGGTGCTCCATCCGTTCCATGTCGGACTTGAATTCTTTGAGGACGTCTTGGAGGGTGGTTATCATCACGATATTCTCGGGGTGCTAGAGAAATAATAGGGGAGACGTTGCGTGTTGTCAAGGTTTTTCTGGACGGGACCGTGAAACCAGGGGTCCCGCTGCGGGAGCGCAAAAGATAACAAAAAGGAGGCGCTTCAAAACGCTATGGTCTCGAAGATCCACCGCGTGCGAACGAAGTCGCCTTGTGGTTAAAAATTGTTTTGTAAATTACAGTTTCATCGCCTCGTTTACTTCGGCGAGGGTCTTCGCTGCAATGCCGCGGGCCTTCTTCGAGCCCTCGGCGATGATCTCCGCGATCCGGTTGGGATGGGCGGCCAAGTTCCTTCCGTCGTCTCCTGCAGGGGCTTGAGATAGGCGAGCAAATGCTTTAACAGTTCCTTCTTATCATCAACGCACCCGATGCCCGCGCGGCGGCATTCCACGTTGACATGGTTGCACCATTCCTTGGGCGCGAAGATCCTGTCGAGCGTGAAGAGGGGACAGACGTCAGGATTGCCGGGGTCCTGCCGGCGCACGCGGGCGGGATCGGTGACCATCTGCATCACTTTTTTCACGAGCTCTTCAGGGCTGTCGGACAGGTAGAGGCAGTTGTTGTAGCTTTTGCTCATTTTGCGGCCGTCGGTCCCCGGGAGCTTGGGGTACTCGGTCATGAGCGGCTGGGGCTCGGGGAAGACCCCGCCGTAGAACTGGTTGAACCGGCGGCAGATCTCGCGCGTCAGCTCAAGGTGCGGGAGCTGGTCGGTGCCTACGGGCACGAAATGCGCCTTGTAGATCAGGATGTCCGCGGCCTGAAGCACGGGGTAGCCCAGGAACCCGTAGGTGTGCAGGTCCTTGTCCTGAGACCTGCTCCATCTTTTCCTTGTACGTGGGCACGCGCTCGAGCCAGGGGAGCGGCGTGGACATGGACAGGAGCACGTGGAGCACGGCATGCTCGGGCACGAGGGACTGCTGGAAGAGCACGGACCTTTCGGGGTCGAGCCCTGCCGCGAGCCAGTCGATCACCATCTCTCTGACATAGGTCCGGATCTTTGACGTATCCGCATAATTCGTCGTGAGCGCGTGCCAGTCGGCGATGAAGTAGAAACACTCGTACTGGTCCTGCAGCTTCCTCCAGTTGTCGAGGGCGCCCATGAGATTGCCGAGGTGCAGGAGGCCGCTCGGCTGCATGCCGCTTAAAACGCGTTTTTTTGTCATCATTGGGTCCTTCGCGCCGCACGCTGAGCTGCCAGGGGGAAAAGTTTCCCGAAAAGCGCTGCGGCTAAAGATATTACATAATATCCCCGCCCAGCAGCAGCGAGAGTATCGGCCGTATGATTGGGGTGATGATCGGGCCAAGAATGCCAAAACCAAAGAGGGCAAGAATAATGAGCAGGCCATATCGCTCAAGTCGGTAATAGGCGGCTGCCGCTT
This sequence comes from Nitrospirota bacterium, assembly GCA_963790205.1. Classification (GTDB taxonomy): domain Bacteria; phylum Nitrospirota; class UBA9217; order UBA9217; family UBA9217; genus CAWBNQ01. The sequence continues at coordinate 67,965 of CAWBNQ010000005.1, forward strand.
TATCAGGCAGGAGCCAATACACGACCCTGCTCCCGTCAAGCGGAGGGATGGGGATCATGTTCAATATTGCCAATACAACGTTGATCATTACGCCGTACCCGAGCATGAGCGAGAAGGGAACGACAAACCACTCCCAGGCTTGTTTCGAGGCGAACCCTTCGATCGCCGGGATGACCATGCGGAGCAGGAACGCGAACGCGAGGGCCATGACAATGTTGACCCCCGGGCCCGCGAGCGATGAGATTGCCATGCCTTTCCTGGGATTTTTGAAATTATAGGGATTGATCGGCACCGGCTTTGCGTAGCCGAAAATGGGGCTGTGCAAAACGATACACAAGACAGGCAGGATGATCGTGCCGAAGAGGTCGATGTGCGAGACGGGGTTCAGCGTGAGCCTGCCCATGTCGCGCGCCGTGTGGTCGCCCAGCTTGTCGGCCACCCATCCGTGCGCGACCTCGTGGAGCACGATGGCGAAGATGAGCGGGACGGCTATAACGGCGATTTTTTGTATCGTGTTGAGTTCTTCCATTTTATCCCCGGCTGTAAGGCCGAACCGCCGGAACACAGCCGGTTTCCGCGGCCACAGTACTTGTAGTTGATGAAAAGCGATAGTAAGGGAAAATGCGGGACCTTGTCAAGAAAAATCAGGGAATAAGCGTTATTTTTCGCTGTTGAGGAGCGTGAATTTGCCGTCCTCCACTTTGATGAGGAAAAGTTTTTTCTGCGCTTCGCCGTTCCCCGCGAACGTGGTGGCGCCGGAGATGCCGGCGTAGTCCTTCAACGCGAGAAGGCCGTCGCGGATTGCCAAGGGCGTGTCCTTATGCTCTTTTAAAAGGGAGAAGACCATCATGGCGGCATCGTAAGCCTGGGCCGCGAGGATGTCCGGCTCTTCCTGGTAGGCCGAACGATAGGCGTCGACGACTGTTTTTGTCGCCGCGTCGATGCTCTCCGGATAGAACCCGTCAACGAAGACCGCCCCGTCGGCATAGCGGCCGGCGCGCTCGATCAGGTCTTGCGAATGCCAGTTGTCCGAGCCGAGCAGGGCCGTTCCGGTTATGTTGTAAAACGCCAGCTGCGGGATAAGCAGGCCGACCTCGTCCGCGTATCCGGGAAGATAGAGGGCGTCGAAGCTCGGCGTGTATTCGTCAAACAGCTTTTTCCGCTCGGCGTCATCGTCGGGGATCTGGATTTTCCGGGAGCGAAGGTCGATCTCGATGATCTTCTTGATATAGGGGCCGAAATCCCGGGTGTCGGGAGGGTAGGAAACGGTCGCGAGGATCTCGGCTTTCTGTTCCAGTTCCCGGGCGAACAGGCGCGACAGGTCCTTGCCGTAGGGCTCGTCAGGGTAAAAAATAACGAACTTCCTGAGCTTGAGATCGAGCGCGTACCGGGCTATTGCGCGAGCCTGGCTGTCGATGGTGAGCGCGTTCCTGAATATCCAGGCGCTCTTCACGGAAAATCCCGCGCGGGAAGCCGCAGGCCGGATCACCGGGACCTGGAGCTTTGTCCAACGACGGAATAATCGCTTCTTCTTCCTTCGTCGTGATCGGGCCGATGACGGCCACCACGCCTTTGGCCTTGAGCTCGCCCAAAGCGGCAACGGCTTTCTCCGGGGACCCCTCGGTGTCCTTCACGACAAGCTCGACGCGGTTATCAGGCTCCTGGAGGTTGTACTCGTGCACCGCAAGCTGGATGCCCTTGAGGACCCGGTCGCCGAAGAAGGCGAGTTGGCCCGTCTGGGGCAGAAGCGCGCCGATCGTGTACCGCGGCGCGGTGAGCCCGGACGTGGCCTCGCTCAACAGCATCTCCCCCCGGGTCTTCTCGGGATGGGAGGGGAAACGCTTGAGAAATTCCGTGCTGATACTGACGGCGTCGCGGTATTGCCGCTGTTCGATCAGGAGCGCCGCGAGCCGGAGCAGGGCCTCGTCCGAGGGAAAAGCGGCGCCGGCGGAAAGCGTCCTGAGCTCGTCCTCGGTCAGATATTTATCCACAAGCTCGAGAACGCGATCGCGGTAGCCCGCCCGCTGTTTCTCGTTCTGCGCGTGCTCGGCAAGGTAAGCGTACTCCTTTACGGCGAGGGGGTAGTTCTTCCTGATCACATAGGCGACGGAGAGCATCTCCGCAATGCGTTGAAGCTTCACCGGATCGACGATCCTGCCGCGGTCCTCGAGATTCGCCACCGCGAGGTCGTATTCCTTGAGCTCGAAATAGCACAGTCCCAGCTTGTACTTGGCTTCCGGTATGAGCGATGAAGCGGGATATTTTTCGATGAGCTCCTTGTAGTAACTGAGCGCCTGGCCGTAGTCGCGCCTGGTCAGGCGTATCTCTCCCATGAGGGCGAGCGCCCTGTCCGCGTAACGGCTTTTCGGGTACCGGATCAGGAACGCCTCGTCTGTCTTGGCCGCCTGATCGTATTGCCTTTTGGAAAACAGCGTCTCCGCCTGTTCCACCTGGGCCCGGGCGTCCTTTTCCCATTCCGGTTCCGGCGGCAGCGCCGGGGCGCAGCCCATGGGCACGAGCGAGGCAGCAAAGGCAAGGACGAGCAGGAGGGAGATCAGGGCGGGTACGGTACGCCGGAACGGCATCTGCTATTTACCCTTCTTGGCGACGGCCTCGGCTATGGCGGTCTTGCGCTTTGCTTTTTGCCTCTCTTCTTTGCGTTTGCGCCTGCGGTTTATCTCTGTCTGTCTTTCACGCACGGTATGCTTCTCCTTTCGAGGGGAATGCTGTCCTCAAGCCTGCACACTATATCCGAGATGGGTTCATTTGTCAATACGGAGAAACGGGGATGTTTCTTTCCTGGTGCCGAGACATGCTTCAATTTTTACGTTGCTGCGATTTTATGTTTGCATTTTTGCCGGTTTTAGTTTATTATCCGTAGAACTTTATGACTATGATCATCTCTCGGCTTTCATATCGCACCGTTTTTATCATTCTCTTCTTAACAATCCTCACGTATGGCTGCGCCCATCACTCCGTACCTGTTACGGAGAGCGACGGCGACCCACAGTCCGGGGCTCACTCCGCGGTGAAGGAGGCTGGTACCGATGAAGGACCTGCGTCTTCTCTGCCGGGAGGCGCCGAAGCCGTTGATGCGTCGGCGGACCCTGTGCTCCCGTCTCAAACGGAAAAGAACGCTTCAGGGGCGAAAAAAGACATTGCCGATGATGACCAGGCGCTCCTGGATACCGCCCTGGATCTTACCGAAACAGCCCAGGAGTATTGGAAAGACAACGATATGGACCAGGCGATCGAGTCCCTGGACCAGGCCTATGCGCTTATCCTGAAGGTCCCGGGCAACAATCCGAAGCTTTCCCAGCAAAAGGATGACCTCCGCTTCATGATCTCCAAAAGGATCATGGAGCTGTACGCCTCCCGCCAAGTAGCCGTAAAAGGGAACCACAATGAGATCCCCAGGGTCGTGAACGACCATGTGCTGCGGGAGATACAGTCATTCCAGACCGTGGAACGGGATTTCTTTCTGGAGTCCTATAAACGCTCAGGCAGGTACCGTGACGAAATGGTCAAGGCCTTGAAGGAAGCCGGCCTTCCCGAGGAGCTTTCATGGCTGCCGCTCATCGAAAGCGGGTTCAAGATCAGGGCCCTTTCCCGGTCCCGTGCCTTCGGGCTTTGGCAGTTCATCCCTTCCACGGGCTACAAGTTCGGGCTTAAGAGAAATACCTGGATAGACGAACGGCTCGACCCGGAGAAATCCACAGCGGCCGCAATCGCCTATTTTAAAGAACTTCACCAGATGTTCGGAGACTGGGCCACGGTCCTCGCGGCCTACAACTGCGGAGAAGGCTCCGTAGCGCGGGTAATCCGGGACTCGAAGGTGGATTACCTGGATAACTTCTGGGACTTCTACGAGCGGCTTCCCCGCGAAACCGCGCGCTACTTCCCGCGGTTCCTTGCCGTCCTGGCCATTCTGAAGGACCCCGCTAAGTACGGGTTTACCCTGGACCAGCCCGACAAGCCCCTGTCCTACGAAACGTGCACCGTCGAAAGGCCGATCCATTTGAAGTCCGTTGCCGAAACACTGGATGTCGATCCGGCCGACCTTTCCCAATTGAACCCCGAGTTGCGGCGTGAGGCCACGCCCGATGTTCCCTATGCTCTCAGAGTGCCGCCCGGGAAAAAGGAACTATTAATGGCCGAGCTGGATAAGCTGCCGAAGTGGACGCCGCCGAAGCTGGAGTACGTGCTCCACCGCGTTCGTCGCGGAGAGACGCTGTCGCTCATCGCGCTCCGGTACCGGACGAGCATCCGGAGGATCCTCGAAGCGAACAACATCCGCTCCACGAGGCTGCTCCGCGTGGGCCAGCGCCTGAAGATCCCGATGAGATATTCCTTAATAACATCGTAAGGCAGGGGACGGTCGCCCTGCCTTTTTCTTTTTGAGGCAAAAGACTTTCTTTGCCACGGATGGACACTGATGGACGCGGATGTCAACGTCTCAAATCTACAACGTGTCGCTTGATTTTTATCAGTGTAAATCCGTATGTATCCGTGGCCCAATGATTTTTGCGGTCATTTCCGCAGTGTCACGATCGTCGCGCCCCATCCGCCGGCCCCTTCCTCCGCAGTTCTGAAAGACTCAACATAAGGAAGCTTCTCAAGAACGGATTTTACGATGTCTCGGACCGTGCCGATGCCTTTCCCGTGGATGATGCGCACCTGAAGGATCCCGCGCTCGCGGCAGGCCAGGAGATACTCGGGCACGAGGTCTTTCACGTCTCCCGGCTGGAACGTGTGGAGGTCGAGGACCCCGTCGATGGGAAATTCTACAAACTCATCCATTCTTTAATCCCGATGGGCACGTCAATCGCCATGTTTCACATTTTAAAAATCCAGCGGGCTCTTCGCCTCTTTGATAGTCCTGCCCGGAATGCAGTGAGTATAGATCATCGTGGTCCGGATGTCCGCATGTCCCAAAAGCGTCTGGATCGTGCGGAGGTCATAGCCGGCCTGCAGGAGATGCGTGGCATAGGAATGACGGAAGATGTGCGATGTGACGCGCTTGGTGAGCCTCGCCTTCCTGACCGCTATGAACAGCGCCTCCTGGACGTCTTTCTCGTGTAGATGATATCGCCGGATTTCTTTCGTGTGCGCAAGGGTTGTTAATGTTTCCTGAGGAAAGAACCACTGCCAGATGAAATCTTTCGCGGCACTCTGATATTTCTTTTCGAGCGAGTCGTCAAGAAACGCGCCGGCATATCCCATGGCAAGGTCTTTATCATGAATCGTTTCAACCGTTTTTATCTGCGCGAGCAATTCCGGCATGACCGCTTGGGGGAGGGGAACAGTCCTGCTCTTGCCGCCTTTTCCGCGAATTGTCAGGATCCCCGCGTCGAAGTTGAAATCCAGCACCCGCAGTTTGACGCCTTCGAAGAGCCGAAGCCCGCAGCCATAAAGCAATTTGACCACCAGTGAATAATGATGCGGCAGGTGCATCAAGATCGCATCGATTTCCTTGCGGGAGAGAACGATGGGGATATAGCGCGACCGTTTTGCCCGCGGTATGTCCGTGTGATTGCCGAAGTCTTGTTTGAGGATATGCCGGTACAGGAACAGCAGGGAGTTGAACGCCAGATTCTGCGTTGACGAGGACACCTTGCATTGAACCGCAAGATAGGTGAGGTAATCCTTCACGTCCGTTGCCGACAATTCCTTGGGCGCTTTGTCTTTTAGATAGCTCTGGAATTTCCGGCTCCAGTTTGCATAGGCGATCAGTGTCTTCCGAGAATAGTGCCTCGCCTTGATCTCCCCCTCAAGTTTTTCGACGACCTTATCCCATTCCGGAGACTTCGATTTCTCGCGAAACCGCATCTCATCGTAGCGCCGACCTGATCGCGGAGGCGTTTTCTTTTGCGTTGCCAACGATTCGGAACTTGCGCTCTTTTCCGCCTTCAAGGGGGAGACAGTGAGGGGGGTGGGTTTCGACGGTGTCGCCGGCACTTCTCCCTTTGCCGGCTTCCCTGATTGCACCTCAAAAAAGAGCGACAACGCATGCGCGGCCTGATCAAGCTGATCTTGCGACTGGTTCTTGGACCGCAGCTTTTCGATAAACAGCCGCACCTGATCGGACTTTGAATCCGGCGGCGAATATTTGACGCGGAAATCGAGGTAATATCTGAGCCATTTTCGGTAGTGAGGACGGAGAGCGGGGGGAATTGGCTTTTGTTCCATGACGGCGTCGAAGGGTTTTAAAATTTCGTTTGGGATGGGGAGCATTGGGCCTCCAATCGCATCACAAAATTTTAAATCATCTAAACCGCAATAGCGGAATAGTTGATTTTTAAAAAGTATAACGTTTTTTTTGGATTAGTCAAATTAAAATTACCCTAACTCCTTGACTTTACAAGAAAGCAATGATACAGTCCCGTTCATATAAACATTGGTTATACATACTCCATTTAGGCTAAGAGGATTCTGTGCTCAAAAACTTCAAATTAAGTTTGCCAACGAAAGATAAAGGCAACGTCGAGATCGAAACGTCCAACAGCTTATTGTTTGTCGGAGCAAACGGTTCTGGTAAAACGCGACTCGGAACCTGGATAGAGTTTCACTCGCCGGGGGCTTTGAAAGTGCATCGTATTTCTGCACAAAAATCACTTTCGATGCCCGACACAACAACGCCGACATCAATCGATCTGGCAGAAACAGATCTTCTATTTGGCGAACCAACGCACGGAAGACAAAATAAGCAGGCGTATCGATGGGGTAATAAACCTGCGTTGTTGTTGCTGAACGATTTTCAAAAGCTAATGGTCTATCTCTTTTCTGACCATACCGAGGAAAGCGCCAAATATCTTGCTCAATCGAAGGCGACAGATATGAGGGTATCTCCGCCAACGACAAAGCTTGATAAAGTGAAAGAGGTATGGGAAAGGATACTTCCCCATCGAGAACTTATTATTGGTGGTTTGCGAATTCAAACAAGGGTAGCTGGCCAAACGAATATCTATAATGCATCAGAAATGAGTGATGGTGAAAGAGTTGTCTTTTACCTGATAGGCCAATGTTTGGCAGCACCGCAAGATGGGGTCATAGTAATCGACGAGCCAGAATTACATTTACATAAATCTATTCAAGGCCCACTTTGGTCAGAAATTGAAAAAATGCGGCCTGATTGTCTTTTTATTTATCTCACGCATGATGTTGATTTTGCGGCAGGGAAGGAAATTACAAAGAAGATTTGGCTAAAATCGTTTGATGGAACTAGTTGGGAGTGGGAATTAATTAATCCCGACCACGGTCTTCCAGAAGAACTTAACTTGGAAATACTTGGTAGCAGAAAACCGGTCGTTTTTGTTGAAGGCGAAAGCGGAAGTTACGACACAGGCCTTTATTCTGCTATTCTTCCCGGTTATCTTGTCATCCCGCGTGGCAGTTACATCCAGGTAATCCAGTCCGTTAAGGCTCTAAAGGCAAATCCTCAACTGCACCACTTGAACGTTTATGGAATTATTGATCGCGATAGACGTGTGCCGGCGGAAATATCAGCACTGGAGCAGGATTCAATTTTTGTCCTTGGTGTTGCAGAGGTTGAGAATCTATTCTGCACACGAGAGGTCCTTCAGATAGTCAGTAACCGTTTAGACCGCGATGTTAATGTTGATTTTCAAAACGTTTCTGATGCAGTGTTCACGAAAGTGCAATCTGAGCTAGACACTCAAGTATCGCTTCGAGTAGTTGGCGAAATAAAGTTTCAACTCAATATGATAGACGAGAAGGCTAAAGGAGTAGCGGCGCTGACTACCGCACTACAGTCTCTGACGAGCGGAATAGATGTAGCTCGCATCTATTCTAGCACGCTAGCCGACTTCAATAATGTGATTTCAAAGAAAGACTATGACGCACTACTGGCGCTTTATAATCGCAAATCGCTCTCAGCCCAGGTGAGCAGTGTTCTTGGTTTGGCTAATGGTGGTCTGCCTGAATTTGTAGTTCGCCTCGCTAAAGGTACTTCTCGCATAGATATTATTAACTCGATGAAGAAATATTTTGGAAATTTCGCTCCTTATATGTAATAACCAGCGGGTCGAGTCCGACGCGCAAAAGGCGCGCGTCTCACCCGCGCGTTGGTCCATGGAGGAAACATGGAGAAAAATGAGTTGGAGAAAATGATGGTTCTATTCACTGACGGTAGCGGCTTTGGAGATCCAGAGGCCCGGCGGAATGCTGAGCTACGCCTTCAGGTCTTACTTGCTCAACAACAAGGCAAAACTGCAAGCCGACTCAACCTACTAACTTTTTTGCTGGTGATTGTTGGGTTGCTTAATGCTGTAATACTTGCAGTTCAAGTCTGGGGCAAGTGATATGGCACGGGAGAAATAAAGATGGATAGCTCAATTCTTGTCGCAGTTATAACCGCATCAGGCAGTGTACTTCTAGCCGCATTGACTTTTTATCTTACCAAAAAACATCAACTCAAAGTCGAGTGGCAGAAAGAGAAGCTCAATCATTATAAAGTAATGCTATCATCACTTTCCGATCTAGCGGTTGATGGAACGGACAAGAAAGATGCGAACATGCGTTTTTCTCTAGCTGTTAACACTATAGCGCTGGTTGCCCCGCAATACGTCATAGCTGCATTAATGGCATTTCACGACGAGGTTAAATTCACAAATCCAAATAAATCACCTGAAAAACATGACGAACTATTAAATCTACTTCTTCTCGCCATCAGAAAAGATATTGGGTTGTCAGAAAAGGATGATCCTGCATCATTTTCATTTCACCTGATAGGAGCTGTACCCACCAAACCGCTTCATCGGTCACGGTGAAAAATGATTCTCATTCGTAATGCAACCGCGACAGTCCAAAATGAGCGAGTTCCAACCTGGGGGTCCACAGCGTCGCGCCCGAAATCGGCGCGTGACCCCCGTGTTAATCCTGAAAAGAGGTAGTCGTGATTTTTACGAAGATAGCGAAATATATACTAGTCATTTTATTAATAAGCGCCTTCTATCCGATTGCCATATTTTCTGCGGAGACCAAAGTTAAAGAAGTGATATTAATTGCGGGTAAGTGGGGCAATAACGACGGCGAATTTGGTAAGGAATCGTTAGGCAAAACAGAGGTCGGATACTCGTTAGATTTTGCCCTTTACAGAGGCGAGATTTATATCTTCGACACGATGAATAATCGGATTCAAGTATTCGACTTGAACGGCAATTTTGTTAGGAAGATTCCGCTCGCTTTTGATTGGATCAAAGAAGGGATGACCTGGCGGTTCGCTATCTTAAATAAAAACTTCTTTGCATTGGTGGCTCCCGCTCCTCATTACTCTGTCCTAAATGATCAAATTTATGAAATATCTCCATCGGGCAAGATTTTAAAGAAATTTGGCATCAAACAGCTTAATTTGCAGTCAGAAGAATATTTTTCAAATATATCGAGCGATGAGGCGGACGGTTTCATTAAATGCACGATAGCCTCCTCGGACATGGCTGCTCTTTACGACGTCAATGGTAATTTTATTAAATATGATAAGAAAACAAGTGACGATCGTTTCGCTTGGCATGACAAAGAAGGGACTCAATATAGGATCAAATCAAATAATTCTCACAAGAAATACTTTGGAATAGAAACAACTGTTCAAATCGAAAATCCAAAGAATGGCATAAAAATAAATCATTCAATTCATGGTGATGTAAAAGTCGAGAAGAATAATAAAACGACCTTCATTAAGTATCTCGGTAATTATTATGAAAAGTTTTCGGTCGACTCAGATGGCGCTATTTATCATTTTATCGCTGTCGACGATGGCGTCATTTTGCGTCGCTTAATTTGGAAATGATCATGAGTATATTTTTAACATCGCGGTCCACAGCGACGCGCCAAAAGGCGGCGCGTGACCGCGGCGTTAAAATCTAACCAATCGGAGGCTGTGATGATTAACCAAGCACAGCAGACCAATAAAATATATGCGAGAATGAGCTTGTTCGGTCTAATCGGATTCATAATATTCTTTTGTGGATATTGGATAGTAGCACCTACCCATATAGTAGCTAAACCCCTATGCCGGTCCTCCACAATTAATGACTTGTCTTCTTCTTGGCTGTATAGGTCTTGTACTTGGCGCATTGGCAAGTTTGGTTCGTAGAAAGCAATAATTTATCAAGTAACTTCCTTTCCGCGTTGCCCTCGGATAATTCAATTTGACAAAGCATTATTTAATATTTACAATGTAAATATGAAATTAACCTTCGATTGGGACAAGGAAAAGAGCGCATCAAACCGAAAGAAGCATGGCATTTCTTTCGATGAGGCGCAGACGGTATTTCTTGATGAGAATGCATTGATGATACACGATCCGGACCATTCCGCAGACGAGGACCGTTTTATCATCCTGGGATTAAGCGTCAAGTTCAGAGTTTTGGTTGTTTGTCACTGCTATCGAAAAAGCAATGAGGTTATAAGAATCATATCCGCTCGAAAAGCAACGCGTACAGAACAGAAACGATATTGGGGAAGGTGATCAAAATGAGAAAAGAATACGATTTTTCAAAAGCACAAAAGAATCCTTATGCACGCCGACTGAAGAGACAAGTCACCCTCCGGATGGATGAAGGCACAATAAGCTATTTCAAAACTCTGGCACAAGAGATCGGCGTTCCCTATCAAACGTTGATAAATCTTTACCTCCGAGATTGTGCAGCCTCGCACAAGAAGCTGGCGCTTCACTGGAAAACCGCATAAAGATTTTAACGAATCATTCGAGCCGCCCCGAGAGCGGCTCGATTCGTCGTTATACTCAGGAGGTTCTATGCATACGCGGCGACGCTTTTTCCCAGGGCTTATTGCTGCTGCCCTGTTGCTTTCCCTCTGCGCTCCCGGCTATTCCGGAGGATATTACAAATGGACGGATGAGGACGGGAACCTTCATATCTCGGACTCGCTGGGAGACGTTCCCGAGAAGTATCGGAGTCAGATCGAGCACAAAACGTATGAAAACGAATCACCTTCATCAGCCGAGCAATCTGGTGGCGCCCCTTCTTCGCGAGATCAGCGGGCCGCTGAAAAAGGGGAGGAAAAGCAGCCGCTGAGATACGTGGTCCCGTACGTGCCTTATGAGAGGTCGGCAAAGCGCGTTATTATTAAGGTCGTATTCAATGGTTCCGTGACCGCCCCGATGGCGATCGACACAGGTGCGCCGGGCACGGTCATATCCTCCTCCCTTGCAAAAAAACTCGGGCTGTTCGATGAAGGGCAGGGAAGACTGCTCATTACGACGGGCGGGATCGGCGGTTCGGCCCCGGCGGTGCGGTCGATCATCGATACGATCCAGGCCGGAGGGGCGAAAATCGAGTTCGTCCCGGTCACGATCATCGCCCGGATCTCCGATGCATTTGACGGGCTCCTGGGCTTGGATTTTGTTTCGAATTACTCCGTGACGATCGATTCAAAACGGAAGATGGTAGTATTTGAAGAGCTTCCCCGGGACCCGGACCATCCCGGCGGTCATGATCGGGAGTGGTGGGCCTCCCTGTTCAGGGAGTTTGCCGCCTCGCGCGCCACCTGGAAGGCCTACAGCGAGGCCCTCGATCAGAAGATCCGGGATTCCATGCGCTCCATCGAGAACGAGGACACGGCCAGGAAGGCCTTCGCCGAGGATCAATACCGGGAGTCCGAAAAACTTTTTGACAAGCTTGACCGATATGCACGGGAGAACTCCGTCCCGATGTCCTGGAAGCAGTATTGAACATGCGTTTTGATCATGTCAAAAGAACGGTTTGATGTTTACGCGGGTAGCCTGCCGTCAAGCAGCCGTGCCCAACCGCTTCTGTTCACGCCTGTTTCTTGTTCACGTGCTCATGATTGAAGATATGCTCCATGCAGTACCCCAGTCCGCCGCAGTCGGAGCAGTAGCGGAACTCCATTTGAGGATGCGAGATGTCCGTTTTGCCGCAGGTCGCGCAGGTGTGAAACGCTTCCCGTTTGCCCGAGAACTGCCGGGCCTGCTCCGCCATGCGCCGCTTCCCGGTCTTCATCCTCCAGGAGATGTCCTTGCCGAAGAAGAGGAGGAAGTTGCTGATCGAGGCGAGCACGAGCAGGCGCGTGCTGCCGGGGCCGAAGATAAGCTCATAAGCGTAGCCGATCCAGGTCAGGAGCGCCAGCCACTTGATCTTCACCGGGAGTATGAAGAAGATATAGAGCTGGAAATCGGGGTAGAGGAACGCGAAGGCCAGGAACACCGAGCCTCCGATAAAGAGGTTCGTCGCGGCGATAGTAGGGGAAGAGAAACGACACGGCCACGGTGACGACATACCCGACCAGGAGGTACAGACGTTGTACCGGAACGCGCCCCAATGGCCTTCCAGGGCGCTCCCCATGAGATAGAACATGTACCACGCGAAAAGAATGAAGATCGGGCTCGTGACCGGCGGTATGAACAGGAACGTGATGAGCCGCCACCATTCGCCCGCCAGCACGAGAGCGGGAATGAGCACCACGCGGTCGAGCATGAACCTGCCCGACATCTCGAACACGAAAAAGAGCACCTGCCCCAGGATGAGATAGAGCGTGACATTCGGTATCGCGTAGCGGCGTAACTTTCTTTCCAGCCGGTCAAGCAGGCCCATGATTCATACTCCCTCTGATTGATATATTTCTTGGCCACAAAAGGCACATAATTCACAAAATGAGCTTCTTAATTTCTATCTTTGGAGAACCAAAATTAATCAGCAGAGCATGGCGCTGATTCGACGCCCTCAGATATCCCAGAACCTGGGCCGTATGCTCTGCAGCAAGCGCTTTGCAAGCCTTGAGTTCAATGATCAGACAGCCCTCGAAAAATAAGTCGGCGTAGTAATCTCCAAGAACCGTTCCGTCTTCGTCCATCACCTTGAGAGGATGTTGTTGCTCAACACGAAATCCTGACTTTTGCAGCCTATGAGCCAGTCCATTCTCATATATTTTTTCCAGGTGCCCATGACGAAGATAGGCATGCAGGTCAAAGGCAACTTGCCTGATCTGATCGCAAAACTCTAAGATGTCTTTTTCATTTTTCAATTTTTGTGCTCTCTGTGCCTTATGTGGCCATAATTTCAATCGAGCGGCAGGTCCCTGCCGTTTATCGATCGCAACACGCCATGCGGCCCGAATTCCGCGCTCATCTGCTCGGCTGATTCCAGCACGCATTGAATGAGCGATCCCTGTTCCGTAAAGGGCAGTCCCTTCGACCGGAGATAGGAAACGACGGCGTTCCGATGGTCAAGCTCGTAGAGCGCCATCAGGTTCGTGAACTGCCGGGAAAGCCCGGCGACATCGAATCCCGGCTGTCGTTCGAGCTCCCCGCCGAAGAGCAGCAGGAACGACGCGCCGCCGTCATAGGAATCCTGATAATAGCAGCTTGCCCCGCACACCTCTGAGGCGATCAGGGAAAAGACGTGGCCGTCGGCTTTCTCGAGATCAACGGCGGGAACGGTACATTCCGGGATGCCTGCTTTCGCTCCCCACTCTTTCATGTGCAACGATGACGTGAGCAGGTCGGAGTTGATATCCTCCTGCTCATCGGCCCATGCCCAGAGCCAGTTCAGCGTGTTGTCGGATTCCGTGCCGAGCACCTGAAAGCGGAACTCGGGCCCGTCGCTGAAATGGAGCCTGCCTGCGTCGAAATCGACGTTTACGACCATTTGTCCCTCGATCAGACGGGCCAGCTTCTCCTGTTTCTCGAGCGAGATCAGGGCATATTTTTCGAGATATTCCGCAAGTGCGTTCATTCTATTCCTTACCCTGTTGTGCGACAGGACGGCCAACGGCCTGCTCGATCAGCCGTACACGTGGCCGGCGATGCTCCAGCCCTGGAACTGGTGTATCTCGTCAGCAGCGGATTTTGCGCGCGTCCTCACGTATTCATCGGCATCACGAAGGGCGGATTCGATAAGAGGTTTCACCGCCCCTTCGTCCAGGGCGCGAAAGCGCCGGGCAAGGTGTCCGAGGCTCATGATCGCATTGCCGCGTACTTTGTTGTGCCGGTGACGGGAAAGCGTAAGGCAGACTTCCTGTGCGGCAGTCTGGTCGGGGCAGGCCAGGGCCACCGTGACCGAGACCATCTGAAGCTCATGCGGATCGTTCCGCTCTATCGCGGCGTCAATGTCGGCCGCCGTGAAGTGTTCGAGGTCCTGAAATCTTGTTATCACGGTCGCATCATACCTCATGCGCAGAACCGCGTCAAGAAAGTATCACCTCGCAATGAAGGCAGGTCTGTTCCGCGCCTATACCTTTTCCATCTCTCGAATGCGTTTCCTTATTTCGTCGGGCAGGGAGGTCTTTCTGCCTTCGCGGTAATCGTACATGACAATCACCCCTTCTCCTTCCGCGGCAATCGCCTTATGGCGGCGACTTACGACCGCATGTCTCATGGTGAACCGGTCTTCTTCCAGCGCGACTATTTTTGCTCCCACGGAAACAATATCGGGATAGGTGAGCGGCAGCTTGTACCTGCAGCTCACGGATCCCAGGATCGGGCCGATGCCGGTCCGTTCTTTATATGCGTGCAGCCCCAGCTTCTCGGAATACACGATGCGGGCATTTTCGAAGTATCGGAAGTAGACGATGTTGTTGACGTGCTGGAACGCGTCCATCTCTCCCCAGGCAACGGGGAATTCGATGACGACCGGGTAGCTTTCTAATACATGGTCCATGTCTGTCTTCTCCGGCGACACCATTGGAAAGCTCGCGGACGTAGTATGGAGTAACCGGCTCTCCTTGTCAAGAGGCGATCCTTGTCGGTCCCTGTGTCGATCTCGCTTGATTGGTCCCGGGTTCGGCAGGGCGCGGGCGGGGACGTTCCCTGAGATTGAACTCGGTGAAGCTCATTCCTCAAGAAAAGAGAACTACCCCAGCGACACCGCGCCGGCGCCCAGCACGGACTCGATCTCGCTGATGAGCTGCTCAGTGGGGTTGACGCGGAGCTCCCTGCCCACGGAGATGAGGGACTCCTTGCGCGAGGGGTTTTGGAGGCGGAGGTAGACGGGGACGGCGCCCTGATAGCGGAGAAGAATTTCCTTCACCTTGAGGAGGTCGTCCTGGGTCAGGCCGGTGGCGCTGAAACGGATGTCCATCCTGGTCGTGCCCTTCTTTTTTACCTCGGTAAGGAGATGGACGCGCACGGCCTTGATCTTGTTTCCCTGTTCGCTCTTGTCGAGCTGGCCCGCGACGATGAGCGGCGTGTCGGTCAAGAGCATGTGGTGCGCCGACTTGTACAGGTCGGGGAACACGACGACCTCGACAGTGCCCGAGAGGTCTTCGAGGTCCAGGATCGCCATCTTTTCCTGGCTCTTTTTGGTGATTTTCAGCTTCATGCCCGCGATAATGCCGCAGATGGTCACGTCTTTGCCGTCCTGAACGCCGTCGAGGGTCTCGGTCGTCACAGTGGCGTAGCGGGCCACATCGGCCTGAAACGCGGCCAGAGGATGGCCGGAAAGGTAAAAACCCACGCTTTCTTTCTCATAGGCCAGCAGCTGGCTCTCTTTCCATTCGGGAACATCGGGAAGGACGGGCTCCTGGTGCGTGTCCAGGGAATCGAAGATGCTGAACTGGCCGATCGACTCCTGCTCCTGGTGCTTGCTCCCCTGGTCGATGAGCATATCCAGGCCGTCCAGCATCTGCGCCCTGCGGACGCCGCTGAAATCGAAGGCCCCGCACTTGATGAGCGCTTCGATCACGCGCCGGTTCACCCTGCGCTGGTCCACCTTCTTGCAGAAGTCCGTGAGGGACGTGTATGCGCCCTTTGTTTCCCGGGCTTCGATGATCGCCTCGATGGCGGAGAGGCCCACGTTCTTGACCGCTGCGAGGCCGAAGCGGATGGAGCCGATGGTGCTGCCGGGCTCCACGGTCTCCCGGTCGTGCGCCTCGACCACGGTGAAGTCCCACATGCTTTTGTTCGCATCGGGCGGCAGGATGTCGATGCCCATCTGGCGCGTTTCGTGGATGTACTTTACCACCTTGTCCGTGTCCTGGACTTCGCTCGTGAGCAGGGCGGCCATGTATTCCACGGGATAGTGGGCCTTCAGGAACGCGGTCTGGTACGAGATCAGCGCATAGGCCGCGCTGTGGGACTTGTTGAACCCGTATTCCGCGAACTTGGCCATGAGGTCGAAGATCGCCTCGGCCTTTTTCACGTTGACCCCTTGTTTCTTCGCCCCCTCGAGGAAAGGGACCTTCTCCTTGGCCATGACCTCGGGGTCCTTCTTTCCCATGGCGCGGCGCAACAGGTCGGCTCCGCCCAGGGAATAACCCGCCAGGGAGCGAGCGATCTGCATCACCTGCTCCTGGTACACGATGACGCCGTACGTGTCCTTGAGGATCGGCTCGAGCTGGGGCAGCTCGTACGATATCTTCTCCGCGCCTTTCTTGCGCTTGATGAAGACGTCGACCATGCCGCTGCCGAGCGGGCCCGGTCGGTAGAGCGCACCGAGCGCGATCAAGTCTTCGAAGCACTGGGGCTTCATCTTGATCATGATGTCCCGCATGCCCGAGGATTCGAACTGGAACACGCCGGCCGTCTCGCCGCGGGACAGGAGCTCATAGGTCTTCACGTCGTCCAGGGGAATGCGGTTGATGAAGAACTGTTCGGCATCAACGAGCGGGGCCTTTTGCAGGCGCTGGTTGATCGTTTCAACGGCCTTGTTGATGACGGTGAGCGTGCGGAGACCGAGGAAGTCGAACTTGACGAGGCCGATCTTCTCCACGCCTTTCATGTCGAACTGGGTCGTAATTTCGTTCTTCGGGCCCTTGTAGAGCGGCAGATACTCCGTCAGCGGCTCCTGGGAGATCACGACGCCCGCCGCGTGTTTGGACGCATGCCTGACCTGGCCTTCGAGATGGAGCGCGATATCGATGAGCTCGGCCATGCGCGGGTCTTTCATCAGCTCCTTGAACTTCGGCTCCTGTTTCATGGCCTCGTTCAGGGTGATGTTCAGCGTGTTCGGCACAAGCTTGGCGACCTTGTCCACCTCGGAGTAGGGGATATCGAGCACGCGGCCCACATCGCGGATAACGCCTTTGGCCATCATGGTCCCGTAGGTGATGATCTGGGTCACGTGGTCCTGGCCGTACTTCTCGATGACGTATTTGAAGACCTCGTCGCGGCGGTCCATGCAGAAGTCCACGTCGATATCAGGCATGCTGATACGCTCCGGGTTCAGGAAGCGCTCGAACAGCAGGTTATAGGGCAGGGGGTCGAGGTCCGTGATCCGGAGCGAATACGCCACGAGGCTGCCGGCTGCCGAGCCGCGGCCCGGCCCCACGGGGATGCCGTGCTCTTTGGCGTAGCGGATGAAGTCCCAGACGATGAGAAAGTAACCGGCAAAGCCCATCTTGCCCAACATGTCGATCTCGAATTCGAGGCGCTGCTTGTAGACCTCCGGGTCGAAGCTCTCTTTCCCGCGCACGGCCTCGATCTCGTGGAACCGTTCCTCAAGCCCTTTGCGCGCAAGCTCGGCCATGTAGGATTCGCGGGTGTAGCCTTCGGGCACGGGGAAATGGGGCAGATGGTACGTGCCCAGGTCCATCTCCAGGTTGCAGCGCTCGGCGATGGCCACGGTGTTCGAGATGGCCTCGGGCACATGGGCGAAGGACTTCTTCATCTCTTCCGGAGTTTTTACGTAAAAGGTTTCCGACGAGAACCTCATGCGGTTCTCGTCCTTTACGATCTTGCCGGTCTGGATGCAGAGCAGGGCGTCGTGGGCCTTGTGGTCCTCCTTGTTGAGATAATGGCAATCGTTGGTCGCCACGAGCGGGATGCCCGTGTCCCGGGAGAGGCGGATCAGTTCCTTATTTGCCTGGTACTGTTCGGGGATGCCGTTGTCCTGGAGTTCGAGGTAGAAATTTCCATTGCCCAGGATTCGCCGATAGTCTTCGGCGACTTTTTTGGCATCGTCGTACCGGCCCTGGAGCAGGAGCGTCGGGATCTCGCCCGACAAACAGGCGGACATGCCGATCAGCCCCTCGCTGTGCGCGGCCGAGAAGCTCTTTGTCGATCCGGGGACGGTAGTAGAAGCCTTCGAGATAGGCGGCGGTCACGAGCTTGACGAGGTTCTTGTAGCCCGCCTTGTTCATGGCCAGGAGCAGCAGATGGTACGAGGCCTCTTCATGCCGGCCGGCCGGCTGGCTTTTGTCCATCCGGGAGCCCGGGGCGACATAGGTTTCGCAGCCGATGATCGGCTTGATGCCCGCTTTCGTGGCCTTGAGATAGAAATCGAGGGCGCCGAAGAGGTTGCCGTGGTCCGTCACCGCGATGGCAGGCATGTGAAGGTCGATGGCCTTTTTTATGAGGGCGTCGAGGGAATTAGCCCCGTCGAGCAGGCTGTATTCGGTGTGAAGGTGCAGATGGACGAAATCGGCATGATGCATAGATTAAAACCAGGAAAATAAGAAGTTGGGAGGTTAGGAAGATGCAGGAAGGCGGGTGTTTTCAACTTCAAAACTTCCCATCTTCCAAACTTCATGGTTTATAAATAATGGAGGCGGCGATCGGATTTGAACCGATGAATGAAGGTTTTGCAGACCTCTGCCTTAGCCACTTGGCTACGCCGCCCTGAAAAAACAAAAAAGTTAAAAGTTAAAAGAGGAAATGCTGCCGATACTTTTAACTTTTAACTTTCCCGGGAAAAGCTATGGAGCGGGTGGCGAGACTCGAACTCGTGACCCCAACCTTGGCAAGGTTGTGCTCTACCAACTGAGCTACACCCGCAGTATGTTTCTGCGTTTAAGACTTTGCAAATATAACAAAGTGGCCTGTCCTTGTCAATACAAAATTCTATGAAATGTCATGATCAGCGATGCGCTTGACGGGGGCCACGCTACTGTGGTAAGTTATCTTATGAGGAAACAACACGTTTACGGAGGAGAATATCGCAGATGAACACAGTTAAAACAGTCGGTTTAATGACCTTTATGATGGTGCTGTTCGTGGCCATCGGCGGGGCCTTGGGAGGAAGGGGCGGCATGGTCATGGCCATTATGATCGCCACGGTCATGAACGTCGGGATGTACTGGTTCAGCGACAAGCTCGTGCTCAGGATGTATAAGGCAGAGCCCGTGACCGAGGCCCAGGCCCCGGAGCTCTATTCCATCGTGCGCACGCTCGTCCAGAAGGCCGGCATGCCCATGCCCAAGGTCTATATCATGCCGGAAGAGACGCCGAACGCCTTTGCAACGGGCAGGAACCCGGAGCATGCGGTCGTTGCGGTGACGCAGGGCATCATGCGGATCCTGTCCCGCGAGGAGTTGACCGGCGTAATCTCCCATGAGCTGGCGCATATCAGGCACCGGGACATGCTCACCGGCACCATCGTGGCAACCATCGCGGGCGCGATCAGCATGCTTGCCCAGATGGCCCAATGGGCCATGATCTTCGGCGGCGGCAGCAGGCGGGACAACGACGAGGGCGGCAGCCCCATTGTTGCGCTCGTCATGATGATCGTGGCGCCCATTGCCGCCATGCTCGTCCAGATGGCCATCTCCCGCACCCGGGAGTACGAGGCCGACAAGGGCGGCGCGGCACTGTCGGGAAATCCCGCGTGGCTGGCCAATGCGCTCCTCAAGCTTGAGCGCGGCAACCAGGTCGTTCCCATGGATGACGCCAAACCGGCCACGGCCCATATGTTCATTGTGAACCCGCTTCACGGAGGCGGGATGATGAACCTTTTCAGCACCCATCCGCCGATCGCCGAGAGGGTGAAGCGGCTGAACGAGATGGCGCGGGGAAGATAAGGGAACTCGGATTGAGGAATTAATCTTCAAGGCGGATCCCGTAAACTTCTTTTCCATGATCGCACCAGCAGGGGCCGGGAGGAAATCCCAGGCCCTTTTTTTTCGTGAAAACGAGACAGAAGACTGCTGTTCGCATGAGCAATTTCGGGGCGCCTGCAGGACCGCAACCTTCTCACGATCAGGTCTTTAAAACTCCCCACGGTCCAATCTGCAGTGCTTGATAAAGGACCGGAGGGTGGAGAGGCTTATTCCATGGCATTCCTTTTTCGCATCAAATCGCGCCGGGCTTTCTGGACCACGGTCGCTCTGTGCATGCTCACACCCGGCCTCCTGTCAGTCGCCGACATGCTCAGCGCAGAAGAACGGACAACAGTCTTTCTTCCGTCGCGCATCCAGGCGTTCCGTCCCGGAGAATCGCTGACGTACGACATCAGCTGGTCAAACATCGTAACCGCAGGGACGGCGATCATGGAGGTCAAACAGGAGATGACGCCGGACCATAAGGAGCTCCTCCGGTTTATCGTAACATCGCGCACGGCGGGTATCATGGACAAGCTCTACCCCCTGGGCGATACGATCTGGAGCGTCTTCGACCCGCAGATCATGCAAAGCCTCTCGTTCAGCCTTACAGCGAGCCGCGGCAAGAGAACGAGACGCAGCAGGCTGGTCTTCGATCATGCACGAAAAACAGCGGTCAGCACAACGAACGACGACCCACCGGAGACCATAGCCATCCCTGACCAGGTGCAGGACACCCTGTCCGCGCTCTACTATCTCCGTACAAGAAAGGACCTCGACAGCGGCAGACCCATTACCTTCGAAGTCTGTGACCACGGCAAGACCTGGCCCGTTGCGGTCCAGACCGTGGGCAGGGAGAAGGTGCAAACGCGCGCAGGGAAGTTCTCTACGCTCAAAGTCAGGGCCCAGAAGGGTCTCTTTATGAGCGAGGGGGAGATATTCATCTGGTTCACTGACGACAGCAGAAAGGTCCCGGTGCTCATAAAAAGCACGGTTTCCATCGGATCACTTGTGTTCACCCTTAGGGAGATGAAAACCGCAGAAACGGTGCATGAGCGGAGACGCGGAGACGCCGGCGCTGAGGGAGAGACGGGAACTTTGAAACGGGACGAATAGCGCAGAGAGGGCTATCCGGGGAAAACGCTATACTGTCGAGAAAGCTTTTCTCCATATAATAGTCCGGCCTCTCGATCATTTTGCGCACATCATCTACCTATCTTTTTTCTGTTTGACGACGGTTCTTATCCTGTCCTGAAGTTAAACTTATGTCCGCACGCTTCCAATAATAGAGGTCTATATAAACACCTATAGACTATTTTTTGCGCTCCCGGAGCAATCACGTCAAGTGGATATCCAATCACTGTGTTATACTAAAAAACAATAAGTGATACTATCGTCTTAAGACCGGAGCATTGCTTCGGTACGTTCTATCATGATCCAGGAAAACGGGGGGATGGCTATGAAGACGAGAGCATTCCCAGTGATCGCAACACTCTGTCTGGTGTTGTCCGCAGGTATCACCGGCGTCTTTGTCGCGGGTGGCGGAGGCATGACGTACACGCCGCCGAACGCCAAACCGGTGGTCTTTAGTCATGAAGAACACGTCAATGTAAAGGAATTATGATGCAGCGCCTGTCATAACCATACGTTCCAGATGGGCAAGGACGAGGACAAGATAGACATGAGCAAAATGACCAAGAGCCTCTTCTGCGGGCGCTGCCACAATGGGGTGAAAAGCTTTGACGTCAAGGACAAGACGAACTGCGTGCGGTGCCACAAGTAGCTGGTCTTCCCGACGCTTCTCATTTCCCGATCTTTTATTAACAGGCAGTTGACGCGAAAAAAATCAGATTTCCATAAACAGGGGACAAGTGCAACTAAAAAACCCCGCCTTTGATATAAAGGCGGGGTTTTTTAGTTATTGAAGATCGTCTCCCACAGCGGGAGAGGAGAAGTATTTACAGCTTGCCAATCTCTTTCATCCACTTGGGATACTTTTTTCTGGCGAATTCCACGGGGACCGTGCCGTAGATCATGATCCGAAAGGTGCCGGGGTTGGCCAGGGTCCCGAGGTAGATGTGGGCCGGCACGCCGACCACGAACAGGATAAAGGCCAGGTTATGGACCAGATGCGACACGAGCGTCAGCGTCCGGTGTCCCTGGATGAACCAGATGGAAAAACCGGATGCCGCTATCGCCAAGCCAGCAGCCAGGACCATGAGATAATAGAGCTTCTGGCCCGTATTCAGCTTTCCCATGGGCGGGGCTTTTACCGGACCTTTGGACAAATATCCGCCTCCCATCTTGATCCAGTTCCAGTCGTCCCTGCTCAGACTGATCGATTCTTGGAGATAGTTGAAGATCGTGGCAAAAAGGGAGGCGGTAAACACCACGCCCGCCCAGTTATGCACGGCCCTCATGACGTTGAAACTTCCGAACAGGGCGTTCATCTGCTTGAGCTGGAACAGGAACCCGTACCCGGTGATGATCAGGAGGATGCAGCTCACGGCCAAAAGCCAGTGATTGATGATCTCTTCCGTACTTGCTTTTCTCACCATCTCGCTCATGATTTTTTCACCTCCTCGTCATCCGTATGGGGCCCGATGGCCACATAGTGCAACAGCGCGCCGGCAACAACGCCTCCGAGACCGATGACGGCCAGCGGCTTAAGGACATTGTGCCAGAAAATGACGCTCTCGGGAATGTTCGGTTTGTCAGCGTAGCCGTAGAGCTTCGGAGCGTCCTTGAACGCGAAGATCGATCCCAGCCCTCCCAAATCCGCTTCTCCGTAGATCTTGCCGTAGCCGGCCTGCTTCGCCTGGGCAATAAGCTGGTCACGGTCGCCGAACTTGAGGGCGCCCGTGGGGCAGGTCTTGGTACAGGCCGGTTGCAGGCCCTCGGCGATCCGGTCGAAGCAGAGATGGCATTTAGCTATCTTTCCGTCCTTGTCGTAGCGGGGCACGTCGAAGGGGCAGCCCGCAACGCAAAGCTTGCACCCGATGCACTTGTCGCGGTCGAAGGCGACTGCGCCTTCCTTGGTCCGGTAGAGCGCTCCCGGCGCGGGACAGATCTTCATGCATCCCGCGTCGTCACAGTGCATGCACCGCCGGCTTACGAAGAGCCACCGTACGGGGTTCGTCTCCGACGGGATCTCGCTGTAGCGGATCATGTTGTAGTCGACCGGCGCGAGGTCCGGGGGGTTCTGCATGGTGCCGGTGTTTTTCGTCTTCATGCCCGGAAGCTGGTTCCAGGCCTTGCATGCTGTCTGGCAGCCACGGCACCCGATGCAGACCTCGGGGGTAACGAGTATTGCCTTTCTTTTGATCGTCGTATTCGTCATGGTTCACCCCCTATGCCTTCCGGACATTGACCATAAAGGCCTTTGTCTCGGGGATCATGGTATTTGCGTCGCCCACGGTCGGCGTGAGCAGATTGGCGCTCTCGCCGCCGCTGCCGTCCTCTGGATACTGCCAGCCGAAGTGCCAGGGCATGCCCACCTGGTGGACGGTGGAGCCGCCTATTTTAAACGGCTTCAGCCGGTTCGTTACCACGGCTACGGCCCAGAGCTCGCCGCGGCCCGACGAGACGATGACCTTGTCGCCGTCGTTGATGCTCTTTTCCTTTGCCAGCTCCTCGCTCAGTTCCAGGAACATCTGGGGCTGCATCTCGAGCTGCCAAGGCTCGTGTCGCGTCATGACACCGGTCTGCCAGTGTTCCGAAACCCGGTACGTGGTCGCCACAAAGGGATACCGCACGTCGCAGGAGAAGTAGGCGTCTTCTTTCTCCTCGAAGAGCTTGATCGTGGGGTTGATGCGCTGCTTGGAAATGAGGTTTGCCTCGATCGGGCATTCCAGGGCCTCGTAATGCTCGGGGAAGGGGCCGTCGGCCATGCCGGGGCCGAAGATCGCACCCACGCCCGTGGCCATCATGATGAACGGGTATTTGCCTTTTTCCGTTGCCATGGGCGGCGCGGGTCCGTCGGGCACATCGCCCACCCATACGCCGGGTTTTTTCGTGACCGGGTCCGGCTTGACCGGGTCCCACTTGATGGCCGGCCGCCTGGGGTCCCAGGGCTTGCCATGGGGATCGACGGAAGCGCGGTTGTAGATGATCCTGCGGTTTACCGGCCATGCCCAGGACCATTCAGGGTACATGCCCAGACCCGTCGGGTCGCTCTTGCCCCTGCGCGCCATCATATTGATGACCTTGCCTTCTTTCTGCGTGTAGCTCTGGGAATAGATCCAGTTGCCGCAGGATGTGGTGCCGTCGGCCTGCAAATGGACGAAGGAAGCGCAGAGGTCGCCTTTTTTCCCGAGGAGTTTAGGAGGCGTGACGCTCTTGTCGTACACGTCTTCAAGATAGTAGCCGTTGATCTCTTTGGCCACGTTATGGATGTTGACTTCCTTGACCTTTCCACCAGGCCCTTTTTCCCCGTAGTTCCAGGTGAGGTTCATGATGGGCGCCGGAAACTTTCCTTTCTGCTTTTGGTAAAGGTTCTTTACCCTGAAGTAGAGCTCGTTCATGATTTCCGAGTCAGGCTTGGACTGGCCGATCGGATCAATGGCCCTGTACCGCCACTGCGCCCACCGGCCCGAGTTGGAGATGCTTCCTTCCTTTTCCACGGACGATGCAGCGGGGAGCAGGAAAACCTCGGTCTGGACATCCTTCGGGTTTAAGCCTGGGCCTTTCCAGAATGAGCCGGTCTCATTGTCAAAGAGGTTGACGTTTACCATCCATTTGAGTTTAGCCAGCGCACTTCTCGTCTTGTTCGAATTGGCGCCCGAGCAGGCCGGGTTCTGGCCCCAGGCGAAAAAGCCCTCGAATTGGCCCTTGTTCATCTTGTCGAACAGCACAAGCCACGAAGCGTTCATGCCTTCATCGAGCTTCGGGAGCAAGGAGTAACCGAAATCGTTGTCCTTGTGCGCCGCGTTGCCGTAGATCGCCTTTAGGTAGCTCGTGATGTATTTCCCGCGGTTTGACCACCAGTTCACGCTTTTGGGGTCCTTCGTCTTCGGCGTGTATATCTCGATATAAGACTTGAGATCGATAATAGGCCCTGTTGGGGTCGGAAGATATCCAGTGAGCGTGTTGAACAGGAGGCCATGATCGGTTGATCCCTGGACATTGCTTTCGCCGCGGAGCGCGTTGATGCCGCCGCCCGACATTCCCATGTTGCCGAGGAGAAGCTGGATGATGCACATGGCCCGGATGTTCTGCGTACCGATGGTATGCTGGGTCCAGCCCATGGCGTAGAGCTCGGTGCCGACCTTGTTCGGCCTGCCGGTTGATGCGTAGAGCTTGTAGACTTCAACAAGCTTTTCCTTCGGCGTTCCGGTGATGTCCGAAACCTTATCGAGCGTGTACCGGGCATACTGCTTCTTCAGGAGCCGGAACACACAGTGCGGATTCTGGAGCGTGTGGTCCTTCTTCGGAATGCCGTTCTCGTCCATCTGGAACGACCAGGTCTTCTTGTCGTATTTCCGGGTCTTTTGGTCATAGCCGGAGAACAAGCCGTTCAAATCACCGGCAGTCTTGAAATCGGGGTTCACGAGGAACGGGGCATTGGTGTATTCGGTAACGTATTCCCTGAAGTAAAGATTGTTGTCGAGGATGTATTTGATCATCCCGCCCAAGAAGGCGATGTCCGTGCCCGAGCGCATGGGCGCGTAGAGATCGGCCTTTGCCGCCGTCCGGGTGAAGCGCGGGTCGACGACGATGAGCTTGGCCCCGCGCTTTTCCCTTGCTTCCTTCACCCATTTCATCGAGATGGGATGGTTCTCTGCCGGGTTCGACCCCATAACGAGGATAACATCTGCGTTTCTAATATCGATCCAGTGGTTCGTCATTGCACCGCGCCCGAACGACTCTCCCAGAGCCGCTACCGTAGCGGAGTGTCAGATACGCGCCTGGTGTTCTATGTATACCAGTCCCCATGACCTTAACATTTTTTGGAGCATGTAGCATTCTTCATTGTCCAGGGCCGCGCTTCCCACATGGGCAATGCCGTCGGTCCTGTTAACCACGAAGTCCTTTTCAACATCTTTTTCCGTGCCGTCAGCCGTCTTTTCCTTTACCTTGGATTTCGACGTGATTTTGAAGGTCCTGTCGCGGGTGTCCTTCACTCTCTTGGCGATCTCGTCGAGCGCCCAGTCCCATTCAACTTCCTTGAACTCCGCTGCGCCCGGGGCACGGTATTTCGGCTTGGTGAGCCGGAGGGGATTGTTGATGATCTGGTAGAGCG
Source organism: Nitrospirota bacterium (assembly GCA_963790205.1). Lineage (GTDB taxonomy): Bacteria > Nitrospirota > UBA9217 > UBA9217 > UBA9217 > CAWBNQ01. The sequence continues at coordinate 93,952 of CAWBNQ010000005.1, forward strand.
ATGAGCCTTTGGAGCAGAGCGTGCCCTCATTGATGGGATGGTCGGGGTCTCCTTCGGTATTAACGACCTTTCCATTCTTTGTATAGACGAGGATGCCGCAGCCCACGGAACAGTAGGGACAGACCGTGCGTGTTTCTTCGGCGTCCTTGATCCTGAGCTCTTGCGCGTACGCCTTTGCGGGATCAAGATTGATGCCGAGCGAGCCGAGCAAAACCGTGCTGCCTGAGATCTTCATAAAATCCCGTCGCGATACCCCCATAGAATGACCTCCTTGTGATCACTGTTTTATTTTTGAGCTTGATGACAGTCATTGTTGAACGCAGATTTGAATCTGCGTGGAAGGTTTAACTTGCATTAAAAAAGGGAGATTGATCGCTCATTAGTTACGAGCCGCTTGGAAATGTATATGACAGTTAATATAGCAAATAAAATTCCATGTGTCGAGGCATGTCGGGCGATTATTTTTTTTACGGGCAATCTTTTCCTCGTTTAGATGTTTAATGACCCCGCAACAAGTGAACAGAAGCATGCATTCTCGCTGTTTTCGGAGGACCCCTCACTCTGTTATCCGCTTGTTACGATAAAATGGTGGATGCGGCAACGGCAAAAATAGGACTTTTTCTATCCGCTTGACTTTCACGGGCGTCTTTGCTATGTTCTTAACAAGTAAAAGGAATTTTATTATCCCTTTTTGTTGAAAAGACGCTACAATTAAATAAAGTGTCAGTAATGTCTGAATCCTTAATCCCGAACCGGGAGAGACCTCTCAGGGATCATTATCAGTAGATGACCAGAAGGCTGAAAGGGGGGCGGGTTGATTGCGTTACAAATATATCGCCTATAAATATACCAGGAGGGGACGTTCGGAAGTTGCCTTCCAAGGCGCCTGGGAGTCCTTCGGCGCATGGCCCCAGCCGTCGGCCATCATCTGGAGACCGCCAACCGACGTCTATGAGACACCGGATGAGCTCGTTGTCGTCATCGACCTTGCCGGCGTGTCGGAAGACGACATGGCGGTAACGCTGTTCAGCGACCTGCTCGTCGTGGAGGGAAGGCGCATGCAGCCACCCTGCGCTGAGATGAATGCGTGCCACCAGCTCGGCATCAAGTACGGCGATTTCAGGTCGGAGGTCCATGTCCCGGTCTCTGTTGACAGCGAAAAGGTCAACGCCGAGTATAAGAACGGTTTGCTCAAGGTCGTGCTCAGGAAGCTCACTTGAGAGAGACAGGCAGGCGCAGGTAAACAACGTTGAAGATCTCGGGTCTTTTAAGCAAACTACTTAAGAAACAGGCCAGGAGCCACGCTATGGAAACTGTAGAAATAGATGCTGAAAAGAAACCGGCCGTGCCGGCGGAGCTCCCTCTCCTGCCGCTTAAGGACACGGTCGTCTATCCGCTGACGGTCTATCCCCTGGTGATCGGGAAGGAAAAGTCGATCAAGCTCGTCAACGATGTGACGGTGGGGGACAAGATCCTGGGCCTCACGGCGCAGAGAAAAGTGGATGCGGAAGTCTCCCACATGTCCGATGTTTACACCATCGGGACGATGGCGCGCATTCTTCAGATGGTCAAGGTCCCCGACGGCACGCTCCGCGTGCTCGTGCAGGGGATCGAGCGGATCAAGATCACGGAATTCCCGCAGACCGATCCCTATATCAGGGCGCGCGTCAATGCGTTGCCGGACAAGATCGAAAGCTCCGTGCAGCTTGAGGCGCTCATGCGCGGCGTGTCAGAAGTCTTTCAGAAGATGGTCACGCTTACGCCGAACATGCCGGAAGAGCTGTCGGCCGCGGCCCAGAACATAGAAGAGCCGCTGCAGCTCGCCTACCTCATTGCAACGAACATCCGGCTGGACCTGCCGCAGCGGCAGGACATCCTCGAGACCGAGTCGGTGTACGAGAAGCTCAACAAGATCATGCAGTACCTGAACCGCGAGGTCGAGGTGCTCGAACTTGGTCGGAAGATCCAGGGACAGGCCCGGGACCAGATGCAGAAGGCCGAGCGGGAATACCTTCTCCGCCAACAGCTTTCGGCCATTCGAAAGGAGCTCGGCGAGGAGACCGATGAAGGCTCGGAGATCAAGAGCCTGCGCGAGAAGATCGAAGCGGCAAAGATGTCGCCCGAGGCGGAGAAAGAGGCGAAGCGCGAACTGGGGCGCATGGAAAAGCTCTCGGCCTCGTCGCCGGAATATTCGGTCATCCGCACCTATCTCGAATGGATGACCATTCTCCCCTGGAACAAGACGTCCGCATCTCCCATCGACATCGCGAAGGCGAGGACCACGCTCGACGAGGACCACTACGACCTCGAAAAGGTGAAGGACAGGATCCTGGAATACCTCGCCGTCAAAAAGCTGGGTCAGGAGCGCGGACCGCAGGAAGGTGCCAGGATGCGCGAGCCCATCCTGTGTTTTGTCGGCCCTCCGGGTGTGGGCAAGACCTCGCTCGGTCAGTCCATTGCCCGCGCCCTTGACCGGAAGTTCATGCGCCAGTCCCTCGGCGGCCTCCATGACGAGGCCGAGATCCGCGGCCACCGCCGCACGTATATCGGCGCCCTGCCGGGCCGCATTATCCAGGCCTTGAAACGCGTGGAGACCAGGGACCCGGTAATTATGCTCGACGAGGTGGACAAGGTGGGCGCTGACTGGCGGGGCGACCCGTCGTCGGCGCTTCTCGAAGTGCTCGACCCGGAGCAAAACAAGGATTTCCGCGACAACTATCTCGACGTGCCCTTTGACCTCTCTCAGGTCATGTTCATCACCACGGCGAACCAGCTCGACACGATCCCCCCGCCGCTCCTGGACCGCATGGAGGTGCTCCACCTGCCGGGTTACACCGAGCATGAGAAACTGAACATTGCCAAAAAGTACCTGATCCCCAAGGAAGTCAAGGCGAACGCGCTCAGGCTGGAGGAGATCGTAATCGAGGACGATACGCTCCGGGGCATCATCAAAGACTACACACGCGAGGCGGGGGTGAGGAACCTTGAGCGCGAGATCGCCAATGTTTGCCGGAAGGTGACGAAATCCGTGGCAGAGGGAAAGCCGGTGCCGATCACGGTGAAGGCGGAGAACCTGCACGACTACCTCGGGAACCCTCGGTTCTTTGCCGAGACGGCGATAAGGATTGACCGGCCCGGCGTGGTCACGGGACTGGCCTGGACCCCGACGGGAGGGGACATTCTCTTTATCGAGGCCACCATGATGCCGGGGAACAAACAGCTCATGCTCACAGGACAGCTCGGCGACGTGATGAAGGAATCCGCCCAGGCCGCGCTCTCCTACGTGCGCTCCCAGGCCGAACAGTTCGGGATCAACAAGGACTTCTTTGAGAAGACCGATATCCACATTCACGTGCCCGCGGGCGCCATCCCCAAGGACGGGCCCTCCGCCGGCGTCACCATGACCACGGCGATCGTGTCAATGCTCACGGGCAAGGTGGCTAAGCACGACATGGCCATGACGGGAGAAATTACGCTCCGGGGCAAGGTCATGCCCATCGGGGGCGTAAAGGAAAAGGTGCTTGCGGCCAAGCGCGCGGGCATTACGACCGTGATCCTTCCGGAAAAGAACAAGAACGATCTCGATGACGTGCCCGAAGAGTTGCGCAAGGAGATGAAGTTTATTTTCGTGGATACGATCGACCAGGTGATTGATTCGGCGCTTGACGGAAAAAAGAGCTGATGGGGTCTGCAGCAGAGCGCAGCGGTAAGCACGAAATCTCAAGCACGAAACAATGCGTAAAGTAAATAACTCCAAATCTCAAGGTCCAAACTGTTTGTGGTTCGGTGTTTTCGCGATATGAATTCTCACGCAATGCCCAGAAGGCTTCCTCCCTGGTTCAAGCTCAAGCGTAGGGCAGGGGAGCAGTTGAACACGGTCCGGAGCCTGATCTTGACCAACAAGCTTCACACGGTCTGCCAAAGCGCGGCCTGCCCGAACCAGACCGAATGCTGGAATGAAGGCACGGCAACATTCATGGTCCTCGGCAACGTCTGTACCCGCGGATGCAGGTTCTGCAATGTTCCCAAAGGCGTTCCGCAGGGTTTGGACCTGGATGAACCTAATCGCGTGGCCGATGCCGTAGCAGCCCTGAAGCTCAACTATGCCGTAGTCACTTCGGTCACGCGTGACGATCTTGCTGACGGCGGGGCGGAGATCTTCGCCCGGACCATCCAGGCCATCCGCTCAAAGTCTCCAGAATGCCGCATAGAAGTTCTGATCCCCGATTTTCAAGGCTCCGAGCCATCGCTCAGAATTGTTATTGACGCTAAGCCCGATATCCTTAACCACAATCTTGAAACCGTGCCGTCCCTTTATTCCCGTGTAAGGCCCCAAGCTGATTATCGCAGGTCCCTGGAGCTTCTTTCCCGTGCCAGAGCCTGCGGCGCTGTTACAAAGACAGGGCTTATGCTGGGACTCGGCGAGGAGAGAGAGGAACTTCTCGCGGTCATGCGTGATTTATGCGATGTCGGCTGCTCCATCCTGACACTGGGTCAATATCTCCGGCCAAGCAAGACCCACCTGGCAGTTGAGAAATACTACCATCCTGATGAATTTGCATTACTGCGGGACCAGGCTCTGGCCCTGGGCTTCCATCAAGTTGTAGCAGGCCCGCTTGTCAGAAGTTCGTATCACGCGGAGAAATACGGAACAGCGAGCAGCGGCTAGTCAATTATCCCGCTATAAAATATTTATCCTCTGCGCTAATCATCTTTTGCTTCACCTTCAAAACGACACTTTTAAATAAGCAGGGAGTGTGGTGGGAAAAAACCAGGACATGCCGCATCCTGGCTTATTTGAACGATTTAACATAATATACATTATCAGACAATAATAAATTTAATGTATATGTTTATTATATAGCCTATAAGCTATTGTTTTAAAGTATTAATAATATATGTTATGTGCATAGTTATGCCTCATCTGATAAAAAGGCAATATTCATTCGCAGATTTCAGAGATTAAATTAAATGGGAACAGGCTCTTATTAGGAATGTTTAATCAGCGTCATCTGCGAAATCCGTGGAATAGATAGATTAGATGAGATAATAGAAGTATTTGGGCAGGTTGTGTGAATTGTTGTTAGAATTTCATGCTCGCCATACCGATGACCCGGCTTGCATTTTCGAACCCTTCTACTCGTTTACGCAGGAACTGAGAACCGATCGTAAGGTTGAACCTTTCACTGACCAATCTCAAGCCTAAGGTCAGCGCGGTATAATCGCCGCCCACCGCGGATATCTTATCGATGCCGTTTACCAGGTTATATTCTACGATTACCTGTAGATTACGATATTTGCTGATAGGATAAAGCAGCCCGATATTCAGGATCCCATACATGTCCCTGAAACGGTCATCTGTTGAGTCGTGGACCACCATTTGACCGTCAATGCAGGCAAGGAGGGCATGGTCTCCCCATGTAATCTCACGGCCGGCGGACAGACCGAATTTCGCTCCCCAATGAGCTACAACGCCAAGGTTCAAATCTCTGTCGCCCGTAGGCGCGATGCCGGTGACGATCAAGGCCACAGCGGGGTACAGAGAAGATTCGGTTTGAGGCAGAAAATTCCACTTGTACGACAGTTCCGTGTCCCCTGTCCCTTTCCTCGTCTCTCCCTGGTTCATGGTTATATGAAAATCGGAGCTTTGAACAGCTAACTCCATATTTTGAGCAATTCCCGCTGTTATGCTGAGAATGGGCAGTTCGCTGACAGTGAAGTCAGGAATGGTGCTGTTTTCCGAAAGAGTAGCGGCTGCAATCTCTATCGATCGTGTCGGGAGTGTGAAGGGGGCAGTCGTGAACACGAGACCAGTGAGGCCGGACATATTGACCGGCCGGTTTATCAGTTCGAGCTCTTCAGCCGGGGAAGAAGAAGTCGAAAGGAGCAGGACGATCGCCGTCAAAAGCAGCAGAACAAGGGATTGGCGCATGTTTCGAGAGAGTGTCTTGTGACGGGAAATAGCCATCAGTTCTGTCCTATCTTCGGTTCTGTCCCGGCGATGAGCCGTTTGATGTTCTCACGATGCCGGTAGTAGATCATGCCGAAAATGAAAAGCGAAAGCAGGCTCATGGGCCTCGAAGCTCCATACAGGGCGAAGGTAAGCACGGGATAGAGCACAAAGGACAGGAGCGCGGAAAGAGATGAATACCGCCAGACAGCGGCGGCAAAAAGCCAGGCGATAAGACAGGCAAACCCGATCCAGGGAACTGTCGCCAGGACCACGCCGTAGCTTGTCGCCACGCCCTTCCCGCCCTTGAATCCGAGATAGACGGGGAAATTGTGCCCGAGAACGGCCGCGGCCCCGGATAAAGACGCAAGAGCATCATCATGGAACAGGAATCGTACTGCCAGGACGGGCAGAAGCCCTTTGAAGCAGTCGGCAAGCAGGGTTAAGGCCGCAGCCCTCTTGCCCGCGGCGCGCAGGACATTCGTGGCCCCGATGTTGCCGCTCCCCACAGTTCGGACGTCGACGTTCGAAAACAGCCTGCTGAAAAGAAGCCCGAACGGCACGGCGCCGAGAAGGTAGGACAGTATGACAGCGAGTATAATGATCAGCTTATAGTTCATAGCTCAATGTTCAGAGTTTTTTGTTGAAACTACAGCGAGTACAATGACTCAATACTAATACAAACGAAGTAAATATTGTTACATCCAGGAAAGTCCCCCCTCACCCGGCCCTCTCCCGTCTGGGGGACGTGAAGGTCCGTAAATGAAGGGACAAAAGGTGAAAAGCAAATCAGTAACGATTTCAAATGCGTATGTATTAAAAACTCAAAACTACTACTGGTCGAGCTGGTTCCAGTACTTCATGAAATACTGCACTGCCGAGAACACGGCAAGGAACATGGCGACCCAGAGCGCGATACGGCCGAGGTCCGTCAGCCAGCCCTTGTCCAGATAATAGTCGAGCAGGAGCGAGAGCACAGCGGTAATCTGCGCGCCGACCTTGTATTTCCCAACCGTTTCCGCCGGAATGACGATCCCTTCGCTGGCGGCTATGGCGCGGAGCCCTGTCACGGCGAACTCCCGTCCGATAAGGACGATGGCCATCCAGGAACGCACGACCTCGGAGCGTATTTCCACCAGAGTGACCAGCGCGGCCATGATCAATATTTTGTCGGCAATCGGGTCGAGCAGCTTGCCGACCTTGGTCACCTGTCCCCACTTCCGTGCGAGATAACCGTCGAGCCAGTCGGTTGCAGATGCCAGTGAAAAAACGATGCCGGCAACAAGGGCCCGGACAGGGCTGGGCTCGAGCATGAGAATGATGAACACCGGCACAGACAGGATCCTGCTCAGCGAGAGAAGGTTCGGTACGTTAAAAATTTTCACGGCTGCCTCCTCCACCTGCGGTGCATCCAGACCCACTGCTCGGGGTTTCGCGCGATACGGTCTTCTATTTTTTGGGTAAGCATGGCGGTATTGGCAATGATGTCTTTTTCGTCATTGCCCGTTCGCACGAGTTCGAGCGGGCCTTCAATGGTTATCGTATGCCGGTTATCGTCGCCGCGCTGGATCGTGCCGAATATCATCGGCGCTCCGAATTTGATCGCCATGGAAGCCGCGGCCGTGGGAGTCCAGGCCGGCCTGCCCATAAAATCCACGAAAGCGCTCTCCACATCCGTGTCTTGATCGATCAGTATGCCGAGGATCCTGTTTTCCTTGAATATCCGTATCAATTCCCGGGATGCGCCCGGCCTGCCGCGGAGAATGGTCCTGACCCCCATTTTGGCACGCAGTCGGACGATCATTTCGTTGACCTGCTCCGGTTCGATGGGCGCGGCAATCACGCTGAGACTATTTATTGCCGCGACGGTATGGCCCATCAGCTCCCAGTTGCCGATATGGCCGGTGACGTAGACGACACCCTTGTTCAGGCTGAGAGCGACCCGAAGGTTCTCTTCTCCCTGAACATCAACAACCTGCGCAAGGCGGCGGGGAGAGATGAGCATCACTTCGAGCAGGCTCTTGCCTAGATGGATGAAGCTTCGCTGCGCGGTGCGTTGTATCCAGGGACGGCCTTTCTTGCCGAACGCCATGGTAAGGTGCGCGATCGCCCTGTTCCTTTCCCGGGGAAGAATGTAGTACGCGATGAATCCGAGGATCCCGCCTGCGGATACGCCGAGACGGTAGGGCATCAGTTTCGACACCAGCAGGATGGACCTGATTGACCAGGTAAGAGACAGGCGAGATAAGGTTTTTCGCGCTTTGTGCAGCCGGTTTTTCATGAAGCGCCGGGCCTGTCCCGGTTTTTCAGGATGAGGTTTATTACTTCACGCACGGCACCCCGGCCCCCTGCGGTCTTCGTGATCATATCCACATGGGACCTGACGGAGGGGTCGGCATCGGCAACGGCAGCGGCAAGGCCCACCCGCTTGAAGATCGACACATCAACAATGTCGTCGCCGATATAAGCAACCTCTTCGTCGCGCAGACCGTATTGAGAGACCAGTGAATCGTACACAATAATTTTTTCCTTGGCGCCCTGATGAACTTCTTGTATGCCCAGTTCCCGGGCACGGACATTCACTACTTCCGATGATCTGCCGGTGATGATGCCGATGACGATCCCCGCCTTCTGCGCAAGTTTTATCCCGTGGCCGTCCCTCACGTGAAAGGCTTTGGTCTCCTTCCCCTGGTCGTCCAGGATGATCGTTCCGTCGGTCATCACACCGTCCACGTCGAGCAGGAGCAGCCTGATCTTTTTTGCTTTTGATTGGAGGCTCGGTTTTTTCCCGGTTTTCATAATTAAGAATCGCACAGGGCATGCTGCATAGAGGATAGCGCATATGTGCTTTCTGCTCTTATCTTGGCTTTCTGCGCTCTGCCTGTTTACTACACAACGCCCGCTTTCAAAAGATCATGGAGGTGGATCACCCCCTCGGGCCTGTCGTCATGACCAGAAACAATAAGGCAGGTAATCGAGTTCTTTTCCATTAATGCAACAGCCTCGGCCGCAAGGGAATCTTTATTGGCCATTTTCGGTTTCCGGGTCATGATGTCCACGGCTTTTTTAGCGAGGAGATTTTCCCCGCTCTTTTCGGTCTTCTCCATCCAGCGTCGGAGGTCCCCGTCGGAGATTACGCCCACGAGTTTCCCCGAGGCGTTCAGCACCGCGGTGATGCCCATTTTTTTCGACGATATTTCATAGATCGCATCCTTGATCAAGGTCTCCTCGGACACGACGGGAACGGCGTCTCCCGTATGCATCAGATCCCGGACGCGCAGCAGCAGCCTTTTACCGAGCGCACCGCCGGGATGAAAGCAGGCAAAGTCCTCTTCCTTGAATCCACGCTGGTCCAGGAGCACGACGGCCAGGGCGTCCCCCATGGCCAGGGTGGCCGTGGTGCTTGCCGTCGGCGCCAGCCCCAGGGGACAGGCTTCTTCCTTGACGCCGACGTTGATTACCACATCGCTGTTCTTGGCCAGGGTGGACTCGGGATTTCCCGTAAGCGCGATGATCTTTATACCGAGCCGTTTGAGCGAGGGCAGCATCAACGCGACTTCCTCGGTCTCGCCGCTATTGGACAGCGCGATCACCGTGTCTCCCCTCGTGACCATTCCGAGGTCACCGTGGATGCCTTCGGCGGGATGGAGAAAGAGGGCCGGCGTGCCCGTGGAAGCGAGCGTGGCCGCTATCTTTTTGCCGATGAGCCCGGACTTGCCCATGCCCGTCACCACCACGCGGCCTCTGCACTTGAGGACCATTTCCACTGCCTTCTCGAATTGCTCATCGATACGGTTGACGAGCGCCGCGACCGCGTCTGCTTCTATTTTGAGGACCCGTTTTGCCCGTTCTTTCATTTTTTCACGATCCTGTCTATTTCCTGGACCTGTTTCAGGAGCGCAGGAAGCTCGTCCAGGCCCAGCATGTTCGGCCCGTCGCAGAGCGCTTTGTCCGGGCAGGCGTGCACTTCCATGAACAGCGCGTCGATACCAGCCGCAATTGCCGCCCTGGTGAGGTGCGGCACGAATTTACGGTCCCCCGACGATGCCGTGCCCCCCGCCCCCGGCAATTGCACGGAGTGTGTGGCGTCGAATACCACGGGATATCCCAAATCGCGCATGATGGGCAGCGCGCGCATATCCGCGACGAGGTTGTTATATCCGAAGGAGACGCCCCGCTCGGTTATGATGATCTTGTCGTTGCCGGTGGACGCCGCCTTTTCTATCGCGTTCTTGATGTCCCAGGGGGCTAGAAACTGTCCCTTTTTGATATTTACTACTCTGCCCGTCTTTGCGACCTCCGTTACGAAATCGGTCTGCCTGCACAAAAAAGCGGGGATCTGCAGGATGTCCAGGATTTCGGCGGCAGGCGTGATCTCCTCAAAGCGGTGCACATCCGAGAGGAGCGGCAGGCCGAGTTCCCTGCCTACGCGGCCGAGGATGCGCAGGCCTTCCCTGAGCCCCGGTCCCCGGTAGGACTTTGCCGAACTGCGGTTGGCCTTGTCGAAGGACGACTTGAAAATGAAGGGCATGCCGAGTCCCGTGGTGATCTGCTTGAGCCGCATTGCTGCATCCATTGTCGCGTCTTCAGACTCGATTACACAGGGACCGGCGATCAACACGACCGGGTTATTGCCGCCGATCGTTACGTTTTTGACGATGACCGTTCTTATCACGACTGCTTCACCCGCTCTTTTTGCTTTAACGCTGCATTGATGAATGCCGTGAACAACGGATGCGGCTTGCGCGGCGTTGACTTGAACTCGGGATGGAACTGGCATCCGAGGAACCAGGGATGGTCCTTGAGTTCCACGATCTCGACCAGTTCGCCGTCCGGAGAGAGGCCGCTGATCACGAGCCCGGCCTTTTTCAGCGTGTCTTTATAACGGTTATTGAATTCGTACCGGTGGCGATGTCGCTCGGAGATCTCTCCCGCGCCGTATGCTGCGTAGGCATGGGTCCCTTTCTCAATCTGGCAAGGGTACGCGCCCAGGCGCATGCTGCCGCCTTTATCGCAGGCCATATCCCGCTTTTGCATGGACTGGGTGCGGTAATCGAACCACTGTTCAAGGAGATAGATCACGGGGTCCGGCGTCTGCTGGTCGAATTCCGAGCTGTTCGCCTTCTTGATACCGGCGAGGTTGCGCGCCATTTCGATCACGGCGCACTGCATGCCGAGGCAGATGCCGAAGTAGGGAATCTTGTTCTCCCGCGCGTAGGTGACCGTGGCGATCTTGCCCTCTACCCCGCGGATGCCGAACCCGCCGGGAACAAGAATGCCGTCCATGTTCTTGAGCATTTCCTGCGCGCCTTTGCTCTCGACATCCTCCGAATCCACCCAACGGATATTCACCTTCGCGTCATTGGCAATGCCGCCGTGCGTAAGCGCTTCGCAGAGGCTCTTGTACGCTTCTTTGAGATCAATATATTTTCCGACCAGGGCGATGGTGACGTTCTTTGAAGGATGCTTGATGCGCTCGACGATCGTCTCCCACGTTTTCAGGTCGTTTTTGGAAGTCTTGAGTTCAAGCAGCTCGACGATCCGGTCGTCGATCCCCTCTTCGTGCAGATGGAGCGGGACCTCATAAATCGTTTCAACGTCCTGGGCGGTAATGACCGCGTTCTCATCAACGTTACAGAAGAGCGCGATCTTGCGCTTCATATCTTTGGGGATCGGCCGGTCGCTTCGACAGACAAGGATGTTCGGCTGGATACCGATGGAGAGGAGCTCCTTGACGCTGTGTTGCGTGGGCTTGCTCTTGAGCTCGTCCGCGGCTTTTATGAACGGCACGAGCGTAAGGTGGACGTAGAGGACATTCTGCCTGCCGAGGTTGTATCTCATCTGTCTGATGGCTTCGAGGAACGGAAGGCTTTCGATGTCGCCGATGGTGCCGCCAATCTCGACGATCACGACGTCTTCATCGTCCGCGAGGTCCGTTATCGCGCGTTTGATCTCGTCGGTGATGTGCGGCACTACCTGGACCGTGCCTCCCAGGTAGTCTCCCCGCCGTTCCTTGGTGATCACATTGTTATAGATCCTGCCGGAGGTGAAATTGTTCTTCTGGCCGGTAGTGACGTTGCTGTACCGTTCGTAATGCCCCAAATCGAGATCGGTCTCCGCGCCGTCATCGGTCACGTAGACCTCGCCGTGCTGGAAGGGGCTCATCGTGCCCGGGTCGACGTTGATATACGGATCGAGTTTGAGGAAGGTCACCTTCAGTCCCCTGCTCTCGAGGAGCGCGCCGATCGAGGCGGCGGCAAGCCCCTTTCCGAGCGATGAGACCACTCCGCCGGTCACGAAAATGTATTTGGTCGGGACCTTTTTCTTTTCCATGTCTAATCTCTTCTTTCTTCCAGCCGTTGCAATATTTTACTCAAATCCCCGGGGATGTCAACACCAAAGGATTCGTGCCCGGTTACGACGGTCTTGATCCGGTGTCCCGATTCGAGCGCCCGGAGCTGTTCGAGCTTCTCCGCGGCTTCGAGCGGGGTCTGCGGCATCTTTGCATAGGCAAGGAGGAAGTCCCGGCGGTAAACATACAGGCCTATGTGTTTGTACATGGAACCGGCGAACGGCATGTCGCCGAATGAGTTTTTACCCGCCCAGCAATCGCGGTCCCAGGGAATAGGTGCCCGCGAAAAATAAAGTGCAAAGCCCTTTTTGTCGAACACTACCTTGACCACGTTCGGATCAAAGGCCTCGCTCCGGTCCTCTATCTTTTTGCATACCGTACCCATTCGGAGAGAAGCATCCTTGACAAGCGGCGTGACGGCTTCGTCTATCATATCCGGATGGATTAATGGTTCATCGCCCTGTACATTGACCACGATATCGCAGGTCAACGCACGGGCGACCTCGGCGATTCTGTCCGTTCCGGTGGAATGATCGGAAGAGGTCATGACCGCTTCGCCGCCAAAGGCTGTAACCGCTTTCCGGATACGCTCGTCGTCCGTGGCCACCATGACCCGGCTGACGAGCCGCGACTGCTTTGTCCGCTCGTATACCCACTGGATCATCGGTTTGTCTTTGATCAGCGCGAGCGATTTTCCGGGAAACCGCGTGGAGCCGTACCGTGCGGGGATGATGGCTACGATGGTGTTCAGGTCGTTCTTCATTACACCGAAAGTTCTTTCCTGAAAAAATCAATCGTCCTCTTCAACCCTTCATCCACCGACACCTTCGGTTTCCAGCCGAGTTTCTCGCCGGCGAGGGTGATATCTGGCTGACGCTGGGTCGGATCGTCAGAGGGCAGCGGTTTATGAACGATCTTCGACTTGGAGCCCGTCATGGCAACGATCTTTTTTGCAAAGTCCAGTATGGTATATTCGTCGGGATTCCCAAGGTTCACCGGACCCGCGAACTTTTCGCACTCCATCATCCGTACCAATCCCTCGACGAGGTCGTCGACATAGCAGAACGAGCGCGTCTGGGAACCATCGCCATAGACGGTGATCTCCTGCCCCTTGAGCGCCTGGACGATGAAATTGCTCACCACTCTGCCGTCGTCGGGGAGCATGCGCGGTCCGTAGGTGTTGAAGATCCTCACGATCCTGATATCGACCCGGTTCTGACGATGATAGTCCATCATCAAGGTCTCCGCGGCCCGTTTCCCTTCGTCGTAACAGCTCCTGATGCCGATGGGGTTCACATTTCCCCAGTAGTCTTCCTTCTGGGGATGCACGGCCGGATCACCGTATACCTCCGACGTGGACGCCAGGAGCATCCTGGCCCTGACCCGCTTGGCGATCCCGAGCATGTTGAGCGTTCCGAGGATGTTGGTCTTGATGGTCTTGACGGGGTTATACTGATAGTGGATCGGCGAGGCAGGACATGCGAGGTGATATATCTTATCGACCTCCAGCAGGATGGGCAGGACGATGTCGTGGCGCACCAGCTCGAATTCGGGATTTTTGAGAAGTCCGGCAACGTTCCCTTTCCTCCCGGTGAAAAAATTGTCCAGGCACAGAACTTCATGCCCTTCATCAAGCAATCGCTCGCACAGATGCGATCCTAAAAAACCCGCTCCGCCGGTAACAAGTATTCTCACTTAAAATCTCCTCATAAAAAAAGATACGAAATGCAGCAGAATGCATGATGCCGGATCAAATCCTATGACATCCGTCTTCGAAATCCGATCTTGTATCAGGCATCATGAATCCCGCTTACCTTCTCCCGATGCCGTAGTATGTAAATCCCATCTTCTTCAGTTCCTCCTGGTTGTAGATGTTCCTGCCGTCAAAAATGACCGGATTTTTCATGATTTTTTTCATCTTCTGGAAGTCCGGCGTCCGGAACTCATTCCATTCGGTCACAACGGCCAGTGCATCCGCACCCCGCAGCGCTTCATACCCGTCTTCCATAAGTGTTATTTTCTTCTTGAAGATTTTGCGCGCTTCATGCAGAGCCACCGGATCGTGCGCCCTGATCTCGGCACCGGCACGCAGCAGGTTTTGAATGATCACCACGGAAGGCGCCTCGCGCATGTCATCGGTTCGGGGCTTGAAGGAAAGACCCCATACTGCTACGGTTCGACCCGAGAGCGGCTTTGAAGACCTGGCATTCCTCATTGATTTTCTCGAAGCAAAGTGAGATAGAATGAGATCCGAAAGGACTTTCTTTTGCTGTTCGTTCACGGCTTCGACGGATTTCAGGACTCTGGCGTCAAAGCCGTGTTCTTTTGCCGTTTGCACCAGAGCCTTGACATCCTTCGGAAAGCAGGAGCCCCCATAGCCGACACCGGGGAACAGAAACTCAAATCCGATCCGCTTGTCATACCCCATTCCCCGACGCACACTGTCGATATCCGCGCCCAGGCTCACGCAGATGTTGGCCATTTCGTTGATGAAGGAAATTTTGGTCGCCAGCATGGCATTGGAAGCGTACTTCGTCATTTCTGCGCTCCTGACGTCCATGACGAGCGTACGGTCTCCTTTGCGGACGAACGGTGCATAAACATCGTGCATGATCTGCATCGAGCGGGCGCTGTTTGCGCCGATCACGATGCGATCCGGTTTCATGAAATCTTCGATTGCCGAGCCTTCCTTCAAAAACTCCGGATTGGACACCACCTCGAACTTGTGTTTGGTCTTACCGGCAACAACTGCTTTGACCTTGTCGGCCGTACCCACAGGGACGGTACTCTTGTTGACGATAATCTTATAGCCGTTCAGGTGTCGAGCGATGTCCTCGGCCGCCCCAAGCACGTATTTGAGGTCTGCCGACCCGTTTTCTCCCGGCGGAGTACCGACGGCAATAAATATCACATTTGATTCGCGCACTGCCCGCGACATATTGGTGGTAAAGCTGAGCCGCCCATGGGCCACGTTCCGTTTGATCAGCTCTTCCAATCCGGGCTCGTAAATGGGAACGGTCCCATTATTAAGCAGCTCGATTTTTTTCTTGTCGATGTCCATGCAGATAACGTCATTGCCGCTTTCGGCAAGGCAGGTGCCGGTTACGAGACCGACGTACCCCGTGCCTATCACAGAAATTCTCATAACTCTCCTTCGTTCAGAACGTTCTTCCCGAGTAGTTTTTTTCTATCCACTTCTGGTAGTCGCCGCTTCTGATGTTGTTCACCCATGCGGCATTTTTCAAGAACCAGGCAACGGTATCCTTCAGTCCCTGCTCAAAGTTGTGGTTCTGCTTCCAGCCAAGCTCTCTCTTTATCTTGTCGCAATTGATGGCATAGCGGCGGTCGTGTCCGGGGCGATCAACGACAAAGGTAATAAGGTCACGATACCGGGTGAGTCGCGGCATCCTGTCCTTGATCAGAGGATTGTCGCTGATCGGGCAGAGCCGCTCCAGTATATCACAGATGTTCTGAACGACCTCGATGTTCTGTTTTTCACACTCTCCGCCGATATTATATGTTTCACCAGTTGTTCCTTTGGAGAGTACCGTCCAGATGGCGTCGCAATGGTCTTTGACGTAGAGCCAGTCACGGACGTTCTTTCCATCGCCGTACACCGGGATCTGTTTCCCCTCGATGGCGTTCAAGACGGCGAGCGGAATCAGTTTCTCGGGAAAGTGATAGGGACCATAATTGTTCGAGCAATTGGAGATCGTGATCGGCAACCCGTAGGTATGAAAGTATGCCTTCACCAGGTGATCCGATGCGGCCTTGGAGGCCGAGTAAGGGCTTCGCGGATCGTAGGGCGTCGTTTCGAAGAAAAACCCCGTTTTGCCGAGAGAGCCATAGACCTCATCAGTACTGATGTGATGAAAGCGGACGTCTCTCCTTCCGGCCCAGAGTTGGCGGGCCGCTTCGAGCAGGCTGAACGTTCCGTTGATGTTCGTCTGGACAAAATCCCCGGGGCCGAAAATGGAGCGGTCCACGTGGCTCTCGGCGGCAAAGTGTACCACGATGTTGATCCGGTATTTGTCGAAACCCGCCTTGACCTTTTCAATATCGCAGATATCGCCGTGTTCGAAAAAATAGCGCTTGCCGCCGAATTTGTCGGAAATATCGGCGAGATTCAAGAGATTACCCGCATAGGTCAGCTTGTCGTAGTTGACAATGGACCCGTTGAAGTCCTGCTTTCCCAGCACGGAACGGATGAAATTCGAGCCGATGAATCCCGCGCCGCCGGTCACCAGGATGTTCGCTGATGAAAGGAATCGGGCGTCGGGAACATCGTGCGTATGGGTTGTGCTATGACTCTTATTCATGATTCAGGATGTTTTCTCCGTAAAAAAGCTTCTACCGCCTGTTCCCAGGCAGGGATGACGACATTCAAAATATCCGACAGCCTGGCATTGCTCATGGCGGAGAATTTCGGCCGCGTGGCCGGCAGGTTAAAAAGGTCCATCGATACGGGTCTGACGAATTTTTTTATCCCGAGCTTTTTGATAATGAACGTCGCCCATTCGTACCGGGAACAGAAACCGGTGTTCGTCAAATGGTACAGGCCCCGGATGCCCGCATCAAGGGACCGCAGGGTGATATCAACGACCGTCTCGGCAGCGGTCGGGACCGAGAACTCGTCGCAGGCGATCTTCAGATATTCGCTGTTCTTCGCCCATTCCCGTAAGCTTGTAGATGAAATTTTGTTTTCCCTCGCCGTACACCCAGCTCAACCTGAAGACAAGGAAATTGCCTTCTGTTTCCCCGGACAGGTCTTCGCCGGACAGCTTGCTCTTCCCGTATTCGTTCAGGGGGTTCGTCGGGTCATTCTCAGTATAGAGGCCGCTTTCCTTCGTTCCATCGAAGACATAATCGGACCCAAAATGCACGAGGACGGCCTTGTGTTTGCCGGCGGCCCGGGCCAGATTTTTCGGCCCCGCTGCATTCACCGCGAATACCTTTTCACGCTCCTGTTCGGCCTTGTCCACGAGGTTGTAGGCCGCGCAGTTGATGATGACATCCGGTTTATAAGCCGCGACGGCCTCCATGACGTTCGCGCTGTTCGTGATGTCGAGCCGTGATTCATCGGGAGCGCTGAAGTCCGTCGAACGCGCCTCGAACCTCTTGATGAACGCCCGGGCAAGCTGTCCGTTTCTGCCGGTAATAAGGTATTTCATGAGCGCACGGTGAAGACGAAGTTATTATCCGCGTCCTTCAGAAAAGGATGTGATTTGTCCTTGCCGGACAGCAGCGGGTCGTTGAGCGGCCACGCGATGCCGATGTCGGGATCGCTCCAGATGATGCCCCGGTCGTTCGAGGGCGAATACTCCTCGGTGCACTTGTACAGCACCTCTGCCGTGTCGCTCACGACCTGGAAGCCATGCGCGAACCCGGCCGGAACATAGAGCAGGTGCTTGTTTTCCCCTGACAGTTCCACGCCGGCCCATTTCCCGTACTGCGGGGAGCCTTTGCGGAGATCCACGGCAACGTCGAAAATATTGCCTTTTATGCACATGACGAGCTTGCCCTGAGCCATGGGGTTTTTCTGGTAATGGAGCCCTCTCAGTACGCCCTTCGCGGATTTTGAATAGTTGTCCTGGACGAGATGCTCCCCTATTCCCGCGAGGACAAAATCGGAATGTTTGTAGAGCTCAAGAAAAAACCCGCGCCCGTCGCCGAAGACCTGAGGTTTAATAAGAATGAGACCGGGTATTTCCAGGGCTGTGAATTCAAAGGGCATTCGGCACCCCTTGTTCCGCGACCATTTTAAGATAGTCACCATAGGAATTCTTTTTGTGGCTCTCGGCGGCCTTGAGCAGTTTTTCCTTGTCGATGTAGCCCAGCTTGTACGCGATCTCCTCGATGCAGGCCATCTTAAGGCCCTGCCGTTTTTCGATCGTCGCGATGAACTCGCCGGCTTCGAGCAGGCTTTCGTGGGTGCCCGTATCGAGCCAGGCGTATCCCCGGCCCAAGAGCTCGACCCTGAGTTCTTTCTTTGCAAGATAAGCCTTGTTTACGTCGGTTATTTCAAGCTCTCCCCGTTGCGATGGTTTTATGTTCTTTGCGATGGTGATCACGGTGTTGTCGTAAAAGTAGAGGCCGGTAACCGCATACCGGGATTTCGGTTCTGCCGGTTTTTCCTCAACAGAGAGCACGCTGCCGGACTGGTCGAATTCAACGATGCCGTATCGCTGGGGGTCCTTCACATAATATCCGAACACCGTTGCGCCGCCTGCCGATTCCACATCGTTCACAGCCTTGTTGAGCAGTTCCGAAAGACCGTGACCGAAAAAGATATTATCTCCCAACACAAGGCATACGGAGTCTTTTCCCACAAATTTTTCGCCGATAAGAAAGGCCTCTGCAAGACCGTTCGGCTGAGCCTGCGCTTCATATGAAAAGCGCAGGCCGAGGTCCGAGCCGCCGCCGAAGATGTCCTTGAACCGCGGCAGGTCAATGGGGGTCGATATGATCAATATTTCCCTGATGCCGGCGAGCATGAGTATCGAGAGCGGGTAATAGATCATCGGTTTGTCATAAATGGGCAGCAGCTGTTTGCACACTCCCCGCGTGATGGGGTAGAGCCGCGTCCCGCTGCCGCCTGCTAAAATGATCCCTTTCATGTATCTCCTGGACTCCCCTCATATAGTATCTGAATTGTTGCGGCCCGGAAAGGAAAAACTGAGCATGAATTAGTACATCCTGAACAATATCAAATAATCAAAACTGGAAAAATGAACCTCCCCGCAGCAAATGTTTTAAGGTTCGTATAGGTATCTGCAAGGTATCTGTTCTTAATTTTCTCCCCTCCCTAGATGGGAGGGGATCAAGGGGAGGGTGAAGTATTCGTCGTGCATCACCGTCACCCCCACCTAACCTCCCCCATCGGGGGGAGGGATCTAAGAGGTGACCCTGTACAAGCTACAGGGCATTGCAAGTTAACTAGTTGTATTCCTAAATTGTTTGAGATTTCGAGGTTCGAATTGAGAATGTTAATTGTTCTCTGCGTCTCAGCCGGTCGTTATTTTCTGTTTCAGCTCTTCGGGTCTTACCGTCGCGGTCCCCACGACGCCAACCACGATCCCTGCGGCGAAGTTCGAAATCCTGGCGGCATCCACCGTGCCTGCGCCGGCGGCCATCGCGAGGGTGAGCGCGCTGATCACGGTATCGCCGGCGCCGGTGACGTCGAACACCTCCTGCGCGACCGTCGGGATGTGCGTGATCCGGCCGCCCCGTTCAAAGAGGCTCATGCCGTGCTCCCCTCGCGTAATAAGCACGGCGTCGCATTTGAGCCTCCCGAGAAGCAGCGCACCGGCCCTGAGCAGGCTCTCGTCGTCCTCGATGTCGATCTTCGCGCCGATCGAAGCTTCCTTGATATTGGGCGTCAGGATGGTCACGCCCCGGTAAATGCCGAAATGGTTCACCTTGGGGTCCACCGATACGATAACGCTGTTCTTTCGCGCCAGTTTCATGATGTCCCGCACGAGGGCTTTCGTGACGACACCTTTGCAATAGTCGGAAACTACGATGGCATCGAGCCCGTCCCGCACCTGCTGTTTCACAAAGTCGAATATCCCCCGGTGCGTGTCCCGCTCGATGCCGTTCTTCGTCTCCCGGTCGAAGCGGACCACCTGCTGGCTGTGCGCGATCACACGGGTCTTGATCGTCGTCGGCCTGTCTTTTTCGACGATAAGGCCATCGGTGCGGATGCCCTGCACGCGAAGCATATGAACCAGCTGTTTTCCGGCATCGTCATGGCCGATCACCCCGCACACGCTCACGTTGCCGCCGAGCGAGTGAATATTGTTGACCACGTTCGTGGCGGCGCCCAACAGCACGTTCTCCCTGGTCACGCTCACGACGGGCACCGGCGCTTCCGGCGATATGCGGGACACGTTTCCCCACACGTAATGGTCGAGCATGACGTCGCCGACAACGAGCGTGCGCGTTCGGGGAAAATGGTCGATAAATTTTATAAGGCGCTTTGATTCCGATTTTGAGGTCATTTTTTATCTTCTCCGGCCCGCGCGGCCACGAGCGTCGAGACGATGGAGCCGATGCTGATCGTGCTTTGCATGAGAACCGGAATTTTCCGCGCATCGTCCGTAAGCCAGATATAGATCTCTCCCTTGTTCTGGAACACTCCTTCGTACTTGGGGTAGGTTTTAAGCTTTATCGTATTGAGCTCGCCGAACGAGGTCTTTAATTTTTCTTTTCCGAGGACATACACGTCGACCGTCCAATTTTTATCATCATCGTGCACATTGACGGTAATCGGTTTCCCGACGATGAAATCCTGCTTCGTCCTGACATAGTAGAGGGACGAGAGAGGGTCCTGTATGTCCGCGCGGGACGGGGTACGTGTTTTGCTGGCCGTCGGAAAGCACCGTTACGGTGCCCTCTTTATAGTGGAATTTCATTTCGCGCTTTTTTTTCCGTTTCCCGTGAGACTGGTCCAGGCTGTAGGAAAGCGGGCGCAGTTTTTCCACATCAAAGACGCTCTCAATTTTGTCCGATACGGTGTAGAATTTAGACAACAGTCTGCTGGAATGCGCTGTGGAAATGAGATGATATACAATTTCCCCGTCAGCCTTCTTTTCCTCCCTGACTTCCATGACCGCGGTGCCTGCGTGTATGATATTAGACCAACTGATATCGTAGGTGAGTTTCTCTCCTGGTTTAAAAGGTAGATTAACGGAGGGAACAGGGTGCATCTGTTTTTGGCCGGCATCACCGGATGCCGGGAGGGCAAACAACAATCCTAATACTATCCAAACAGCCGATAATGCTTTCAACATGAACCGGGCGTATCTCCGCTTAACGATTAATTTAGTGGGGGAAAAATCATCATATACAGTTTTTCTATAATAGGGGAAAGTCGTTCATTTGTAAAGATAATTTTTATATTGCGAGTCTCCCATTGGTCGCCCGTAATAATGTTTAACCTTGCGACGATCGCTCCTTTATATTATTATGCACCCAGTTCCTCAAGATATCCCATTATGGACCGATTCGACAACATCCTCATCATTAAACCGGGCGCAATAGGCGACCTCCTCCAGCTGACCCCGGTCATCAGGGCACTGAAGAGCAGGTATCCTCAAGCGGACCTTTCCCTTCTTGTCGGCTCCACGGCCACCGCGGAACTTTTTAAATATAACGTCCATGTTCATGAAACGCTGGTGTTCGACAAAGCGGGAGCACACAGGTCGTTCCGGGCGCTTGTGCGGCTCCGGCGGGTTCTTCGAGGCAATAAATATGATCTCGTCGTCAACT
This sequence comes from Nitrospirota bacterium, assembly GCA_963790205.1. Taxonomy (GTDB): domain Bacteria; phylum Nitrospirota; class UBA9217; order UBA9217; family UBA9217; genus CAWBNQ01. The sequence goes on from CAWBNQ010000005.1 coordinate 115,524, forward strand.
TTCAGCGAAGCAACCTGAGAACGTGGTTCCTGGCGAGCGCTGCTTTCCCCTGCCGCGTGCTGGTATATCACAAAGCCCGCACCAGAACTGTTCATGCCGTAGTCAACTATCTTGAGACTGTTGCTCCGCTCGGCATCGATGCCACGAAGATGAGCCTGGAGCTTACCTTCAGCGCCCGGGAACGGGCTTTTGCGGAGGAAAGCATTTCCCCTTTGGGCCGCGCCGGGAAACCGCTGATTGCCTTAAATCCCGGGGCGAGCCATCCGGTGAATCGCTGGGCAACGGACCGCTTTGCGGCGCTTTCGGATATACTGACGCAGAAGCTTGCGGCAAGAGTCATTCTTATCGGCGGGAAGGAAGATGCCCCCCTGGCAGACGAGATAGCGTCAAAAACCGGTTCGAAGCCCCTCAACATGACCGGCAAAGCAAGCCTTCTTCAATTGGGCGCGCTTCTGGAACAATGTGATATCCTGGTAAGCGGTGATACGGGCCCGATGCATATCGCGACCGCAGTGGGTACGAGGGTCGTTGCGCTCTTCGGGGCCGCGGACCCGGCACGAACGGGTCCCGTCGGCAGCGGCCACCGGCTGATACAGGCTGCGAATGTGCCCTGCATCCCTTGCAGAAGCCGCACCTGCAACAACAGAACATATCTGGAATGCATGGAAAAAATTCCGGTCTCCCTTGTTTTCGAAACAATTCGCGACATGCTTGATAAAGGATGAGAGGAAGTATGAAATTCGAAATGAGAAGGGTGAAATAAGCAAATCGGGATAGCATATGACTTCAAACTTCTAATTTTTACTACGAGCCTTCATTTGCTGCAGGGAGCTTCAATATTGGGGGTCCTATGATTTACATCATGGATGTTTTCAGCGATTAGGCGTAGAGTATGACCAGCAAAGATGAAAATGTCGAATTGTATTTTAGAGACAGCATAAGCAAGAAAGGAGCGATCGTTATGGCGACGCCAAAAGTTGACATGGATACCTGTATCGGCTGCGGACTCTGCTCCGAGCTCTGTCCCAAGGTTTTTGAACTCAGGGACGACAAGGCATGGGTTGTCAATCCCGGCGGCTGCGACACCTGCGACTGCCAGCAGGCTGTAGACAGCTGCCCCGTCACGGCAATATCCCTGGAATAATATTCAGTCCGTTTCAGGAGGTGCGATCCTGCCCCTCCTGCGCTCTGTTTTCCCCTGATATCTTCCTGTTATCCTCTTGGTTATCTTCATCGGTGACATTTTTTCTTGACAAATGTCTGCGTTTCTATAATATTCACTTCGTACGCTTTTTATGCCGCTGTGGCGGAATTGGCAGACGCAAGAGACTTAAAATCTCTCGACGGGCAACTGTCGTACCGGTTCAATTCCGGTCAGCGGCACCAGAAAATAAAAAAGACCGGTTCGTCTGCCGGTCTTTTTTTGTTTGCTGACGAACGGGATCGAACAAGGGGCTATGGGGAAAAGGCCTTCCTCTTTGTTAGTTTTCTTTCACTCATCACTCCGAACTCCACACTCCGAACTCATCCCGGGGGCTGGCCCCTTCGGGAAGCGGAGCGCGTGAGATTCCGGTCAGGGCACAACATTCATGGCCCTTCAGTGGGATGACAAGAGCGTCTTTTCCTGTCCGCGCATGCTTCTTTCCCAACAAACCCTTGACAACAGTGCCCTAATATCCGATAATACCCGCGCTTCTTATGATGAACGTTCAAACTCTACCGCTGTAATCCCATGGTTATAATGCCTGTTTTCTTTATTCATTGTTAAGGTAATGAGGAGTACGATTTGCCGCCAGAATACCTCGAATTCGAAAAACCGATCGCCGACCTGGAAAAAAAGATAGAGGAGCTTACCCTCTTCACCTCGAGCGGCAATATCGATCTCGAAGAAGAAATCCTCAAGCTCCACAAAAAAGCCGATCAGCTGCGCGCCGAGATTTATTCAAGGCTCACTCCCTGGCAAAAGGCCCAGATCTCGCGGCATCCGAACCGGCCCTACACCCTCGATTATATCGAAGCCATGCTGACGGACTTCACCGAGATGCACGGTGATCGGGGTTTTGCCGATGACCCGGCCATCGTGTGCGGCATGGCCAGGCTCGACGGTATGCCGATCGTCGTGATCGGCCATCAAAAAGGAAGGACCACGAAAGAAAAGATTTCCCGCAACTTCGGCATGCCCAACCCCGAAGGCTACCGGAAGGCCCTGCGCGCCATGCGGTTTGCCGAAAAATTCAAGAAGCCGCTCATAACCTTCATCGACACGCCGGGCGCCTATCCGGGCATCGGCGCGGAAGAACGGGGCCAGGGCGAATCGATCGCGCGGAATTTATATGTCATGTCGGGCCTCACGGTCCCCATCGTCGCGACCGTGATCGGTGAAGGCGGAAGCGGCGGAGCGCTCGCGCTCGGCGTGGCCGATCGCGTGCTCATGCTGGAACATGCGACCTATTCGGTCATCTCTCCCGAAGGCTGCGCGGCCATCCTTTGGAACAATGGTTCGAAGGCCTATGAAGCCGCAGACCTGCTCAAGATCACCGCGCAGGATCTGTTCCAGATGAAAGTAATTGATGAAATGATCGAAGAACCGATCGGGGGCGCGCACCGCGACCCGAGGAGGGCGGCGGAGCTGCTCAAAGAGGCGATAACCAGGAACCTGTCGGAGATAAAAGACCTGTCGCCCGCGGAGCTTGTCAGGCTGCGGTATGAAAAATTCAGAAAGCTGGGAATGTTCGACGAGATATAAAAAGCTCACCGTTGATAGCCCAGGGCTCATAGCGGCAACCAATGAACTGAGAGCTGCTTACTCGATGTCTTTTTTCAAGCGCTCGATGGCGATCTTCAATGCCGCCATGGCCTCCTGCAGGTTTGCAAATACGGAGAGGTAAAGAAGCAGGCAGTACTCCTCCGCTACCGGCGCGATCAGCTCATTTCCCTCCTCGAGTGAAAAAAGCACGGCATGAACCGTTCCCATCCCGAGCCGCCCGCTGATGTCTTTGATGTGGTCGAGGTGTATCTCTTTCCATGCGCCCAGCAGCTTCAGGTCGACGGAGGAATCACCCGCCTGGGCAATCGACTCTCCGTCCATATCGAGGAAAATAGCCGCCCGGGAGCCTCTGACCGAGGACAGAAGCTCTTCTAATATCTCATTTATGACCAATGAGTCCTCCGCAATAAAACGGGGCGTGCTCCGGAGGAGGAATGCCCGCTTCAGCTGAACAGCAAAAAGAATAACATGGTCAATCCCGCCCCGAGCGCCGCCCCGGCAACCACTTCGAGGGGGCGATGTATGCGCGACGACCACCTGCTCCAGCTTACCATGATCGCCAGTAAAAAAGTCAGTACACCTACTGTCAGCGACTGCGTCAGATAAAGGGCCGCAACCCAGATGGAGAAGGAGACTGCCGCGTGACCGCTCGGCATGCCTCCCCTCAGCGGCTCCCCCCTGCCGAGAAATGCCTTGATAATAACGACGATGATCACCACTGCCGTCAGCGCAACAAAGGCCACGACATCGTCCCCGGCCTTCCGGGGGTGCCATACTCCGGTGGTGATGACCGCTTTTACGGCCGGGTAGAGAATAAGATAAGCGAGCGTCAGGGCGCCGATCGACGCGATCAAGACCACACCGGCTGCGATGTCCTTGGCGGTCTTTGCAAGCGGATCGTACGTTTCCGCGATCATGTCAACGACGACTTCGATTGCCGTGTTCATCATCTCGGTGACCAGGACGAGCACGATGGCCACACAGAGCAGGATGAACTGTATTCGGGATATATCCAGGACGAGGGTGAGCACGAGAACAGCCAGAGCGACGAACAGATGATATCGCATGTGCCGCTGGGTCTTGACGGAATAAATGATGCCCTCGATCGCCAGGTTGGCGCTTTGGGTCCAGGATTTCGGTTTCATGCGGACATCCTTTTCAACAACTGGAGCTCCCGACGCTTCATCCTTCTTGCTTCATCGCCGCCGCGTTCGTGATGGTAACCAAGAAGATGGAGCAGGCCGTGAACAAGGAGAAGATCGATTTCGCGGCCGACCGTATGCCCTGCTTCCGCTGCCTGGCGTACGGCAGTCGGCACCGCGATAACGATATCACCAAGGACCTCCGGCTGAACATGGGAAAACGCTCCTTCGCGCAGGGAGAACGAAAGCACGTCGGTCGCCTTGTCCTTGCCGCGGTACCGCCGGTTCAAAGTGCGCATGGCCCGGTCGCCGACAAACAGAACGCTCAACTCGGCATTATGCAGGCCGATGCTCCTCAGCAGGTTCCCGAGCCGTGTCCCGAGCGCTGTCGTTGCCAGTCTTTGTTTCTTCTGAGTGTTTTTTATCCTGATGTTCACCGCGTCTCTTTTCTCCGGGCAATTCCTTGCCGGGATAATCGATCCGATGATGGAATATCCCGCTGAGGACGAGATTGAAACTCCGCGCGATCTCGCGGAGGTCCCGAAGCGTGAGATCGCATCTCACGAGCTGATCATCAAGAAATATGCGGGTAATGATGCTGTTCGTCAATGCCTGTATCCTCTGGGGGGTCGGGTTGTCGAGCGTTCGCGAGGCCGCTTCGACTGAGTCCGACAGCATGACGATAGCGGCAACCTTGGTCCGCGGCCTGGGGCCGGGGTATCGATAATCCGCCTCGGCGATCTTGACGAGCGGCTGGAGTTCTTTTGCTTTCTGGTAGAAATACGTGATCAGCGAGGTGCCGTGATGCTGCCGGATGATATCAATGACCGACGTCGGCAGCTTGTGCTCACGGGCCATGTCGATGCCGTCTTTTACATGAGACGCAATGATCAAACTGCTCATCGATGGCATGAGCCGGTCATGTTTGTTATCGTAGGGTCTCTGGTTTTCTATAAAATACTCCGGTTTTCGTATCTTGCCCACATCGTGGTAGTAGGCCCCGACCCGAGCAAGGAGCGGATTTTCTCCGATGGCTTCGGCTGCGGCCTCAGCCAGGTTGCCGATCACGATACTGTGGTGGTAGGTACCCGGACTTTTGTAAACCAGCTCCTTGAGCAGCGGCTGGTTGGGGTCTAAAAGTTCAAGAAGTTTTATGTCCGTGGCTATGTCGAAGAGCGCTTCAAAAAATGGCAACGATACCGACACGATCATGGATACAAGCACGGCGCCCAGAAATCCCGCGCTCAGGTCGTATATGCTGCGGGTGAGCAAATCGCCCCGGTAGAGGTCGATGCCGAGAATGGTAACGAGGTTAATGAGACCGGTGAAGGCCCCTGCCCTGATCACTGCGGTCCTCTTTTTGCAATGGATCACCGAGAGGGCAGCCATGATGCTGCCGAGAAAATAATAGATCGGCATGAAAGGGTCGCTCTGAAACAGGCTGCCCACCAGGATGCTGACCACAAATGAAAAGCCCACCGCAAGATGAAAATCAAAGAGGAGACAAACGAGCATGGCCCCCGCTGACACCGGCACGGCGAAACCGATGGTGATCGAATCCAGTAAGAATTTGTCGGCCACCAGCGAGAAGATATATTTTGCAAACTGCGCTACGATGACCGTAACCAGCAGGAGCAAAGCGAGGAGAAATAACTTTCGCGTATCGGTGATGAGCGCGGGGCGGTACCGTTTGACGTCCCGGTAAAAAAGGTAAAAAAAGAGCAGAATGAGCATGGTCAACCCCAGGTACGCATATCGCCTGTTGCCGATGCCTTCCCGGCGCGCAATTTCGTCAAGTATCCGCGCGGCCTTTTCTGAAACACGGTGACCGGCCTCCACGATGACCTCGCCCTTGTTTACCTTATAGGAAAAAACGGTCTGATCAGGCCCCGGATATTCAATGTACATGGTATAAGGTGCTGTAATGCTCCGCGAGGCCGTGTCCCCTTTTTCCAGAAACGGGAACCATAAAAGGAGCAGGAAAGCGAGCAGAACAGCGGTGGTGAGTGCAAGGCCGATATTCATGATCGCGGCAGCGCGCGATATTCCCGCGGGCGCTTCATCCTTGTCGGAAACGGGGAGATGGGTCTTTGGCAGGAGCTTTGCCAGGGTATCATGCTTACTATTCATCCGTCTCCTCGTATCTTTCGTAGGCCTTGATGATCTGCTGAACCAGCTTATGGCGTACTACGTCCTTGTTGGTAAAATATACGAAGCGTATGCCTTCGATATCGTCCAGTATTTTCTGCACTTCGATGAGACCCGAGTTTCTACCACTCGGCAGGTCGATCTGGGTTATATCGCCGGTGACCACGGTCTTCGAGTTGAAACCCAGCCGGGTAAGGAACATCTTCATCTGCTCGGTGGTCGTGTTTTGGGCCTCGTCGAGGATGATGAAGGAGTCATTCAGCGTACGGCCTCGCATGAATGCAAGAGGGGCGATCTCAATGTCCCCCCGCTCCACGAGTTTATTCGCCTTTTCAGTTTCGATCATGTCATACAGAGCGTCATAGAGCGGGCGCAGATAGGGATTGACCTTCTCGTAAAGATCGCCGGGCAGGAACCCGAGTTTCTCCCCCGCTTCCACCGCGGGACGCACGAGGATGATCCTGCTCACTTCGCGCCGCAGGAGGGCGGAGACCGCCGTGGCCATGGCAAGGTAGGTCTTGCCGGTGCCGGCCGGCCCGATCCCGAACACGATGTCATGCTCTCTGATGGCATCGACATATTTACGCTGCGTCTCGTTCTTGGGCGCGACAGGCCGTTTCCTGCTCGAAACCGGGATCGCTTTTTGAAATAAGTCCTTCAAGGCAGTTGAGGGATCTGTTGAAAAGGCATGAATGGCCGTGTTGACGTCGTCTTTTTGAGAAATGACGCCCTTGGTAAGCATGTCGGCGAGCTGCTTTAAAAGTCGTTCAACCCTTGCGACGGACTTTTCTTCGCCCTCTATCTGGATCCTGTTTCCCCGGGCGTTCAGGACCACGCCGTAGGTGTTTTCGATCAATCTGAGGTTTTTGTCCATGTCCCCGTAGAGACTGGGCAGCGACATTTCATCTTCTATGGTTACAATGACCGGGCTTGTTTTCATTATCAGGACATACAGAACTCTATTTTCCCCTGTATGTATGTGGTTATACTAGCATTTTGAAAAATCAAAGTCAATTTTACTTTTAAAAATCGATGCCCTTCCGGGCAGGCAGGCCGCTGTCGTAGGGATGCTTGACAGAGCGCATTTCCGTCACCATGTCGGAAATGGCGACCAGATCGGGGTGTACATTGCGGCCCGTCAGGATGAGATGCAGCTTCGCCGGCTTTTTTCTGACCAGAGCGAGAACATCGGCGATGTCGACAAGGCAGAGGGCTACCGCCGTGTTGATCTCGTCAAGGATCAGGACGTCCCAGGCCCCGGAAAGCATGCGCTGCCGCGCGAGCGTCAGCGCTTCCCCCGCCGCCTTCCGGTGCTCGGCCAGGGGAGTCGTGCTGCCGCAGCAATTTACAAAGCCTTTGCCCAGCGAAACGAAATCCAGCTCGGGGGCGAGCCGTTCGGCCGCTCTCGCTTCGCCGGTGGCCATGGAGCTCTTGAGGAACTGAACCACGGAAACGTACATCCGGTGACCGACCGCGCGCAGTGCGACCCCCATGGCCGCGCTCGTCTTCCCTTTCCCGTCACCGGTAAAGACTATGACCAAACCGTCATTTTGCATCAGGTCCTTCTCTTCAGGATGAAGCCCTCCAGATAGCTTCCGACTCTTTTATGCATGTATCTTGTTTACTTTATCCGCCCTTCCGCCGTTTTCCAGTTGATGTTCGCAAAGAACGCCTCAATATAGTCCGCACGCTTCAGCTGATAATCGGTCATGTACGCGTGCTCGAACACATCCATGATCAGGACCGGTTCGCAGCCGGCAAGGTGCGCCACGTCATGTTCATTGATCCATGAATTGAACAGCCGGTCTCCTGCTGCATCATGATACAAGACCGCCCAGCCGATGCCCCGCATGGTCCCGCAGGCCTTGAAGTCCTTTTCCCAGCCATCGACACTGCCGAACTCCTTCTCCATCTTTTTCGCAAGCCTGCCGGCCCGGTCCATACCGCCGCTCCCTTTGAGGTTCTCAAAGTAAAGTTCATGCAGCCTCATACCGTTGAACTCCCATCCGAACCTTCTTTTGAGCTCGGCATATTCCGGCGTGCCCGTTTTCCCGTCTTTCAGCATCTGCGAGAGCGTCTCAGCGGCCTTGTTCGTGTTGGCGACATATCCCTGATACAACGTGAAATGGTTTTTGAGAAGCGTTTCGCTGAACCCCTTCATCCCGATCAATGAATTGAAATCTTTTGCAGTGTACGACATGTACTCTCCTCCTTGTAGTCAATTCAGAATGAATGTTTTGATGCCGAGTGGATAAATAATAGCACCTTACGTATTAAAACTCAAGGTAAGTTACAATTACTGCGAAAACCATATGTCTGCTGAATGATTTGCATTTTCTTTACTTTTTACCGGACGAGGATGTATAATGGCCGCAATGCAAAAAGGGAAATCCATACTCCTTTATCTTTTTCTGATCCTGACAGCCGTTCTCATAGGAGGAGCTGCCGGGTTCATCATCTTTTCGGTCTGGGACCTGCCCGAAGTCAAGACCCTGGAAGAATACAAGCCGAGCATCACCTCCCGCGTCTATTCAGACGACAACAAGCTCCTGGCGGAATTCTTCATGGAAAACCGCACGCCTGTTGTTCTGTCGGATGTGCCCGAAAACTTGATTAAAGCGCTCATTGCCACCGAGGACACGAGATTTTACAGCCATCACGGCATCGACTTGCGCGGGATCGCGAGGGCCTTCTACCGGAATGTCAGGGCCAAAAAAGTGCTTGAAGGCGGAAGCACGCTTACGCAGCAGCTCGCAAAGGCGCTTTTCCTCACGCCTGAGCGCAGTTACGCGAGGAAGCTCAAGGAAATGGCCCTCGCGCTCAAGATAGAGCAGCGCTATACAAAACGTGAAATACTCACTCTCTACCTTAATCAGATATACTTCGGCAGCGGCGCCTACGGCGTGGAAGCCGCTTCTCAGATCTATTTCGGAAAAAAGGCGAAAGACCTGGATACGGCGGAATGCGCCCTGCTCGCCGGACTGCCCCGCTCTCCAAACTACTACTCTCCCTTCAAATCGCCGGAGAATGCCCGCGGAAGGCGGGCTTATGTGTTAAACCGAATGGTTGCTACGCGGGTTCTGACCCCTGCGCAGGCCGAAGAAGCCAAAAAAGCGCCTCTGCCCTCGCACCCGACGTTGAAGACAGGAGGGCCCGCTCCTTACTTCGTCGAATACGTACGGCAGAAGGTGGAAGAGCGCTTCGGATCGAGCATCCTCTACTCCGGCGGGCTCAACATATATACCAGCATCAATGACGATCTCCAGAATGACGCTGAGCAGGCGGTGCGTTCAGGCCTTTCAAAAATTGAGGCGCGACACCGCAAAAAGGGCGCGTTCCCCATCCCCCTTCAAGCTGCGCTTATAGCCATCGATCCGGCAACCGGCCACATCTGCGCCATGGTCGGGGGCCGGGATTTCAGTCAAAGCCAGTTTAACCGCGCCTGGCAGGCCCAGCGTCAGCCGGGATCGGCTTTCAAGCCGCTTATCTATGCGGCAGCGCTTGATCGCGGGTTTGGCGCAGCCGACATCCTCGATGACTCTCCGCTCACCATCAGAATAGACAATAAAAAAACCTGGACACCTGAAAATTTTACGAGGACCTATCAGGGGCCGGTGACCATGAGAAAGGCGCTGGCCCAGTCGCTGAACGTTCCGACCGTTCGGCTGCTCGAAAAGATAGGCGTTGACAGCGCCATCGCATACGCTAAAAAATTCGGCATTAAAAGCCCTCTCAGTCCCTATCCGGCGCTGGCCCTCGGGAGCTCCGATGTCACGCTCTTCGAGCTGACGTCGGCTTATGCCGTGTTCGACAACCACGGAATACGGGTCGGTCCTGTTTCCATCCTGAAGATTACCGACAGCACCGGCCAAGTCCTTTTCGCAAATGACGCTCTCCCGGAGCAGGTCATAAAACCTGAAACCGCCTACCTGATAACAAACCTGCTCAGGGGCGTGATCGAAAAAGGAACGGCTTGGAAAGCGAGGGAACTCGGCAGGCCCGCGGCCGGAAAGACCGGTACTACGAACGACTTCCGCGACGCCTGGTTCATCGGCTATACGCCGGGTCTTGTTGCGGGCGTCTGGGTCGGTTATGACGATCACCAAAGCATTGGAGCAAGGGAAACCGGCGCTCGCACGGCACTTCCTATCTGGCTGGAATTCATGGAAAAATCGCTTGACAAACGAGAGAAGGAGGATTTTACTGTACCGAACGGTATTATATTTAAACAGATCGACCCCCGTACCGGACTGCTCAGCACCGAACACTGCACGCAATCGTATCGCGAAGCTTTCATGCCGGGCACCGAGCCCAGAAGGTTTTGTGAGGAACGTGTTACACCCGGTGAAGAACCGCCGATACCGGATGAAGCACCGCGATCTCCGTAATAATTCCATAATATTATTGACAATACCATGATTATTTGTTAATCTTAGTTTGGGTGAACAATTTCCTGTCGAAAATGAAAATGTCCGTACCTCCAGACATCCTGGACAAATTAGTTCCCGCCAAGCTTTTTGCCCGGCTGAATATCGCCAGTAAAATGCTCCTGGGATATATGACGCTCGTGGGGTTAACGGTTATTGTCGTCGTTTATGCCCTCATCAGCCTGCAACGCATCAACCACCTGAATAAAAGCATCGTAAAAACCGATATTATTGTTCAAGAAGCGGCAGATAAGATGCTTGATGCTGTTCTGGCACAGGATAGCTACGAAAAACGCTTTCTCATCCTGAAAAGCGATGACATGCGCAGTCTTTTTTCCAAACGGGGTGAAGAATTTCACGCTTCACTCGCTTCACTGAGAGCGCTCCCTGATCGAAACGGCCTCCCCCTCGAAACCATTGATACACTCCAGGATGCCTATGCGGGCTTTTTCAACCGTGAGGTACAGCTTATCCGCGAAGGAAAGACCAAGAAGGCTTACGCGATTTCAAACGGCGAACTGAAAAAAACAATCGAGAAGCTTATCGATATGCTCCGGAACCTTTCCCTTGCGGCAAAGGCGTCCCAGGACAGGAAAATGAGACAGATCAGCGCGATCGGCGGAACTGCTTTCTTGACCACCGCCTTGCTTTGTATCTTCAGTATCGCCGCCGGGGCCATGGCGGGGCTCGTGGTTACCCACCACATCTCATCATCCATCAATAAGCTGAAGGTCGGGACCGAACACATCTCCGAGGGAAACTTCGACTTTGATCCCGGAATCTACACCGCTGATGAAATCGGCAGCTTATCGCAAGCTTTTATCGCCATGGGAAAGAGACTCCGGAAACTCGAAGAAATGTATCTCGATGCCAGTCCCCTGACCCGTCTCCCGGGAGGCATCGCCATAGAAAACGTGCTGAAAAAGCGGATAGACTCCAGCCAGCCTCTCGCGTTCTGCGTCCTCGACCTTGACAATTTCAAGGCATTTAACGACCGGTATGGATATGCAAACGGCAGCGAAGTGATTAAAGAAACAGCTCGTATTATCGAAAATGCAGTCAAGCTGAAAGGCTCGCCAGAGGATTTCATCGGCCATGTGGGAGGCGATGATTTCGTGGTCATTACCACACCTGATTATATGCGTGAAGTCTCAACGGCAATCATCCATGAATTCGACCGACGCATCCCCGAGTTTTATGACCTTAGGGACCGGGAGCGCGGACACATCCTGGGGAAAACACGCCAAGGCGTTGAAATGCAGTTTCCGATCATGTCCATCTCCATAGCGATCGTAACGAACGAACGCCGGGAACTCACCAACCCCTTGGAAGCATCGGAAATCGCGGCGGAACTCAAGGATTACGCGAAGATGATACCCAAGAGCGTTTTTGTCGTGGATAAGAGGAGGAACGGGTGAGAAGATTATTTTTTCTCCTGCTATTGTTGACGTGCTGTCTTTCAGCCTGCGCCAGCCTTAAGGCCGATGACGTTGACTTCAAAAATGCGGACAGATTTTTCAGGGAAAAGAATTACCATGAGGCCATTGCTGTTTATGATAAGATATCCAAAGACTCTCCGCGTTCAGAGCGGGGCGCTCGGGCTCTCTATGATGCCGCCTTTACCCACGCATTTTACGACAATCCTCACAAGGACTACGTTGAAGCATTACAGGGATTTGATGAATTTTTGCGGGCATATCCGAAAAACGAGAAGGCGAGTGACGCACAGAATTGGCGCTCTATCCTTAAGATGGTGCTGGAGCTTAAAAAAGAGAACGAACACCTGGCCACGAGCATTGAGCAGCTGAAAAAGATCGACATCAGGCATGAGGAACAGAGGAGGAAATAAGGAAGATGTAAAAATATATCCCCTTCCTCATGAGCTCTGCGGAATAAACATCGGTCCCGCACTCACGCCGGCAAAGACGTCTCCATAAGTATGGGCAAGCTCTAACAGGCCGCTGAAAAAGTGGCCTTCAGTTTAAAAAATTCTATTCGGAGCTTGATTTTTATCCTACTGCAAAGCCTATGACACACTTTGTAGCTCATTCAAGATCGCCTTTCGGCACCCATTATCGGGATTCTACTGCGCTTTTGCTATGTAGCAGCCGCAGTTCGCCGTTGGATATTTACTATTCGCAGCAGGTTGTATGCAGCTCCGACGAACAAGGCTTGAAGGTGGGTTCGATCTCTTCCCTTGTACCGTGTCCGCCTGAAACCGCCGATGCTCTTGAGCCATCCGAAGATCTCTTCCACCCGTTTTCGGATTCGCTGGCTGATGTTGTATCCTTCGTGCCGCGTGGTGCGTCCATCTATGGCAGAGCCGCCTCTTCTTTCGGTGTTGGCCGCAACATGCGGCGTGATCTCTCTGCCCCGCATGGCCTCAACAAAGCCCTGGGTATCGTAGCCCTTATCGGCACCGATGGTCTTGGGTTTAACGCGTTTCCGCGCCTGACGGGTAAGCATATCCTTGGCCGCCTCCCGTTCCGCATCACCCGTTGCCGGGGTAACGGTGATGTCGACCAGCAGGCCGTTTCGGTTCTCCATCAAGGCATGGGCGCCGAAAGAAAGCTTAGCCTCCTTGCCCGCGCTCTTCTTCATCAAACGAGACTCGGGATCAGTGGTAGAAGCATGAGTCTTGTTCGACCGTTTCTCACCCCGAAAGTTCACCGTGGGATTTCCCGGATCATCGTCCGTCGTCGGGCGGTCCGAAGGGTCCTCGTCCTTGGGACGGAAGCTCTTCAGACTGGCGCAGGCCTCAATAAGGCTGCCGTCCACCGTAAAATGATCATCCGAGAGCAGCCCGCCTTTCCGGGCGATGTTAACCACACGATCAAAAAACTTCACGGCCACCCGATGTTCCAGAAGCCGATCCCGGTTCTTCGTGAACGTCGTGGGATCGAAGGACGACTCTTCCAGGTCCATATCCAAAAACCAGCGGAAGAGAATGTTATAATCCACCATTTCGCAGAACTGGGTTTCGGAACGCACCGAGTACAGGGCGATCAAGAGCTGGGATTTCAGCAGCCTCTCCGGCGGGATCGACGGCCGCCCCATGTTGCTGTACATGGAGTCGAAGACCGGCGAAAGCTCTGCAAGAACCGTATCCGCATGGGCTTTGATCGCCCGCAGAGGATGCTGGGCCGGGACACGCTGTTCAGGAGAAAAGTAACTGAACATCCCGCTCTGAATCTCGTTTTCACCGCGCATGTGGCCTCCTTGTCAACTGCCGTTGCGCCACTATACGCATTTACATCACGTTTGAAAAGGACTTTTTCAGCAAACTGCTAAAGTGCTGTGTTGTTTTCAACTTCAGTATCTTAGTTACCGGCTGAGTCTTCTCTGCTCATAGGCCATAGCCAAGTTTTTGCGCCAGTTTTCGTCAGCAGGATCCAATTCTACCGCTATCCTGAACTGCTTAATAGCCTGATCTGTTAAACCAAACATTCCATAAGCAATCCCTAAATTGTTATGCGCCAAGGGAGACTGCGGTTTTAATTTTAAGGCTATCCTGAATTGCTCAATTGCTTGATCCTTCACGCCTTTTTCTTTGTACGCCACTCCGAGATTAGTATGGGCATCAAAGTCATCCGGTTGTAATGTTAAGGCGGCTTTATATTGTTCAATAGCCTGATCAAGCAACCCCTTCTTTAGATAGGCTGTTCCGAGATGATTATGGGCCACGGGATAATAAGGCTTCAATCTTACGATAATCTCATATTGCTCGATGGCCAGTGCTATTAATCCCTTCTTTTCATAGGCAATCGCAAGTCTATCGCGCGCTAGGGCATTATCCGGCGCTATCCGTACCGCACTCTGGTAGTGCCGAACCGCCTGGTCCAACAATCCCTTTTTTTCATAGACCGAACCAAGATTAATATGTGCAAGAACGTGATCAGGATTTAATCTCAACGCCATCCGGTATTGTTCAATAGCTTGATCAATTAACCCTTTTTTTACGTAAACAGTTCCAAGGCTATTATGGGCGTCAACATAATAAGGACTTAATTTTGCAGCAATTTCATATTGCTCTATGGCTTGATCCAGTAACGATTTCACTTCGTAAGCCGTCCCGAGATTAAAGTGAGCGGGAACATATTGTGGATCCGATTTCATGGCAAGCTGGTATTGCTCGATTGCCCGATCTATTGCTCCTTTTTTTTCATAAGTCAATCCAAGGTCATTATGGGCATCAACATCGTACGGGTCGATTTTTAGAGCCATATCATATTGTTCAATAGCCTGATCCAGCAACTCTTTATTTTCATATGCCAACCCAAGGTTGACGTAGGGAATGGTATTCCGTATCGGCTCTTTTTCCAGAACATAATTCCAAAAAACTATACTGTTCTTCCATATCCGTAATTGCCGTACCGTGAGAAGTATCATACACGTAAGCAAAATAACGCCGACAGCATGTATAATCAGGCGCCAGCTTTTAAAGGATACAACCTTTCTGTGAATTTCAGCAGCTGCGACTCCGAGAAGGAGAAATGGTCCCAAACTCGGCAGATAAGTATACCTGTCTGCCATTGATTGCTGGCCCACCTGCACGATGCCGATTACGGGCATCAGGGTAACGATAAAATAAATCCAGGATGAGAGCCAAATTTTCTGTTTTTTTAGCATGCGAATACAAAATATAGTAATCCCGAGCACAAGCGCTACGAAAGCAAGATATTTGAAAGATAACAATGATACATCCGCCGGATATGGATAAAAAGGCACGAGATCGAGAGGCCAAATCATTTTCCATAGATACAGAATCAAAGACTTTGCGGACACAAGCAGTCGACTTGATAAAGGAGCGAATGCGTATGACTTGATCGCACCGCTCGCTTGTTGTGCAAGTAGGGTAATTATCGCCGATACGGAACTAAATGCAAAAAAAGGAAGTTTTTCAATGAAGGCAGCACCAAATGTTCTGACTGATCGGATCTTTTCGAAAGGGTACCAGTCTAAAATCAGCAGAACCACAGGCAAGGTCACTGCCATCGGTTTACTGAGCAGAGCAAGGACAAAAAATAGGAGAGAAAACAGATAATGTTTATTCAAAAACTTTGATGGGGATTTCCCTTGAGTCCATTCGTAGTCTTCTGTCCTCGTAAAATGTATATACTGGATGACGCTGATCAGGAAGAACATGGCGCAGAGAACGTCTTTCCTCTCCGCAACCCAGGCCACTGATTCCACATGCAATGGATGGAGTCCGAACAATGCGCCGGTGACGCCCGCAGTTATCAGAATTGACCGTTGATCCCTGGGCGTCGCGTTCTCCGGGTTTATTATCCGGTCTTTTACCGTACCGAGAAGCTTCACGACAAGCAAAACAACAATAAAGGTATTAATTGCGTGCAATATATTATTCGTCAGATGATGCCCGATCGGGTTTAATTTCCAGATGGCGTAATCGAGAGCATGAGATATCCATGTAAGGGGGTGCCAGTTGCTTGCATAAAAATCAAGGAATGCAGTTCGGAAAAAAGCCGCATTGAAGGAGCGGATAAAAGGATTTGCGAAAACATAATACCTGTCGTCCCATTCAATGAACTCATTGTGAAGTGACGGGAGGTAGATGATGAACGTTATGAGGGCTACTAATCCTGCAATATAATATTCGGCATTTCGCCGTATTCTCACGCTTATCTCCACAATAGTAATGCCGGAAAAGCAGGGTTATGCATAATTGTAATTTAGCTTTGATGTTTTGTTAGGAAAAAACGAAACGGACCAGTCTGCACAACAGGCCGTCCCGATAGGGAATGCGCAAGATAGTAGATGCAATAAAAATTCAAAATACTAAAGTAGAGGCAACAACAAGGCTCCCTATTTTGCTATTGCAAAAATTCCAGTTGAAGCTCACTCGTACTCTTCACCTTCCCGTCAAAATCCAGATATAATTGCCCGCCGTAAGGATCCGCCGGTATTTCATGCAGCATGCCGACCCGAATCAAAGCATGGATGTCGGTAGGTTTCTTCCCAAACCTCTTTTTATAGGCTTCCACAGCATTTTCTACCTTGAGTACTTGACGTAAAAAATCCAGGCGAATCTCGTACTTTTGTTTGAGCTCCTCCTCATCCGTTCTTCTTGACATTTCTTCCAAAAAAGTGATGGCATTTTCGGTACGTTTTTTCGCGTAACTCAGCTTGGCGGCAATTGAGGCATACATCGGTTGTGCATCCGGTCTCTTTGATGCTTCCAGCAGCCATTTGCGGGCATTTAAATTATCCTGAATAAAATAAAAATAGTTGAACCCGATGTAAAAAGGAAGCGACGAATCCCAATCTCTGTATTTGCTGCCTTTTTCCAGAAGGAGATTGGTTTCGTTTATCATCAACGCATCCCAGGTTAATTGAGCATTCGCTAAATAATAGGGATCCAAAAAATACGGATCGAGGCTCGTGGACGCATCGAGGGTATAGTAAAGCCATTTCCATTCCCAGGGCTTTACTCTCGGCCTTTCCTTTCTTTCGCCCGCGCTGCCGATAAAGACAAGGGCATTTAAGAACAAATAGTCGGAAGCTATGTCGTGAAAATCGAGCGTGGCGATTTTTAAGATCGGCGTTGGTATCATGAAGGAAGAATCTTTTCCCTTGGGGAGCAATTTGAACTCATCGGTCGCCTTCCCGAGAAGAAAGACATGCGTTGTTGCAAGAACAACCAGCAGTATAATGAGCAATAGCTTTCGCATCAGGGGAATTCCCTCCTGCGGAAAAACAGGGCCGCACAGGCCACGGCCAGGGACGTATACACTATGAAGTAGAGCATGACCCAAAGAATGTATGAAGGAGCAAGGGAAAGGTCATGGGCCGCCTGAGTTTTGATGTCGAAAACAGACAGGTTGGGGAAAAGATAATAGGCTATCTGCACCAGCTTTACCGTAACCGGGGAAGGTTGAATGCTGGCCGCTGCAGGGGATTCGACAAGGGCCTTTACGTCGTAGGAGGACCGGCCGATGATGTAGGCGATCATGGTCAGGACAAGGGTGATGAACGACGAGGACGTGAATGACGCAAAAAGAAAGCTCATTGCCGAAAGCAGAATGAGCGGCAAGATCGAAAAAGCAAGCGCCAACAGAACCATGGGCCAGGAGAACCGAGGGTAATAACCGGGATAAGACAATTTAATCAGAAAGATGGACAGAACCGCAAAGACACTCAAAAAAACCATGGTGGCGATGATGAGAAGGGCCATACCGAAAAACTTGCCGATGATATACTGTGACCGTGAGATCGGCCGGGAGATCACCATATAGATCGTTCTCTTGTCGAGGTCCTTCGCCATAAGGTTGATGCCAACGAAGAAAACGAGCAGAAGCCCGGAAAAATATACCGTAGAAAGGGCTATATCGACGGCCACTTTCCCGATCTCCCGCGGAATCATGCTGCAGAGAAGGAAATTTACGATCAACAGCATGAGCGCCATGAGGAATATGCCGTAAATGGCCCTGTTCCGGATACCTTCCTTAAACGTGATCAGCGTGATCGGCCACAGCGTCTTCATGCCTGTGTACCTCCGTCTGCTTTTTCCACTTCCCTCAAAAATACGTCCTCAAGACTTACGGTCCTGGACACGAGATTATTCAGGTTATCGACCAATCGCAGCCTGCCCCCGATGATAATGCCTACCCGGTCGCTGAACCGCTCAATGTCCGTAAGAATATGGGAAGAGAAAAAAATCGTTTTCCCCTGCGTCTTGAGTTCCAAAATAAGGTCGCCGACCATTTTTCTTCCAATGGGATCGAGTCCGCTCATGGGTTCATCGAGGATCGCCACGTCCGGGTCATGGACCAGGGCCAGGGCCAGGCCGGCCCTCTGGACCATTCCCTTGGAGTAGGTCCGAAGCTGCCTCTTCCGCGCAGCGGTCAGACTGAACTTAGCCAGAAGCTCCTCTGTTCTCGTTTTTATTGTTGAGGACGTCATACCGGATGCCTTGCCGCCGAACCACAGCAGTTCCTCAGCGGTCAGGTAATCGTAAAAATAGGGGTTCTCGGGAAGATATCCCACGTGGCGCCTTGTCTCTTTGTCACGGACATCTTTTCCCATGATCGAGGCGCGCCCCTTGTCAGGGAAGATAAGGTTTATGAGGATCTTGATCGTTGTGGATTTTCCCGCGCCATTCGGGCCGAGGAAACCGAAGACCTCTCCTTCGCGCACCTCAAGATCAAGGCCCTCCAGTGCCCTGACTCGCCTGCCGCCGATCCCTTCCTTGAACTCCTTTGATATCCCGGTTATCGTTATCATGGGGTTTATTTATACTCCACCGGTATGAAATGTCAATATGTTTAAAAAGACGGAATAAAAAAAGGCCGGGAGGCCCCGGCCTTTTTAGAATATTTCTTACGCTGCTACATGGCCACAAAATGAGTGGCATCAGCGGGAAGGTCGGCCGCTGGAGTTTCGCTCGCGTCTGCTGGTGTAGCCGTCAGCAAACCACCGGGTTTTTGGGTTGGGTCTGACACCGCGATTACTGCGCCGGCTGTCGTCTTTCCGGCTCTAAAAAGGGTTGTAACACCTGATTCACCGGCATAGATCGTGTCGCCCGATGTGTTGGCTGTAAATATGGCATAATCACCCGCGGTAGCGGCGTTCGTAAAAATAGTCGAGGCCACACCATTTGAGAGACCAAATATCATACTCGCAGGCGCTGCCGGTGAAGCAGTGGTTATACCGTCTACGGGAACGCTAATTGTAACGGTAGCCGGGCCGGAGGTGATAACTCCGACTCCATTGGTAAGCGCACCACCGCATGCTGTCGCGAAATTAGTGGCCGTAGTTGGACAAGTCGAAGTATTCGCATAGACTTGATTGTCCGTAAAGAAGGCCTCTGCTGCGATCTTTATGTTTCTAAGGTCACTGTCTGCAGCAGCGTTGTAACCTCTGACTCGATATGCTGAGAACTGCGGGATGGCGATGGCGGCCAGGATGGCGATGATGGCCACGACGATCAGGAGTTCGATCAGGGTAAAACCTTTGCTGTTCTTAATCTTCATTTATATTTCCTCCCATAGAATGTTTTTGTTGCAAATGTTAGTTCATCTATATCCACTGCTTATTCTCAAGGCCTCTTATGGGATTCTCACCTCCTTCCACGGACCTTAAGTTTTATCATGTCATGATATGCAGTTTGTATGCCATTAAATTTCTTTATCATTTCAAATTATTATTGATAACACCACGGAGAAGATGACCCAAAATGTCAAACTCACATGACAAAAATTGTCACTGGTTCTATTCTTGACTTAAAAGTTATCAAATGGTAGCATTACGGCGACTTTATGATATTTTCATCTCCGCAGATAATTACCATGCCTGGCACTGCTCCAGTAAACAATGGAGCCGTTGTAATCAGTAACGGATCCGTACTTACCGCAGGCCCAGCAAAAAAGATCATCAGGATGTACCCGGGTCACCGAGTGCTTCATCTGGAAAATACAATCCTCATGCCTGGCCTGATCAATCTTCATACCCACCTCGAGCTTCCGCCTCTTCTCGACATCATTCGCGCTAAGACTTTTCCGGACTGGGTTCTTAATCTCATAAGAATGAAAAAGGGACTTACTGCCGGAGATTATGACCTTGCAACAAGGCAGAACATCAAGATGCTTATGCGTACCGGCACGACGACTGCGGCAGAGATTTGCACGCACAATATAAGTCCTGTAATCCTGAAGCGGAGCGGTTTGAGGGCGATAATATATCAAGAAGTGATTTCTATGAATCCCCTATCCCCTTCTCCCCCCCTTGCGTTCTTTGGCAATTGTACTCCAGGCAAACTTATCCACTGCGGCCTGTCCCCGCATACGCCCTATACGGTATCCGAAGCAGCGTTGCGTGCGATCAATCTGTTTTCGAGAAAAAATGATATCCGCCTTGCCATGCATGTGGCGGAATCAAAAGACGAGATATTGCTGCTGAAGCAAAAAAAGAACGGCCTCGAAAAAATTTATCAATCTGCAAAATGGGACCTTGCCTGGGCGCCGAAAGGCACCTCTTCCTTCGAATACCTGGACAGGATCGGTGTGCTCTCCTCTAACCTTCTGGCCGTACATGCTGTTCAAATAACGGATACAGACATCACACTGATTAAAAAGTCTAAGATGTCCGTTGCACACTGTCCCAGGAGCAATAAAGAGACCGGCGTCGGCAGGATGCCGCTTAAAAAGTTCCTTGATGAGGGAATCACGGTAGGGCTCGGCACGGACAGCCTGGCAAGCTCGCCAAGTTTGAACATGTGGGACGAGATGCGGTACGCGCTTCGGGTACACCGGCGCGATGGGATCACGGCCAAAGAGATATTCAAACTCGCGACCATCGGCGGCGCGAAGGCGCTCGGCCTGGAAAAGGAGATCGGCTCTCTCGAAGCCGGGAAGCGAGCGGACCTCATTGCCGTTCCCCTGCCGGCGAAAAATACGGGGGACCTCTATTCGGACTTGCTCAGAGAAACGAAATCCTGTATTATGGCCATGGTGGACGGGAAGATACTTTATTCAGAAGAGGAAAAAAATGAAACGGCTTGATCGAGGATTGTTTATAATCCTTGCGGCAGTGGCTCTCCTGGTGTCCTGCACTGACGACAAGAACCCGGTCCAGCAGTACGGGAACACCATGGTGCAATCCTTGAAAAGCGCCAAGAAACTCGATGCCTCGGTAAATGTTCAACAAGTCCGGAAGTCGATCCAGGAATTTTATGCGGCGAACGGCAGGTATCCCGCCGACCTCAATGAGCTGTCGTCGTTCAACGGCATGACGCTGAAAAGCGATAATTATGATTACGACCCGGCGACCGGGACTTTGACGGAAAAGCAGTAATTCCGGAGACCATACACCCCATCAACCAAAACCGAAAGATGTCAATCGATCATATTAAAGAAAAAGTACATGCAGGCCAACGCCTTACCCGGCAAGACGGCATTTCGCTGTTCAGATCCCATGACCTCCTCGCACTCGGCCGCATGGCGGGCCATGTCGCGCAACAAAAGAACGGCAATCACGCCTATTTCGTCCAGAACATACACATCAATCCCACCAATATCTGCGTGAACCGGTGCAAGTTCTGCGCGTTCAGCCGGAGCAAGGGCGAGCCCGGCGCCTACGAGATGAGCATCAATGATATCCTGCAGAAGGCACGGAGCGCGGGGAAAGAGGTACGGGAGCTTCATATCGTCTCCGGTCTTCACCCCGATCTTCCCTTCGAGTGGTATCTCGATATGCTCCGGATGCTGAAGCAGGAATTCCCTAAACTGCACTTGAAGGCCTTTACCGCCGTCGAGATCGACTACCTTGCAAAGCTGTCGGGTTTGGGCCTCAAAGATACCTTGCTCAAGCTCAAAGAGGCCGGCCTCGGTTCAATGCCGGGCGGCGGCGCCGAGATATTCAACACTTCTGTCCGCAACACGCTCTGTGCTGAAAAAATCAGCGGCGATCGATGGCTCGAGGTGATCGAAGCCGCTCACGGTGTGAGCTTGAAGTCCAATGCAACCATGCTCTACGGTCATATCGAGACAGCGGAGCATCGAATCGATCACCTGATCAAACTGAGGGAACTCCAGGACAAAACCGGCGGGTTCCAGGCGTTCATTCCCCTCAGTTTTCATTCGCAAAATACTGAAATTAAAAAGTCGGCATATACGACCGGCTTCGATGACCTCAAAACGCTTGCGATTTCCAGACTGATGCTCGACAACTTCGACCACATCAAGGCATACTGGGTCATGCTTGGAGAGAAGATCGCCCAGGTGTCGCTCAGCTTCGGCGTAGACGACCTGGACGGGACCGTGGTCGAGGAGCGGATCACCAAGGCAGCGGGCGGGACCACGGACGGCAGCATGACCAAGGACGATATCGTTCATCTCATCAAACAGGCAGGCCGCACTCCCGTCGAACGTGATACCGTCTATAACGTCGTGAAGGTCTGGAAGTAGCGGGGAGTTCGTGGCAGACAGGTCGTTGCGAAGAAGTTTCTCTCTCACCGGTAAACAAAAATGAATAAGGATATAAAAAAGATCGTCACGAAAGCGACCCGGGGATCGCGGCTCGATATTGATGAAGGCCTGGCCCTGTTAAAACACGCAGACCTCCTGACTCTTGGGGAACTTGCGAACTGCGTTCGTAAACGACTCCATCCCGAACGGCTGGTGACGTTCATCGTGGACCGGAACATCAATTACACGAACGTTTGCGTGAACAAGTGCCAATTCTGCGCGTTTTACCGCGAGGCAGGCAGTCCCGAGGCCTACCTTTTATCGAAAGAAGATATTTTCAAAAAGATCGAGGAGACCATTGCTTTAGGCGGGACACAGATCCTGATGCAGGGAGGCGTCCACCCTGATCTCGGCGTAGAGTATTTTGAAGATCTTCTGTCGTCGATCAAGTCGAGATTTAACATTCAGATCCATTCGCTATCGCCTGCCGAGATCGATTACGTGGCGAGGAAAGCGGACATCAGCATCCTGAATGCACTCGGGCGTCTGAAAGCCGCAGGATTGGATTCCATTCCCGGCGGCGGTGCGGAAATCCTCGTGGATCGGGTACGGAAAAAAGTCAGCCCGAACAAGATCCGGTGGCGACAGTGGGCAGAGGTCATGAAAACCGCCCAGAAACTGGGCATGCCCACGACTGCGACCATGATGTTCGGGAGCCTTGAGACCGAAAGGGAGATTGTGAAGCATCTGGTGCGACTTCGTGATATTCAAGACGAAACGGGCGGATTCACGGCTTTCATCCCCTGGACATACCAGCCAGGCAATACCAAACTTGGCGGACGCCCGGCAACGGCAGTTGAATATTTGAAGACGCTTGCCCTCTCCCGTATCATGCTCGATAATTTCGACAATGTCCAGGCTTCCTGGGTAACTCAAGGAGCTAAAATAGCCCAAGTTGCGCTTGAGTTCGGCGCTAATGACTTTGGGAGCACCATGATCGAGGAAAATGTCGTGGCAGCTGCCGGCGTTACGTTCAGGATGACAAGGCAGGAGATCGTGAATTTGATAACTGACGCCGGTTATATTCCGGCCCAGCGAGACACCCGATATAATATTTTGAAAAGAGAAGACCTGAACTTATAAAATGATGCCGAACAAAAGGGATGTACTTGCAGCCAATTGAGTGATACGGGTGATATATAATACAGCGAGCTGATCACATTTCTTCTGCCGTCTGTCAGGAAAACATTTTATAAACTAGGGCTTATCTTCTCTTTGCACAAAGTGTGTTGAAAACCTGTTATTAACTCTGTGGATATATTTTTTTCTGTCGCTTTCTCCGCGAATAAAACGCAAATTGCACAATAGTTATACATATAAAGTTAAATAAAAATAAATAGTTACAATATTTTTGCTAAAACGGCCTCTTTTTCCACCGTTTCAATCTTTACGCTCAATTCCTTGCCGATATGGCTGTTTTTCGCGCCGAAAACGAGCACCCTCATGTAATTATCAGTGAGGCCTGTTAAAAGGCCTGAATGTACGTCCTTTTTGTCTTCGACGACCACTTTAAGCTCCGACCCCTGACATTTTTTTCTGAAATCAAAGTTCTTCTTATTGCCGAGTTCGCGGAGCGTCTCGCTTCGCTCTTTTTTTACCTGATCAGGCACCTGTTGCATCAGCTCGGCAGCGCGAGTGCCTGGACGCGGGGAGTAACTGAAGACATGCAGGTGGGTCAACGGAGACTGTTCCACCAGTTCCAGGGTATTTTGAAACTCCTTTTCCCCTTCGCCCGGAAATCCTACCATGACGTCGGCTCCCAGTGCAACGCCGGGGACCCTCTGTGAGATATCTTCAAGCACGACCCGGTAAAACCCGGAGGTATAGTTCCGCTTCATTGCCGTCAAAATAGTGTCATCACCGCTCTGCAGAGGGATATGGAGGTGTCTGCAGAGTGCCGGGCCCAGGTAACTGATCAACTCAGCGGTAATTTCAGTCGGTTCGATCGAGCTCAGACGTATCCTCGTATGACCTCGTTTGGAAATCAGCGCGGCGAGCAGTTCCGTAAGATCGGTCACGGGCCTGAGGTCCGACCCGTAGGCGCCGATGTGAATGCCGGTCAGCACTACTTCCGGACAACCCTTCCGCACCAGTCGCTCAAATTCGCTGACCACGTTGGCGAACCCGACGCTGCGAGAACCACCCCGGGCAAGCGGCACTATACAATACGAACACCGGTTGTCGCAGCCGTCCTGGATTTTGAGGAACCCCCGTGTTTGTCCCTGTGGTGTTTTTATCGATACCGGAACGCTGCCGGTCGGCGGGATTTCAGGTATCGATGTTGAGACCTCTTTCATGATGTGATGCGGGATCGTGGCTTTGTCGCGGTTCCCGATCACAAGATCGACGCCCGGGATGTTCTTGAGTTCATCGGGCCGTGTCTCTGCATAACAGCCGGTCACTATGACCTTGGCGGCATGCCCGCGCCGCACCGCTGCCCTGATCACCTGTCTGCACTGATAATCGCTTTTTGCAGTCACCGAGCAGGTATTGATGATATAAACATCCGCCTCGGCATCGAAAGGCACGATCGTATTGCCCTGAGACAGGAGGTCCTGGCGCATCAAGTTGGTTTCATATTGATTGATCTTGCATCCGAGGGTTGTAAAGGCTATTCGCATATTGTGCCGGTGAGGGAGTTAACGCCCGACGAAACGATCTTAACGCGTATGAGCGAACCGATCAGGGAGGCCGGCCCGTCGATATTCACTGCTTTATTCCCGCGGGTCCTGCCGGTGACCGTCCTTCCCCGCTTGCTGTGACCATCGACAAGGACTTCCTGGACCGTTCCTGAGAGCTCTTTGTTCCTCTTTTCGGTTATGGAATTTTGAAGGTCAAGCACGCGAGCGAGGCGCTCTTCCTTCACCTGTTCGGGAAGATGGCCGGAAAGTTTCAGGGCCGCCGTTCCCGGTCTCTTCGAATATTTGAACGCAAAGATGCCGTCGTACCGCACGTCTTCCAGTAACGAGACCGTCATCTCAAAATCCTGTTCTGTTTCCCCCGGGAAACCGACGATGATGTCCGTGGTGAGCGCAAGGCCGGATACGGAGCCCCTTAAGCTCATTATTTTATCGAGATATTCGTTGCGGGTGTATTTCCTGTTCATGGACGCAAGAACACGGTCTGAACCGCTTTGCACCGGCAGGTGGAGGCTTTCGCAGACCTTCGGAAGAGCGCGGACCGCGGCGATCAATCCCTCCGACAGGTCACGCGGGTGGGACGTCACGAACCGTACTCGTTCAATGCCGGGGACATCGTTCACCAACCGAAGAAGCGACGGGAAATCAGCGCTCTGTTCCAGTCTCTTCCCGTAAGAGTTCACATTCTGTCCAAGGAGGGTCACCTCCTTGTAGCCCTTCCGGGCGAGCTCGCGGACCTCGTCGATGATGTCTTCCGGCAGCCGGGAGCGTTCCCTGCCCCTGAGGTACGGCACGACGCAGTAAGTGCAGAAATTGTCGCATCCGTACATGATCGAGACCCAGGCTTTGAGCTTGTCGGCGCGCGCTGCAGGGATGCGCTTCCGGTGATATTCCGGGTCTCCCGTGGTATCGATCACGGGAGACGGCTGAGACAGTCCCTTGTCAACGACCTGCGAAAGTTTCGCGATGTCCGAAGGACCGAATATCAGATCGACGTACGGTGCGCGGGAAAGGATATTGCGGCCTTCCTGCTGCGCGATACAGCCCGCGACGGCAATCTTGAGGCCCGGTCTCTCGTCCTTGAGCTTTTTCAGCCTTCCCAGCTCGCTGTAGAACTTCTGTTCTGCCTTTTCACGGATGCTGCAGGTGTTCAGAATGACCAGGTCAGCGTCCCCGGCAGCGGATGCGGAGGCGCATCCCCGCGCTTCGAGAATGCCCGTCATCCGCTCGGAATCGTGCTCATTCATCTGACAGCCGAAGGTGATGATGTGGAACGATTTCATGGCAGCTATTATAATACTCCGGAGGGGGTTAAACAACAGGTATATTTTACGAAGAAAAAGCTTTGTCGGTTTGAGGAACGCCGGAGGCCTGATACCCGATAACTCAGGAACGGACCGGGGGATAGAAAAGAGGTCCGTCTTATCCCCTGTTCACCGTACCCTGTGGTCGATAGAGCAACAGTTCTTTCTCAACCATGTCCCGCACTATTTCCTTAAATGATTTTGTTCGCGTCCATTTGAGCCGCTCGATAATTTTAGCGGGATTGCCGCATAATCGGACACTTTCTGCAGGCCGAAAAAGTTCCGGATCCACTTTGACATATTTTTCATATTCCAGGCCCAGACAGGAAAACGCAGTTTCCACAAATTCCCGCACACTGTGCGTTTCACCGGTGGCCACCACATAATCGTCCGGCATGTCGGCCTGGAGCATGAGCCACATGGCGTTCACGTAATCCGGCGCATATCCCCAGTCCCGGTACGCATCCATGTTCCCGAGGATCATGGCGTCCTGGAGCCCCTGCTTGATCTTTACGGCCGACGATACGATCTTCCGGGTCACAAACTCGTATCCGCGTCTCGGCGATTCATGATTGTAGAGAATCCCCGTGCAGGCAAACATGCCGTACTGCTCACGATAGTTCTTTACCAGGTGGTAGCTTGCCACTTTGGATATTCCGTAGATGGAACGCGGGTTAAACGGGGTTGCGTTATCCTGCGGCGCATGAACAACGTTGCCGAACATTTCACTCGTTCCGGCAAAATAAACGCGGCAGTGCGGGACGAACTCCTTGAGCGCAGCCAGGAGGTAGTGGGTGCTGTTGACATTGTTATTCAGGATCGATATCTCGTCCTCAAAGGAATAGCTGACAAAGCTTGACGCCGCCAAGTGATAACACTCATCGGGCACAAGGTCCTTGACCGTCTTGATCAGCGACAGAACGTTGTCCAGCGAAGCCACGTGCAGCTTTATCTTGTCGAGCAGATGGCTGATATTTTTCAGCTTGTGTTCAGTGTCCTCGATGGCTATCCGCCGGACAATCCCGTGCACCTCATATCCCTTTGACAGCAGCAGCTCCGTAAGGTACGAACCGTCCTGGCCCGCTATCCCCGTGATCAGTGCCTTTTTTGTCATGCTGGGCTCCCCTGGGCGGCCTTATAAGCAGGGACCGTGAAACGGTATGATAAACTTAACAGGCATACCTCTTTGAATTTCCGATTTTATACATGCGTACATATTCAAACAATATTTTTATGGGGCATCAGTTGGCGAAAAACGGGGAAATACCTTCGTGCACGCATGGTTCTCATTTCGGCTGGAGCGTCAATTTGACGGCCTCTCCCCTTTTTATGGACAGCGTCGTGCGGGCGTTCTGTTTGAACATGAAAATTTCGAGGTAACCGGAGCTGTTGATGATGGCCCCGGGCTCTCCGGGCGCCGCTTCGGAATAAAACTGCTTCAGGCCCTTGATTTCCTTCCCCACGACGGACAGGGAGATGGGACCCGAAGGTGTTCCTTCCGGAACGAGTGCCTGCATGTCTTTATGCGTAATGTTCGTGATCGCGTTCCCAAAACGGTCGATATGTATGACGTGGCCATCAATACCGTTCGATGATTGTTTGGCAACGGGAACATTCATTTTGACGTAATCTTCGATTTCTTCGCCGAAATTGCCTGACGGGATTCCTTTGGCAAGCCAGGCCGCTACCGGCGCGAAGATGTCCCTCCCGTGGCAGGTCGGGCCGGGACTGGGAAGATAGTAATGGCTGGCGGTAATGTGATGTACCCTGATCCTCTCCGCCTCCTGGTAAATGAGGCTGAAAATACCGTTATCAGGGCCGACGAAAAAATAGCTTTCCGTAACGACAATGATGGGACGCCTGCCGCTGCCCACGCCGGGATCGACCACGGCGAGGTGTACCGTTCCCTTGGGGAAATAATGATACGCTGTTTTCAGGGTAAACGCGGCTTCCCAGATGTCCTGCGGCCCGATCTCGTGGGAAATGTCTATGATTTGGGCCTCGGGATTGATCTTAAGAAGCGCCCCCTTCATGCTGCCTGCGAAAGAATCCTTGTTGCCGAAATCCGTTGTAAGTGAAACGATTATGGACATCCGCTCCCTCGAAAAAATAATTGTAAAAAACTGAAAGAATAATAACAGCACCCGCGAACTTTGTCAATCCAAAGATATTTCCTGTACCGGCGAAACCCGCGGCAAGAACAGCCTTGGAACCCGTCCGACCGGGAACCCGTACCTTGACAAATAAGGCGTGTATGCTATGATAACTTTATTCTTTGTAAAAATTCTCTTAACGGAGGTAAAAAAATGGAAGGTGTTAAAACAGTAGTACTTGTCCTTTTCACCGTATTGTTGGGAACAACTATGGCGATTGCCATGCAGCATGAGGCGTCACTGGAAAAAGGAAAGGCGCTGTTTAATGATCCCAAACTCGGGACGACCGGAAAATCCTGCAATGATTGCCATCCCGGCGGCAAGGGAGCGGAAAAAGCGGCGGCAAAGAACGATATTGAAGGGATCGTGAATTCCTGCATTACCCATAGTGTCAAAGGAAAAGCGCTCGACGTGAAGTCCGTGGAAATGCAGTCAATAGTGTTGTACATCAAAAGCCTGGGCGAGAATGCGGCTGCCGCTCCCAAAAAGGCTCCAGTCGGTTGTTAGCTTTATACCGTAAACCTATAAAAGCCTCCTGTCGCAGGCAGGGGGCTTTTATAGGGCATCAACAATTTCATCGAAGTCGTCGCTTCCGTATCGCACAATCCCCAACACTCGTTCACCTGATATTTCTTCTATTACGGACATACTTGTTTTCTCCGCAAGTCCGTTCTTCCAGTCTTTTGAAAAGTTCATCACGACACCGGCTATCGGGAGCCGCCGTTTCTGAAGCGCCGCAATCGTCAAGAGCGTATGGTTGATCGTGCCCAGGCCGGGGCGTGAAACGATAAGAACGGGCAGGGAAAGGGATTGTGCGAGATCAAGGTACAGATAGCTTGCTGACAACGGGACCATGATTCCTCCCGCTCCTTCAACGATTGTGAAATCATGTCTCTTCGAGATCTTCTGAAAAGAGCTGATTATCCTTGCCGGGTCAACGTATTTTCCTGCAAGTTCGGCGGCAACCGAAGGCGCGAGCGGTCTTGAGAACCGGTATGGGTTTACCAGATCGAGGGAATCACGCACCCCGGTTGCTTTCATGAGATTGATCGCGTCAGCCGGCATCAAATGACCGGAGCGCCTGCGGCACCCGGTTTCAGCCGGCTTCATCACGCCGACATCAATTCCGTCCCGGGTGAGCGTCCTCGCGATACCCCTTGCCACGTAGGTTTTTCCTACACCGGTATCGGTACCGGTGATGAATATCCCCCTGCCCCTGGTCCTCATAGTATCCTGCTGTCCAAATTAAATATCTGTCCCGACACATTGTTCATCCGGGACAGATGATGGATAAATTCCGCGACTTCCCGGGGGTCCGAGACCCGGTTCAAGGCATTTTCATGCAGCACCCGTTCGTGAATTGCGTCCGGTATACTTCCTCCCATTTCCGTGGGAAGGTGGCCGGGCAGCACGGCATTGACCTTGATATTGAACCCGCCCAATTCTCTGGCCGCCGCTTTTGTCAGGCCGATAAGGCCTGCTTTAGAGGCTGCATAAGGCGCCTGCCCTTCCCTTCCCTGGACTCCCACGATAGAGGATATATTGACAATATGCCCTTCCCATTGAGTGGACATGATCCGCGAAGCAGCGCGGATACAATGAAACGCGCCCGTAAGGTTCGTGTCCAGCACGCTGTCCCAGTCTTGTTCAGTCAGGCGAAGCATCAAACGGTCCTTCGTGATCCCGGCATTATTCACCAGGACATCGAGTGTCCCCCAACGCTTCGTCGTCTCGGCCATCATCGTTCCTGCTTCTTCGGCGATCCTGACATCAGCCCTGCATGATACGGCTTCGCCCCCGGCGCGGAGTATTTCGTCCACAACAGCAGCAGCCTCCCGGCCGTGAGACACATAGTTTACGACGACGCGATCGCCTGCTTTTCCGAACTTCAAGGCTATATTCCTGCCCAAGCCGCGCGCACCGCCGGTAACGATAACGACCCGTTTATGGTCCGAAAGGGGCATTTCTTACAGATATCCTTCACGTTTCAGCCTGCCGAAGATATCGAGCGCTCTATCGATGTCTTCAGCAGTATGGGTTGCTGTTACCGTGGTCCTGATCCGCGCTGCGCCTTCGGGAACGGTCGGAGGCCGGATCGCCGCAGCGTAAATCCCGTATTCCAACAACTTTTCGCTGATTGTGAGCGCTTTTTCTGAGTCTCCGATCATTAACGGAACGATCGGAGTTCCCGTATCCGCAAGAGCAACCCCCAGGGAGAGGAGGCCCTGCACAAACCGCTCCCCGTTCTCCCGCAGTTTTTCACGGCGTTCCGGCTCGCGGTCAACGATATCGAGCGCGGCGATCGATGCAGCGCATACCATCGGCGGAAGAGCGGTGCTGAATATAAAACTTCTCGACCGGTTAACGAGATAATCGATCAGAGTCCTCCCGCCCGTTACGAAGGCTCCGAAGGAGCCGAGCGCTTTGCCGAGCGTGCCCATCTGGACGGGAACTTGGCCGGCCAGGCCGAAGTGTTCTGTGGTCCCTCTGCCGGTATCGCCGAGCACGCCCGTGGCATGGGCATCGTCCACCATGAGGAGCGCCCCGTATTTTTCAGCGAGGAAAACCAGCTCCGGGAGCGGCGCGATATCGCCATCCATGCTGAATACCCCGTCGGTAATAACCAGCGTGCGACGCGCAAAAAAGGTCTTTTTTAACAGGTCTTCAACATGCGCGACATCGCGGTGCCGGTACACTTTAACTTCCGCCTTACTCAGACGACAGCCGTCGATGATACTCGCATGGTTCAGGCCGTCGCTCAGGATCACGTCTCCCTCTCCGGCAATGGCCGGAATAATGCCGGTATTCGCCGCGTAGCCGGAGTTGAATGCAAGGGCGGCTTCCGCGCCTTTGAACCGGGCGATTTTCTGCTCAAGTTCACGATGGAGCGCGCTTGTGCCGGTCACTAAACGCGATGCGCCTGAGCCGAACCCGTACCGCTCCATGGCAGCTGACGCCGCTTTGCGCAACGCGGGATGGCCCGCAAGGCCCAGATAGTCGTTCGAACACAGGAGGAGCAGTCTTTTACCGTTTATCGTTATGTACGGTCCGTCGTATGATTCTACGATAGTGAGACGCCTCAGGAGATGCCTCTTTTCTAATTGTAGTAGTTCCTGCTTGAACATACATACGTCCTTTTGACGGGAAGTCATCGAAGGCGCATTTGAGAGAAGTAGGTCTCGATATCAACGGCATCTCTGCACGTACCAACGGCGTTGATCAGCACGGCCTCGGCTTCAAGATAATGAAGCAAGATCGTCAGATCGAGTGCGTCACGTTTAACGAAAATCGCTCTGCCTCCCCTGTTGTCACCCATCTCTTTTAAATAGGGAAAACGGACATAGCCCGTTTTGATCGAGGCGGCATACCCGGCAGTATAGTCAGGATCGTCGGACCAGCACAGCTCCCCAATGACGCCGGGCGCATGGACCACTTTTGTTGCAAGCGCCAACGCTTCTCGAATGCGAAAATGGGTGAGCCCTGACCCGGAAAACAAGCGGTCTGCCGCGACACGCGCATCATCGGTCCAGTCAAACCTCGATGCGCGCACGCCGCGCTCCTGGTCCGGTTCGAGCCGCTCACCCGTCTCTGCGTCTACGATCATGGAGCCCCGCATATTTCCGCCCGAAGGAGCGGCGTTTCCGAGGATTCGGGCAATGGCGCTACCAACAGCTTTGTTCGAAACGCCCGCCCTGTGCAGCACCCGGGAAGCGTCAGATCTTCCCGTTTCCGGGTCCGCCGTATTTATCGTGACCACATCAAGGGCTGTCAGCGATCGCGGCGAAATGTTCCCAAGGTTTTCGATCTGGAGGGCGATCTGGTCCGGCGCCCGGTGTTTACTCATGGCGCGAGCAATGAGTCCATTCACGGTAACATTGATCGCATCGGAGGAGACGATACGTTCAGCGCCTGAGATATGCTTTTCACCGGCCGATGCCCGCATACGGACACTATAAAGGTCATCACGAGTCATGGATCAGATGCGAAGTCCGAGGTCGTGTATCATCTTGAGGTCGTCCTCGGGGTTCAGACCGGAGGTCGTAAGATAATTGCCGATCATAAAGCCGTTTGCGCCCGCGAAAAAAACAAGGGGATGGAGCTGCCCGAGCGCTGTCCCTCTGCCGGCGCAGACGCGAATTTCCTTCCCAGGCAGGATAAGCCTGAACAGGGCGATCGAGTGGAGCGCTTCGAGCGGGGTAATCGCCGTCACCTGTTCGAGCGGCGTACCCTTGATCGGCATAAGAAAATTGATCGGTACCGAGTCCACGTCCAGTTCGCGCAAAGTAAAGGCCATCTGGACCCGGTCTTCCATGTTCTCACCCAGGCCGAGGATGCCGCCGCTGCATACCGAGAGCCCGAGAGCGCGGGCCTGATGCAGGACTTCGAGCCGATCGTCGAAGGTATGGGTGGTACAGATTCTGGGGAAGTAGTCCCTTGATGTCTCGATGTTATGGTGATAGCGATCGAGACCGGCGTCCTTCAAATAGGAAAGCTGCTCCCGGGTGAGCGTGCCGAGCGTCGCGCACGGGGCAAGTCCTATATCCCGGACCCGGTTGACGCCCTTCGCAATGTTTTTTAAATCATCGTGGGATTCGATGCCGCGGCCGCTCGTGACGATGCAGAACCGCCGGGCGCCGTTTTTTTTGGCGCTTTCCGCCGCCTCGGACATCCGGTCAAGGGAAATCAGCGGGTACACGGGAGCGCCGGTGGCATGATGGATGGACTGCGCGCAGTAGGAGCAGTCCTCACTGCACGCTCCGGACTTCGCGTTTACGATGGAACAGATATCCACGGTCGTGCCGCGGTAGTGTTGGCGGATTCCGGCGGCAGCGGCAAAAAGATCAACGAGGTCCGCACCCGGGGCAATGGAAAGTCTTCGTGCTTCACGATCGGTGATTGCACCGCCGTTGAATACCGTATCAACGGCCCGGGATAGCGTTTCTTTAAAGGTCGCTGTCATGGCATGGTTGTACCTGATGACAGGTGAATTGTCAACTATTTTGTTGAGACAAGGTTTACAATCAGTTTCCATTGTAACACAGTCTTCGGAAGACAAGGGATGCTGAGACATGGCGCCTTCCAGGGGCCATGTCAATACTTCCCCGGGAAGAAATGGCGGGAAAAGGGGCAGACAAGACAATCAATCGAATATCTTATCGCAGGAATCGGCAAACGCGGAGTTTACCGCATTCAGTTCGCTCTTGATTTTTCGGATCTCGCGACACTGGCTTCTCAGATGCGAGTCGATGTTCTCGCGGGTCACATGAAAACCGAAATCAGGAGGCACGGCGACCTTCGGCGCTCCCAGCATGGTTTTCAGC
Organism: Nitrospirota bacterium; assembly: GCA_963790205.1. Lineage (GTDB taxonomy): Bacteria > Nitrospirota > UBA9217 > UBA9217 > UBA9217 > CAWBNQ01. The sequence goes on from CAWBNQ010000005.1 coordinate 149,409, forward strand.
ATCATGTCGCCTACCAGAAGGCGGAAATGGGACGATTCATAGTAGTAATAGTTATTCGTCGTTATGGAATTCAAACCGCTGAAATCATAATACTCGGTGATTGCGGCAAGCTTCTTTTTAAAAGACGCGAACTGGCTCAAATTGGTATCGAGGTAGGTGGTTTTATGAATCGGGTTGATGAAGACGGTGAGGTTGATGCCCTTCCTCTTCGCAAGATCGACGATCTCCTTCATTGCCGCAAGGGCATTCGCGCTATTGTCTCCCACGCGATGGAACGGCTCTAAAAATCTCTTATCGTGAATATGCGCCTGCACATCGCGCTCGATCTCCTTATCAACGGCGGGAATGAGAATCCTTCCGGTGCCGTACATGTCAAAAAAGATGCGGTGTTCCTCCGGACTATTGCGTTTCGTGTAATTATGCCTGATATAATCCTCGAGTTCCGGAATGAATTTATCGAGTCTGAAAAAATATTCACCGTAAAAATTCAGGAGCTTCTTGCCGGAAACACCCGGATAAGGCTGGACCAGGAGGCTGGAGAGGTGCTGCTTGGGGTCGATGACGCCGGAAAATTCGTCAAGGCCTATCATGAGGTTCTTCATCGACACGCCGTTCTTCAACAGGAACCTGATGTTCGCGAGATGTTCTTCCGGTACGCCTTCCGCGTAGAACATATTGTAATAGCGGCCGTTGGTTATCTTTTCTTCATTTATGTAAGAGACCCGTGACGACCCGAAAATAAACGAGTCGAATTTATTTTTATTCTCAAGCAGGTATTTGATTTTAACGTAGTTCATGTTTGGCGGCATGACCTGGCGGGAAAAATTCGTCCGGAATATGCCGTAGGTATCCACAACGACGTTGACCGACACTACCGCGCCCACGATGATTACAATCGACAGAAAAACCGATATTGTCCATTTCTTAGGGATGCTCATGTGTTCCTCGTAAAAGCCTCCCGGGCAGCTTGGAAAAAAGTACTGCGCAACAAGGCTTTTCCCTTATAATATAAACAGTCGCTCGCTAGAAGTTAAAGTAGAGAAACTCCGTCACGCGATTCATGCCGAGCAGCGTGTAGACCGCCAGGAATACGACGAATGCCGCGCTCTTCCAGTCCGGCTTGAACGTCTGTGACATTTCGTTCGAGTTCCTCGCGAAAACCGCGATCGCCGAAACCAGCGCGAGTATAATAAAAATGTTCTTATGAATATTCGCGTGTACCATGGAGCCGAAGGTGACGCCGAAGTTCCACAAGAGAGGTGAAAGCGAGACGCCGTTCAGTCCGCACATCCCCTTTAACACCCGCAGCGCGTCCCCCCACGTTTTCGCGCGGAAAAAGACCCATGCAACATTCACAAAGTTGATCGTAATAAACCAGGCGAAAAAGCGGGGCAAACGCATCCCCCATTTGTCCCAGAAACGGTGAACCACGGTCGCGGCGCCGTGAAGGAACCCCCAGAAGACGAACGTCCATCCCGCGCCGTGCCAAAGTCCTCCGACGAGAAAGGTCGCCATCAGGTTCACATAGGTCCTGAAGCTCCCCTTTCTGTTTCCGCCGAGAGGGATATAGATGTAATCCCGCAAAAAACGGCTGAGCGTCATGTGCCAGCGCCGCCAGAAATCCGTGATGTCCGCCGCCTTATAGGGGGAATTAAAATTGAACGGAAGCCGTATATTGAACAACAGTGAAGCGGCCAGGGCCATGTCGGTATAGGCGGAAAAATCGAAATAGAGCTGTAAGGTATAGGACAGGCTCGTGACCCATGCGTCCGCCAGGCTCAGGTTCGCTGACGCGCCGAAGCCGGCATTCGCCACCCGCGAAAGCGAATCGGCGATAATTGCTTTTTTGAACAGCCCGATAAAGAAAAGGAACAAGGCAACCGACCAGTTCCTGTAATTCGTCACCTTGTTTCGCATGCTGGCGAACTGAGGCATCATTTCCTTGTGGTGGATGATCGGACCTGCCAGCAAATGGGGGAAAAAAGTGACGAAAAGCGCATAATTGAGAAAATCGTATTCCTTCGCGGTGCCGGCATACGTATCGACGAGGTAGGCAATCTGGGTGAACGTAAAAAAGCTGATTCCCAGCGGCAGGATGATTTTCTGAAACGCAAGATGAAGCCCGGTGAGCGAATTGATATTGCCGATGAAAAAATCGACATACTTGTAATAGCCCAGCAAAAGGACGTTCACGACGATGCCGGCGAGCAGGACTGTTTTTTTCGTTCGTTCTTCCCCGCCGGACCTCGTGATTTTCGTGAGGGCGGTTCCGACGCCGAAATTGAAAAGAATGCTGCCGATGATGAGCGCCAGATACCTGACGTCCCACCAGCTGTAGAAAAAAAGGGAGGCAAATACCAGCCAGACGGTAGCGGCCGTTGTGAGCCGCTGTTTGTTCAAGAAAACGTAAATGACCAGTGTCGCCGGCAAAAAGGCAAAAATAAATTCAAATGAATTAAAAAGCACTACAACCCTCGTTTATCGTTCTTCGACTTCTCCTGCTGTTTATGCCCGCCGCCATTTATCTCCGCGATAATGGCCCGTACCTGCTCTTCCATGAACTGTCGGATGGTCGCGAGCGTGACCTCATTCTTTGCCTCGAAGCGCATGACGAGGACCGGCTGGGTATTCGATGCGCGGATGAGACCCCAACCGTCGTTGAATACCGCCCTCACGCCGTCAACCGTAATGACCTCCTTCGGCGGCAGGGGCAGATCGTCCCGCAAAAAAAGCTCTCGCGCCTTCTCCACGACCCTGAATTTTATGGCATCCGCGCAATCGAACCGGATTTCGGGGGTATTGCAGGTTTTGGGCAGATCCGCGAGCAGCGTGCTGAGGGGCACGGCGGCCCCGCGTTCGGTCCTCGTTTTTCCGAGGATCTCAACTATTCTGCAGGCCGCGTAGACGGCGTCGTCGTAGCCAAGATATCGGTCGGCGAAAAAAAGATGTCCGCTCATCTCCCCTGCCATCGCGGCGTGGACCTCTTTCATCTTGGCCTTGATCAGGGAATGGCCGGTTTTCCACATGACGGCGTTCCCTCCACGGCTGCGGATGTCGTCGTACATGGTCTGCGAGCACTTGACCTCTGACACGAAGGTCGCCCCCGGCCGTTCACGAAGAATGTCCCGGGAAAAAATGACCATGAGTTGGTCTCCCCAGAGGATATTTCCCCGTTCATCAACAACGCCGATCCGGTCCGAGTCCCCGTCGAACGAGATGCCGATATCGGCCCTCGTTTTTGCGACCGTTTCGATCAAAGCCTCCAGATTTTTCGGGATGGTCGGGTCCGGATGATGGTTCGGGAACCTTCCGTCAGGCTCGGAAAAAAGCTCGATGACCTCGCACCCCATGCCCCGTATGAGCTCGGGCGCGGCCAGGCCCGCGGTCCCGTTTCCCGAGTCGAGAACGACCTTCAGAGGCGCGTGAGATACGACGCTGAATTGCTTTTTTAGATACTCGATGTAGTCCGGAAGGATGGAACGGTTTACGACCGTCCCCCTTCCCGCGCCTGAGGGCCTGTCAGGGGCTCCATCTGATTTTTCCATGATCTTTCGAAGGTTCTGAATTTCCTCGCCGTAGATCGTATCCTTGCCGACACAGAGCTTAAAGCCGTTGAACTCGGCGGGATTGTGGCTCCCCGTGATCATCACCCCGGCGCCCGGATTCAGATGAAAGAGCGAGAAGTAGAGCACCGGCGTGGGACAGAGGCCGATGACCGTACTATTCATGCCGGCGGAGGAAAGTCCCCGCACGATATCGTCGCACAGGCGCGGCGAACTCATCCGCGCATCGTAGCCTACCGCGACCGTGTTAATGCCTTTTGGTTTTACATAGGCGGCGAACGCACGGCCCAAGGCTTCGATGACCGGAGAGGTAAGGTCGCGGTCAGCTATGCCGCGGATGTCATATTCTCTGAATATCTCAGCGTTTATCATACTGTTTTCTTTGTAAGCGGGGGCAAGGGCTTCCGTTTGTCTTTTTCGTGCCTGTTATAATCATCATCAAAGCGCACGATATCGTCCTCTTCGAGATACTCTCCATTCTGGACCTCGATGATCTGGAGCGGGATCCTGCCCCGGTTCTCGAGCCGGTGTTTCGTGGACATGGGGATGTAGGTGCTCTCGTTCGGATGCACATCGTATTCCTTGTCGCCGTTCGACACCCTTGCCGTGCCGGCCACAACAACCCAGTGTTCGCTCCGGTGATAGTGCAGCTGGTGGGACAGCTTTGCTCCCGGATTGATCTCGAGGCGCTTGATCTTGTAGCGGTCGCCGTCCTCAAGGATGGTATAGGACCCCCAGGGCCGATAGACGGTGCGGTGGGTCAGATGCTCTTCGGCCTTGCGTTTCTTAAGCTCGTCGACCACCTTTTTGACGTCCTGCGCCCTGTCCTTGCTGCAAACGAGCGTAGCGTCCGGGGTATCGACAACCACCGCGTCTTTGAGGCCGATGGTCGCCACCAGGCGCTTCTCCGCATAAACGATGGAATCCCGGCTGCCGATATCGATGACGTTTCCGATGATGACGTTGCCCGACGCATCCCTTTCGGAGACGTCGTCGAGCGCGGTCCAGCTTCCGACGTCCGACCATCCGATGTCGGCCGGGATGACCGCCGCCCGGTCGGTCTTTTCCATCACCGCGTAATCGATGGAGATCGGGTCGAACTGTTTAAATACCGCCTTGATGACATCGGCCTCTTTGTCGGTGCCGATGCTCTTCCGGATCTCGCCGAGGCCTTTGTGCAGGGACGGCTGGTATTTTTTTATCTCGGCGAGGAGCGTTCCGGTCTTCCAGATGAAGATCCCGCTGTTCCAGTAATAATTCCCCTTCTTCAGGTACTCTTTCGCAGTGTCAATATCCGGTTTTTCAACAAATGCTTCGACTTTGTTTACGCCGTCGATGCCGGCCTCGGGACATTGTTCGCCGGACTTGATATACCCGTAACCCGTTTCAGGACGAGAGGGCTTGATCCCGAGCGTGACGAGATAGCCGTGACGGGCCGCTTCAACGGCCTTGCGGATCAGATTCAAAAATTCGTCGGTGTTCCGGATAAAATGGTCCGCGGCCAGCACCACCATGACGCTTTCGGGGTCAACTCGCTCCAGATGGAGCGCGGCCAGGCCCAGGGCCGGCGCCGTGTTTTTGGCCTCCGGTTCCAGAATAAAGTTATCGTCCCAGGAATTGCCGAACTTGGACGAGAGCTGGTAGTTGATCGATTCAGCGAGCGCCTGGTTGGTGACGATAAAAATGTCCCTGGTCCGCACGAGGGGCAGCACGCGGCCGACCGTCTCCCGTATGAGAGTGTCTTCACCGCCGATCTTCAGGAGCTGCTTCGGCATTTTTTCCCGGGACAGGGGCCAGAAACGCGTACCCGACCCGCCTGCCATGATGACTGCGTACATAAGTATGTCCTCCGGACAAGTTATTTGTTCACGAGCTCCGCATCACGGATGCAGCAACCGGCCGGCTGCCGCGAAAACCTCTTCCACGGTAATAGCAGTCATGCACGTGGGGTCTTCACAGCTGCTTTCGAATCCAAGGCTGAGACACGGCGAGCAGCTCGTGCCGCCGTACAGGTGTATCGCATTGTGATTTAAAGGCCCCCATCGTTTCGGAGATGTCGGGCCGTGTAAAGCGATCAAATTACAGCCTAATGCCGAAGCCAGATGCATGATACCCGTATCGACGCTGATCGTCAGTTGAGAAGAGGACAACAGCTCCGCGACCTTCCGCAAGGTCAGCGACCCGGCGACAACGGAGACCCGGCCGGGATCAGGCACCCGGGCTTTTATGGCTTCTGCCCTCTCCCTGTCGGAAGCGGCGCCGGTGAGAAAAACAGTATATCCTTTATCAGCGAACAGGGCGATCAATTCGACCCACCGGGACTCTTCCCATTCCTTCAAATACGACCGCGAACCGCCGGGAAACAGGTGAATGACGATTTGTTTCTTCTGTATCGTGCCTGCCTCGATGTTCAGGGCCGGTAAACCCGCGGCATCGGATATCCCGATCCCCTTCAGCAACGCCCGGTAATTATCAATTTCATGCTTTAAAGGAGAGTGTTGTATCGTCACATCGTACAAATAATGGCGATACTGTTTCTCCGTCTGGAACCCGACGGTGGTCCTTGATCTGGAAAAGTATGATAAGACCGCATTGAACCTCGGCCAGGGCCCGAAATCGATCCAGACGTCGAAGGTCCCCGAGCGTCTGATCAGTTTGAGGGCCTTCAGCGGGCTCTTTATCGGGAGTTTAATGATCCTATCGATCCCCGGAATGAGGCCGGCAGCTTCATAATTGGATGAACCGGTAAAGAAGGTTATACGGGCATGAGGATACCTTTTTTTAAAGTCCCTCACAATCGCCGACGATAGGACGGTATCGCCGATGGCGGCTGTTTGTAAAAAAGCCGCCCTCCTCACGTCGCGATCAAGAAGCTGTCCCCGTTTGCGCCTGAGCAGGCCCAGGCCGAACGTCAGGGGAATCCCGACAGCGCGATCGACAAATCTCAGCGCGCGATTTCCCCGTTCCGGATGGCGTTCGCCGGTTTTACTCTTAGTTGCCGACATAAAAATTCGTTTCGAGCTTTTCCTTTGCCGGGAACTCCAAAAACTCGTTCTTATATGCCCGTTGTTTTTCGAACATGAAAAATATTCCCCATGCCATGTTCGGAAACAGTCTGGCCAGCGGTCTGGCAACGACCGGAGGAAAGGGATAAAAATTGCTGCCGCCGAATTCCTTGAGCTTATACCCTCCGGGAAAACAGCTTTCCAGAAAATTTACGAGGTCCCTCTTCGTATATCCGCGGATGTGAGCTGAATTGTTTTTCAGCGGACTGGGCTGCCTGCCGAAGGCCAGTAATATCCTGTTGTGGAGTGAGGCCAGATTGGGGACGCCGAGGATCACTTTCCCGCCGAGCGGCAATACTCTCGAAATTTCATGGAAGATCCAGAAGAGCTCCTTGACATGCTCGAGGATCTGGTTGGCAATGACGACATCGACGGACCCGTCCTGAAAAGGAAGCCGGTCTTTTTCTATATTCAGGCTGTGCACGCGGATCCCCTTTTCAGCCAGTTTTGCCGCATAGGCCGGATATACTTCAACGGCATGCACATCGGCCCCGCTATTGATGCTCAGGGCCAGCATGAGGTCGTCGCCCTGCCCGGCCCCCATATCTATTACCGTCCCATAGTGACCGGCGGACAACAAGAATCGCCTGATCTGATGTCTCCCGTAGTTGAGCGACCGGTCGATTACGGTCCATTTTTTTTCCTCCGCCCCTCCGGCTTCCGTCCCGGTCAGCGGCAAAGCTCCTTTTTCTTTTCCAGCAACGAGCATAAGAGGACGTCCCTTCAATCTCTAACGGGGTAAAGGCCGGACCATTATATCTCTCGCGGACCCCGGGTTCAACATAAAAAGTTCGGTCCGGAACGTATTTCCTACCCGAGAAGTTTCTCATACAACGCTACATGCTTTTGCGCAATCGTATCCCAGTTGAACTGGCTCGCATAGGAGCGTCCGTTATCGGACAGTCGTTTCCTCAGGTCATTGTCTGCCCGTATTTTTTCAACGAGCCGGAGCGCCTCTTCCGGGCCATGGGAGAACAATACCGCCTGTTCCAGGGAAGGAGGCGTATGGGCTCCGCGCGTGGTAATAGTGGCCACGCCGTTCGCCAGCAACGCCAATAATGACGTTCTGCGTCCGGAAGCGCCGTCGGGAAAAGGCATATAGGCGATCGATGAGTGGGCGAGCAAATCAGCGGCAACATCGTCAGCCAGGTCAATATCCCATTTTATCGGCAAATCTTCGGAGCGCCGGTAGAATTCCTTAAAATAGGGCGAGTCCTTCGGGTAGGGCTTGCCGATCATGCGGACCTGAAGTTTCAAGTTCATGTGCTTGACGAGAGAGGCGAGGGTAAAGACATCTTCCAGGCCTTTCTGCGGACGGAACAGGCCGAAATAAATAATTTCGTTTACATTTCTCTCCTGCCCCTGTTGCGCCGTACTGATGCTGCTCCCGACCGGGATGACGCTGCAGCGCCGGGATATCCAGGGCGCCCGTTTGACGGAAAAGAGTTGTTCGTAGGGAGTCGTAAAAACGATATGTCTCGACCTCAGGAAAAAAGGATAGAGAGACAGTTTTCGTAAAATATGGGCCTCGCTCGCTTCATGCACCGTAATGACGCTCGGGATAAGAAGACTCAACAGCTGCGGCGTCAGTTTCTTGCCGAACCCGACCGTCGGATATTGTATGTGCACGATATCCGGGTTGACGGACCGTATTGTTCTGACGATGTTCCCGATATTGCTCAGGCGCCAATTCATGCGGCAAATTACCTCTACTGTGACGCCCTTTTGGCGCAGCGCAATCGCAAGCTGGGACGTGTAATCGCCGATCCCGCACGTGTCAGGCGGATATGATCCGGTTATTAAGGCAATTTTCATGCATCACTCTTCAATTGTAAAAAAGGTTGTTTCAGAACGTCTTGAACGCCATCACAAAATAACCGCAATCCTAGCGATATTTGAGCGACCTCGCCTGGTTCCTTATTCTCGAGGGCAATATTTTTTTTACCGCTATTTTCAGATACGTAAAAAAAATCATCCACCGGTAATAGATGTTTACTTTCAGCGTGTTGTGGTACTGTACAACAGCGCGCCGCGTTTCTTTCCATGCGAGAACGATGTTCGTATCTGATAATCCCCCGGCGGAGACCGAAGATACGACGAGATCGATATTGCTGAACTTGAATTTATTCTGATAACACGAAAAGATAAAGGCGAAATCCGCGCCGACTTTATAATCAAGGCTGAAAGGGAGTTTCTTGCAAACCGATGCCCTGGTAAAAAGGCTCTGATGCCTGAAGATCATCCCCTTCCACAAGTCCGCAGTTGTTTTTGCTTTCCATATGAGGGAAAAATCAGGACCATATTCCATCTGACAGTGGCCGTATATCAGATCCGCCGTACCGCAGTCGCTGCTCATTACCCGCTGTACGGTATCCATTTGATAAAATCGATCGCCGGCATTCATGAAATTGATCCAATCTCCGCTCGATAAAGAGATGCCTTTGTTCATTGCATCATAAATGCCTTTATCGGGTTCACTCAGCCAGTACGCGATCTTATCGTCAAATCTTTTTATGATGTCGAGCGTGCCATCCGTCGAACCGCCGTCGATGACGATATATTCGATGTTGTCATAGGTCTGCCCAAGCACGCTCAGGATGGTATGTTCCAGATGCTGGACCCCGTTATACACAACCGTAATAACCGTGACCAGGGGCCTCCCGGGTTTCGATTTTTTGTAAAACCCGCCGCGGGTACGGAGCCCGCCGTCAATACGGTTCATATGTTTTAAGACCATGATTGATTACCGACCTCTGTTTTCCGGTTATCTTCTTTTCCAGGCGCTCTGCATCCCCGTCAGGTCAGATCTGACGAAAAGAATTTTAGTATTTCAACACCAAACGCTCACATTATTTGCCGCGCTTTTCCAGGAAAAAACTGATTATAAAAACATAGATGCCAGCAGCTAAGCAAGTATCTGTTCGATGATATTTCTTAGGCGACTATTGAATTGCTTCTGACCCCATGAGTCGGTCAGTTGTTTTCCTTTTTTAATGAGATCTGCACACATGACATCATCGGTCCACAACAGCTTAAGGCAGTGTGCGATTTCGTCAATTGACTCAGGGTTGAACAGTAAAGCCGCATCGCCCACTTGTTCGGGAATGCCATAAATACCCGAGATTGCAACAGGACAGCCGGTGACAAAAGCCTCCAGCGGAGGGATGTTCGTCGGGCCAAAAAACGTGGGCATGACGAGTGCACGAGCGCGTCGATATAGCTCCGGCATATCCTGATCCGGTACGTATCCCAAGATCAGAACATCATCGACAAGATTCAAGTTATGAATATGTTTTACTGTTGTCTGGTAACCGTTTTTTGTCGATCCCGCCAGGACTAATTTCAAATCCGGGAGTTCCTGTTTCAAGCGCCCAACAGCGCTGATCAATCTTTTATGGTTCTTATGCTCCCAAAATTGAGCGGGATAAAAGATGAACTTCTCGGGGAGCTTATACCGTGAATCGAAATCCACGGGCTTTTGTGACGAATAGATATATTGGGGCGCGATATAGGGCAGAATGTAAACGCGTTTATCTGATAGTCCATAACTTTCCATCACATGGTGCTTCCCGACCTCAGAGTCGACAAGTACACCGCGGGCCCAATAACAAATGTTGCGACTGCTCCATTCCCTCCTTCGATACATGCCATGCGCGGAGACCTCCGGAAATTTTGATTCGTAACGATGCATCAGGTCATGTATGGTCACCAGCGCAGGAACGGGTATTTGAAAGCCGAAGTGGTCCTGGGTGGGAAATATCCATAGATCGCAACGTTCTTTCAGAAGTGTTTTAGCCAGAGGAAGGAAAGAGGGACATATTTTCCTCCATACTATAATGGGAAGATCCAGTGCTCCCCATATTCTCCAAAGAACTCTTCCCCAGAAACCTTTATGAACGTAGAGGGTCTTGAAACTTTTCGCTTTGAGATGCTCTGGCCACAGTTTTGAAGTATATGCGACAACGACGGAGTACTCGTCGCTCCGCAGGGCATTCACGGCTTCAAGCATGGCCTGATTATATTGGAACATCCCGCCGAACTGCGGTTCCGCTCCAAGGAAAAGACCGATCTTTTTCACGCTTGCACCACAAAACAAACACCCCAGGTGTCGACACCCGGTTCTTTTCCGGACATCCATTCAAAACTTGCGAGAAGTTTTAGCCGCAGCTGTGATAAAAAAAGTTCTATTTCCGGACTAAATAAATAACGCATGGAATGCACTTCATGTAACTCTTCCACGATGTTATTCGCCTTATTTTTTATAAACACATGATAATGAACGTCGACAATATTTTTTGCAGCATGCATAACCGGCTCTGCGATGCGCGTGACCAGAATCTGTTCATCTTCAAGGCGCTTCACCCGGACAGCCGGTTTTTCCGATATGACCGCAGGTCCATACCAGCAATCGAAGATAAAGATGCCGCCCGGATTAAGGTGCGACTTTGCCGTGGCGAATGAAGCCAAAAGGTCTTCATTTGTCGTTTGATAGCTCATTACGTGAAATAATGATATTATCGCGTCGAATTTTTTATCAAGCCTTACCGTGCGGATATCACCATGTGAGAATGACAAATTCTCCGAAAGGTCACGGGAGCGATTCGAAAGCCGCGCTTTCGCCGTTTCAAGCATCTCAGTGCTCATGTCCACTCCGTGCAGAGTATAGCCCATCTCAGCCAGAATCGTTGCATGAACGCCCGTTCCGCACCCTAATTCCAGTATTGACTTCGCATTCGGGGTGTGCCGCCGGATCAACGTGTGTATATACTTTGCTTCGGCTCCATAATCCTTATCTTTATACAGCAGATCGTAATATCGGGCGTAGTTGTTAAAAACATTCATTATCAGATCTCCACAACGTCCGTATCTTATCCGATTTCATAAATAATGCCAAATGTATTCTATTGAGAGCGCGCACATTTTTACGAAAGAATGGTTTTGAGAGCCGATGCAGATCGTTCTATCTGCTCATTCATCAAGGCCATTCCGCTGGGGATATAAAAACCTCGCCTGGCTAAGCGCTCTGCTATTGGATATGTTTCCTGTGCGAACAAGCCCATCTTATGAAACACCGGCTGTTCGTGCATAGGCCAGAAAAAAGGCCGGCTCCCGACCTTAAGCCCCGACAAGCGACGCATGGCTTCCTCCGCATCGAACGGCACGTCATCTTTAAGGATGAGTCCATAGACCCAGTAAATGTTCTCCGCATACTCTGTGCTTATCAAGGGAAGATCTAAACCCGGCACGTCCTTAAGCAGTTCAGTATACCGTTTCCCCATTGCGCGTTTGCGCGCGACAAATTCATCGAGACGCTCTGTTTGAGCAATGCCCAACGCGGCCTGCAGATTGGTCATGCGGAAGTTATAGCCGAGTTCCTCGTGAACAAATCTTTTTTTCGGTTGAAAGCACAGATTTCGCAGTGACCGGCATCGTTCCATCAGCCTGTCGTCGTTGGTCAGCACCATCCCGCCTTCACCGGTGGTGATATGTTTGTTGGGATAAAAGCTGAACGTGCTGATATCGCCAAAACTACCACAGGGCCTGCCTTTGTAGGTCTGGCCGTGCATTTGCGCTGCATCTTCAATAATGCCCAGTCCGAACTTGTGAGCAAGGGACAGGACCGGGTCCATGTCGACAGGTAATCCGTAAATATGTACGACCATAATAGCTTTCGTACGGGATGTGATCTTGGCTTCGATCTGCGATACATCCATGTTCCACGTTACGGGATCGCTGTCCACAAGGACCGGGATACAACCCCGCCGCACGATTGCCGCAGCGCAGGAGATGATGGTGAAGGCCGGCATGATGATCTCGTCGCCGGCTTGAAGTTCAAGAGCGGCGACAGCAACCTCGAGCGCCACCGTCCCATTGCATACCGCAATACCGTATTTGCGGCCTGCAATGGCAGCCATTCGTTCCTCGAACTTCTGAACGAACGGTCCTTCGGAGGATATCCAGCCGGTATCGATACATTCACTGAGATATTTCTTTTCGTTGCCGTTTATTAAAGGTTCATTGACAGGAATAAAATTGTCCATGGTCAGTCCTTAATGTTCGCCTTATCGTGCGCAATACCGGTAAATTTCGTCTTGTCCTGGTCCCCTGCGTAGGGGCCCTGTTTCACTTCGATCATTTCTATCTCTTCCAATACCTTGAACCCGTGCCCGCCTGTTGCAAGCAAGATCACATCTCCTGAATATAAGATCCTGCTCTCCAGATAGGTCTGGTGATCATCGTAAAAATCTATCTGTAATTTACCCCGTTTCAGGAACAATACCTCCTGGGTGAAGTGCACTTCCCGGTGCACTGGATTATGTACGTGCGGTTGTATCACTTTACCGGCCGGATGACGCATGTAGGCCAGTTGCTGTGAAAGGTCGTTCGGAGTGAAAAAGCTGACTCCGGGAGTGTTAAAGCCGGTCCGAATGATAATCGACAGAAGCGTATCCTTATGCATTATTTTTTCAATCATAGTGAGATATCCTTTAAGTAACCAAGTAACTTGTTTCCGAAACGTTTCACCAATCCAGGCCTTATTGATTTTAAGAATGATCTTACTTCACTTCGAGCGACCGGATCTTCTCGTACGGGAATCGTAGCGATATGCACTTTAACATCAGAAAGCTTCGTAAAAAAAACATTCGTACTCCCACTATTGATTCCACTGGAATCATTGCCTATGTTTTGGACGAGCGATGTGCCGGGATACAGTGTCAGTTTTTCTCGTAGAAAAGCTGAGGCATACCATCTGACAGCCCAGGAATCATTCTTTTTGTCAATTTGATCTTGCAGCATTTTGGTATAGGGATATGCTCCGTCGAAGTCAAATTGATTTTGTGCGCCTCTCTTCAGTAGGTCGGTCAATAGTTTTCGACCGTCCGCTTCGAACAAATCCCAGCCCCTCTTCCACGTTGCCCACCCCCAGCAGTCGGCACCTTTCAAAAAAAAGGTTTCAGGAAGACGGGCCTGGACCGGGTATAGATAACCGTGAATGCTTATGACCTTATCTTCCTCCCTATAAAGTTCCAAAGCGTCATTCATATAATTCAAAAAAGACGGAGATGTCTTCAAATCATCTTCCAACACGATTATGCGTCCGAACCTGTTAACGATCTCCGTTACGCCCGCAATAATGGATTGGGCCAGGCCGAGGTTCTGGTTTCGTTCAGTTAGTACGATGTTTTTAAAGCCCGTTATCGTTTTTATATATTTCCTGACGTCATCGACTGCATTGCAATCGGCACCAGATCTCGGACCATCTGAAAAAATAAAAAGATCACTGTCGGACGCCAATTCATTTTTCTGCAATGCTCCCACGGTTTGGCGGGTATGCCAGGGTCTATTAAAAACGAATAAAGCTATGGGGGCCAGAGGAGTCGGCATAATCGATAATGAATTATTCATTGCGTCACAGTTTTACTGCATCGACAATAAGGGATGTATAATTGATCTTTTCTTTTGTATTCCTCGCGTCGTTCCATCTCGACCGGAGGATCAAACCATCCTCGGCGCTCCAGGGTGTAGAATGAAATTCAGCCTGTTCATCCCAATATTCAAGTAATTTCACCTTGAAACCACATCTCTGCAGCAGATCGCCAAGTGTTTTATACGTATATAAGACCTTGTGATCGCCCGACCCCGGTCCGCTGCCCATCGGTTTCACATAGTCAATATATTTTACATCGGGGAAATTTCCGTCAGGAACCGCTATTCTAAAATATCCTCCCGGCTTGAGGAATTTGAAACAGTTTTTAGCGGCTAAAAAACCATCAGCCACGGTCAAATGCTCCCATACATGTTCCGCGAGAAGGGCATCTATGGAAGCATCGTCAAAGTAGCGCGCCCAATCTTTTTCCTTGAGAACGTTCAAATGCCCGATGTCCGTCCGGACCCACCCGCGTTGGGATACGTCGGCAGCGCCGATGATCACTTTCAGGGGAGACCGAAGCGTCCCTCGTTTGATCTTTATACCTCTAATAAAATGTTTTGCTGATGTATATATCTTAAGGACGATATTTTTCATAGGCAAGCGCCGCGTTCCGTGGATAAGCAAAAATTTTAAAGCACGCCTCAGCCGTAAAGCTACCCTCTTCCCCGAATCATTTTGCCTTCCAGTAAATTTTCATAAACTTTTTTCAATTCTTCAGCGCATTTCACGGCCTCGTAATTTTGCTCTACATGTTTTCGTGCGTTCTCACAATAGGTGCGATAAACAGGCTCTTCCATGGTATAAAAAATTTCTATGGCGCGCGCTAATTCATCGACATCGTTTTCGTCGACCAGAATACCGGACACTCCGTTCATGACCTCCTCCGGGATATCGCAGTGAAACGTCGAAAGAACAGGCATGCCCGAAGCTTGGGCGTCGAGCAGGACAACAGGAGCTCCGCCCTCGCAGTCGCCATTCTCGCCATATTTGCTCGGATGAATGAAAACCTGATGTTTGGTTAAAAAAGGATATAACTGGCTGAAATCGATCCCATCGATAAAATTCACCTGGCGTTCCAAATCGGCGTCGTTGACCATACGCTGCAGCGCACCTCTCATCCCCTCCGGGTCTTTCCCGACGAGGGTCAATGTCATGTTGGGACACCGCGGAAACGCTTTGATAAACGCCTTGATCGTGACATCATAACCTTTTTTTTCCGAAAAACTGGCAATTTGCACCAGCCTTAATTCGCACCGCTTTTTTTTACGCTTGAAATACGGGATGTCCGCCACCTGGACCCCCAGATGAACGACCTTTACCTTATCTGCCGGACATCCGATCTGTATCAACTTATTGCGGCCCGCCGTTCCTTCTGCAAGGAAAAGAGAGGCTTCCTTGAATAATCTTTGATACCGTTTTACCCAGACGGGCCTGCTGCTCGGCAGATATTCATAGTCGAAACCATAAAAGGAAACCACCAGAGGAATTTTTTTCATGCGGGACAGCCATAAATATTGCCACCCGACAAAAGAAAAATGAGCGTGCAGGATATCAGCGTCCGGTATCCGAAAGATGATAAATCTCCGCCAAAGAGGATCGAGTGTTAAGCGTACCCGGTTAACGACTTTTTGCAACAGCCACGGACGATCGTTTCGCCAGCGTGAATAGGGAGCGAGGATAAAACGGGCATGCGGCAGGGGAAAGGCCCCGTCATTTTCAATGCGCTCCGAAACAATGACCAGCTCAACGGAAGAAAGATTTTTTAAGAGTCGATAGCACCAGTTTTGGGTCGTATGTAAATATGCGTAAAAAAGATGAATTACCCGCATTACAGAGACCCTTTCACGATACGGATGAACGTTTGCTTCTGCCACCAATACATCACGGCAATATAGATCGTTACCCCGATCCCCGCGGATACCAGCAGCTGTATTGCGACAGCATACCGGGACAGTATGAAGACGCCGAGATAATGGAGCGTAATCCCCATAAAAAGGGAAGCGGCGAGCATGGGCAAAAAAGCGTTTATGTATTCAACCGTATGCAAGTTCACCAGCTTCCATCGTAACCAGAACCCGGCGGGAAACAAGACGAGCGCCGTTGAGAGCAACAAACCGGCGGCAATGCCGAGCAACCCAAAGCGCGAGCCGAACCAGACGGCGGTCCCGTACAAAAAAATCCTGAACACATTAAAAAAGAACCCTAAATCAGCGCGGCCTTTGGCGAGAAGGAGACTCCCGAGCGAATTACCAAGGCTGATGAAATATCCGAGTATGCAAAGGACCTGGAAGACGGAAACGGCCGGCGACCATTTCTCGCCTACCAGTACGATGATAAAAGGTTTCGCCAGCAAAATCATCCCCGTGTAGAGAGGGAAAAGAACAAATGCAATAATGCGGATGGCGTCCAGGAACCCGCTGCGCAATCGCGCGTTGTCGTGCTGCACCCTGGCAAAAAGAGGAAATGCCACCCGGGTAATTATCGGATTAAAAATATCAATCGGTTTCGTCATGAGCTGATACGCTATGTTGTAAAAGCCGAGCGACTGGGCGCCCAGCAGCCTTCCGATAAGCAGCTTATCGAGGTTGCCTCCCAGATAATTGATCGAACGCTCCCCCATCTGATAGAGACCGAAGCCGAGATACCCTTTGAGATCGCTTCGCTTAAAATGAAGAAGCGGCCGCCATCGGCGAAATCCCCAGAAGCTGATCACCAGCGTTCTCACTACGGTATTCACCAGCTGTCCCAGGACCAGGGATACTACTCCGAAACCGGCATGGGCCAGAGAAACAGCGACGGCAAAGCCGGCGATCGACCCGAGGATCTCCGCAAGAGCGATTTCATTGAACAGCAGTTCCCGTTGGAGCAGTACTTGCGACTGCTGGCCGATCGGCATAATGAGAAACACAAGGGACGCGAGAAGAAGCAGCCGGTCGAGACGCGGCTCATGATAAAATGAGACAATGAAGGGCCTGACGGCCGCGATGAGAACAAAAATGGCCGCACCGGTCAAAATATTCAACCAGTAAAGAGATGACAGGCGCTCCCTGTCTTCACTTTGATAGTGAATGATCGCATTGCTTATGCCCATGTCGGCAAAGGCCTGGGCAAAGCCGATGACGACCATGATCATCGCCATCAAACCGAAATCGTCCGGCGCGAGCACCCTCCCGAGATAGGCAAGTTGAGCGATAGAAAGCGCAGTTGTCACGAAACTGGAGAGTGACGTCCATTTGATTGCGGAAAAAGCCTGTTTTCGTAAGTGCAATGCCATGCTACCTATTTTTGCACGACACGAATGAATATAATGTACGCATGGTTCTCCTGGGAATTATCCATTGTTTTGTTTTTTCCGGACGATGACGAGATAGAGCCATGTCCATTGAGTGCTGTTAGGATTGAACTTCATGTCTATCCTGTCCGCTATGGGGAAAACGATGTTATTGGCTACGATCAGTAATCGGGCCAAGATCGATAAGATACCGCCCATCACGGACTTTATATAGTAGCTCCATTCGCTGCCGAACGTGAGCCAAAAGCCGGAAAGCGGTACAATTTCGACTATTTCAAAACCCGCTTCTTTAAAAAGATGCTCCAGCCCATATTTCGTATACCGATAAAAATCCCGGGGCTCTTCATGGAGATGCCAGAAAAGGGGTACGGTGTACAGCGCATGTCCGTTCGGCTTTAAAACGCGGAATGATTCCTTCAAGGCAAGCAGCGGCTGTTCAAGGTGTTCCAAAACCGCCGTGCATAAAATGGAATCGAATGAATTGTCAGGCACAGGCATGTCATACGCCGTTCCTATGATGTCCACGGTGCTCAGATTATGCAGTGAATCCTTATGATCAAGGCCGACATATTCCTCCACGCAGTCGCCAAGCAAGAACTTTTTTTTCTTTTCGCCGCAACCGATATCCAGCAATCGTCCATTGAGATAACGGCCGGCATATTCTCGGATTTTCTGTCCGCCCTTTCGGATTACCATGTAGGCAGGATTACTGATGGGATAATCTCGATAATAACGCGAGCTGTCAATCTGATTCATGCCGTTATTCGCCTTCACCCGATTCGCACAGATAGGGTCTTTTAAAAATCGTAATCGCGGGGTCGCCCTTCGCTATGACGTTGTCCTCGACCCGGCCTCGTACTCTCACAACGCTGCCTGGCGCAACCCAGGAATCCTTCCCGATCGTTGCTCCGGGGAGGACGATGACATTCGACGCGATACCCGCTCCGTCCTTTAGCTCCACGAAACCCTGGACAATGCATTGTTCTTCCGGCAGCGCTCCCTGAGAATACTTGTAAATTCGATTTTTATCCTTCCCTTTGTAATGAAAGGACTCTGATAATACGATGGCTCCCGGACCTATGCCGCATTTTTCACCGATCTTTACGCCGCCATATCCAAGGATGACCGCGCCGAAGGCGATCCTCGAATGATCGCCGAGGATCACCAGACCTTTTTCATGCGGAGCCGTCGGCGTAAGCTCTATCACGTCTCTTTTTTCTTCACCCCGGCTCCTGCCGGTATGAAGGATCACATTCTCTCTGATCATGACATTGTCACCGGCGATCACCGTGGACGGGTCCGAGATGTGAACGTTAGTGCCGATCCACAGATCGTGGCCGCAGGAACGAAATCTTTTAGAGTAATAAGACCGCCTCAGAAGGGCGCCTGTTTCTCCCGGTAAATATAAGATAAATAACTGGCGGATATCCACAAGGACATGGAAAAGGAACCTGAGCAATTTCATCGTGCACCGTTCTTTTCATTGATGTAATCGACGATCTTGTCGATCGTTTCCAGTCTTGCAATATCCTCGTCGGGGATCTTGATCTTGAAATTTTCCTCGATTTCGAGCAGGATCCCCGACAAGTCCAAAGAGTCTATCCCGAGTTCTCGTAACGGTTTACCGTGATCACCTTCGTTTACTTCTGCGGAAGTGGTGACCGATTTAATGATTGTTACTATCTCAGCTCTTTGAACCATCTGTTTCTCCTTTTGTTGAACGCTGCATCAGACATGATGCCCAGGACAATCCGACGCCGAATCCGCATAAAACCATATTCCGAAGATTGTCATTCCCCAGATTGTTTTCAAGGAGCATCGGAATTGAGGATGACACCGCATTTCCGTGCTGTGCAAGATTACTGGGCATCTTCCCGGGACCAACATTCATGCGTTTTTGCAAGGTATCAAGTATGTATTTGCTCCCCTGATGAAAAATAAAAAGATCTATCTGCTCGGGCTTGAGCTTTGCCGCATGCAGCAATTCCGAGACCTGGGGCGGCACACGGGTTGCGGAAAAGTTGAATACGGCCCGACCGTTCATGACAAGCCTGTTATTTTGTATCTGCAGTGCACTGCCTTCACTCCCGAGGGTCCCGAATAAAAATTTGGTTGGTAACCAGCCGGGAGAGGCCGCATCGTCTGTAGCCATGTAGGTAACTGTCGCAGCGTCCCCAAAAAGCAGGACGGTATTTTTGTCATCAGGATCGATAATCGATGAATAAGGATCGGCAGTAAAAAAGAGCCCCCGTTTCAAACCATTCAGCTCCATGAACGATTTCACGATCGAAAGTCCGTAAACATACCCGGAACAACCGAGGGAAATATCGAACGCCGCACATTTCTCCGACGCTTTAAGCTTGCCGTGCACGATCGCCGAAGTATGGGGGATGCCGCCCCCGTCAGGATTCTGGGTGCACACCACCAGGCAATCAACGTCATCGGCAGATATCCGTATTTTATCCTGGAGCGCCTGGAAAGCCTTGACGCACATATCGGATACAGTTTCATCAGGCGCTTTTCGTGATACGCTCAGTACGCCTATTTTGTTGATGATGAAATCGTCATCGATTTCGAACCGTTCCTTCTTGTCGAAATTCGATTCGTGCCGTTCAGGAACGTAACTTGCTATATGTTTGATGCTGATCATTGCGCTAGTAGAGAAAAATAGATGTGACCGATCACATCTTCATCCGAGAGCAGACTGGACTTCGTGAGCCGGTTATTGAAGTTATGCTCAAGCCTGATACGCAGGCTGCAGGCATCCGGTGCCTGTAGCAATCGTTTCAGTTCCAATCTGGTAAATAGCCACTTGGCCTTTGTCGGACACATTGCATAATGCATTTTCTTGGTCATCGCCACGGCGACTTCGACCGGCGAATACCCTGTATCTTCATAAATGGCGATCTCGTTCCTGGCCTCATTCAGTGCGCTCTTGCCTTCGATGCGCTCTTCCGCATACTCATAACGGCAGGCAACGTTGCGGTCTGTTTCACACATCCAGCCAGCTATCGTGCCCTGGCCCGTTGAAAACGTGAACTCGGCCCACGGGAGTTCCGGCTTCTCAATGCTTTCGCCGACCGCACCCAACAAGATATCGCATTCATGTGTCACAAGCCGATGGATAACGATGCGCGTCGGCGCTTGTACAGGCAGGCCGGATAGTTTCGGCACCTGCTCACACAAGGCATTGTAAAGATCAGTACCATGCAGGTAGGTTCGTGAACCTTTAAAGCACATGGGAATGGGGACTCGTTGCATGTTTTCACCTTTTCCCGGACGTCAGGGCATGATGAACCGTGTCTATTACGTCTTCCACATCCTTCTCCGTCAGTTTCGCGGATATCGGCAGGCTTACCGTTCTCCTCCCGATGCCCATTGCGTGAGGATAGTCCTCAGGCTTCCATCCGAAGGTCTGTTGATAGTACGGGTGCTCGGGAATGCTCAGGTAGTGGACGCCGATGCCGATGTTTTCTTTGGTCATGGCATTTAAAAAAGCGTCACGGCTTATGTTGGTCTTTCGTTCATCGATCATGATCGTGTACAGGTGGTAGGCGTGCCGGGTGTTCGGTTCTGGACCGGCCGGCAGGCCGATCGGCAGATCTGCAAAGGCTTCATTGTACTGTTTCCATACCTCCTGCCGCCGCTGCCAGTACTGGTCTATGCGCTTCAGTTGATGTATGCCGATGGCCGCCTGGATGTCCATCATGTTGTACTTGAACCCGCACTCAACAACCTGATAATGCTTGTAGCCTTCGTCGCTGAACCGTTTCCAGGCGTCCTTGCTCATGCCGTGCAGACCGAGTACCTTGATCCGTGCTATATCTTCTTCGCGTCGGGTGAGCACCATGCCACCCTCGCCGGTGACGATGTTTTTCGTGACATAGAACGAGAAGCAGCCAAAGTCGCCGAAGGTGCCAGCTTTCCCGCCCTTATATTCCGTTTCGATGGCATGGGCGCAGTCCTCGATGACCTTGAGATCATGGCGCTTTGCGATGTCCATGATCGCGTCCATATCGCAGGGTCGGCCGGCAAAATGGACCGGCAAAATTGCACGGGTCTTCTTCGTGATCTTTTTCTCGATCTGGTGCGGATCGATATTCATGGTGACCAGGTCGATGTCGGCAAGCACAGGTACGGCATCGGCATGAATCACGGCATTCACCGTGGCGCAGAAGGTCATGGGAGTGGTGATTACTTCATCGCCCGGTTTGAGACCGGCCGCTAGAATGCTGAGATGGAGCGCAGCGGTACACGAGTTGAGGGCAGCGGCATATTTTGCCCCTTTGTAGGCCGCAAAATCGCGTTCGAACTGGGCGACTTTGGGGCCGGTGCCGAGCCATCCGCTTTTCATGCTGTCGATAACTTCGTCAATTTCTGCGTCTTCTATTTTGGGAGCACCAAATATCAGAAAAGGATCTCTCATCGAACGAATTGTCCTCTTTCACGAAAAATGTTCAAAAAACAGGGTTTGCTTCAATGCTGGTTTTTATAGGCGGCATATGTTGATATGATTCCCTCGTTCAAGCTGGTCGTCGGCTTCCAGCCAAGAGAAAGAATCTTTGATATATTAAGAAGTTTTTTCGGCGTCCCATCCGGTTTGGTCCTGTCGTTGATAATTTCTCCGTCGAAACCCACGATCCCCTTTACCAGTTCGGCCAGGTCTTTTATCCTGATGTCCTGCCCCGTCCCTATGTTGATGAATTCGCCGACGTCCCGGTAATCATACTTTTCCATCAGGAATACGCAAGCCTCCGCGAGGTCGTCAACGTACAGAAATTCACGATAGGATTCGCCGGTGCCCCAGAGCACAACAGGCTGAGCTGAACTCTCAGCCTTAACCCCGGCCTCGACCTGTTCCATCCTCAGCTTTGCTTCATGGAACTTCCTGATCAGCGCGGGAAGAACATGCGAGGTCTCAAGATCGAAATTGTCTTCGGGCCCGTAAAGGTTGGTCGGCATAACCGATATATAATTCGTCCCGTACTGTTCGTTGTAATATCTGCAAAGCTTGATCGCTGCGATCTTTGCGATCGCATAGGGCTCATTGGTCGGTTCGAGAAGACCGGACAACAAGTGTTCTTCCTTCATCGGCTGCGGCGCGAACTTCGGGTAGATGCACGATGAGCCGAGGTTCAGAAGTTTTTTAGCGCCGGTCTTGTACGCAGCATTGATCACATTGGCCGCGATCATGAGGTTGTCGTAAATGAATTGCGCTTTATACGTGTCGTTCGCGAGGATGCCTCCCACTTTGGCGGCCGCCAGGAATACATATTCCGGCTTTTCATGAGCGAAGAACGCTTCGACGTCAGCCTGGCGACGAAGGTCCAGTTCCTTGGAAGTTTTTACAACCAGGTTGCGGTAACCGTTTTCTTGAAGTTTCCTAACGAGGGAGGAGCCGACAAGACCGCGATGACCGGCAATGTAAATTTTGGAATCCTTGTTCATATTTGTTTGTTCTTGGTCCAATGGATGCCTTTATCATGGAGGATTTTTTTGCTTTCTCCGGGACATGCATGATTGATAATTTCCAGATCGGCATCCACCATGATCTTCACGAGTTCCTTGAACGTGATCTTCGGCACCCAGCCCAGCTTTTTCTTTGCATGGGAGGCGTCGGCGAGAAGAAAATCCACTTCCGTGGGACGGAAATACCGGGGGTCGATCTCGATGAGGACGGAACCTGGTTTTAAGGTTGAGGATGAGGGTAAGGATGAGGATAGGGAACGAACGATCCCCTTTTCCGCCGTGCCCTTCCCTTTCCACTCGAGCTCAACGCCGGCATAGCTGAAAGCGGACTCCACGAATTCCCGCACCGTGTGGCTTTCTCCGGTCCCGATCACAAAATCCTCGGGCTTATCCTGCTGGAGCATGAGCCACTGGCACTCCACATATTCAGGCGCAAAGCCCCAGTCCCTCTTTGCGTCCAGGTTGCCGAGGTAGAGCTTCTCCTGTTTGCCGGCGAGGATGGCTGCCACGGCCCTCGTGATCTTTCTGGTCACGAAGGTTTCTCCGCGGCGGGGCGATTCGTGGTTGAAGAGTATCCCGTTGCAGGCGAAGAGATTATACCCTTCGCGGTAGTTGACGGTGATCCAGTAGGCGTATACCTTTGCCGCGGCGTAAGGGCTGCGGGGGTAGAAGACGGTATGTTCGTTTTGCGGCGGCTTTGCCGCCCCGAACATCTCGGATGACGACGCCTGGTAGTATTTCGCCTTGGTACCGCTCAGGCGGATGCTTTCGAGGAGCCTTGTGGCGCCGAGACCGACGATGTCTCCCGTGTACTCGGGCATGTCGAAGCTCACGCGGACGTGGCTTTGGGCAGCGAGGTTGTAGACTTCATCGGGTTTGATATTATAGATGATGTGGGTAAGCTGCCCGCCGTCGGAAAGGTCCCCGTAGTGCAAAAAAAGTTTTGTGCCGCGAACATGGGGGTCCGTATAAACGTGGTCTATTCTTCCCGTATTGAAGGTGCTCGCGCGGCGTATGAGTCCGTGGACTTCGTATCCCTTGGATAAAAGCAACTCGGCAAGATATGAGCCGTCTTGGCCGGTGATTCCCGTGATAAGAGCTCGTTTCAAGATATCCTCCCTGCGGCGCAAAATTCAGTTCACGGCAGTCGCCCATGCCCCGGCTTTTCCGTAAAAACGTCTTTTCTGACGTACTATAAGCGATGAATATTACAGTATTATTTCCAAAAAGTAAAGGTTTTATTGCGCACATTTGCGCTTGCAATTTGACTCAGGTTGTACTATGCTGATTGCTGTCAGTCTTGGCAGAGGCGCAGCGGCTACGGCTGGATCGTTGCGGCTTAATACTACCCGTCAGCGGCTTAGCTTATACGAAGCGCTGAAAAACATCATAAAACTCGTCTTGAAAACAGATAATACGCCTTTTATATCTATATCGCTGGATTTCCGCAACGGTTGGAACAGGGGAGCACGGTGACCAACAGTTTTAAGGATTTCTCAAAAGTGGTTTTGCTTCTTTTCATCGACGCACTGGCCTTTTACAGTTCCCTGGTTCTCGCTTTTTACTCACGCGCCTTCCTGAATACGGTCTTCCCGGGCATAATTGCTTTCGACGTTTCCCTGCAATTCTTTCTGAAGATCTGGTGGCTGCCCGCCATCGTCCTGTCCTTTTTTGCCTCCGAGAGACTGTATAACAAAAAACTCCCTTTCTGGGACGAGACCAGGGAACTCGTGAAAGCGGTAACGATTTCGACGATCACCGTGCTCGCCCTTATAACGCTCGGAAAAATGACGGACCGGATCTCCCGGTTGACCGTGCTGTTTTTGTGGGGCTACGGCTTGTTCCTGTTCCCTCTTTTCCGGTTGATCGGGAAACGGATTCTCTACAAATTGGGCCTTTGGAAAGAGAACGTGATCATCATCGGCGCCGGAAGTGCCGGCATTTTAGCGGCCAAAGGAATACATTCCGAGCTCTTTCTCGGCTACAACCTCATCGGTTTTTTGGACGACGCCGACAACAAAATAGGCACGGAAATAGTGATCAACGGAAAGCCGTACAAGGTCTTCGGGAAAACGAAAAATTTCACAAAATTCGTCAATCTCCTGAATATATCCACGATCATCATCGCCCTCCCCTCCCTTCCCGTGGACGAGCTGGCTGACCTTACGAACAACATTCAGAAGCACGCCAAGAACATCCTGCTCATCCCCGACGTAAAAGGGATCGCGCTTACCAACACCGAACTCTATCACCTGTTCGTGCAGCAGCTTTTTCTTCTGAAGATCAACAACAACCTCAAGTCCCCTTTCAACAGGCTCATCAAAAGGACCTTCGACATGACCGTCTCGGTCCTTTTCCTGCCCGTGCTCCTTCCTCTCATCGGAGTGCTTGGGCTCCTTATAAAACTCGATTCTCCCGGCCCGGTCTTTTACCGGCATACGAGAATCGGCCGGGGCGGACAGCCGTTCGGCGTATACAAGTTTCGCAGCATGTACCGGGACTCCGGGGAACGCCTCGAAAAGATACTCCAAACTGATCCGGCCGCGCGAGCGGAATGGGACGCCTATTTTAAACTGAAGAATGACCCGCGCGTAACGCGCATGGGCGCCTTTCTGAGAAAGACGTCGCTTGATGAACTCCCGCAGATATTTAATGTGTTGAAAAGCGAGATGAGCCTTGTCGGGCCGCGGCCGGTGATCGCAGAGGAAATAACCACGTACTATAAGGAGTGCGCTGATTACTACCACATGGTGCGGCCGGGGATCACCGGCTTATGGCAGGTGAGCGGCCGCAACGACGTGGATTATGAGAACCGGGTCAGGCTGGACATGTGGTATGCGCTTAACTGGTCCCTGTGGCTCGACGTCCTCATGCTGTTTAAAACGATCAGGGTGGTGCTGAAGCGTGAGGGGGCGTATTGAAAAGCGGGAAATTGGGAAGATATGAAGTTTTGATGAACTCGCAGTAAGTCAAGACTGGCCACAAAATGCACAAAGAGCACAAAGGTAAAACCTTGAAACCCCAAAGAACTTTTCTGAGCCTTTTGTGACTTTTGTGGCTAAAAAAGACTTTTTACGAATCTATCAAGTTTTGAAGACGGGAACTTGGAAACCGGGAGCGGGTTCCCATCTTCTCATCTTCACAATTTCACATTTTTTCGGTCTTCACGGAATTTCTCACACAGACTCCCATCACGAACCCAAACACATATCTCAGTATCTGGATATTAAAGAACGAATCCGTCATTCCCGCAATCATATAGTGCACGACGGTCGCCGTTGCCAGGAACGCGAAAAGTCTTTCACTCCCGTCGGATTTCAAGAGCGGCACGGAAAACCGCAAAACCCGGTAAAAGACATACAGCAATGCCGACAGCCCCACAAGCCCGTTCGTAGCCAGGGTAAAGAGATACATATTGTGCGGCTGGTTGAACTGGGCAAGATACGCCGGGAACTCACCCGAGGCCAGGTAGCGGTTCATCGTGGAGACATAATCGCCGGTGCCCACGCCGAAGAGCGGATTGCTGAGGAACATCCTGAATGCCGCCTTCCACATGAGGAACCGTTCTCCGACATCGGTAGAGGCCTGGCCTGCCAGAAAGAGCGAAATATCGCCTGAAATCCTGTTCACCCTCATATGAACGATCCCGTTGAAAAGGTACAACAGGACGGCGCCGCCGATGACCGCAGCAAGCAGGATGAAGTATGTTTTTTTCTTTTTGACGCACAGGTAAGCGAGAAGGATCACCGTGATGAGCATGCCGAGCCACGCCGAACGCGATGCCGAGAGCAGCACCGAGGCCCCGTCGAGGATGACAAACGAGATCAGAAAGGCCTTTTTACGGATGCCGGCCGGCCGGCGCGGGAAAAGCAGAATGCCCGCCGCAGCATACATGCCCGTTGCGTTCAGATTGGCAAACCAGATGTGATGGAGGTTCAGCAGCGGCGTGATCGAGCGGGCGATCCGGTTGTCGCCGGCGATTCCCAGGTAGGACGGGACGGCGATGACGTCAAGCGCGAATATGCCGGCAAGAAAGGCCAGCAGCAGGCGTTCGGCAACGCCGGGTTCTCCCTTCCCGGTCCCGATCCAATCGAGCAGCACGGAAACCATGATATACACAAGGAATAAACCGAACAACTTATTGACGATCCCGACCCCGTCCCGCATGGTTTCCGTGAACAGCAGGCCTATCACCGCGGCGGACAAAAACAGCGCGAGGGGAAGCAGGAGCGGCTGGCTCCAGCTCTTCACGACGGCCGTTCTGAATTCACGTTGATAGATCGCGAGCGCGACGACATACAGCAGCAGGAGAGCGAGGAGGATGTTCGCTGCGCTTTTTGACAGGGCCAGGCTCAGGCTGAACAGCAAAAGACCTCCGGCGATCACGACCTGGTTCCTATGCGATTGAAAAGAAATATCCTTCATTGCTGTTCTCCTGATGCCCTGGGAATCGTTTTTTCACCTTCACCCCGCCGGAACTCCCCGCCTGGTTCGTATTGCGGCAACCAGGCGCTTCATACTAGAAACAGGTGCCGATGAAATTCCTGCCCCTGTATTTCGCCCGCAGATATTCCAGCGAAGCATGAAAATCCCGTGAGGTATCGCCGAAACTCATATGTTTGGCGCCTATTTGCACCGCCCTGGTCCTGACCCCGTAGGTGTACCGCGCATTCAGCGAAAAATCCTCCGAATAAAGATGGAAATCAAGATGTTCATCGAACCGCAGTTCGTACCTTTTTATCAGCGACGAGTGGACGATGAGGCAGCAGCAGTCGACTGTCTCAACGAGCTGCGGCCTGTCAAGACGGATGCCGTGCTGAAAAAAAATATTGTCGTTTCTGGCCTGTTGGATCTGTCCCAGGAGTACTTTTTTTGAAAAAGAGAGGTTGCCATGTCTGAAATAGATGCCTCTCTTCTTCGCGGCGCCGATGGGGCCGTAGATGCCCGTTCTGTCAAGGTCTCGTATGCGGAGATAGGGGTCTTCCGAAAACCCGAAATCCTGATGGCAAAAAATCAGCCAGGCGTCGTCGTTCATGTGATGATCGATAAAATGGTTGTACCGTTTCGGGATGCCGATGTTCTCGCGGGTGTTGTCGTAAGCCCGGGTCGGGAACCCGTTCATGCACGTGTTCTTCCCGATCATGGACCCGAATATCTCGAAATTGCTCACAACGCATATGATCTGGATAGCTTTGTTCATGGTCTTACCCGTCCACACGCCGCGATTGCCGGCCCATGCCCCGCTGCAGCGCCGCCTGTCATCTAAGTCGTCTTTATTCCTCCGGGGACGCTCTCGGCCTCATACTGGAACAACGAACGATACAAGGGATTGGCTCTTAAGCGCACAGGCACCAGGCTCATCGGAATCCGCCCGTAGCGCCTTGCTCCTGTAAGCGTGTATGCATAAGCCGTCTGAGAAAGCTGCACACCCTTCTGATCGACAAAGCGGTAGGTCAAGGCAGAGGCGATCAGTATGACCGGCATTGTTGTCAGGAACATCACCAGGAATGCCGAATGATATGAAAGATGGGGCGCAACAAAACAAAAAATGGCGCAGCCCAGGGAGCTGATCAGTAAAAAATGGAGGATATATACGGAGAAGGATATTTTTCCGAGAAAGACGAAAACGCTCCGGGAGAGAAGGGACTGCAGGTTCGGAAGATTCAAAAGCGCGAACATGACGAGACCGGCGCCCAGCATATGGTACGAGCGGGCGATGACCGGGAGTTTCATAAAGGCATACATCGTTCCCTCAGCCGACCTGCCCGCGGGATAAGACCCCAGAAAGAGTCCGGCCCCCAAAAGAATGAAATAGATTGCCCGGTATCTTTTTTTACCGAAGAGGTCCGGCCGGAGCGTAATAAGATCGCAGAGCATCATGCCCAGGACGAATGCGCCATAAGGCCTGTGCCTGAACAAGACCAGGGCGAGTGCATACCCCAGGTAACGCCGCTTCTCGTTTCGAAACAGCGCCACGAACAAAAAAACCAGTACGGAGCCGAAAAACTCGAACGTCATGGTCCAGAGCACGCCGTTATACGTGGCCTGATGCCTGAAAAAAGAGCCGATGAACGCTTCATACAGGGCTGTCAGGAGGTTCGGCTCGAATTGCAAATAGCCGCGGAGCCAACCGGACCGGGTTATGATGCCGGCAG
Source organism: Nitrospirota bacterium (assembly GCA_963790205.1). Taxonomy (GTDB): domain Bacteria; phylum Nitrospirota; class UBA9217; order UBA9217; family UBA9217; genus CAWBNQ01. The sequence goes on from CAWBNQ010000005.1 coordinate 178,385, forward strand.
GCTGGTTGTAAAGCAGCGAAAAACGCAACAGTAAAAAGGACAGAAGAATAGAAATGAATACCGGAGGGAGGAGCCGAACGTATCTCTTGACGGTAAGAGGGAGGAGATATACCGGGAGAGCCCGGTTCTTAAAAAATTTATAAGCCAGCACAAATCCGCTCAGGATAAAAAACAAAGCGACGGCAAAGGCCCCGTTATAGAACAGGTTCAAGGGGGTCCCTGAAATGAGCACCTCGATCCCTTTCTCCGTATGGACCGGTTCCGTTGCACCGAAAAACAATGCCGGGTAGAATGCTATGGCAAAATGATTGAACACCACGATGAGCGCCGCCAGGCCGCGCAGACTTTCCAGATACCCTAACTTTTTCACTTTGTTACCTCGTTAAAATGGTTCCCGTCCGCATCCGGCTTCCAAGACACTGTTCAGACTGCTCGGCGATACGGGGTGGAAATCTTTTCTGATCCCCGCGGACTTCTTCGTCCGTTTTCAGCTTCAATGCGATACTTCCCTCAGCTCACCGCGATGAATTTCCGGAATCGTTTGAAGAGTACTCATCGGGGCAGACACATCGAAACAGGCTGTCCTCGCAGGTGCCAGAGAAACAGATATCCGAACATCAGCCACCGCCGCCTCAATCTTCCCGCCAGAAACAGCGTCAGAAGGTTCATGAGCGTGTATCCCGACAATCTCACCGCCGTTTGACCCAGTCCCAGGACGACCAGCCCCTTTGCCCGGATCCCGTCCAGATGCATTGTTTTTATGAAATAGAGATACCGTGACCGCCAGGATTCAACGCGTGCTTTCAAATTGATGTTCCTGGTGCTCTGTCCGCCGAAATGGTATATCTCAATATCCGGAAGATGGTAAATGAGCCATCCTGCCTTGTTCAGCCGGTAGCACCAATCGATCTCTTCGTAAAAAAAGAAATAGTCCTCGTCCAGCATGCCCGCTTCGTCGATGGCGGATTTTCGTACGAACATGCAGGCCCCTATGATGAAGTCCACGGCGGCCGGCCCGCTGAACACGGGCTTCCGGGCCTGTTGTTTCCGGGAGGAGAAAAGCCGCACCATGCTTGCGCTGGTCAGTTCGCTCAGGAGCTCCGGGAAAACGCCCGTAGACGTCTGCCGTGAGCCGTCCCGGAAGAGCAGCTGGGGACCGCACATCCCCGCCCGCGGATGCGCTAGCATGAACGCCAGCATCCGGTCGAGGGCATGTTCTTTGAGGACCGTGTCGCTGTTCAGAAGGACCGCGTATTCGCCGGTCATGCGGCGGATGGCCGCGTTATTCGCCTTTGCAAAACCTTCATTACGGGTGTTTGCGATGATCGTCACGCCCGGGTACTTATCCGCAACGGCCTCGACGCTCCCGTCCGCGCTCCCATTGTCGACGACGAAGATCTCAAAAACCGCTTTGTGGACCGTGTCATATACCGACGCTATGCAGTCCAGCAGAAGCTGCCTCGTGTTCCAGTTGATGATTATTATGGAAATATCGACCAATGCGCGCCCTTGCCCCGATTATTGTTTTATGGCACCGGCATATACGTGTGTAAGCTTTTCTCCGAACCGCGACAGCGAAAATTCGTCCTCTGCGGTCTTTTTGCACCGGTCCGACAGCGCCCGGTACTGCGCGGGGTCCCGCAGCAGGGCAACGACCTGGTCGGCAAGCGCGGAAACGCCCGCTTCCGGTCTGTATAAGAAGCCTGTACCGTACTCTTCGATCAATTCCGCGCCGCCCTCGCCTTCCCGCGCGATGACGGGCGTGCCGGCGGCCATGCCCTCCATGAGCACGACGCCCAGCGCTTCATTCTCCGAAGGAAGCACGGTAAAATGGCTTAAGGACAGGATCTCCGGCACCTCCGACGTCCAGCCCGTAAAATGGATATTGTCCCGGATGCCGAGCTCAACGCTCCTTCCGAGAAGCGCTTCGTAGTATTCGCCGTGAACCGGGTCTCCGATAAAAACGAGCAGCGGCCGCTCTCCTCTTTTTTTGCATTCGCTCACGAGTTCCAGAGAGACCAGATGCGCCTTCCTCGTAAGGAGGCTCGAAATATGACAGAAGACCGAACTGTAGCGGTCAACATGCAGCGCACCTTTCCAGACTTCGCGCTTTTTCTCGTCAGGCCGGGAAAAACGCTGCACATCGATGCCCGGCCGGATCACGAGGGTCTTCTTCCGCGGGACCCTGTTTTCGTCGAGCAAGGACCTCTGTTTATTCGAAAGGGCGATCACCCGGTCCATAAAGCGGTAACCGATATGGCACCGGGGCACCATCATCGTGCTCACGACCGGGCAGCGGGTGAGCCATGAAAGGATGAGCCCGAGATAGTCGGCGCGATCGAGCGTCGTGTGGATGACGTCTATACTACTGTTTTTGACGAGCCGCCGCAAGAACAGCACATCGCGTATGCCCTTCATGGTGATCCCGTGACAGACGAGCCCCATGCCGCGGACCGAATCGGTAACATAGCCCTCGGTCCCCCGGGCGACTACGGTGACGTTGTGGCCCATAGCGTGAAGGGTCGCGACCTGGTCCAGGAATATCCTTTGCGCCCCGTACCGGTCGTTTTTCGATATCATCTGCAGAATATTCATGATCGTTTTTTTATATGACTACCCTGAGTCCCACCGGTCGGCCGGGCAGTTATAATTTTTTTATACCGTTTTTGCAAAACGGCTCCCTGTTCGCGATACGCCTTTTGAGTATGGCCAGGTTGTGCTGATATTTTTCGTTTTCAAAGCTCCACGATGACGGGTGCCAGAGATGAAAGATTATGGCGAGGCCCCGCACCGACCGTACCCGCTTCCCCTGATTGAGCACGCGGATGCCCAGATCGTTGTCCTCGATGGAGCCGTCCAGAAAATCCTCGTCGCAGCCGTTGATCGCGACGAAGAGGTCTTTAGAAAGGCTGAAATTGCAGCCCCAGACGCCGTCATCGGTTATCCGGTCCCGGTGTGCTATGCGCCTCAGAAAGGGGCTTCGTATCATGAGCGCCTCCTCGACCTTGCGTGATCCTCCCCGGAAGGAGTCCCATATGAGACGGGGAGCGAGAGAATTCAATACTCTCCCCTCCTTGAGTAAGCGTTCCGTCAAAGCCCTTCCGATCTCAACGCGTTTCCCGCTCAGGATGGCGTCAAGGCTGCCCTGTTCCGCGTGAGTGCGGACAAAATGCCGGTGAGCCATGCAGTCTCCGTCCAGGAAGACCAGATAGTCTCCCGCCGCTTGCCGCACGGTCTCGTTCAGGATCTTCGGTTTTCTGAAGCCTTTGTCCTCATGCCAGACATGCCTTATTGGAAATACCCTCTTGAGCTGCGCCTGCATTTCGAGCACCATATCCCGGGTCTCGGAAGCGCTCCCGTCATCGGCGATCAAGACCTCATGAGGCAGCACGCTCTGTTCTGCCAGGCTCAGCAAACACAGCCTGAGGGCCTGGGGACGGTTATAAGTAGGCACAACAACGGTAATTTGCATGTTCGTTCTTTACGTTTCCTTTGCTTTCGCGGCCGGGTCCGAAATACCTCCGTTATTTTTTTATCAGATAAAAAGCGGCCTGGTCCCCCCGGTTCTCTCTGTTCAGTTTCTTTGCCCGGCGTTTCCATTGCCTGACCTGCGAGGACGTAAAGGTCCGGCCTTTTGACGCGAGCGGGAGCCCCCTTTTGTACCGTTCGCTTCCCTCAAATTGATCTTTCGTGGAATCGAAGACCACGGTCCGCACGTGAAATCCCGTTTTGTCGGCAAGGATGTTCATGCTTTCGAGGGACGGGAGCATGTAATGCCGCGGCGCGTCGAGCTGCACCCAGTATTCCCGATACTGTTCCCAGGCATGGGAAGAAACCGTAGGGACCCTGATCAGGCAGCATCCGCCCGCGGGAAGCAGCCTTGAGACCGCCGTGAGATCCCCGATCGGATCAGGGACGTGTTCAAAAGAGTGATGATACATGATCAGGTCCCACTCTCCCCTGACGTCGTAAAGGGACTGTTTCAGGACCCGCAAGCCGTTTTCGTACGTTATATCCTCGCGTATATACGGGTCGATCCCGAGCACATTCCGAAACCCGAGCTCCCTCAGGGCATACAGCCGCCAGCCATCGCCGCACCCGACGTCCAGGACCCTCGAATCCGTGGTAAGCCCGACCTTCGCCAAAGGAGCGAGTTTTTTATTCGGTGAAAGCGCGGAAACCAGCGCGCCGAGGACGCCGTGATTGAACACCGTATAATGGTCCTTCAGCCGTCTCAAAGCCTTGTCCACCGGGTTCTTTTGGAACCTCCGTTGTTTCGGCGAAAAACTGTAATAGTGCGGCGGGTAATATTTCTCCATGTTCGACGGGATCTCGGCTATCTGCAGGCACTTGCAGGCCGAACACTGAAAGTAGTCGAACCGGTCCTTATACCCGAACATCATTTCCTGGACGGAATATACGGCGTTATTCCTGCTGTTTCCGCAGATCCTGCACATCACTGGAGGTCACCCGTCCGAGCGCGATTTTAGTTGAACGCAAATATGCTCTTCACTTTTTTTCTGAAATCCCTGAGCTTCAGTCTGAATTTCAACCGTTTGAAATAAAAATTATCAAAATCGCTGTCGCGCAGCTCTTTCGTCTTTTTGTTGGTGACGATGCTGTAGAGCTTGTATCCGGACAGATTATTCTCCGTAAAATGCACCGGTTTTTTTGCCTTGAGTAGGACCCCCGGCATCTCCGGATCTCCCTGCAGCGCCTGTATCTCGAAGTCCGAAAAAATATTTTTCATGTCTTCCTGCTCGTATCTCCAGAAATCGTAGGGGAAGCCGTGGTACTTGAAGCCGTGGGAACGGGTGGTAAGCAGAACGACCCCTCCCGGCCTGCAGATGTTCTTGATATTCGAGACGACCATTCTCCAATCCCGTATATGCTCGAGCATTTCCGTGGATATGACGGCGTCAAAGCTTTCTTTGCCGAAGGTATGCAGGATATCCTCGGCCCTGCACACGACGTCGACACCCCGTCCTTTTTCTATGTCAACACCAACGTATTCACGGGGGCCGAGCGCCTCGACGGTCGGTCTCAGGTTGCCGTTCACGTCCACGGAACCGACCTCCAGGACCCGTTTCCCCTTGATCTCTTCCCCGGTCAGGTTCTTAGCGCCGAACAGGATGCAGCTTTGATTGCACATTATAATACTCTCCCTTGAATGATTGCGCTTTTCGGCATAACGGCCAGTGATTGAAAGAACCGGAAGTAATCGTCGGTCATCCGCTGTCTGCTGTAGCGCTCCGCTGTCCATCGAGGGCCTGCGTCGGCCATTGAGGCGCGCAGGGATTCGTTCTTCAATATCCTGATCACTTCCGATGCCATTCTCTCGGGCCCCCCGTCCACGAGAACTCCAGCCGGACAGCCTTCAAGAGAATCGCGGATGCCCCCTTCGTTTACCGAAACGACCGGCGTTCCCGCGGCAAGGGACTTCAGCACCCAGATGCCGAACCCTTCGTTGCGATGGGTGCTGACCGCGACGTTGATGTCGGCATAGAAGGAGAGCATGTCCTCTTTGGACAGCCTGCCGGTCCAAAGTATGGCTTGAGTGAGGCCGAGCTCTTCTGCGCGCTGCTTGAACGCCTCGACCGGGCCGGTCCCGTTTTCAGAGCCCACGAGCGCAAACCGTGTTCCGGGAAGCTCTTTATTGATCAAAACCAGGGCGTCGAGGAACTCGATCTGGTTCTTCCAGAGATCCCCCACCGTGCCGATGATCCGGGCGTCGTTGGGAAGACCGAAGCGGCTTCTCAGTATCCCGCGGCGGACATTCTCCGGCTTGAACTTGTCGAGGTCTATGCCGTAATAGATGATGCTGGTCCGGGCGGCGAGCTTCGGGGAGTAAGAAACGATCCGGTCCCTTATGTGTCGCGAGATGGTCACGATCTTTTTCATGCGCGAAAGAAGGAACCGCGATCTGAGGAACTCCGGCACCTGGGGCGTATACATGAGCGCCGGATTTCGCCCGGACAGCTTGGCACCGAGCCATGACTGGATGATATCGTGGCCGCGCTGGATATCGATGATCTCGTATCTATTCTCTTTGATGATCTTCGCTGTCTTGAATACCGCGCTTATCGTGCTCAGGCCCGAGCGTTTGATCGGATGAAGCGTGATATCGCTGCCCGTGAAAATATCCACAAGCGGCGTGCCGGGCCGGCAGACAAGGCCGACGCTCACTCCTTTTGCTGCAAGACCTGGGAGCAGGTCGCGCAAAAATTCCTCTCCCCCGCCCCTTCCCCTGAAGTTGTTCACAAACAGTATTTTCACTAAGCCTGTCCTTTTTCTTGCCTTTTGCTCCTTACTCCTTACTACCGAACTCCCAACTGCTTTCTCTCTTTCCATTCCCACGCCTTCGCATACTTGGCAAACACGTAATAGGAGTGGAAGAGGTTCAGTACAAGCCCGCGCTTCTTGTCAAGGAAACCGAGACGGAAGAAGTATTTGAGCATGAACGTAAAGACCGGCCTGAACAGGATGTTGACCCAGCCGGACTTGAAAGCACTGATGCCCCTCTCCGCCATGACGGTAACGGCAAGGGAGGAATACTTGTTGATCGAGGACATGTACGAAGCGAGATCGGGATAGGCGTAATGGAGCAGGGCGTGACGGGTGTTGCCGACCCTGCCCTGGACCTTGATCGCTTCGTGCACGACCCGTTCTTCGAACCGGCCTTTCCCCTTGCGGAACAAGCGGAGGTTGTAGTCCGGATACCAGCCCCCGTAGCGGACCTGTTCCCCGAGAAAGAAGGTTTTACGCGGTATGCGGTATCCGTCGAACGAACCGGACCGCGAGATGATGTCCCGGATCTCTTCAGCGAGGGCCGGTTCTATCGGTTCATCCGCGTCCAGGCTCAGGACCCAGTCGCCTGAGGTCCTGTCTATGGCCGCATTTTTCTGGCGCGCGAATCCGGGCCAATCCTGGTGGATGACCTTGTCGGTATATTCGCGGCAGATGGCGATGGTCTTGTCTGTGCTGCCCGAATCAACGACCACGATCTCGTCGGCCCATGCCACGCTTTCGAGGGTGCGGCGGATGTTCTTTTCTTCGTTATGGGTGATGATAGCGACGGAAAGTTTCTGTGTCATATTAATTCCGCGTAAGCTCCGGAACAATGGTCCTGACCTTCTGTTCAACGGCCTCGAGCGCCTCCTCCATGGCGATCCGTTTCATGCACTCATTGTCAGCGCACTTGTGCGGTTTGCAGGGATAGCAGGAGAGCCGCTTGGTAATGACGGTATGGCCTTGGCCCCAGGGCCCCCACTTGCGCTCGTCCGTGGGGCCGAAGAGGGCGACAACGGGCACGCCTGTTGCAGCCGCCATGTGCATGGGTCCGGAATCTACGCCGAAGAACAAATTCGCCGCCCGGTATACCGAGATGTTTTCACGCAGGTCCGTGGCCCCGCAGAGGTCGAGACCGTTGAAGGGCCCCTGTTCCTCGATCTCGCGATAGAGCGCCGCGTCGTTTTTGGCGCCGGTATAGATGAAGCGGGCTTTGTACCGGTCCCGGAGCGCACGCATGACCGCAGCGAAGCGATCGAGCGGCCACTGCTTTGCCGGGAGGCTTGCCGCAGGGTGAATGATGATCTTCAGTTCATCGGTTTTCCATCCCGCCTGGGCGAAGCGCGCCTTGACCTTTGCGTCATTTTCCGGCGTGGGCCAGAGTTCAAGAGCTTTTGACCGAATCGGGGCGTCGATTGCGCGCAGACAGTCGAGAAAATTTTCCACCTCGTGCTGGTCGTGGCGGTATACTACGCTATCGGTCAGGAGCATTCCCCGCCCTTCGGTGGCAAAGCCGATCCTGCGCGGCACGCCCGCGGCCCGGACAAGCAGCGCGCTCGAAAGGGAGCGCTTCAGCACGAACGCCGCATCATATCGCTCTTTTTTAATAAGCTTCCAGTAATGGATATAGCCGGCGAGTCTGCCGCGTTCCGTGGCGGCGCTGTAGGTGTGGATGGTCTTGAACTCGAAAGGGACCACCCGGTCCACATACGGGCAGCCTTCGAGCACCCGGCCGGAGAATGGCTCGATCATGAGGTCTATTCGCGCCGCGGGAAAGGCTTCGCGGAGGTTCCTGAGGAACGGGACCGTCAGGACCGTGTCGCCGATAAAGCGGTAACGCATCACCAGTATTTTTTTCGCCGTCAGCTTCATGTCGCAGTATCGTTAGGATTAAACCACCAACGCAAAGATGCTCCGGGAATAATTTGAAGTAAGATCGCAGGAGAGTCTCGTGCAGCTGTAATTAACTCGCCTTGCCGGGCAACGCTTCCGTTGTCTCCCTCTTGTGCTCCTCCACCCTGTCTGCAAGAAACGTGATAAGAGGGCCGAGTCCGGCGCCGGTGACCGCGGATATGGGAAAGAACTCAACACCCGCTTCGCGGCAGAACCGCGTCAGTTCCTCAAGCTTGTCCGGCTCCGCGGCATCGATTTTCGTCGCGGCCACGGCCATATACTTCTTCAGCAGCTCCTTGCTGTACAGTTCCAGTTCGTTATTGATCTTCTTGAAATTCTCCACCGGGTCGCCGGGCGCGAGGCCCGACACGTCCACCATATGGAGAAGGATGGACGTCCGCTCGATATGACGCAGGAAGTCGAACCCGAGGCCCGCCCCTTTATGCGCGTTCTCGATAAGACCGGGGATATCGGCCACCACAAAGCTCTTCCTGTTTTCCGGCTTCACCACCCCGAGCACCGGCGTGAGCGTGGTGAAGGGATAGTCCGCGATCTTGGGCTTGGCCGCGGAGATGCGGGAGATCAGTGTGGATTTGCCCGCATTCGGGAAGCCAACGAGCCCCACGTCAGCGAGCAGTTTCAGTTCGAGGAACAGGGTCTGTTCCTCGCCCGGCTCGCCCGGCTGGGAAAAGCGCGGCGCCTGACGGGTCGCGGTCTTGAAAAATGCGTTCCCCTTGCCTCCCCTGCCGCCTTTGGCGACCGTATACCCCTTGCCGTCGGCGTCGAGGTCCACGATCAGTCCGTGGCTCTCCGCGTCGTACACCAGCGTGCCCACGGGCACGCGGATGACGATGTCCTCCGCCTCGGCGCCGGATTGCTGCTTGCCGCGGCCCTGTTCGCCGCTCTTGGCGAAATAGTTCTGCTGGTACCTGAGGTCGATGAGCGTGCCGAGCTGGCCGTCGGCCAGGATGATGATATCGCCGCCTTTGCCGCCGTCGCCGCCGTCGGGTCCGCCGCGCGGAACATAGGCCTCGCGCCTGAAGCTGATGCAGCCCTGCCCTCCGTGGCCCGCCTTAACGTTGATCTTGACCCGGTCTATAAAATTGGACATCGCTGGACAGTAGCTTTCTCCCTTTGTTTCAAAGGGTTAATAACGTATTTAAATAGCATTTTCAATGCATTGAAATATACAGAGATACGCCTCAAAATGCAAGTGTGAAAGACGTCAGGGACAACACCGCATCGTGGGTGAACGCAGGCATTCCTCAGGCATGCAATGCCGTGGCAAGCAGAGCACTTGAGGGCAAAATAAAAAGGCGGCATGGTTAAATGCCGCCTTTGAAAATTACCGTTGATGGAGCTTGGAGCTTACGGCGCCGGTGCGTAAACGCTCACCTGCTTGCGGGTCTTGTCGTAGCGCTCGAATTTCACCACGCCGTTAACCTTGGCAAAGAGCGTATCGTCGCTGCCCTTTCCAACGTTCGTGCCGGGATGGAACTTCGTCCCGCGCTGCCGGACGATGATCGTCCCCGCGTGGACCGTCTCGCCGTCATAGCGTTTTACGCCGAGGTACTGCGGTTTGCTGTCCCTGCCGTTCCGTGAACTGCCGACGCCTTTTTTATGAGCCATTTAGATCCTCCGAATAAATCCCAAATAACAAGCACCAAATATCAAACAAATTTTAATGCTCAAGCACCAATTGCCAAACATTTGGAATTTGATAATTTGGAGATTGGAATTTATTTGTAATTTGTTGATTTGAAATTTTGTTTTATTATGCCTTTATCTCTTTTACCTTGATCGCCGTGAAATTCTGGCGATGGCCGTTGGTCCTGCGGTAGCCCTTGCGGCGCCGGTGCTTGAAGATGAGGAGCTTTTCGCCCCTGCCGTCTTCCACCACTTCCGCCGTAACGCTGGCCGAGGCGAGCGTGGGCCTGCCCACGGACACCTTGTCTCCGTCCGCGATCATGTAAACTTCCTTGAGCTCTATCGTGTCGCCCTTCTTGGCATCCAGGGTCTCCACTCTGACAACGTCGCCGGGAGAAACCTTATACTGTTTTCCTCCGGTCGTAATGACTGCGTACATGATGTGAAACCTCCTTCGCTGAAACATCCGCGTTCTTCTGATTCACTTTAAGAGCCCGTAAAATACCATGTAACTTGTGGACTTGTCAAGGGAAAAATATCATAAAATGTCGGCATAAATACGATATTTCACTCCCGGCATGCTTTGCGAGCTTCTTCGCTGCCGTCATTCTCAGCGTCAGTCAGCAAAGGATCTTCAATTCTTGCCAGGACTGCTTCAACTAAAGTAGCTCTTTAAAATGACTGAGCCGCCGTTGTTTCAACAGCCCTTCAGGGAACGCACCGCCATACAGACGCCTCTCCCTACACTACAATCTAAGGTGAGCCGGCCCTAAAGGGTTATTGTTCGGCCGTTGTTCTCCGTAATACCGTAGTTGCATGCGATTTGCGCGGCTTTCTTGACAATCACAAATACCGTGATAGGATTTAAATAAGCTCAGGTTAGGATAAAAAAAGGAGGCGATTAATATGAAAAAGCTTATCCCGATATTGACGGTAATGGCGCTTGTGCTCGCTGTTGGAGTGGTTTATGCGTATGCGGATGAGAGCATGCCTATGGCGAAAGATTTGAGAAGCATTGTACAAGATGATAACATTACGTATGCCGCATTGGATAACGGCGTTACATTTGTCGGCATGGTAGAGCCGGGCATAAAGTGCTTCAGTGAAGGAGGCGAAGCAGGAGGCGGCATGGCAGTAAGCAAAGAGTTGCGCAGAACCGTGCAGGATGATAGATTTACCTATACTGCGCCGGATAACGGGATTTCGTTCGCGGCAGAAATCCCCACCTTGACCTGTTCATGGGGCCGGGGACTTGGGCGGAGTCTTGAGTTGCACAATGGCATTACCGTTCCCGGAGGAACTGAGTGAAGATCGATAGTTTCCTCTTACCACGACGTAATTCCATGACAGGTGCATGAGCAGAGGATACAAGCACCACAAAATAAAAAATAGCAGGCTGAATCTCAGCCTGCTATTTTTTATTTCCCGGGTCCCCCGCGAGGATATTCCAGCCCGGTTCTGTAACACGCAATCTTCGGGTTACGGGAAGACGGCTCCCTGCGTTTTGCCGTGGATGGTCGATTCATCGTACCCCTTCTCTTCCGCGTTCAGTTTCTGCATTCGCGCGCGGCTCAGCGCCCGCACTTCGCGGTCGAGCTCGGCACAACTCGCGGCCGGAGGCAATGCGGCAATGGCGCGGGAAAGTTCGGTTGCCGCCTCCACCGCCATGTCGCGATGTCCGTTTTCATGCGTGATCAGGTGCTTCATGTAGCCATCCCATTTGTCCACAAGCGCTTGGGGAGCGCCGTCGGCATGCACCCATTTGGGATAGCGGTAGCTTATTTCAAGGGCCACTTTAAAGGAATCCGCGGTACATGCCCGGGGCGCGCGGTCATATCCGTAATCCATTTTCCAGCGCCACATTGTCACGGAATCGTACTTTTCCCCGTCGTTAAACGCGCAGCCGTTCCGGCACATCTGGCCCCGTAATTCTTTTTCGCTGTTTCCCCTAATCTCGTAATATTCATATTTCTCGGTCACCACCGGAGCAACAACTCTGTTTTGTATCCCGGGGTGGAGGGCCTTGTCAACGCTTGCGACATTGAACCTGCCTTCTGCCGCGAAGGCTGTTGCGGCAGCGGCAATAAGCAGGAGGGAAAAGGCGCTTACCTTTATCATCACTGGACTCCGATCAATGCTATGGGCTCTGCGCGATAGAAAATCTTCATTTTAAAAAATGCTCAAATACACCTTTTCGGCAGAAGAACGTGCGGCATGTAAGAACTGCGGCCGGCAAATCTTTTACTCAGAATTGTTTCATGATACGTCTTTCAGCATTTCAATTCAAGATAGAAATACTGAAAAAACACCGGCGAGAAACCATGATTGGACGCGAATATAATATTATTACTTAAGTAGCATAGCTCTCCTCAATACTTGTACAGACTCTCAAAAAGGAACTCATGCGGCCTTCCGTCTATTTCTTCTGCAAACAGGATTTGACACGCCATCCAACAGCCTGCTAGAATGAATCAAACTTAAGAGGCCCGTTTTTTTCATGTCCTATTACGAATTCATCATAAAAATAACAGACCCTTTCAGGGAGACGCTGACCCAACGGCTCACGGACGAGGGCTGCCTCGGCGTGATAGAACAGGATGAGACAATTACGGCCTATTTCCCGGAGACCGTTGATATCGGAACGATCACGAATGACCTGTCGCTTTTAAAGGCGCTTTTCGACAAATCCGATACGGTCCAAAACTTTTCCTTTACCCATACACTGATCCCCGAACAGGACTGGAACGAATCGTGGAAGAAAGGGTTCACGCCCCTTGACGTGGGTGAACGCTTCACGATCCTGCCGCCTTGGGAAAAGAGGCGTGAAAGCCGCATCAACCTCATCATCGATCCGGGCATGGCCTTCGGCACCGGGCACCACGAAACCACGCGTTCCTGTCTCGTCTTAATGGAGAAATATGCCGGGGCGTGCGCGAAGGAGCGATTTCTCGACCTCGGAGCCGGCACCGGGCTCCTTGCGATCGCCGCATCCAAACTCGGATACCGTCATATCGTGGCCGCGGACACCGACCCGCTGGCTATCGAGGCGACACGCATGAACGCCGGGCTCAACCAGGTCGCAAACGTGGATATCCGCGAAGGAAGCGTCGTCGAAGCCCCCGGACTGTTCGACTGCATCGCCGCGAACATCATTGCAAGCGTTCTTATCCGGCTGGCTCCGGCGCTGTCCTTGCACCTGAAGCCCGGCGGCATCGCCGTCCTTTCCGGCATTCTCAGGGGGCAGGAAAACGAAGTGATCGAGGCAATGGCACCAACGGGATTGAAACTCCTTGAGCACTATCGTGATGGGAAATGGGTTTCCCTGGTCTTCGCATCGTCATGAGGCCTTGAGTGTTCTCATGCCCCTCCCTCTCCTCCGCCACGCGCAGTACTCCCGGACCGTTTAAACTGCCGGAACAATACTATTTACATTGCCTTCTCAATCCCCTATAATCCCATTCATGAAATCGCCACGGCGTTCCCTTGATCGCCTTATCGTCGGCATCACTTTCCTCATCCTGTTCTCTCCCTCAGCCGCGCTTGCCACGCCGGATTACGCGCGCCAGACCGGCCTCGAGTGCGGCCGGTGCCACATTGACGCCATCGGCGGCGGTCCGCTGACCCTGGCGGGGAAATCCTTTCTTGCCGACCTGAAGCTCAAGGGCCTCTACCGGCCTCTCACCACGGGCAGGAAGATCGTGCGTCTCGGCATCGGATATCTTCATCTCATGTCGGCGATCCTCTGGTTCGGTACGATCCTGTACGTGCATCTGCTCCTCAAGCCAGCCTACGCGTCCAAAGGCCTTCCCAAGGGTGAACTCCGGCTCGGATGGCTCTCGATGGTCGTCGTCCTGATAACGGGCGCGCTCCTGACCGTCGCCAGGGTCCCGTCCCTTGAAATGTTCTACACCACGAGGTTCGGCGTCCTGTTGAGCGTTAAGATCTTCCTGTTTCTGGTCATGCTGTCGAGCGCGGCAGTCGTGACCCTTTTCATCGGTCCGAAGCTGAGAAGACAGAAGGCCCTCGCCTCCCCGTTCCAGGACGGCGCCTGCACTCCTGATGGTCTCTGTCAATATGACGGCAGGGACGGACGTCCGGCCTATATCGCCTACAAGGGCATCATCTATGATGTAACGAAAAGCAAACTCTGGAAGAACGGCTCGCATGCGACGAAACACGCCGCCGGCAGGGACCTGACCGCCCTCCTGAAAACCGCTCCTCACGGAGAGGACAAGATCCTCTCCCTCCCCGAGGTGGGAAGGCTGCTCGCGACCGGAGAGAAGGCCGATAAACCCTTCCATTTGCGGCTCTTCTACTTCTTTGCATATATGAATCTCGTCCTCGTATTCGTGATCACCTTCGTCATTGCGCTCATGAGATGGTGGTAGGCTTTCCTCCGGAAAGAACAGTTAGAACGATTTAAACTGTTTAATCCGTTTAAACGGAACTCTTCCCGCGCATTTCTTCATATGATACCCGTCATAACACCATCCCCTGATCCATGGTAGAATATCCACATACTAAAACAGACACCCCCTTTTCCAGAAAGGATGACCTATGGACGTACTCGATCTCAAGAAGCTGATCAAGTTCAATCCCGACAAGATTTCCCGCGAGATGCTTTCCGACAAGCCGGAGATGCGCGTAGCGCTCATGTGCCTCAAGGCCGGTCAGAAGCTCGACCCCCATAAGGCGCCGCTCCGGCTCATGATGTACTGCGTCCAGGGAAAAGGCACCTTCACGGTCGGCGATGAGAAGATCGAAGCGGATGAGAAGACCTGCATTCTCTGCGACCCCTCGGTCCCGCACGGTTTTGACGCGAACAAAGGCTCGGACCTCGTGGTGCTGGCGATCGTGACGCCGGTGGAATAAATGCCCGCGCGACCCCGTGTTCCCTAAATCCGGAGTATCCCCGGTGCGCGCTCTCGCACCGACGCCCGCCCTTCTCGTTCATGCGCCCGTTGTCAGACAATCAAACCCGATAGCGGTCATGGTGCTATGCCATCCAGTCAGCGATGAATGATACGGCCGGGCGCTTGTTTTATTTTTTACAAATGAGCGGACATATGTTATATTGCGCTGTATCGGGAAAACGTTAGCCAGAGCATGAGGTTGCCAGGATGGATTATCAAACCAGATCAAGCAGGGAAAAATCCCAGTACAACGAAAAGACCCTGAAGCGGGACTCCATAAATAAATATTTCATCCATGCCAACAGTCTTCTTTACTCCCGGCTTCACGAGGATGCCGGGAAATACATGCATCACTGCAAGGGGAAAAAGACGCTTGAACTGGGATGTGACGTGTGGAAAATATGGCTCGACAGCCCTGGGATAAGCCCCCGCGAATTGCATTGTATAAACATTTCCGAGGCCGAGCTTGAAACCGGCTCTCGTATGGCAATGAGCAGCACGGTTAAGCCGACGTTCCACTTGATGGACGCTCACAAGCTGGAATTTCCCGATGAGTGCTTCGATGTCGTCATTGGCGGCGCGATACTGCACCATCTTGATTTATCCAGAGCTTTACCCGAGATCCGCCGCGTTCTAAAACCCGGCGGCTTTATCATATTTGCGGAGCCCTTAAATATAAATCCTTTGTCGAAAATGATCAGAGGCCTGACGCCGAAAGCCAGGACTCTCGATGAAAAAGCTTTGGGTTTTAAAGAGCTGCGCTCTATCGGCAATTATTTCGATATTTCCTTCACTGCATATCAGCTGTTTTCCATTCCGTTAAGCTTTATTTCCATGCTGTTATATGACGAGGCGGGAAATCCTGTAATGCGATTCGCTGATTTCCTGGATACAAGGATGCAACAGCTGCTCCCTTTTCTCAAATATTACTACCGGTACGCATTAATTACCGGTTACAAGCACTCTCATGGACACCGGGAATGAAGCAAGCCCCGCCGATCGCTTCGCAGAGGCGCCAGGGCGCTCTCCCGGGCCTCAGTTTCTGAATAGTAACCCCAACCGGCGCACTATCCTTGGTGAAAATTAAAACATGAAGATCAAGGCGATAATTTTCGGAGCCACGGGCATGGTCGGAGAAGGAGTTCTCCGCGTGGCACTGGAGCATCCGGACGTTGAATCCGTTCTGGTCATAGGCAGAAGATCGTGCGATGTGAAGCACCCCAAGCTGAGGGAATTGCTTCACAAGGATTTTTACGACTATTCGGCCATTGAGGGACACCTTGCCGGATATAATGCATGTTTCTTTTGCCTGGGCGTCTCTTCCGTGGGTATGAATGAAAAAGACTACACCCGCGTGACCTTCGACCTGACGATGGAGGCTGCTAAAACCTTGTCAAGGCTCAACCCCGATATGACCTTCTGTTATGTGTCCGGAGCAGGGACCGACAGCACTGAAAAAGGCCGCATCATGTGGGCGCGGGTGAAAGGCAGGGTGGAAAACCGTTTGAAGGAACTTCCCTTCAAGTCAGTGTATTTGTTCAGGCCGGGATTCATCAAGCCCATCAAGGGCCTCAGGCATGGGCACCTGATCTCCAAAGTAGTGGGAATGATGTATCCCCTTTTCAAAGTCATAAGCCCGAAGTATGTATGCACGCTGGAGGGTGTAGGCCTTGCGATGATACACGCGGCCAAAGCAGGCCCTTCCAGACAGATCATTGAGAACAGGGACATCGCCCGGCTCGGCGCGACCGAAAGGGGCGGCAAAGCCTGACCTGGTTCATAGACAAGCAAGCGTGACACACCCGCTCCGGAGTAGGTAGGCATGTTCAGTTGTACCACCCGTATCATAGATACTTCTCCAGCCGGTCCATCCTGAAATACAGAAGCAGTTCGACGAAGGACCGCGTGTGCACGGGGTCTTCGTTCATGCCGAAGAGATGCGTCTTGCAATCACAGTCCGATGAGCCGAAGTCCGGGATGCGCCAATCCGCTATCTTCCCGAGCGCCACTGCGATCTCGCATTCGAGATCATCGCTCGAGCGGACTGGAAGAACAGCGTGAAAATCGGCGGCAGCCCGCAGATAGTCGATGTGCCAATGATAATTTTTAATGAGTCTTTTATGCCGCTCGATGCGCTTCGTGAGATTTGCTTTGGCGGACCCGACGTAGAGATAATATCCTTTTCTGAACTTGACCTCGACCAGGCCGCCGATCGTGATTTCCCGATCACGTTTTAACCTTATAATAAGGATATAACTCCCGCAGTCATGGGCCTCCTTCGCAACGAGATCCCACGGAATAACGAGGTCTCGTGCCGCGCCCAACAGCATCCCCGGATTCCATTCAACGGAGACGGCCCTTACCATGACACTGTCCTTTATCGACAGGAGCGTGCGCGAGAACTCGAGGTCCGTGTGGTGTTCAGGCATGAAGTACTCAGCTCTGTGCCAGTGGATGAGAAATACCACGGCGGCTTTCAATCCCTTTCTTGCAAGACCGGCCAGTTCCAGAAGATGCTTCGTCCCCCGCGCCGTGACGGCATCAGGGAACATGGCGATATGGTTGCCTACGAGGGTGCAGGATTTGATCTCTACAACGATCTCCTCCCCGTCCCTGCTGACCAGGAAATCGAAGCGGCTGTGCCCGATCGTGATCTCCGGCCTGAGGATGGTCGCCCCTTCCAGACCGGGTATTCTTCCCTGTTCGATGAGCTGTTGCGCAACGAGGTTGTTTGCGTGAGTATGGAGCATGATCGGGATGCCGTCGCGCTCTACAGCAACAACCGTGTAATCCGTGCTCCTTTCGGAGGGCTCATTATGCTTGACGAGGGAGAGAACGGCCCCGGGAAAGAAAAGTTCCCAGAGCCTGCCCGGATTAGGAAGATATGCCCGTACGGTTTTCCTGTTGACCGTGCAGTGGACAATGAATCGGTTAGGCCTGTCAAGAAATGCGCCTTTATGAATAGCAGGGGAAGACGGAGAAGGGCTGAAGAAAGTATTATTGCCGCGGCTTACCATAGATGAACACGGATGCTGCAAAGTTTCAGGAGAAAAAGCGACACGAAAGCGGAGCTTGCTGCTCTTGTTGAAGCGGAAATCCTTTATCAGCAGGCGTCGTGTTGTCGCATGACAAAGTCATGCACTTCCGCGAAGACCTCAAACCAATTTGCATCGGCAACGGATTCGATATTGGCCCCGATGAGGAAAGAACCGTTTTTTTCAACACAATGCTTTATGCGGGCGCCGAAAGAGACTTCTTTTGCCAACAATTGCGCGATGGAAATAATGCAATCGACGGAGGAATCTATGTCCAGCCGCACGGCACTCACGAACAAGACCCCGCGCCGGCTGAAATTTCCGATGTCCACATGCTCGAAAGCATTGCCGGACCTGACTCGCAGCTTGACGTGCTGTTTGTACACGGCAGGCACGTGGTATCGTTCGTCCACCCTCTTTTCATGAGAGTCCCCATCGCGGTTGGACGTTCGGTGACCTTTTTTCCCATGAGTCATGTGCTCCTCCGTGGGGTTATCAAGTACTCCCACTGTATCCTTTTAGCAAACCTCGACAAAAACATCAAGTAAAAAAAACGGGGCAAAAGCGCATATCTCCCGTGTCAACTGCGGGGCGCGCGTCGAAGCGCAACAGGGAACCGGGTCAGAGAAAAGGCTTGCTCCAGCTCAGGTTCAACAAAGCATCGTCACGCAGGAACCGGACATACTGTCCACAGCGAAAAATAAAAAAGCCCTCGGATTATTCCGAGGGCTTTTTGACGCTCGATCTTTTTTCTAATTCGCTGTTGCCCCGCCGTACCGCTGATTGTAGAACTTCTGGATATTCTCGAGCTGTTCCTTGCTGATGCCCTTGATATACCAGTCATGCCGCTCATTGGGCTCAATGTATTTCTTGGTAATCTCGGCGTAGAGCTCCGGACCGGCCGCTTCCTTCACCTGGGGCAGGAACTCCGTATAAAAGTTCTTGGCCACCTCGTAGATGCCGTGCCACCAGGCATAATCCGGGCCCATCATGGCCGCGCCGTGACGCGCGCGCCTGCCTTCATGGTGCCACAACTCAAAATAGGTCCACTCCAGCTTGTTCGAATAATCATTCGGCTTGAGTTTTCCTTTGTCGATCAGTTCCTGCCGGATCGCGGTGGCCGGTATTGCGAACTTGTCATTGTAGAAGTTCACAAAGTTGTCGAACTGATAATAGAAGGCGTCCACAAACGGTGAAGCATGGCAGCTGTTGCAAACGTCCTTCATGTTCTCACGCCTCTTGTCCGCGTTCTCCAGTTTCTTCGAAACAGGCGGCCGCAAGGTCCAGCTGATCCGCGCGCCCACGTCGTGCGTAACCGGCTGGTTCGGCGTTGCGCCCATGTGGCAGGTGACGCAGGTCGGCGCGGCGCTGTAGTCCCTGCCCACGACCCACGAGTCCTTGTGCATATTCATGCGGTCCTTGTTTGCCTCGTAGGCGATACCGTGCTTGGACTCCTGGTAGATCTCGATCTGCGGATGGTCGGGTCCGAGATGGCACTTGCCGCAGGTCTCGGGCTCCCGCGCCTGGGCCTTCGAGAAGTTGTGCCGTTGATGACAGGCCGAGCAGGAGCCCTTGGAGCCGTCGGGATTGATCCGGCCGATGCCGGTGTTGGGCCAGGTGTTTTTGTCGATTTTCCCGTCAGCGCCGACCTTCACGATTCCGCCATGGCACTGGCGGCACCCTACGGTGACCGCCTCGGGACCGCCGACAACTTCACCGAGGTAATTGTCCAGGGAGTTGAGAACGTCCTGCGCTTTTGCATGATGGCTCTCGGTCATCTGCTTTTCTTCCTTGGCATGGCATTTTCCGCAGTCCTTGGGGGATACGATGACGTGGATCGTAAAACCGTTGTGCTCCATCGCGCCGGGGTCGCCCTTCTCAGACTTGTGGCAGGAAACGCAGTCCACACCCTTTTCTGCGTGTTTGCTCAATCTCCACTCCTGCACGAACGAGGGCGACTGGGCCTCATGACAGCTGATGCATGCCTGGCCTTCCTTTGAAATTTTTACCGCCGCCTTCCCTTTTGCGGCTTCACCCGGTGTCGTTGAGAGGGTCAGCGCCGCGCCGAACAAGAGTGCCGCCAGAACAATAAACACAGCCTTCGTTCTCATCTTTGCCTCCTTTGTTTCCCAGGATTTAGAACCAGTATTCGGGATATTTTCTGTTCTTTGAAAGGTTGTTCACGAGCAGGGCGACGATCAAAAGGATGATCGCCCCGCTGCCAGCGGGAACGACAGAGTAGAAATAGCCGAGATTGTGCACCTTGGCCCCGCCTATGACGGCGATCAATGCCGTTGCGCCGCCGGGCGGGTGGAGCGTTTTGGTGGCGAGCATGGCGACAATGGCGAGCGAAACAGCCATGGCCGCGGCGATCCAGAGCGTGCCGCCGAAGAGCTGATAGCAGGCGACTCCCACAAGACCCGAGAGCATGTGCCCGCCCACCAGATTTCGCGGCTGCGCGAGGGGGCTCTTGATCGCGCCGTAGATCAGGACTGCCGAAGCGCCGAAGGAACCGATGAGCAGCGACAGGTCCCTGGGTTCGAAATAGCTGGACGACAGGAACCCGCATATTCCGATGCCGAGCGCGGAACCGAGCCAGGACCAGGCAAGCTCCCGGATGCCTACGCCCGGCGGGCTCTTCGCACTTCCCTTCATCTTGGAAATATATTCGGCTATGGTCATAGGTTATCAGAACAAAGGCGGGGTAGGGAGCATTATCGCCCGCGCCCGGCGGCTTTTGTTCTCCCTCGTTTTTCGCCCCTCGCGAGCGTATTCATGTCTTCCGTTTTTCTCCCACGGAACGGATAATGTCTCCCCGGGAGATGATCCCCAGGAGCTTTCCTTCGGGACCAACGACCGGAAGCCTCTTGATGCGGCGCATGTCGAGAACAGCGGCGACCTCTTTAACGTCCGCGTCCGGCTCCGTGGTTACGGGAGGCGTGCTCATGACATCTGCCACGCGGTCGCCGTCCTTTCTCTTCGGCAGGGACTTTCCGAGCAGGCGCCGCAGAAGGCTCTTTGGCGTTCGTTCTTTTTTCGCTCCGGCCGGCGAAGGGATATCGGCTTCGGAAATGACGCCGATGACGCGGTCATTTTCATCCACCACGGGCATACCGCTGATCTTGTGCTCGGACAGGAGCTTCGCCGCTTCATGGACGCTCGTGTCCCCGGTGACACGGAACACCTTGCCGGTCATCACGCTCTGGACCGGTATCATCGTGGAGCGGCGCTCCCGCGCGTGGCGGACGGCGAGGACATAGATCTTCATCAGGTCCTCCTCCGTAATGTCCACATAGGCCTTGAGCTCCACGAGGGCGGCCCGCAGGTCTTCTTCTGAAATTGAAGGACAGGCATTGCAGATTTCCATAAGCCTCCGGTAAGAACACGGGCGCCAGAGCGCTGAAACGGCTTCGCGGGACAGCGGGCGCCCGAACGGTCTGTTTCGGAAGATAGTATAACGAAGAACGAAAAGAACCGGTATGACGAAAATCATACCGGGCACGGCATCAGATTATTTCTCTTTGTCCTCGGCCCGGGTCACGATCCAGAAGACAAAGCCGATGACGAGGATGGCGGCGATGAGGTAGTAAATGGACTCCGGGTTTTCATGTTTCAACGTTGCGATCATGGTCTCCCGGATCATGGTCACGAGGGCCACGCCCACGAACACGCTGATATGGAACTTGCCGCCCTTGAGGTGGGATATTTCGGTGTTCATGAGTTCGATCATGAGCCAGAGCAACAGCATGGACCCCAGGGCGGAGATGATGCCCCGCTCCACGTCGCCGGAGAAGAGGTGCAGCACGTCCTGCACGAAGAGCCACACAACGCCCAGCGTGAGGCCGATGAGCGCGACGACGAGCAGGAGGTTGGTGGTCTGGGAGAACCATTCGGAAAAATTGATCAGTGCGCTCCTTACCTTATAAACGGGCGAAAAGGTCCTTAACTCCTCTTCGAGGTAGGAGGTCGTGATGACGTCGAGGCTGATGTCGAGGATCTTGCCGACGGAGATGATCTGGTTGGTCGCCTCCACTTTGTCCGCTTCCTGTTTCTGCAGGAGGCCGATGCAGGCGTTCTTGACGAGGTTGACGGCCCTGTTCATATAGTGGGTATCAACGTTGTGCTTTACGTGGGCGGAGCCGATGCGGATAAGCTTTTCATAGTACCGGTTGTCGTACTTTCCCGAAAAAAGATCGATGAACCATTCGCGCTGGGACCCGAAGACGTGCTTTTTCCTCGATTCCTCGGTAAAGAACTGAGCAGCCCCCTTGGTCCCCATGATCCAGAGGCCGAGCGTGCTCATAATCTCGTCGGCGTGTTCTTCCATGAGCGGCCGCAGGCCCGCGAGACGCTGTTCGTCCTCTTCGGCAAACCGGTAATCGTGCTTGATCTCCCTGAACGATCTCATTGAGATTATATCCTCCTCTTAATTGTAGCACAGGAAAAAACCGTTCCCCGGGTACTCGGCAGTGCCGGCAGGCCGTTCAAAACACGTTCATTACCGCCGTTCCGTCCGCCACCAGGACTGCTTTTATCGCGTTCGTCGTTATCCCGACGGAAACAAGCCGAAGGTCGCGAATTTCCCCTCTGATGTTCATGTGCTGGTTTAAATTGCGGTTCAGCGCGCGGGAGAGGAGACCTTTTTCAGCGTCGATCCTGTCCCCGATAAACCACGCTGCCCGGTCCGCGAGACCCTCCCGAAGCCTGGTGTGCAGCAGCCAGTCGGCGGCTTGTATGAGGACCTGTTTCGTTTCAACCGTATATTCCGGATTTCGCACCATGAAGGACCGCGTCGTCTCGTCGTATGCCGGCACGCCGGTCAGGTAAACAGTGCCTTTGACCGTCCCTTTGACGCTTACCGCCATGACGATCGAACCGCCGGAGCCATACAGCCTCACTTTTTCAATGACGACGGTTTCACCCGGCGCGGAATAAGTTCTTCCTTCCAGTTTTTTCGTCAGCTCTTTTCCAAGAAAATCGAAGGACAGCTCGCTCTCGAGCGCAATATGAAAACCCGTTTCGGGCGGTACAGCGGTCATTGTTATCTCGGGAAGCGATTGCGCGGTCATGGGAACTGCCGTAACCGGAACAATCTTCGGCTTGAGATCAAATCCCACGACAACCGTCACCATATCGTCCGGCTTCGCCGGAGGTGAAACGTGGACCGCCTGGGGATTGAGCAGGAGAACAAGAGTATCCTCCAGCCTGATCGGCGCCTGCAGGGATTCCCAGACCCTGGCTGCTTGTTGCCGCAGATAGCGGTTTTGCGCGAGATTATTATCTTTCTTTGACGCCTGCCTCCTGAGAAAATCCTGAATTTTCCCCGCGATGACGTTCTCCCGCCCCGTCCCGGCAGGTCCGGTATCTTTCGATAACAACTGGCCAAGATCGTCGAGGATTGATTTTACTGAAACCGTAATCGGCATGTTAATAGTGGATTTTTCAATGACCGGCTCAGCAATCGGCGTTGCGAAAGCTTCCGGGGCGGGAATGGTGAAGCGGGCGCACCCGTACATCAATGAACCGAACAAATACAGACCGACCACGGTTAACGTGCGTTTGGTATGGGTGAACATGGTGTTTTCTTGCCAGGGAGTATTTCGACGATACGGTGAATTGAGAACCGCCGGCGCACGGCGACTTTTCAGCGCATGATAACATTATAGCAGCCTTTTATCGGTTCAAATGTGTGAAGCGGCGGGTCAAGACAATTCAGAATATTTTGCGCCGATACCCTCAAAATACCCCGCCCGGGGTATGGATTTCCCCTTTGAATAATAGTATCATCGAACCATAAAAAAAGGTGTAGACAGCAATCAATTGCCGTCTATCGAACGTCACAGGGGGGATGGTACACGATGCCGCTGTTATTACAGGATGTTTTTCGCGAGGCGATCGACAAGACCAAGCAGCTCGGGATGTGGGAAAAACTGACTATCAAGCAAAGAGAAGCGCTGGTGAGCAAATATCTTCTGGAATACTACAACAAAAAGCGCAGCCCCTTGAAAGCCGCTGTAACCGCCGGCTACTGACGTCGCGGGTCCAGTCTCTTCTCCCTGCACTCCTCGGGTCTTCGGCACGCTGCATCCTCATTCCACTGTTTAACGAAACAAGGACCCCCTATCAGTTTCCAGCGACGTCGTTTGCGGCGCCTTCCTGCGCGCTTTTGCGCCCGATGAGACCGCGGAACCCGTATTTTCCGGTAAGGTATCCGGCATGGTCGCGACGCTGGCCCATGCGGCCGAAGAGCACGCGGCTCAGGAGCAGCAACCCGATGCCCTGAAGATAGGTGATCGTCCTGAGTCCGAAAATGGCTGGCATCAGCCAGTTCCAGAGCAGTTGTACAAAGAAGCCAAGTGCCAGGACGAACGCGAGGACAATGGCTATCCCCCACACAACGTGCCTGACGCCCCGTTTTTCGCTCCCCGTTGCGTCATTCTGTTTCTCGGACATGGTTTTTCCTCCTTTTGAAATCCGGGTTCAATTACCTGTCGAGGGACTCATGAAGCGGTCCTTCGTTGTTTATCGAGCACGAGCGATGCCGAACGGCCGCGGACCTGAGATTGTAGGATGAGCTCATTAACGAAACGGGAGATCATTTTTCCCTGACCCCTTCGATCAGCATATAGGTGTCATGTTTCACATAGCGCGTTCCCGTCACCTTCAAATCCGGATTGTTCCGGACATGAACCAGCGTGTTCCGGTCGAACCGCGCTCCGTACACTTTTTCAACGAAGGGCGTGAAGAGGTCCTGCCGCTTTCTCAGCTTGGGACTGTCCGAATACCTCATCTCCAGGAGGCGGAACCCGCCGCCTGGTTTTAATACGCGGGCAAACTCCGCGAGCGCCTGCTCCTGCAGCTCCTCGGGCAGGACGCAGCAGAGAAAGAACGCCACTACCCAGTCGCGGCTGCCCGACGGGACGGATTCCATCCTGCAGGCGTCTTCATGGACGAAACGGACGGGACAGGACGCTTCCCTGCGCCGTTTCGCAGCTTTCCTGAGCATGGCGGGACTGAAATCCAGGGCAGTCAGGTTTACCCCGGGCTGGTAATATTTCAGGTTTCTGCCGGTCCCGATCCCCGCCTCCAGCACCTCGCCCTTCAGGTCGGCCAGCAGCCCGGGCCTCCATCTCCGGTATTGGAGTTCCCAGGGAAAATCCAGGATATCGTAGAACCAGGCGGTGAAGGCATAGCGTTTCCGGTTCAGCAGATTCAGTTCGTGCAGAGTGAGTTTTTTTGAGTTCATGGGAGCATTGCGATATTATACATTATACAGCGCTGAGGTGAATAAAAAAACACCACTCCTTTATAGCAGAATGAATTCACTTCGGCACGTCCCGGAGAATGCTCTTGATATCTCTATTATCGTATTGTTCCCTTCTCCATCGGTACGGCAGATCGATGATCGTACCCGGCTCCTGTATGACGTACAAAGCGCGCAATGCTTCCGCCAGTACGACCCGCTGCTGCGCTGTTTTGAACGGCTCGCCCAACGGATGGCCGAAAGGCCATCTCAAAAAAACGGTCCTCGGCGGCCTCACCTTCTCCGAATATTGCCGCACGATCGAGACGCCGATCGTGGGGATCCCTGATTTTTCAATTTCCCGCTGTATCAATCCCACGGATTGATTGCAGATGCCTCATCCGGGAGTAAGCAGGACGATATCGACGCAGTCGTTTTTCAACGCTCGTGCGATCTCGGGCGCGTTCCTATCGACCAGTGTCGGGATGTGCCTGCCTACTATGTGTCCCATGAAACTGTAATGACGGCCTGCGACACGCCCAATGAGCCCTTCCTGTTCGAATTCCCTCAGTCTTTCCACGGGAAAAACGATGTTGATGTCCTTATCGGCATCGGCATGATCATAGTAATCGTGGGTGATCATCAGGTCCGAGGCCGGCCTTCCCAGGTCGATGGCCCGATAAGACGGATCGCCCTCGTGGTCTTTCATGTCGAAAGGTTCCTGGTCTTTTTGATGAACCCCCGCCGTTGTCACGACCGCGATTGTTGATTCAGAGAGGGCCTTTGTTACCGGGGTCCAGGGAACATCAAGGGATTGCCGCGGATCGTAGGCGGCAATGAATCTCTTTGCGAGCGAGGGGAAGCGGGTAATAACTTTTGAGATCAGTTTATTTTTTAGTCTGTCGATGCTCATGCGTCATGATTTCCCCTAAGGAACGGTTGAACAGTTGGAATATACACTATTTTGGTTTATCTGAAAAGCATACGTTAGCATCCGGGCGGAGCGGCATGGCAAATCCCCTCGACGTTTTCGGCTGGGAGTAAGGTATTGAATGCAGCGATGCAAACTGATAAGCGCGGCCACGAGGGGCAATCTATGGCTCTCTCTCCAGGGAATATCCGGTCTTCTTCCACCCCTCGACGCCGCCTGCGAGGACCTTTACGTTCTTGAATCCTTTCTCGGCATATTCCACTGCCCGACGGGCAGCGCTCGCCTCCTGAGGTCAGGCGCAGTAGAAGATTATCTCTTGTTCCTTCGGCAGCGAAACGGCCCTGTTCTTAAACTCGCTGAACGAGAGAGCACCTTCGAGGTGCATTCTCTTAAACTTATCCTCGTCGTCATAAGCGCAGACAAAAAGGGCCGTCTTGGTCAGGACTTTTTTTCTTGCTTCTTCCGGCGGAATTCTTATCGGCTCGGTCATTTTCCCTCTCCAATTAAAAAAAGGAATGCACGCATTCGCGCGCATTCCCCGGAATCGCGAAAGGTCTTTACGCTCTGGCCTTTGCCAGTCTGAAAAAATCAATGAGGAACATCACCACTCCGGCGGCAAATCCCCACGCTGATACCCAGAACACGGCGTACCACAGCTTCATATATCCCTGCGTCGTGAGGTAGTCCATGCCGAGCACCCTCTGGAAATAGACCTGGACGATGCCGGCGATGGCAAGGGAGAGCGCCATCAGCGCCATAAAGGAGCACATGAACCAGAAGGCCTTGGTCCCGAGCGACTGCCTGAAGGTCGTGAGTCCTTTTAATTGCGGCATGACGAAATAGATCAGCGTGAGATTCAGCATGGCATAGGCGCCGAAGAATGCGAAATGCCCGTGCGAGGCCGTCACCTGCGTGCCGTGGGTCCATTGGTTGATCTGCGGGAGCGTATGGGCGAAGCCCCAGACGCCGGCGCCGAAAAAGTGCATGACCGCGCACCCGACCGCCCAGGACAAGGCGACCTTGTTCGTGATCTCCAGTTTCCGTTCCCGCACCACGCGAAGCGTGTCGATCACCATAAAGAGGATGGGAAGCGGTTCAAAAGCACTGAAGATCCCGCCCCACCAGAGCCAGTAGTTCGGCGTGCCGATCCAGTAATAGTGATGCCCCGTGCCCACGATGCCCGTGAACAGCACGAGGCCCACCTCGACATAGAGCCACTTCTCGACCAGCGCCCGGTCAACGCCCGTTAGTTTCATGAGCATAAAGGCCATGATCGCGCCGGTGACAAGCTCCCATGCTCCTTCCACCCAGAGGTGTATCACCCACCACCACCAGAAGTACTGGGTTGCCAGGTTCTTCATGAAGAAAACGCCGAAGAGGAACATGCCCGCGAGCATGACCAAGCCTCCCAGGAGGACCCCCTGGATCACGGTCCATTTTTTTGTCTTCATCATGGTCATGAAGATGTTGTAGAGAAAGATCAAAGCGACAAGTACGATGCCGAATTTAAGGATTGTCGGCTGCTCCAGGAAGGGCATGCCCCACGTCCAGCCAAGGAAGTAGCCCACGATGGCCGCGACGCCGATAAGCGCGAACAGGATGAGTTGGAAGTTCGCCAGCTTCTTGCTGTAGATCTCGGTCTGCGCCTCTTCCGGGACAAGGTAGTACGTCCCTCCCATGAACCCGAAGAGAAGCCAGACCACGAGAAGGTTTATGTGGATGGCCCGCGCGGTGTTGAACGGCAGGATATTGATGAGCGGGTCATAGTCCCATACGTACTTGGCGCCCATGATCAGGCCGAAGACGACCTGGAGCCCGAAGAGCAGCGCCGCGACGATAAAGTAGTTTAACGCGATCTTCTGTGATTCGTATTTCATCTCATTCCTCCTTATCGCAGTCCTGCGAGATAGTGCGCAAGGTCGTCAACGTCCTTTTTGGAAAGCCTCGAAAAGCTCCGGCATAATGGACTGAGGGTTGTGCGATTTCGGGTTCCTGAGCTGCGCCTCGATCCATTCGGTGTCGCGTCTTCTGCCGACCTGGGACAGGTCGGGCCCTACTTTGCCGCCCACGCCGGCGATCATGTGGCATGCGGAGCACCCCTGGGCCTTATAGACCGCCTCGCCCGGGGTGACGGAGGTCACTGCCGACGCCACCATGGGTTTCGGGGGCCAGTTGTTCGTGTCGATGCCGTTCACCCAGGTGAGGAACGCGACGAGATCGGCGATCTCTTCGTCCTTGAGACCGAGGTTCGGCATCTTTCTCGCATTCGGCCAGACCTTCTCCGGGTCCTTCAGGAACCTCGCGACCCATTCGTTGTCCCGGTAGCTCATGACCTTGGTGACGTCGGGGGCGTAGTAGCCGCCGATGCCGAGGATCGTGTGGCAGTCGTTGCAGTTATGCTTCTGCCACACCCACTTGCCCGCCGCAACCTGTGCGTCCAGCTTTTCTTCGTGCGTTCTCTGCGGCATCTTCACCAGAGAATCATACGTGAGGACAAGAAAGATTATCGCCGATATCGCGGTGCCCCAGATAAAAATTGCCTTCCCCTGTGCGAGTGTCATTGCTTCTCCCTTCTTCAATGATATGATTATCCTGTCCAAGGACTGCAATAAATACTTTTACAGGCATTAGGGCTCATGCATCAGACCTTTTCGAACATGTCCTTGCCTGCGCCGCAGACCGGGCATACCCATCCATCGGGTATCTTTTCGAATGGCGTCCCCGGCGCAATGCCCCCGTCCGGGTCTCCTGTTGCGGGATCATAGATCCAGTCGCATACCGTGCACTTCCACTTGTCCATGAAACCTCCGAAAAAAAACAATTGATTTCTATATAGATAGATTATGGCCAGTAAAGGCCCAAGCAGGAAATTCAAGGAACGAACAACATCGTAGTATTTCCAACTATAGCACAAGAAATAGGCAGTTTGTTGGGCGATTTACTCCAGCGTCGTGTGAAACCGCCGGAAGCTGGCAACGACGCTTACCACCGCTATGATCGCCAGATACACGATATGGGTGACGACATAATTCGCTTCTCCGCCCTTCAGCATGATGTTGCGAAGAAGGCCCATGAAGTGCGCGAGCGGGTCGAAGAAGGAAAGCCATCGGAGGGCGGCAGGCATGTTTTCGAGAGGGAACATCATTCCCGAGAACATGATCATCGGGAAGATGAACAGGAACCCGGCAAGGGTCGCCTGCTGCTGGTTCTTGCAGTAAGTGGAAATCAGGGTCCCCAGGGCCACGGCCGTACAGACAAAGGCGAAGGACGCGATGAACAAGGCAATCAAAGATCCCCGCATCGGAATATGGAACGCGAATATTGCCACTCCCAGGATCAACGGCACGTTGGACATTCCAAGAAGCACATAGGGGATCGTCTTGCCGTATATGACCTCTGACCGCGACACGGGCGCTGAGATCAGCATCTCGAACGTCCCCATCTCCTTTTCCCTCACAATGGCTATATTGGTCAACACCATCGTCGACATAAGCATGAGCATGCACATTACGCCGGGAACCAGAAAGACCGAGGTTTCGAGCGATGGGTTGAAGAGCACGCGCGTGCTGATCTGAATCGGCGGAGTGGACGGAGTGAGCTCAAGTTCGTCCTTGACCGTTTGCTGGACGATGTTTTGCAGATACGCTTCTATGGACTGCGCCTGGACCACGTTTACGGCATTCACGAGCAGCTGCAGCTTCGCGTCCCCGCGGCCGAGCGCGCGTGTGAACCCTCCGGGGGGCGGAACGAGCACGGCATCGGCGTCGTCCGCTTCGATCATGGTAAAGGGGTCCTGTTCTTTGCTTCTCGCCGGGACAAACCACTTTCCGGCAATGCTCCGTTCGTAGATATCGCGCAGGACTGTGTCTTTGGAATCAAACACCGCCGCGAGCCTGATGTTCTTGACCTCGTTCGAAAGGGCGACGCCGAAGAGCGTAAGCTGGACCACCGGCATCACGAAGAGCATCACGCGCATTCTGGGATCACGGAGGGTCTGGACCAGTTCCTTTTTTATGAATCCGATGAGCGTTTTATTCATGACATATTTTCCAACCCGGACAAGCCGGAGCCAAAAGACAAAATCTAAAAGGCGTCTCTCGCAAAGCCGCAAAGGACGCAAGGGAAATCATTAAGTCCTGGCTTTTAACCCGAATGATTTGCTTTTCTTTGCGAGCTTGGCGCCTTTGCGAGATAACGGTTCTTTTGATTTTCTCATTCATGGCTCAAGGTCCCTCTTGAACTTGCGCGCGGCCAGAAAGATCATCAGTCCGCAGAAAAAAGTGAGTGCTAAAAACGGTCCGCCGAGTTCAATTAAGCTCGATCCTTTTAAGAACGTGTCTCTGGCAATCAGCATAAACCATCGTGCCGGCAGGATCATCGTGAAGTACTGAAAGAAGGCAGGCATGCTCGCGATAGGGAAGATAAAGCCGGAGAGCAGGTTCGACGGCAGATAGCCGGTTATCATGGACAACTGCATGGCGATCGTCTGTTTACGGGTCACCACGGAGATCAAAAGCCCCTGGGCCAGATAGGTCACGAGAAACAGCAGGGCGCCCAGGCCGAAGACCCAAAGGCTTCCCACAAAGGGGATGCCGAATACGGTCCTTGCAATGACATACACGAAGACCACGGCGATGATCCCGAGAATACCGTAGGGAGCAAGCTTGCCCACGATGATCTCGAGGGGCTGCACGGGCGTGGACAGGAGCAGCTCCATGGAGCCGTTCTCCCACTCCCGCGCCACGGTGAGCGCGGTCAGGAGGATCGAGAGGATCGACATCACCACGACCGTAAGTCCGGGGATCACGAACCACCGGCTGTTCAGCTCGGGGTTGAATAAAAACCTCGTCCGGAGTTCATAGGGGGGAGTCGGATCAAAATTGCCGATCCGTCGCGAGGCGATATTCTCGATACTGCCCACATACCCCAGCACGGGGCCGACGGTGGAGTTGTCGGAGCCGTCGACCAGGACCTGCGCCTCCGCACCCCTGCCGCTGAAGAGGTCCTGCTCAAAGCCCGGGGGAATGATCAGAACTGCGCGCGCCCGCTCCGCGGACACGTCGGTCGTCCCCTCACGAGGGGAAGAAACGCGATGGACCAGGAAGTAATCGGAACTGCCGAAGGTGTCGAGCAGCCTCCGGGAACTCTGCGATTGGTCCGAATCGCTCACCGCAAGGGCCACGTGCTTCACGTTGAACTCGATGGCGACGCCGAACATGACTACCATGAAAACCGGCAATGCCAGCGCGGCCCCGAGGGTCGCCGGGTCCCGAAGGATGTGATAGACTTCCTTCCTCGCCACCGCGACGGCCCTGCGCCAGACAAAGCTGCTCATACTGTCTTCCCCTCCACGGTCCGGATGAACACATCCTCAAGAGACGGTTTGATCCTTTTGATCGTGAATTTCTTCTCGAAGTCGTTCCGAACCGCTTCCCATGCGGCTTCGCTTTTGATCGCGGCGTGAAACCGGAGGCCGTAGGGTTCGAAAAAAAGAAACACGTCATGCCGGGCAAATGCGGACACTTCGGCAAAGCTGAGAGACCCCCGGGGATCGAACTCGAGCATGGGCGTTGAAAAGGTCGCGGTTTTGAGCCCTTCCGGCGAATCAAGTGCGATGATCCTGCCCTCCCGCATGAGGGCGATCCTGTCGCACTGTTCCGCTTCATCCATATAATGGGTGGTCACGAAGACCGTTTTTTTCCTGTGGGCAAGCTGGCGGATGAGCTGCCAGAAGCGGCTGCGCGATGCGGGCGTGACGCCGGCCGTGGGTTCATCGAGGAATATGATCTCCGGGTCGTGCAAAAGCGCTGCGGCGAGCGACACCTGCTGCTTCGTCCCTCCGGACAGGTTGCGGACGATCGTATTGAGGGGCTTGTCGAAAGAGATGAAGTCGAATAATTCCTTGCGCCGCTGTGCATAGGTCTCTTTTTCCAGTTTCCTGAGGCTCGCCATGAAGTTCAGGTTCTCCTCGACGGTCATGTCGTTGTAGAGGGTGAATTTCTGGGACATATACCCGACCTTGGATTTGACCTCCTGTTCGTTGTGGTCGAATCTTATCCCTCCTACGCTTACCGAGCCTTCGGACGGCCGCAGGAGGCCGCAGAGCACCCGGATCGTGGTCGTCTTGCCCGCGCCGTTCGCGCCGAGAAACCCGAAGGTTTCGCCGCGTCGGACCGTGAAGGAAATCCGGTCCACGGCAATGAAATCCCCGAAGCGGACCGAAAGGCCGTCCACTTCCACTGCCAGGTCATTCATGGGTATTTCTCCGGAGGAAAAGTTCATCAAAGCTTGCCACTCCCTCTGATGCCAAGAGCTCCCGCGGCTCGCCGGCAGCGACGAGTTTCCCCCGCTCCAAAAGATGGACGCGCCCGCACCGCTCCGCTTCGTCCATATACGCCGTAGTCACAAGGATCAGGATCTGCTGGTCCAGGAGGCGGTACAAAAGTTCCCAGAATTCCCTGCGGCTGATCGGGTCGACTCCGGTCGTGGGTTCATCGAGCAGCATGACCCGGGGCGACCGCAACAGCGCGCACATGAGACCCAGCTTCTTATACATCCCTCCTGAAAGCTGACCCGCAGGCCGCCCGATGAATTCGCTTAGCCTTGTGATACGAAGGAGTTCGTCGCGTTTCTGCTCATAAAGCTCGCGCGGTATCGCGTAAAGCTCTTTGAAAAAATCAAGGTGCTCGCCGATGGAAAGGTCGGCGTAGAGGCTTTGCGTCTGCGGCATGTACGCAACAGCAGGACGGACGCTTTCGAAGTCAATATGCTCATCCCCGCGAAAGTAGGAAACCGTGCCTTCCGTGGGTTTGAGCAGGCCGAGCAGGATGCGCAAAAGCGTGGTTTTCCCCGAGCCCTCGGGCCCGATTACGCCGTGCATGAGCCCGGATGAGAAGTCGAGGCTCATTGCGTTCAAGGCAGGGTTCCTACCGAATACTTTTGTAACGCCCTGCACGGAAATGGAAATAGGCATTGGTGACATGGCTACCGTTATGACTCGGAAAAGCAAAACCAAAAGCATGAACCGCGAAGGCGCAAGGGACGCAAAGGAAATCTTTTTTTTGGTCTTACATCCGGAAGTATTTCTTAGGCTTTTCCTTCGCGTTCTTCGTTTATGGCCGCGCATACGCAAGTGCAGGCTACGCCTTCGCGTTAAAAGTTTTTTCTCCCCTACTTCGGCAGCTTCACTTCGATCGTCATGCCGGGTTTCAGGATCTCCTGCTCGTTCGAGCCCAGGAAGCTCACTTTCACGCCGAACACGAGGCGCTCGCGCTCGGACCGCGTCTGCACGTTCTTGGGCGTGAATTCGGCCTCGTCGTTGATCTTGATGAGCTTCCCGTCGAATTCCCGGTTGTTCAGTTCGGGCAGATATCCCTTGAGCGTCATGCCGACCTGGAGTCTTGAAACCTCCGGCTGGGGAACGTAGATAAAGGCCCAGATGTCCCGGATGTTCGCCAGGGTCAGGAGCTTCGTCCCGGGATTCACCCATTCCCCCGGCTCATGATACCTGCTCAGGACCACGCCTGAGATCGGCGATTCGACGGAACACCAGCCAAGACGCACGTCCGCGTCCTCTTTTCTGTTCTTGACCTGGTCCATGATTTCCTGCGAAGAAGTCCCGGCCTTAAAAAGACCAAGGGTCCGCCGGTAGTTGTCGTTCGCCAGTTCCGAGGCGACCTTCACATCTTCGCAGGCAAGCACGATCAATTCCTGGTCATCCGTCACGTGGTCGCCTTCCTGGACGTTCACTGCTTTGATCGCAGAGGATATGCGGGCGGATAAATCCACCTTGGTCGCCTCGAGGGTCCCGGCGTAGAGAAACTCGCCGCGGAAGAACAACAGCTTCGCCGCGATCGCGGCGGCGATGGCGATCGCGGCCGCAACAAGGATTATTTTAAGCTTTTTCTTCTTATCGGTCATCACGGGGGTCCCTTCCTGCTTTTTTATTTGCCGGCTGCTTCGCAATGATCCCGTCTGTGAAGATGCGAAGCGTCTGTCGGATCCAATCATTGCGGTACTTTTCGTCCGAAAGCGAATGACCGGAAAACTCCTTTACCAGCTTGTCGTTTCTCGTCTGATGGATAATAGTGCTCATCAGGAATCCCGCCGCGGAAGAGGGTTTGACGTCAACAGCCACGATCCCCTTTTTCGCGGACAGAGCAAAAAACTCCCTTAGTTTCTCCGCGTGCTTTAAAAGAGTGTTCAGATACATTTTTTTGTTTTTTGAGTCCGACAGCTCGACATCCCGTTGGATCAGGCGGATAATATCCCTCTGCCTGATCATCGTTTCGAGCGTCTGCCGGAGAAAGATCTCCAGGCGCACCTTGAAGTCGTCGATATTCCGGGGGGGCTGGAGCGTTTTTCTCGCAAAATCCAGCCGTTCCGTGGCAAACTGTTCGATGATATGATGGTAAAGGTTCTCTTTCGAGCCGAAATGATAATGGATGGCGGCGATGTTCACGCCGGCCGCTTCGCAAATATCCTTGGTCGACGTGCCGTCATACCCCTGAGCGGCGAAAAGACGGGTGGCGGTGGAAAGGATGCGGCTTGCGGTATCCCCGCGGGAAGACCTTTCCCGTATGCCGCCTGTCGTCGTTTTCCCGCTCCGTTTATGAGCAGCCCTAGCGTTGCCGGTTTTCATAGTCTCAGCATAACACAGGTATATGATAAATTCAAGTCTTTGATTGACTTTTTCAATTAGTCATTCTATACTTGATGCATCGTATAAACCGCATGCGTCCGGACCGGGGTACAACCATGAATAAAATCCATTTGTTCAAAAAGCTGACCGCGGCTGTGAGTGTCAGCCTGCTGTGTTACGGATGCCTTGCAGGCCCCAATTATCACACGCCTGAAACCCCGGGTACGACTACTTACACGTCGACCCCCTTCCCAGCCGAGACCGCATCAGTACCGGGACCCGGCGGCGCGGCACAGCGCCTCGCGCTCGGCCGGGAGATCCCCGCAGCGTGGTGGACGCTGTTTCACTCCGTTCCCTTGGACCGGCTGATCAGGCAGTCTCTCATGGACAACCCGACGCTCGCCGCGGCGCAGGCAACGCTCCGCCAGTCGCACGAGGCGTTCAATGCCCTCGTCGGCTCGGTCCTCTATCCCAAAGTCGACGCGAGCGCCTCGGTTTCCCGGGAGAAAATATCAGGCGCAGCCATGGGTCAGCCGCAGCTCGTGATAAGCCCCTTCACGCTCTATAATGCCTCCGTGAGCGTATCCTATGCGCTCGATCTTTTCGGCGGCGCGCGGCGCGAGCTGGAAGCGCTGCGATCCCAGGTCGATTTTCAGCGCTTTCAGCTTGAAGCGGCCTATCTCACGATAACGGCCAACATCGTCACCACGGCGGTACGGGAGGCGTCCCTTCGCGCGCAGATACGGGCCACACAGGAGGTCGTGGCGGCGCAGGAGAAGCAGCTCGAGCTGGTAAAATTGCAGTTCCGGCTGGGCGGCGCGGTCCGCACCGACGTGCTCGCGCAACGGGCGCAGCTGGCGCAGACGCGAGCGACCCTGCCGTCCCTGAACAAGGAGCTCGCGCAGGCCCGCCATCTCCTGGCGGCTCTTGCCGGCCGGCTGCCCGGCGAAGCCGCGGGGCTGCCCGAGTTCGACCTCGACGGACTGGCGCTGCCGGAAGAGCTGCCGGTGAGCCTTCCGTCATCGCTGGTGCGCCAGCGCCCCGACATCCGCGCATCGGAAGCGCTGCTGCACGCGGCAAGCGCGCAAATAGGCGTGGCGACCGCGAACCAATACCCGCAGCTCAACCTTACCGGCAGTTTCGGGTCACTGACGACCACAGGAGGCACCCTGCTCTCCAACGGAACGGGCGTGTGGAGTATTGGCGCGGGCCTGCTCCAGCCCGTTTTTCACGGAGGGGAGCTCTCGGCCAAGCGCCGTGCCGCCGTCGCGGCGTACGACCAGTCGGCGGCCCAGTACCGCGCCGTTGTTCTGCAGGCGTTCCAGAACGTGGCCGACGTGCTGCGCGCGCTTGAAGCGGATGCTGATACTCTCAAGGAGCAGGCAATCGCCGAAGACGCCGCGCGCGACACGCTCGACCTTACCCAGAAGCAGTTTCAATTGGGCGCCGTAAGTTACCTCTCGCTGCTCAATGCCGAACGGCAGTACCAACAGGCGCGGATCGGCCTCGTTCAGGCGCAGGCCGCGCGCTTCGCAGACACGGCTGCGCTGTTCCAGGCGTTCGGAGGCGGCTGGTGGAACCGCGCTGCGAATGCCGATGGCGCGGCGACGACAAGGAAGGATTGAGCATATGAATTGTAATCACGTTAAGAACGCTGTTGTTAGGCTCCTCTCCCCTGCCGGTTGTCCGAGCATGATGAATTCGTAATCTAAAAATACTCCTCTTCTTCTGCGTGAAATTACATTGCACCGAAAAAATTAAACCTCTATAATAAAATCACCAGCACAAAAAACCGCACTTGACCTTTGCTCATGCCTTAAGCCTCAAGGAAGGAGACTGCAAATGGCACATCAGGGAAGTTCGCATTGGAGAACCCGGCCCCAATCAGTCACTGCTGCTGAAGGCAACGGACTTTTCTTATGTGGAAGCATTTATTTCGTCTCACTCGTTATCTATCTTATCGCCTCTTCCCTGCTGTCCTGTCAACAAGCCGATGCCCAATCAAAACAGAATGAAGCGCGGGTCATAAAGGTGTACGACGGCGATACGGTCCTGCTCCTGATGGACAACAAAACCTATCTCACGCGCCTCATCGGCTTCGACGCGCCTGAAATGGGCCAGGAGCCCTGGGGCGAAAAAGCGCGGGAACATTTGCGGACCATGTTAAAGGGTTCCGGATGGAACGTGTCAGTGGAAACGGGCCTTGAACAATACGACAAGTACGACCGGCTCCTCGTCTATCTATGGACGATGGACAAGACCTTCATCAACGAGAAGATGCTCGCTGACGGATATGCTGTCCTGTTCACGTTCCCGCCGAACACCAAGTACGTTGATCTGTTCAGAAAGGCCCAGCGCAATGCACGAGAGAAAAAGAGCGGGATATGGGGACCGGATGGATTGAAGGAAAGGCCGGTGGAGTACAAAAAGAAACATCCGCGGGAGTAAAGAATCCGTCTTTCCGGAACGCTCCGGCCCTTACATCCCTCCCCGAGAACAGTCTTGTCTTTCGCAACGATATCCTGTTGCCTAAAACGCCTTTTTCATATATAGTCGTCGAAGAAAGGGGCTTGCGGAGCAGTCCGGAATCGCCGCTTTTACTCCAGCATCTCCTGCGACCGCTAACACGCCCCCTGCCTTCCGAAGCGAATATCATTTGAAATCCCACAGACTGTAGACTGTGGCACACAACGGCTTAGTCCAGCCAGCTTCTTTCTGTGTAATACGCTCAGCAAGAAACCTAAGCAGTATATCCAGTTCGGGAAATCAAGAACACCGAATTGGAAAAGTTTGTCATATCATAAACCGGGTTCCTTATAGTCAATAACTTGTTAGGCGTTGACAATACCCACATCAGGGTAAATTCAGGGGAGGGAATAGATAATGTTGAAAATAATTTTCGGATTACTTTTTCAAGCGGCAGGTTACGGTTTTATTTATGCCATGCTCCATGCAAGCGGGAACGAAGGATTTATTTTTTTCGGGCTCGGTGCTGCGGGCTCTGTCGGCGGCCTTATTCTCTTTCTCTCAGGGCTGCGCGAATATTTCCTTGATGGCATTCACAATGAGCTAAAAATAATTTCCGGCACCGGCAGAACGGTTTTCAAGGCCTATAAAAAATGTACTTCCTGTGCCGAGATGGTCCGGGCCGATGCGAAGGTTTGCCGATTCTGCGGCCGCGAAGATTTCATAACGCAACCTTAATTAAAACTACATCCGGCAGAATCGCAGTGCGAGACAAACAAAATCTAGGTGACGTTGATACCCAGCGTGCTTTCCGAGGGCGGATTCGAACCAGCGGATCGCGTGGGTCGCCGAGAAACGCGTCTTACATCCGCGCCGTTAACGTACAAAACGAAAGGGAAAATGATGACACCACATTTAATTCAAATACTCACATTGATGATTGCCGCAGTGTCTATAGGTGCCTTTGTTTTGTTGAGACTTCTGAACAAAGAGCAGAAAAAATATAAAGAATTATTCGATAAGTATAAAGGTGTCGTTGATCTTGATTCCGAAAAAGAAAAAATTAAACTTGAAATAGAAAAACTAACAAGCGAAAGAACGGATTTTTTAAAAGGGTTTAATGATAAAAAGTCAAAATTGGAAAGCGATTACAATCAAGCCAACGAAATATATCAAAAACTAAAGACAGAAAAGAGCCGACTGGAAGAAGACATTGAAGTAATGGAATTCGGTGTATATAAGCCACATTTTGAATTTAACTCATCCGAGGACTATAGGAAAAAAGTTTTGGACATTGTGGAAAAACAAAAGGATTTGATAAAACAAGATAAAGGAACACATTGCCCAACAGAATGGACCGTTGGAGGGAGCAAAAGTGAAGGTAAAAAGATGGTTCGGAACGAGTCAAAGCTAATGCTTCGAGCATTTAACGGAGAGTGCGATTCAGCCATTCTGAAAGTTCGATGGGATAATGTTTTAAAGATGGAAGATAGAATTCGGCATGCCTTCGATACGATAAACAAGACGGGTGAAACAGTAAATACGTCCATTACCCAGGAATACTGTGCTTTGAAGATCGAGGAACTCAGGCTGTCTCACGAACTCCAGATAAAAATTAGAGAAGAAAAGGAAGAGCAAAAGAGAATACGTGAAGATATGCGAGAAGAAGAAAAGGCCAGAATCGAAATCGAAAAGGCAAAAGATGAGGCGGAAAAAGAAGAAACCCGGTATCAAAAGGCGCTTGAAAAAGCGCGAGAAGAAATTTCTAAATCAAGTGGCGCAGAAAGTGAAAAGCTAATTGGAAAAATTACAGAGTTGGAAAGAAAACTTGAATTAGCCCGACAAGAAAAGGAGAGAGCGATATCAAGAGCTCAACAAACGAAATCAGGCCATGTTTATATTATTTCAAACATAGGATCATTTGGTGAGAATGTATTCAAAATTGGAATGACAAGAAGATTAGAGCCTATGGATCGCGTGGAAGAACTAGGAAATGCTTCGGTACCATTTGAATTTGATGTGCACGCAATGGTTTATTCAGAAAATGCTCCTGATTTAGAACATGAATTTCATAAATATTTTGATAGTAATAGAATTAATTTGGTAAATAATAGGAAAGAATTTTTCTCTCTGGGCATTGAAGAAATAGAAAAGTGGGCTTTAGAAAACAAACTGGAAATTAGCCTGACGAAGTTAGCGGAAGCAAGAGAATATAGGGAAACAATCAACAAAAGAATAGTCGATAAAGGAACTGCAAAAAAAATTGAAAGTACAAATGAATTTCCAAAAGATTTAACAAAAATATTTACAAATTAAGGGAACAAGGGAACCATTAGGGCCGTTACGTCGCCGAGCATGTTGAAACGGGGCAATGCGTCCCGGTCGATCTTGAGCAGGCCGTCCCGGTCGGCGATCAATGTGATCTTGCCCTCTTTCGGCTCGCCCTGTATAGCCACCTCTTCTCCCATGAGGGCCTTTGCAAGGGCATAGGCGGCATCATCCTCGTGCATCTCGTCAAGGGCAACATCCAGCACGAACAGGTGCTCCTTGCCAATCTGTTTCAAACGGGGGATGTCGTCGAGCCGGACCACATGCCCCTTCTTGAAGGCCCGGTCCTTGAACTCGTCCCTCCCGTATCTCGGTCACGTCGTGCGCATGGACCATGCCGACCGACTCCTCGACCGGAATGGTCCCGGTCTCCGAGCTTGCCGTATGGTGATGCTCATGCTCATTGCACATGTCTCTCTCCTGCAGGTACGCTATCCGCAAGCGTTGCGAACCTGGCGGCGATGGCGTGATAATCTTCCTGGGTATCCATGTCAAGAACAACGCCTTCATCAGGGACGTCGACCACCAGCACCCGGTCGCCGTCCTCGCGGACCAGGTCGCGCAAGGTGGGCTGAAAGAATATGTCGCTGATGACCGGGAACGGAAAGAGACTGGGGTGCCCGCGTCTTCCTTCGAATGCCGGGATGATGATTTTTCCCGGTGACCGCTGATGCGCGTTGATGATCGCCTGGTACGTAGTGCGGCTCACGAGCGGGTGGTCAACCAGACACACGAGGACTCCCGAACAGGTTTCATCCACAGCGCGCAGGCCGGTCCGCACCGAATCCGCCATCTGGCTGTCCGGGACATTGTTCACGGCGATTCTGACCTTTGCTCCATGCAGCGCCTCGCTGCATGCCGCCTGCCCCGTCCCCGTGGTGACAACAACGAGGTCCTGCAATCCGGCCGCGGCGATGGTATCGACGCAGTGGCGCAGGACCGGCTTATTCCTGAGCAACAGAAGCTGCTTTGAAGTCCCCATTCTCCTGGACGAGCCTGCTGCAAGAAGCAGCGCTGCCACGCGAAACGCCATTCGCCCTCCTTTTTTGAATGATCTGCGCCATGATGCTCACGCTGATCTCCTCGGGCGTGATCGACCCGATCTCCACGCCCACGGGGATGATGACCCTGTTGACATCATCCTTGGAGAAGCCGCCTTCCTCCAAGGCCTTGTACAGCAAGGCCTTTTTGCGCCTGCTCCCGAGGAGGCCGATGTACCCGGCGCCGGTCCGAAGCGCGGCTTTGACGGCATCGAGGTCGTGGTTGTGTCCGCGGGTCGCCACGACCACGGAGGTATTGCCCTCCACGGGAATGCCGTCGAAAGCGCGATCGAATTGTTTGACCATCAGCTCGTCGGCATCGGGTATGTTCTCCCGGTTGGCGAACTCGTGCCGGTCGTCCACCACGCTCACGCGGAACCCGGTGAACCGCGCGAGCTTCGCCAGCGTTTTGCCCACATGGCCCGCTCCCAGGATCACGAGATGCGGTTCGAGCAGCAGCGGTTCAATGTACACAAGAACCGTGCCGCCGCAGACGAGTCCGCCTTCCCGTTCCGTGAGTTCGAACGGCAGCGTCGCCGGTTCGCCGTCCTTCAACGCCATAAGCGCGGCCTGCACCACGTCCGCCTCAAGGCATCCGCCGCCGAGCGTGCCCATCAGTGACCCGTCGTCCCGCACGAGCATTTTGGCGCCCTGCTTCTGCGGCGAAGACCCGCGGCATTCGACAATGGTCGCGATGGCCGATATCCGGCCCTGGCGCTTGAGCCTCAGCGCTTCTTCGTAGATCTGCATGGATCACCTCGCTGAAAAAATCAAATTCTATCAAACCGGAAAGAATATTTCACGCGGAGGCGCGGAGATCGCGGAGAAAAAATAATTTCATTTTTAAACTCCGTGTTCTCCGCGAACTCCTTGTGAGACGTCTTTTAATTCAAGCTTTTGGTTCCGGTTTGTCCGGGTCAGGAACGTTGTTCTGTTTGTAAAACAGGAACCAGCCCTTCCTCTGCGTTCTCTGCGGTTAAAATTTTTTACCTCGTATCTTAAGCCTTCTTCATCGCCGCAAGCACGGTCTCCGGTTTCATCGGCAGCTCGCGCACCCTCGCCCCTGTCGCGGCGAATACCGCGTTCGCGACCGCGGGCGCGAGCGGCGGCACGCCGGGCTCGCCGATCCCGCCCAGCGCCTCTCCGCTTTTGACGATATGCACGTCCACTTCGGGCGCTTCGCTCATTCGGAGAAGTTCGTAGTCCGCGAAGTTCTCCGATTTGACGCCTCCGTTCGCGAGCTCGATCTTCTCTTTAAGAGCAGCGGAGAGTCCCATGGTGATGCCGCCCATCATCTGCGCGGAAACGATCGCGGGATTGACGACCGACCCGCAGTCAACGGCGCACGTCACTTTATGCACGATGATCGCCCCGCTTGCGCGGTCAACGGAGACCTCGGCCACCTCGGCAACGTAGCTGCCGAAGGACAGGCTGTAGGCAATTCCGCGAGCCCGGCCTTTCCCGGGCGGCCTGCCCCAACCGGCTTTTTCCGCGGCCGCCTGGAGCACGCGGGCGGCCCGGGGATGCTTCGTGAGCATGCTCAGCCTGAATTCGAGCGGGTCTTTCTTTGCCGCGTGGGCGAGCTCGTCAACGAAGCTCTCGACCGTAAACGCGTTGTGCGAACTGCCGACCGAACGCCAGAACCCGACCGGCACCGGCGTGTCGAAACGCACGTACTCGACATGGACGTTCGGGACCTCGTACTCCATGTTCTCCACGCCTTCCACCGCGGCGCTGTCGATCCCGTTCTTCATGCTTCCCGGAAACACGCGGGCAAAAATCGAGGGACAGACGATCCTGTGCGACCAGGCGGACACCCGGCCGTTTGCGTCCAGCGCAGCCTGGATCCTGGTCGCGTTCATGGGGCGGTAGAAATCATGTTGCATGTCCTCTTCCCGCTTCCAGATGAGTTTGATCGGTTTGCGCGTGGACTGGGACAGGAGCAGCGCTTCCTCGATAAAATCCCGCTCAAAGCGCCTGCCGAAACCGCCGCCGAGGTACGTGGTATGGACGTTCACCTGCCCGGGTTTCAGGCCGGTGATCCTGATTGCCGCTGCCAGCGTTCCCGTCTGGTTCTGCGTCGGGGCCCAGATATCGCATTGGTCGGCGCGGACATCAACCGTGCAGTTCATGGGTTCCATGGTCGCATGAGCGAGAAACGGCAGCTGATACAAGGCCTCGATCTTCTCTTTCGATCGTCCGATCTCGGCCGCCGCGTCTCCGTCGTTCCTGGCAATGATCCCGGTTTCATCGAGCTTCGCGATGAACTCTTTTTCCAGGGACGCATTGCTCATCTCTGGAGAAGTTCCGTTCTGCCAGGCCGGCTTGAGCGCATCGCGTCCTTTCCATGCCGCATCGATGCTGTCCGCGCAGACCGCCATGCCGCTGCCCACCGGCACGACCGCCCGGACTCCCGCCACAGCCAGCGCGGCAGCCGCGTCGTGCGAGGCCAGGTTCGCGCCATAGGCCGGCGGACGCGCGATCGCGGCATAGAGCATGCCGGGGAGGAACGAATCGATGCCGAAGGCGGCCGTACCGTTCACCTTGTCGTGCATGTCGAGCCGCGGAAGGTCCTTCCCGATATACCGGAACCGGCTTTCCTTCTTGAGCGCCGGGTTCTGCGGGACCTCGAGTTTCGCGGCCGCGGCCGCGAGCCTGCCGTAGGTGATCATTCTGCGGCCCTTCACCCGACGGACCTTGCCGAGCTCGGCGACGCACTCCCTGGTCGATACGCCCCACTTCCGGGCCGCGGCGGTGATCAGCATTTCACGCGCGGCGGCGCCCGCTTTTCTCAGGGGCTCGTACATGTGCCGGATGCTGGAGCTGCCGCCGGTGGACTGCATGCCCCAGACGGGATCCTTATACGCGTCGCCCGCGGGAGCGACCTCCATGCGGACATTCTTCCAGTCCGCGTCCAGCTCGTCGGCAACGATCATGGGCAGGGACGTATAAATGCCCTGGCCCATTTCGGATTTGTTCACCGTCACCATGATGCTGTTGTCGGGCCGCACCTCAAGCCATACGCTCGGCCGGAAGGACGGACCCGCGTTCTCCAGCTCGGCGGCTGAAAGCAGGCGATATCCGGTTGACGTGGTTGCAACGGCGATGGCAAGGCCGGTTCCGGTCATTTTCAGAAATTGTCTTCTGGTCAGGTCGGTCTTCATTTCTTACCTCCCCGCGAGGCGAGCCGGATCGCGCTCTTGATCTTGGGATACGTTCCGCAGCGGCACAGGTTGCCGTTCATGGCTTCGACCACCTTCGCGTCCGAGGG
Organism: Nitrospirota bacterium; assembly: GCA_963790205.1. Lineage (GTDB taxonomy): Bacteria > Nitrospirota > UBA9217 > UBA9217 > UBA9217 > CAWBNQ01. Next base: position 222,081 of record CAWBNQ010000005.1, read on the forward strand.
ATGGGGCTCTTCGCTCAGCAGGGCCGATGCCTGCATGATCTGGCCCGGTTGGCAGTAGCCGCACTGCGGCACCTGCTCTTTGACCCAGGCCAGTTTCACGGGATGGCTTTCCGGCAGGCCTTCGATCGTGACGATCTTCCTGTCCTGCGCGGTTCCCGCCGGGGTCTGGCACGAGCGGATCGCCTTGCCGTCCAGGTGCACGGTGCAGGACCCGCACATGCCGATGCCGCATCCGAACTTGGTCCCCGTCAGCTTGAGATGCTCGCGGATGACCCAGAGCAACGGCACGTCTCCGGCGACATCCACCTCGTACTTTTTACCGTTAATGTCCAACCGTATCATAAAACACCTCCGTTCAGGTCATTTTCTCATAAGGCACGCAAAGGGTATGAACCCGCACCATGCCCGTTCGAGGCTTCATTTTCCGTTCCCGTATTCCGTACTGAGATAATCGATGATCGTCTTCGAGTCCTCTTCATTGATCGGAGCGCCCATGACCTTGATCATCTTGTTGACCGTTGCGGTCCATTGCGCGCGGGGGAACAAAGGCTGCATGGTGATATAATCGAGGCTGTGGCAGATAGCGCAGAGTCCCGAGGTCTTTTCAACGCCCGGACCCGGCTTCAGCGTGGTTTTGATATCCGGAAGTTCAATGGAATGGACAGTTCCCTTCGGGGCCTGCTCCTGAGCTGAGAGAGCGCCTGGTGATACCGGCAGCAGCGACAACGCCAGCAGCAAGAAGAAACGTTTCATCTCCGACCTCCTATCGCACGGTAACGTCGACTTTTTCGACCTTGTTCCACAGATACCCCGCGGGGTTCCACGGGCCTTCGAACGGCTGCGACTCTCCGATGCTGTTCGTGGCCTTGGCCATGAGACGGTAGTTCCCGGCCCTTGTCGGCTTCCACGGGAGGGTCCACTGGATCCAGGAATACTTGCCCAGGTCCTTTCCGAGTTTTGCTTCGCTCCAGGACCTGCCGCCGTCGGTGGAGACAACCACCTCTTTGATGCTGTAACCGCCGGAGAAGGCAATGCCGGTGATCTCCCGGGGTTTGTTCCTCGGAAGAGCGGCTCCGTCGGCCGGATCGATGATGAAGGACCGGGTCGTCATGCGATTGACGGGGACGGTCTTCTTCGGCGTTGAACCCGGAGCCACGCACCCGCAGGGATTGTCGGGTATCCGGTAGGCCGTCTTGACCCAGAACCCCTCGAACGGGGACGGCAAGACCGAGATCGTGCTCAGGGATTTGACCCAGTAGGTCGCATACCAGCCGGGAACGACGAGCCGCGCGGGGAAGCCGTTCAGCAGGGGTAGGGGCTTATTATTCATTTCGTAAGCAACGATAATATCTTCTTCCAAGGCCTTATCCACGGGCAGGCTCTTTACCAGGTCCGGCACCGTGGGAAGCGGCCCCTTGTCGAGCCCGTCGAAGCTCACGTCCACCGAACCGGCCTTGATCCCCGCCATGTTCAGGATGTCCTTGAGCCGCGCACCGGTCCAGGTGACATTTCCCATGGCCCCGTTCTGCCATTGACCTCCGATGACCCGGGGTTCGAAGAAGCTCCTGCTGTTGCCGGAGCACTGGATGACCGCCGTGTAAACGACCTTTTCGAATTTCGTCTTGAGGTCGTCCATCGAGAGCTGCAGTTCCTTGTCCGTGTTGCCGACAACGGCAAGACGCCAGGTAGCCATATCAACGGAGGTAGGGATGTCCGAAATATGCCACCGCACGAAAAGCTCGTCATTCGGAGTGATCAGTTTCGAAAAATAAGAAATCGGGGTTTCAAGCTGCGGCGGCCTGGCGGTAAGGAGATAGAGGTCCGTTTTCTCCGGAAACTTTGCCATTCTCCGGGGATCGGCTCCGGCGAATAGGTTCGCGGGAAACTCGCCGAGCGCGGTCATTGCGGTCATCATACTTGCGGCCTTGATGAACTTCCTTCGGGAAAACGATGGTATACTCATAGAAGCCTCCTTCCTGAAGTTTCCTTAAAGGTCGTGCTCTATGTTTAGAGTATGGTAAGGGTTAAGTGGGTTGTCGCACCATCTGTCCGATTGTTGCGGATTGTTGTTGACCGTTTCGGCACTATGAAAACCAATTGAAGTTAACTATAGCTCAAAATTCTCAAAGTTCAAGTTCCTGATCAAGAGCAAATAATACTTTATACACAGCAAGATCCGACGCCGGGAGCAACCGGTGAACGTGCATGGATGCCGGGAGAAGAGGGCTTTCCGACAGTAGGATTGGGCATACCGGGAGGCTGCGAGCCGTGATGAAAGTTCTGAAAGCAGGCATACTCTATTTCGCGCTCGTATTCGGAGCGGGCTTCGTACTCGGGCCCATTCGCGTATTCTGGGCTGTCCCGCGTTTCGGTACGAGAATAGCCGAACTGATGGAGGCGCCCATCATGTTCGCGGTCGTCGTTGTCGCGGCCCGATGGATGGTCCGGCGGCTCGCTGTGCCACCAGCGCCATCAAGCCGTCTCGGCATGGGTTTCGTCGCGCTTGGCCTGCTTCTGGTCGCGGAAATTACACTGGGGTACCTGCTTTGGGGCCTTTCGATCACCAAGTTGATCGCCACCCGGGACCCTGTGTCGGGATCGGTCTACTACGCGCTGCTCGGGGTGTTTGCCGTCATGCCGTTTCTTTTGGCGCGAAAATAACACCGCTGTTCGCGCGCGGAGCACCTGTCTTCCCCTATATCATTATCCCTTTACGCAGGCGATCGGTTTGACCCGCGCGACCTTGCGCGCAAGGCCGGCATGGTGCGCCGCCTCGACAACCTCGGTCACGTCCTTATACGACTCCGGGGCCTCCTCCGCAATTCCCGAGTAGGAATGTCCCCGGACCAGAATGCCTTGTTCCGCGAGGGCATCGACGATCTCCCTGCCGTGCCACCTCTTTTTCGCCTGGGTCCGTGACATGGCCCTGCCCGCGCCGTGGCAGGCCGAGCCGAAGGCCTGCTTCATGCCCTCTTCGGTGCCCACGAGGATATAGGACGAGGTCCCCATGGTCCCGCCGATCAGGACCGGCTGGCCTACGTGCCGGTATTCCAACGGCAGGTCGATCTGGCCCGGCCCGAAGGCCCGCGTCGCTCCTTTGCGATGAACATAGAGCCGTTTCTTTTTCCCGTTGATGATATGTGTTTCCACTTTACACGTATTGTGGCTGATGTCGTAGAGCATCTTGATGCGGCCTTCGGGATAAACCCCGGTGAAGATCTCGCGCACCAGGTGCGTGATGATCTGCCGGTTGGCCAGGGCGCAATTGATGCCCGCGGACATGGCGCCCAGATACTTCTGCCCCTCCGGCGAGTTTATCGGGGCGGAAGCAAGTTCGCGGTCCTTGATGTTGATATGGTATTTCTGCGCGGCATAGGCCAGGTGCTTCAAGGCATCGGTGCCGATCTGGTGGCCCAGCCCGCGCGAGCCGCAGTGCACCGAGATCACCACGTCGTTGTTCCGGAGGCCCATGGCCAGCGCGGCCTTCTCATCATAGATATCGGCCACGACCTGCACTTCGAGATAATGGTTTCCAGAACCCAGCGTGCCCATCTCGCGGTACTGCCGTTTTTTGGCCGTGTCCGAGACCTGTTCGGGCTCCGCGCCTTCCACCCGTCCGTGCTCTTCGATATAGTCCAGGTCGTCCTTCACTCCGTATCCTTTTGTTACCGCCCACATTGCGCCGCCCAAAAGCATCTCGTCGATCTGGCCGGAAGTGAGCCTGATGAGCCCTTCCGAGCCCACGCCCGCGGGCACACGGCTGTAGAGCCGGTCCACGAGCGTTGTAAGCCGCGGCATGACCTCTTCCCTCGTCAGGCCCGTCTTCATGGTCCGAACGCCGCAGGAGATGTCGAACCCCACCCCGCCCATGGAAATGACGCCGCCTTCCTCCGGGTCGAAGGCCGCCACGCCGCCGATGGGGAACCCGTAGCCCCAGTGCGCGTCCGGCATGGCGATCGAGGCCTGCTGGATGCCGGGCAGCACGGCAACGTTCGTCACCTGTTCGCGGACCTTCTCGTCCATGTCCCGGACCAGTTTTTCGCTCGCGAAGATCCTTCCGGGCACCTGCATGTCCCCCTGCCGGGGGATCTCCCAGAGGTAGTCGGTCATTTTATGTAATGTCTTTGGGTCCATATCCTCATGAATCCTTCTTACAAGGGCAGCCACGCAGGGCTGCCCCTACTCTGTCTTTCACACATCCACCACGCACTGCGCGACGAAGCGTCCATTTTCTTCAGCGACCTTCAAGAGGTGATACGTCGCGCCTTTTACCTCCACGTGCGGTTCATGCCGCTTCCTGTCAAGGGCCTCGCCCCAGGCTGTACCCTTAAGCGACGTTCCCGAAAATTTCACTTCAAACTTCGAGAATACCATGCGCTCGATGTCCGATAACGACAGGAGCGCATTCAGCCATTCAACGAACAGAAGTTCTCTGTCCGGAGCTGATGCGCTCACCGTCCTCTTCTCCTTCGGCTCGACCCGGTCGATGTTCACCATCACGGAATACAGAGCGATTGCGGAGTTCTCGAACGCCTCTTCCAGGCTGCGGCCGAAACCGCGTATGCCGATGTCCGCCTCGTGCTCAAAGGTTTCGTAGTTCACTCCTCACTCCGAACTCCTCACGCCTCGCGGCATCATGACCACACCCCGTCAACCTTCGCCCCGCAGAATCCGCACTTTCCCTCTTTCACCCTGTTTTCCAGGACGCTGAACCCGATCCGCTTGACCAGTATCTTCCTGCAGCTCGGGCAGGAAGTGTCTTCTCCTTCTCCGGGGATGTTCCCTTCATAGACGTACCGGAGCCCCGCGTCAAGCCCGATCTGCCGCGCGCGCGTGAGCGTGCCGGCCGGCGTTACCGGCTGGTCGGTCAATTTGTATGTCGGATGAAAGCGCGACACGTGCCACGGGACGTCTTCGCCCACGGACTTGATGAACTCGGCGATCTTTTTAAGCTCGGCATCGGAATCATTGTGCCCGGGAATGACGAGGGTCGTTATCTCGATCCAGATCCCGAGCTCTTTGTAATGCCTGATCGCATCGAGCACGGGCTGGAGGCGGGCGCCGCAGACTTTTTTATAGAAGTCCTCGGAAAACCCCTTGAGATCGATGTTCGCGGCGTGAAGATACGGTCTGATCTTCTCGAGCGCTCCGGGAGTTATGTAGCCGTTGGTCACGAACACGTTCTTGAGCCCCGCTTCTACTGCGAGGCGCGCGGTATCGTAGGCAAGCTCGAAATAGATCGTGGGTTCGGTGTAGGTATAGGAGATGCTGGCGCAGCCCTGCCTTCGCGCGGCATCAACGATCGTCGTCCGGCGGAACATTCTGTCCCAGGACAACGCCGCCATGGTCGCGCGGAAGCTGGGAAATGTCGGCGTTCTGACAGTGCAGACAGCGGAAGTTGCAGCCGGGAGTGGCGATGGAATAGGAAAGGCTGCCGGGGTGAAAATGAAAGAGGGGTTTTTTTTCTATGGGATCGATGTTCTGCGCAATGACTTTATCGTACACCAGGGTGTAGAGAATGCCGTCCCTGTTTTCCCGCACCGCGCATATGCCTCGCTTTCCGCTGGAAATAAGGCACCGGTGGCTGCACAGGCCGCAGCGGACCTTGCCGCCCTCTTGAGCCTCCTGGAACATTGCTTGTTTCAATGCTCTGCGCCTCGCCCGTAGTCAGGCGGCTATACCGCCCCTTGCAGAAAAACACGATGAGAGGGACCTGCCGGCGTTAAAGAGAACCGCTTTGTCCGAGCTTTTCACCCTTGAACTTATGCTCCACGGCCTCGGCCTGGATCCTGGTCTTGCAGTTGGTACAGATGATGTCCGGAGACGGTTTCCCGCACACGATACAGCGGCGGTCCGGTCCGACCTGGACGCCCTCGGCCTGAAAGATCATCTCCAGGAATTCGCTTTCCGTTACGTGGCCGTCCATGTGCAGGTTCACGCCGAAAATGGTCTTGGGGAGGGTCTTGATCGAATGCTTCCTGATGAGGTCGGGAAAATCACTCGCGATGATAATATCGGCAACGATCAGATCGCTCGCGAAGGCAAGGCCGATCGCGGTCTCGGCCACGGGCCGGCACAGGGGGCAGTCGCTTTCCACGAAGACCTGGATGCCCACTTCCCGTTCCAAATGGCTGAGGGCGCGGCGGATATTTTCGGGAAACCAGATCTTGTTGTCCGACAGCGACAGGACGACGTCCAGGAGGATCTGTAGGAAAACGTCTTCGAGGAGCCCGTAAAACCTCACCATGCGGCCGTCACTGCCCTGGACGACGACAGCGGGAACGTACTTTATGCCGTACTGTTCCGATTTGTCACGGTCCATGACCTGATCATACACCTCCAGGGCGATCTTCGGCGACCGCGCCTTGATGGCGCGGGCCAGGCCCAACGCCTCGGGGCACGTTTCGCATCCCGCATCGCGCGTAAACAGTATCAGGCGAACAGGATTTTTCATGTGCATCAGGCTGTGTTGCATGGCATTCAGCAGGTTTTCGTCGATCATAAGAGAGGCTCCGTCCCGGTTAATGGTTACTATTGAAACCTGTATTCTAGTATAGCAAATTTGCGGAATAATCGTCATAAAATCCCGGCAACACAAGAAAAAACTTGACCGCAATGACCGAATTGCTATAATGCCGTTACGACTGAAATAAAGTCCGGGGAGGGTAAGGTCATGAAATGGATCATTGTCTCCATTCTTTCACTCAGTGTCATGTTTCCGTTGATCGCGGCGGCGGAAAAAGTGGGCGGCGGAGATCTCACGTTCAGGCCGAAAAATGCCGGACCGGTATTATTCAGCCATGAGATACATGTAAGCAAAAAAGGCCTCAAATGCACGGGTTGCCACTACCAGATCTTTCAGATGGCGCAAGGCTCGTACAAAATGGACATGTCAAAGATAACCAAGGGATATTTTTGCGGCAAATGCCATAACGGCCAGAAGGCCTTTGATGTAAGCGACAAGAAAAACTGCATACGGTGCCATAAATAACCGCTGTCGTCACGATAAGGAAGCAGCATGGTCAAAACAATCAGCGCTCTCCCGTCGTCCCTGCTGTTGTCCTTTGCTTCACGGAGACGAACTTGGTTCCTTAATAACTAAGACAACCGTAACAGCTCCTCGGCAACCTCCTGGGGCCGCGAGACCATCATATCATGCCCCGCATCGAGCTCAACGGGCTTTACTCCCAGCCGCTCGGCAAATCCCCGCGTCAGTTCCGGCGGCAGGGCTTTGTCCCGCAGACCCATAATGTAGGTCCTCGGTATTTTCAGGACGGAGAAGCGCTTTAATGAGATTTTTTCGAAAAAGACCGCAAGAGGCTGAGAGGTGAGCTGCCTGAGGTAAAAATCCTTGTCCGCGCCTTCCTGGTCCGTAAAGTAGTTCGGCCTCAGGGCCTCCAGGGGACCGAACAGCTCCGTTGCTTTTCCTTCCAGCTTGCGGAGCGACTCCTGACGTTCTTTCGTGAGCAGATCGATAAGCGCGTCGCCGTCTTGCGGAACGACCGCTGCGAGGTAGACGAGATGCCGGATGCGCTCCGCTGCTTCCTCGGCCGCTTTGCTGATAATGATCCCCGACATGCTATGGCCCACCAGGATCAGGTCCGAAAGGTCCCGCTTCTTGATATAGGAGACGACATCGTTAATATAGGCGCTCATGGTCACGCCTGCCCGTTCGGCCGCCCGTTTCCCGTGACCGGGAAGATCGTAGGCGATTACCGTTGCTCCGCCCTTTTCCAACAGCGGTATAAGCCTGTCCCACAGCCATGCTCCCCGCATGGCGCCGTGAAGTAAGAGATAGGTTTTCATGGTTCAAGACCCCGAGCTGCTGACTTCACCGCTCCTCTTGTGTGTTCTCATGAACCGAAACGATCAACAAATGCGTATTGTACCGTGCCTCTGACAAGAAGTAATCGCTCGATTGTCCTGTGGCCGGCTCATAGGGGTTTAAGCAACTTTATTGATTTTTTATCGACTGTTGTACGCTGCGCAACATGCTGCACCCCTGAGGGTCCCTTAAGTTGCACGCCTTTTGGAAATCCGAAAGAGCAAGCACTTTGTTGCCGGTATTAAGGTAGAGGTTTCCCCGGGAAATATAAGCTTCTGCATACCTGTCATCTAATTCGATTGCTCTATTTATATCATTGAATGCCCGGCCATACTCCCCGATGATTGAATATACAAGCCCTCGTTTGTAGTATGCGAAAGAATTAATTGGGTTAATGACAATAGACTTATTAAATTGTTCTATCGCTTTATCGAGCAAACCAAGGTTTCCATATACCATGCCTTTATTATTGTAGGCCTTATAGTAACCCGGGTATAAAGAAATAGCCTCATCGAAATCTGAGATTGCTTTCTCAAACCGACCGATTTCGGCATAAGCAAGTCCTCGATTATAGTAGGCCTTATAATTAGACGGATCAAGGGCGTTTGCCCTCTGATACAGCTCAATAGCTTTTTCATATTGCTTTTTATCAGCGTAGAACATTCCCAGGTTATCATACGCCCTTGATTTATTATGGCTCTTTTTTAAAACATCCTCCCATAACGTACCTTCATTTTTCCACACGGCATTGCGCATATAGGTAGTACCCAGGAGAGCAAAAAGGACGACGATCATCATGATAAGCGCTGCAGGATTATTTCTGTTGGAAATCATTGTCGAACTCGGGGATTTTTCATCCTCAAACAAGAATTTTGATTAACTATTTCAAATTTTTCACAAATATATTTGCTTGAGAAGTATGTCAACAGCGGTGATCAGTGTCACTATTCCCATCATTTGGCCAAAATGGCCACGGCATGCTTCCCCTCCACGATTGGCCTGCAGTTGCTTCCCCACGCGTTCTGCACAGCTTCAAAAAACAAAAAGTCGTTAAGAATATAAGATAATTTTTTCACGATTCCACTATTGGCCAAAGGATGCTTCCCCTCTAAGCTTGGCCAAAGGATGCTTCCCCTGTCTCATACGAATCGTAAAAGCGAACTGTATGTGTTGAATAAATCAAGAACAGCAGCAGGTTCATGCACTATTGGCCAAAAGATGCTTCCCCTCAAGGCACAGCCGATAGATGCTTCTTCCGTTTTCAGGGTTGGGTTTTAACAAGAGGATCCAGTTAATCTGCCCGGCTACTTGCCCACTTGATCCATAAATCCAATTCGCTGCCAGCTTCAATCTTTCCATATCTTTTGATTGCTTCCTTTGTTACTGCCTTAACATATTCACGGATCAGCTTGCTTTTGCTCCAGTTGTCGGCTTCTTCTAAAAGGGCATCCAGCTTTGCCTGTTCTTTTTTGGACAACTTTGCAAAGGAGTAGGTGTAATTATCGCTTGTCATTTCAGAGCTCGGTAGTCAGAATACTGTTTGTTTAACTTTCACATACTGAGTTGCTTTTTGAATTCAGCTAGTGAATGAACATAGCGTCGGCTACCAGCATTTTCAGCCGCTTGCAAAATAGCCTTGTCAGTAGATACAAGATGTAACTCTTTATTATCGTCACCTATCATCTGCCCAACGCCAAATGCGATCTGCATATCCCAAATCCAATTTCTTCGTTCCGGCTTATCTATATTACAACCTGTTTCGACAATCCTTTTTAGTATTTCGCGATAAAGCTGTATTGATGTATTAAATTTACCTGAGATCCATTTGGCTTTGGCAGTTATATCGGTTGCGGATTCGTTTCGTTTTGCTTGAACCATTGCTTTTATCACGAAGGCATGCGCAATGAATGAAGGCATTCCCCTTGAATTAATAGACTCCAGCACAACATTGCGGGTTGATTTATCATTTTCAAGAGGAGCCCACCCGGTCGTCGCTGGCTTGAGCTGTTGAACGACATACTGCCACATATCTGATACGAATTGAGTTTCAATTTGATCGAGGTGTGACTTTAGCTGCTTGCATTCAATGATTCTTTTTTCGTCTAGGACACCAGGAGTATTCTCATATATATAACGTGAAAGCTTCGCCAATTGTTCAGTTGTAGTGCTTGATTCAGGAAGGATAATATTGTAAAGGGCCTTCAAAACCAATGATTCAGAATCCATTATTGTTTTGAGCTGTTCGCCTGAAGAAATAGAACACACATGGTGTTGCGCTCTAAGAGCTAAGCGACATTCATCATAATCTGGATCAGTTGTGTCGGCCAAGTGAGCAGCAAGCTCCATCAACACAAAGGGACTTGCATACGCGCCTATATTACGCGATTTCATCGCAACTAAGTATTTTTCTATTTCAGCGATCGGGTCTATAACACTGTTTTTGTCTGATATATCGCGATATACGTTTGTGTCGAGCACTACAGCAATGTTATTCATTTACTCCATCCTTTTGCTAATCAGGCAATTTAAATTAATTGTATTTAGTCGAGTCAAGAGAGCACCGATATGGGACTAGAGTAAATACTCTGTCACGCTAACACCTTGCAACTTCTCAGGAAGGACATTTAGTGATAGAAAAAATCGAGCAAGTACCACGCGATGGTTGCCGTCTTCAATAAAGTAGTCGTTACCCACTTTAAAAAAACTCAGTTGATCCTTCGGCGTACGGCTAAGATAGTAGCCTGGATTTGAATGAAGCTCCTTTAACCTTTCCCAGCCTCTTTTCAGGCGACCTTCTAGCCCACTGAGAGTCCTATTGCAGTTGTCTTCCTCTGTGTAGAGACGATAATCCGAAGGTAAGAGCTCTAACCAGGAATAGCCAGCATAATCACCGTGTGTCGTGCCGACCACTGCGGATAGAGGTACTGTCCCAGCCTTTATACGGTTAGAGCTTTGATCAAGATATTTTGTGTGATCAAAACTCAATACCTTATTGAAGGCGAAGTCAGGTGGCCCTTGATTCTCAAGCAATTTGTGGATATCTGGATCGCATATCATTAGTTTTTCATAGCGGCAAGGACCTGATAGCGCTTGCATCCACTACCCCTATATTTCTGCCTAGAAGCATTTCGGAAGACTTCACAGCATTCAGCTTCTGCTTAACATACCGTTTAATTTGAAGTTCTTTTGGAGGAGCGGTCGTGGTCGTCAATACATACTGAAATGGACAGTCCGTAGGGCCGCCAAAGTGTTCTTGCAATGAAGCGACAAAACGAATAAAACTCTTGTAAATGCGCAGACCAAGATCAGCCTCACGCGGGCTATCATGGAGAAGGAAGCCGGGCATACATGCATTGTCGGATACAGTATTGTAGATAAGAGAAGCAATATCCGTTAGGAGCACAGACAACGTTTCTACGGCTTCACCGGTCATGGCTGGCCCGTGAGTGATCGAGAACGCCAATTCACGTTTATCGAGACTTACTTTGCCATCATATGTGCCAGAAGCAAGCACGGCTTTAACAGAAGCAGAGAAGATAGCAGCCAACAAATCACGACTTTCATTGTGTCCCGCAAGAAGCTTTGTCAGGCGCTGTTCCAACTCTTTAATTTGGCTGGCAGTGTTTTCCTGCTTTTTTCGGCACTCGTCAAGTTCCTTATTAGCGCCAGCCTGATCCCGTTTTGTGTACCCTGTTTCCAACCCCTCGTATTTCTGCCCTAGTTCTCTTAGCCGACCTTGTCTCCCCTGGATATCGGACTGTATATCAGTTCTCTTTACGTGATATTTGTGCCGCTCAGTTTTGTGAGCATCAATTTCTCTCTGAATATGCTGTTTTTGCAGGTCAAGATTCTGCTGAGCCTCTACGCGCTGTTCTTGCTTCTGTTTTATCACCTTTGCATCTTGATGCTGCTTGATCTCAAATAAATTACGCCTTCTCTTAACATGACCACAATCACGATAAAGCACACCTCCGAGCGAGCAAGTCTGATCGCTATACTCGTCAAATGCATCAACATTCTTCTGATTTTTACTGAGGCTGGCATCCAATTCTAGAACTGCTGCCTTTTCCACATTAAACGTATTGTCAAGGATCTTAAGACGCGCCTCAAGCTGCAAAATCTTACCACCATAAAAATCGATCTTTTCTTGATTTGCCGTCTCTTCCTTTTTAAGCAGGGCAATCTCGGTTTCTACTTTTTCGGTAGCATTTTTCGTTAGAAGGCTTAGATCAGGCAGTAGATTTCCAGAATGCAGCGGCATCTCAGATATTTGCCGTTCATCAGGCAATAAATCTTGAAGGCATTTTCGCAATTCTGAATCAAGTCGGTTTATCCAGTATTGCGGCTCTCGCTTGAGTTTTTCATATTCTTTTTCCAAGCTATCATAATTTTGCTTGAGCGTTACCAGATTCTCCTCGCCTTTCAGCTCATCAGGCAAGAATAAGCCTAACACCGTCCGCATCATGAACAAGGGGTCTGCTTTTGAAGACCTAAAGGCAGGGGTTTCTGATTCGCTACGAGGTGATCGCCATTCGTGGATATTTTGAAAACGAGACTCCTGGTCGCGTGTACACCATGAGAGGACATGTCCCCACTGGATAGGCTCTCCAGCCCGAACAAAAGCGCCTGCGCCTGTACCAAGATCATCAAGCAGCCCATCGAGACCAAGAAGTTCAGTATACGTTTCCACGTATGCGGGCCTCGAACGGTCCTGTAGAATATCCTCAACGGCTGCGTCTTCTTTGATATATGAATTTCGACCCTTACCTATCGGCCGCAAAACTCCCCACTTTTTCCCCTTCACGTGGATTTCGGCTGCAATGTAGCCACTTGGAAAAGCATTCTGAATCAATTCGGTGTTGGCCCGTGTTCCATAAGTTTTTTCACCAAGAACATATCGCACGAAGCGACAGAAAGTCGTCTTTCCCGCGCTATGACCGGATATTTCAGCCGATGGATCATCGTCCTCGGTCTCCTCTGCCCAAATGATATTAAGCCCACGTATAAGCTTAATATCACGAATCGTCACAGGATCAGGAGCAATCCGCTCAAAAATGGCTAGACGACTGATCCAGACATTGGGTTCCGTTTTTTTTGGTTTAAGTTTTAGATCTTTGAAAATATCCATATCCGTCACCTATGCAGCAAGTGCATATTCTTTGTGTTGCTGATCAAAGATGTGGAGAATAGCCTGTTGTTCCGGCGATATTAACAAATCGGTCCTGATAGTTTTTATCTGTGCAAGTGCCTTAAGAGCGTATTTAACAACCGCTTCAGCCCCTTCTGGAAATATCTTCTTTACTTTGAGCAAGTCGAGCCCGCTGTTAATCGTCTGTTCAGCCTGTGCACGTATGATCACTACTGCTTTATGCTGCTCCAGATGACCACGGCAGTCACTCCACCGGATTGACTGACCAGTTTCAACAAATAGTCCGCGTGGGGCAGATGCGACCGCCTTTCTGAAACCAGCATGATCTTTCTTATCAAGAAAGGTTTTGCACCACTCTGGATGAGTAGCCAGAAGTAGAGCGTCAAGGTGATCCATGCTTGATAGGACACCCGCGTATTCCACAATTGATAGCGCAGCTGCACATATAGTCCTGTCTGAGACGTTTGCGGGATAGGATGTTGCGGCCAGAGCATCAACATCGATGTCCGGAAGCAATGGCAGGAAGAGACTCTCTGGTCCAACGATCTTTACTTTTCGAACTTCCTTTTCTTCCCATAGGCCAGCATTTACCTCTTGCTGGTGAATTTCGTAATTCCGCTTTAAGAGACGCTTAAGTACTTCTTGGCGAGCACCAGGTGAAATAGTGAACCGAATACGGTCGTTTTCAGAGAGGGTATCGATCTCATAGAAATCATGCCCCAGACTGAGGTTGTTCCAGCCGTAGGCATCTCGGATAGCCTCATCTAGTTTTTGGTGTAGATAGCGCAGTTCTAGGATGCCTTTATAGCCCGCTTCGGATTCCGCAAGAGTCTTCATGCTGACCTTGGCAACCGATGAGGGAGTCATGCCTCGGTCATGAAACAGGTTGTATATATCAGTCAGACCCAGCCAAAGTTGACGCATGAGAGTGCTACGATGATCATGGTAGCGATTACCTATAGAGGTTAGTCCGGCGTTAGTCGTTTGCCACAGTCCTTCAGGAAATGGAAATGTATCAAAACATTTAGATGGCGAATAACGCAAATCCTGTTTCAGTGCACCGCTGTATTTACGTGCCCAAGCTTCGTGAAAACCTGACTGGACGACTGCATAGAGATCCCATCGGTCGGTGGTGAAGACTTTTAGGGCATGAGAGAAAACGATATTTGTTGGGGCCGCAGAGAAGCTAAGGTACTTCGTTGTTGCTGCAGCAACAAAACAATGGGGTAGCCCTTTGATTTTTGAGGTCATTTCCATGCGCGGCCGAAGGAATATCCACCATTTGCCTTTAGCACCTTTATCATGCTCTTTTTCACGCATTGGCTTTACGCGGTCTTCGACAATCTTAATCGGTTCAGAATACTTCTGTGCTCTTTCTAAGGGCCAATCGAAAAAATTAATGATTTCTCGCTCAGGTTGCTGTTCTGGATGATTATTAAGTTCATGCCCGTTGATGATAGGAAAGATTACATCACGATTACGAGGATCCCTATCAATCATACGGCGCGCTTCGTCGTGGTTCAATAAAAAGCCGTCCCCCTGCCACTTAGCTCCCTCGTAGAGTACGTCTGCATTCTGTTTCAAAACAAGGGGCGCATCGGTGTCCTGTGAATCCTCAAAATAGGCATTGATCACTGACACTTCCCGATTGTCAATGAAACATTTGCCCCTCCATTGCCCCTTATGAACGCCAACGAGAGAAACTATTATGTTAGCGCGACCAGGCCACTTAATGCCACGTACAACAAAGTTTATTGCGCCCCCCTGAACTATCACCTGCTCAAGCCCGTCTTTTCTGATGTCACCATCCTTGATTGAGTTGGTTGTAATTAGGGCAGTGATGCCGTCTGGACTGAGCAGAGTGTAAATACGTCGAACGAAATACGCTACCAAATCGCTCAATCCGGTCGGGGCATACTCCCACTTGACGTAATTGCAGAAAGAATAGCCGTAAGTACCGCTCAGATGGGTTCCGCCCAAATACGGCGGGTTACCAAGAATGCAATCGAAACCGCCTCGTTCAATGATGTCTGGAAATTCTAGAAACCAGTGGAAGAAACGTTTACCATGAGCTATCGACCAAGCCTCCGCAGTCGATTGTCCCTGAGGATGACGCTCTCCAGACCAGTAGAGACGGAAATCGCTATCGGTGGTTAGTTTTGGCTGGTTTTCAGTCGTTTTGGGCAAGTAAAACTGAGCAATAGGAATGGCTGCGATTTGTTCGAGCAGTATGGCGTCAGTACTATTTGTAAACTCTATATAGCGCTGCTTCTTAATGTCGAATTCGGAAGGTGTCCGATCAGGCAAATTAGAAAGCTCACGCCAACGAGTTAGGACGGCATCACGATGCCTCAGAATTTCCGAAGAGTAATTGAGTGTTACCTGCTTTATATTTGCGCGATCTGATTTATTGCGCCTGCGGAATGCCACTGATATGTCTTTGTCATCACCAGGCATGGTGATGAATGCCTCATCAGGCACGCCTCTAATGACGTCCTCCCAACGAGCATAGCCGACAATTGCATTGCCGCACTTGATATGATGATCAAGGAAGTTGAGTGGCTCTCCAGGGTTGTGGGCTTCCAGCCAAAGGGCAACTTTGCAAAGTTCCACCGCGAGTGGATTCAAGTCCACACCGTAGATACATTCACGGATTACGTCCCGAACAGCTGTGCGAAAGGCCGCTGGTGATGGTTGCTCCTCACCTGTGCGGACAGCAGCCAGTTCCGTAGCAATTCGCCGGGCAGCAGCCAGCAGGATATGACCGGATCCACAAGAGATATCTGCCACACGTAAGGAAAGCAACGCTTTTTCACGATCCGATTCCTTGAGCTTGTCGGCAATAAGATAATCAAGGGAATGCTTGATTAAAGGTTGAACCAGATCATCCGGTGTGTAGTGGGAACCGGTAACAGCGCGTTGATCGCCCGGCGCGAAATCGAACTCCACCACGCCTTCGCTTTGAATAAATACGGGTTTATATTCCAGTAGCCCCTCATAGACTGAGCCAAATTCTTCGACATTGAGAGCGGCGTAGTTGACGCGGATCACCTGACCTGTGTCAGGATGCTGGTAAAGACCAAGCGAACGCAGACAGCCGAGGAGCACATCATTGCCGAGGGTGCAGCCACCGAGTTGACCGATGGCAAAGGGGCTGAACAGGTCCCCTGCCAACGGTGCGATTCCAAGTTTTTGACCAGGACCACCGGCTTCAAAAAGACGAAAAGTAGTCAGCAATGAAAGCCAATGGTCATTCTTGCGGCGGTCGGCTAAATAACGCTTCTCGGAGAGGCGGCGCAGGCGCTGGAGGCTGTAGTAGTGCTCGTATATATCTCGTTTAGAGGCGTCCGACTTTACGGGAAAGACAAGGCCGCGCTCCTCGATCACCATCAGGAAGAGGAGGCGATAGATCAGCCGTAGCAGGTGTTGGTAGTAGGCATCAGGTTCCAGTTCGTCGGAGACCACTGTTTGACGAAGTGAATCGTTGGCGGGATGAGCAAGAAACCCATTTGCAAATTCACGGATAGCACTCTCGACCGCACGGCTCAAACCATCGCGGATGCGCGCGCCGGAATCAAGGGAGTCTTGGTGATAACGCTCAATAATGCACTCTGCCGAAGTTTCGGGCGAGACAGGCAGCCTTGATGCATGCAACAGTCGATAAAGAACAGCAAAATCGGCAAACAAACCGTCGTTGAAGATCCTATCAAGATCGAACTCCAGGTAGGTCAGTTTGACAAGTCGCGAACTATCACGCAGCAGACGAAGCACTCGGCCGTTTGTTACAAGACCGTACAGTCCATCCGTAAGGTTGAGATACTCTTGCACCATTCCATGCGCAGACATGCGTAGGACGGCTTTTTCGGGCTTCCTATCCAGCCCCGCCGGCTCGCGATAACCGACGATATGAACTGGGATACGTCCACGATTACTAAGACGGTGGGAGATAGCATAAGTCTTACCATTCAATTCCACGCTCTTTTGCTGGTATTCAAGCTCGTAGCCAAGCAAAGAAAGAAACGGGACTACCCAGAGACTGCGCGTTTCCGTCGTGGCTGGATTATCGACTTTGACCGCTTCCAATTTTCGCTGAAAAATACGCCAATAGTCCTGTGCATCAGCCCAGGCACGGACAATTTCATCTTTCACCTTTCTGGATGAGTCGAAACCAAAGTCTAGCGGACGTTGGCCGTTAGCTTCTTCGAGCCGAGTCAGAATGTCAGGTGAAAGGATGGCTCCTTCTATGCGGATGCTTGGATAGTTCATAGGCATGCCTCGGCATTCCCGCCATCAGGGAGGAGAATGTAAACACCGAGAAGATCCATTGGCAATACCGGATAAACGACCTGAAAACGTTTTGCATCCATAAGTGAACTGAAACGTTCATGGGATTCGACGAGCCGCTTTGATTGTTGCTCGGCAACCTTATCGAACTCTCCTCTTAAATTATCAAGAAGTTTAAGTTCGTTTTCCAAGAAACCGGTGCGCGCCTGTGGGGTGAGTTCGGAAGACGCACGGGCCTCGGCCAACAAAACCCTTGCCTGGCCGTGTTCGAGAAACTCCTTGTCCTGCGGTGTGCCGCGCCATCCCCAGAGCAGCATTTCCTCAGCTACGATCTGGTGTTCACCTTTGCTCTGCTCTATCACGTTGCGACATCGGAAAAGCAGCAATGTAGTCTTGGTCTTTACCTGCTTGGTGCGAATGATGGCTGCGCGCGCCGCACATTTATCCACGCGAGCGAGGGTATTGGCCATGACAAGCTGACAAAGTTGTTCTACAAAACGGTGGTTACGCCCCAGGTAATGGTAGCCATCGGACGTGGGTGACCGGAAGCTTACTTTGACTGGATCGCCTTGTGGCAGTAAATCCCTCAACTGGGGCGACATGTTACCCATGACGATTCGGTAACCCTTGGCATCCTTGGTGACCTGCACACCAAGCAGGTTGTTCAGAACAGAGGTCACGAACTCTTCCACTGCTTTGGGATCGCCTATGGCTTCATCCATCTCACGAAGGTCAGCTTCGATCTCTTGAGCCTTAATGGCATTCTGGGCGAAGATGCTACGGGATGCCTTTTCTCTCTCTGCGGCTTCGTCAACTTTGCGGGTGACACTTGCCTTAGCCGAGGCGGCTTCATCAAAACTACTGAAGTCGAATTGGATCTGGTGCTTATCACGTTTTTTTTCGATCTGGCGATCAGGATTGAGCAGCAAGGCCTGGGTAATCGTGTCTATGATACTTTGAGAATCCTCTGGAAAAGGAACATTGATGCCGGTAGCGCGCTTGATCTCGCGAACCTTGCGTAAGAGCACATCGAGAACGATGCCGTCTATCGGGTTATCCGCCCCGTAGAGTAGACAAGCCTTTACCTTCGGGGCCATCTGGCCGAATCGATCCACGCGGCCTTCTCGTTGCTCAAGCCGGTTCGGATTCCATGGCAAGTCGTAATGGAGAACACCGGTAAAGTGTTCTTGCAGATTGATACCTTCGCTCAGGCAGTCGGTTGCAATTAAGATGCGCAACTGAGACTTTCCCATTGCATCTATGTGCTGCTTGCGCAGCTCGTCAGGAAGTTCACTCGTTATGACTTGAAGGTCGAGCTTCGGATACTTCTTTTTGAGCGCCGTTTCGAGTTGTGCGCCGATATAGTTAGCTGTGGCGATATAACGGCAGAAAACAACTGGGTTGAAGCCTTGCTTTAACCAGTCTTCCAGAATCAGTTCGGCTGAAGCAAGTTTTTGGTCATCTTTGATCGAGCTCAATTGCTGCAGTTGCTGGGAGAAGTACCGCATGCGTTCGCGTTGGTGTTTTGTCCAATCATTCCGCTCGATGACCTGAGTGGGCGCGTTGTCACCTTCGAACCCAAATTCAGTATCACGAACTGGGTTTTCCTCAAACGTTTCCTCACCCGCTAAGGCAGTTTCTGCGTCATCTTTCGCAGCAGATGCGAGGTTAGAAAGCCTGGTGTTGAGCATCTCGATACCAGCAGCGGGGCTAGACATCACACCACGCAATAGTGCGAGTGCAGTCCAATATTGGACCCGCTTCTGGACGCCTCGTTCGGAGTCCGGAGCGATTAGCTTACGAGCAAAGTCGAGGATTTCGTCAAAAAAGTGAGAATAGCTGGTTGAGAGGTCATAGGCCCACTCGAAAGCTTCACGCTCAGGGAATGGCGTGTCTTCCCCCATCCATTTTTCGACATCGGCCCGCTTGCGCTGAACAAAGTGACGTGCCAGATCGCGGCGCTGTGCTTGCGAGGAACTGGGAAGGTCAATCATCTCGAATTCCGGACTGAGCAGGCCGAGCAACGAATGAAATTCCTCGGGCTTCCCGCTGTGCGGTGTGGCGGTGAGCATGATAAGCTGCTGGTTCGGCTTCTCGGCGATTCTGCTGACAAGATGGTAGCGTTGTTGCTGGCTGGCAGAAGCGCCGGTAGGCCGTGCGCAGGTATGGGTTTCGTCCACGATCACCATTTCTGGACACTGCTCGACAAATACATCGCGCCTGGTATCGGACTTGATGAAATCAATGCTGATGACTTGGTAAGGATAGTAATCATAGACACTTGTGTCACCCTGTATCTGCCGGTCGAGTCGTGCCTGGGTGTTGGAGCGAATGATGACCGCCTCAATATCGAGCTTAGCACGAATCTCGGCCTGCCACTGTTCGCAGAGATGAGGCAGACATATTACGGCAAAGCGTTTGATCTTGCGTCGCTCCAACAGTTCTTTAACGATGAGCAACGCCTCTACTGTCTTTCCTACACCGACATCATCGGCAATGAGCAAACGTACCGATTCCTGACGCAAGGCCATGATAAGCGGCACCATCTGGTAGGAACGCGGCCGGAAGGAGAGTTTTGCCAGGGCGCGAAACGGGCCGGCGCCGTTGCGAAAAGCCAAACGAGCGGAGTCATAGAGCAAGCGGGCTGTGCTGATATCTCCGAGGTCCAATGCCCCTGGCGACGGAAAGCTCGCATCCTCGGGTTGGTCGGCTTCAATGCCCAGCGGCAGATAAATACCTGCGGTTTCATCGTCAGAGCCACCAAGCGGTTTGACGATCAAAAGATCTTTATCATCTGATGGGAGGACGATCCAGTCGCGTCCACGGAGGGAGACTAACTTTCCCGGTTGAAGTTGTACTGTCATCGCACCTTCCTGAAAATATCCGGACGGGCTGCTATTTTCTCGGCCAGGCTATCCCGATAGTAGTATACCCAGACTTCATCGCCGCGGGCAATGATGGACTGACGCTTGGATTCATCATCCTCCCGAACCTGCGGTTCATCGTGGGGGGTGCCGTCGCAGAAGACCCAGATACGCGGTTCGTAGTAAAAGTCCGGTTGCACATAAATGCCATCAACACGCTTCTGAGCTGCGTCGGGCAATCGCAGGCCATTCTGATAGAGGTAATCCAGGAACTTTCGCTCTGTCGACGATGTGGGATCGAGTCCTCGGGAGATGGTTTGATACTGGTCCTCGTAGCTGCCGAATCCTGTATTCGTCTGGATCTCAATATTACAGATGCGCAATTTCTCAAGAGCGTCCTTGATGAGATGTCGGTCTATGATCTTATGGTCGCGCTGGTTGTAGTAACTCAGAAGATCGTCATAGCTTGCCGGTCCTTTGTAGTTCTCATCGTCGTATCGGCACAGAGTGATCGCCTGCTCTACGACTTTATGAAAAGCCTCCACGTCTTCAACAAATTGCGAAAGGATACCAAGGCTGCCTTCTGCTGCTTCATAGAGAAGGATGTTAGGCGCTTCAGGATCACCCACAGTGACCACACCGATCTCATTGGGCTCGGCCTGGAACACGCTTTCGATGGCGCGCTTCAGCGCATGCTGCAAGGTGATGACACCCTCGGGATTCAGTCCAAGTGGCTGTATCGGCTCGATATGCAGTGCATCGGCCAAATTCGAGGTCCAGAGCTTAACGAGTCGGAATTCCTCTCTTGGATTTTCCTCCGGATCCGGCATTGAGTCTCGCCAGTCGCCGGATACCAATCCGATGGGGAAACCCTCGGCCTGTCGCGATCGCCACTGATAATTGACATGAACCAGACGAGCCGCAGGCACGTAACGAAGATTCAGGAAGTTATTTTCAGCCGTACGCGCCGCGGCTTTACGCACGCGCTCCAGATGGCCGCCATCAACGGAGAAATAGGTCCTGATATTGTACCCGCGGGATACCCGCTCTTCCTCTTCGCAAGAAATCCGGTCAACCTCTTCGGCGCGCGACTCGGCCATTTCCAGCAGATCATGAAGATGTTCCTTATTTGCGTTATCAGCGAGGTTGCAGCCGGTGAAAGGACAGATTTCGAGATCTTTCTGCTCATCCGTCAGGAAGTACCCGGCTTTTGTGCTGATCTTCACCTCGGTCAGTGCGGACTCCGCGTCTTGGACCACTAATTGGGTAACTTTGTATTTACGGCCGTTATGGTAGATACGGTTTAGTGGACCGAACTCTCGCATAGCAATGGCGCGCGGACGCGAGATGAACTCGCCGGAGGCATCGCTGGTGGGTAGGAAGATACGAAGCGGCAATCGGGTGAAATTGTACCCGGGCAGAAACCCTTCCGAGGCCAGGTATCTATAGGGATAAAATTCGGATAATTCTGTTGACCTGCCAAGGTCGTTACGCAGAAGATCAAGCTGGCGGGTGGCCTGATCCTGGTTTCTCTTTTGTTTTTTGTAGTCGTCACTGCCCAGACCAAGTGTACCACTTTCGATCTTCTGTGTAGCCTTTGTAAGGATCGTTCTAGCCGAGCGATATAGTTTTCTCCAACGGTCAATAGCTTCGTTAAGATGATCAGCCAGTTTTGACAAGTTATGTTCGACCCACTGATCCGAATACCAGCTTGCAGCCTTTGTCTCGAGCTCGGGAGCAAAATCCCTGATCACTCTCCTGAATTCTGCCTTGAGCGTGTTGAACTGGTTCGGCTGAATGCTGAGGCCGGAGCGAACCGCAGGTGTAAGCGGCATCTTATCGTTGTCATCAACGATGAACCGCATAATAGACGGCCGGGCTTCTCCCTGAGCTTCCAGACCAGGCAGGCCGATCTCAGATACGGTTAGGGCGTTCAGGTGCGTCAGCAATAATTCGCGATTACAGAGATCGAGACGAGGAGCCTGTACCACTCCGGCTACGAGTTCAGCCTGGTGCTGAAAGTAGTGACGGTCATGAGGCGAGTAGCTTGAGCAGTAGGTGAATACCAGCGCACCTTGTCCGCTTCGCCCCCCACGGCCTGACCGCTGGGCGTAATTCGCAGGATTGGGAGGCGCATTGCGGAGATGCACAACATTCAGACCGCCAATATCGATTCCTAATTCCATGGTTGGCGAACAAAACAATGCGCTTACCGATTCACTTCGAATACGCTTTTCATCAAGCTCCTTCTTGGCTTCGTCGAGATACCAATCGGCACGAAAGCGGTCTTCCCTATCCAGACGGGCTTCGGTGTTCAATTGCCCAGTATGATCTTCAGCTCGCAGCCTTTTAGTCAAAGAGAAGTCGCGCCGGTACATATCTCTGAAAAACGCATTCGGCCTGGGTGTTTGGTCCTTGTAAGAGCGCCGCTTTATAACGTCGGACTTTACTGTTTTGCCATCGCCGAGCTTCCAAACGATCTTCTCGATCTTGAGGCGATAAATCGGTATTTCTTCGTTCTTATCGCTGCGTGCGAGTTGAGACTTGAGATAATCCGCCTGTTCCAGCTTCGTCATCAGCTGGACAATGAAGTTCCGATAGTGGTCGCCCTTAAGATTAATCTCCAGCCCACGTTGCCGGACATAGAGTTTAATGAACTTGCCCAGCGCACTGGCCGGTCCCATGCTTTTTGAAAAGAGTTTTGCGGAGCGGTGCAGTGGCTCATAGCGGATGACAAAAGGTTCCCGTAATCGCTCTTTCTGGTCCAAGGTCCAGGGAGGACGCAGCATCTCAATGAACTGCTTTTCGTTTTCTCTGATCGCATTCTGTGTAAGATAGTTCTCGCTATGGATGGCGTATTCAAGGCGGAAGAAATCGAGAATCGTGCAGACAAACTCTCTGCGGTCGGCATGACTTAAAGCGCTCAAAAGCGGAATGTCCCGCCAGAAGGTATCCTCTGCAGCGACTTCATCCAAGTCCAGATATTCTATGGATAGCAAAGCGCATTGCTCCAAGTTCGGCAGGATGATTCGCCAGCTTCGCCGTAGATCCGCAATAGCGCGGTAGAATAAGTAAGTCTGGAAGCACTGCTCATATCGTCGTCTGACATTTGCCAGCGGCGGCTCTACGTTGGGGGTAGAATAGTCCAGAAACGACAGGCCAAGCGCTCTAAATACCGCCTCGCCAAGATTGGCATACGTGAGGGTATTCCCGGAAGCTTCGTGAAGAGCTTTGTAAATGCCGGCACGAAGGCGGACCACTTGCACGAAATCGTTGAAATGACCGGCCTGGAGCGCGGCATCTTGTCTGTTGTCGGTAAAACTCAGCAGCTTTTGATCTTTCGGACGATATCCGGCATCATTCAGCTGATTAAGGATCGAGAACGCCATAATGGTCGTTGAGGTGCTGCGTCCCTCACTGCCCAGTTTTGTCAGCTTTGTACCTTCGTTCGTTTTCGTGTCAAAGAAGACACCGCCTGTTGGGTCAAAAAGCAGTGGGGCCTTCATGAACCATCCCCACCATTTCAGAGGTTTGGTTTCAGAACAATTTCCAAGCTCATCAAAATGGAGCTTAACGGGAAACAAGGTTTTCTTTTTCGAATCCGGAACCGGTCCGTTTTTTGTCATTCTCAGCCAGGAGTCCGGCAAAAATTCGAAGTCCTCGGCTAGTTCCCAGACATCTTCGCCGACAATGAGATAGCCATCTGTCGCTTCTTCATCTTCTTCTGTTTTTTCCCGAAACTCTCGCGGTTCCAGCCGATTGCCGACTCTGGACACACATATGAACGCATGTCCCGTGGCCCGGCTGAACACATTTGGAAAGAGAGGCTTTTTGTCCCCTTCGTCCTTTTTGAAGATACCCGGCTCCAGAGTAACATAGCGATTCTCGTCCTGATCGAGTGTAGTATAGACCGATCCTGTTTGAGAGATGAACTGATGCAGTTTAAAAGGTAGGATCGTGTAACGTTGCCTGGCTTCCTGCATTCGTTTGTTCACGATGCTGATCCACTGCATAAGATCGACGAGGAACTGTCTGCAGATCGTTTCTGACAACCTGGTTTCTTGCATCAGCATAGCGACGATCGTGCCGATCCGCTGGGGGGTGCGCCGAATAAGATGGCCATCGTGCGTATCCAGCGCGACATTATTTTCAATCCAGACAGCAACGGGGTTGGCCTTCAAACGCTCAATGTCGTCTTCTGCGTTAATACCCGCCTTTATGGCTGCGGCGAGCTCCGCGCCCGATGGCAATCTACCGGAGAATGACACCGAACGGGCCAAAGTCTCGTTTATGACTTGTTCCGGCGTAAATGGCTTACCAAAAAGCGTAGTGGCAACTTTAGCGACCTGTTCGCGTTGCGAAGCGGGACTCCCGACGGAAACCATAGTGGCCGAGGTACCGATGCAGGTCACCTCTCGGCTGCATTTGGAGCGGATGCGGCGGATCAACATAGCCACATCAGCGCCTTGGCGTCCACGGTAGGTATGGAGTTCGTCGAAAACGAGAAAACGCAGGTTGCTGTATATGGAATCACGAATGGAACGCTCCCGAACGCGAGTCAGGAGCAATTCCAGCATCATATAGTTGGTCAGGAGAACGTGCGGAGGATTCTCGCGCATCTTTTGGCGTGCCTCTTCCTTCTCCTGTCCGGTATATTGCCCAAAGGTTATTGGGAATCCTCTCGCGCCGCTTTCGTAATTAGCTTTGTAGCGGTTAAACTCTTCCGATTGAGAATTGATCAGAGCGTTCATCGGATAAACCACGATGGCTGTTACGCCCGATGTCCCGGGATGGGAGAGCAAATGGTGGAAGATCGAGCCTATATAGGTCAGAGACTTGCCGGATCCCGTACCAGATGTGACGATGAAATCCCTGCCTGCGGTCCCAAGACGTATTGCTTCAACCTGGTGCCGGTACAGTGTATATCCTTTAAAGATGTCCGCCGTGTCGGCATGTAAGGCGCCGGACCGTGCAAGATCCGAGACGCTGCCAGACATCTCGTATGCGGGGTTAAATTGCAAGAGAGGCTCGGGCCACAGTTTACCAACGCGAAGATCCCCTTCTACTACCGCCCGTAAAGTCGGATCGGCAATATTAAGGAAGCTGCGAATATAGGTCGCGTAGTCCGAAACGATATGCGAGTGCGTCTTGAAAACGTTCATGGCAAATCCAGAATCCCTGATACATTCTTGAGTTCTTTTGCGGTGAGATTGCGGGACTGCTCGGTCGTCTTCCAGGGGAAGTTTTCAAGCAGCTCCCTCGCTTCAATGGAGAGGGCTTCGGCGAGGCTCTTGGGATCGTGGAATTGCGCCCAGTCACGCTCGTTTCGGTATGAGATGATCTTTTGCTGGACGGATGAGAACTCAGCCATGTATCTCCTGCAAAAACTGTTATATATGGGCAATTATTTGGAAAACTTTACTACAACTGGGTGCAAAGGGCAAGTAAAGAAACGGGCAATTTTGGGGGGATACGCATTTGACGGCTTTGCTGGCTTATACTATAAAATAAAAAAATCTCGAAAGATGTTAGAGAAAATGGCGAACAACTAAAAACAATCTAGAGGGGTTCAACCAGCTGCTTTTTTATCAAGATCAAAATTAGAGTCAGCTGCTAAGCGAACGTGTGCACGCTAGCAGTTTATGATAAAAATCCTAGAGAAAATTGGGTGACACTTTTCCGTTGATCGTAACGGTAATAAACCCTTTCATCCTCAGCCAGGCCTCGACGGCGATCCGCCAGGCTGCTTGCGACTGAACACTACCATCACTGCATAGTATATCACCTTGCAAGTTTGTCATCCAGTCATAGGCAGCGCTCCTTTCCCATTTGGTAAACGTTTTTTTGTTCGTGAAGTACACTTGGCAGGCGTTGCCGCCATGCAGGCACGGACGGGGTTGGTGGTTAAGGTCATGTTCAACCGTCGATGCATATGCCTCCATGTGCTCGCGCGGACAACTGGACTTATACAAGAGTTTTGCAGCAAGCCCGTTCTTCAGCTCGGTTTGTGCCTCTTCGATCGCGCCGTTGTAGGGCGGATAATGGACTGGACTGTTCAACGGCAGGACGAAGTAGTCGGCGAGCACAGCATTGACCGCTGCATGATTCAGGTTCGCGCCATTGTCGCGCTTGAGGAACAGAGGCGCACCGAAGCGATCGAAGGTCGCTGCGAGATAGCCGGATATCTCTTCGCCGCAGGGCACATCTCCCGTCATAGGAGTGAACTTGTAGCGAGACGCGAGGTCCTGCATATGGTTCAGGTACACCTTGCCACCGTCTGTGTCACGATGTTTGTATTCACAGGGGTCCATTGACCACGCGACGTTTGGCACGTTCCAGCTGATCCGCCGCAGATTCTGACGATGGAGTGTATTGAGGTCATGCCTCGCCATAGCGACCATGCTCTGCAGGTCTCGCCGTGACACAGAGGACGCGTGGCTCCCGTATAATGCGCCCGTGCCCTGCGTGCGGCTCTGCCCGTGAGACAGCTTTGCGATATCCCCTGTAATCCCCTCAAGATCCGGAGGCTTGACCTTGGGAGGACCCGGTTGCCGCACGAGGGGCGTGGCGTTCTTCTGTCGCAGACGCCAACGGATAAAGCTCGGGTAGGGGAGCCTCACGGCACTGCAGATCTCCTGGTAGTGCATACCGGTTTTCTCTCTCATCCGGTCAACAACGGCAAGCATACTGGTTATCATTTCTTCCTTCGCTTTCGTTTTTTTTCCTCCGACTCGTCAGCTCTTTTTTTCACACGGGCATTGTGGAGTTCATACGCGTGCAGCATGTCCCGCACTTCTACCGTTTTCTTAGCGACAAAGAGCTTGTTCTGGAGCTCAGCGATTTGCTCCTGTAAACGCTGTTTCTCCTCGTCCTGCGGTATACTCGGCCTTCCAGGGGATTTATCCTCCATGGCCTCGGTCATCGCCTGTAATGCCCGGCGCTCCCACTCGTAGTAGGTCTTCCGCGACACGCCGAGCCTCCGTGCGCCTTCCTCGGCCGTGATCTGGCCGCTGCGCACTGCAAACACCACCGCAGTCCGCTTTCGGGCAAGCTCCTTGTCTTCTGAGTCGCTCATGCACACCGACCTTTCCGTTATGGGGTCTCAGCCTTGCGCAGGGGGGAGCTTTCGGGCTTCAGGTCCTTTAGCTTCTCCGGTTTCCTTGCTTCCTGCGCCTTCGACAGCGTCTTTTCCAGCCTGTTCTGTACCGGGAGCATCAGGCGCTTTTTCTCCAGCATCGTCTGCAGCCGCGGGCTGAGCGCCGGCCCCTTGTCCAGGATCACCCGGGGTTCCAGAGCCTGGAGCATTCCCTCCATCGCCCGTTTCTGCCACTGGGAGAGCACCATCCACGGTATCCCCATCTCCCGGCATACTTCCGCCGGCCTCCGCCGCTCCGTCCATATTGAGAGAACCGCCCGGCATTTCTCCATCGCCCCGTGGTTTGTCATCTGCCGCTTCTTCTCGCTTTTTATCTTCTCCGTTTTTTCCATGGCCGGCCCCTTCTTCGTTTAGATTGTAGACTACTTCCTGCGTGGTGTCATCCTCTTCATCGTCAACCGATAGACGCAGCTTGCCCTTTTCCGCCCGCAGCACTACCGACTGCCCCTCCATGCGGCCCACCATGTAGAACGGCAGCTTGGGCTTCCCGCGGAGCGCCATCTCGAGGAGATTCTCCTGGATGCCATGCTCGATCGTCTTCCTGAGCTCGCTCTGGATCTCAAAATACCGGTCCGCGGGACACAGGCCGCCGATCCCCTGGTGCGGTCGTTTGTGGTTGTAATACTTCACCCACTGCCGTATCCGCTCGGCGGCGTCCTCGAAGCTATCGAACTGCGCTCTGACAAGAAACTCCAGGTAGATCGTCTTCCAGAACCGTTCGATTTTGCCCAGGGTCATAGGGTGGTGTGGTTGGGATTTGATGTGGTGGATCTTGTCTTTCTTGAGCTCCAGCTCAAAACGGCTGTGCCCGCGCCAGCTCGTATACTGCCGCCCGTTATCCGTGAGCATCTCTTTCGGCGGGTTGTACTCGGAGGACGCCCGGCGGTATACCTCGATAACGTTCTGGCCCGTCTGAGTGCGGAAAAGCTCGAGCCCCGTGATGTAGCGGGAGTAATCATCGATGTAGCCGATCAGGTACGCATAGTGGCCGCCAAGACGGAACGTGAAGATGTCCGTTTGCCACAGCTGGTTCGGCGTTGATCGTTCGAAAAAACGGGGACGGGTGATATTACGCTGACGCTTCTTAGGCGGGGACTTGATGAGGGATGAATCGTGAAGGGTCTTGCGGACTGTTTCAGGGCTGGCGGAAAGAAAAAACGCCCTCTTTAAAACCTGTGAAATGCGCTTGATGCCGAAGAGCGGGTTGGCTTCTTTTACCTCGACGATCTTCTGCCTTACCGGAGAAGGAAGACTGCGCCCCTTACCTCTGTAATTGCGTTGCGAGCCCCGCTTCGCCATGACGACGATAGTCGCGCACCCAGCGCCCGACCGTCCCACTGCTCAATCCGCATTCCTGCCGAATCACCGAAGCAGGGACGCTTTCTTCAACAAACTTTTTGACGACTTGAAGCTTGAAATCCGGTCCATACCGCTTGCTTCGTTTCGGGAACTTCCTTTTCCTGCCTACTTGCTGTATACTCTTTTCTGGTTTCATGATGACACTCCTTTCAAAACCTAACTTTGGAGTGTCACCCTATTTCCTCAAATCCTTGTTATCATAAACTGGTCGCTAGGACAGACCTGATGAATCGCGATTGCACATGTTTCATCGGGCCGAGGCATTCGGATTCCAAGTAAATTGTTATCGCTCATAGTGATCTTATGCTGTCAGATAACGCATTGCGCATAACCTGCGGCGTATGTGCCTCTCTTCCGCAGACTAACTTATGGCCGCCAGATAGATACGTTTTATTAGACAGACGCATTAGATGGCCCTCAAGCCGATTCGGACGACCGGTGATAGAGGATCACGGCGAGCACACCGGCAAGCATGTACTGATGGCTTTGCTCCATCTGGTCGAAATGTGTTTAACCACGAACTATGGCTGCCTGGATACGACCCGAGGTGGCCTTCACTAGATCGGCCTGCGCGGCGTCGCTGAAGCCACCTTGTTCCAAGAGCACGATGTAGTCATTCGGACTCAGTCTCGATCCGTCTGAGTTGACCCATATTCTGCCCTGCTTGCGGACGCCCCAGTTTAACCGACTCTGCACACACTCAGCCAGCACATCCTCGCTGTCGTGGTAGCGGGACGGAGGATCACAGGAGTCAAGTTCCACAATAAGCTCGTTGAGAGGTTCTGCGAAGCTGTCTTCTTCGGGCTCATACCGCTTGGCATCGTGGTCCCACGACAGTTCCCAGTTGCTGCGGATGTGCGACAGGGGACGAAGTACTTCATGGTCAACCCAGTCGCTCCAGGCAAAGAAGTCCCCTACAGTGGTCATTCGGCCCCCCTGCGACATCATAAGTTCTGTCTAATGTTAAGGCTTCTTTCTGAACGCTTTATTCAGAAAGAAGCTGGTTGGACTAAGCCGTTGCGCGCCACGTCGCTATGGGATTTCAAATGATTTGTCAGCTTAAAACGAAGTCCGCGGAGACAGCATTGGCAGGGGCGTGAGACTTGTTCGGGTGAAAAGCGGCGATTCCGGACTGCTCCGCAAGCCCCTTTCGTAAAAGACTATACAGGAAAAAGGGCTTTTGGGCAATAGGGTATCGTTGCGAAAGACGTGACTTTTTTCGGGGATGGATGTCGGAGTCGGGTTGTTCATTTCAGTGCTTGTGGTAATCATATTCGCGGCGGTCCTTTGCAGCGCGCGGGCTGCATGATCTCGATTGTGCGCATTCTGCGTTCGCCGCAGGCAGGGCATTTGGCCACGTCAATGCCGGCGATCCTGAGCAAAGCTTCCTGCCACGTCTCAGTCTTCTGCTCCGCCTCGTTCTGATCAACGCAGGCCAGAAGCTCTCTGCATTGGTCGAGTTTCTTTCTGCGGCATCTGTTTCCCAACAGACCGTAATGCCTGATTTTGACAAACCGGTCGGGCAGGACATGAAGCAGGAACCGCCGGATGAACTCATCGGCGTCCACGGTCATGATCTTGCTTTTGTTGCTGTCCGCGTAGTCGCGCCACCGGAAGGAGATCTTGTCGTCCATCATCTTCACGAGCCGGTGATTGCTGATCGCGATACGGTGGGTGTATCTGCCGAGATACTCAAGAACGCCTTTTGTTCCGTCGAACGGCGGCTTACAATAGACGACCCACTGCTTCTTGTACAAATCGGCGATGAAGGCCTTGAAAACTCCCGGCGACGCAAGATGGCTTACGACGCCGGGGTAGACAAGTTTGTTCTCGGCACGGAGTTTTTTCAGATAAGCGAGAAACTTCCCCCGAAAGAGTTTCGACATGACCTTGACGGGAAGGAAAAAGCCATTCTTGCATGATTTCCATTTCCGTCCGCCCTTGGACAATCCGCCGCCGGTGACGATGTTGTGGAGATGCGGATGATCCATAAGGTTCTGTCCCCAGGTGTGCAGGATCGAGATAAAACCGATTTCCGCGCCCAAGTGTTTCTGCGTATTCGAGAGTTCCGTCAGGGTTTCCGAAACGGCCTTGAACAGGATCCCGTAGAGGGCCTCCTGGTTCCGGAGCACAAGGGGATTGAGTTTATCGGGGATGGTAAAAACGACATGGAAGTAAGGAATGGGAAGCAGGTCTTCTTCCCGGGCCTCGATCCACTGCTCTTTTTTAAGGAACTGGCACTTGGGGCAATGCCGGTTTCTGCAGGAGTTGTACGAGATCACTTTTGTCCCGCAGTGCTCGCATTCGTCCACGTGACCGCCTTGGTCGGCGGTGCGGCAGGTCTCGATCGCCCGCATGGCGCGAAGACGATTCAAGGGCATGGGATGAGCGTTCCGGTAAAGAGGACCGTACCGGCGAAAGATGTCCGCGACTTCGATCTGTAGGCTATCTCGCGTGTACACCGCGGGTGTCGCGTGTGCAGGCTACGAGGTTTGTGGAGGATTTAAGAAGGGGCCTAAGTCCAGAGGGCTCACGATCTTTGAGAGGTTCTTTTTGCTCACGTGGAGATAAATAGTGGTCGTTCTCACCGACGCATGGCCGAGCAGAAGCTGAATATAGTGCAGATCAGCTCCCGACTCCAGCAGGTGTGTGGCGAAGCTATGCCGAAGCGTGTGACAACTTGCCGGCTTCGTGATGCCGGCTTTTTTCTTCGCGCGTTTGAACGCCTCTTGGACGGTGCTAATGGAAATGTAGTTTTCAGGCTTTTCTCCCGGAAAGAGCCAATGCGTCGGTCTATATTCTTTCCAGTATTCCCGAAGCGCTTCCAGCGCTACCTGGGATAAAAGGGTATACCGGTCTTTTTTGCCTTTGCCCTGGTCCACGCGTATCAGCATACGGCTGCTGTCGATGTCCGTGATCTTGAGCCGGGCGGTCTCGCTCGCCCGGAGCCCTGCCGAGTAGGTCACCATCAGCATCACGCGCTGCTTCAGGCTGGGAGTGGCTTCGAACATGGCCTGTACCTCCTCCCGTTCGAGAACGATAGGAAGTGTCTTGGTCGTCTTCGGATAGGGAATCTTGTCCATCACCCAACCTTTGCCCAGCGTCGTTTCATAGAGGAACCGCAGCGCGCTGTAAGTTATCTTCAGGGTGGATAGCGATACCTTCTTATCCCGGACGAGGTAAAGCAGATACGCTTTGACATCGCCGTCTTCCAAAAGGTCGGGCGGTTTTTTAAAATGGCGTTCCATATCGCGCGCCGCCCGGTGATACAATGATTGCGTCTTCGGGGCTAATCCTCGAAGCACCATGTCGCCCTGCATCTGTTCTTTGAACGTTTCCATTGCATAATCTCCTTCCGTTGAATCGAAATTCCAACGGCATGACGCCGATGGTGATGCGAAAGAAGATTGTAGAACGGTCAGGATTATGAAGCAAGGAGCGAGACGAAGAAAATCTATCGAGATATGCGGGGATGAATTGTAGAGAGACTTATTGGAATGCGAATAACACCGCCGCGCAGCGGCTTAGTTCAATAAGTGTTTATCTTGCCGTCTCCGGCTAGGAAAGACCGATTTTTCGGTATTTACCAGTTTGCGATGATTGTGCCTAGTTTTAATTTAAATAACTATATTCCTGATCGACAGTATTGTCAATCGCCGGGTAGAGGTATCAACAGTTATTTAATTCCAGATGAAGGTGTGCTTGTTGCGAAGCACGACAACTCGAATACTACAGGAAGAAGTTGCTGCTATTACAAATCTTCAATCCACAGTAATGATTTGCCAAGTGGCGTACTCTTTAGCGCGGCATAGAACTTTTTGTCTGCAGTGACAAGACGGCATTCTTGAGTCTGTGCTACAGAGAGGTATAGACTATCATAGAAAGATCGTTGATAGCGTTTTGCTATTGTCCAAGTAACATCGAGAATCATTTCGGAAGAATAAATAACAAGAGGTATACGTCTAAAATCCAAAAGAATTTTTGTAGCAGAATCTGCGTCGATTTCCTCAGCCCTCCATTTTTTCCACAGAACATTTCCGAATTCCGCGAAAA
Source organism: Nitrospirota bacterium (assembly GCA_963790205.1). Lineage (GTDB taxonomy): Bacteria > Nitrospirota > UBA9217 > UBA9217 > UBA9217 > CAWBNQ01. Next base: position 254,771 of record CAWBNQ010000005.1, read on the forward strand.
TGAGATCCGGGGCTAAGAGCTCAAATTCCTTATTGAGTAAGCGCAGCGCTTCGCGCGAATGAATCTCCGGCAGAAACCATTTGACGGATACGCTTGCATCAACAACATATTGCTTCAACGGTCTCGGTCCTCTCTGACCAGGAAGGCGCTATCGCTAAACTTCTTGCCAGCAAGACGTTTCTGCCAGTCCCTGGCTACGTTTGAAGCTTCGGCCATTGATAATTTTGCTGCGTTTTGCAAAATTATTTTTACCTCTCCCTGCAGTGAACGTTCATGCTGCTTGGCTCTCCTCTTGAGACGCTCGATTGTTTCCTTTTCCAAATCGCGAACTAGTAGCTGCGCCATAATAATCTCCTTGTCTATATGTCATATGATAGCATAATGATAGCATAATGTAAAGATATTTTATCCTGAGTCATCACATGAAAACTCACAAAACCCTCAGAACAATGCCTCATTAGCGGGGCAAGTAGGAACGACGAGTTAGGTAAATTAAAACTGTTAGAAGAGTGTTAGAAGCATTACGATAGGCCCTGGGACAGCCCAGGGCTTTCTTTAGTTATATTATACGACAACACGTTTGGTCAAAAAACTCATCCGGTCACGGACAAAGAATGCGGTTTTACCTTTTTTTGATTTGAGCATTTACCTTGTCGTATGACAGGAGCAGATGTTCAAAGGTTGTTCGAAGCGGCTTCTCCAGCCCGGATATCGCCAGTTCAAACTGCGTGGCGAGATCGTAGAAATCAGGGGCAAAGAACCGGGCATCCTCCGCGTTGGAAAAGACGCGAGCGATTGACTCGCCATTGCCGTCCTCGTCCGCCGTTATGTCCCGATAGTCCAGGTCGGTGGGATGCGCATGCCACTTAGTGTTCACAATTGTTCCCTCGCTTTCCCTTTCGCTTTTTCTATCTCAGAAAAGCTGCTTGCTGCATTCTACTGCGACCGCCGTCCCGCCCACGTTGATACCGTTCGGAAGCGGGCATGTGTCCACTTCCGCCCATTCGCCGCAATAGATGCAAATTGAAAGTGCGACTGCACGTGTCCTGGTCGGGAAAACAAGATTCGGTTTCCATGGTCCTAATATGTGACCGCGAAATTCAGCGCTTCTTTCTGCTTTTTCTTTAAGCATTTCCAGTTTTCCCATATTCGCCTCCGATTGTTTCTCATAATCTGCGTAGAGCCGGGCAGGAGATTCAGTGATTTTTCCAGAACGAATCCCCTGCCCTCCTGCCTTAATGCTCCAAGAGCGTCATATTCCTGATACGCTCCTCCATGATGCGGTATATTTGGACACCGTCATACCCTTCGGCCCTGAGATTATCGAAATCGATCAGGTCGATCTCGACCGGAATGTCCGGCCTGTCCGTGTAGATCGATTGAACATTGCCTCCGTCAACAACTATCGCCAGTTTCATGCGTTATTCCTCCATGTGATTGGTGTAGGTGAATCGAAACGCCCCTGCACCTTCCCTCCGGGAGGGAGGCCGGAAGGAAGATACAGGTATTGATGGTCCGGAATCAGCTTTTCGATTCGGTCTGACCAGACCTTTCTTTTCTCTCGACGACTGTGAGCCAGCCGTCCCAATCGCCGACCGGAAGAACGTTGAGCTTCATGGACCGTTTACCATCGTTCTCGATCAGGACGCCGATATTCTCCCACCGGGTCTTCCCGTCCTTCTTTTCCTCGGACTTCTCTTTCCTCTTCCACAGCAGCTCGTAAATCTTCATGAAGAATCCTCCTTTGACTTCTCTGAATTGAACTAAACTGAGCACCCCCTCCCTCCGGGGGGCCTTCACAAGCAAACAGGCCCCCCGAGGGAAGGGACGAACATCCCGCGATAATACACATGGCTTTTGCGAGCCGTAGAGAAGCCTCAAGCAGCGGGCATGACAGAGCGAAGCGATGGCGTGACGGATGCGAGGATTCAGGCCGCAAAAGTTATCGCGGGGTCTCTTTAAGGTTTTTAAGGGAGCCCGGCGAGGGCGGAACGGGAGCGCGTCGATGTCTCCCGACCAACGGGAGGGAGTCTTCGACGCGCCGGGGCGGGCGGGAGATTGAGCGAGGACATTGGCCGTGCGCTATGCATAGGGCCGATGTCCGAGCGGACAAACGGCTTGGTGCCGACGCGAAGCAAAGGCACGAAGCCAACCGATCGCTTTTAGGGCTATGATTTATACCTGCGTGCCCGGCAACCGCGGTTCCTTGATGGTTTTCTATACTTTTGACGATCTTCCCGGCCGGGGGCCATTGGCCCCCGGCCGCCGATATCAGTATTCTTCAGGAAGCAAAATCGTGAACCCCTCTGCTTCGTTGAACATCAACCACAGTTTCTTTACTTCCTGCCGCTCAGGGGCCATGAGATAAGATACGTGAAACGGAACAAAGTATTTGTCCTCTGCTGCATGAAGGGCCATTGCAGCAACGAAAAGAGTGTCCCACAAACGGCCTTTCAAATCCTGAATGCCTTCAAGACCTGCAGGAACCTCTACAAGGCTGTACACTCCGTGGGTTAGACAAAGAGAGGCCTTGAACCCCGCCTCCTTCGCCTCCGGTGTGCCGCTCACATCCACGAGCACGCCGTCTTCAATTGCCTGCTGTCTCGTATAGCTGTGAATGACTTCGTCTGATTTTTCCTGCATGTTTTCCTCCAAAGATAAGGGTGATCGTCGTTAACTGGTTTATTCGTGTTTACGCCGCCTCTTCTACGTCGGCTCCCCGGTTAAGTATGAAATCAACGGCCTTCTGCGCCTGGGCTGCTGCTGAGATAATCATTTTTTTGTCGGCCTCAAGCTGCTTTCTCCAATGTTCGATGTAGGCTGCCTGGTTTTCGATGGTATCGTTGTCAATTCCGGTGTGCCCGCACAGGAAACTTGCTCCGCACTCTGCGATCAGCTCCTCTTTGGAATATTCCGGAGATCCGAAGGCGTGTTTTTCCACGATCCCTTTTCTCCCGAGCCGGGATGCGGCGCCCGCGGCATGGACTGCCTCATGATAGAGGGTGGCATAATAGCTCGCCTCCGACGTAAACGAAGTCCTGGGCGGCATCCTGACCAGGTCTTTTGTACTGCTGTAGCTTGCCTGCGCAAATCCGTGCTCAATTGCCGGCGGGCTCGGCATCTTGCTGATTACTTCTTCACACGACAGGATAGGATTGAATTTCTCCGCTGCCGGTTCATCGGGCGAAGTCAAACCGTCAATTTGTGCAAGATTAAACACGGTGTAGTAGCGCATGAACGGGATGTCTTTTTGCTCCATGTCGCCGCTGGAGCTCTCGACCTGCTTCGTGGTCCAATTCCAGAATATGACCGGGGTCCCCTTCTCGCCCTTCCTTACCTGTCCGCCTCGCTCGGTTGCCTGCTTATAGGTGAGCCAGTACGGTGAGGCATAACCCTGCATCGCGGTCAAGAGAATGTTGAGCCCGCGATAAGGCTTCCCGGTGACAAAGTTCCTTGGTGCTCCGCCGCACTTCCAGGGCTTGCGCCACGGGATGGTGCCCTCGTCGAGCGCTGCCAGAATCCGGTCGGTAATGACTTCATAGACTTTCATGTTTCTGTTCCTCCCGCTGTTTTTTTGCATAAGCCTCACCCCTTCTTCATCATTCCGTTGTCGCAAAAACTGAAATACTTTCCCTCGCCGCCTATAATCACGTGATCGAGCACGTTGATGCCGAGGATTTCTCCGGCCTGACAGAGCCGCTTTGTTAAAAGAATGTCCTCCTGGCTTGGCTGCGTATCTCCTGAAGGGTGATTGTGACCTATGATGATATTTGCCGTTGCCTTAGTGACCGCAAGCCGGAACGTTTCTCTTGGATGAACTATTGCGGCTGACAGGCTGCCAAGGGAAACAAGGTCGGCGTATTGAATGACGTTCTTTGTGTTGAGCCCGAGTATCCAGAAGTGCTCCTTTTCTCTGTCGTGCTCCTGTTCAAAATTAAGCAGGGAAAACAACACCTCCGACACGTCCTTCGAGCAGCAGATTGCTTTTTTCTTCTCGCTGACTATCATTCGCCTGTTCCTCCCTCTTAAAACCAGAGTTACCCTCCCTCCGGGGGGCCTTCACAAGAACCAGACCCCCCGAGGGTGGAGAAGAACATTCCGCGATAAATCACACGGCTTTTGCGGGCCGTTAAGAATCCTTGAGGCATCAGGCATGACAGAGCGAAGCGATGGCGGGACGGATGCGAGGATTCAGGCACGCAAAAGTTATCGCGGGCTTTTTCGTAGTCGTCCCTAAAGGGAGCCCGGCGAGGGCGGATGGGAGCGCGTCGATGTCTCCCGAGCCGAGCGAGGGAGTCTTCGACGCGCGGGGGTGGGCGGGAGATGGAGCGAGGGATATACTATGCAGTGATGGTAGTGTTCAGTCGCAAGCAGCCTGGCGGATCGCCGTCGAGGCCTGGTTGAGGATGAAAGGGTTTATTACCGTTACGATCAACGGAAAAGTGTCACTCAATTTTCTCTAGGATTTTTATCATAAACTGCTAGCGTGCACAAAGCTTGCTTCCTGTACTTGTGTAGTTTCTGGTTTTCGCAATATTCAATAGTTCATGTCGTATTTCATGCTAACTTATCAAAAGCGGCCTCTGGGAAACCGGGGGCTATTTTGCGCTGACCCCTTGACACTCTTTTCTTATGAGCATAAACTACTTTCTGTCCGTTGAGTTTCTTTTTGAAACCTACATATTTTATGTAAGATGATTGAAAGGAGCATAAAATGATAACAATAGACTGGCATGTTGCTGCCACTATTGGGGCACCTATCCTCTCTCTTTTTGTGGGTATATGGATTAATCGTCGTTTTGAGAGTCGTCCCATTCTGATCACATACACTAGCCATGTATCCGCATTCACACATACACCCGCAGGGGGGCAGCCGATACAAGTCAACACGCACTCGGTCGTAATCAGGAATACCGGCCATCGGCCAGCTACAAATGTACGTGTCAGTCATCATCAACTTCCTGACTTCAACATCTGGCCGCATGTTGCTTACGCCGTTGAGGATCTGCCCGGAGGTGGCAAAGAGATCGTCATTCCGACTCTTGTCCCAAATGAAGAAATAACTATATCCTATTTGTACTTTCCACCTTTGGTGGCCGACCAAGTACATGCAGGCCTCAAATGTGATCAGGGCTTCGCAAAAGGAATTCCCGTGTTGATTGCTAGGCAATATCCGAAATGGTTCAACCTCACTGTTGCCATATTAATGCTTATTGGAATTGTGTCGGTTTTATATCTGGCTTTCCATGCCGTGGTTGCCTTCTTACGGTGATTTTCACAAGGGATTTGATCGCGGGACAAAAAGCCTTTATGAAATCATCGTGTGAACAATCCAAGAGAAAGAAACCACACATTTCTACTGACTGATTTATAAACTTATGCCGCGAATTCGAGAAAATAAAAGTCGAGATCGGACCAAACCTGAAATTTGTAAGGATGTGGCGCATATTTTGTCTGCAGAGCTTAAATGGGGCACAAAGTATGCTGTTTTAGATGATGTGTTGTGGACTTGGTCCGAGTTTGACGGCAAATACGATGGCTGCAGATACTGGTCGCCTGCTGCATTACGTTTCAAAAACTATGAGAAGAAGCTTATACACGAACATGCTGTTCCTAAATCAGAAATCATAAAGATAATAATTAAACGTCAGCACCGTTCAGCCGCAGCAGTTAATAGAATTTTATCTAAATATTGTGTCGGGGTAGCCATCACTCGCGACGAGGATAAGAAGCTTAATAATCTTGGCCTACGAGTAAAGATGCCTGACGGTTGGGACAAGCAAGATATCCGGGCACGCCATCGTGCAGCTGACATTGGCTGGGTTGACACAAAGAAAAAAATAACCACGCCGTAGAGAATTGCTGAAAACGCCTCATGTGTAAGTTACAAGCGGTATTCTGCATCTCCTAGTGAGTGGCCGCAGTATAAGCTTGTAGGTGCCCCCTCGAAAAATGCATTGACGCCGAAGAATAATAACTTCCGGTTGAAACATTTCGAGTAATAATCTTCCTGTAGATGACAAACCAATTCCCGGATGTGGACAGCGCCATTAATCAGGCATATTCTTCCGTAAATAGCTTGGGTGGATTCAGATCACCTCGATGTCTGATAAACTTATATCTGAGCTTTATACGGCCGAAAAGCTCTGATAACCTTCTTATGCTATTTGCAGTAAGGAATGAGGTTTTATATGTCTTATCTAATTAATTTAATTTGCGTATCGATATTGGCTATGGCAGTCATTGTAGGAGGAGCATACATATTATATTTAAAGAAGAAAGAACCGATCGCTTTTCAACTTCTCCAACTAAGATTTCACTGGTGGAGAGCCTCCGTCATCGATATAAAGTTGATCAGACTGGCTAAATTTCTTGAAAGAATCCTCGGTATTGAGGATGATAAATAGTTTGTAATAATATTATAAAAAAGCTGGATCACTTTTTTACTAGAAGGGGCAGGGTGGGCAAATGAATATAGCTAAAGCTAATGTCCGAAGATGTGCCACGTGTGCTTCTTGGTTTGGGGGCAGCAGACTTTTTGATGACAAAGGGAATGTGAAATACGATGCCAGCCCACGCAATACAGGGGTATGCAAACATCCGTTATCGGGAAAGACCAATCAGCAAACGAAGCCGGAATATACCTGTTCGAAGTGGATGCAAGGGAGTTGATATAAAAAGCTGTTTACGATGATACTTGAGAGGGGTAGAACTGAGGGAAAGATAAAAAAGGACGGACACCGTAAGAGTGGCAAGGCTGGACAGGAGAAAAGGAATAATTTGCCGGCCTGGGCTGTGATCGCTGCTGGGCTGGGACTAGGGGCGGGACTGATCTGGCTAATCGAGAAGAAGCTTGGTTGGACTAAGATCGTGGCTACAGAAACGCATCAAACGGCGGAGCCAAAGCCGTCGGGATAAAAGTTGATTGAAACAAGAGGGCAAAAAACAGGACAGTCAACAAAAAAAGACCCTAAATAGTGTCAACGTTGAAATCTATGAAAATATATCACACATGCCTATCAAATTGGAGGGACCTGATAAGGAGGTGTATATGGATTGTTCCCCATTACTTTTTTCCATTGGCCCTGAGTTACTTTGAATTTGCCAATGTAATAATCATCCACACAAACCTCGTGCACGGGCTTTTCATCGTTATCGCCATCCCCGAAGGTGTCGCCCATTTGATAGCAGCCGCCTTTGACGAGCACGAATTCCATGCCTGTGGTCGTGTCCTTATAAGTTGATCTTTTTATCGCAGCCTTCCGATCCTCTGCATGAACAATAGTCTTAACCCCTATTAACATCGCCATAAACAACACAGATGCACAGAAGATCGTTAATATTATATTTTTCATGTCATGTCTCCAAGGATACTGTTGCTATATATTTCTTCCACTTCATAAAAGATATAGGATCTGGAAAAGAGGTTTGTTTACAGATACTTTGGAATATTGAGTAAGTTCCCGCGCCGGAGCAAATCAGCAACAGTGCTCAATCAGAAAATGGTTGGGCCGAGCGAGATTCATCCCTCTTGCGCCGGCGGACGCGACGGGTGGATGGCATTGAGCCATTCCTCCGCCTTGCCGCGGTCGCGGAACGGCCGGATGTCGCAGACATCTTCGGCCAGGATTCCCAGCATTCGTATCATCCCGTCGGAAACATCATCACCAGTTACAACGGCCGTCGGGCCGATAGCATTGTGGCGCCCGAGGTCGCGCAGCAGCTGGGCGACCTGACGGACTTCCGCGGCGCTGAGGGCCACAACGGCCTGGGTGGCGTCAACAAACTCAGCGAGGAGCAAGCAGTTGTCATCCCGCTTCTTCTCCAGGTGCGCCACGACCTCGGGATAGGTCACAGAGCCCTCGGCCACCGTGCACAGCCGTTGTCGCGCACGGTCTACCGTGTAGGCTATTGACATTCGCTCCCCTGCCAGCCTTTTTTGCAGGAAACATCAGCATCCGACAGAAACTTGTCTTTTCACCGGGGTTACTTTTGTTGCTATCTTTTTACCGTCTGCCTCCTTGTATTGCACTGTTATCTTATCACCTACTTTTACATCTTTAATCAAGGAACCAATTTCACAATCGAAGCCAGCCGTAACTGATCCGCTCTTCAAGGTCAGGGTGCTTTTTGCAGTGTCCACAGCAGTAACTTCTCCGGACATTTCCTCTGCAAGGGCCGTCCCCACAAAGGTTAGCAGCACAACGGCGATAAGGACAACAGACGCTGCACGTTTCATATTTCACCTCCCATTACGATTTGTGTCTCCACATTCAAATAGTTCCAAAGGAGCTTATCAGAAAAACACTATCTGTCTAGAAAACCTCCCCCGCGATGTCGTCACCGCGGAGGCGCCGTGTAATCTGACAACGTCGACTTAGATCGTTAGTTCCGGTGCAGGCCTGCCGACATGATGTCCCTGACCGTAGTTGATCCCGATCTGCCTTACCATCGCCAGGATTTCCTCGTCCTCCACGCATTCGGCAATAGTTTGTATACCGAATTCCCTGGCCAGTATCGACATGGTTTTCACAAATGCCAAATCTTTCTTGTCCCGGATCATGCTCCTTATGAACTCCCCCTCGATCTTCAAGAAATCGATGGAGAAGCGCTTTATGTAGTGGAAGGAGGAAAAGCCCGAGCCGAAATCGTCGATGGCGAACTTAAAGCCCTCGGACTTGAGATCGTGAACGAACTTTTCGAGCAGGGAGATGTTCTTGACCGTGTCCCTCTCCGTTATCTCGAATACGATGGTGTGGTGGTCTATTCCGTATTGGCTTGTTAGTTTCAGCACCCCGGGGATGAATTCCTTGATGATGAGGGATTTCGGCGAGAGATTGATGAAAAGGTACCCCTCGTACCGTTCGTCCTTTATCTTTCGGAAGACTTTTTCCATGACTACATAATCGAGCTTGCTCACGACCCCGAGCTGCTCGGCAACCTCGATGAACTCCTCGGCATCCAGGATGCCCTTGTCCGTCCTGATCCTGCTTAAAACCTCGTGGCCTTCGATCCTCCCGGTCTCCACATTGATAATGGGCTGAAAGTAGGGAATCACGGTCTTTTCTTCAATGGCGTTCATAACGATAACAGTTTTCTCTCCGGTCGCCCTGAATACTTCCATGACGTCCTCTTCCGTGGGAATGAGAATGGTATTTTTGCCATCGCTCTTGGCTTTGTACATCATGTTGTCGGCAAACAGGAAGAGATCCTTGGGGCTCACGGCATGGCTGGGGTAAACAGCGAACCCGATGGAAACGGTGGCCTTGACCTTCGTGCCGTCGGGCGCAGCGAGGGCGAACCCCCCGGTGCTCTCCAGGATCTTGGTCGCAACGAGAAATGCCTGCTCTTCATCGGCGTCGGGGAGGATAACGACGAATTCGTCCCCACCGTACCGCGCGAGGATGTCCCCGTCCCGCAGCGCGTTGTGTATCGTGTCGGCGATGCCGGTCAGGAAGCGGTCGCCGACAAAGTGCCCGTGAGAATCATTGATATTTTTGAAGTTATCGAGGTCGACGACGAGCAGGGAGAATTTTTCGCCGTGCCGCTGGGCCCTCCCGATTTCGTAACCGAGCAGTTCCCAGAAAAGCCTCTGGTTGTAGAGATTGGTCAGCGGGTCTCTCGTTGCAAAGTATTCCAGGTCCCTGGTGTATTTGTCAATGGCCTTGATGGAGCCGACCACGTTCAGGAGCGTGGTCAGAATGCCGTCGATAACGAGGGAACGTATGGCGTCTTTTGTCATTTCCGATTGGACGCCTATTCCCACGACCCCACCTATCTGGGGGTTCCGAAGAATGATGGATTTGGTCTGGAGTTCTATGTCATCTTCGCTGAGGCCGACCAGGACACGGGAATCGGCGGCTAAATTGTGGTTGATTTTCAGGGTGGTGCTCCCGAAACGTTCATTCTCGTTGTTGACTTTCTGTTTGATGATCCTCTCGACGCTCGCCTTGATCTTTTCGGATGGCGCGTGCGTCCAGAAGACATCGAGGTCGTATATTTCCTCGTCGACGTGGAAAATGGAGAAGAGCATGTAGGCCTTGATGACCTTGTTGATTTCTAGGAGCAGGTGCATGACGTGCTCTTTCCAGTCTTTCACCACCTCGGAGGTGATGATGAATTTTTCCAGCAGCCGGAGCTCGAATTCGAGGACTTCCCTGTCCACCGCAACGTTCTTGATCCGCTTTGCAAAGACACGGAATTCGAGCAGGATGGTGTTGAATTCGGCAAACCCTGTCTCAACAACGTCAAGGTTGTTCAGTTTTGTCAGATCCTTGATGCTGTTTATTTCGCTGACCTTATCATGAAAGAAGGCGGTGGACCGCTTTATTCTTGCATTCAGGACTGTGGATACGGCCCCCGCCAGGATAAAGGGGATGGGCAACAGTATGAAAAAGAAGACGTTAAATATTCTTTTCGCTTCGTTGATTGCGGGGCTGATATCCTGCTCGATTTTCATAACGCCGAGGACTTCTCCGGTTTTCGCATGCGCATGACACTTCAGGCACGTGCCATCCGCCTTGATCGGGTAAATATTGATAACAATGGGGTCGGCCTTATAGGTGATGGCATCGCCGGTCCGGAACGAATCCACGATATTCCTGCCCAGTTTGGGCTGCTCTATCGCGCCGTAATCCTTTTCAACCGCTTCTCCCCTGAACATTTCTACCTGGTAAGGGAATTGGGCGCGCGCGCCTTTCATAGTGTGGAGAAACTCGTTTAGTTCGCTCCTTGTCCAACCCTTCTCCATAAGTTGGATCATGGAGCTTAACATCTGCTGCGCTACGGCATCGGAGACCTCATCGGCATTTTTAATGAAAGAATGCCGGTAAATTGATGATACCATCAGGTATGTCGCGTTAAAGCTTATGTACGACGCTATCAAAACCGCGATGTAAACAAATGACTTTAACCGGAGCTGTGATCTGACCAGCTTCCCGACAACAGGTATGTTTTCAATAACGGTAAGAATTCTTTCGCCTAGTTTTTGGGACTGGTCAAGCATCGTATCTCTCTCTCCGATTCATATCGTCGTCCCCGGCATTTTCGTCGCGATAACACTGTTTCTTCCCCTGTTTTTAGAGGCAGATGACCTTGGTCTCTCATGAAAGCCGGTCCCGCAGTACCGCTTAGCACAGATGCGTAGGCTCTGCGGCGCCACGCAGATAGCGCGGTCCTCAGTTCGAGAAGAGCGCAGGGGGGTACCGTACCCACCCTCCTGCCAGATCAGCCTCTCAATTACCCGTCAGGTATGAGGAGTGCTGCTAAAACTTGTGTGCGTACGCCTTGTAGAAGTCACATGATCTGCAGAATTCAATTTTTTCGCTGAGCGAGGCCTTCTCCAATTGGCCCATATTGCATTTTGTCCCCGTTATTTTCCAGCAGTCCAGGCCTTTGTTCGGATACGCTGGGCACGTTTGGAACGTTTTTTCAGGACAGTGCTTGAATTCCCAGCAATTCATGATGATCCTCCTTCTTTCTGAATAAAAGGTGACAGCAGTTTCAGAGTAAAGATGACCTGCCGTATTCGTCCTCCCGGAAAGAGTGGATCACTGTCCGGCCCGGGAATACTGGCTCATGGCAGCGAATGAAGGTTTCCTTCCCGGTCTTTCCTGATGGAATCGATCAGCGTTGCAACGACCCGCTGCGGATCCAGCAGCGGCTTGCACTGCTGCGACCCCTCGATCTGCTGCCGCAAGCACTCTTCTTCAACCTGGTTAAGGCTAAGGAATTGAATGCCGGCCCGGTACCGGAACCCGCTCTTTTGACACCATACGAGAACGCCGCACTTTTGTCCGCAGACGCAGTCTTTGAACCAGATAATGCCGGGCTCGATCGGCCGTTCGGACTCGATCCCGAGGCCCGTTGCGCTGAGATCTACTATCCTGGCGCGGTGGTCTGTCCGCTCGAGGTTCTCAAATGCGATGACTCCGAGGGAACAGTCTCGCTGCACGGTGAGGGGGTGGCGTCTTAGCCTTTTTCTTTGATCGTCTCTTGTATCATCCATGATGAAAGTCCTGTCGAGCGAAAAGTTGTCTTGTCTTCTATAAAAATGCCTGCGCAGACTCTATTGGTGTTTTTCCCGGCGGCGGAAGTAATGCCGCACCTTATCTCAAAGATTACGCCTTGTCTGACGATGTCACGGATGACAAGTCTTTACGTCTTCCACCACAAGGATGACTTTCTTCCCGGATTTTTCCCGGGACTTGCGCAAAAAGGGCTTTCTCACAATAAATACTCCATTGTTGAGCACTGAAAAATTAATTCTATCTTTTCAGCTCATCGCGGACCGCCTGCTCTAAAACGTCCGGGGTGAAAGGCTTTTTAAGATAGCGCAATTTGCTTGCGTGAATCCCGTGACGGACAACGACATCGTCCGGATGTCCTGACATGAAAATTATTTTGATTGTCGGATAATAGTATAAAATAACACGGGCAACCTCTGCCCCGTTCAATCTCGGCATGACCACGTCAACCAGAAGAACGTCGATCGGCGCACCAGAGGCGTCAATCCGCTTCAATGCTTCTACTCCGTCTCTCGCTACGAGAACCTGAAATTCCGAAGTTCTGAAAATATCGGCGACAAGTTGACAAATAGTTGGGTCATCATCTACAACGAGTATGCTTTTTGTTTTTTCGATCATAAGAGCGCCCTCCTGCGATGCCCCGAAAAGGGCCATAATTACCGTTATTGATCAGTGGCCATCTTCATTTCCGGATGTTTGTGGACATTGAAGCCGCGCCCTGATATGGGACGCAAGTTTTTCCTGGAATTCGCTCGATGTCGAGGTTATATGATGCGAAAAAGGGTAACGCTGCCGCCAATAAGGGACGTCTTTTATGTTAAGGTCAGGCGGAGGACACCCTTTTTCGAAAAACCCGAAAACAACTCCATGCCCTGACTTTTTCGACTGTCCGCCTAAAGGGACATAGATCTCCATAATATCTTCCGGCCGGTCATCCTCGCCTTTGCCAATATAAAAATAAGCGCCTGGCGGCAAATGCGTTCGGTACCGGAGAAGGAGTTCCCTGGCAGAAAGTTTCGAGAGATCACAGGCATCAGAGTCCATGATACATTCCCTTTCAGGCGGGAGAGGTCGCGTCCTTTTTCTTTATATAATTGTCCGGATTTTCATCTCCCTCGAGGAACCGGCGGGAATCGTATTCCCAAGGGAAGCATTCTCCCTTTACGGTGTCGCAAGCTATGCAGGCAGGGACCCAATTCTCCCTGCAACGCTCTCCGTTGTTTAACTTCGGAATAAAGTAATTGACGTCCCATGCTCCCCGCTCGGCAAGCAAACCGTAATTTTGAAATATTAGATGCGTGCCGCAATAGACGCAACGGCCGTCCGTGCGGGCGTATACCCACTTGATTTCATCGTCCGTATATGCCATGGGTCCCCTCGTTTCTGGCCATGAACTCCCGATTATAAAGTTATTGTCAGCATTCTTTAAACTGAAATCCTTAACATCATCCAGAATATTAGTGGATGCGAGCCGATTCCACTCTCTTCGAAACTTCCCGGAAAACATCCGTTCTGTCGTCTATAGATTTAGTTCTAATCTCTCTAGAGACCCCGCTGCACTGAAATAGGAACCTTGTGCTGAATACCATGGGCTATGGCAAGAGGTTTTCCGTTATTTACAAGGCGCAGCTTAATCTTCCTTTTGAAATGGAATCTGACACAAGAGATCAGGGGAAAAAACCTTCTCGATTCAAAAAGTCGACGTGTAATTGCCGGCCTGATTCGGCCAAGTATTCAATTACTAGAAAGCTGGTTAAATGGGGTTTAAATAGGAGGTGCGCGATTGTCGATAGAGGCGGACACAGCTTTTGGGATAACGACCGAATCTTCTAAAGAGGATGATAGCTTGACTGTGGTTGCGTGAACTTCGGGGGGGGTGTTAGGGGGAGCGGCAAAAGGGAGATGAGATGCCGCACAGATGGGACAGCTATCATGAGAATCGCCGTCTACGTGATCGTGTAGAGCGACGGCGACAACAGAGAGAAGGAGTATCGCGATAAAAACCAGGGCTAAGCGTTTGAGCATGGTTGGCTTTAGCATTTCACCCCGTATGGTCAAAAAACTCACGTCGAAGAATAGCGACATATTATTGCAAAAAACTATTGGTCAGTCAAGGATTTTTTGTGTTTGCTGGCACAAATTCGAGATGTACTGTGCAATGTTTATGAAATGCGCAACTATCGCGGATTACAGGACGGACTTTTAACAGCAGACTTCAAATGCTATTTATCGCCTCCTCGCTGATCCCAGCGATCCGAACAGCAGCCTACTATTCTGTAATGCCAATATTGTGACAAGGGAAAATAATTCCGGTTGTAATATACACTTGAGCGAGCGGAACGAAATAGATTGAGTTTTGCCAGCGAAGCCAAGCCACTTCGCGCAAAAAGCTGTGCGCTCTGCGCGGGGGTTGTGCTCACAGTTCGCGTTTTGAGTGGATCAGGTTTCTTACCGCAAGGAAGCAGAGCGCTACGAGAAATCCTGTTTATCATGACAAGAATGCAAAAACGTAGTACGGTGCTTTTCTATCGCTTCTCATTTTTTCCATGAATCATACGTCTACATTTTTACGATCAGCACGCCGTCTCACTGTGGTCGATAACCCGTTCGGCCACGCTACCCATGAGCAGCCTTTCAAGCCCTGCCCTGCCGTGACTGCCGACAATTATTAAATCCACATGCTTTTGTCGTGAAGCCTCTACAATGGCCTCATAGGGTTTGCCGATCATTGTCATGGCTTCACTGGATACGCCTTCCTTTTTCGCCACGTCAATGACCTTTTGCACATTGTATTGCGCCGCATCAAGCTCAGTTTCCGACGAGGATACGGACACGGTCACAAGCAAGATTCCGCATTTTTTTGCGACGCCTATGGCTCCAATTGCCGCTGCTTCACTGAACTTTGATGCATGAACCCGATTGATCATGATGTTAATTTTTGAAACACGCGTGTGGCGCAAAGTATTCTCCGCTCTGGCAAATAAATATGACAATCATACTGCTCCAAGAAAGTTCGCAGACACCGGCGCACCCGGCACATCATTTATAAAACCGAGACGGGACAATATCAAAATTAAGTCATGACCTTCGCGGACAGGTTATTCCGGATAATTGCGCGCGAACTCAATCAATTTTTGATAGTGTTCGTCATTTTGCGTCACCGCAAGGCCCTGCACCAACTGCGCGAAACTCTCGTTCGACTGATCCATGACGATGGCCGCATAGTGTTCACCCGCGTCCGTTTCTCTGTCAAGCGCGAACCGGATGGCGTTCTTTATCGTGGGGTTCGTTTTCCGGAATTCGGAGATCGCGAAAAGCGTTTTATTCACCGCAGGCAGGTCTATCTCCACGCCGACGAACTCCCCCGGTGTCTTCCGCACGACCCTCTCCTGGTATTTGACAAGATCCTGGTGGGCTTGTTCATCATGGGCGAGCTTCCGGAAAAATTCGCTTGCCCGCTCATCGTCCTTGAAGCTCATTGCAAGCCACCCATATACGCTTCCGAGGTCCCTTTCAAGATCACCCAGTTTTTTCAGCACCTTCAGGATGTCCACCTTCCGCCTCCTTTGCTCATATCGGCAATCAGGACATTTCGACCCGATTCCGTCCCTCTGTCTTCGCCCGATAGAGGGCATTGTCTACTTTTTGCGTGAAACGGTCGTCGGTATCACCAACGCAGAGCTGGACCACGCCAAAACTGCACGTCACTTGCCGGACGCCGGTAAACTCGCGGTTTTCGACCTGGCGGCGCAGTTTCTCAGCGTATCGTCGCGCGTTGTCAGCGGCGGTGTTCGTCACCATGATCATGAACTCCTCGCCGCCCCACCGCGCGAAGAGGTCGTGGACCCTGACGCTTTGAGCAACCAGTCCGGTCAGTTCCCGAAGGACGGTGTCGCCCGTATGATGTCCGAACGTGTCGTTGATCTGCTTGAAGTTGTCGATGTCGAACATGATGAGCGACAGTGGCGTGCCGAACCGACTCGCCCGCCGCATCTCGGCGCTCAGCGCATCGTTAAACTTCAACCGGTTGGAAATGCCCGTGAGCGGGTCGGTAGTGGCCTGGCGTGCCAGGATCTCATTGAGCAGCTTCAGCTCCCCATCCACCTTTTTGCGCTCGGTGATGTCCTGAAATGCCGCCACGGAGCCGACAACCTGTCTGTCGTCCCGCAAAGGGGTAGCGACGATGGAAACAGAAAACAAGGTGCCATCCTTGCGCATGAAAACGTCTTCCTCATCACGAAAGGTGCCGCCGGAGCTGATCGTCCGGAGCACGGGGCATTCAGATGCAGGCAATGGCGTCCTGTCCGCCTTTTGAAAATGAATCACCTCATGTACCTGCCTGCCCAGGAGCTCCGCTTCAGTCCAGCCGAGGAGCTTTTCCGCTTCGGGGTTCATGAACGTCAAGCATCCCTGCCCGTCGAGCACATAGATCCCCTCGCCGATCACTTCGGTTATATTGCGGAGTTTGGCTTCGCTGGATCGGAGGGCCTCCTCTGTTTTCTTGAGTTCGGTGATATCTTCGATCACGAGAAGCACGTAGTTGTCGCTTTCATATGCAATAGGGGACGCGGTGATCTGAAGGTGGACTTCAACGGTGCCGTCCGGTGTGATGAGGTCCATTTTCGCGTCCTCACGGCAAACCCGGCTCCCCTTTGCCGCTTCGTTCACGCTATTCCTGATAACGCAATCACGGCAGGCAGAAGCATGCCCGCAGCCGCCCGGGGTCTCTTCCGCATGGATGCAGTGCAGCGCTTCGCCGCCACGGCGCATGTACACAGCTGTACGGTCTGCGCCGATCAGGCGGGAGGCCGCCGAGTTCAAATGGAAAACCCTGACGTCGGAATCAACCACCAAGAGCGTCGAGGGAACTGCGTCCAAGAGTATGTGCAGAAAATCAAGATTTTGGAACAATGAGTTGTTCATGAGAACCGTCACTCAGGAAACCTTCTGTTCTACCGCCGTAAGCAAAGCAACAACCTTCTGACTGATTTGATCAAGCTTTTCAAGCTCCTTCTTTGCTGCAATCGTGTCGCCGGCGCGCTTCAACTCTATGATTCGCTTGACGGCTGCGTGAAGATAAATATGCTCCTTCTCAAGGGTCTTCATATCTTCGATCGTTCCATATTTAGTCATGCCGTCTGCGTACAGCCACTTGCCCAGGTCGCAGTCCTTGTGAGAGACAGCCTGTGCGTCTGTCAAGCTCTCCCGGCCGTCGAGGAATCCTCGCAACCTGCTCTTCCATGCAATATGCTTAGTCCGTGCAATAGAAAAATCTATCTTGGTCATGTTACTTTCCTCCCTGTAAATATAAAATGTAAGATTCCGGAACGCTCCTTATAGACAACAATAGGTGCTATGAATTTTAACAAAAATATATTTGTAGTTACCCGGCAGGTCAACTGCTGAGCACAGGCACAGCAAGCGCAACAACGCCACTGAATAATAACACATCAGCTATTATCAGTATCCCTTTTCGTTGTCGCACGAAAACCTACAAAACCCTTCACGAGCTACCCGTGTCTGTGCGACGCATGCCAGGTCTAACCGCTAGGCAAGCTTGATCAATATCTCCACCAGAGCGGGGTCAAACTGAACGCCGGAAAACGCCAAAAGTTCTTTCATCGCCGCTTCTCTGCTGAGCGCCTTCCGGTACGGCCTGTCGGACCGCATAACGTCCCAGGCGTCGGCTACGGCGATGATCCTCGCATTCAGCGGTATGCCTTCACCCCTCAGCCCGTCGGGATAGCCTGTCCCGTCGAAGAATTCGTGATGATAAAGGATCGCGGGCAGGGCCGGCCCAAGATATTTGAGCGGCTTCAGGATTTCGACGCCCTTGGCCGGATGGTTTTTGAGATTGATCCACTCGTCCTTGTCCAGCGCCGCGGGTTTGAGCAGGATGCTGTCGCTGATGCCGATCTTTCCCACGTCGTGGAGCAGCGACGCGATTTCGAGATAGTGCTTGTCCTCGGCAAGGAGACCCAGTTCATCGGCAATCAGAAGCGAGTAGTAAGAGACCCGTTTACAATGGCCGAAGGTGCTGAAGTCGCGCGTTTCCAGGGCCTGGGCCAGGGACGACAGCACGTCGATGTAGATGGTCTCCAACTCCCGCGTCCGCTCCTGGACCTTGGTTTCGAGCATCAGGAGCAGTTCCTTTTTCTGCCGGTCCAGCTCCCTCTTTTTGTTGACGAAGTCGAGGCTCTTGACGAGGTCGGCGATGAAAAACGGCTTCGTCATGAAGTCCGTGGCGCCCAGCTTCAGCGCCTCTACCGCCAGGTCGGTGTTGCCGTTGGCGGTAATCATCACGAAATAGAGCCCGGGGTCGACTGCCGCCATCTTTTTCATCAGTTCGAGGCCGCGTTCCTTGCCGATATAGCAATCGAGAAAGGCGACGTCAAACCGCTCCCCGGCAATATGACGCAGCGCCTCCTCGGCATTCACGGCCGTCTTAACAAAATATCCCGAGTCGCTGAACATGAGCGAAAAAGTCTGCAGTATTCTCTTCTCGTCGTCCACGACGAGGATCCGTGAGACACCCTCCGCACCGTTTCGGCGTTCGAGAGAGGAGGAGATCCTTGCAGTACCGTCACCGGCGATGGGGGTCGCGCTTTGTTCTCCCGCACCGGAAAACTCGGTCACCCCTGCGTTCATGGATGAGAAAGCGGCTGTGTTTATAGGGACCGTCTGCCCGCGAGCGTCATCCGGCATTTCATAGGGTTTGAGATCCATCACGTTGTCCTTATCGTAAAGTTTACGGTTATGCTGCCATGTTTTGAGGTCACGAGCACCTGGAACAGCTCCAGCCCGTCCGTAATAAGGGGAAGCTCGGTGCGGCCTATGGTCACGGGCGGCTGGACCGAAAAAACAAAGCCCTGATCGCAGAGCGCGCTGACGGCATTTCCCGCAATCATGTTCGCCAACTCGCCGAGCGTGTCCGCCCCGAGAAGGTCCGTTGACCCGCAGGCAAAACCGTTCATTGCCGTGCAGATTTTCAATGCTGTCGCTGAGTCCATGTTCAGGATGATGCTCTCTCCTGAATGATCGTAGAGCCCGATGACCACTGAGACGTCGCCGGCAAGCTCATGCCCCCGGAGAAGCGAAACGTCCCCTTGTCCGACGTCGGACTGAAATACATTTTTCAGAACGCCCATGGTGGACGATACAAACGGCCCGATGTACTCCAGTTTCATCGCGGGCCTCCGTTCTCGCCCCTTACGACGTCGCTGATGACCAGGGTGGCGTAGTCCGGGCTGAACGGCTTCGTCAGGAAGCTCTTGGCCCCAAGTCCGATGGCTTTCCAGACCATTTCCTTGTTTCCTAGGGAGCTGATGATGACGACTTTGGCATTCAGGTCCCGTTCCATGATTTTTCGGAGCGTGCCGATGCCGTCGAGCCCGGGCATCGTGATGTCGAGGAGCACGAGGTCGGGGGAGAGTTTCGCGTAGAGAGCTACCGCATCAATGCCGTTGTTCGCTTCACCAACGACGCTTCCCCCCAAATTTACAACGATAGCCGCTATGTTTTTCCTCGCGAACTGAGAGTCGTCCGCTATAAGACAGGTGAAGGTTTCCTGCAGTTCAGTGTTTTGCGACATGTGCCGTCTCCTTTGCCGAAAAATGATTAGTCAGGTATCCTCCCAGGTTTTCGAGAGAAACCACGTCCATAATATGGTTTCGCTCTATTGCGGCCTTCGGCATGCCGAAAACGATGCAACTCTTCTCGTCCTGGGCAACGGTCACCCCGCCGTTCGCCCTGATCTCGCCGATCCCGTCGGCCCCGTCCGTTCCCATGCCGGTCATGATCAGACCGGCTGCGTTACTGCCGTACTCGGCAGCCACTGAGCGGAACAACACGTCCGCGGAAGGACGGTGCCCGGAGACCGGCGCCGCATCGGACAGAACCGCAATGGCGCCCAGGGGCAGCCGCTTTACCTTGAGGTGCCGGTTTCCCGGCGCGATGAGCGCCCTCCCGGGCAGGACGAGATCGCCGTCTTTCGCCTCCTTCACCTCGATCGATGACAAGGCGTTCAGCCGGGAGGCGAACATTTCAGTAAATCCCGCGGGCATGTGCTGCACGATGAGCACCGCGGCCGGAAAGTCTCCGGGCAGCCGGGGCAGGAGATACGTCAGAGCGTTCGGTCCTCCCGTGGAGATGCCGATGGCAAGCACCCGTTCAGCCGAACTGATCCGGGCGGGCCGCGCCGTCTTCCGCGGAAAAGACGCGACAGGCCTCGCATTCACCATAGTCAGTCTCGCCACGGGATTTTCAAAAGCGGACTTCACCTTGGCGATAAGGTCGCCGGCGATCTCCGCGATATGCACGGAGATGGCGTCCTGCGGCTTCGTTACGTAGTCGAACGCCCCGATCTCAAGCGCCTGAAAAGTAAGTTCCGCGTCCTTTTTCGAGAGCGAGCTCACCATGATGGTCGGCGTCCCGAACTCCGCCATGATGCGCCGCAGGGTCTCGATGCCGTCCATCCTGGGCATGTCGATGTCGAGGGTGACGACGTCAGGCCGCACCTCCCGCATCTTCTTGAGGGCGAAGAGGCCGTCCATGGCAATGCCCGCGACCTCGATCTCCGGATCACGCCGGAGGATGTCTGGGATCATTTTCCGCATGAGTGCGGAATCGTCCACCACCAGGACCCGTACCCGTCTTTCCTTCATGCCGATGCCTGCCCCTGCCGGTCCTCGTCCACGGCCTTTCTCGCGACGGCGAGCACATCCAGAATCATGACTATCTGCCCGTTGCCGAGGAGCGCCGCGCCGGCGACGAGCCTGCTCCGCATAGAGAGGTCGTCGATCGCTTTGATGACCAGTTCCTGCTGCCCAACGAGCCGGTCCACGAGCAGCCCGATTGTCCTGCCGCCCGCTTCAACGACCAGCACGAACTTCTTCCCCTTGCCGCCGGCGCCCAGCTGGAACAGCTCCTGCACTGAAATAACCGAAATAATCTCGTCCCGAAGCAGGAGCGTTCTTCTTCCGTTTACGGTGACCAGCGCGTCGGTCGTCACTTTCGCCACCTCGGCAATGACCGAGACCGGCAGCGCGTAGAGCTGTTCGCCGGCCTCGAAGAGGAGGGCCTTGATCACCGCAAGGGTCAGCGGCAGCCGCAGCCGCATGGTCGTGCCTTTTCCCGGCATCGAGTGGATCTCGACGGTCCCCCGCATATCTTCCACAGCGGATTTTACCGCATCCATGCCGACACCTCTTCCCGAGGTGCCGGTCACCTCGTCCGCCGTGCTCAGGCCGCACAGAAAAATGAGGTTCATTGCCTCTGAGTCGGACATGGCCGCGGCCTCTTCCCGGTCAATAAGTTCCTTCTCTATTGCCTTCTGTTTGAGCTTCCCGATATCGATTCCCGCGCCGTCGTCGGAAGCTTCGATCACGATCATGGATGCTTCATGATAGGCCTTGAACGTGATGACGCCCTCCGCGGGTTTGCCCCGAGTGGTCCGCTCGGCGGGCCCTTCGATCCCGTGGTCGATCATGTTCCGGACGATGTGCGCAAGGGGTTCTCCGAGGCCGTCGACAATCCCCTTGTCCAGTTCCGTTTCTTTGCCGATGATTTCCAGCCTGACCGGTTTCTTCTTCTCCGCCGAAAGGTCGCGGACCATCTTCGAGAACTTTCTGAATACCTGGTTTACGGGCACCATGCGCATTTTCATGACGCTCTTTTGAAGGTCCGAGATTGTCCGTTCGAGGTGCGCATGCGCGGCCAGGAGGCGCGACGCCCCGTCGCCCGTAAAGGTCCCGGACGCCATTTCCCGGGCCATCTGCCCGATCATGGAACGGCCGATGATAAGCTCGCCCGTGAGGTTCATGATCCGGTCCACACGTAAGGTTTCTATTCGGAGAAACTCGCCCCCGGTGGAAGGCGCCGCGGGCGGGCCGAGTTTCAACGCGAGGGGGGAGAACGGCGCTGCGTCGCCTCCCTCGGGCCGCAGTTCACACGCCGCGCACTCATGCACGCGTACGACGATCTCGCCCGTCATTCCGGCGATTGTCGTCCCGCGCCGGACCGCGTCGCCGTCTCGATCGGTTGCAAACACGACCGTCATCTTTTGCGCTCTATCTATCTCCTCGCTCTCCACGTCCGGCGAGGCATAAATAATCCGACCCATGCCGGCAAGCTGCTGCGCGACCATGCGGGCGGCAACGCTTTTCTCTCCGCACGCGGGATGAAACACAATTTCCAGGTCGTACACGAAGAACCCCTTTTGCGCGGCCTCCTGCGCCTGGAGCTCCCCGTATTCGGAAAGGGCAGGAGAAGCAACCGGGGATGCTCCGATTTTATTGACGAGGAAACGATCGATTTTGTCGATCATCTCCCCAGCATCCGCGGATTCCCCCGCCTCGCTCTTCGTGAGAAGCGCGTGGACGGCGTCGACGCAGGACAGAAAGAGGTCGACCGTATCACGGGTGTCATGGGAAGAATCGCCGGGTTCCTCGATAGACGGAACAACATCTTCCATCCGGTGGCAGAGCGCCCCGACGGAAGTAAGACCCACCGAGTTGGAATCTCCCTTGAGCGTATGGATGTACCGTTTGATCGCCGTGAGGCGGTCGTGATCGGGGGCGTCTTCAAACGCCAACAGCTCGTCCTGGAGTCTCTCGACGAGCTCATACGCGCCCGCAAAAAAAACTTTTTTCAGCTCCGTCAGTTCGGCGCCGCTCCATTGTTCTATCTTGTTCGTCATGCCGAGGCCCTGTTGCGCCGCGCTTCATAGCGCTGGATTTCCGCCTTAAGCTGCGCGAGCTCAAAGGGTTTGGTTAGGCATCGGATGGCACCGGCCCTGACGGATTCGGCCATCTCGCCGCTTCCGGCGTTTCCGGAATAGGTGATGGCCGGCACGTCCGGGTCGATCTTTTTTATGATCCTGAGAGCGTTGATGCCGTCAAGTTTCGGCATTTTGATATCAAGGATAACAAAGTCATGCCTGTTGTCGATAAATCTCAAGACCGCCTCGACGCCGTCGACTGCCATGTCTATGGTGTAGCCGCTTTCTCTCAACTCGCCAGCAAGCACGCGGCCGAAGTTCTTATCGTCTTCCACAACCAGTATTTTCATAATTCCTCCGCGGCGGGTTTTTTGTACGCCGTGCCTCCCTTGTGGTAGATAAATCGAAAGCCCGTGTTCCATCCCTGGAAGCTCTCGGCGTGGCCGATGACAAGATAGCCGCCGGGGTTCAGGCTCTGATAAAATTTTGCGGCAAGCCGCTTCTGCTCTTCCATGTCGAAATAGATCATGACGTTCCGGCAGAAGATCACGTCGAGGTCCCTGAGGCCGTTGTCGTTCTTGAGGTTATGGTAGTCGAAGACGACCATGTTCCGGATTTCGTCCTTCACCAGGGTCATGTCGCCGTTCTTCGAGAAATATCGCGCGATATATGCGTCGTCAACGGTTGCCATGACCTTATCCAGCGCATATTCGGCCTTGTTCGCCGTCTGGAGCGCCTTCAGGCTCAGATCGGAGGCGAAAATCTTCACGTCACACGCCGGCCGGCCCTGCAACTCCTGGTGGACGAGCATGGAGATAGTGTACGGCTCCTCCCCCGTGGAACAGCCCGCGGACCAGATTCTGAGCCGCTTCGCGGGATCGGACAGTTTCTTCGAAAGAATATCACGGAGGACAACCTCACGGAAGAGTTCGAGCTGGGGCCGGTTCCGGAAGAATGAGGTCTCGTTCACGGTCATCGTGTCCAGAAGCTTGATAAGCTCCTGGCTTCGCTGCTCCGTCACCAGCTTGTAATACCAGTACGGGCTTTGGGTCTTGGTCTCGTTCATCCTCTTGAAGACTCGATTTTCCAGGAAATCTTTCTTCGTCTCCTTGAAGTAGATGCCCGATTCCTGATAGATGAGGTTCCTGAAGAGCCGGAACTCTTCTTCCGTCAGCATTATGCCACCTCAACCTGCCGCGGGGCCCCCAGCGCCTTCCGGTCAGCCTTCGTCACGGCCGCACGCGCTGCTGCCCGTTTGACAAGCGGTGCTTCATCCATATACGTGTGGTCGTCTAGCTTAAACTTGGCGATGACTTGCTGGAACCGCTCGGCCTGGGAATTAAGCTCTTCGGCTGAGGACGCGAGCTCTGTGGTTGCAGATGCGTTCTGCTGGATCATCTCCCGCATCTTCTCCATCGTCTTCACGGTCTGCTCGGCCGCGGCCGCCTGTTCGTGCGTGGCCGAGGTGATCTCCTGCGTGATCTCGCGCAGTTCTTCCGCCGCCTTGCCGATCTGGGCGCTCCCGCTGGACTGCTCCTGCGTGGCCGCGCCGATCTCCTTTGTATAACGGTCCACTTCGCCCACGTTCCCTTCGATGTCCTTTAACGAGCCGCCAACCTGTTGATTCAGCTCCACACCGCGGCCAACCAGCTCTGTGGATTTCTCCATCTGTCGCACTGCTTCCTGGGCTTCCTTCTGTATGCCGGTGATCAGCTCCGATATTTCCTTTGTGGATTGGGCCGATCGCTCGGCAAGCTTCCGGACCTCCTCGGCCACCACCGCAAAGCCCATGCCCTGTTCGCCGGCCCGGGCAGCCTCGATGGCCGCGTTCAAGGCGAGAAGGTTGGTCTGCTCGGCGATGTCGTCGATGACATCCACGATCTTACCGATGTCCTCGGACCGCGAGCCGAGCGCCGCTATCGTATCTGCTGACCTGGTTATGGACCGGTTGATCTCATCGGAACCTTTGAGCGATTTGTCCATTGCATCGAGACCCTGGCCGACTGCCTGTTTCGTCTTGACCGACAGCGCCATGAGCTGCTGCGAGGTCTCCGCGATCCGCTGAATGGACGCCACCATCTGTTCGATAGACGACGAGGTTTGCGTGACCGACGACGCCTGCGACTGCGTGCTCTTCGCCACATTCTGGATGTTAGCCGACATCTCGTGCATGGTGGAAGTGGTCTCCTCCACTGCCGTGGCCGAGCTGTCGTTGTTCCGCGCCGACTGCTCGGCCGTGGACGCGATCTGGGCCGAGGCCGAGGCGATCTGATCGGCACCCCCCCTGATTTCTCCGATCGTCGCCCGCAGCCCGATGATCATCTTCTTGAAGGCATTGCCGAGCACATCCTTTCCCGACTTGGGTTCGATATCGCTCCGGAGGTCGCCGTCGGCAATCTCCTCGGCGGTTTTCGCCACCGACCGTAAATAAGCCATCATCTGGCGAAACGTCTCGGCCAGAGTTCCGATCTCGTCCGTGCTGTGGATCGCGATCTCATGGGAGAGGTCTCCTTTTGCGGTTGCGTCAGCAACGTTCACAATGTCTTTGAGCGGCGTCGTTATGGCGCGAATGATGATCCATGCTATAAAGACCGCAAGCCCGATACCGCCCAGGATGATGAGCACAGAGTTTCGGAGGACGGTTGCAAACGCTTCCGCCGATTTTTTCGTTACTTCTGCGAACATCACTGATTCCTGCTTCCGCGTGTTCTCGGCTACCAAGTCGATAAGTTCCGTCGGTTCCCGGTCGATTCCCCTCACCTTGGCGTCCACAACGCGGAAGCTCTGCATATTGCCTGAACGATAGCTATTCAGCGCCTCGTGGTATTTCTCACCCAACAGAGCGTGAGTTTTCAAAAAATCATCCAGTTTAGCCGTGTCGATGTTGAGCTTTGCCAGAGATTCCATCAGGTCTTTCCCGCGAGACTGCACCTCGGCTTCCTTTTTCAGGAAATTATCATGGTACTTTGCAAACAGCGCGGGATCGTTGCCCCGCAGGAGTGTGTCTTTCCACTCCTGCACCTGTTTCTTGAACGCGATTTCGAGGTCGTCGGCATCGCCGGCGGTCCGCGTAAAGGCTTTGGCCAGTTCCAAGTTCGAATTCAGAAGCTTATTCGTCTCTGAAACGTTGTGGAGGAGATAGCTCCCGGTGACCACGATCAAGAGGGTCATCAGGCCGGTCAAAACCGCCAACTTTCCCCCGATCTTCATGTTTTTGAATAGCTCTTTCATGATATTTTCTCCTTGTATGTTATAATTAACGTCTGTCCGTCCCTTACCCGTTTGCTTCATGCGGCGGCGGGATTCGTTGCTTGCTCCACGGTAGAAACGACTTTCTTCATCTCTTCGATGCTCAGTATTTTTTTTATGTCCAGAAAGATGAGCAGCCGTTCTCCCGCTTTTGCCACACCAGTGATGTATTCGATGCCCACGGCGGCGATCATCTCAGGCGGCGGTTCCACGGCCTCGGCGGGGAGCTTACGGACTTCGGAGACCGCGTCCACCAACAGCCCGATGACACGCCCCCCGTTCTCCGCGACAAGCACCCGCGAGGACTTCGTCCGTTCCGCGCTCGGCAAACGCAGCCGCTTCCGCAGATCGACGAGCGGCACGATCTTCCCCCTAAGGTTGATCACCCCCTCGAAAAAGTCGGGGGCGTCCGGAACGCTCGTCACCTCGGGCACCTTTACGATCTCCTGGACCACGTCAATGGGCACGCTGTAAAACTCCTTGCTGATGCAAAACACCACTACCTGAATATTCTTGGCCATTTGGTATCTCCAGTTTATAAAGCCCTAACTTATCAACAGGGGGGCCAAATCGTTAGCTGGTCCTGTGCTTGACTCCTTACCTCGCCTTTTCCAATGTTTTCTCCACTCCGAGTCGTGTGTGCGAAAATCCGAGCGGGGACGATTCTTGTTCTCTTTTCACGAGGTTCATAAAATCGCATCTCCAGCAGTTGAGAAGCTTCTGCGCGTATGTTCCCTGGACTTTCCCGCCACAGAGAGATCCTGCTACGACCCAGCATGCCCTTCCAGCTTTTTTCCCATCATGGGCGCCCTCGAACTCTTCATATTCGGAAACCGGGCACACTCCGAGTTCCTGCGCTTTCCGCCCTCCGGGCTCCCTTCCACAGCTTTTATATTCCCAGCAATTCTTCTTCACCGTAAATAACCTCCTCGAGATAATTTATTGTTTATCCATGAGCCTTGCTCCACGCCGATGTTATCATCAGGAGAATAATAATTCCAAGCTACGCTTTGAATATTCTTAACCGTTTGGCCTGCGGTCACTGAGGTTTTGTCTTGAGGAACGCGCCGAGCCGCGTGTCCACCTCGCGGATGTGATGCACGAACCAGCGCACCACGAGCTGATTCGTTGCAATTACCGTATGGACGCCCGCGCCTTCGGCTTCTATTCTTTTTTTCAGGTCCGCGAATTTTCTTTTGAAATCCTCGTGCTGCGCCTTATGGGCTTCGTATTCGGGGTAACCGTACTGAATCATGCATTTCTCTTCCGCACGGAAATGGGTCATAACGTAATCTTCCAAAAACACCACGACGTTGCCCATCTCCTGCTTTCCCTTGCCTTCCTTGCACGCGTCCAGCATGCCGTTGATCCTGGCGAAGATAGTTTTGTGCTGATCATCTATTTCGTTCGATCCCGTCGATAAATCCGTTGTCCATTGTATTGCCATATGTGTCTCCTTAGTCTTCTTCAATCGCTTATGCCGGGTTCCGTATGCTGTTTCGCCGCCCCATCGAGCGCCGCCGCTACGGCCCGTCTCAATTCGTTCACGCCGACCGGCTTTAACATATACTCCACGATCCCAAGGCTGAGCGCCTTCTGATAGATCTCGCTTCTTATGTCAATGGAACACATAATCACCGGGACCGTCGGGGCATGCTTCTTCAGTTGTGTGACGAGTTCCAAACCGTTCATGCCGGGCATGCGGTAATCAGTGATTATCACGTCCGCGTTGATCCCCTCGTGGATCGCAATCAGGGCGGACTGTCCATCCCGGCAGGTAATAACCGTATAGTCTGACGTGTTCAATATCTCTTCATAACACTGCAAGATAATAGGATTGTCATCCACGACAAGTACGGTCTTCAATGAATCGGCCCTCCACAAAATATAAAGTCGTATCGGTCCATCCTGATAAATGCCCCGCTACGATACTGCTGCGGATTTCTAAAGCAACCGCGATGCCAGAACGGAACCCATTAATTTATAAGGGATAAAATCCTTGGGAAGATGGATTTGCAGGTTAATCTTACCGATGGAAAGATAAATTTTACCGATTAGGAACAGATTGACGCATACTTCAATCGGCCAAAATGAATGAGGCGAGAGAGCCCTGGGGTCGCTCAGATCACAGTGTAAATCTTCTGCATATCAATGTGGCAGATACGGCTTCCGATCTTAAGAAAAACCGCCGTAGTTCTGGCACAGCGTAATGATGACGCTGTTGCAAACTGTCGAACGTCATAATTGTCGCCCGTTATTGTGCTATCATAAATGCCTGATTCTTGGCTTTGCAGACCGGGCACCCATGCGGTGCTTCTCCCTCGATTGTATAACCGCAGAATTGGCAGACATAATAGTCGGCATCATTGTTTGAGCCCAGTTCCTCAAGCGCCTTCTTATACAGCGCCGCATGGATCTTTTCCACTTCGTTCGCGTAGCTGAAAGATCTTAGGGCGTTGTCGTACCCCTCTGACTCGGCGTCGGAGATCATGTGGGGATACATCATTTTGAACTCGATGATTTCTCCGTTGATAGCGGCCTGCAGATTGTCCATTGTTGAATTAATGCCGCCGAGCTCCTTCAGGTGATTGTGGGCATGAATGGTCTCGGCAGCGGCCACTGCCTTGAAGAGCTTGGCAACCTGTCTGAAACCTTCCGCCTCGGCCCTTTTCGCAAAGGACAGGTATTTCCTGTTTGCCTGGGATTCGCCGGCAAAAGCGTCCTGTAGATTTCGCTCTGTTTTCGACATCAGTATGAATCTCCTTTCTCTCCACGTACGCTGTTCAGAAACCGTTCCGCAATTACTGTGCAAAGCCAGTCGGTTCTGGGCTGTTCTCTAAGGAGGAAGCGGCGACCATCCTGTTTTTCCCCTCCCGCTTCGCCAGGTACAGCGCATCGTCGGCCACCTTGAGATAAATATAGGTTCTCATATGGTCTTCAATGCGTCTGCCCTCAAAAAATCATTAAACCTTATCGCTCCGACCAGGTCGTTTCTCAGTTCATTCTTTTACGGATTTATATCGCAAGAGCTGTGCCAGAATGGAACATTTTGATTTTCAGTGAGATTGGGACTTGAGAAGACGCATTCGCAGGTTGGTCTTACCGATGGGAAGGTAATTTGTACCGATAAAAATAAACTCTAAATTCAAAATCCAAAACTCTAAACAATGTCGAATGGGCAAAATTCGAAAATTAGGTCATTTGAATTTTAAATTTATTTAGGATTTCGCGCTTCAAGCTTAGAACTTATTCGGGGAGGGAGATGGGAAGAGCAAGTGTAAAGGTAGTGCCTTTTCCTTCTTCCGAACGCGCATCGATCGTGCCGTTGTGGTTCGTCATGATTTTGAAGGCGATGGAAAGACCGAGGCCGGTGCCGCCCTTGTCCGATTTTGTCGTGAAGAACGGGTCGAAGATCCTGTTGAGATGCTCCGGGGCTATGCCCGGACCCGAATCGACGATCTTGATCATAACGGAGCCTCCCTCCGCCTTCGTTTCGAGGGTAAGCGTGCCGCTGTTTTCCATAGCATCGAGGGCATTCGTCATGATGGCGAGGAAGACTTGCCGCAGTTCCCCCTCGCTCGCGTTAATCACCGGAAGATCAGCCTGATAGTTCCGTACGATCTCAACGTCCCGGAGCCGTCCCTGAAAGCTTATGATCTCCACAGCTTTGTCCAGCGCCTCGTTGATACGGACGTCCTTTTTTTCATACGTGGAAGTTCTCACAAACGAGAGCATCCCCGTGGTGATGCTCTTGCACCGAAGAATCTCCTCTTCGACGATTTGCAGGTATTCCTCGAAGAGCTTGGGGTCGTACCGGTTGTTCTTCACCTTCATGAGGAGCCCCTCGGCGCAGCCGGCAATGGAGGCAAGGGGGGTGTTGATTTCATGGGCCAGCCCGGAGGCCATCTGGCCGAGGGAGGCGAGCCGTTCGCTCATGATGAGGCGCATCTCCCCCTCCTTCTCTTCGGTAATGTCCCTGGCGACGTGGATGGAACCTATAAACTCCTCTTCGGGGGAAAAATAGGGGAACGTGGATACCCTGAAGAGCCTGCCGGTCTTGGGGTCGCGTACCTCCTCCGTGACGCTTCGCTTCTCTTGCATCGATATCCGATGGGGGCAGTTCACGACCGGCGAGCAGCTCCCGTGGAAGATGTCATGGCATTTTTTGTTTATAATTTCGTGGATCGGAAAACCGAAATACTCGGCCACGGCTTTGTTCGCCTTGCGAATGTTATAGTCCTTGTCGTGGATGGTAATAAGGTCCGTTATGCCGTCAAAGGTCATCTGCCACTCTTTTTGAGACCGTGAAATCACTTTGAACTGCTCGACGATTTGCCTGCTCGTTTTTTCCACATTCTCGATCAAGGTCCTGTTCTCGATCGCGGAGGCCACCTGGTTGGCGAAGACCGCGAATATCCTGATCCGTTTGCGGGTAAAATGCCCAGGCGCTTCGCTGTACAAGTTCAGGACCCCGAGCACGTCCCCGTCGGAGGTAAGGAACGGAAGCGCCATGGACGATCGATAGCCCCTCTTCAGTGCCTCGTCTCTCCAGAGGATGTATGCGGGGTCGCTATCTGTCTCATTCACCACTTGCGGAGTTTTTGTTTTGACCGCCCTACCGGTAGGTCCCCTACTTGAAGGAGCGTCGTCCCATGTTATTTTGACACCGGAAAGATACCCCTCATCGAAGCCGCACTGGGCGACAGGATCTATATCGTGGCAGCCCTGCTTGAGGATCCCGCACCACGCCATCTTCAGACCTAATTCCTTCACCGCGAGAGAGCAGACCGCCTCGTAAATGTTCTCGGCCCGGGGTACGGCCGTCACGACATTGGAAGAAACCGCGAGAGAGAGCAGCTCCGCCGCATACTTCTCTTGTTCGCTTCTAGTAGCGATGATGGCCGTCGTCATATCGTTGAAGCTGGCGCTGAGGTCGGTGATCTCGTCGTGTCTTCGGACCGGGATGAGGACATCGACAGCTCCTTCCTCGAACCGGCGGATGCTCTCGCGCAGTGCGCCCAGTCTCATTATGACCATATCGTCAAACAGAAAAAACATGAACGCGCCGATGAACACGATCGATCCTATGATGATCGTCGATTCCCTCGTCATGTGATGGAACGCCTGCTTTTTCAGAGCCCCGGGCGAAAAATCGATGATGATGAGCCCGTTCTGCGCGGATTTCGGATTGTGGCAGCGGTGGCACCCGGGCTGGTTTCTGACCGCCTGGATCCAGCGGAACGGATCGTCGCCTTCCGACAGGCCGGCTCTTTTAGCATCCGGAGGCTCCCGGTGCCGGAGCGGCAGCTTCATGCCTATTTCTCCGGCCTTGCTCCCGGCCTTGACGACGCCTTCGTTGTTCACCAGCATGATCCGCTCGATGGATTCGAGACCGCCGAGATTGCTCAGGGTATTGCTGAGGACCAGGGAATCGCGAGTGAGCATGGAGTTGGTGAGGCTTGCCTCGATAACGGACCCGACCGTGCTGGCGAACATTGTAAGGTTCTCTTCATTCCCGGCGACCATCTCTCGGAAGTGGACATACCCACCTATCACTGACGCAGCGAGCATCGCGCCCAGTAGGCTGATGCCTAGTTTCCGCCTGATCGTCATTTTCATTCCGCCACCCCATAACTCAGGAGTTTGTTATAAAGGGTCTTCGGGGCGATGCCTAAGAGTTCAGCTGCTTTTCCCCGCTGCCCATCCGCTTCGCGGAGGACCTTGAGTATGTGCTCGCGCTCTACGTCTTCGAGCCTGATACATGAGCCCTTGCGGCCCTCATCCATGTCGGAAGGCAGGTCAGCCGGAACGATGAGGTCGTGCTGAGACAGGAGGAGGGCGCGATGCACGACATTCTGAAGCTCCCGCACGTTTCCCGGCCAGTCGTATACGGAGAGAACGCGCAGGGCCTCTGTGGAGAATTTTTTGAACTTAAACAACGAATTTGTCTTGACACAATGTTCAACGAGGAGCGGGATGTCCTCTTTTCGCTCCCGAAGCGGTGGGACGTGGATGGTCAGCGCGCTGATCCGGTAATAGAGGTCTTCCCGGAAGCCGCCGTTTTCCACTTCCCGCTTCAGGTCCTTGTTCGTAGCGGCGACGAACTTCACGTCGACGGCCACCTCTCTCGCGCCCCCGACCCTGAAAAATCTTCCCGTTTCGATCACTCGAAGAAACTTCACCTGAAGTTGTTGAGGCATTTCTCCGATTTCATCGAGGAACAGGGTGCCGTTGTCGGCGATCTCCAGCAGACCCGGCTTCCTCGCGTGCGCGCCGGTGAAAGCCCCCATCTCGTGGCCGAACAGTTCGCTTTCCATCATTGTTTCCGGAATGGCGCCGCAGTTGAGGGGGATGAAGGGCCCCTCTGCATGGAGTGACGCTTCATGGACCGCCTTCGCCAGGAGTTCTTTGCCCGTGCCGCTCTCGCCGATAAGCAGCACGGGGTAGCCCGACGCGGCAAGCCTCGTTACGGTCTTCAGGATATCATGCATGAGCGGGGAGTTCGTGATGATGGTCCCGGCCGCGGATTGGCGCTGAAGCTGCGTCTTGAGGAGGATGTTTTCGTGTATGAGTTTTTTCTTTTCGTATGCCTTCTCGATGATTACTTTCAATTCCCCGATTTTGCACGGCTTGGTGAGGTAATCGTACGCGCCGAGTTTCATGGCCTCGACCGCCGTGGAGACCGTCGCGTTGCCGGTAAGGATGATTATTTCCGTCTGTATTTGCGCTGATTTGATTTTTTTGAGCGTCTCGATGCCGGATATCTTCGGCATGTGCAGGTCCAGCAGGAGAATGTCGTATTCGTCCTGTTCGAGCAGCGCCGCTGCTTTCAGGCCGTTGTCCGTCTCGGTCACGTCAAAGCCGGAGTCGGTAAGCGCATTCGCGAGTATCTTCTTCAGATTTTTATCATCGTCGGCTATTAAAACTCTTATCATCGATCTCTGTTCGTTTCACCTTTTTAACTTCAGGAACATGCCCAGAGCCCGGTCCGAGTACTTGATGTGGTTGATCAGCCAAGCGACGCACAGCTCCTTCGTCTCTTCAGCCAGTTGGGCGTTAATTCCTTCCATCAAAAGCCGATCTTTCAATTTCAGAAAGTTTTTCACAAACTGCTCGTGCTGGGCCTTGTGGGCCGAAGCGCTCGAATAGGCGTATTTCGCCATGTAGCTTTCTTCATTTCCGAAGTGTAACACTACGTAGTCGGTCAAATACTGGACGATTTTAGCGACCTCCTCCCTCCCCGTGCCCTTTTCAAATGCGGCGAGCAAGCTTTCGATCCGTTTGAACAACTCCTTGTGCTGAGTATCGATTTCCGTTGAGCCGGATGCAAGGTTATCGTTCCACAATACGGTCATACGTTCCGTTCTCCTTTCCTTTTCCCCGGGATCATGACTGTCCGATACTATCACCGCGTATCCGCAGCATCAATTGTTTTTATTCCACAACGCAAAACGCCCGGCTCTGAGCCTCGCGGATGAGCGTCCTCGACATACTGCCTCAATTATCGGTTTGATCGGCTGCAACCGGGAAGTATTTGCCTTCTTCGGGGCGTCTGTTCGGTCTTCAAGACATTGCTCCGGGACGCATATTACGCATTGAGCAATCCCTTCTCAAGAGCGATTGCGACCGCATGCGCTCGGTTTGTCGCATCGAGCTTATCCATGATATTGCGAACGTGGAATTTCACCGTGCTTTGCCGAATGGAAAGCAGGGACGCAATCTCCGACGTACATTTCCCCTGCTTGATGCATTCGAGGACTTCTTTTTCTTTCGGAGTGAGCGAGGTGCTTTTTTTAATGCGGCGATAGTGCATTTGATATTTGTTCCGTATAGGGCTCTCGGTGCTTGGATTTCATTCCAAATTACTTTAAGAATACTACAAACTGCTCTATTTTGCACCTATCCTTAAGGGGGGGCTCGACTCATGCAAGTGCCGAATCTGACAACACTGAAAACCGCTGTTCAAGAAGTTTTTCTCGCTATGAAGTGGACTGTATTGATATAGAAGAGTTCGAAGCGCCGTTTTACTCTTCACGAAATGTGGCGAAAAGGCGTTATAATTGTTTGCTCAATGATGTCGGAAAGTACCGACAAAGCGTCACAAAAGCAGAGCAAAATATTTTAAAAGATGTCAGGCACGTAATAACGCCGGGACCGGTAAGGGCGAAACCCGCCCTTACCGTCGGGAGAATTATATAGCTGTTTGCTTGAAGGATCAATATGTCTGCTCGTTTTTCATGACCGTATCTGCCGTTACCCGTGAACGGAACACGCGGTAGACCCAAATCTTGTATGCGATCACGATCGGAACAAACACAAAGGCCACCACGGTCATGATCTTCAGCGTGTAGATGCTTGAAGACGAGTTGAAGATTGTCAGACTGTAAGCCGTATCCGTGCTGGAGGGGATCAGGTTCGGGAAGAGCCCGATCATACCGGTGAATACTATCATGACGATTGTTATGCACGATGAAGCAAAGGCCATGAGCATCCTGCCCTTCACGAGGAAGACCTTGATGCCGATCAGCGCGGCCACAGCCAGGAGCGGAACGACGAGAAGCGGCATCGTCGTCATATAATTGTTATAAAGCCTGGTCGCGAACGCGGTTGCAATAAGAAAAACCACGGCAACGAGCAGCAGGGCGGGCCAGAGCTTGTTCGCCGTTGCAGATGATTTGTCGCACAGATCACCTTCGGTCTTGACGCATGCATAGAGGCTGCCGTGAGTCAGGAACAGAAGGACGAACAGCGCGCCGGTCAGCAGCCCGTAAGGATTCAAGAGCGAAAGGAATGAGCCGTGATAACCCGCGGCGTCCATGGGGAGGCCGCTGAAGATGTTCCCGAAGGCCACTCCGAGCAGGAGCGCGGGAAGCGCGCTGCCGATGAAGATACCCAGGTCCCATGTTTTTTTCCACCCATCGTTGTTGATTTTTCCTCGAAATTCTATGGACACTCCGCGAATGATCAGCGAAAAAAGAAGGAGCAGCAGGGCCGAGTAAAGATAGCTGAACATCAGCGCATACGTCTTGGGGAATGCAGCAAAGGTTGCGCCGCCCGCGGTCACGAGCCATACCTCATTGCCGTCCCAGACCGGTCCGACCGTGTTGATCATGATTTTTTTATCCTGATCATTCCGTGCCAGATAATGGTGCAGCATGCCGGTGCCGAGCACGAATCCGTCCAGCATGAAATAGACCGCCCATAAAACGCCCCAGAGAATGAACCATATGATCTGAAATTCCATGATATGCCTCCTATTTCGTCGGTTTTAAGAGAGCCGAAAGGTCGTCATCGGGACCTTTTTTGGCGAACTTAGACAGCAGGTAAATATCGATCACGCCGAGCGCTCCGTAGAGGACGGTAAAGCCCAGAAGCGAAGCGTATACCTGAATAGTGCTGATGGACAGAGATACGGCGGCAGACGTTTTGAGCACGCCGTAGACGATCCATGGCTGTCTCCCCACCTCGGCCACTACCCATCCGAGCTGACCGGCAAGATAGGGCAGGGGAATGGAAAAAAGCATGAGCGTGAGGAAAAGACGATGCGCTTCCAGCGTGCGACGTTTTGAATAGATGACCGCCAGGAACGAGAGGAGCATCATTGCAAAACCGAGAAGGACCATCAGGCGAAAGCTCCAGAACGTCGGGAGTACCGGCGGACGCTCTTCTTTAGGAAAGGCCTTCAAGCCTTTTATTTCCGCCTCGGGAGTATGGAAGGCCAGGTAGCTCAGTAAACCCGGTACGCAGGGCCCTTCCAGCGTGTTGCATTCCTTTTTTGTATCGGGAATAATAAAAAGATTATACCCGACATTTTTTTGCGTTTCCCAGAGCGATTCCATGGCTGCAAACTTGGTGGGTTGCGTCCTGGCCACTTCCGCTGCGTGGAAATCTCCGATCGCCGCTACGAGGATCGTAGATGTTAGCCCGAAGACCGCGGCGATTTTAAATGAGCGGTTGAAAAATTCGAGCTGGTTCTTCTTCAACAAGTGGTAGGCCGACACGCCCATGACAAAGAAGGCCGCGACCACATATCCTGATGAGAGGGTATGGCCGAACTTGAGCCAGCCGTAGGGGTTCGTTAGGAGCGCCCCGAAATCCGTCATCTCCGCGCGTCCGTTGCGGAGCACGTACCCCACCGGCTTCTGCATCCAGCCGTTCGCCAGGAGGATCCAGAGGGCGGACAGGTTGGTCGCCAGAGCAACGAGCCAGATAGACAGGGCGTGCGTCTTTTTCGATATCTTGTTCCAGCCGAAGATCCAGACACCGATAAAGACGGACTCGAGAAAGAACGCCATGGTTGCTTCAATCGCAAGGGGCGCGCCGAAAATATCCCCCACATATTTTGAATACTCGGCCCAGTTCATGCCGAACTGGAACTCCATGGTGATGCCGGTCACGACACCGAGAGCGAAATTGACGAGGAAGAGTTTGCCCCAGAATTTCGTCATTCTGAGGTACAGCTCGTCTCCGCTTCTCACATACCGTGTCTCCATATATGCCGTCAAAATGGAGAGCCCCAGGGTGAGCGGCACAAAGATCCAGTGAAACATGCTCGTGAGGGCAAATTGCAACCTGCTCAATGCGACAGTGTCCATAATTCATCTCCTTTCATGGTGGTGCATTTTAGAACACCAAATTATATTTAGGATGAAAAACATCCTAATTAACGTCAAAAAAAATCAAACGAGTTTCGCAATGGTCTGCTTTTTTAGACGCCGTTCAACCTCTTTTCGAATTTCCACCCAGACCGGATGGACAGCGCAGGTGGAGCTCATCCGGCACCGCCTGCTGTCAATGGCGCAGACGTTGATCCCGGCGGGCCCCTGGATCGCCTCCATGACCGCGAGGAGGGTGATCTCCGAGGGCTCTTTTGCGAGCATGAAGCCTCCTTTTACTCCCCGCATCGATTGGAGAATATGATGCCGTACCAGCCGCTGAAGGATCTTAGCAAGAAAGCTTTTCGGGATATGCATGGTCTGCGCTATTTCCGTAACGCTCACGTTGCGATCACGTTCACGCGCAAGGTACAGTACGGTGCGCACGGCATAGTCTGTTTCTCTGGTCACCAGCATACGTTATTTTAGGGCCTCGAACACTTTACCGACCAAGTCGCGGCGGACGACTCTCCTTCCTGTTTCCACTGGCCAGGTATGTTGCGAAGATTTCGAGTTTGGAATCGGGCACTGTTTGCCCTATTTGGATTCCGAAATAATCGCCTGACATTTAAGCCTCCCTCCGCATCGGATTATCGTTAATTAGGATTTTTAAGACCTTATTTAACCATATTCAATAGTATTTGTCAACTATATTTTATTGGCAATCGGCATTGTGAATAACTGAAGTAGAAAAAAACGCCCGTACCGTATACATACCATGGAAAGACTGCAAAAAATCCAGCTTAACAAAATTGTCATGGAAATCAGCATGGCACATCTTTATGAATAGCCAGAAAAGAGCGCCCGACGCAGTGCTTCATAATCGAGACGAATTGTCGTGCATCGTCGCGGAGTTCCTTTACTGAAGGCGACAGGTCAGGAGAATGCGTCATGTTTTTCATATTGTAGCCTCCTGAAAAATTATCGAAGAGACGCTTTTTGGCCCTTCATGAAAGTCCATTTTCGACAGAGGCAATACAGTTCCTTTGCTTGCGTGCGCGGGTTGCGGATAGTAAAATCATGCAAATGACTATCCTGCCAGCCTATGGCATCTTGCACGGCAGCATGCAAATCCCAAAATGTTTACGTTTCCGGGACTTGAATCCTGCGCCAAAGAGGAGGCTTAATTCCCTTCAGGGTGATTTTAAGTTGATATACTTACAGGGCGGCTTCGGAGGGCCTCCCTCCATCTCGTGTGCAGCATGGCAAATAAGAAAGTTTACGATAACATGTATGACCTCCTTATTCGCCTTCGTGGCGCACAGTCGTCGGCATATCGAATCATTTGAGTGTAGCCTCGCGTCTCTTTCTTTACCTGCTTCTCATACCAGAGGTCGAGAACGTAATGGAGATAGATGTTAGCTAGCACCGGGCTCACAACGCCGCCCTGTGGCGTGCCCATGTCCGTCTCCATATAATTGCCCTCTTCCATGATACCAGCCTTGAGGAACCGGGCTATGAGGCAAAGAAAGTTAGGGTCGCTTATCCGCTGCTTCAAGCATTCCATCATCCACCGGTGATCAACCCTGTCGAAGAATTTCTCAACGTCCATATCGACAATGTAATTTATCGGTTCTCTCATGATGGCCTTATCCATTATTTCCAGCGCATCATGACAGCTTCGTTTCGGTCGAAAGCCATGGGATATATCTCTGAAGTCTACCTCGTAGATAGATTCGAGGATTTTCTTGATGCCCATCTGGACAATTTTGTCTTCAACTACGGGGATACCGAGAGGTCTTTTGCTCTTTTCGTCTTTCGGTATATATGAAATACCGCCTCCGAACGCTGGCTGGGAAAAAGCTCTACGCCAAGCGCAAGAATACGGTGGAACCGGTCTTCGGTATCATCAAGGCGGTTATGGGATTCCGCCAGTTCCTCCTGCGAGGTTTTGAATCGGTACAAGGCGAATGGGACCTGGTTTGCATCGCCTGGAACTTAAAAAGGCTGTATGCCTTGAGTTGATAGTGATAAGAAAGAACAAATCGTCAGCTTTTGGATCGGCGATAGGCCATCAAAGGCTGTTGATCAATGAAATGTGCATAAACAGTCTTCGGATCAGACCGTTAAGTCCGACAGACTCCTAGGCAGGCACGTATGAAATATTTTATGATATTCCCATATCATATTGACCGTGCAAACCACTGATGATCTCAATCTCATAGAACGCTTCAAGAACGGGGATGCATCGGCATTCGAGGAAATCGTCCTCAAATACCAGGATAAGATATACAACCTCTGCAGGCACATGCTCGGGAACGCGCATGATGCGGAGGATGCCGCACAGGATGTTTTCCTGAAAGCCTATCAGGCCCTACCGAAAATCCTGCCCGAAGCATCTTTATACACCTGGCTCCATCGCATCGCAACCAACAACCTCATCCCCTTCCTGAGCGCCCGGCAGAACGTGTTCTTCCCCTTGAGCCAGGTGGACATGAAAAAAGAATGTTTTACCGTCTCTCGCGGCACCATCCATGCTTATTGCAATCATGGGTTCACGAATTAGGCAAAGGGAACTTGCAAGGGTCTATATCAAGAGTCAAACACGATAAACTCACCATGGCGACGGGGAAAGAGCTTGGATGATGAGAATGCAAGAATAGAGCATGAAACGGAAGATGGCTAATGAATCTAAATTTAGAATTATAGCTTGACTTCGCTCTTCGTTTCTATGTATTCTGTTGCAACCATGAAATGGCAAGCATTAATCGTTCTTACGGCAATCGCCCTCAGTATCGCTGTTCCACCCTCGTTGCCTTTTCTGTCTGATCACGGCGCGATGGCGGCAATCGGTGCCCTCGACGTTTGCCACTCGACAACGCCGGCCCTTTCCTCGAACGGCGATATGCCCTGTATAAACGAATGTGCATGCCGTCCTCTTCCGTTAGCATTGAACAAAGTTGCTGAAATCGCGAATCCCCCTTTTAAACCTTCAGTCATCGTTTTTCAAGACGAACGTCCCCCTAAAGCCTGATCAGCAGCCCTCTCATCACAAAAACCGAAGTCGAGAGCTTTTAATTTCATAACAGCGCAGGCATACGTGCGTGCGTACGTCTGCGCACGGATTGTCCGTTACGGACATTCCTCCCCTTTAAGCTCGGCTCCGCTTCGGCATATCCGCGATCTCATGCTCGCACATGATGATGTGATCGAAGCCGAGTCGTTTTTTCGACTCCCGATGGTGAAATTCGTATTTTTCAATTGTGCACGGCAAATCAATCTTCAATGCTGCAACGCATTGAATAATCTCACGTGGCAGGAGGCTATATCATGAATAGCACGGAAACGAAAAATGAACTTTCCAGAAGAGATATGCTGATCACCGGCGGAAAGATCGCGGCAGGCGCTGCGATAGCATCCATGGCAGTCCTCAGCGCGGTAAAAAAATCTGATGCTTACGAAAACACGGGAGCGGCGGTATTCAAGTATGCAAAGCTGGACCCGCGCGAAGTAGGCCAAATAACATATGATAACTACTTCAAGAGATGGTGCACGTCCTCGGTCATTGCCGGTTTTGCCGAGAACCTGAAGAAGAAGGGCGCGGCCGGATGGAATGATTTTCCGATTGATGCCTACCGATGGGCGCACGGCGGGTTCGCGGGCTGGGGCACGCTGTGCGGCACCATGCCCGGCGCGGGAGTAATCATCGGTCTCGTGACCAAGGACACCGACGTAGCCGAAGCAATGACCAATGACCTTGCTTTTTATTATTCGTATACGGACCTGCCGAGCTTCACGCCGGCAAAGGTGCAGAAGGCCCCGATCAAGCATATGACCATGTCCGGGACCCCCATCTGCCATATTTCCGTTGGGAAGTGGATGCGGGCGGAAGGAGTCGGCTTCCTGACGAATGAGCGGCAGGAGCGGTGCGCCCGCATGGCAGCAAACGTTGCTATGGAAGCGGCCGGGATGCTGAACGAGTACCATGATACCGGGTCGTATAAACCGAAACACAAGCCGCTCTACAATGTTATCGCGAACGGCATTACCTCTCAGAACAACTGCTCGGACTGCCACGGCCAGAACCCGCCGTCGCCGAGAGAGACCTACGAGTCTTTGGAAAAGTAAACAGGAGCGAGCGGAAGGGGAAACCCTTCCGCTCCATAAAATCAGTATCATGTGGTGGAAATAATGTTCGAAGGTTTGTTTCAGCCCCTGCACCTTATTGTCATTCTCGTGATCGTTTTAATTGTTTTCGGCCCGGGCAAGCTTCCCCAACTCGGGGAAGGGCTCGGAAAAGGCATCAGGTCCTTTAAAAAGGCGCTGAAAGAAGGACAGGACGCGGCGATAGATCAGAAAGAATAGAAAGTTTGATTTAATACAGCCCTGAACGTCATTGTAGTTACGTTTAAAAATGTAAAAGGAAATTTAATGAGTTTCTGGAGAGTACCGTATATGCGGTTTAAGATCAGCACTAAAATGAGCAAGCTTGCAAAAGCTTGTTTATTATCCTGCGAGCAGCGGTGCCTCTTGAATACAAGACAGGAGATCAGCCAGTGAAAATCGTCATACTATCACTATTGCTGGCGCTCGCCCTGCCCGTTTTTGCGAATGCCGGTCAGGTCGGAACCTCGGCGCCGGACTTCGGTCTCGCAGAGGTGAACGGCAAAGCAGTCACCTTGAAGCAGTTCAGGGGCAAGGTCGTGTTCCTTGACTTCTGGGCGCCCTGGTGCGATCCCTGCCAAGAAGCATTCCCCTCACTCGACGCACTTTACAGGAAATATAGCAGTGACGGACTTGAAGTAATCGGAATATCTATCGATCCCTCCGAAAAACTTGTAGCTGAATTTCTGCAAAAGGTCCCGGTTGCGTTTACGGTCCTTATCGACAACATTTTTACAGATGCGTAGGCTGAGTGTCCTGCTCTATATTAATTAGGGAATTTGGCACCATATATGCTGAAGAAGTGGAATGAGCATAACTGTAATTGTAACTTCCGGCAACATTAAGAACAACCATGTTAAAGTTATGCGACTTATTTGACACCGAATCATATCTGCTGTTAAATGTAGTTATCGCAGGTGCTGCTTGCCGTACAGAGAGCCAGCGATATCCCGTAGAAGGAATGAACAATGCCTGAACGTTCGATTTTAGTTGCTGACGACATTGAAAATCAAACCGTATCCGGTAAAAGACGTTCGCTAGCAATAAGGAATGCAGCTACTTTTTGGCCCAACAACTCAAAACCGGCATCGATCTGCTTTATGTAGAAGATCTAAAAGCGTATCCCTTGAGTAAACTCGGTGTATTCCGTTTTCCAGCATGGCACTCTGCGCATGAGGAAAGACTTGAGGAGATAGGCAGGCAATTTACCGTGCCGGTTTCGTGTTCATTAAAAAGCGGTTCTGCGGCGGAACAGATCCTCAAGGTATCGCGTTCCAGGCCATCCCCGGAACTTGTTGTCGTGGGAACACAGGGCCGGAAAGGAATAAAGCGTTTGCTCATCGGCAGTGTTGCCGAAGAAGTCGTCCGTCACTCCAGGCGGCCGGTGATGGTGATCGGACCGATAGCTCAGGAAATGGACCGGGATATCTCCGGCCAGAAGCAGCATAAAATGCTCGTGCCGACCGACCTCGGGAAAAACAGCCGGGCAGCCGAGCAATATGCGCTGTCTCTTGCGAAGCGCATGGGAGCGAAAGTGACCCTGTTTCATTGCCTGTGGGACAGCATCAATCAGATTATGATCAACACCGCATACTCCGGCATAGCCGCATTTAATATCGATGGAATGATCGCCGAGTCACGGGATGATGCCGTTGACGCCATGAAACGGAAGGCCGGGTTCTTTCAGAAACACGATGTGCCCTGTGACTATAAAATAGAAGAGAAAGCGATAACTTCCACGTGCGCGGTATATCAGGAGGGTGAAAGCGGCTATTCGATCGTGGTCATGGGAACTCATGGAAGAAATGCATTGCTTAATGCTTTTTTCGGAAGCACAGCCCGGGAAACGATCTTAAACGCGGTAATTCCGGTGATTATCGTGCACTCCGAAAGTTAAGTTTTTCGGATCATGGAAAAGATTCATGGGGCATGGTAAAAGCAATTCGGATCATGTGCGAATGGTGGTCAGGCCGACCGCGAAGCCCGATAAGCGCAATTCACCTTGAGCCTCCCGAAGACACGAAGCGGTAAGATCATGCGTAGTATCCTGCGAAAGATCTCAAGCCGCGAAACAGAGCAGAGAACCTTGGCGATATTTCGACACTGGCAGATACTTCCGTTGTGAGATCACTCATGAGTGAACGAAAGTAAAATATTAATTCAATGGGCCAGCCCTCCAGTAAGCTGCTGCGGATTCATTCATCGAAAACGGCAAAGCACATTTTGTATTAAGGCTTAATGATATTCTTAAAACTGCTATAATATTACCGTGCGGCAAAGAGAGAAACCGCTCTGCGATAGGTTGCACAGTTGTATTGCAAGCCGCTGGTTTCTTAGCGCGCTGAAGCGCAGCATTGCGGGATGAACATCGGATGAAGTCATGAAAATATTGCTTGCGACAGATGGGTCTCAATACTCCGAATGTGCGGCGCAATTCCTGACCCGTCTCGATTGGTCTCAAGATGACGCTATAACGGTATTTCATGCCGTCTTCGCGATCCCGTTCCGAAATGACGAGAAGTTCTATTTCAGCACTCTCAAAGCGATTAAAAAGGAGATCGCACCCTGGATTCTTGATTCCGCGCTGGCCATTTTAAAACCGGTAAAGGCGATTGTAAGCGTTCAAATCGATGAATTTCCAGCCAACCAGTGCACCCCGGAGCGCTGCATCATTGATGCGGCCGAATCATCGGACATGGACATGATAGCGATGGGCGCGCGGGGAATAAGGGGAATTGCATCAGCCCTTCTCGGGAGCGTAACGAGGTTGGTCACGATTAAATCGACGAAACCGGTCCTTGTCGTAAAGCCTTCGGCAAGAACACATTACGATGGTTTGAAAATCCTTTTTGCCACTGACGGCTCCGACTGTTCCCGGGACACGGGAGAGTTCTTGTCTTCCATCCCGTTTCCTGATTCCACGGAAGTGACCATCGTAAATATAATATCGTCGGGTTTTTCTGACATCCCCGAACGCTTTGTTTTGGAGATCAATGAACGGATCAAAGAGGCTGTGGCCAACAGGAGAGAGATTGAATTCTCGGAATCTGAACACGTCCTCGGACAGTCGAGAAAAGTCCTGAGTAAAAGGTACAAACACATCCATGTCCTGTCCAAAGTGGGAGACCCTTCAACGGAAATCTTGAAAGCAGGGGATGAAATGGGCGCCGACATAATTGTCGTGGGCAGCAGAGGGGTCAGGGGGGTCGAGGGATTACTGGGAAGCGTATCAAGGAATATCCTCACCCATTCGAAATGCTCCGTCTTTATCGGGAAAACGCTCAAAAAACGTGATCCGTAATCTTCGCCGACTTCCAAAAGAAGAGGCATCGACGCCGAATATTGACGTTGGCGGTAATGAGCGCGGCCTGGGTTCGCTGCAGCGTTTATGTCCACGGTATGCTGAATTTTTTTTCACTACAAAACGACATGTTCGATAAACACCCTCGTACCAATAGGTCGGTTGAATAAAACGGAATCCGACAATTTAATCGGCAAACAATGCGATTGACTAATACAAACGCAGTAAATATTGTTACACTTTAACCATACTTTATGTTATTCTGGGGGCATGAAAACATCCCCTGCAAGCCCAATAAAGGTGTCCAAAGAGCAATTGCTGGCCCTCGCAGAGAAGGTGCCAGGAGCTTGGATCGGCATAAAGATAGCTACCCTCCTCTTGGTAATGGAGGGTCAACGACCGGGGTGGATCTCAGAAGTCCTAGGCCAGACCCGGATGAACGTAAACCGCTGGACGCGGGCGGTAAACAAGGACGGAGTAGAAGCCCTTGTCCCGAAAAAGCAGTCAGGCCGTCCAGTTCGGATGACTCCTAAGATCGTAGCTCAGCTAGAGCTTCAACTGGAGGAATCGCCCCAGAAGTTCGGCTTAAATCGTATTCGATGGGATGGCCCCACTTTGGCAACTCATTTACAGCGCCAGTTCGGGATAAAGCTGAAAGTCCGTC
Organism: Nitrospirota bacterium; assembly: GCA_963790205.1. Taxonomy (GTDB): domain Bacteria; phylum Nitrospirota; class UBA9217; order UBA9217; family UBA9217; genus CAWBNQ01. The sequence goes on from CAWBNQ010000005.1 coordinate 299,487, forward strand.
AGGCCCAATACTGGATGCATCAACTTGGGTATCGGTTAAAGCGAGCCAATCACGTTTATCTCCAGGCAAAGGCAGAAGACGCGAAGAAGTTTGCCAGGAGCCTAAAAAAAACTCAAAACGCTGGGTCCTAAAGAAACTGTGGTTTTTCAGGACGAATGCGGTTTTACTCTGCACCCTCGGCTTGGCCGCGGCTGGGCGCTCATCGGGAAACGGTTGAAAGTGCCGACAACCAGCCAGCATCAGAAACGTTTGAATGTTTCCGGCTGGGTGGCTCCTCTTCTGGCTCGTGCCGGCGTCATCCAAACGGAACGTGGCAACCGAGAAGGTTTTCTCAAAGTGCTGCGGCACCTTTATAGCCAGCTTCGTGGCTACACTATCTGGCTGTATGTTGACCGAGCTCGTTGGCATAGGGGTGACCCAATCCGGGAGTTTCTCAGAAAGCATAAACGACTCCGGATTGTGTACTTACCACCATATCAGCCTGCCTTGAATATGCAGGAGCGCATATGGCGCCAGATTCGCTATGAATCAACTACCAACCGGTGGTTCGATAACCTTGACGCAATCTGGGCAACGGTCCAAAGGACGCTTGACTCGTGGTCAAAGCACAAAGTCAGGCGACTTTGTAACATTACTTAGTGCGTTTGTATTAGTGGGGCTTGAAGACCCGCCAAGGCCGGAAGTGCCGGAAGCCATTCACAAGTGCCGGGAAGCCGGGATCAGAGTGATCATGGTCACCGGCGACCACCCCCGTACCGCCGCGGCGCTCGCTCGTGAAATCGGGCTGACGCAGTCTGACAGCCCGAACGTCATTACTGGAGAACAACTGCGGATTTTGTCGCCAATCGAACTTCAACTTGCCCTGGACGCCAGAGAAATCATCTTCGCGCGGGTTACCGCAGACCAGAAGATGCACATCGTGGAGGCGCTGAAGAAAAAGAAACATATCGTGGCGGTCACCGGCGATGGTGTCAACGACTCTCCGGCACTAAAGGCGGCGCATATCGGCATCGCCATGGGTATTATGGGCACAGATGTGGCCAGACAGGCTGCCGACATGGTGCTGCTGGACGACAACTTCGCCAGCATCGTCAATGCCGTCGAAGAAGGGCGTGCCGTCTTCCAGAATATTCGCAAATTTCTTACGTACGTGTTGGTGCATAACGTTGCCGAATTGATTCCTTACCTCGCCTTTGTGCTGTTCAGGGTACCCTTGGCGCTGACACCAATCCAGGCACTTTCCATCGATATGGGAACCGACTCGCTCACAGCTCTTGGACTTGGTGTGGAAAAACCTGAACCCAGTGTCATGCGCCGGCCTCCACGCCCGCAAGGACAAAGGCTGATGAACTGGTTTTTGGTGCTTCGAGCCTATCTCTTCCTGGGGCTGATCGAGGCCTCCATCGCCATGGCCGCATTTTTTTTTGTGCTCAACAGCGCAAACTGGAAGTATGGACAGAACCTCTCGATCCATGATCCTCTGTACCTACTAGCCACCACGGCCTACCTGAGCGCTATCATCTTGATGCAAATCGTGAACGTATTTATGTGCAGAAGCTCTTTCCGCTCGGTGTTTACAACCGGGCTTCTAGGCAATCCACTGATTATTTGTGGCGTGATCACGGAAATCGCCCTGATGCTTTTGATCAACTATGGCCCATGGGCCAATGCTCTCCTGGGAACGTCCGGCATCGGAATGAATATTTGGCTGTTCATTATCCCCTTCGGAGCCGTCATGCTGATTCTGGAAGAACTGCGCAAGTGGTCTGTGCGCAAAAGGCTGCTCAAAGATTAGTAGTAAATAATCATGCGTATTATCACCCAAAGGAGCCACTCATAATCACGAAAGAAGTAAAAGGTTTTTTCCTTTCTCCTACAACAGCGGCAAAGAGCTGGCGAATAAAACGAGTATATCCACTCTCTGAGGAGCAGTGTAATTATCTTGGGAATATTCTGACGCCAGACGAAATACAAATCATCAGAAAGTTTCGGCAGTTTTCCGAAGAGCGCAAAACTGAGATTATCGGCCATGTTGATTACTTGTTTACTCAAAGAGAAACAGATACGCCAATTCATCATGGCATTTGATGAAAATTGGCTCTCGAATGATCAAAATATTCAAACGCCTTATTTTGTCAGTTTTATTAGCAGGGTAGTCCGCGCCTTCTTTACCACTTGTATATATTGGAAAAATCCGCGCCCGCTGGTCAGACGCAACGTCAACACCTACGCTCGCGATCGTGAACGCGACTGACCCGGACAGCCCGAACCTTACATATGATTTCGAGGTGTACGCGGGAGGCACACTCGTGGCCAAGGTGAACGGCGTTTCTGGCGACAGTTCGGGCATAACTTCAGCCACGCTTACCGCAGCTCTCACGGACAACACGGTCTACCAGTGGCGAACACGGGCATATGATGGAAACCTCTACGGCCCTTGGACGGCTACGGCGAGCTTCACGGTCCATCTGCCGCAAACAGGCATTACCGCCACGATCGACTTCGACCCCGACACGCTCAATAAATCGAGCAACGGGACCTGGGTCGTGGTCTACATCGAGCTGCCGGCAGGCTACAACATAAAGACATCGACATCACTTCGGTCCGCCTCGCAGGGACCATCCCTGCGGAGACGTGGCCTTACGCGATCGGCGACCAGGACAAGGACGGTATCCCCGACCTGATGGTAAAATTCAAGCGGGGCGACGTGATCAAACTTCTGCCGAACGGAGATCAGGTCACTGTGCATGTAATGGGGAAAGTGGGAACGACGACGTTCGAGGGAGTGGATGTGATCAGGGTGATTCCCTAGATCCACTTTTAAGAAAATGTAGTGAAAAAGATTTTTTTTATAATCAGCGAGTCGTGAGGGAGTGTGGCATGATTGCCACGCTCCCTCACTGCTCGGTGTAACTTTCAACCCGTAATGTGAAATAGTTTTACGTGCATGATTCTATCGGTATTTGATAGAGTTCCAATCTATTGAAACTCGTTTGATTGTAGGTGTTATGTGGAGCTCCACATAACACCTACAACTATGTACTTTCAGGAAATAGAAACTATTATCGATTACTGAGTGAAACATACAATGCATAAACCTGATAGTTGTTGAAATGAAAGTTCGAGTCTTTTGCGGCTCCCCGGGTGAGACGCTCAGCAAAACTCCTTACCGTACCTATTTGGCTTCTTGATGATCCCTACAAAGAAGTTTAACCCTAGAGCGAAGTATTTTTTAGCACGACTTTAGCAAGCATATCTACTAAATCAAGTCATCGGTACTCCCTTCTGGCGCGTGAACCTGAGGAGCTCTATCAATCCAATTTTGCAGTCTATACCTACAACCGTGAGAGTTTAGCTGGATTGAAACCCTGACAAGTTCGGGTTGAAACAATAGCGATGAGCTGACCCACGCGCCGTAGGCGTTGGGTCGAGCGACAGGTGTACGCCCGGCACGGGCGTGAGCTTATGGGGTGCAAGTCCCCTATACGAGAACCGATGCTATCACAAGTACGAGCCAATGACAAGGGCGGAAGGGCGACCGACTGTCTGGAGGAAGCCTAGCGGCGAACGTGCGAGCCGACGGACAGAAACCGCATACAAGGCTCAGCCCTCGGGCAAGTCAGCACCACATGACGAAGCCCACCGGTTCAGAGGGTAGGGTAAATGCGGTGGTTGTGCACGGAAAGTTCACGCTCTTATCCGGGGAGATCTGCACGCCAGATACGAGTCCCAATACGGGAACCACGAACCAGACAGCAATCTCATGACGAACCCCTATAGCGCCGTTTCTGGAAACAGAGACGGTGAGCGTGCAGAAGTCAGCAGACGGCATAGTAGTCCCGCAATTGGGACGAAGGCCAGAACGCGGAAATGAGTGGAGCATCTGATAAGCTCGGTATCGGCGATGAATCCGAACGGATGAGCCAGATGTCGGCGCGTTATGGATTGCTTCCACTCGATCACGTTGCAGTGGAAAGAGTTGAATCCATCGTGGATGTGGTTCAATGTCCGGCGACGGCCCGATGATTTCCGCGAACCGCCTGGTGCGGACCCGCATGCCAGGTGGTGTGGAAGCTGGGGGGAGAAATCCCCCCGGCTACACGATTAGATTCCTGAGAAGTGTCAAGCAGCTTTAATGATTCATTTCTTTTTTCAATTGCTGTTACCCCGCGTCCGAAAGAAAATAAGAGATAATACGGGTCGTTTGTGAGACGCTACACTAGCGTGCTTGAACCGCTTGACTATTGGGTGCGAGCTGAATGGAGTATGTTTGGCACGGTAGCGTTTCGCCGGGCGGCGCGGGTGCGTTCAGACCGCATGTTCCATAAGCTATGGTCGCAAAACCTCCGATGCCCCAGTCAGATCCGAAACTATTCTTGATAATCCAGCCAATGGTATCAAAACCGATAATGCATACTGAATGGAGTTGTTGACTCCCGGAACCTAGGTCTGGCACATAGGTTGGTGTCTGACCGCGATAATCAAAGAAGTTTTCCCATATCCACATGTCCGTGACGACGGGTCCCGATTGAACTACGGCTGCTTTGGTTGAATTCGGACCGGTAAGACGCGTATAGCCAGCCATGGTGCGAATCGCCGTTGTCGAGCAATTCTCCACAGGAAATGGATATGCATTTCCATTCTGCGTAGAGGCGTAGCCGCGTGCCAGCACCGCCGCTAAGACCACTCCCAGGTCGGCTCCAGTACGGCAGTCCTCGTTGGCGTCAACGATTGCTCCACCATGACCCAGGCATGTATGAATATAGCCCGGATCAACTACTAGCGGTTGCTGATGGCCGATCGCCAAAGCGGCCTCTATCGCTGCGCTAATTGCAAAAGATGTGCAGGCATTGCAGGGGAGTTGCGAAGTCGGCGTACTTATAACGCTGTGAGTTCGCCAGTCCCAGGAAAGCACTGAAGGCGGTGCTTGCATATCCGGAGCTAGCGCAAGGAACTCTCCCGATTTTAGTTTCGGTCTGAGAGGCGGAACAAACTTGGCGTAAGCCTCGCGCAATCGCTGCGAAAGGGGGGCAAGCCCATCATCTTTGGATACATTGGACACTGTGACATCCTCAATTGCCTGCTGCGCTTTGCGCCTTTTGAGCACTGTTCAGAGCGGCTTCGGCGTTGATCTGTGCAAGCTTGGCCTGAGCAAGAGCTGTTTCCGCTTGTATGGGCGCGAGGATATCCGCATCGGCGTTGTTGGCTTTCGCAGTCTCTAGGGCGTTTTCGGCGGTTAACTGGTCCGTTTGGGCCTTTATCTTCGCGAGCTTTGCGGCGTTGATGGCATTGGGTATGCCGCCAACCTGGGTGGCCGTCTCCTTGAGCGCACCTGTGGCGGTTGTGGCAGCGGCGACTTTCTCAGCGACCTCAATCGACGAAGGCGCTCCATTAGCATCGGTTGCGAGCGCCATGGTTTCTGATTTGAACGTACCGCCTTTGGTGGGTACTGCATAAACAAGGCCTAGTTGCAGAATTGGGCCTTCAAACTTGCCAATCACTTTGGCGTCAGGCACGTTACAGGCGGCTACAGCGCAAACCTTCAGCCTTCCCGGAACTGCAAATCGGACCGGCACACCCTTCGAAATATTGATTTGCGGAGCCGTTTTAAGCTTGGCGCCATCGATCCCAAGCGACCCGGTGCGTTCGAGTTGCAGATAAACGTCGAACTGCTTCGCCTGGATGTCAGGTTGTGAAATTTTTGCCCACTTATTTAAAACGTTTTTAACATCAATCGAATAGGGACCTCCACTCAGCACCGTGCCATCGTCCGGCCAACTGAGGGGTTGGGTATCCGAAGTCAGTTTCATGTCATCCGCAAGTTTCTTTTGATCGTCAGCAAGTTTCTTCTTCGCATTGGCTTGAGCGCCGAGCGCATCGACCAGCGCTTTTTTGATCGACTTGTCCGCGGCATTCCCCAACGTCGCGACCTGACTCGACAGCAACGTCACCTGGTCGGTCGCTGCCACAAGGTCATTGGTCTCCCTGTCAACGGTGTCCTTCAATGTCTTAATCTCGGTCACTGCCGCGTTCACCTCAGCGGTGCAGGCCTCGAGAGGCGCTCCTGGTGCCGCCCCCGCAACCGCCACGAGCGGCGCGATGGCCGCAACAGCGCTTACGACGTTTGAAATAACAGCAGCCGTCGCGTTTTCCGCCGACGTGTTGAGCGCAGTGCTTGTACCCTCCGGCGCAAACGTGGATTTGATATCGCTCGTGCTGAACCAGCCATCAGAGTGCAAAGTAAACATTCCTTTGGGATCAAGCGCCTTGCTCGATACAATCTGTACTTCCACAGCGCCTTTTAGATGATCACCACACCCAATTACGCGCCTCGTGATGGTGAGCGTGAAAGTCGTCATTGGCATGTTGTAGGGAACACCATTCATTGTGGCGGCTGTGCCGTCGAATCGGTTGACCACGATGCCACTCCCGCAGCCAACGCAGCCTAAGGCAATCAATGTGCAGGTGATCATTGCTCTAATCATATTCAACCCTCCCAGAGTGCAATATAATAATAGTTGCAGAATAATGTAGGTGACGGATGCCCAAGTCTAGGCGAACACAAACAGCCCTTTAAAAAAACAGAGAAGAAAACCTTTTGGGGATAGCATATTTCGCGCAACATACTGTGATTATTGGAGAATGCTATGCGCTGTTCCGCTGAGTCTTTTGGCCCAATGTTTTTATATCACAACGGAGTAGTTCGCTTCAAAGAAACACCCACTCCGTCTAAACTTTTTATCGAGGTAACGCGAGCGGCCCCGGATCACCAATGCACACGAAAGGGCCCCATGTGGCCGGATTTGGCAAAATCTCCTTCAGAGCGCGCCGCGATCTCGTCAGTGCCTCGACGCGCGGAGTTCCCTCACGCAGCGCTTCATAGAACGTGACCATGAGTTGGCCGGTAGCGAGGTCTTTGACTTGCCAGAGGCTAGCTACGACCGTCTGTGCGCCAGCCGCGAGGAAGGCTGAACTCAGGCCGATGATGCCCTCACCTATTTGCACCACGCCGAGTCCGGTTTGGCATGCAGAGAGGACGACGAGTTCTGTTCCGGAGAGGCTAAGGCCAGCGACATCCGCACCTGTCATGATCCCATCTTCTGCCTCGGGTGGCATCGCTTCGCCGAGGATCCAACGGTTGGCACCAGCCAGTGCGATGCCGCTGCGAAGCACTGGGTTTTCATAGTACACGAGACGGGCTGGGACTGTCGGGTCCGGGTCTATGTTTAGAGCGCTTGTAAGTTTCGTTTCAGGCGGATCCTGGAGGAAGAAGCCGTGCGTCGCGAGGTGCAGGATTTGCGGTCCGCGGATGATGTGCTTCAGGCGCCCCTCGAGGGCATCACTGTCGATAATGGGATCGACTCCAAGTACTTTGGCCACGTTAACAGCCTCCTCATGCGCACCAAGAAGGCGCTCGAACCTGTCCGGGCCGCAACGAAGGCGCTTTAGGTGCGGCTCGCCACCGCTCGCGAGATCGAAGTCAGGGTCTCCGATGACAACCGGCGGCGACGACGGCGACATGGGCGACGCGCCGAAGCGAATCGCGTCACGGCCGCAGGTGAGGTAGCTAACAATGAATGAATCTATGAGGTGTCCCGTCACCCCATCAGGAAGCACCTCCAAAGGCAGGCGGGCAATGGCTCCATCCGGCGCAACGAAGAGCCTGCGACAGCCTTTGAGCGCATCCTCGAGCGGATCAAAGATCGCTTTTCGGACGGTGAAGGCTACCTCTCGTCCGGGATGGGTATCGGCGAGCCCTAGCTCAAGCACGTGGTGATGGGCTGCGATCGCCGACTCAATGGTCGCAGCCGGTCCGAGATCGATGAGTTGCGGAATGGCGTCCGTACCGGCCACGAGCACAAATGCGACATATCGTCGCTCTCTGCCATATACATGCAGGTACTCGATGAGTGCCGAGCTGCCCGGGAGCGCTTGTGCACACCGGTGATGGTCGACAGAGGAGAGTCGAGCAAAGAGCGACATTGTCGGGAGTTCATGGACGAGTTGCGCCTGGAGCCGCTCCTGCTCTCTCTTCCACACGAGCACCTGCGCGCTCTGTTGGATCCGGCGCCACGGACGCGAAAGCTCTCGTGCCGCAATCCACATGCCCAGCTCAAGCACACGCGCGCGAATAGACTCAAGATCAGGACGTGCCTTCAAGACGTCCTCACGCTCAAACGCAATTGCCTCGCCGCCAAGCGCCTTGTTCCGTAAAACGCCATCAAATACAGCTCTGACGCGGTCCTCGAGCCTCGGTGCTTTGGCGGCTGCGGCGACGAGCGTCTGGAGGACGGCATGGGCATCGCCAAGATAGGCGGCGCGATGGGCCTCCGACGCGAACGAAAAAACCGCCGCACAGTTACGTTCAAGCACTCCGAAGCACTCGACGATGGCAGAGTGGGCCTCGTCATGTTTGGCCATCTCGGCTTGAAGCAGGGCGAGCTCAGAGAGCGCGGCAAGACGCACGGATGGGACGATATTCATGTCAACCGAGCAGATGTCCACAGCCTCCCTTAGGCGGTCGTCGGCAACAGAGAGGTGCTTGCGATCAACTTCCACCCGTGCCTCGATGACGGCGAGTGCGGCTTCCAGCTGAGAGGGTTTGCCCCTCAGTATCTCGCGAGCATACGAAAGCGAGATGCCGGCCGCCTCAAGGGAAACATTAGAAGGCTCGATGTTGGCCGAGTCGAGGTTACCCATCCGACGCTCCACTTCCGCCTGTGTGATGAAGATGACGGCGAGTGCCCTGTCTGAATAACCGTAAGTGTCCCCCGCGATCAGACTAGCCGCTTTGATAAATTGGAGCGCTCGATCCAGGTCATCTGCACGGAAAGAACACACTCCTAATCCGAGGAGACATGCTGAGATGAGACTCTCGGCGTAGTAGAGCATCGCGGTTCCGCAGAAGAGGTGAAACCGGAGCTTGTCGAGCACCTTGAACGTGCGGTGATACATCTCTCTCGCGGCCTCAGGATCCCCGATTATCTCCAGCCCTTTTCCGAGATACAGTAGCGTCAAAGAGTACTCGTACAAGACGGATGGTGCCATGGCGATCCAGATGAGATTGCTTTCTGCGGCAACCGCTTCGTAGCGAGCGCGAGCCAGCGCGACGGACTGTTCGAGTTGAGGCATCGCCTCCCGATAGGAGCCATGCAGCAGCTCGGCCCAACCTCGCGACAGGAACGCTCGTGGTCCACCCCGCCTCAGCGCTGTAAGGATCGCCCAAGAACTCCGGCGTCCTGGACTCTCTGCTGGTATGCCGGTCGAGGGCGGCCGCGACGGCGAGCTGGCTTCCGTGACGTGCCGCTCCCCTTCAAGGTCGAAGTCTAGTTCGGGTGGAATGGGAAGCGGCTTGCCGCTGCGGAAGTACTCGAGAAGGGCAGACACCTTTCCTCTTGAAGGAATATCAATGCATCGAAGCACAAATTCGAGAGCGACAGGGTCAGCGATTGCAGCCGCAGCTACTTGACGACCGCGTACCCAAATGCCGCCGCCCGCGCGGACGAGTTCCTCGTGGAGTCGCTCTAGGTCCTTTGTCCACGCCTTGCACCGATCGAGGACGACGAGAATACTCGGGTCCACCAGGCATCTGTCAAGCAGTATATCGAGGTAGGTGTAAGGGATCACCAATCCCAGCTCCACACTCATCTGCTGCTCCTTACTCAGTGTCTTAGGCGACCTGGCTACTTTGGGAACGACGGCCGCAGCGAGTCTCCATGCGAGGGCCGAAGACACCGCGAGCTTGCGGGCCACCGCGAGGCCGAAATATGTGAGAAGGGCCCAGACGTAGCCCCTTTGCCAGCCACCCAGATAAGCCGCCGTCGGAATGAGGACAAGCCCAACAGCGGCAATGACCCGCTGTCGGACTCCTGCTTCACTGTGCCGTGACCAGAGCGGCTGGGCGAAGGAGATCGCCGATGACATCAGCGCCACAGTCACGCCGGTCAATGCTCCGGTGAACCTGCCGCCATGCCAACCTAACCCAATACCGGCAAGTAGTGCGGCCAGGAGGAGCCACGGACCGGGCGATGCAACCGCCGCTCTCAATGACGCCTGAAAGCTAAAGGCTATTTCAGCCATTCCCTTGGCCCGTTTTGACTCCGACATCGCTCACCTCCTTTTAAGGCAGTATTGGGCTTGGCGGCGTTGACTTCATGGCGCACCTCGATGAGCTGGCGAGTAATCCGCAGCCTCCTCCAAGCGTCCCGCAGAATTCTGGCTGTTGCTTTGTAAAGAGAATCACAGAGGAACGAGACTGAAGCTTTATGAACGCATTCCGAATCTCAAGCGTGGTGAGAACTCCGTCGTGCATGTCTTTGCCCTACTGCTCAGGAATCCTTAGGCGCGCCGCTGGGTCACCGAAAACCATATAGTTCTGAGCATCGTTACGAATGATCCACGTGTCCACAAAACGCCTTTCCCCCTCAAGAGTCCACTTGAACGTGCCACTCTTCAAATTATTATAGTAACTATTGAGCACGATGTTAGAGATGCTATACTTCTTGTTCATATCTTCCATTGCCAAGCCCGAAGGTTGCACTGCAAGGAGCTCGTCCACTGCGTGCATGAAAGGCTGCATTCGCCAATGCCAGCGATCCGCAATGTATGGGTCGTTTTGGTTTGTAAAGCCCTGGAGAAAGGCGGTGTCCAAATGGCCCACGTAAGCGATGGGACCCCTCGGATGGGCGAGCAGACGTTTGGGCAGCGCGGCAATGAAATCGGCTTCGGCGTATTTTTTGGGCATCATGCCCTCCTCGGGCAGCCAGTGAGCGTAATCGCTCTGAGCTGGGGTGCCATATCCGAAGCAGGCGAACTGGAAGAGGACGGAACCCTCCAGAAAAGGTTCATTCATAGGCACATCGTCGGCGCAGAAAAGATCATTCATAGTGAGAGGACCGCTTGCCTGACAGCAGATGGCACCGTTGTATTTTTTTTGCTGATCAATTGGCTCTCCGGTGAGGCCCAAACCGTGACTCGCGGTGTAAACCAATGCAGGCTTAGAACCCAGCAGCGCCTTGACTAACTCATGTTTCGTGGCGTCCGCACCCATAAGCGCCGTGGTCCCAAACTTCAATTCCTCTTTGATGTGCTCATAAAGAGGTTTCACCATGTATTCCCTGCTGAAGTAGGTAGGATCATCCGTTCCCCCGTCAGGAGCGAACAGTATGGCCTCCCTCTTGACTACAGGATCTGCCGCGGTTTCGAGGCGGATAACCTTTTGCACGTACTGATTAAGCTCATCCAAGCTCTCGAAATCCAGTCTGCCGACGCTAGCCACCGCATCCATTAGTGACTGTAACCGGAAGGGCAGGACGTCAGGACCACCCACCATGAGCACATAGTGGGGAACCTTCTTGCCCGCTAACTCACGTGCAAGGTAATTCTCCTGGAGCCAGTCGCCCCACATATCCTCAGACTCACCACCAAAAACCAATGGAGCAGATGGGTCCTCCATCCCGCGATGCTGTGCCAACTGCTTAAGGACCTCGGTAATTGCACTACGGCGAGCATCTTTCTTTGCCACAAGAAAGGTCCACCCAGCCTGGATAGGGTCCCCCAAATCCTTAACGCGTCGCCCTATCTCTCCTTTGAAGGTCATGCCCCTCGATGTGGTGTCGGCCAAGGCCAGCAATGCCGGAGCATTGTGCGGCAAGGCCTCCCACAGTATGCGCACAAACTGACTCTCGTCCACTGTCTTGAATAGTAGGTCGCCAGACATTTTTTTACCGTAGGCCATGATTTTCATGGTACTCTCCATAATTTTATTATTATATTTTAATATCTGCAATTGATTCCAGCAAAGACAAAAATACCGATATCGTCGTAGCAAGCCCGTCTTAAACTCGACGCCACCAATCACTCCGGGTCGCCTTTCATGCCCGGAGATTGTCTAGACACAACCGTGCGCAGGCAGCCAGTATGTCTCACATGCCACGCTGTAACAATCTTCACGGGTTAAGCGGCCGGGCGAACAACGGTGCAAGCAGTCCGAGAACGGTCGAAGCGATGAGGACAATGACGCCGGCCAATCCCGTGGAGTACCACGGAAGTGACGCGAACGGTGTATTGGGGAGCGCGAATGCCCATGCCACGTATGCGATGGCACCAGCAGCCATTTCCCACAGGGGCCATTTCAAGGGGGCCCAAGGAACAGGCTTTCCCTCGGACTTCGCTTTAGTGATGTATACGAGCCAAATGACGAGAGGGGTCGCGATAAGAAACCACCAGAAGATTGCCCAGCTCGGACTTGCTACTGCCAATGTTGTGGACGGCTGGAGAGCTGCAAGGACTGCCACATAGAGCGTGAGTATTTCGGTGGGTATGTAGGTGGTGAGGATTCGAATCGCTGCATTTACTTGGCTCTCCGGGGTGGCTTTACCACCGGCAGCACCTGCGATTTCGGCGTAGGTCTTCGGAAAGTACGTTGCCGACCCTATATCGGTGCGGCTCTGGAACGCTACCTCGGTCATAGACGCGATGCTCATGGCGCAATCTCCTTTTCCGCATAGATATTCCCCTTCCCCAGGTCAGATCCAGATCAGCTGGAATTCAAACGTGGATTTATAGGGGATAAATTATTTAAAAAACTTTTTATAAAAGCTCTAAAGCAATTTATTTCGTCTTTAAGACATCTTCAGATGCCAAGCGAATTTTTTTTGTTCATCTTAACTGTATGTACGTACTGCTGGCATCCTCAAAATCCCCAGTTTTGCCTACGGGCTTTATAATATTAAATTGCATCCTCGCAGGTTGTATATAAAACTATATACATATTCTGTTTAGTTGTCTGATCATGCGATAAATAAAAAGGCCGAGCATACCAAAGGCATCATCCTTCGGCAGCTCGGCCGTCTTGGTCTTTTAAGACCCGTCGCTTTCCGTCCCCCTCTTGCGAAGGGTTTGGCTTTATCGTGGAATCATTAATGGTTCATGTGGGTATCAATGAAACATTCAAATCCATTCTGAATACTTTTCAGATTGTCTTGGCATATGGAATGGAAATCTATCTCGAATATAGCAGAGCCTGTTGATGCTGTAAAGGTTAAGGTCGGGGTATTTTTGGAGTATATACATAAAATATCAAAAAAGAGCAGACAGAATGAAGAGATTCAAAATCAACTTGCTCGCTTTAACAGAGAGGTCAGTGCAGAGATACTCTTAGAGGGGTATCGTGGATAAAATCTGCCCAGGGCGATAACGAGAACCGAAAACACGGCCATGTGTTCTGATGGAAAACCATTGTAGTGCCTGACTCCATAGAACCAGTGGAACTCCTTGACATTTGGGTGATGTAACCAGAATCTTGCGTCGATTCTGCCAACTACAAGCTTCAGGATCGATTTCAGGAAAAAAGAGAACGGGACAGCACTTGCGATTAGTAGAAAGAATTGCGCATGCTTGTTATAAATACCTTTGTGAACGTGGTAAAAATATGCTGCCCATGCAATTCCGGTAATGGCACAGACTGCGGGGAATAAAAGGTCGGGAATATCCGTAGAGAAGAAGAGAAATCGCGTATTGGACATCAATACTCTTTTGACATAAACAGCGATTCCCTTATCCAGAAAATAGTAACTGCAGACGACAAGTAGTACGGCTAGGATACTATGTCTTATATATTTTCCCCAATTCATAAAGATGCAAGGTCTGGCAAAGTGATTTTGTAATAGAGTGCTTTGGAAAATGAGTAAGCTTCCGCGCTAGAACAAATCAGCGGAACAGTGCTCAATAAAGAAAATTATAATCGAATTTCTCTGTAAGATAAAGCAGAAAAGAGGAATATTCTCAGCGTATGCAGATTCCAGAGAGAAGTAAGCACTTCACATCTGTCCAAAATAGATTTTGAATAATTGAAGGGGAAGCCTCACTTCAGGTATAGTAGGTTTGTCGAGGACCTAACTTTACTGAAGGAGGACATCCCCGTGAACAAGTTTAGCAGTATCTTCGGACAGATTCTACAGATATTTTCGCACCAGGAGTTTTATCGTGCGGTGCGGGAGACACAGGCAGAGAAAGGCGTAAAAGGATTTGGTTGCTGGGGCCAGTTCGTGGCCATGCTATTCTGTCAGCTGGGACAAGCGCATTCGCTTCGAGAGATCTGCGGCGGATTGGCTACCTGCTTCGGCAAGCTCAAACATCTCGGGATAGATGCTGCTCCCAAGCGTTCCACCTTGGCGTATGCCAACGCGCATCGGCCATGGCAATTGTATCAGAAGGTTTTTTATCAGTTGTTGGCAAAGTGCCGAGTCCTGGCGCACGGAAAGAAGCCGTTCCGGTTTAAGAACAAGCTGTTCAGCCTCGATGCGACACTGATCGAACTCTGTGTGACCCTGTTTGACTGGGCAAAATACCGGCAGACAAAAGGAGCGGTCAAGCTTCACCTGTTATTGGATCATGAGGGATATCTTCCGGTTTTCGCTACGATGACTGAAGGGAATGTGCACGAAGTAAACATCGCGCACACGCTGAAGTTCCCCAAGGGTTCCATTTTGGCGATTGACCGCGGATATGTCGATTATGAACAATTCGCACGCTGGACGGAGACCGGGATATTCTTCGTAACGAAAGAGAAGGATAATGCCGCCTTCCGGATCATCGAAAGACGAGAGGTGCCCGAGAATCGGAACATCATCAAAGACCAGCTCATTGAGCTGACGGGCTACGAATCGATCAAGAAGTGCCCGCATACGTTGCGACGGGTAGAGGTCTGGGACGCAGAAAATGAACGTATTATCGTTCTGTGGACGAACCATCTCACCTTTGGCGCGACGACCATAGCGAGCATTTACAAGGACCGCTGGCAGATTGAGGTATTTTTCAAGACGATCAAGCAGAATCTGAAGATCAAAACATTCGTTGGGACGAGTCGGAACGCTTTATTGGTACAGATTTGGACAGCATTAATCGCTATCCTGGTGTTGAAGTACTTGAAGTTCCGATCCACACTCGGATGGTCGTTGTCGAATCTGGTTGCCATGCTTCGTTATAATCTCTTCACCTATAGGGATTTATGGACATGGTTGGATAATCCATTTGAAACGCCGCCTATTGTGCCATTTGCGGAGCAACTGGTAATGAGTTATCGGTAATTGGACAGCAGAATAAGGAACCTGAATCCGAGATGATGGATTTGTCTGTCTAAAAGCATTGATTGGCGGGGTGTGGATCAGGAAATTAGATTATCTTGGACAGCAATGTAAGCACTTAATGTTTCAACCGATAATAGAAACAAAAACGCCACATCATCCTTCAAAATAATAATGCATTCCGAGTCATGCTTTCCTCCGAGGCGGATGCCTGCGGCGAAGCTTGTCACGTGCTGCGACGGCTCGTCCGCGTTGCTGCGCGAAAAAATCATAGAAGCCCGGAAGCAGGTCCCGCATATCGAAGATGCGCAACCTGAGCGAGCCGTCCTTTTTCAGCTCGTATTCATCTTCGGGAAGGTCTTCATCAAATGGTAAGACAACGGTCCAGTGCGCACCAGCGTATAAGGCGCTGTGTGCGACGAGCCGCCCTCCGTCAACAATCGCGGCAGGTGGACTCATCGCGGCAGCGGCTATTTCACGAGTTTCGGGTCGAAGGACGACGTTCCCGTACAGCCGGAACTTCTCCAGTGCTTCCACCGTCCCCTCCAGGAGTGCCCGTCTGCTGGGCTCCTCGTACTCGCTTAGCCGAGCCTCGCGGAATGCTGGGTGGGACGCGACTGATGCACGCCACGCAATCGATAGGTGAAACGCCATGAATGCCGTGTAGTCAAGGCCGGCGATTCGGATCTCATTGAACTCCGCAGGCACTGACGGTGGCAGAGGTTTAAGCCAGGACTTCGCGAAGTAATCCTCGTGTCGCTGAAGAAGTTGTTCGCATGCATCGCATAGGAGGCGCTCGCGAAATCCCTTGGCGACCTCGGGGATGTAATGGAGATCGCGATCGATCGAAAGGGTGTGTCCTGTTGGGCCATACACCAGCCGCCAAAGGAGTTCCGGGATGATGTGGGACTGCCTGAGCTGGGCTACGCGTAAGCAGAGCCTACATCGTCCGTTCTTGTCCGCGTTGGGGTCTTTCACGGAAGCTTTCCTAGATGCTACTTCGCTATATTGCCCTCTCTCAACTGGCAACCAATTATTAGGCGGGTTCGTTCATCTACGAAAATTCGTAACTAAACGACAGATTATGTAAAATTCAATATGACTATATGCTAGAAACTAGGCAATTGTCAATAACCGTAAAGGGGTATGGGACTCCATGCCGACAATGACAGTAGAAACATCCGGCTGCTGTGCCATTATTGTCTTCAGAAACTTCGAAAACCCTTCACTGTCCATGGCACAGTCTTCTGTGAAACAGCGTGTCCCTTTGCCATCGAGGCCAGCGGCAGAAAAGGACTCTTTGGAAACATCGACGCCAACAATCAGACTTTCCATCGATCCCTCCTCCGTGCAAGATTTAGACAGGCAGGAAACGCCTCCCGACCAATCCTCCATCGTTACCAGGGCTCGTTGTCCCAATCAACCTATCATGGCTAAGGGAGGCAGGGAACAGACTGAAGTCAGGGCTCAAAGGCCTAGGAAGTAGTAAGCTCTCCTGCCTTTCTATAACATCTATATAGCACAACTAATCGTAGGAGGAAGAAAGTGGCCATACCCATCCAAATACGCATTCAGGAAATAATTGATAGGCGTGGTGGGGACGAATTTGCGGAACACCGCTTGGATCAAGCACGCTGAAGATTCAAGGAAGGTGGTATGGCTGACACCAAGGGCGAGAAAGGAAATGATGTTGAACTTTGCTTAATAAGGGACAGGTTGAAGAGACTGCCCTGAAAATTATCACAAACTGCCGCATTTTTCCTTGTAAATCAACTTCAGGCGTCCTTCGGGTTTATCGTTCATAACCTCAAGCATTATGCATCCGCTGGGCGTGCTCCAGATATCAAGTCTCTGGTAAAACGATATTTCCTCAGGTTTTGCTGATTTCGACGGCGTCCCGAACTCCGAGACCAAGACATTGAGAAACTCTTTGTAAGTGTCCAAAAGGTTATCGCGCGTTTTTAATTGGTTTTGTTCAATCTTGCCTTCAAATGTAATTTCGACCTCGTAAAGTTGTGAACTGATAAATCTTAAAATCGTTTCTTTTATCGGAGGCGTGAAAAGGTCATCCTTCCTGGCGATCCCGAACCCCCTGGAGAAATCAACGCCCTGGAATTCTTTTATCCTGTTGCAGAAGTAATAGTCTCCTTCTTTGCCAACCGTGAAATAAGGCCCGCACTTATCCTTAGCATTTTCAGGTGTCATTCTCCAATATAGGCCGGCATATCCGGTAATGTCCTTCTTTTCTCTCGCACCCGCAGATTGGCCGAAAAAAAAGGCACAAGACAAGATAATGGCAATTAAATATTTCATGCTCTCCTCGTTTGATGTTCCCATAATACTCATTCTCTGAACTCTTGTCTATATAATCATTGCTGCTTTTGAGTTGAAGTATGAATGTTCCTGAATGACGCAACTACCGCAAAGTACAGGAAGGAGAGCTCACCATAAACTACAATCTGTACACATCACTGCTTGCAACCTAATCATTGTCAGCGCTAAATGATACCATCGCCACATACAGGACTAAGGGTCAATCGACCAAAGCCCGGAGTAGTTCCGAATAGACTGAAATTTCACGCCTAGCGCCACAAAAATGTCTCGCTGCGTGAGCATCTCCTTCAGGGTATTCATTTGCTGAGCAGCTGGGAGCGACTCCCAAATGCTCACATTGACCAGGCTATTGGAAGTAGAATCGATCGACACGTAATAGTGAATTAGTCCGGGGAGCGCGCGCAAGGCGGGTTCCAAAATAGACCTGCCTTCTTTAAGTCTAGCAGCGACGATATCGTATTGCTGTGGCTCGAAGAAATCTTGTGAAACGCGAACAACAGGTTCAGACATAGGACCTCCGAGTAAAAAACGGATGATGCCTAACAAGTGGCCTTCTCACGAATATAAATCCAATCATGATTTAATTCTTATATAGCGTGTAAGGGTTGTCGTCTCAATCCTTATTGATTGTGGGTAGCTGCATGCGGTCAAAAAAACATAAACCACGTATAGAAATGACAATGGCAATGCATCATCTATCAAGTACCTCACGGACCTTTTTGAGAAATTCCTGAGGAGAAACCGGTTTGTACAAAAAGTGTACTGCCCCGTCGAGCAGTTCCTTCTGCTGCATGCTGTCTAGGGGATATCCGCTCTGGAAAAGAATCTTTGCGTGAGGGCGCATTTTCATGATCGCATCCCCAGCTTCTTTGCCGCTCATCTTGGGCATGACAATATCAAGTACCACCAAGTGAATAGCATCCTGGTTTTCCTGAAACTTGCGCACGGCTTCTTGGCCATCCTTTGCCTCTATGACACGATATCCAAAATCCTTCAAAAAAGTGGAGATGATATTCCGAAGCGAGTTATCATCTTCGGCTACCAGGATCGTTTCCGAACCGCCTTTAACACTTTCGAGTTGTGTCGACGCCGTCGTGTCTACCTCGGCCTTGGTTAACGGCAGATAGATTTTAAAAGTCGTGCCTTTACCGAGTTCGCTATAAACATTAATATATCCGTTGTGCTGTTTGATGATTCCATATACGATGGCAAGACCCAGCCCGGTGCCTTTCCCCACATCCTTCGTAGTATAGAAGGGTTCAAATATTTTCTTTAATGATCTTTCATCAATACCGCTGCCAGTGTCCGTAACAGAGATCAGGGCATAGGCTCCTTTCGTGCCGTATCCATGAACTCTACAAAATCCTTCGTCGAGTTTAACCATATCTGTTGAGATGTACAGGGATCCCCCAGAGGGCATAGCATCCCGGGCATTCACCGCCAGGTTCATGAGAACCTGTTCTATCTGTCCACTATCGGCTAAAATGCCCAATTCTCTGTCGTAGAGCTTGACATCAAGGCTGACGTCTTCCCCGATAATTCTTACGAGCAGCTTCTGCATCCGCTTCACGATCTCGTTCAGTTTAACGGGCGTCATCCTTATGATCTGCTTCCTACTGAAGGCGAGGAGGCCCTGAGTCAACTGGGCAGCCCTGTTTGACGACTCCATGATATGGTCAACATTCAGCCGCAGCGGGTCATCGTTATTCATTTTCATCTGAAGCAAGCTGCCATATCCGATGATCGCGGAAAGGATGTTGTTGAAGTCATGAGCAATACCGCCTGCGAGTGTGCCAATGGCCTCCATCTTCTGTGCATGATATAATTGCACCTCGAGCCCCTTTTTTTCCGTAATATCGCTGATGGTCTCGATGGCCGATACGATGTTTCCCGAGCCGTCGTAAAGAGGATATGCCTTGGTTTCTACATAGACATTTCCGCCAACAGCATCATGGTGGGTGTGAATGGCGGTATGGGGTTTTCCAGTTTTAAAGGCGCGCCTGACAGAGCAGTTTTCTCCGATTGTATAACAAGGTTTGTTGACGCGATAGGTCAACTCGTAGCAATGCTTGCCAACAACGTTTTCGAGTGTCATCCCCACGGTGTTTAAGTATGCCCTGTTTGCAGAAAGTATTTTCATATCCCGGTCAACAACAATAAACCCTTCATCTACGGTTTCAAGAATATTGTGAATAAATTTCTCGCTCTCCTTCAGTTTGTATTCATTTTTTAGAAGTTCGGTTTTCATCTTTTCGAAATAGATCAGCAGCATAGCGATTGCCGCAGTGATCCCAAGTGACTCGCCGAGCGAATACCCCCAAGGCGCAAACCAGGTAATGTCCCTCAAAAAGGGATAATCTCCCTTATGTATACCCCACATAATAAAGGTCCAGCCAATAAGGTACTTTCCGATGCCCTTAAGGTCATGAGAGCGAAGAAAGACAATACCAGTCCATATATAGATGGCCGCCAAAAAGGTAAAGGTTGGAACGGTCAGCGAGAAAAAACTGAAATCTGACATGATCGCCACGACAATCCACAATGCAAGAAGGACTGTGCTGAAAAGCCAAACCTTCGACTTGCCGCGACCAAGGAACATTGAAACGCCCCAAACGAGAAGCAACCCGCTGACAAGGGCGAGTTCGTGATACCCGATATCAAACGCCTTATTTTTGCCAAAAAGGAGCGCCAGTATAAGGAAGCAAAATCTGAGGAAGTATAAAGCCCAGCTTATGCACCAGATAGCAAGATAGCGGTGGCGATCCTGTGTGTATAGGTAGAAGTAAACCAAGGACAGCAAAAAGCTACCTGTCATAGAAGCAAGTGTTGCCGGCAACAACCAGCTCATAGATTTATCCTTTTGTCATCCCTTCGTCATGTTACAAGTGATAATCGCTTCTAAACGATGCTATCCCCTCAGGCCGCTTTCTCTGCGCGGTCATCTCTTTGAAGACCCGCTCCATTTTCACAGTAGTGACATGCTCTCCCATGTTGATATCGCCTTTTCCGTGATGTTCTATCTTTTTTCGACAAGGCTTTTTATTTTGTCGAGCAAATCGTAAACCTCAAAGGGTTTTTCTAAATATTCGCATACCCCCAGGGCGGTCGACTCGGCCACGGTGTTGCCGTGTTTGCTCGCCGTAACCATCATCACCGGGATAGAAGGAAAAGACCTCTTCATTTCCTTCAACACATCCATACCGGAAATCCCGGGCAGTTTGAAATCAAGCAACATAAGATCAATGTTGCCTAAAATCTTTAACGCATTGAAGGCCTCTTCGCCGGACGAAGCAATAAAAATGTCATAATTATCTTCCAGGGCATATTGGTAAAACTGGATCAGGGCCGGCTCGTCTTCCACCACAAGGATGACCTTCTTCCCGGATTTTTCCCGGAACTTGCGTAAAGCGGACTTCCCCATAATAAAGGCTCCATTGTTGAGCGCTGAAAAATCAATTCTATCTTTTCAGCTCATCGCGGACCGCCTGCTTTAAGGCGTCCGGGGTAAAAGGCTTTTTAAGGTAGCGCAACCTGCTTGCGGGAATCCCGTGACGGTCAAGGACCTCGTCCGGATGTCCTGACATGAAAATTATTTTGATCGTCGGATGACAGGATAAAATAACGCGGGCAAGCTCCGCCCCGTTCAATATCGGCATGACCACGTCAACCAGAAGAACGTCGATCGGCGCACCAGAGGCGTCAATCCGCTTCAATGCTTCTACTCCGTCTCTCGCTTCGAGAACCTGAAATTCCGAAGTTCTGAAAATATCGGCGACAAGCTGACAAATGGCAGGGTCATCATCTACAACGAGTATGCATTTTGTTTTTTCAATCATAAGAGGCCCACATGCGATGCCACAAACAAAGGCGATAATTAGAGTTATTGATCAGCGGCCGTTCTTATCCCGGCATGTCCGTGGACATTGAGCATCCGCGCCTTGATATGGGACGCAAGTTTTTTTTGGAATTCGCTCGATGTCGAGGTTATATGATGAGAAACCGGAGGGGACAAAGATTTCCGTAATATCCTCTGGCCGGGCATCCTCGTCTTTGCCAATAAAATAATGGCTCTCCCGGGTTTAGCATGGATACATGTCTAGCCCGCCGCAGTGAAAGTAAATTGCTGTCTTGAAGTGTTCCTTGTTCCGAAATCCGTAGGCCATCTTTTTGATTGTCTGTATCTTGCTGTTGAGCCCTTCGCTGACCGCATTCGTTATGCGGTGCTGAAGATAAGTCAGAACGTTAGCAATATGTCTTTTGATCGTTCCTGCTGCGTCAATGATTGGCTTCAGCCTGCTGTGTGTTGCCCAGAAATACCACCGCTTCCAGAATTTCCTCGCTGACTCGGCATAGTTGTAATGCCACAACTTCCGAAACGTCTCCTTGATGGCCCACGCGCGTCCTACCTTCAACTCAAGCTTTTGTAATGCGGCAAATTCCCTGCGGCGTTTCTCCGGAACGTTCTCCTTGCTGTACAGCCACAAGTACTTACTCCCCTTGAGCGTTTCGTCACCTTCTTTCATCCGCTGCCGATGTTCCTGCTTTCGTACCGTGTCTACCGCTTTCCCGAGGTAGCCCATAATGTGGAACCGGTCGAAAACGATCTTGCTCTCGGCACCAGGCACATGGGCACGCGTCGCCTCAAGGTAGGGCTCCCACATGTCCATTGCAACCGCCTCGAGGCCTTCTAATTGCTCCGGCGTCAGACTCTTGTAATAGCTCTCCAGACTGCTCTGTTTGCGGTCATCCTCGATGTGCTCTACCGTGCCTCCGTCTATATCGCTTACCAGCGTCAGGTATGTATGACCCTTGGCAATGGCTTTCTCATCGACGCCGATCCGGGGAACGACGCGGTCTTGTTTCCGAAGCTTTCCGCGCTCTACGGCGCGTTCCATGAGGTTCCATGCTTCGTCCCAGCTTATCCGCAAGATCTTCGTGGCCCCGGTTATATCGCACTCCCGAAGAACATCTATGGCCAACCGCTCAAATAAAACCGTGAATCGTGACTTCGGTTCCGCCCAAGGGACCCGAACCTGCAAAATCCCATGCTCTGCACACGTTATGCGGGGAATACGCGCATGCAAGTACGTCTTGAACTGGCAACTGTCAAGGTGACGCCATAACCGCTCTTCGGCATGATCATAGACCGTCGACTCCTTCGAGCATTCCGGACAAGACCATACTGCGTCCTTCTCATGTTCCACCCATACATCTACCCGCTGCTGCTTTACATCCAGTTCAACTTGACTGACACTCCAGGGTGACTTCAATCCCAGCAATTGCTGATAAAGTCCGGTATCCTGCATGATCGCCTCCTCAGGCGACCATCCTATCACATATTTCTACCCACGGGAAAGCCGGAAGAATCAAAATAATAAGCGTCTGACGGCAAATGCTTTCGGTACCGGAGGAGAAGTTCCCTGACAGAAAGTTTTGAGAGATTACATGCATCAGAGTCCATGGTACATCCCCTTTCAGGCGGGAGAGGTCGGGTCTTTTTTCTTTATAATATAGTTGTCAGGATTTTCATCACCCTGGAGGAACCTGCGGGAATCGTATTCCCAAGGGAAGCATTCTCCCTTTACGGTGTCGCAGGCTATGCAGGCAGGGACCCAATTCTCCCTGCAGCGCTCCCCGTTATTTAAATCACTGGACCTATGATATGGCTCTAGATGTTGTTTCCGAGGATCAGTCCTAATGCCCAAAGTATGATCGGCAACTCCAAGAATCATTTCATACAAATCTTGCTGAGATGTTTCGAACAGTGCAAGTCTGTTTTTATCAAGATGAACCAGCATAGCAACAAGAGCCGTTCTTTTATTCCCGTTATAAAAAGGACGATCATTGCATAAGCCATAGGCAAGTGTTGCAGCATTGCCTATGGGGTCTGGATATTTTAGAGTATTACCGATACTTGTATCTTGTCTGAAAACAGCAGAAGCGAGCAAATCAAGGCTTCGAGTACCAGGAGGAGAAATAGGATCACCTGACTCTGCAAAATCTTCTACCAAAAATTCATGTATTTGAAGAACATCTTCAATGGACAATGTCTCTATCGACATTATTATCTCCCAGCGTATAGCGTTGAGATCACTGTATTATTCATTTTATTTTGAATATACGCTTTGAATCGAGGGCTGTCAACGATATTGATTGGCAGATAGAATACTCAATGGGTAGTAAGCAAATAATTTTCAAGTGAAGTGTTAAACAGTTTCAAAGAATGTCAACAGCATCTTTCAGGAAGTGTCCGTCAATGCATGACTGTATCATAAAATTAAAACTTCATACGTACTTTTCAGTGATGGTAAGCAAATAACGTGCTGTGAAAGAGGTGCCTGTTTAATCGGGGACCACTGTCCGGTTTCCGCGACAATCGGTGACCGACGTCTAACTGTTATTAATATCTTCTTCGATCTCCATAGAGGTACCTGCATCATGGTCGGCCGCCCTCTTATCCCCAAACGGCTCCCGTTTCTTTCTTTCGACCGCTTCATTTGACTGAGCGGCCTGCTCCGTCTTTTGTGCAAACGATTCTTGTTCGTCAACGATGTTTTTAAGCAGGAGATCATTGCGTACGTCAAAGGGCTCCTGGCGTTCCGCATAGTGTTTGTATTGAAAGCGGATTTTGGTGATAGAGTAATTTGCGATCTTTAAATATGCCTCCAGGTCCTCAAGGTTCATGATTTCGCTGGGCATCACCAGGTCCTTTTCGCGCGTGCGCTGCATGAGGGAAACGCCGTCCCTGTTATCTGCCACCCCCATTGAAAGCGTCTGGTCGGTTTCGAGCACTTCGGTCCTTCCGATACGGTCGGACAGGTATTTTGCCGTAGTCGGATCGGACACCCTGAAGATAAGGCTGTTGCCGCAGGCGTTCAATATTGATTGCGAAAATTCCGGGGAGTAAATCTTGTCGATCTGCCCTTTGTCCTGGATTCCGATAAAAACAGCGCCGCCCTTGCTCCGTGACAGGGTCAGGAGATCCTTGATCGTTGACAACCTCTGGAGCGTCCCGAATTCATCAAGGATAAAGAATATTCTGCGCTCGCGGTCGTCCTTCATGGAAAGAAGCTTCCGGCCGAGGAGGTCGACGAAGAGCGAAAGAATCGGCCGCAAGGTGTCCTTTACGTCTGCGGAGTTCGTAATAAAAATAGTCCCCGGGCTGGGATCATTCAGCCAGTTCGTGATGCTGAATTTCCCGTCCACCTTGGCCATGTATTCAAAGCTCTTCACATACTGCATCATGACCGCGGCCACGCTCATGGCCTGCTTGGAGCTCGCGTCCTGGATGTAGACGTATCCTCGCTCACCCCCTTTCGTATTCTTAAGCCAACCCGCGATATTTGTGATCGGCGCGGTGACAGCCGTCCAGATGGATCCGTTCGACAGCGCATCGTTCTGATAAAGGTGGTGAAGAATTCCGCTGAACACGTCACGGGCCGCGTCATTCCAGAACGGGTCCTGCATATAGGACTGAGAGATCAGGCTGTACGCCGTAGCGTCGATGTCCATGTACGCCGTAAGCTCGTTAAAGAGGTTCCAGCCCAGGCAGCGCTTATCAAGGGGGTTAAAGATGATGTCCCGCTTAGGGTCGTAGAACTTGGCGAGATAGTCTCCCTTGAAGTCGTAGACGATCATTTTTTCTTCGCGCTTGATAAGCGTCTCGATCATTTGACTTGCCTGGTTCGTTTTGCCGGTTCCCGGAGCACCGATAAAAAGAAGATGCTTGACCTCGGCGTCCTTGGGCAAGTTCACCGGCCCGACCGGAAGATCGGGTTTGTCTCCATCGGGTCCCATCTTCCTGGATTTCATCTTCCTGGTAAGCTCTTCGGGGGTGATCAAGAGCGCCCCCCTGACATATTTATCGCGGCCCTGCTCTTTTGCGCGCTTTTTAAAATAAGCCAGCAGGAGCGGGTAAACCGCAAGGTAGCTGGGAATTCCGGAAACAACAAAGAGTGCGAACAATTTCCAAAGCATTCCATAAAACGCGTCCCGCAGATAGCCGTCCTGAACTCTTGAAAGCGGGTTAAGGAGACGGTCGGACATGCAGCGTCCGTAATGGAGCGCAAGCCTCATCGATCCCTCGGGCATGAAAATCATACTCACAATCACAAAGATGACGATATTGACCACAAAGCAGTACATGAAAATTGCCGAGTACATCTTTACGGCCATGCGAAAGGCATTCCACCATGTCTCGTGGCCTTGATAGGCACTGTTCTTGTACATCCCATAACCTCCTCGTCAGCTCACCAACGATGCTACAAGAGCCGCGGTCTCGGAATCAGATTCCCCATGGTTGTCACCATTTTCCCGTGAGGCCCCCGACGGTACCGGAGAACCGGCCGGATTTGATCGATCCTTCCGGGAAACGGCCGGGTTGCTCCCCGGCTTTGGAACATTCGAACCAGACCGATCAGCAGGCCGGCAGGGCTGCCGTTCTTCCGATGACAGCGCTGCCGGCTTTTTTGCCAGGGAACATCCCGAGAGGCAGCCAAGCAACAGGCGTTTCAGAAACTCGTTTCGGGATTGGTCCACTTGGCTGACCCGTTTCTGAAGCAAGTCAAACAGCCTGCGGTCATCGTCCTTCTTGAGATTGAGACGCACTGATATGATCTCTATGTCCGCCATGTGAGCCCTCTGCGCCGTTTTGGTCGGGCATCGCCTTAGCCGCCCTGTAGAAGCCGATGACGTTGGCGAACCGCGGGTTCTGGTGCACCAGGAAATGCCGATTGAGGGCCAGGATTTCATCTCGAAGGAGCAGCGCGCCCCCTCCGGTCAGCACAACCTTGTCCGGCCGTATCTCGCTCAGAACTACCTTGATTTCGTCGGTGACATCCCTGGCCATTTGTGACTTGTACTGGGTGGTGCGCTTCCAGAAATCCTGCCGCACGACCTCTCCGTTGACTTTCAAAGTCGAGCTGCCGAAATGGTGAATGATGTTCCTGTGGATTTTGACCTCTTCGTTCGGCCTCATCTTGCCGTACTCGGATTCAAGGTCGGCCTTTATCTTTCCGAACAACTGGATCATGCCGGACAGACTTGAGGCCCTCCTGGCCGCGAGTTTGCCGCGCTCCAGAATGACGAAATTGATCGTCCCGTACCCGATATCCACGATTGCCATCTGATCATGGAAGTACGGGCTCGTCTTCTGGTACCGGAAATTCTCGTCGAGCACGAGAGAAAGATAGGTTCCCAGGGGCTCGGCCATGACGTTCGCCCTGAGCGTGAAAGTGATGGACTTCTCGTTGATAATGGCGTGCTTCGTGCCGGAATATATCTCTTTGACCCTATCGACCTTTTGCCTGCTGGTTGCCGTGCTGACCGGGAGGCCGAGGACGATATCGGCTTCGGTAATGCCCATCCTGGCAAGGGCAAGCAGGATGAAGGGGATGTTGATTTCGTCGCTCTTTTCCTCGTCGGTCTTCCACACGAAGCTGGTTCCCAGCACAGCGTCCTCGCCGAGGATGAGGTCCTCGCCGTTGTACCGGATCGCCGATAATTGAGCCCCCGGGTCCGCCACGATCTGCGCAAGCCGCCCCCCTGCCCGCCACTTGGGGATTTCCCCAGATCCCTTGTCCGAGACGTACTTGACGCTTGAATTGCCGATATCGACGCCTACTTTGTCCGCCATATTCCTCTCCTTTCAGATTTGATGTGATGTCACATCATTTTTTACGATGCTTTAGCAATGAATTACCGGAAGTTTGAATTTCCGATGACTAAGATATCTTCGCCGCATTTTCATTGTCTGCCAAGTTGTCTCGACACAAATGGTGAAGCCTGGCCGAGTAACATGATAATTCGATGTTGCTCGGCTGACCTCTTGTCCAACAAGGCAACGATACGTTTAATCTCTTTGAGTTCCGGACTATGTCCGTTGCCGTCACCGGAAGCGTTGAGGCCAGCCGATATGATTTTGAATTCCTCCCGGAGGGCCTCGATTTCCCGTAAATGGTTGTCCTTGATCTCCTGAAGGATTTCGACAAATGATCGTTTGTCGTGGTCGTTTCTGATCAGGTCCCTGATGTAGTCGGAAAGGGTCTTTCCGTTTCTCATCGCTCCTGCTTCGAGGATCTTTTGATCGTTGTCTGTCAGCTTTACTCCCAGAAATGGCATCTCGTTTTCCCTCCCGATACTGACGCAATTCTGAAAGTGATGTGATGTTACATCACATCACTTTTGAAACCGATGAACGGTTAAACGGCGTTTAACCGTGAAATTGCTGAAATAAATCCCTCAAGACACGTACCTGGTTAAACGCACCGTTTAACCGTAAAAACGTCGATAAAACAATCAAATGCCGCATGTTCCGCATCCTCATGTTTAACACGCCGCTCAACGTTAGTTGAGTGGTGTGTGATGGACGACGTTCCGAACGCCGAAAGGAGCTGCCCGAACGGCAGCCACTCAAAGCTACTACATACAAGCAGTGATGCCCGTGCGAGAAATACAATCACATCTCATGTTCCAGAACCTTCTGCTGCTGACGCGACTCGTGTTCCTGCGATTTTCCCGGGTGAGGCATCTCCCTGAGACCGGCTCTTTCCTGGACCCGTTCCCCTCGCTGAATTTTCTCAGCTTCTGATTGCTTTATTTCCCAACTTGACGACTTCGTCAGATAGGTATTTAATGCTTCCCGTAAAGCTTCCGGGTCCCTGAAGTGGAGAGAAAGCTCCTGGTTCTCCCTTGTCCCCGCAACGTACGTCCTTTGGAAATCTTGAAAGTCCCTTCCGACCGCCCTTGGCGCCGTAGCTCCCTGGCTCTTATCCACAGTGCCCACATACCCGTACCGAAAGTAGTTATATTTATCGAGCGGGACATGGGTCTCCTCTGTCTCCCCTTTTTTGAGGTCAATGATTCGCTCCACTACCATGTGTCTGCCGCCTTCACTGATCTGCTTTACAAAAGCCATGTCGCCGTTCCTGACCCCGATTTTGCCGCTGCCGTGCAGTGAGTTTTTAAGGAACATGATCTTCTCGCCCCGGCTCAGGGGAATCTGGCGTTCGCTGTACGCAGTTATGTCCATGCCGTGATCCTTTACATCGATAGTATGCTTATTTCTAAACGTGACGCGAATGTGCCGTTCTCCGTCAACTTCGGACAAACCAAGATCCCGTGAGCTTATCGCGTAGGTTTCCGGGCGCGGCCGGCTCACGAAAAAGCAACCCCCGCACTTCATCTCTGCCGGTGATCTGCAGGATGGTACCCCGGTTGGGCACCCCTTTCCATTTCCTGTTGATTTGGATGTAATCCCCGTCCTGGTAATTCTGGACGAAGTGGCGTTCCGCGTCGGACCGGAAGGAAACCGGTTCTTTTATCATGACCATGACCTCCTTCCGGCCGATCTCCCCGCGATCCCTGAGGGCAGCATGAAACCGGTCCCCTCCCTCGCGGACCTGCACGTTGGTCGTGGCCATGGAAATGGTGTTTTTCCAGTCCTTCATGACCTCATCGAATGCGTTTTCAGCCCGTTTCAAGTCGTCCTGCTCGTAGTGAATTGCTCCGGCTTTTTCGAGGGCGTCGATGATCTTTTCGGCCTTTCGTTCGACAAAGGCCTGCGAGATATCATGCTCCGGCGATCCCTCCCGCTGCCTCACGATATCCGTCAGATAGGCGCTGGCGATCTTCCGGTCGTCCTGGATGTCGTCAAACGGCTTGCCGGCGGCAACCGATGGAATCTGCCATCGGTCCCCGGAAAGAATGACCCGGCTGCCGGCGTCCGCTGCCATACGAAGCAGCTGGTTAAGCTGCCGGCTGCCGACCATCGAAGCTTCATCGATCACGTAAACCGTACCCGCATTCATGACTTCATGCTGTAAAAATGAATGAATGGTAGAGCTTTCGATCCCGCTCGCGTTCTTGAGTTCCCCTGCTGCCTTCCCCGTAAAAGCCAGTCCACGGACCGAGAAACCCCGCCCGGTAAACTCCCGGCTCAGCTCCTTAAAAAGGGTCGTTTTGCCGGTGCCGGCGTAGCCCTGCATGATCACAATGCGGTCGTTTGCGCTCATCACGGTCGTATAGGCCTCCCGCTGACTCTTTGTGAGGCCGCGCTCTCCGTTGATCCTGACAGCGTCGGCTTTCTCCCTGGCGAGATCCTTTTCCATCAGAGGCCGGACCTGACCCACTCCCTCCCTCGTCATGGCAATGTTTTCTGCCTCGATACGCTCCATGCCCGGCGTGGTGATGTGCCTGCCGTCTCCCGAAAGGTCCCGGAGATTGCGACCGTCTTTTAAAAGAGCGCCGGCGGCTCGCTCAAGGTCCTCGATCCTGTAGGCGGTCGGGAAAAGCTGCGCTGTCTGAAGCACCAGGTCCCGGCTGCTGAATACGCTTTCCCCGTGGCTCAGAACGTCCGCGGCCTTGATAACCGCATCCCGGGCAGTAGGCTGCTGCGCGTACTTTATAAGCGCCGCTTCCTTCGCGCGGTCGATCCTGTCGGCGATGTCGTTATCGGTGTAACCCAGTTGATTGAACCCGGCGCGGAGACTGGATCGCCATTCTTTTACGTCCGTAACCAGTTCTTTTTTCTTGCGTGTGGCGAGGCAGGCTATTTCTTTCAGTTTCGACTCGGACGCGTTGGGATACAACTGCCGGAGTTCCGGCAGCCTCTCTTTTATCTGTTGCGACCTGGCCGACGCCTGCTCTATGACCTCTTTCGGCATTCCCGCGAGCTCCACGTTGCCGTGGCTTCTGTCCAGGAGGGGAACGCCCTGTTCCTTGAGCAGGGTGGCAAACTCGGACATGTGCAGCTGGCCCAAGTACTTCTGATTCTCGAAGACGGGCCTGTTGTCGATCGCGCGCCACTTCCCGTCGGCGGTCCGGGTCATATTCAAGAGAAAAGAGTGGGTATGCGTCTGGGGGTCCTGCTCGCGGGAAATATGGTGATCGTAATTGCCAAAGGCGGCCTTCCCCGTGAATTCAAGCTCGATTCGGCCCTTCTTCCAGATACGCGCGGCAACGAGGTTTCTCTCGATGTAACGATTCGTCTTCGCGACAGCATTGTGGTGGGCCGCCATGATCTTTTCCGCAAGCTCCCGGAGCCTCGGGTCCTCGCTATCTTTGTAGGCCTCGACGATCAGAGAAAAGCCCTTGGGAAGGGAGTACGTGATATCGGTGCCGCCCTCCTTGTCCTGGACCCTGACGGTGCCGTCCGGCTGGGTGTACTCGCGCGCCTCGTACTTGACCAGCTCGGTGCCTTCCTGGTCCTTGCCCCATACCGCGTTTTTCCAGTCCTCGGGGTCTATTTCGCCCTCGCGGCCCTGCGCCTTCGCAAGATCACCGGACCAAAGTCCTTTACCCTCCTGGGTGTAGTAGCTGTCTTTTTCGTAATAACCCTGGGCGTCTTTCGCAGCCATGCCGGAAACACTGAACATAAGGGACTCCTTTATGATCGCGGCCTGGGCGTGCACCGCCGCGACACGTTGTAATCGCTCATTTCGAACAATCCCTCGTCTTTCGGGCCATCAAGGCCGCGAAAAGCATCGCATCGAAATATGTTTTTCGGCCGTCCCGAAGTCGATCTCCCGGAAGGGACCCGTTTGACGAAAACGTAGACGTGCCTGCTGCCAACACGGCAAACCTCGTCACCTGGCTTCAATAATGTCGGCTTCATGTTCTCTGCTCACCTCCCTGTCGATTTCTCCGCCTTTTTTTTCCGTGTTTCCATTGCCTGCGACACGGCAGACCGTGTGAAACTTTTTCTTTGGATGATAGACAATGACTTCGGACCTGCCGCCTGACGCGCAGGTAATGCGCTGGCCTTCCTGACCGCATGCCGGGCAGGTTATCCTGGCGCCTCGTCCGGATTCGGATTGATTCATCATGGCCTCCTGGTTGGCCTTACTCTTCCTTCCGGGAGGGAGTCCGGAAGGAAGAGAAGGTTGATATGCTCGAAGCCCGGCTTCGTTACGCGGCCGCGGCGGCTTTCTCTTTCCTTTCCTTCGCGATCAGCCAGCCATCCCAATTGCCGGCCGGGACGACGTTCAGCTTGATTGACCGCTTGCCGTCGTTCTCGATCAGGACACCGACGTTTTCCCACTGCGCCTTGCTGTCCTTCTTGTCCTCCGACTTCTCTTCCCTCTTCCAAAGCAGATCGTAAATCTTCATGGTGTTCCTCCTTTGCGGTTTGAAATCCAAAGCAGAGCACCCCCTCCCTCCGGGGGCCTTCACATGCAGACAGGCCCCCGAGGGTAGGGATGAACACCCCGCGATAATACACATGGCTTTTGCGGGCCGATAAGAATCCTTTAAGCATGCGGCATGACAGAGCGAAGCGATGGCGTGACGGATGCGGGGATTCAGGCCGCAAAAGTTATCTGGTGCCGCTTTATGAACGGGGTCCTATCCTCCGCGAAATAATTCGATTGCCTTGCTCCTGATCGCGTATTTAAAATCCCTGATTGCCGGGGACATCGTGGCCTTTGCCTGATCGACCCACGTCTCCTTTTCCTGTTCGGGAAGAGCATCGAACTCTGCTGCCATGCGGTCATAGGCCTCTTCTTCGGCTTTTTTCTTTTGCGCCGCGCCGATTCGTTTCCGCTCTGCCGCTTCCTCTGCCTTTCGCCCGTTTTCGAGCCGGAGATGATACGGGACATAATCAAGAGGCGGGGTAACGCCCTCGAAGAGCCCCTTGACCAGGACGGCCACGGGGTCTTTGACCGTCTTCCCGCTTCGCCTGAATGTCGCGATGAGCATGTCGAGCGAATCGAAGAGGCGCCTGGCACCGTATTTTTTGGCGAACATCCGTAATTGCTGTTCGTTCAGCTTCTGGAAGGGTGTGCCGTTAATGAGTTTCGTGATCTCATCGACAACGACGACGGGACCAGCGGTTTCGGAGCTGTCGGCCGTCTCTGACTGCGCTAGCGTCCGCGGCGTGCTTCCCTCGGGTCCTGACCCGGGCTTTTGGGGGGTGAAGTGGGTTGTTGTATTATTTTTTATTAGTTTTATATTTTCTTTGGGGTGACACTGTGACACCCCGGGGGGTGACATATTGTCACCAGGGGGGGTGTCGCCATGACACCGGGGGGCGGGTGTCACCGTGGCACCCGCCCCCTCTATCCCGGTCCCGGAAGAATGGCGAAGTAAAATATACCGGTTCGTGGCGTCCCCGCCGTCGGGCCGGGACCTGCGCTCGACGCGCAGCAGGCCTTTTTTTGACAGGACCTCGATAGACCGCTGCGCCGTTCGTATGGATACGCCGGCGCGCCTTGACAGGCTGTGGACGCTGGGCCGTATCTCCCGGCAGCCCGCGTACGATTTGAGGGCGATCCAGACGAGCTTTTCCGTTCCGGACAGGTCCGAGCGGTCAAGCATCCAGTTCCAGACGGCGGTAAACGGGTCCCCGCTCTGGTCTCGAATCTCGATTTCGTGATTGAAGCTATTTTGAGGTGGGTTCATCGGTTTTCCGTGCACCACTGGCTCTTTCCGTCCGGGGGCCGAAAGGCACCCGTGGACTCACTGATCCGCAAACGTTCCCGCAGGCGCACCCCATCGGCCATTCTCTCATGTATTCTTTATATAGTATACTGTATACTATATTTTAAAGTCAAGCCTGAAATTGATTTAATGCTTTACATTGCCTTTCAAGTAGTATATAGTACACTGTATGAATAGAACGGAATTCGGCGGGTATCTTACGGCAAGAAGAAATAAAATGGGCTTTAGCCTCGTCAAAATGGCTGAAAAGACGGGTCTTTCTCCGTCGATGCTGAACCAGATGGAGCATGGGGCAATTATAAAACCCAGCTATGATACGCTTCTGAAGGTCTGCAAGGCGTATGATGTGGACGAGAATGAAACGCGGCGTGTTTTTTTCGAAGAAATCCCGGTATCGGCCTCCAAAGCGAGAAAAGTGGATATTTTGGGCGAGCCCGAAGAACTGATCAGTTTGCTCAACAGTTTTTTGATGGAAATTGACAGCAATTTATCCCCCAAAAAGAAGAAAGACTTAATAAATAAGTTCATGAAGGAAAGGGTCGAGAGTAAAAAAACCGTGGCTGCGGACGCGGGCAAGCATTCGAAAAGGTCCGCGTAGTGAAGAACGTCCATGAACGATACTGAAAATAGGTCGAACAAGATAATTTACTTATCTGAAGAAGCAATAAAGAGAGGCCGACGGTTGCCTTCGGAGGAAGAGAACGCAAGCGAACTTAAAGATGATTTGAAACAATATCTCCTTAACTATGTCGAGAGCAGTTCTGCCTCAGAGCCGCTGAACCCCGACAAAGCAAAATGTCCGGTATGCAATAACAATCCGGCTCGCGCCGCGATTACCTGCCCTGACTGCGGCTATCCCCTCCGCGAACATTTAAAAAAA
This sequence comes from Nitrospirota bacterium, assembly GCA_963790205.1. Classification (GTDB taxonomy): domain Bacteria; phylum Nitrospirota; class UBA9217; order UBA9217; family UBA9217; genus CAWBNQ01. The sequence goes on from CAWBNQ010000005.1 coordinate 333,222, forward strand.
GAACAGATCGAAGCCAACTGGAGAAAAAGTAAAAAGTGGCTGATCATTCTGGGGTGTTCTTCTTTTGTCGGCTATGTTTTGTCTGTGAAATTTAATTCATCGTTCATGGCGGTCTTTACGATAATTTTATTGGCTCTTCTATTGCCAATTGTAATAACAAATTTTGGAAGCATCGGTGGGAAGAAAAGCGCTTAAAGTAAGATGGCGTTAAAGGATATATAGTTACAGTCTTAATAGAGGGTGTTCACGCCAGCAGTTTATGATACCAGAGTTAGAAAAAATGGGGTAACGCTCTCCCGTTGACGGCATCTGGAATAAATGCCTTCATGCTCAGCCAGGCCGACTGCGGCTGAACAGCGGGTTGGCTTCTTTTACTTCGACGATCTTCTGTTTGACCGGGGCGGGAAGGCTTCTGCCCTTTCCCCGGTAGTTTGTGGTAAGCCCTGCTTCACCGTCACGACGATAAGCTAGCTCTCACCGCCTTATGGTCTCACCGCTCAGCCCGCGTTCCTGCCGAGTCACCGAAACAGAAACGCTCTCCTCAAGGTGCTTCTTAACTACTTTAAACTTGAAATCGGATCCCTACCGCTTGAATGGCCGTGTAAAGCAGTAAATCAATATTTAGCTTGACTTCAATATTCAGTATACAGTATACTGTATATAAATACTTCACGCAGCATAATAGCATGAAACATATGGTGTGGTGTGCACCACACCATATCAAACAGGCGGGACTATGACTGCAATCGAAATTGACATGGACAAATCTACGGTGAAGTTCGCGAGTGGAGTTGGGGTCAGCGAGATCCCCTTTTAGCAGGATGGGAAATAAAGCCGCCCGGCTGGGTTGCGCTGATCGGCATTGTTATCTATTTTACGTTTTATCAGGAAATACCAACAAAAAACAGAACGAATAAAGGAAAAAGAAACCATGACGTTTGTAACAGTAAAAGAGCTTTCTAGATTCCTTACAGTCAAAGAATCGACACTTTACTCATGGGTGCATACCGGCTTAATCCCTTTTCATAAGCTAAATGGGCTGATACGTTTCGACATGGTAGAAATCGAAAACTGGGTCAAGGCTTCACGCAAAGAACCGCAGAAACAGGAACTTTACATCGTGAAAAAACATCCTCAAGACATAGACTCCATCGTCAAAAGAGCTATTGAAGGCGCAAAGGGTAAAGAGTATAATCCATCCAACGGGAAACCAGGCCAAATGCAAGGTCTCAGGAAGGAGGTTTAATGGGACTGTTTAAGCGAGGCCAGGTCTGGTGGATGAGATTTTCTTTCAATGGTAAGCAGGTAAGAAAGCCGACAGAGACGACCGACAAAAAGCTGGCTGAAAAGATTCACCACAAAGTAATGACTCAGATTGCAGAGGGCAAGTGGTTTGAAAATCCCATCGGCTCAGACAAGACCGTTCGGGAGCTGTTCGAAAAATATCTGGATGAGCACTCCGCAAAAAATAAAACGGTTGAAACGTATGAGCGGGACAAGGGCATTGTCAAGATCATCAATCGCCACTTCGGCGATATGCAACTCTCTGCGGTCGGGCCGAAAACCATTTCAGAGTACAAGGTTATGCGAAGGGACAAGGGCCGGGCTCCAAGTACGGTAAACCGTGAGTTATGCCTTCTCAGTCACGCTTTCAACCTTGCAATCAAAGAATGGGAATGGATGGATTTTAACCCTGTCTCACACGTCTCACGGGAACGGGTTAATAATCAAGTGGAACGCTGGCTCACTTTTGAAGAGCAAGAGAAAGTTTTAGCCGTCTCCCCTCTTTGGTTACGGGAAATTATCATCTTTGCCGTGAACACGGGCTGGCGACGATCTGAAATTCTGGCTCTCAAATGGGACAAGGTTGATCTGTTCAAAAAAACGCTTACCATCTTGGAACAGAAAAACAAGGGTAAGGACACACAGCCATTTAATGAACGCGTCTTGGACGTATTAAAGGCAAGGTACAAGGTTAGGTCGATTGCATCGAATCTTGTATTTTATGACAGCGAAGGAAAAGAGTTTGACGGCAGGCACGTCTTGAAGGTTTTCACTCGTACAGTCAAGCTGGCAGAGATCGCGCATTGCAGGTTTCACGATCTGCGCCATACCTTCGCAACAAGGCTTGTTCAGGCCGGTGTCGATCTTTATAAGGTACAGAAGTTGATGCGTCACAAATCGCCTATCATGACGCAACGCTATGCGCACCATTATTCGGAGAGTTTACGGGATGGGGTTGATACCTTGGACAGGATTAGCACAAATTTAGCACAGTCCAATGTAAGTGAAGTGAAAAAAGCCTTGTAACCTCTTGTAAAATTGGTGGACGAGAAGGGGCTCGAACCCTCGACCCCCGCATTGCGAACGCGGTGCTCTCCCAGCTGAGCTACTCGCCCATTGACGTTAGGCGGCTATAATCTAATCTATCGGGTGAAATAAATCAAGCGAAAAATAGGATGCGCGCGTCAAGGGACGGACGATCAACAAGAGCAATGTCATTCCCGCCTTACCCATAACCTCAGCCTCAACCTGATTTCTTCCCTCGGTCCCCGTTTCTCCGAAAGAAACATCCTGTTTGACCATCCGGGAATAGTATAGTAAGCTTAGCGGAGAAGTAAAACTCTTAAGGCGGATCGTACGATAATAAAAAACAAAAAGTTTTTGCGGATACTCGGATACGCCGCGGCGGCCGCGCTGACCCTTCTCGTTTCATGCGCGGGAACTCAGCCGGACAGGGCGGCCGCGACCCGCCCGCAAAAAACCAAACCTACCCTCCGTATAGCGCAACTGGAAAAAGAGATCCACGTTCTTATCAACAAAGAGCGCAAGAAGCACAATCTGTCCGCGATGGCGTGGAACGATGCATTGTCGGCTATCGCCAGAAAACACAGCAGCGACATGGCAAAGAGAAACTATTTCAGTCACTTTTCCCCGGAAGGACACGATTTTTCATACCGCTATAAACAAGAGGGATACTCCTGCGCCGTTCCAGTCGGCGAGCGTATCTATCTGGGGGCGGAAAACATCTTCCAGAACAACCTCTATGACCGGATCGTCTTCATCGATGGCATGGCGCATTATGAGTGGAACAGCATGGCGAAGATCGCGGACACGACGGTCCGGGGATGGATGAACAGCCCGGGGCATAGAAAGAACATCCTGACCCCCTATTGGAGGAGCGAAGGCATCGGCGTGGCAATTTCGCCGGATGACAAGGTTTACATAACACAGAATTTTTGTTAGAGAAAAACCTTATTGCGAGGAGCGCTTTCCGCGGCGCGGCAATCTCGAACTTATCAATGGTCTCATAATAGTCTGTACCCTCTAGTTCGTCATTCCTGCGAAAGCAGGAATCCAGGGGATAACCAAAAAACCACTGGATTCCGGGTCAAGCCCGGAATGACCGCTTTGGAGGATAGCTTAAAAACGATAGGGCGATGTTCGTTCTATTATGAGACCGTTAATATTTGTTCTGATTAGCTACGGGATTGTGGAGTTTATTCCAAACTGCAAAAGCGAGATTGCTTCGCTGCGATCGCAAGGACGGCTAAAAGACTTTTTCAATACCTGTTAACGCTTCACCCCTTCCACGCAATAAAATCCATTTCAAGCGCAACGTCCTTCGGAAGCCGGGAAACCTCGACCGTGGCGCGGGCCGGCGGGTCTGACGGGAAATAACCTCCGTACACATCGTTCACTGCGGCAAAATCAGACATGCTCTTGAGATAGATCGTGGTCCTGACAACCGCTGACAAGGGACAACCCGCGGCCGCCAGGATGGCTTTTGCATTTTCGAGCACGAGCGCGGCCTGGGCCTTGATGTCCGCTGCGGCCACGGCCCCCGTCTTCGGGTCAAGAGGTATCTGACCGGACACGAAAACGAAGCCTCCAGCCTCGACAGCCTGTGAATAAGGCCCGATAACCTGGGGAGCATCTGAAGTTTTTATGATTTTTTTGCTCATACAAGCCTCTCGTTATGGTTTAATTAAATGCCGTATAATGCTGTTATTGTTATGTTAAATAAACTTGAAGTAAACCTTGAGATTCATATCAACGGTCTCGTGATAGAATCGGCATGCGCTCCGCTTCACGTAAAACCGTCATTCCTGCGAGGGCAGGAATCCAGTTCTTTCAGTAAACTCTGGATGCCGGATCAACGGCATGACGAAAAAGGATAATAAACTACCCCGCCGCAAGCAGCGGGGTATTGAGAACCTTATAAAAACGTATTACGCCGCAAGCGGCGGGGAATTCAACCCGGAGTTACGATTAAACGGGCTGTTGCCCAAATGATATTGAGAAAGCCACTCAGTAATGCTATATTGCTGCGACGTCAATCACGACATCAGGAGCCAATAGCCATGATGGGATTGCAGCAACCGCCTCAAAGCAGCTTGTTCTATATCGGCATCAATATAGAAAAACGGGTTCGTGAGAACCATCCTTTGAGAAAAGTCAATACGCTGATCGATTTCAACTTCGCCTATGACGAAGTCAAGGACTTGTACGGCAACAACGGCAACGTTTCAGTGCCACCACCAATTATCCTGAAACTGATGCTACTCCTGATCTTTTATAATGTCCGCTCGGAGCGGGAGCTGATGGACACCCTGCCAGAGCGTATGGATTGGCTCTGGTTTCTCGGGTATGACCTTGATTCTGAAATTCCCAACCATAGCGTGCTATCCAAGGCCCGCAAAAAATGGGGCCTCGATGTTTTTCAAAGGTTCTTCGAACGTATTGTTCTGCAGTGCGCGGAAGCCGGTCTTATTGACGGCCGCAAGATCTTCGTCGACTCCAGTCTGGTGGATGCAAATGCCTCCAACAGTTCGGTTCTCGATACCCGGAACCTGAAACATCAGTTGCACAAAAATTATAAAAAGCTGGAAGCCCGCTTGGAAGAACGCACCGAAAGCACTGATCCTTCCAGGACCTACGAAAAAAAGAACAACCGCTATATCTCCACCACCGACCCGGACGCGGCCCTGGTGAACCGGGGGAAATCCAAACTTTCCTACCAAGTGCATCGGGCCGTTGACGGTAAAAAAGAAATCATCACTGCAACCGACGTAGCGCCCGGCGATGTGAACGAAGCCCATCTGATGCTTTCGCTGCTTGAGCAACACCACGCAACAACGGAAGTCGAGGCCGAAACGGTTGTTGCGGACAGTAAGTACGGAACGATCGACAACTTCCTTGCCTGCCATGACAAGGGCATAAAGGCGCATATCCCGGATTTACGAGACGTGGCGATCAATCGCATAGCGAAAACCGACATCTTTATGGAAGATAGATTTTCCTATGATCCTGCCACCGACTCCTATATGTGCCCGGCAGGAACTCAGCTCAAGCCGAAGTCGCTGCATATAGCCAGACAAAGCCGGGATTACGCAGCGCCCAGGAAAGTCTGCGCAGCGTGCCAGCTTAGAGAGCAATGCACGAAAAACAAGTCCGGCCGAACGATCAAGCGTCATCTCCGGCAGAATGTTCTGGAGCGCATGCGTGCAATCAGTCGATCAGCCAATGCACGGTACGACATCAAAACCAGACAACACCTGATGGAGCGATCCTTTGCCAGGGGCACCCGATACGGCTTCGATCAAGCACGCTGGCGAGGCCTTTGGCGAATGCGGGTCCAGGAATATATGACCTGTGCCATCCAGAACATGCAAGTGCTAATAGCGCATGCTTCCAAGCCGAAGAAAGCAGCTGCGGTACGGCTGCTCGTTGTTCAAAGAACAGTGGCAAAGGCTTTCGGATCGCTCATTTTGCATATTCCCTCGAGACAGAACCGATATTGCCCGTCATTAGCTTAGACCTCTTTACGCATCAAGGCGCTTGATCGTTCGCGGGAAGTCCTTTGGGCAACAGCCCGTAAAATACAGACTCTAATTAATTCCGGGTCCCCGACAGGAGCATTCCGGGATGACGGTCGTGAAGCGACCGATATTCTGGCCGGGATTTGCTATCCGGTCTTCACTCTCCTGACATCAAGGACCCCGTTGATCGAGGATATGTTCTTGATGACCTTGTTGAGGTGGTCGATGTCCTTGATGTCGATGGTGAAGTTGAGGGTCGCCTGCTTGTCCTCGCTGGTGATGGCCTCGGCGTGGGTAATGTTTGCCTCTGTTGCGCTGATCGACGAAGACACGCTGGCAAGGAGGCCGGGCTTGTCCTGCGTTCTGACCGATATTTTAACGGCATGGGCCCCAAGCTGAAAATCGCCCCAGGACACTTCAATAAGCCGCTCCTTGTCAAAGGTGAGTTCGCCGGCATTGGGACAATCCACGGTATGGACGGAAACTCCCCTGCCCCGGGTAATGAATCCCAGCACCTTGTCTCCAGGCACGGGGTTGCAGCACTTGGACAGGTGAATGAGCATATTGTCCATGCCGCTGATCTTCATGGCGCTGTTGGACGGCTTTGCGGGCTTTTGGGGTGGTTTTTTTGGGACGGGCTCGATATGCGGCCTGTCGGGCGCCAGCTTGTTCGCCACCATGTGCGCCGACACCTTGCCGTAACCGATGGCCGCGAGCAGGTCGTCGAGGGTATTATGCGACATGTCATTGGCCACCTTGAGAATCTCGTCCGACTTGAATATCCTGGAGGGGTTGAGCTCGTGCTTGCGGAGGTCTTTTTCGAGGAGTTCCCTGCCCAGGAGAATGCTTCTTCTGCGCTCTTCCGCCTTGAGCCATGCCTTGATCCTGGTCCTGGCCTTTGAAGTTTTGACGAACTTGAGCCAGTCGCGGCTCGGGGTGTGGCCGGCCTGGGTTATGACCTCGATCTTGTCGCCGTTATGGAGAACGTGCTTGAGCGGCACGATCTTTCCGTTTACCTTGGCCCCGACGCAGTGGTGGCCTATGTCGGTGTGCACGCTGAAAGCGAAGTCCACCGGCGTTGACCCCTGCGGCAGTTCCTTCACGTCGCCGCGCGGCGTAAAGACGTACACCACGTCCGGGAAGAGATCGCCCTTGACCGTGTCCATGAACTCCTTGGCGTCCGGAAGGTCCCGCTGCCACTCGAGGAGCTGCCGGAGCCACGCGAACTGCTGTTCCTCGCGCTGGCTGACAGCCGACTTCTCTTTGTACCGCCAGTGGGCCGCGATGCCCTCCTCGGCGAGACGGTTCATCTCTTCGGTGCGGATCTGAAACTCCACACGCTCTCCCTTGGGGCCGATGACCGTGGTGTGGAGCGACTGATAGAGGTTGGACTTCGGCACGCCGATGAAATCCTTGAACCGCCCGGGCACGGGCGTCCAGAGGGAGTGAATGAGCCCGAGGATGGCGTAGCAATTGACCTTGGTGTCGGTGATGATCCTGATCGCGATCAGGTCGTAGATGTCGTCGAAGGATATCCCCTGCTTCAGCATTTTCTGGTGGATGCTGTAGAAGTGCTTGGGCCGGCCTTTTACCTCGCCCTTGTACCCGTGCTCCGCGAGCTGGCCCCGCATGATCTCCATGAGTTCGTTGATGTAGGACTCGCGTTCGACGCGGCGCTGGTTGACCTTCTGAACGAGGTCCCGGTATTCCTCGGGGTTGAGGTACATGAAGGAGAGGTCTTCAAGCTCGATCTTGATCTTCGAAATGCCGAGACGGTTGGCGAGGGGCGCGTAGATATCGAGCGTTTCCTGGGCGATCCGCTTCTGTTTTTCCGGCGGAAGGGACTTGAGGGTGCGCATGTTATGGAGCCGGTCGGCGAGCTTGATGAGAATGACCCTGATGTCCTTGGCCATGGCCACGATCATCTTGCGGAAATTATCGGCCTCGCGCTGCTCCCGGCTCTGGAGTTCCATGCGGCTGAGCTTGGTCATGCCGTCGACGAGCATGGCGACCTCGTCGCCGAACAGGGATTTTATTTCTTCCGGGGTAACGCTCGTATCTTCGATGGTGTCATGCAGCAGGCCCGTGGCCACCGTGGCCGCATCGAGCTTGAGGTCGGCCAGAATGGCGGCCACTTCGATCGGATGGTTCAGATACGCCTCGCCCGAGAGCCGGGTCTGTCCCTGGTGCGCCTTGGCTGAAAAAATGTAGGCCCGCCTCAGGAGATCGACATCGGCCTCCGGGTGATACTGCTGTATCCGCTCGACTATGTCTTCAAGACGGACTGCCGGCATAATTTAATCAAGCTCCAAATTACAAGCGCCAAATTACAAGCAAATCCCAAGTTCCAAAACTCAAATATCAAACGTTTGAAGATTCGGTCGATGAGATTTGGAAATTATTCGGGATTTGACATTTGTTATTTGGAATTTTATTTTTCGATCTTGATGTCCCTTATCTCCAGTTCCACCGCTGTTTTTCCGTTCCAGGCATTGATGCGGGGCGTGAATACCGCCGCCACCCGCAGCGCCGTCCCGCACCTGCCTGCCGAGCAGGTTTCCCCGCTTGAACGCGATGGCCTCGAGGGCCGTCCCGCCCCGGTCTCTGAGCCGGAGCTTCAGGTGGTTCTTGCCCACGATCCGCGAGGAAACCACTTCCAGGCCCCGCGCGCCGAGCCTCGGCTCCGGATTGCCCTGGCCGAAGGGCGCCAGCTTCTCCAGCTCCTGCATCAGCTCGCTTGTCAGCTCGCCAAGTTCCACGGCGCCGTCAACGGACCAGCGTGCGCACAAAGCCTTGAGCGCCCACTGTCTCCATCACGAGCTCGCTCAGCCGCTCGCGGAACTGAAGGATCATCTCTTCTGCGATCGTAAACCCCGCGGCGTATTTATGCCCGCCGAACCCCAAAAGCAGGTCGGAACACCGGACCAGTCCATGGTAAAGATCAAAACCGGGAATGCTCCTTGCAGACCCCTTCCCAATGCCGTCCTTCACGCAGATGAGGGCCGTCGGACGGTAAAATTCCTCAACGATCCTCGAAGCAACGATCCCGATAACGCCGGGGTGCCATTCCGGTGAGGACAGGACGAACGCTCCGGTAACTGACAGGTCTTCGCGCCGGCAGGTCTGTTTTGCCTGTTCAGCGATATTCTCTTCAACGGACTGGCGCTCCCTGTTCACCTCATCGAGCGTGGAAGCAAGGTCCCGCGCCTCTTCCCGCGATTCGGTGACGAGCAGCCGGAAGGCGATATCGGCCCGTTCCAGCCTGCCGCTCGCGTTGATCCTGGGCGCAAGCGTGAATCCCACGTTGCCCACGCCTATTTTTTTCCCCGTCAGGCCGGAGATCTGCTTCAGCGCCGCGATGCCCGGGCGCTGCGATGTCTCATCCGTGGACAAGCCGGTCGAGTCCATGCTTTACGATCACGCGGTTCTCGCCGCTGATCTTGCCCACATCCGCAACCGTGCCGAGGGTCACGAGATCGAGATACTGCGTCAAACGGACATCATCAGCGCTTACGCCCAAAAGGGCCTGCGCCAGCTTGTAGGCAATGCCGACGCCGGTAAGACCGCTCACCTGGTCGCGTAGTGCCGCCGGAGCGTCCGGCGCCAGGAGCGCAGGGTGAAGGACCGCGTACGCGTCGGGAAGGATGAAACGGCTTGAACCGTTTGAACTGGTCAAACCGTCCATCTCATGGTGGTCGGTTATGATCAGGTCCAGCCCGAGCGAACGGGCGACCTGTACCTCGCGCGCGGCGCTGATGCCGCAGTCGACGGTAATGACGAGCCCTGCTCCGGACGCCTTGATCCTCTCCATGGCCCCGGGATTCAAACCGTAGCCTTCCGACATCCGGTCCGGGAGATAACACTCCGCGTCCGCGCCCAGGCTTTTGAGCGCGAGATACAAAAGCGAGGCCCCGGTCACGCCATCGACGTCGTAGTCCCCGTAGACCGTGATCTTTTCACGGCCCGAAACCGCCTTTTGGACGCGGCTGACGGCCTGGTCCATCCCGCTGAAGACGGCCGGCCCGGAAAGCGAAGACAGCTCGCAGTCGAGAAACGCGCGCGCGGCAACGGGTTCGGTAATGCCCCGAATGACCATCAGCCGGGCGACCAGCGGGTGCAGGTCCGCGCTCTCCGCAAGCGCGGATATCACTGCCTCGTCAGACTCTGCGAGGACCCACTTCATGCGCTCGGCACCTCGATCAGCCCTTGTTCTCCTTGTTCTCTTTTTTCGCTGGTTCTTCGTGAGAATCGGAAATGCCCTTCTTGAATCCTTTGATGGCCTTTCCCAGGCCTTCGCCCAGCTGCGGCAGCCTGTTCGCGCCGAAAATCACCAAAACGATTATCAGGATGACGATCAACTCAGGCATTCCTAGTCCAAACATGTTGCCTCCTTGTATTCTTCCGGCGTATTGAGATTGATAAACGACCGCCTTAGGGGATCAAGCCGGTCTATTTCTTCTTCCGTGATGTAGCGCACGCGGAGCCCTGTAAAAATATTCCGGATCCTCTGCTGTTCCCTTTTGATATGGTCCTCGATGACCGGCAGCAGACCTCGCCGATAAACGGCATGAAGAGGCTCGGCAAAGTCTCCGATCTTCGGAAGGACCGCGTCGTATTCCCCGGCCAAAGCAATCATGTACGAAAGCAGCCGTGGATTCAAAAACGGCATGTCGCAGGCGACAACCAGATTATATTCATCCGCGGAGCGGAGCAGGCCGGAATAGATCCCCGTGAGCGGACCCCGTTTATCGCAGGCGTCGGTGATAACCAGGGCGTCATATGACGCATAGGCCCCCGGAGAGTTGGTCACGATGATAATGCGCTCTACGCTCGTTCGGAGCGCCCTCAGGACATGCTCGATCATGGGTCTGCCGGCGACCGGGAGAAACGCCTTGTCAACGCCCATACGCCGATTTTCGCCGCCCGCAAGCACGATACCCGTCATGTTTAAAATTACAGCATTTACCGGAGGGTGTCAACAAGGAACTTGAATTTTTTCATCGGGATAATGATAAAAAGGGCAACAATGAGGCCGTTAAAACAGGGCTGCCGGCATGAAAGGGGCGGTTAAAAACATTAAAACTAGAATTTTATGTTGACAGCTTTTTTTTTAAGCTTTATAGTACGATGCATGAGATGGAAAGCCATCATTGTGTTGCTGGCGATCGTGCTCAGCATCGTCGTCCCTCCTTCATTGTCGCTGACGATTGCCGATGGCGGACATTCAATGATCGGAACTCTCGACGTCTGCCACTCGGCGACCCCTGCCCTGTCATCGAACGGCGACATGCCCTGTATGAACGAATGTCCATGCCATCCTCTTCCTTTAGCGCAGAACAAAGTAGCTGCAATCGCGAATCCCCCTTTTAAACCTCTCTTAATCTCTTTTCAAGACGAACATCCTCCGAAACACTAATCCGTAGTTCAAAACCGAAGTTGTGAGACTTCCTCCCCGGAAAAGGCATGCGCGTGCGTGTGCTTATTAAGCTCGACTCCGCTTCGGCAATATCCGTCATCGCTATCCGTTCTTACATGATATTTCTGAAGCGGAGTCGTCTTTTCTGTCTCCGGGTGTCAATATATTTCAATGTTGTCAGTTAAAAACTATCCTAAATCGGAAGTTTATGATTATAGATGAAGGCGGACAATGTCACGTTTCTCACGCCTGAAAGGGCCGAGCGGTGCGCACGGGTTGCCGCAACCATCGCGTACAAGACCGCAGAGATGCTCAATGCGTGGCACGCCGCGGGCGGCAAATATACGCCGGTCAATAAGCGTTTGGCGAATGTGCTGAACAACGGCATTACGTCGCAGAATGATTGCACCGCGTGTCACGGGACCAACGTCCCGACGCCGCCGTCGGCCAAAAAGTAGACCCCGGGTCCAAGACGGGCGGATTCACTTCCGCCCGTCTCTTAAAAATTATGAAGATCATCGGCACACTGTTCCTGTTTCTTTTGTTGTTCCCCTTTGACGCTGACGCAGTCCAGGTCGGACAACCGGCGCCTGCATTCAGTTTAAAAGATATGAAGGGGAACGTTGTCACCCTTGAAAGCTTTAAAGGAAAGGTGGTCTTCCTCGATTTCTGGGCGCCCTGGTGTCAGTCCTGCAGAGAGGAGCTTCCGGACATCGATGCCCTGCATAAAAAGTATTCATCGCGCGGGTTCACGGTCCTCAGCATCTGCATAGAACGGTCCGCGTCCATGGTGAACAAGTATCTGCAGAAAAAGCCGGTCTCTTTTCCGGTCCTCGTCGATACAAAGGGCGAGGTTGCGGATACGTACCGTTTTCCCGGGCTGCCCGCCTCGTTTCTCGTCGGGAAGGACGGCGTAATCCGGCACAAACATATTGGCTATGGGAAAGAGTTTCTAAATATCTATGAGCAGGAAATAACCGACTTGCTGAATAAATGATATCAATCGAACAGAGAGGAATACAAAAAATGAAATCGATAAAACCATATGTTCTTGGCCTGGTCCTGGCCTCCATGACGCTGCTGATAACGTCGTGCGGCGGCTCCGGCAGTGCCTCTCCGGCGGCGTACGCCGCATCCACAACGATCACCGGTTCCGTGTTTGCAGCCCCTGTCGCCGGCGCAACGATTGTCGTATTGAACTCAAGCGGCACGGCCACCATTGCCGGCCCCGTTATGACGCACAGCGATGGAACCTATAGCGTGAGCATTCCGACCGCGGCACTCGCCTCCGATCTTATATTCTCATCAAGCTCCGGGACCTTTACCGATGAGGCCACTGGCGATCAAACGCCCGCAGGGACCATGTCTGCATACGTGGAAGGCGGCACGCTGACCGCGGGCTTAAAGGTCCATCTTGATCCCTCATCGACTATTATCAATGGACTCGTGACAACTGGAACGGGCACCTCTTCCACGAATGCGAAGGCGACATTCAACACGGCTTTCGGCTACACGCCGGATACCTCTGTGGAGCCGATGAACACAGCCCCGACCGGGACTACGAATGCCCCGAACCGTCTCGCCGCCTTGCGCGCTGCCGCATTCAGCAAACTGGTCCACGATCTCATACTCGGCCCGGACAAACAGTTCGAGCTCATCGCAGCTATTACACAGGACCTTTCTGATGATGGTAAACTGAATGGATCAGCCGGATCACTGAACGGTACGCCCATCCCCGAGGACATCGAGAACAAGTTCGAAAATGCCCTGGTAAGCTGGCTGACGAACACGACCGTCAATCTCACCGGACTGACCCCGGCTGATATCGCCCCGCTGCCGTTCGGCAAGGTCGCGTTGACCGATAACTACCGTGTCGAGTATATGCCTGGAATGATGGCGGCAACTGCGAGCAAAACTACTTTCAAACTCAAGATCACGAACCGGAGCGACGGCTCTGCGGCAACGGGCCTGGCGGTGTCTCTGATGCCCATGATGCATATGGCCTCAATGGGCCATTCAACGCCCGTGGATTCTGTCGCCGAAGAAGGTGCCACCGGCATATACGATTGCACGGCCTATTACCTCATGGCTTCCGGAGCAGGCATGGGATATTGGGAACTGAAAGTTATCATCGGCGGCATGATGGGCGAAACGGCGACCTTCTATCCTGCTGTCGGCATGGCCATGGGAAGCGACACGGTGCGCACGACGCTCTATGGCCCGGATGACATCGTGAGCAGCATGAGCGGCACTCAGTACAACAAATACTATCTCTTCAGGGACGGCGCCGTAACCGCCGCAGCATCTAAGCTCGACCTGTTTATCTCCCACGCTGAAAGCATGAATATGAACTTCGTACCCGTATCGGACGGATCGGTCTTGAGCAGTCCCACGGGAACGGTCACGTCGATGACCGTGCAGGCGTCCATGGACAGCGCGTTCAGCTCGCCGTTGACCGCTGTTGACAATGGGAACGGCCACTGGTCTGTCTCCCCTCTCTCCGGCCTGGTATCGGCGCAAACCACGACGATCTATGTCAAGCTTAACGTTAACAGCCAGGACAAGACCACGAACGGCGCTGCGGCCTCGGGATCGAATGCTTACGCAACGTTCATCGTAACGCCGCAGTAATCGTGAGACGGACACTTATGAATAAACATATCATTAAACTTATCTGCGCGGCCCTCTTCGCGGGGGCCGCATGCCTCTTCTCTTCGAGCGTCTGGGCTGGTTCCTGCTGCGGAGGCGGGGGCGGAGCTGCCCTGGTCCTGCCGAAGTTCTATGAGAGCATGCTCGACGTCTCCTTTGATATGGAAAAATACGACGGTTTCTGGGACCAGCACGGCAAATATACTCCGGACCCGCCAGGGTCCGACCTGCGGCAATACCGGATGAACGTCGGATATGCCTGGCGCCTTGCGCCACGCTGGCAGACCAGCATCGCGGTCCCCTACATCTGGAACAATAATAAATATTCAGGCCTTACGTCCCGGACCGACGGCATCGGCGATACCACGCTGAACCTCTGGTATGAAGCTCTGGATGACATCTCGGCCTGGAAGATCCGGGAGGTGAAGGACCTGGCGCCTTCGATCACGATCGGCCCTTCCCTGCTCGTTCCTACCGGCATATCGCCTTATGATAACGTGAAGAGCAGCTTCGATGTGACCGGCCGGGGATTTTACCGGCTCGACGGGAATGTCCTTATCTCGAAGACCCTCCATCCCTGGAGCGCATCCGCTGCCCTGAGCTATGGCACGTATTTCGAGCGCGCTGTCGACCGTGAGTACGGGAACTATGTCGAACCGTACCACAAAAAGCTGGGGGACCGCTCATCCGCCGCTGTTTCCGTGAACTATATCTATTACCTCGGGTCCGGCGGCGACACCCTGACCGGTACCGCGTCGCTGTCCCAGTTGCGGGAGGCGAACACGAGCTTCAACGGCACACGGAGCCCGTCGAGCGGCATGCGCAAGGACGCTGTCACCGGGACCATCGCTTATTCAAGCACCGATCGCGATTGGGGCGTCAGGGCGTCATGGTGTCACGCGATCAAGCAGGACGGCTGGGGGGAGAACTTCCCGACCACGGACATCTACACGATAGGAGTCAATTATGGGTTTCGGTAATATGCGCTGGCTGGTGTTTCTTCTGGTTCTGCTCGCCGGATGCGGCGGGATGATGGATGATCTCAATCCCTCAGGCAGCGACAAGCGCCCCCCGGCGCTGCCGGGGACCATCGGCCCTGCCGTAGGCCAGAATGCGCCCGACTTTACGCTGTCCGATACGCTCGGGAACAGCGTTACGCTGTCGTCTGAACTCACGACCACGAACACGAAGGGCGTGGTCCTCTTCTTCACCATGTGGTGCCCTCTTTGCGACTCCGACATGAGCAATATGCAAAGTTCCATCATTCCCCCCTTCCCAAACGTGCGTTTTTTCGCAGTTGACTATGTCTCCGGCAGCGTCGCCGGCGCCGCGAGCGCGGAACTCGACAACGGCTTCGTTGGATCGGGTTTCACGGTCCTGGCAGACACGCAGCAGACCGTCCTGAACCTGTACCAGGCAACGATGGAGACGACGGTCGTCATCGACAAAACCGGCGTGGTCCGGATGAACGAAAGTTACAAAAACGGAGCGCGGCTCCAGGCCGTACTCTCCGGATTGCCATGACCAGGCAAGTTAAATAACCGAAGGAGCATATCGTGATGAAAGAAAGGTATATCGTCGTCATACTCGCTGCTGTCCTGCTCTGCTCAGCCCGAACCATCGTATTTGCCCAGGATGATATCAACGAGCACCGCTCGTGCGTCAACTGCGGTATGGACCGAAAAGCCTACGGATTCAGCAGAATGCTGATCCAGTACGAAGACGGATCCGCTGTGGGAGTTTGCAGCCTTCACTGCGCCGTCGTCGAGCTCGATGCAAACCCAGGGCGCAAGGTAAAGGCACTTCTCGTCGCCGACCGGGACTCGCGGACGCTGATCAACGCGGAACAAGCGAATTGGGTCATGGGGGGCGGAAAACGCGGCGTAATGACGCAACAGCCGAAGTGGGCCTTCCGGTCAAGGGACCACGCCGAAGCGTTCATTAAGGCGAACGGCGGGAAGCTCGTTACCTGGGAAGAAGCGCTCGCTGCCGCGCGTGAGGAGGCGGCCCGGGGGTCTCGATAGCTCTTTTCCCGCCTCACCCGTAAGGGAAAATGACGAGGGCACCCGCGTCTCCTTCGGGCCGATCGTGGTGGTGCGTAGACCGCAAAGCAGGCCTCCCGTGAACGGACTTTACTTTTTACCCGCTTCACGTTATTATGCACCAAAGGTCAAGCGGCCTGCTTCAGCCTGAAATGTAAGAGTTCATTCACAGGTGGAAAGTTGCCCTAACACTCCCTTTTTGTATGATGATCACCGGCGTTCATGACCATAAACTCTGCGCAACTGTCGCATTGTTCCTTTTCTTTTCCCTGCTTGGCGCGGCGTGCACCAGTCAACAAAAATACGCTTCGCCGACCGTCGTTGGTTCCGCCGTCGTCATAGAGGTATCGTCTCTTCAGCCTGAAACCCCGCGTTTTTTCACTTACCAATACAACGACAAGAATATCAATTTTTTTGTGCTGCGAATGGACACCGGAGTTCAGTCCTATCTCGACGCCTGCGCAAGCTGTTATCCTCATAAACGCGGATATCGCTGCGAGGACGGCTCCGTGGTCTGCAGGGCCTGCGGACTGAAATTTTCAGTCTATCAACTTGAGAAAGGGCTCGGCGGATGTTATCCGATCAAGCTCGAAGGCAAGCTGGAAAACGGCAGATATCTCATCCCCCTTGCATCGCTGGAGGCGGAGGCGGGTAAATTTTAACCACCTTGTACGGCATGACGGCAAACACTGTTATTCGTTTGCAGTCTCTAGAGCCAGGCTCAAACCCACACTGCTCGCGGCTGTGATACAGCAGGCTTCGACCACGCCCATGCCGCAGAAGAACGGCCACGTGGTCAAAAAAAATTCCTCAGATCTTGACACAAATCTGAGGAATTCGACCAGGTAAAATCAATGACACCGGGGAAACGACACGTCACGTTCGGATCAGCATCACGGCGTCACCAATATGCTGTCAGTATAGCGGGGTGAAATCTTGCCTGCCTGGTTTTTGTACCATACATACACATACTTGGTCCCTGTGGTAGTGGTATTCAGCGGGTAAGCGTTCACTTCGCTCGCGTATGGGACATAATCGCCGGGCGCGGGAACGAGGCCTGTCTGGTTATACGCCATCGACTCGACCGGGTCGTTCGGATCAGCGGCAACGAGAGTAAGGGTGACGGGAGTAGCAGCGCCTGCGTTCTTTACGGAAGCATCTCCGTTATTGATTTGAACGGACCCGAGGGGGGCCGAAGTGTCCTGGATCACCCAGACGGATACGGGATCGGTTACCGCTTTGGTGGTCGTGTCCATTAATTGAACATAGACGCCGCGCGCTCCGCTGCCCGCTGCGAACGTCAGTTTTTTCGAAACGCTCGCGCTGCTAAGCGGTCCCCAGGCAGTCCAGGTCGAGGCGGTAAGATACCGCGCCTGAATATTGGTACTGGAGCTCACCTCATAGGTAAGCGTTATCGTGGGACTGGTGATCAGGCTTGCCCCTCCGTTGATATACATATTGCCGATCGTGTCCGCGAGCGGCCCCTGCCAGATCGCCCCGGTAGCCGAAACCGTGATGCCGGCAGTATAAACCGCGGACTTATTTCCATAATCGTCCTTGAATTGCACGTAAACTGTTTTCGTACCCCCGCCGGAAAGGATCACGCTGTCGTCACCCGTGGCAAAAGGCTTCCATGCAGCGGCCGGGTCCGGATCGCCTGCGAAGGTTGCGCCGGTTTTTATCCGCATCTGGGCGTTGCTCATGTTGTTGTCGAACATGGCGAGATCGAGGTGAACGGCGGTGCCTCCCGCTCCGGTCTTGACCGTCGCTGTCCCGCCGTTGATTTTCACGTTGCCCGTGGGCTTGATGTTATCGAGGACGATGCCGGAATGGGCCGCGGGCGAGACCCTGCCCGCGTAATCCTTGACCTGCACAAAAACGTCTCGCTGGCCGTTGACGGTCCCCAGGGCTACGTTCATGGAATCGTTTTGCGGCAGGGTCTGCCAGGCCGACCAGGCGGAACCAAGGGAAGTGCGTATCTGAAGAGGGACGCCGGCATCGCTGACCGCTGCGGTCACGGCGGTATTGACGGTGTAAGAGGAGTTGCCGTTCAAAGCGAGACTGTTCACCGCGGGGGCCGCTGGGACAGGAAGCGTTCCAAAGGCCATGGTCCAGTTGCCGAATTCCGCCGCATTGTTATCATAGCTGGTATATGCGCTTACCTGGCTGTAGCTGATGCGGAAATAACCTACCTCTCCCCAGCCCGACCCCCAGCTGTTCTTGACGATAAAACAGCTATGCGCATCGTCCCAGCCCACGATCAGGACGAAATGGTTGCCGTCATAATAGTTAACATTTTGTCCATAAATATTATACCTTGGCCCAGTATAGGAATAAACTCCGGAGGTATACCAATAAAAATCTTCATATACTTTAAACCAGGTTACCACAGGGCCCGAGGTGTAAATAGCATTTTTAATGGTGTTCACATCCGGTGAGGTGACGGTGGCATAGCTCCAGCCGCTGATCTTGTAATCATCGGCCGGGTATTCACTGCACGTATACGGATAGTAGCAGTATCCATCGGTCTTCGTATAAGGATAGCAACCCTCACGTCCCGTGCCGGTGGACGTTAAGAAATTGGCAGCAGTACTTGCAGAGCCTCCGCTGGCGCAATCCCCGGCGCCGCTGCAGGAAAGCACGATCTGTTCCGAAAAATTGATATCCGTGCCCGGTTTATTAAAGTAGATCAGGGCCTTTGCTTCCATGGCGGCCACCGTGGCAAAGGTAAAGCAACTGCCGCAACTGCCCTGGTTTCGAACAGGTGTCACAAATTTCCCGCCGTTGTTACGCCAGTCGAAAGAAGCGGGAAGAGCAGTGCCGGTCCCGGGAGCAGCAGCGGCCTTGAAGCGGGGATCCGGTGTTGCGGTCAGATCTTTTGGACTGATCTTCGCTCCCAGTCTTCGTCTTCGCTCTTCGGCAGGCAATTGTGAAATTTCGTTTTCACCGGCCACCCATTGGGCGCCCTTGGTCTGTATGGCGGCTTGAACCTTTCCTAACTCAGCTTCATCCGCATAAAGGGTGACCGGCTGAAACGCGCCGATGAGAACAATAGCAGCCGTCAACAGTACATAGGGGAACCGCACAAACTTTCCAGCAGTTTTCATAGATTACCCTCCTGATTTTGCTTCGCCCAACGAAACAATTTCTTTCATACAACATACAATAGTATTACCATTTTCAAATAATATTGTCAATAACTATAAATAGTGGTTGACAACGTTTGTTGAGACGTCTTGTCAGGCAGGTATAGCACGATCAGGGGAAAGCTTTAGGGACATTGATGCGTGACGAGCACCGGGCCTATCCCGCCCGCCTTTCATCCTTCCCTCTCTGCTCAGGAGCAGGCTCTGCGGATATAGGGCTGATCTTCTGACGAGGCGGGAATACGATGAGCGCCGAACAGGCAAGGTTAAAATTTCAGGATTGCGGATTGATAATGAATGAATCAAATTTCGATCATGGCTTGACTTGCTCAACAAATCTTCCCTGATATTTCGCATGACCGTCGCACTCTTCGAATATGAATTGGCAGATCCTGGTGCCGGGATACAGGGCTAAGGGCGCGTGTCCTAAATTCACGATTTCCAGGACCTGATGGTTGGAGATGCCCGGATGCATGAATCCGGCTGTAACATGAACAGCCAGCCCAAAACGCGCGAACCTGCTTCTCCCTTCGAGCCGGCCGGATATATTATCGGCAAGGGTAATTTTTTCCTTCGTGATGCCCAATATCATCTCGCCCGGTTTTATGACGATGGAATCGCCGTTCTTAACGTGGACATTTTTCGTTATGTCCTGGAACAGAGAATCGTTTTTGACATGGTAGATCTTTGAACGTTTTTTAAAGACCCTGAAATCATTGCCCAGGGTAAGATCGATTGAACCGGGCCCGATCTGCGATTTGTCGAGTGGTTCGATTTTGATCTTTTTATTTTTTAGAGCCTTCCCGATTTCTTTCCCGATCAGCACGCTCATTGTTAGATGCCTTTCAATTCATTTTTTCCCGATGATTGGAATATTCTTCTCAAGAGTCTATAGAGCCTATAGGGTCACGTCTTGTTATTTGATATTTGTTCTTGAGCACTCACCAACCTGCTGACGGTTGCATAGTTCAATCTCAGATGATCCGCGAGCTCTCTCTGAAGATACCCATGGCGTTCTACCGCATCGGCTATGCGCCGGTCCCGCTTGCGCTTATTCCGTAAAATGTCTTCCGAAAACAGCTTTTCCAGGGCCGGCCTCTTCAGGTATTTTTGACTCCGGGTGATCTCGGACACCTCTTTATGCTTCCTGAGATGATCTATAAAGCGGTCTGCAAAATCTTCTTCTCCGAGTATCGTCTGGCCCCGCACGTCGGTCCAGACGGATTGTTTGCCGATCCCCCATTTGACGAACTGCCGGTATTCTTGCTCCGCCTTGCCCCGCTTCCCGCTGAATTGGCCCAATACCCAGTCTGTGGTGAGGCACGGATGGGGCTTTGCTCTGCCCGCCGTAGCCAGGTAGCTGGACCAGCGATACTCCTCCGGCATCTCAACCATCTTGGCCCGCACAGGATTCAGGACCACATACCGGCAAACCTCAAGGAGATGGCTGTCCTTCTGGATGAGGATGGCTTTGTATCGTCCCTGGAACAGGTAACCGGTCCTGCCATGCCAATTGTTAAAGAGCTGCGTGTAGACGCCGTTCAGCTGTCTCATGCCGATGGATAGATTGCCGTCCGGGGTCTCGATGAGGAGGTGGTAATGGTTGGTCATGAGACAATAAGCGTGGCAGATCCAGTTGTAGCGTTTGCCGGCATGCTGGAGGGTATTGAGGAAGTTCAAGCGGTCCTGCTCGTCCTTGAAGACGGGCTTCTTTTCGTTCCCGCGGGAGGTGACGTGGTAAACAGCACCGGGATACTCTATGCGAAGGGGACGGGCCATAATGCCGCGACGATATCACAGCGCAACGCAATTGTCAAGTTACAAGACGTGACCCTATAGGTTCTTGACCCTATAGGTTCTAAGAGTATTGTTCGCTAGGTATCAACGTTATATATGGGTAGAGCATGAGGTTAGATTTCCCCAATAAAGCTATAGAGAAAATCTTTATCAAGACTACCCAAAATAGAAACCTCCTGCTAAGAATTAGTTTATGACGGAACTAAATTCAAGAACAGGAGGTTCCTATGAACTATGTAAATGATATCAGACTTGAGCAGTTTCTTCAACTGAAGAAAGAGATTCGCGGCTCTGAGAAGCATTTGATCGTCGGCATTGACGCGGCCAAGGAGAAGCACAATGCTTTTTTTGGTACGGCACGCGGAAAAACGCTGGTTAAGAATCTGGTCTTTGACAACACGCTTGAAGGCTTTCAAAAGCTGCTCGCATACGTCGAGCGAATCAAAGTTCAATTCAGCCTGACCACGGTGGTCTTCGGCATCGAGCCGACGGGTAACTATCACAAGCCCCTGGCTGAACATCTGATCAAGTGTGGGCACCTGGTCGTTCTCGTGGGAGGCGTCGCGGTCAAGAACAACCGGCAGCTTTTGGACGGCCGCTGGGACAAGCATGACGTCAAGGACGCGGCAAATGTCGCCGATCTCATAGCCCAGGGGAAGTGCCTGTTCTACGAGTATCCCCTGATGACGCTGCGGAACGTGCGTATCATTATCGCACTCAAACGGCGCTTGAAGCGAAGGGAACACGGCATGAGCGTATGCATTCGCAATCACATCATAGCGCAGTATTTCCCGGAACTGGACCAACACTACGGCCCCTCGGAAGTCTTGGCGGTAGTGAGGGAATGCCTCGACCCCTCGGAGATTGCCGGCATGGAATACGATACCTTCTGCCGCACCGTCGCGCCGGGCAAGATGACGCTGGCAAAGGGCCGTCGGGTGGAAACGATCTGGAGGGCCGCGGTTGATTCCATCGGCTGCACGATGGGAGAAGCGGCATCTTTCGAAGCTCAAGTCATGGTGGACAGCCTGAAGCAGATCAGGCAGACCATCAAGTCGGTGGAAGAAAAGCTCGAAGATGCCTGCATGGAATTTCCGGAGTACACCTACTTGCTGAGCATTCCGGGGTTCGGACCGGATGTCTCCTCAAAGGTGCTAGGGGCCATCGGCAATCCGCACCGGTTTACGAACGCAAAGCAGGTATTGAAAATGGCGGGACTCGACCTGTGCGCGGACCGAAGCGGCAAGAAGTCCAACAGCGCGATACCGGTCATCTCCAAGCAAGGCAAGGCCGATCTCCGCTACGGGCTCTATCAGGCGGCATTTATCGCCTCGCTCAAGAACAAGGACTT
Organism: Nitrospirota bacterium; assembly: GCA_963790205.1. GTDB lineage: Bacteria > Nitrospirota > UBA9217 > UBA9217 > UBA9217 > CAWBNQ01. Next base: position 355,445 of record CAWBNQ010000005.1, read on the forward strand.
CATCGCCTACTTTACGAACAAGCTCAAGGGCCGGGCGAAGGAGAAAGGCATTGTCACAAAGATGCGGGTCAAGCTGGCCGCGAAGCTCCTGATTATCGCCTGGACGCTGATGAAGAAGAAAGAATGCTTTGATCCAAAATACCTCAAACAGGTGGATCAGGACGCGCAAAAAAAGGCGGCATGATCCGTGAATCATAAAAAAACGATTTCGGCGAGAGAGCCCGGGACACAACGTTGAGGCTAGACCTCGCTGGGGACAATATAGGGCCTCTCGTTTGAACGATAGAATCTGGATAAGGTATTCTGGGCGGCCAAACTGAAAGCGCGGCACGCCGAATAGGTCATAACGATTAGAGTTATCGTTCGTCTGGATGCGAGAGCCTCGCCGATAAAAGCGCTGACGGCAGGAATGCCGAAAAGAGAACTGCGTCCTCAGTTGATGCTGAAAATTACCCTATTGAAACTTATGCAAAATTAAGAAGCTCTTGACAGAAGCAATATAGTATGTCCCCTATGTTCTTATTACGGCCTTCCAATAGTAATAATATTTAAGCTGTTCTCCGAGCCACTCGATTTTGACCATAATGGTCGCTTTTTTAGCCCGAATGGTGGTAGTAGAAAGGAAAGGCCCTCCCCCTTAATATCCGAGTGCTTTGATGCATCCTTCCTGAACCCCGGAATCGCACGCGTTCCTGTAATCCGACATGGCATGCGTCTCATCGCCCAGTTTAAGATAGAGGTTCCCGCGATTTAAATAAGCCGTTCCGATACTCCTGTTCAGTTGAAGTGTCTTATTGAAATCATCCAGCGCCCTGCCGTATTGACCAAGGAGGACGTATGTACAACCGCGGTCTTGATACGCCCAAGGATCATCAGGATTCAGCGAAATGGCCTTATTGAAATCGTCTACGGACTTGTCAAGCAAGCCGACCTTGCCGTAATCGATTCCCCGCCTGATATACGCATTATTCGCAAACGGTTTTAAAAGAATCGCCGTGGTGTAGTCCCCGATCGCCCTGTCAAACTCTCCCTTTTGGTCAAAAACGCGACCGCGATTATTATAGGCCTCGTAATAAGAAGGCTTCAAGGCAATCGCCCGATCATAGTCTGAGATTGCCTTATCGAGCTGCCCCATTCTGTAAAAAATAAAACCTCTATTATCGTATGAAGACGCATTCTCCGGGTCGATCGTTACTGCCGTCTGGAATTCCTCCAGGGACTCGCGCAGGAGCCCCGCGGCTAAATAAGCGTCTCCGAGGTTAAAATGAGGTCTGATCGCGTGGGGACTTTTTTTTACCATATCCTTCCAAAAACTTATATCATCCCTGTAAATATCGTTTCTCATGTTAGTCGCGAATGAAAACAAAATTATAATCGCCGTGGCGAGCGCGCCCCCCGCACGAAACTTACGCCCGGGCACGGGAGGGCGGCACCCTCCCATTTGTGGTATTTCGTCACTGTTCGTAAGCATTCGGCCGTTCTGTTTTACTGATCTGCTGACTCTTAACTATAGCATCGCTCAATTTTTTTGCTTAAACTGTCGTTGGCATTGCATAGTCTGATAATCTAATTGAGCAATGATCATACCAGGCCACTCACAGCATCTGGACGAATATATGCTTGATGTCCTGAATTGTCAACCACAACAGTGATCCCTGTCAACCCAAAGTTAAAATGTCCTATTCTTACCAAAGCAAAAATGTCCGGTTTTATGATGTTGCCTGAATCTCTGTTCTTGCTTTGACCATTGCCCTTGCTGGGGACTTCCAAGGATGTGATGCAGACGGCTTCCATGATCTTAGGGGTTTTGATTTCTCGGCCGACTTCTTTCCCTGTATGGGTCGTGCGATGATTTCTTGATACTTCAGACTCTGGCCGTTATGGATTATGCGCATGGTTCCGTCGGTTCTCTTTTCCACCGTCACCTTCTTAGCTCGGATATTGCTCTTGATCTGGTAAAGCTTCTTGTTGTGGGCGATCGTAAAGTCGTTCCGTAATGCTCGGTCGGTCTTGATCGAGAGAATCGTGTCAAGCGCCCTCTTATTCGCGACGGGTCGATGAAAGTCAGCTTTCTGTGCCGCTTCCTTGGCGTACTTCCTGTTGAACTCGGGGAGATAGCCATCCAGGAACGTGTTGCCTTCCCCTCTATTCGTCACCCCGGCCAGCCGCATCTCGTTGACGACCCGATCCTGAAAGGTTCCGAACAGCCGCTCGATGCGTCCTTTGGCCTGGGGGGAATAAGCATGGATGACCTCGACGCCAAGCTCTGCCAGGCTCTTCTCGAAATGGCTCATCGGTCGAATGTCGTTTAGCTCCTCTTCGATGCTCTGCTTTGCCGTGGCCTTGTACGTTGAGTGCCTGTCCAGATAGACGCTCTGGGGCAGCCCGTAGAGCCTGATATAACGCTTGAAACCATCCATGGCCGGCAGTGTTCCCTCATACTCATAAAAACGGGCATGCACGGTGCCGGTGGCATCATCCACGTAACCCATGAGAACACACCAGGGGCCGCGGCCCTCGAACCAGTCGTGATGGGACCCGTCCATCTGGATCATCTCACCCCGGTGGGCCTTTCGTTCGCGCCACTGACGGTGTGGTCTCTTCTTGCGACTCTTGTAGGGGATATGCTCCTCTTGAAACCATCCCCGGAGCGTCTCGTCGCTGACCTTGATCTTGTGAAACGTTACAAGCTTCTCGCTGGCATGGGTGGGACCGAATTTCTTGTATATGTCCCGGCAGAGCGTGACGGCCTTGTCCTTTATCTTGTCGCCAATCCGATTATGCGACCTCTTCCCTCGGGACTTGTGGCAAATGCCGGCCTCTCCCTCCAATCGGACGCTTCTGGCAATTCTTCTTACCTGCCGATCCGTTAATCCGAGTATTTTTGCTGCCTGATCCTGAGTTATCGCTTTTTCTATCGCCTGCCGAATAACGTGAAGCCGGTTCACTTCCTTTTGACTCATTATGATCTTGTCCTCTTCCGCCATCTTGCCCTCCCGGTACGGTTGGGCATTGTAGCTTAGAATAGGACATTTTAACTTTGGCGAAATAGGACATTATCACTTTGGGAGGACACCACAACAGTGATCCCTGCCATACGCGCCGTGGCTTCGTCGGGCGAAGTTTATCTCAGCCCGAAGATAACGGGCATCGTTCTGGGGGATATGATCAAGCACGCGGCCAAAAGCGAGAACATCGGGAGTACAAGCCTCACGTCGAGGGAACTCGCGGCCCTGCAGCTTTTTGCCGAGGGGAGAAACACGAAGGAGATCGCGTCCCTCCTCACGTGCAGTGTCAAATCGGCGGAATACTATCGAAAACAAATCATGAAAAAACTCTGCACCGACAATATCGCTGATCTTATAAAGTTCGTCATCCGTGAAGGATTGGTCCCGCTATAAGCGGCACTGCTCACCGGAAAACCATATCATAAAATCGGGATTTTCATCGTTTAGCATCTGCGGGGCTAGCGCCTGAAATCTACTCGTAGCGAAGCGCCTGGATCGGGTCCTGGAGCGCGGCTTTGCGCGCCGGGTAGACGCCGAAGAACACGCCGACAGCGGCGGAAAAGAAAAAGGCCATGAGGATCGACCAGGCCGAGACGCTCGTGGGCAGCACGTCCACGAACACGGGGATGATGAGCGACAGACCCACGCCGACGAGGATGCCGATAATCCCTCCCGCGCCGGAGAGCGTCATGGCCTCGATCATGAACTGGGCCATGATATCCCGGTTCCTCGCGCCGAGGGCCTTCCTGATGCCGATCTCGCGCGTCCGCTCCCGGACCGAGACGAGCATGATGTTCATGATGCCGATGCCGCCCACCAGGAGCGAGATGCCCGCGATGCCTCCAAGCACCGCGGTCAACACGCCGAGAATGGTATTCATGGTCGCGAGCATGGCCCCTTGGGTCTGGATCGTGAAGTCTTCCTTGTGCGCGTGACGCCTGATGAGGATGTCCTTGATCTGGGCAATGGCGCGGTCAACGTCCTCTGCCCGCGGCGTTGACGCGAGGATCTCGAACAGGCCGTCGGTGTCGAAAAGCTCCTGGCCGCTGGTCACCGGAATGAACACCACGTCGTCGATGTCCCAGCCAAGGCTGGTCCCTTTCTTCATCATCACGCCGATAACGCGGTAGCGCGCATCCGAAAGCAGGACGGCTTTCCCGAGCGGATTTTCATCGCCGAAGAGCTCGTCCTTGACCGTTCTCCCGAGGACGACCACTTTGGATTTTCCGTCCACGTCCCCTTGCGATACAAAAGATCCCGTATCGACAAAAAGGTTGCGCACGCGCTCGAACTCGTTTGTCGTGCCGATAATGGAGGTGTCGCGGCTGCGGTTCTCGTACTTGACCTTGCCCGTGCCGAACACGATCGGGACCGCGTCGGTCAGGAGCCAGGCGCGCCGTCGAAGGGCGAGTGAATCGTCATAGGAGAGCTTGCGCACGGTGCCGGCTGACGGAGGGTGGAAGCCCCCGCTGGTGCTTGTTTTCCCGGGCGTGATGACCAGAAGGTTCGTGCCCATGCCGGTGAGCTCTTTGGTAATGTAGACCCGCGCCCCCTCCCCGATGGACACGAGAAGGATCACGGCCATGACGCCGATGATGACGCCCAGCATGGTGAGCCCGGAGCGGACCTTGTTCGATAGAATGGCCTCGAAAGCGACCCTGAAGGTTTCAAAAAAGTTCATAGGACTGCCTTATCGCTGACGATCCTGCCGTCCTTCAGGTTGATGATCCTCTTGCACCGGGCCGCCACGTCCTTATCGTGCGTCACAATGATGATCGTGACCCCCTGTTGGTTGAGCCCGGCCAGGATGTTCAGTATCTCTTCTCCCGAATGGCTGTCGAGGTTGCCCGTGGGCTCGTCCGCGAGCAGCAGCGGCGGATTATTCACCAGCGCCCGGGCTATGGCCACGCGCTGCTGCTGGCCCCCGGAAAGCTCCGTGGGTTTGTGCTGCATGCGGTTGGCGAGCCCCACTCTCTCCAATAACGGGGCGGCGCGCTCTTTGCGCTGGCGGGCCGGGACCCCGCTGTAGATGAGCGGGACTTCGACGTTCTTGAGCGCGGAAAACCGGGGGAGCAGGTTGAAGGTCTGGAACACAAACCCGATCTTCACGTTCCTGATCGATGCGAGCTCATCGTCCGTCATGGCGCTGATCTCGCGTTGTTCGAACAGGTATTTGCCGCTTGTGGGCCGGTCGAGACAGCCGATGATGTTCATGAGAGTCGATTTACCGGAACCGGAAGGCCCCATGATGGCGATGAGTTCCCCCTTCTGTACGGTAAGGGAGACCTGCGAGAGGACGGTGAACTCCACTTCGCCCATATGGTAGTTCTTGGTTATGTCGGTAAGGTCGATCATGACTTAATAACAGTTGGAGCACGAGTCAGGAGTTAAAAGCAGAAAGTTAAAATTTTTTACTCCGAACTGCGAACTCAGAACTCCGGACTACTGTTCTATCTTCACCTTCGCCCCGTTCTTCAAACCCTCGACCTCGGGCGTCGTTATGACGTATTCTCCCGCGGACAGGCCTTTTGTGATCTGTGTAAAGCTCCAGTTCGTCTCACCGATCTCTACCGGCCTGAGCCTGGCTTGCGCCGGATCTCCTGGCTGGACCGTTTTCCCCTCCGCGACATACACCTGTTTTTTGCCGTCGCGTTCGACGATTGACTGGGAGGGCACCGAAAGAACGTTCTCCAGGGTCGTAATGAGGATTTCAACATCGGCGGACATGCCCGGCTTCATCCGGGCGTCTCTCTTGTTGAAATAGATCCACACGTCGGCGGTGCGGGTCTCGAGCTTTCCCCCGCTCACGATCGGCGATATTCTCCTGACCGTGCCCTGGAACTTCTCTCCCGGGAAGGCGTCGACGGTGATCGTTACGGGCTGGCCCAGCCTGAGCCGTCCCACATCCACCTCGTCGATCGTGGCGAGCACATAGATCCGGTCGGGGTTTACAATGGTGACGATCTGTTTGCCCGGCAGGAGGAGTTCTCCGACCTCGGTATACTTCTTCGCGATAACGCCGTCAAAGGGCGCTTTTATGACGGAATAGTTCCGCGTGACGCCCGCATCAGCCGCCGCCGCCAGATACTGCGACTTCGCCACTTCATAGGCCCTGCGGGACGCGTCGAGGTCCTGTTGGGCGACCATGCCTTTATTGAACAGGTCTTCTGTCCGTTTCAGGTTTTTTTCCGTTTCCTCGAACGTGGCCCTGCTTTGAGCCAGGGTACTCTCGCTCTGGACCGATTCCTCGGTCAGGTCGAGTTGGGCGATGAGCGCCCCCGCCTTGACGACGTCGCCCTCCTTGACCGGGAGCTTGACGATCCTGCCCGTGCGCTGGGCAGATAAGGTGACCTCGGTTTCGGATTTTATCGTGGACGTGGTCGTAGCGTTCACGACAACGCGAAGCTCGCCGGGTTTAAGTTCCAATGCCTTGACAAGAACCGGTTTTTTCCCGGTCAGGGTAAAGAGAAGAGCGACGGAGGCAAGTACTGCGATCAACAACAATGATTTTTTTTTCGTCATGAACGGCATGCGATTATCCACCTTTTTCAACCGTTCCCAGAGGCATCTTCAAGCCGTTCTTTGATGTTTTTCATGAAGCCGCGTGCAACCTCTCCGAGCTGCTCGGCCACCACGATGTCCTGCAAAAAACTGAAATGTCCGATGACATGGCCTTCGATACGATAGGTGATTTCCGTTTCTTCTTTTGAGATCGTGCGCAGGGCAACGGAGCCGGACGCCTTGATGTGTTCTCCGGACGCCACCCACGAGAGCTTTTCCATTTCCCTGATCTCGGTCGTATGCGTTTTCATCTCGAGGGTGCGGGTGAAGGGGCCCAGCGAGAACCTGACCGTCCAGACGGAGTCCAGGTCATTGATGATCTTGACGCCCTTGCAGCCGGGGAACAGGCACCCCACCTCGCGCCGGTCCGTCATGAACGACCAGACGTATTCGATCGGAAGTTTTACGGTAAAGACGACTTGTTTCGAGGGCACTGGTCAACCTCCTGGAATGACGGCCGTTCGCGTCTCTCATGAAGACTGGGGGAGGCGCGGTTCGTTCTTCAGCCGTCGTCTCTCGTCCGTCATCGCTCTCCGCTCCCCATTGCCTTGAGCAATCTCGCCACGCTCAACTGGTAGTCATACTGAGCCTGGACATACTCGGTTTCCGCCTGAACAGCTGAAAGCTGCGCGTCCGTAACTTCGATATAAGGTCCGATGCCGGCCTCGTACCTGCCTTGCGCGAGTTCGAGGCTCTCTCTCGCTTTTTGCAAAGAGCTGTCCATAACCTCGATGCGCGCCTGCGAACCTTCCATGTCGGCATAGGACTGGTTGACCTCAAGGAGGATGGATTGTCGCAGGGCGTCCCGCTGCATTTCGAGGGCCAACAGATTTGCCCGTGCTTCATTGACCCGTCCTCTGGTCAGCCCGCCTTGAAATAACGGGACCGACAGCTGAACGCCGGCATTCCAGCTGTTTTGAATATCGCCTACCAGGGGGGCGCCATTGAACGATCCCAGGTCCTGGGTCCCGTTCGCCCAGTTGTAAGCGCCGTTTGCCGACAGCGTGGGAAGATAATTCGATTCTTCCGCCCGAACCCTGACCCTGGCCGCCTCAATGTCTGCATCCGCCTTCGACAGCTCAGGACGGTTTTTGAGCGCATCGTCCTGCGCTTTTTCCAGTGAAGGCATTTCTCGGGGAGGAGGGAATGTGTCGTCGATCTCGATCGCCTGTCGCGGGTCGGCCCCCATGGCGTTGTTCAAGGCTATGGTCTTTATGCGGACGCTGTTGTTCGCGTTGATCAGGCCCAGCCGGGCGTTATTCACATCCACTTCGGCCCGGGTTACATCGAACCTCGGTTTGGAGCCGGCCCTGAAGAACGCCTGCGCCTGTTTCAGATGGCTTTCGGTCTGCTCGACCGTTTTTTGCTCGACCAGAACGAGCTTATTGGCCTGCAACAGCGCAAAATACGCCTGTTTGACATTCAGGATGGCCTCCTGGACGATGCGTTCAAGGTCCTGTTGTGATGAACGGGTGCCCCACCGGGCGGCATCGAGGGCATTGCCGGTCTTCCCGAAATCATAAAGCAACTGATTGACCGAGAGCGTTGTCGTATAACCCTTCGTCGTGTTTTCGCCGAAGGCGCCTCCCAGGGAACGGCTCTCGGAATACCCCGTGCTTGCGCTGACCTGGGGGAAATAGGGGGAAGCGGCCTGCGTCTCACGTCCGTATCCGGCATTCACGTTCCATTGAGCGGCCTTGATGGCAGACTGGTTCTTGAGCGCCAGGTCCACGCATTCGAGCAAGGTGAGCTTAGTCCCGGCGTGGGCCGGACAGAATGCGCCGGTGCAGGCCAGCAGGATCATTACGATGACCGATATGCGCATCAGCATGCCTCGCTTGTATTATATCACAGTGTCATTTCAGGCCTGAAGGTTATGCTTGCATTTTGAAGGAGGGTATTGTATAAATTTTCATGCGCATTCCGTTCAAGTCCGCCGACCTTCTTTCGCTGTCTTTTCTCGGACTCCTCAGTATTCTTACGATTTTTTTCATCCCCTCGCTCCCTTCATGGGGCAAGCTCCTAACAACCTATTATCTTCTTGCTGCAGCGATCACAGCGCTTGCAGTGTACCGGAAGCGGACAGCATTGGTAAAATCGGGCCTCTATCTCCATACCGCCCTGACGGTCATAACGATCCTGATGGTCTTTAACAGTCTCGGAGACCTCATTCCCGGCATACGGTCCCGTACTTTCGACGACGTTCTCATCAGGATCGACCATGCGCTCTTCGGTGTGAACCCCACGATATGGATCGAATGGATGATCAGCCCCCCGCTGACTGCTCTCCTCCAGTGCGCCTACATCAGCTATTACTTCATACCGGTCTCGCTCGGCGTCGTCCTCATCGCCAAAGGCAAGCACGACGAGTTCGAAGACGCCCTCTTCGGCATTGTGCTCTGTTTCTACCTCTCCTACATCGGCTATCTGCTCGTGCCGGCCGTGGGGCCCCGGTTTACCCTCGACCACCTGCAGACAACGGGCCTGCAGGCCGGCCCGTTCATTCAAAAGATCCAGGCGGTCCTGAACGGCCTGGAGCATAACAAGACCGATGCCTTCCCGAGCGGCCACACGGCCGTCGCGCTCATGACGCTTTACTATGCATGGAAAAAGAAAGAAAAGGTCCTTTCAGCGGTCCTTCTTCCCGTTGCTCTTGGACTGATTATTTCAACGGTATATCTCAGGTATCACTATGGCATCGATGTGCTCGCGGGAATTGCGTTGACCGCCTTGACGATTTATCTGGCCCCAAAAATGTCCACGTGGTTCTCACGCGCATCCGGTCACCCGCGCGACCAGCGTCATTACGCCCCCTGACACGAGCGGTATCACGAGATTGTCGTTAAGAGGAAGCGGCAGCAGCTCAACCCCGGCGGCGGCAATCACTCCAAAGAGGATGACGAGGGGGGCAACGGTTATTCCGACCAGGGGAAGGAGAAGACCGGCGGATACGGCTGCAGCGACGAACGCAAGGCTTCCCTCCAGGCTTTTATTCCCGATTTTCGTCCTTCCGTAACGCTCGCCGATCGTGGTCGCGGCTACGTCTCCAAAGGCCAAAAAACAGACGGCGGCTGCGGCAATATCCATGCGGTACAGATAGAGTGACAGTCCGATGCCGAGGACATAGGGCCCTGTGCCGGTGAGCCTGTGCTCCTCGTTCGGGCGTATGAAGCTGCTGAACTTCGTGAGGACGATCCGGTTCATCGATGGAACATTCAGGCGTATCAGGTCAAGCGTTAAAACGAGGAGGAATAACCCCGCATAGAAGAGGAGCGCCTGGTCCCTGGTGAGAACAAAATAAAGCGACAGAAGGCCGAGGCCTCCCGCGAGATGGTAAACTTTACGACCGATATGTTTCATAGGATAAAATCCTGAATTCAATATCTAAGTTCGTGAAAACAAAATTCAGCCACGAAGGCTCTAAGACTCAAAGAGAACATGAAGAGTTAAGGCATTTTACAAACAGGTAGTATTGGATGAATTTCTTCGTGTCTTCGCCTGCACCCAGCGGTTACGAGTGGTATCGTAGCCTGCTCTTGGGAAGACGCGGCCATAAACGAGTGCAGGGTGTGTCTTTGTGGCGCGCTTGGTTCCGGCTTGCCCGGTTTGGACGCGGCGCTTGGGATTCCGGATTTTCATGAAATGTTCTTCTCGTATATCCGGTATTTTTTGTAAAGCTTCCCGCCCATAAGCTCGCACCCTTTGCGCATCGGGGCATTGTCCTCCAGGACCCAGGACATCTCAGCGCGCTCATAGCCCTTGCGCATGGCCGCTTTGAACGACTCGAGATAGAGCAGCCCCTCGATCCCTTTTTTCCGGTACTCTTCCTTGACGCCCATGGTCAGCACGCGAATATCGGATATTTTCCTCGAATACCAGAGAAATTTTACTAGCTCGACGGGGCCGAGCCGGCCGTTGATCCTCTTCAGGACCTGGTTATAATCAGGCACGGCCATGAAGAACCCGGCGGGACTGCCGGCCACTTCGGCCATGATGAGCAACTCCGGCACGATCAGCGGCTTCAACCGTTTCGCCATGGAATTCTATTTCCTCATCCGTCATGGGCACGAAACCCCAGTTGTGGCCCCACGCGGAATTATAGATGTCCTTTACCGCTTCCAGCTCTTTGCGAAAATTCTTCATACTGGCCGGACGCACGACGAGCCCCGGAACGCGCGCCTTAATGGCTGATGCCAGCTTTTCAAGCCTCGGCGCCGAAGAAACGTTTTTGATGATGGATATATAGGCAAAGAGGTCCTTGGCCTTGACGAGACCGCACTTTTCCATATAATCGAGGTAATAGGCGGGGGTGTACGTCATCATGATCATGGGCGGAGAATCGAAACCTTCGAGCAGAAAGCCGCATTCGTCGTTCGTCGAGGGGTTCACGGGCCCCCGCATGGTCTCAAGAGCGCGTTCCTTGAGCCAGGCCGCGGCCGCGTTCAGCAGGTCACGCGCGATCTCAATATCGGGAAGACATTCGAAAAACCCGAAAAAGCCGGCCTGCTCGTTATGGATGTTGATGTGGTTCCGGTCCACGATGGCCGCGATCCTGCCGACGGCCTCGCCGTTCCTGCGGGCGAGAAAATAAGCGGCTTCCGCGTGATGAAAAAAAGGGTTCTTTTCGCCCAGGATGAACTTCATTTCGCTGATGAGCGGCGGGACCCAGTTCGGGTTTCCCCGGTATACCTTCCAGGGAAAGCGGATGAATTGTTCCAGGCCTGTTTTATCCAGAACGCGCTCGACGTTCATTCCCTACCCTTGCTGCGCGGCGACGCCGAGCTTCTTGTCCGCCTTCTCAATGATCGTCAGCACCCGGTCGAGCATTTCGTCCGTGTGGGTCGCCATGTAGCTTGTCCGTATGAGGCAGCGGCCGGGCTGCGTTGCGGGCGGGACCACGGGGTTTACGAAGACCCCGTCGTCGCTCAGGATCTTCCACATCATGAACGCCCGTTCCATCTCGCCCATGAACAGGGGAATGATGGGCGTCTCGGAAACTCCGGTGTCGAACCCCATCTGTTTGAAGGCCTTCATCATTTTATGAGTATTATGCCACAGGCGTTCCCTGCGCTCCGGCTCCTGGTCAATGACATCAAGGGCTGCGATGACCGAAGCCACCGAGGCCGGCGGCGGGCTCGCGGAAAAAATGAGCGGCCGCGAGGTGTGTTTTATGTAGTGGATCACGTCCTCGTCCGCCGCGACAAAGCCGCCGATGGACGCCATGGACTTGCTGTAGGTGCCCATGATGATGTCCACTTCTTTTTCGAGGCCGAAGTGCTCGGCGGTCCCGCGGCCGGTCTTGCCCAGAACGCCTACGCCATGCGCATCGTCCACCATCAGCCGTGCGCCGTATTTCTTGCAGATCTTTACGATGTCGGGCAGCGGTGCGATGTCCCCTTCCATGCTGTACACGCCGTCCACGACCACGAGTTTGGCGCGGTTCCCGCATTCCTTCAGGACGAAATCGAGACTGCCCATGTCGTTGTGCTTGAATTTTTTGACCTCGGCAAAGGACAACCGGCAGGCATCGATGATGCTGGCATGGTCAAGCTTGTCGATCACGACCACATCGTCTTTGCCCGCGATCGAGGAGATGATGCCGAGGTTGGTCTGGTAGCCCGTTGAGAAGGTCAGCGCTCCGTCTTTCCGGAAAAATGCAGCGAGTTTTTCTTCAAGCTTGACATGGATATCCAGAGTGCCGTTCAGAAACCGGGAACCGGCGCAGCCGCTGCCGTATTTCTTTATCGCCGCGATGGCCGCTTCCTTGACCTTCGGGTGGCTGGTAAGGCCGAGGTAATTGTTCGACCCGAGCATGATCATCTTTTTCCCTTCGACGACCACCTCCGGGTTCTGTTCCGATTCCATAACACGGAAATACGGGTAAAATCCCGCAGCCATCACCTCTTTTGCTGCCGTATATTTCTTGCATTTCTCAAAAAGATCCACTGTTCTTTCCCCTCCGTGTCGTTATAGTATACTGTGGCATGATACGCGATCCCGACTAATTACTCAGGTTGGCTTGACCTGAGCAGTTCGGATTCCTTATCACAACCAGTTGTTATCGCGGTACCACTGCCATGTGATTTCAAGCCCTCTCCGCAGCGGATATTCGTGTCGGAAGCCGAGTTCGTTTTCCGTCCTAGAGAGGTCGCAGATCCAGTACTTCTGCGCCGCCTCCCGCACCTTTTGCCTGTTCGTAAGCGCGGGCCTGGACGTGAACAGGCCGCCGAATTCCGAAGCAAGGCCCATCAGGTACGCCACAGCGTACGGTATCTTTATCGTGCGCGCCTTCACGCCGCCCGTCGAGAGCAGCGCTTCCTTGAATTCCGACCAGGAATAGGACCGGTTCTCGGCGACAAAATAAATACTGCCGCTCTTCGTTTCGTTCTCCCCGACGAGGAGCATGACCGTTGCCAGGTCCCCGACATAACAAGGGTTGATGTACCGCTCGCCGCCCGCGAGCTCGATCGTGAACCCTCGGCCGGCCCAGCGGAAAAGTTCGAACATATCACGGTCACGGGGACCGTAGACCGCTGAAGGACGCACGATGGCGACGGGAAATATATCTTTATACTTGAGCGACTCCTCCTCGGCAAGAAGTTTGCTTCTGCCGTAATCCGTTATGGGACGCGGGGCCTCAGTGGCCATGACCGGCTTCCCGTCCGGACTCGGCCCTGCCGCAGCAAGACTGGACACCAGTACGAACTTTTTAATGCCGGGATTGTGTTGGGCGCAGGCCTCCAGAAGGTTCCCGGTGCCGGCATGGTTTACGGCATAATAATCACGCGCATGTCTTGCCTTCGTAAGTCCTGCAGCGTGAAAAACAACTGAAACGTCACGGACCGCGGAACCGAGTGATTCGGGTCGGACGCAATCTCCCTGCGCAATGCGTACCTTCAGTCCCGTCAGCCATTGGAGCCGGGCGGGGTCCCTCACGAGACAGGTAACGTCATAACCCTTGCGGAGAAGCAGTTCCACGAGGTGACTTCCGATGAAACCGGTGCCCCCGGTGACCAGCGCTCTTTGTGATTCTGTCCGCTCCATCTTCTCCGTGAATGTGATGAATTTATTCCGGTAGTTTAGACAAAGTAGACAGGATTGTCAAGGTATTCGGTGGCCGGCCTGAACTTTCATACTTACCGGGAATTTTTAACATTGACAGGCAGACTGCATGCCGAGCTCAAGTCGCACCTGTCGCACTCAAGCTGGATCGTGCTGTGTTCGATTTTGAACTTGTCCGCGAGCAGCGCCCTGATCCGGTCGAGGACGTCCTTACTGCCGCTGACGAGTTGATCTTCGATGAGCACATGGCCGCTCATGGCGTAAACGCCGGACGTAATGGTCCAGACATGGATATGATAGGCCTCACGCACGCCCCTGATCTTCTGGATTTCCGCGGATATTGTTTCAATATCGATGTGGGCGGGCACGGATTCGAGGAGGATGCTCACCGACTCCTTGACCAGCGTCCAAGCCCCATAAACGATCACCAGCGAGATCAGGATGCTGAGGAGCGGATCGATGAGGTACCATCCGGTATACAGTATGATGCCGCCCCCGATCACGACGCCGACGGAGGAGAGGGCGTCCCCGAGGATATGCAGGTAGGCGCCGCGTATGTTCAGGCTGGCATGGCTGTGCTTCATGAGAACAAAAGCGCCGATAATGTTGGCGACCAGACCGATCATCGCGACAATCAGCATTAGCTTACCCGCCACCGGCCGGGGATGAATGATCCGCAAATAGGCCTCATACACGATGTAGAGCGATACGACGACGAGGACGATGCCGTTGATCAACGCGGCCAGTATCTCGAGACGGTAGAAACCGAAGGTCCGTCTGTCCGTTGCCGGCATGGAAGCGAATGTCATGGCAAAAAACGAAAGCAGGAGTGCAAGGTTGTCCGTGAACATATGGCCGGCGTCCGAAAGCAGCGCGAGACTGTTCGATAAAATACCGCCGATCACCTCGACGACCATCATGATAACGGTAATTGACAGCGCGATCAGTAGGTCCCGTTTTCCGTTCCCCTGCCCCCTCCCGGCATGAGCATGGTCGTGACCGTGATGATCGTGATCATGATGGCTATGTTCCTCAAGCCTTTGTGGTGCGGACATACAACGCGATACTCCTCTTAACGTGGTTTCCAGAAATTCAGTTCTGTCACCGAATTGATCGCCCCGAGCTCCGCGGCATACCCGTAAAAAGCGAGGAGTCCTTTTTGCTCTTCATCGCCGAGATTGTAGCTGAATGAAGTCCAGTAATCGATGAGGACCTGCGCGGGAATGCCGAACCGATCGGCGTGAACTCGGGCCAGTTCCGGGATGTTCTCCAAGCCATAAGACTTCGATAATTCAAGTATATCATAAAGCACCACGAGGTCCTTATCGATATTTTTTTTGTAGTTCAACTGCCAAAGGGCAAAAACGAAGGGCAGGCCCGTGAAATCGTGCCAAAGCGCACCCAGATCGTACACATAGGGATGGGTCGGCGTGGCCTTGAGTTTGAGCGCCAGGTCTCCTATGAAAAGGGCCGCGTCCGCCCGGGCAAAGGGGTCCTCTTTGCCCTGTTCGAACATGACATAGTTGGGATGAACATCCTGCCGCTGTTCAAGCAGTATCCGCAGCAAAACGAGAGAGGTCGCCGACGCCGTCGTAAGAGCGATTGTTTTTTTTTCGAGTTCAACGATGGGCACACGGCTCTGAAGGATGATGCTCATGACCCTGTTTCTCGACGTAATGGACAGGCCCGGCAGAAGAAGGTATCGCCCCGCATTCACGGCGTATTCTATGGACGACGACGGCGAGACGTCTATCTTGCCCTCGGAGAGAAGGCGATTCAGCTCCGTGGGGACGCCTTCCACAAGCCTGAATGGAAAGGCCGTTTTCCCCGTGACGATCCCCGCATGGGGAGGGAAACAGTTGGAATAGATGATATGACCGAGTGTGAGCATGTTCGTTAATTTCAAATGCTGAGATCCAAATGCCAAATCAAGTTTAAATGGCCCAATGCCACACCTGCACGTTCATTATTCGCTCTTTGACTTTCCTTATGAATGAGCTTATCTTCCGAAAATTTGACTGCTTCATTCTCCTTGGGCGCCGCATCATAAGCGTCCTGGATCGTATATACCCTGTTCCCGGCGGATACCGTGTTGACGCTCAGCATAAGCATCAGACAGCTCATGAGGAATTGATTTTTCATCGTAACGAACCTCTCGCGGAATGAAGGGGTTTGGTCCCTTTCCCGAGACACAGGCCGTCAAAGAACATATCCGTGACAAATTTGCCGAACCCTTGTGCGTTTAAATTCAGCTTTTTTCCGGTGATATATTCGGCGATCGGTCTCATGATAAAGCTGTGAATGACCATGCCGACAAGGCTGAGGATCGCCTGGGCAGGATCGAGCTTTTTCAGTTCTCCGCTCTTCATACCCTCTTTCAGGATGTTCGCGAGCTTGTCATAGCCATGGGTAAAGAAATTGTCCGCAATCCATTTGCAGTTTTCGCTGCAGGCCGCAAACTCCATGGACATGATCTTTCTGAGTTCCTCGTTGGAATGCTGGAAGCGGATAAATTCTTCCAAATACCTCTGGATCTTCGCCCTGGCCGTTGCCGGCGATCTGAAGATCTCATGTTCCCAGATGTGGTCGAACGCGTTAAAAGAATCGGCCAAAACCGCCCGGTAGAGCTCCCCCTTGTCTTTGAAGTGATAATAAATCATGGCGTTATTGACGCGCGCGACTTCGGCAACTTCCCGCGTTGAGGCCCCCTCGAACCCGTACCGTGCGAACACGTTCCTCGCCGCAGCCAGGATCACCGCACGGGTGGCCAGATCAGGTCTTGCAGGTTTCGGACGCCTGCCGATGATCGCTTTTTTCAGTTTGCGTTTTTTCCCCATCATCAGATTTAATCAATCGGTTAGTTAATTAATGCTGCTCAGAATACCTCACAGGGCATTTGCTGTCAAGTTGATTTTACTCATCGGGTCCGGGGTCACCTAAAGCATTAAAGCTTTTTCCGTCCGCTACTTCTTCTGATTGAAAATTGCCCTCGAAAGGATCCGGGGAAAGAATGTCAGGGCATGAAATGAATCATCTTCGAGCGGCATTGAGAAGGGGGGGGTGCATGAACAGGTCTGAACAAGTTTGTGTCAGAAACCTTCAAAGGCGGCTATCAAAGGCTGTATCGAGACCGGTCTAATTTTTTTGCCGTGCAAGATCTTCAAAATTGGTTTTCTTCAGGGTGTCCGTGAATTTGGCCTGCGCCGCGGCCCATACGGAACTCACCGGACAATTTTTAGAAAAACTGCATTTTTTTTTGTCTGCAAGGCAGACATTGATGCATATTTTCCCCTCTATCGCTTCGAGCACCTCGAGCAGGGTTATGTCCCGCGCCTGTTTGGCAAGAGAAAAACCGCCCTTTACGCCCCGGTAGGAGCGTACGATCCTCGCTTTGACCAGTTTTTGGAGTATCTTGGCCAGAAAACTCCTTGGTATTTTGTATTCGTCCGAAATTTCAGTGACAAAGCTGATTTTTTTAAAAGGCTGGCGGGCCAGATACAAGACACTGCGTATTCCGTAATCACCCTGTCGAGTAATCTGCATGATATTTACTATATCAAACCTGCCGTTCTTGTCAAGCTAAACGATGGAATTATTCATGAGCGCGCGTTCGTCGACCTGAACAGGTGTATTCGTCCGGTATTTTGTGGTACAATAAACACCGAAGGATGCATACCTGCAATATCATGCAGGGAGGCAAAGTTGAAATTAAGCCGGGATCCCCGCTCACGGCCGGTCACCGTCATGTCATGGGTGTAATTCGAGATCCGATACCAGTAAAGCTCTTTACCGGCATGCTCTCTCCGGAACCAGCGCTCCTCGTTGACTGCGTCGGCTTGCTCTGTGCAGCTTACGGACCGCTCGATTACGAGAGTGATGTCATGCCTTGGGACACAACGGATTATTACCGCAACGAGATGGGAACTGCGATCTGTCGAAAATTCATTTTTTTTAAAGAACTGGTAGATCCCGGGGTATTGGCTGCAGTGAAAAAATTCACCAACGGCATCGAGGAACGGTATTCCCTGAGAATGCCGTCCGGCATTCGCCGCCGGATAAACCTGGACCCCGGTTACATTACCGAAGCCAAGGTCGTGCTTGCATCAACCAAAGATTTCTCCCACCGCGTGTATATCGGGGGGAATATCTATGGGGAAGTGACCCTTCGATACAGCAGCAAGGAGCGGAGCTTTACTGCCTGCGACCATACTTATTTCGATTTCAGAACGGATACCTACAGGCTTCTGTTCAACACGGCGAGGGACATGCTCCGTGAAGGACTGAACCAGATGCGGGAGAGATGAGCGAGGGTTAAGCAGCCCGGCAGTCTTCAAGCCGTTGCTGAAGCTGCCGAGGGGGTTTGTTTCTGCGGTAGAGACGCTTCGGTGATAAATGCTTTCGAGGCTTTCACGGTGTCCGGCGGAAGAAACTCATGTACCGGTAGATGGATCCGATCAAAAGGATGGATGTCTCGCTCAAAAAAACTGATGTGTAGTTTATCCCACGTGATAAATTCCTTTACGGACTGCCGGATCTGCTCATGAACCATCATTTCGATGACTTCAAGGCTGACCTTGCCGCTGTTCACTAAAAGACCCCCGAGCGGTGTATCGTACCTCTGCTTCTGAAGCTTGAGCGTTGCGAGGAGTTCCGCCTCGGTAAGAACCCCTTGTTCAACGAGCAGATCGCCGATGGCGCGCGAATAGGGGGAAAATGCCTGGAGGATACTGCCGTCCCGAAAAACCATGCTCCCTATATTGTTGCCGGACTCGAGCACAAGTTCGCCTGTTCGCGCCTTCAGGCCGATAAGAAGTAAAATATCCTGCAAGATAAGTTCTGAAAATTCACATTTCATAATGATGATTTATTTAACCACAAAAAGATAATGATGTCAAAGGAGAAAATGTCCAGTTTGCGGAATTATTAATCGCAGAACGACGTTGATTTCAACGGCGCGAACACGGAAATAGGTCTCTTGTTCACGTTCGCGCTTGCCGGCGACGCGGATATTTCCCTCCAGATCACGACCACGGCCGACCGTATCGGCAGAAAAAAGATGCCTATCCTAGGCGTGGTAAAAAAGAACGGCCTCTGGGAAGAGGCCGTTCTTTATCATGCATATAGTACGTTGAGAGAAAATGTGGAAGGGCAGCCTCAGTCGATCTGCTCCACGAGGTAGTTCTGCGGGCCCAGCTGCTTGATCTGGTCTAACTGGGCCTCTATCCAGTCGATGTGATCTTCTTCCTCTTTCAGGATAGACTCGAAAAGCTCACGCGTACCGTTGTCCCCCACCTCGACCGCCGCCCGGACGCTCTCGTTGTAGCCTTTGATGGCCCCTTCCTCGGCGCCCCGGTCGTTTTCGTGCATCTTCGGCACTTCGGCTCCTATAAACATTTTCTTCAGGTCGCTCACGATGGGGCGGCCTTCGAGGAACAGAATGCGGGTGATGAGCTTTTCAGCGTGCTTCATCTCGTCGATGGCCCGTTTCTGGATCGCCTTGTGCAGCTTTTCGTAATTCCAGTTGTCGCACATCTCCGCGTGGACCATGTACTGGTTGATGGCGGTCAGCTCCTCGGCCAGCCGCGCGTTCAGGTGCTCGATGATCTTTTCGTTCCCCTTCATAACTAGGACCTCCCGTGATATATGGTGAACCGATGCATACGCATGAACTCGTATCGCAATTGGTTTTATAGAATTGTAGCAGGCTTCCCGTCGATGTCAAGCATAGGACGGATTTTCTTCAATAACTTCATTAGTGCTTTGAGTGTTTTTTCAAGGGTACTGAACGTTCTGATTTCTTTCCGTTCTGCTTTTTCATTTTATCGATATACTTCTGGGGGTCTTTTTTGAATGCTTCCGCGCAATCCGGGCAGCAGAAGCGATATGTTCTGCCTTTAAATTCGTATGTGATTTTCGTGTCTTTGTCTATCTCCTCGCCGCTCACCGGACAGACATCGGTCGCTGGAGATGCCGCCTTCTCTTCGTTATGCTCATGGGCAGTCACGAGATTGCCGCTTGTAGAGAATGCGAAAGACGCTCCCGACCCAATGACAAACAGGGACAATAAAATTACTGCGGTTGCTGTTTTTCTGAACATATTCTTCCTCCGTTTATTTCGAAAAATCCGAAATCCCCAAAATAGATGGCCTATTCGCGGTCCTTACGCATGAAAGCGAGAGGGGCGCCTTTCTTGACCCCGATCTCCTCCCCGACGAGCACGCCCTGTCCATAAGTCCTCGCTTGAGCGGACCGAGCGACCCGATTCGCGTGATTTTCCCTTTTCCACCGACCTTCAGCATTGCCAGATTCATTGTTCAATCCTCAGTACCATGATTTTCATTGCCATACCCCGGCCGAGGGCGATCCTGGACTCATCGACTCTGATCAGGATCGAGTCCTCGCCTTCGTCGTTCAACATCTCGACCATCTTCTCCGTCCGCAGCCCGATATCCTCAATGTGACAGAGTTGGCTGCTTCTGCCGGCGTCGGGAGTGCATTTGTCCCCGCGTAGTTCGAGGACTTCACCCCGATCTCCATTTGTTAATAAGCCCAATGGCGCCATGCTTGTTTACCCCCTTAAAATCTTTTCGTGACACCGGCGAGATAGGTAATATCGGTTTCCGGCTTGTTCAATCCGGCTTTTACGCCAGCGTCTAAATCGAAGCTCTCGGTGATCGAATAGATGATGCCGCCGAGCGAAAAGGCCGGAGCAATATTTGACCTCTTGTCAGAATTCCTCTCCATGCCGATATTTGCGACCGCCTTGAGGTCTTTAACAACCTCCGCTTGCGAAGCAAGAGAAACATGCCAAATCTCCTTCCGGTTGGCGTCTTCGTCGGCCTCGAGCTTGTACTCATTCCGGATATAACCTACATTGAAATGAAATGCCCAGGGCGCCATGTCCTTTGTCGTGATGAAAAACGCGCTGTACGACGTCCTCCCGTTACCGAAACCCTGCTCTTCATCTCCCGGGGGCAGGGTGACGCCGGGTTTCACCGCAAAGCTCAAACCGTCTTTTTCGTAGAATCTCCATTTGAGCTGGAGCGATACATCGGAGATTCCGCGTTCAGTCGTCGTACCGCCGGTCAGCTTAAGTTCTCTGCTCTCAAAGGGAACGCCGAGGACGAAGTCCACGGTCTCGCTTATCCCGTAGGACAACACCGGTATCGTGGGAAACACCAGGGTGTTCGTCGTGCTTCCGTCTTCATTGTCATGTCCATACTCCCCGGCGAATTCGAGCTGCGCTTTTCCTTTTCCCTGGGTCCCGGTGTCATCAGTGATCAACGGATGCGCGGCAAAGGCTGTTCCAGCGGTTAGCAGCGTCACGACTACCGGCCAAAAAAGCCGTTTAAGCATTTTTCTTTATTTCCCCGCCTAATATGATATTGATAATCAATTTCATCTTATGGAGCAAAATATGGGCGCGTTGTAACGCGCCCTGTTACCATTTACAAATCTGTTTACACTTTTTTTACAAATATTTCTTTCGTAATATCTTTGTCCACGGCAACCATGGTCTCGCCGAGCTGGATCACGTAGGAGGGTCTCTTCTGGTGCAGTTTGACCACACTGCCGGGCACCACTCCCATGGCCGAAAGACGATCGAGGCGCGAATGCGACTCGGGCGTGATGAATACGATCTTCGCCATATCTCCGGGCATCAGATCGGCGAGCGGCGCCACGAGGGGTTTCATCTCCTGCTTGAACATGGCGCAACATTCTCCACGCGGGATCGGCTTGCCGTCCGGTGAATTCGGCGGGTGGCCAAGCAGGGTGCAGACGCTGTCCGTAACCTCGGGAGAAAGGATATGCTCGAATTTGCAGGCCTCCGCTTCGGCGCCGTCCAGGGCAAAGAGATCATAAAAAAGACGGAGAGAAAGTCGATGCCTGCGGACCAGCTCCCGGGCGCGTTTCTCTCCTTTCGGGAGCAGCTCCACGGCCTGTCCCTTGGCGTTGATCCACCGGCTTTTAGACAATTCCTTCAAAATATCCTCGCATCCCTTCATGGCGCAGCTTTGAAGGATCTGGTCCCACGTCAGCGTCCCCTCTTCTCTCAAGGTCCACATGATCTCAAGAAGCTCGTCTTCTTTTTCTATTTCCGGCAGAACGCACAGCGCCGGGTGGCCCGCTTTTCCTTCAACAGTTTCCAGTCTTTTATGTTCTGACATTGTTTCTCCTCTTTTTTATATCGATGAACGACGGGCGATCGCTCGCCCTGCTTGCCCGGACGATGGACGATCGGATTTGTCGTCACTCGTCCCTCGTCTACCGTCTCTCCGGCTTTACAGCGCCACTTTCAGCGTCCTCAGCACCCAGTTCAGAACGCCACCCACGGCGAAAGCAAAAGGGAAGATGAACGCCACCATATACAAGGCGACCTTCATGCCTTGTTCCTTTACCATCATGAAAAAGTTCGCGATGCAGGGAACGAACAGGGTTATCACTACCAGACTTACGACGGTTTGGATCGGGTCGAGCATCCCCTGTTTCTGCATCACGAACAGACCGGCGGCGCCGTAATCCCTGCGCAAAAACCCGATCACGAAGGCTTCGGCGGCCTTGCTCGGGAGGCCCAGACACGCCTACGACCAGCGGGTCGGTCAGCCTTTGTATATATTCGAGCGCGCCGACCTTGTGCCCCACGAAGAGGATGAACGTTCCCAGGATGAAGAGCGGTACCGCTTCCTTCAAATACCACTCCACCCGCGCAAGGGTCTTTACCAGGATATTCGTAAGCTGCGGCACCCGGATAGGTGGCAGCTCAAGAACGAAATCGGACGGCTCGCCGGGGATTACCTTGGCTCCAAGATACCCCACGAGCAGCATGACCAGGACCACCGTCCCGATCCATATGGCCGTCGCAAAACCGGAGATGCCGGACACCATGCCGAGCACGACGCCGAGCTGCGCGGAACACGGCACGCCGAGCGCCAGGAGCAGCGTCACAAGCATCCGTTCCTTTTTGGTCTCAAGGATCCGCGTGGTGAGCGTGGCCATGGTGTCGCAGCCCAAGCCGAGAATCATCGGCAGCACTGCCTTTCCGTTCAGCCCCATGATCTTGAAGGTTTTGTTCACCATGACCGCGAGCCTCGGCAAATAGCCCGAATCCTCCAGGATGCCGAAGGCAATGAAAAAGAACCCGACGATCGGCAGCACGATTGCGATGGAATACGTGAGCGCCATGGTGATCAGGCCGTAGTCCCCTACCAGGAGATCATGGATGAACGGCACGGGAAAGACGAAATCCACGATCTTCGTGCTCCAGGGGTTCAGGTATCCGCCGAATACCGTCTTCTCTAAAAAGTTGACTGCTGTCCCCGCCCCGAGAACGCCTACGAACTGATAGACAAGATAAAGCACCACGAGGAGGACCGGCAGGCCGTAGACCGGGTGCATGGACCAGCGGCCGAGATGATGCGCGATCGTGGAACGTTTCCCTGCTTCATGACGGCTCATGACCTGCGCAAGGATCTCGTCGGCTTTTTTCATTCTGCGCTGGTTGATGAGATAGCCGAGAGAGTTATTAAATTTGGCCTGGACTTCCTGGCGGATTTTTTCAATCCCCGCTATCACATGGTCCTGCAGATTGGCATGGAGCCATCCTTTGAGGCTTTCGTCGCCGGCGAGAATCATGAGAGCTAGCGCACGCCGGGAAATATACGCCTCCGGAAGATAAGCTGCAATGTCTCTCACGCCCCCCTCGATCGCGTCCTCATATCTCACGCCGACCTCGGACCGGCGCGGGTGCTGAATGCCTTTCAATAATTTATCGATTCCGCTCCTCCGGATTGCCACGGTCTTGACCACTTCTATGCCGAGAATGTGAGAGAGCTTTTCCTGGTCAATGAGGATACCGCGGCTTTTTGCTTCATCATCCATGTTGAGGTCGAGAATGAACGGCACTTCCATTTCCGCAAGCTGGAGCGTGATCAACAGGCCGCGGCGCAAGTTCTTGGTGTCGGCCACCTGCACAACGACGCCGGCCCGGTCGGTAAGCAACATGTCCCTCGTCACTTTTTCATCTTCGGACATGGGCACCAGGCTGTTCACTCCGGGGGTATCAATTACGAGGCTGCGTATTTTGTTCAACATGGCATTCCCGTACGTCACCTCAACCGTGGTGCCCGGATAGTTGGATACCGTAACATATTTCCCCGTCAGCAGGCCGAAGAGCGCGCTCTTCCCGACATTGGGATTTCCGATCAACAGGACTTTGTTCAAGTCCCCGTGTTTGTCTGTGATGTCTTTGCCGCTGTGGTCGTGCATTTTTCCCCGATTCTCCCCTTCACCGTTTCTTCAACTCATTTGTCTTTTTTCTTCTCCTGGCAGCCGCCGCAAAGACCGTAGAGCTCCAGCTTGTGGTTCTGCACCTGGAATCTGTTTTTTTTGGCGACATCCTGCTGGAGCTGCTCGATGCGTTCGTTCTCGAATTCGATGATCCTGCCGCACTTCGTGCAGATCAGGTGGTCGTGGTGCCCGTCGGTCGCACGGTACTCATAGCGTGTAAATCCATCCTCGAACCGCCGTTCTTCAGCCATGCCTGCGCCGGCCAGCAGTTTCAGGGTCCGGTATACCGTAGCAAACCCGATGCCGGGATATGCTTTTTTCACGCGGGCATATAGTTCTTCCGCGCTCAGATGGCGGCCTGCTTCTACAAACACCTGGAGGATGTTGTCTCGCTGGGTCGTCGATTTGAGCCCTTGGCCCGCAAGGTAGTCCGATAGCTGTTCAGCGGCGTTCTTTCGCATAATTTGATATTGAAAACCATTTTCAATATGAGACTCCTTATACCATGGTGTACCGCGGGCTGTCAAGATGTTTTTATCTGAAAAAAATGAAGGCCACTCGAAAAAGAGCGGCCTTCATCGCATCAGAACCATTTGCTATGCGCTAACTAGAAATCTACCTGTTTGTCTCTTTCCTGGTTCCTCAGCAGGCGCCCGGAAGCAGATCCCTTGGCATAGACTCTTGACAATGCCCTGGATCGCCGTGACAACGGCCTCGTTCGAGCCTGGGTCGGCCGCTGTCACAGCCGTGGAAGGGACGGTACCAGCAGAGACAGAACAAGAACGATAATCACACGCTGTTTGAACATGTCTTGATCCTCTCGGCGCATCACCACCTGTTATTTGCCGCCGAACTTTACAACGTCCCCTTCTTTGAAGCCAATGCCGGAAGTGATTACTGCCAACGACATGTCGGCCCTGTCTCCGATGTCATTTTTTTGAATAAGGACCTGTCCTACTTTATCCTCTGTTGTTCCTATTTTAATGTGCGTGTCAGGATCGATGATATCTTCGCCTACCCGATACACGTCAAGCCTGTCCCCGATTTTCAGGCCGGTCTTTTCCCCGGCGTTGATATAGACCTGTTTGCCGGAGACTTTTGCGATCTTGCCTTTCCACGGCTGACTTTCCAGTTGTTTCATCATGTTGACCATGGCTTTGGTGAGGGCGTCCCGCAGCGCGCCGTCACGCAGATCGGTATCATAAGCCGCTTTGGTCCCCATGCCGAGAACCGATCCCACCTTTTTTTCATAAATCCCTTCTCCGGAATCAGCCATCAGTTGAACGCCGGTCGAAGTATCGACAATCCGATAATCGACACCGACCCTGGCAATCTGCTTTTTGCCCTTACTGACAAGGTAATCGTATCCCTCTTCCGTCTCGGAATAAGAAGTTATCGACCCAGTCACGATCGCATTCAGGCCCAAAATCTGGCCCATTTTTGCGGCCGTGTCGGGATTGATCGCTCCTGTCGCGCCCATGCGCTGCTGTTCGAGGATCGATTCCATGTCCTGCTGGGGAATAACGATAAACCGTCCCGTTTTTTGCAGGATCGTGCCGAGAATATCAGCCGCAGCCTCCCCGACGCCAAGCACCCTCGAAGGAGTTTTGTTCTGGAAATTCACAACACCGACCCGGAGTTTCGGCCCCTTGTAATCCGAGGTATCGCTCGCTGTTGCCAGTTCCTTTGACGTACCGGTCAGGGTAGTGTCGTCCTTCACCGCCCCCGAAGTAGTAGGTGAGCAACTGCTTACAAGCAATGCCAGCACTCCCAAACACACACACATACTCATGAACCGTTTCCACGTACTCATGCTCTTATCCTCCTTGGTGGTTAGTAATTTTGTTAATACCGTTAATCCTTCTTCTCCGGCATCATCAACTCCTTAAAATCTTTCGCTTCCATGTATCCGGACGGGATCTCAAAGAGAGACGCCTCGGGCCGATTGAGCACGACGTGTTTAAGCTCCGTGGTCATCTTGAAGGCGTCATTCTCCGTCTCGGTTTTAATGGTCATGCCTCCGAGATCCCTGGCATTCCATATAAACCCTTCGGAGACCTTACCGTCCGTATAAATGATGCGGACCTTGAATTTGTCCGTCGGATGGCCATCGATCGTTTCGTTCCCCACTTTGGTCTTTTCGATCTTCGGCTCATCTCCTTTTTCTTTCTCTGTCTCCGGCTCGGCCATATATCTCTTTTTGTCAGGATAAAGCGTATACCTTATCTGTTTATCACCCCGGCTTATCACGACCATCCTGCTCAGTTCAGGCTGCATTCCCTGCTGGCCCTTGGCCATCCTGGACAAGTCCATGTCGGACCTGAATTTTTCTCCGGCTTTCGCGATCGATGCTTCCATGACGCTGGTATCGTTCTTGCCCTTGTTGACGGTCGTCGAAACCATGAGTGCCGAAAAATCCCTTTTCCCGAATTCCATATGGCCGAAGGAAGGTGGCTCAGGGGCCTTGACAGCGGGCGCCCCGAACGTGGGCATCGGTGCTGCGGCAGCGGTGCCCGGCCCCCAGCCCAAATTGTCCGTCACCCGTCTTGCCAACTCCGTGGATTCGTAATCCAGATGTTTTCCGATGGCCTTCATAAAAAGCTTGGAGCCCAGTTCCACGGCGAAAGACTTGCCAACATTGTCAGTGCCCGACATCGTGCTCCCGATCGTCACCCACGGCGCTTCCTTGTCCCGCGAGTCCGAGACCCTCGCAAGAGCACTGGCGGCGATCCCTGCGTTCCCAGACATCCTCACCTCGTCACGCACACCGAGCCCCCGCGCCCATACGGTCTGCCCCGTTTGCGTGTCGACCAGGTGGAATTTGCCGCGCACTTTCTTTACGCTTAAAATGCCCGTGGTCGTTTCATCGAAATCCATGAGGGTCCCGTACAGGACGCCCTCCACGCCAAGCGTCTCGCCAAGCTTCTGGGCAGTCGTCATGTCCAGCTGTCCTCCGAGGTTGATCCCCATCTGATCCCGAAGGATCTGGTCCGTTTCTTTCATGTCTTTGACTACATACGATCGGCGCTCCAACGCCTCCGCCATCTTTTGCCTTACGATATTAGGACCGTCCACATCGGTGGTGTCGTTCTTCATGGGAAGAACAGCGACCCGTTTGAGCGGATTGCCCGGATCGTAGGGGAGCGGCGGGTGGGGTAGATTGCAGCCCGCAAAGAAGAAGAGCAATGCAAGCACTGCGGAATACTTGATCAACTTCACCATCGTGCACTCCTTGTATTGGGCAGAATGACCTGGGCTGGGAATATTCTACGGTGCTCTATCCTGAGTTGAATAGGATACCTTACATAAATCGGGAATGGCTGTCAAGCTCTCTCATCAGAAAAAACGGAACGGAATGATCAGGCGCTTCCTCAAAGAGAATACGCTTCGACGACCCCCGGCAAAAGAGCCGGTTTCAGCCCCAGTCCCCTGGCGTTAATCACAGTCCCGTTGCACTGCCGCCTTTAAAGTCCACGGTGGCCCCGGTTTGAGGGGCGGGTTGAGGCGGCGACGGCGCGGTCTTGATCGGCACTGACTTCTTCTCGGGCTGAGCAGAAGCAAGTTTGAAGGATTCGTTGAAATAATCGGGGTTTCACATTATCATAAACCACATCATAAACTACGGCGTGCTCACCATCAAGCACCCGGAAACTGGCGTCGGCGGTCCCGGAGAGCATTCCGGAAAAAACAACTATGAAAGGAAAAGAGCCGTTTTATTCTCATGGCATTAAAAAAGCCCGCCCCGGACTGAAAGAGGGCGGGCATGATCGGGCTTGTTAAAACTTCAATTGGTCCTTGAATGCGCGAATCGCGAGCAAGGCATCAGCGCACGATACGGAGTCGCCTGGCCTGAACTCACCCGTCGCTTTACCGGCCTCACGATAGCCCCTCGTCGTAGCGGTCATGGCGGCGTTGGGCGGGAAGATCGTTCTCGTCCCCTCTTGTGTCCTGATGCCTCCGGAACGATCAGTCGACGAGGACGATGACCCTGCACTTTTCAAGCATGTTAAAATTCTGTGTTGCGCTCTGCAGGGCGGCGGCGTCTGCATTGGAAATCACCATGTCGATACGACCGTCGCCGGATACCCTGAGCGCCTTCACCATGAGGGGCTTGTCGGTAACCCGTGGATTGGTCTGGGCCGAGGCCGGGTCC
The DNA here is from genome assembly GCA_963790205.1 of Nitrospirota bacterium. GTDB lineage: Bacteria > Nitrospirota > UBA9217 > UBA9217 > UBA9217 > CAWBNQ01. The sequence continues at coordinate 383,516 of CAWBNQ010000005.1, forward strand.
TTCAGATACCCTACCATGCCTTCGCGTACGGCCCAATCCCTGTTGGTCCAGGCTGAGCCGTAGACTTCTTTGCCGTCTTCATTCAGGATCTTGGGCGCCATTGCCGGCCTGACACCGAGTCCGCGCGCGTCTACGATCAGGCCGGTATAGATCTGGCCCGTGGCCGCTGATGCGGCGCCAACAGGCGGTACCGGCGGCGTTGTCTGCCCCTTCGGTAAAAGAGCATCAGCCAGAGCGCCGGTGAGCTTCATTCCCACGGTGACTTCAACGGAACCATCGGACATGTATTTTTTATTCATAATCATGGCGCCCTGGATAAAGCCACTCACCTCGGTTTTGATAACGTCGCTGGTGACCATGAAGTTCTCTACGGTGGTGGTTGAATCTACCCGCACTCCTTTTACCGCCTCAAGCAGGTTTCGATAGGCCACCGCCTGCGCCGCGCGTTCAGTCATGGCGCGCGCCTGGGCGGCGTTCGCGGACTGGGCCGGCGGAGCCCCGACGCCGACCGCGGTAATCACGTTCGTGGTCCAGTCAACCGTTCCCGTGCTGCCGACGGGATTCACTACATCAGTAACCGTGCCGGCAAGCTGCGCCTGGGCACTGGCGGCGAGCATGAGAACTGCCATAACAACTGCAACAAATCCCGCTTTCCGAAACATAATGTCCCTCCGTGTGATTAAGGTTATTTATCAGGTTAAGTTTCGCTTTGATACCATTTGTCATTATTTCGACGCTCGCATCCCCTGGAAGCATGATTCCATCGAAAAATTTTTTTTGACTATTTCATAGAAGACCTTCTAAGGCAAGGTAATATTCCATTTATGGATCGCGAGGTCGGGCGAAATACGATTGTAAAAACAGGCGGGGATAATTTGCCTGAAAACGTATGAAACTATACCCGGGGAAGCCCCTGTTGTCAAGGAAAGCGGCATATCCGGCCAGTGGCTGCTCCGGGAAAAAATATTTTCTTTATATCCCTGTCATGAGACCCGGATGTGTAAAGACGGGAAAGGGACTAGACTGCCCGTGCAATCGTAAGGGCCGTGACCCGGGAAGCGCCGGCGTCCTTGAGCACTCTGGCACACTCGTTCATGGTCGCGCCCGTGGTGAATACATCATCGATGAGCAGGACGTCCCGGCCCTTCAGTTCCGCCGGTTTCCTGAGCGCAAAAGCGCCCGCGACGTTTTTTATCCGTTCTGCTCCCGACAACTCCACCTGAGGCCTCGTTGGACGGACTCTTTTGAGATTATCGAACGAGAGCGGTAGTGAAAAGGTTTTGCTTATACCATCAGCAAGAATAAGCGCCTGGTTGAACCCTCTCTGTCTGAGGCGGGACGTATGGAGCGGCACGGGAATGATGCAATTAATATCTCCGACAGGGCGGATGTTTTCCGCCATCCATGCGGCCAGCGGTTTGCCCAGCGCTCGGCAGGGCCGGTACTTGAACTGGTGGATCGCCTCGCGGAGCGGCCCCTCAAAATAGCCGATTGACAAAGCCTGGTCGAAGACCGGAGGCGCCTGCCTGCATGCCAGGCAGTGATGGGAAGGGCTCTGTGCTAATGCCTCCGGAGATTCAAAGGGTTTTCCACAGAGGGGGCAGACCGGGTCGTCTATGAATGAAAAATCAGACCAGCAGGAAGAACAGAAAAAAGGGACAGCGGAATCGGCAACGGAAGAGTTGCAGTAGGAGCAGGAAGTGGGGAGAAAAAGATCGAGGATGCGGTGAAAGAAGCTCATATTGTCTCGAAATCCCAAATAACAAATATGTTCAAAGTCGAAATTCTAACAGGCTGTCGAAAAATCCCGTCAGGTGTCATTGCGAGGGGCGTTTTTGCGGCGCGGCAATCTGTCTGATTTTTTCAAAAACCGAGGTCGTTTCGTTCGCAAAGACGGCCGACATATTTTTCAGCAACCTGTCAGTGCTTGCCTCAAACGATGAGGCTTCTCCCCGTCATCTCTCGCGGTTTTTCTATTCCAAGAAGATCAAGCACGGTAGGCGCCACGTCGGCAAGAAGGCCGCCGTCTCTCAGTTTGACCTTCTCGCCCACGACGATGAAGGGCACGGGATCGGTGGTATGTGCTGTATGAGGCTGGCCGGTCGCGGAATCAGCCATCATTTCGAGGTTGCCGTGGTCCGCGGTGATGAGCACACGAGCCCCCCCTTCCTGTGCGGCGCGAAGCACCCGTCCGAGGCACTCGTCCAGGACTTCCACTGCCTTGACCGCGGCCTCAAGGATGCCCGTATGGCCGACCATGTCGGGGTTGGCGTAATTGGCGAGAATGAAACCATACTGGCGGGATACTATATGTTTGACCAGCAGATCGGTGATCTCCCGCGCGCTCATTTCCGGTTTTTTATCATAGGTAGCTACATCTCGCGGAGAAGGGACAAGCTCTCGGTCTTCGAGCGGGAACGGAGACTCTTCTCCGCCGTTGAAGAAGAACGTGACATGGGCATATTTCTCGGTTTCAGCGATGCGAAGCTGCCGTATTCCCTGTGAGCTCAAGATCTCACCGAGAATATGGGTGAGCCGTATCGGCGCAAAAGCGACCGGCAGGTCGAAGGTATCATCATAGGCCGTGAGGCAGATGAAGGACGAGAGCATGGGCACCAGGCGGCGCTTGAAGCCTTCAAAGCCCGGGTCGGTGAGTGCCCGGGTGATTTCACGGGCGCGGTCCGAGCGGAAATTGCAGAAAATGACGGCGTCGTTATCTTTGATCGTTGCGAGGGGCCGGTTGGTCTTCGGATCCAGGATGACCGTCGGCAGCACGAATTCATCGGTCCTGCGGTTTTCGTAACTCTGCCTGACCGCGTCGATGGCGGTATATTTTCTGATCCCCTCGCCCGCGACGAGGGCCTCGTACGCCTTCTGGACCCGCTCCCATCTCTTGTCCCGGTCCATGGCATAGTAGCGCCCCGAGACCGTTGCGATCCTTCCGATACCTATGGTGACAAGATAGTCTTCAAGCCTGGCGATGTATTCAAGGGCGCTCGATGGCGGCGTGTCCCTGCCGTCCAGAAAAGCATGGAAAAAAACTCTCGTTAACCCATGGGCTTTGGCCATGTCAAACATCGCAAAAAGGTGGTCAAGCCTGCTGTGTACGCCGCCGTCCGAGAGCAGCCCCATGAGATGGAGCGCCTCTCCTGACTTTTTTACAGACTCCATGGCCGAGACCAAAACCGGATTTTTAAAGAACTCCCCTTCCCTGATGGCTTTGCTGATGCGTGTTGAATCCTGATACACCACCCTGCCGGCCCCGAGATTCAAGTGGCCCACCTCGGAGTTCCCCATCTGGCCGTCGGGCAGACCGACCGCCTCGCCTGAAGCCCGAAGTTCCGTGTTCGGGCATTCTTTGATAAGGCTGTCGTAAACCGGCGCGTGTGCCGCGGCAATGGCATTCCCTTCTTTATTCCTGTTGATGCCCCATCCGTCCAGGACAACCAGCACTACGGGCATATTCGACATTCAGACTCCTCGGTGAAAAAATATAAAATTTCAAATATCAAATCACACATAATATCGAAATTCCAAATCCTCATTTTCTAAACTGTTTTGAATTTCGCAATGGGAATTTGGTATTTATTTGAGATTTGATGCTTGGGATTTATAATTTGTCGTATCAGCAGGGTTTCTCGAGATTCACCCCGAAGGTGTTCCACTTGCCGCAGTTCGGGCACCGGCCGGACCACGCGGTTGTCCTCAACTCGCAGTTCCCGCACACATAGGGTATAATGATCTGTTTTTTGAAACCGAGCGCCTTTTTAAATTCCGAAGCAGCCAGCCCCAGGGAGCCCCTGCGCAGGTAGATGTTCCCGAGCAGCTTGTGCACGTCGGGAAATTCCTTGTCTCCCCAGTCCACGGAGGAGAGAATGTCGAATGCCTCGTCGACCATCTCGAGACGGTAGAAAAGTTTGCCGAGGAAAAATTTGAGCGATATGTCCTGGGGCCTCCAGGTGACGGCTTGTTTATACAGTTCGATGGCCTTCCCCGGCTCGCCCTGCCTGAGATAGAGGTCTTCGAGACGGTGCAGGAGCAGAAGCGACAAGGTCATCTTATAGGCTTTTTCCCAGAGCTCAGCCGCTTCTTTCACCTTGTTTTCCTCGAAATACACCTCTCCCAGCCCCAGGTACGCGGGGATAAAATCCTTGTCGAGCTTGATCACGCCGCGGAATATCTTTTTTGCCCGTTCCATGTCCCCCGCCTCGAGGAGTGAACGACCGAATTCATACTTGAACCCGACGAGTTTGCGGTGCTCGACCTCCTGCTCCGCCGGTGAGAGAGGATTTGTCAGCAATTGGCGCTGCGTTTCGTAGAGCTCCTGCCAGTGGTTGAGCCGTTGATAAAGGTCGCGCATCCTGATAAGAGCCGTCAGGTTGGAGGAATCCTTGGCGAGGATCTCCTGGTATACCTTCAGGGCGTCATCGTAGCGCTTTGCTTCTTCATAGTCGGCGGCGAGTGAAAACATGACTTCCTGATTGTTGCTGTCAAGGCTCAGGGCCTTCTGATGGAGCAGGATGGCCTCTTGAGGGTTCTTCTCGCGCAACTGACTGATGCCCATGCGCAGGAGCGTATCCACATGGTTGGGATCAATGGCGAGCACTTTCTGGAAGAAGCTGGTCGCTTCGGGATTGCGCTTTGCGAGCAGGGAGTTGAGCCCTTTGGTGTACAGTTCCTGGATGCGGGACCGCTTTTTCTGTTCACGCTGCACCCTGAGGCCGCGCAGAAGTCGTTTAACATCGCGCAACAGGTACATGATGAGGATAATCCCGGCGCCGATAGACAGTGAAATGAGGAAAAATGCCGATTTGGAGATATCATAGGATTTGGACGGGAGAAGGGTGACCGTAATAGTTCCCGGGTTGAACTCGTGCAAAGCGAATAGCATCAGAAGAAGCACCAGAAACATTATCGTGACGAAGAATCTCATCCGCGGCCCTCTCTTTTAACAGTTCAAACGGTTTAAACAGCTTAAACGCTGTTTATTGAAATTAATAATGATAGGTCTTCCCTTTGATGATCGTAAATGCCCGGTAGAGCTGCTCAAGGAGCACGAGCCTGGCCATTTCGTGCGTGAACGTCCAACGGGACAGGGCAACGGTCTTGTGCGAGCGGGCGATAACCTCCTCGTCGAGCCCCATGGCCCCGCCGATGATGAAAATTATTTCCCGCACACCCGACTCCAGCGTATTGTTTAATAATGCGGCAAATTCGTGGGAGGTGAACCCCTCTCCCCGCTCATCAAGACTGATCAGATAAGCCCCGGCGGGAACCGTTTTGAAGATTCTTTCCGCTTCCTTTTTCCGGATCAAGGGCGCATCCCTCAAATCCTGTATTTTCTCTTCTTTCAGCTCTTTGATTGACGCATCCGCATAGGGCCTGAGGTACCGGAGGTACTTTTCAATACCTCCCTGGATGAACCGTTCCTTTGTCTTTCCCATGCAGAGTATGGTCAGCCTCATGGGAAAACGCTCTGCAGCGCCCGGGGCCGGCCGGTAAACGGCACCCTGACCGCCTCACCCCAGAGCTTATCCAGAGCATAGTGGAGCCTCGTCTGTTCGTCAAAGATGTGCACCACCACGTCCCCATAGTCCATCAGCACCCAGCTCGAATCCATCCGGCCCTCGATATGGGATGGGTGCACGCCGGTCTTGGCCAGCGTCTGGCCTATCCAGTCTGAAATAGCGGATACCTGCGTGATATTGCTCCCGGAGCAGATCACGAAATAGTCCGTAATATAGGTGAGCCTGCGAAGGTCGAGAATCAGGATGTCGAAGGCTTTTTTATTGTCCGCAGCCTCGGCCGAGAGCAGAGCTGTTTCCAGTGCACTAAGCATACAATTTGTTTTCAATTATATAGTGTTCCACCGTTTCAGGCAAGTGGTATTTGATGGTCCGTGCCTGCCGTATGCGCGTACGAATGTCGGTGGACGATATGTCGTAGAGGGAGATCCGCTCGAGATAGACCTTGCGGTCATCGGACTGCATCACGACCTGCGCCGTCTCCTGCCGGTCCAAGGCCGCAAGGTCCCGGGCCGACTCCTTCATGAAGACGATCCTGGCGAGGTCGGCAAAGGAATACCCAGGCCTCGACAAAACAACAAAAAAGCAGAGCGTGAGCAGCCGTTTCCAGTCCTTCCAGGACTGGATGTCCAGGAACGAATCGAGCCCGGTGATGAAATACAGTTCCACACCCGGATGCTGCGGAAGGAGGGCCTCGATGGTGTCGATGGTGTAGGACTTCCCTCCTCGTTTTACCTCGATGTCGGAAACCTTGAAATGGTTGTTACCGCTAATGGCGAGACGGACCATCTCCATCCGCTGTACGGCAGAGGGCATGTCTTCTTCCTGTTTATGCGGAGGGAGAAAGGATGGAATGAACAGGACCCGGTCCAGTTTCAACCGGTCACGCACCTCTTCGGCAGCGGCCAGGTGGCCGTAATGGATGGGATTGAACGTTCCGCCGATGATTCCGAGTCGTTGTGGCAAGCTACCTCCGATAGTATTCCGGCCGACGGACCGAGGGAAAATCACCGACTGAAATGTTTTTATTCCGCATTCCGCCTGTGCCCAGCATTTACGAGCGCTTTGCGCGAGTGCAGGGTAAATTCCGAAATCCGCGTTATCTTCTGATCTGCCCGTTCCCGAAGACGATGAACTTGGTGGAGGTAAGTTCCTCCAGCCCCATGGGGCCGCGCGCGTGGATCCTCGTGGTGGAGATGCCGATTTCCGCGCCGAGACCGAACTCAAAGCCGTCGTTGAGCCGCGTGGATGCGTTCACGAACACGGCCGAGGCGTCAACCTCGCGTTGAAACCTCAGGGCCTTGGCGTAATCATTGGTGACGATCGCCTCCGAATGCTGCGAACCATGCGTTGCGATATGCTCCATGGCGTCGTCCATGTTGTCAACCACCTTCACATTCAAGATCAAATCGTTATATTCCGAGTCCCAGTCTTTGTCCGTCGCTGCTTTAACTTCGGGCACGATCGCCTTCGTTTTAGCGCAACCCCTTACCTCAACACCCGCTTTCATGAATTTACCGAGCATCGCGGGCAGAAAGGAAGAGGACAGGTCCTTGTGCACAAGCATGGTCTCCATGGCATTGCAGGTTCCGGGCCGCTGGACCTTTGCGTTAAAGCAGATCTCTTCGGCCATTCCCGGATCGGCTTTGCAGTCGACATAGACGTGGCATACGCCCTTGTCGTGCTTGATCACGGGAATGATGGAATTTTCCGATACCATGCGGATAAGCCCCTCGCCGCCCCGGGGAATGATAAGGTCGATGAATTGATTGAGCTTGAGCATCTCCATGACGCAGGCGCGGTCCGGGTTCTCGATAAATGAAACCGCTCCTTCCGGGATGCCGGCCTCTGCGCCGGCCCTCGAGAGCAGTGCGGCAATCGCGGTATTTGAATGTACGGCCTCGGACCCCCCGCGCAGCAGCACCCCGTTCCCGGATTTCAGGCAAAGGGCCGCCGAATCAGCGGTCACGTTCGGCCGTGATTCGTAGATAATCCCGATGAGCCCGATGGGAACGCGCATTCTGCCGACCTGCATGCCGTTCGGCCTGCGCCACATTTTGAGCACTTCACCAACGGGATCGGGCAATGCCGCCACTTCCCGCAGCCCGTCGGCCATGGCCTTGATCCTGTCCGGATTCAGGGTCAGCCGGTCGATCATGGCCTTTGACAACCCCTTTTGCTCTGCCGTTATGATGTCCTTTTTGTTCTCGGCGACGAGTTTACCGGTTTCCTTCTCAAGGCCGGCAGCCATTTTGAAAAGCGCATTATTTTTTATCTCCGTTGAGAGGTTCGCGAGCGCCCTCGATGCGGCCTTGGCCTTCTTTGCCTTGTCGAAAACATATTGTTTGATATCCATACGTCCTCCGCTACAGAAGCTCAATGAATGAAAACTCTCTTTACCCGATTCAGACAAACGAGAGATAAATCATTTGATCGAGCAGAATTGCGCGAGCTACTCTTTTAACAGCTTTTGAACGTTATCCCTCAATTCCTTTTCGCCAGTGATCCCGCCGTAAATAACATTTCTTACTTTTCCGCCGGCATCGATGAGAAACATTGTAGGTAAAAACCTGACTTGATATTTCTCGCTGGCTTTGCCGTTGCGGTCGCTCAGAACAATGGGCTTGTCCACCTTCAGTTCAGTAAGCAGCGCACTTATCGTTTCAAAATCCTCTTTGACATCCACCAGCACCACCGTAACGCCTTTTGTTTTCAGTTCATCGACTAAAGAATTGATGAGAGGAAGTTCGTTCCTGCATGGTATGCACCAGGAAGCAAAAAAACTCAGAACGATGCCGTGACCGTTCTTTTTTCTCGTTGCGCCTACGGCATCACCCAGATAAAAAGTGCTCCCGGAACTGTCCGGGAGTGAAAACATCGGCGCGCTGTCATTCAGCTTCAGCCCGGCAAGTGCCGGAGACGCTATCAGAAACATCAGGATCACTGCAGTTACAGTTTTTTTCATTTTCAATTTCCCAGTCTTCAAGTTACAACTCACCTCATAGTATGACGAGATCATCCCGGTGGATCACCTCATCGTAATCCTTGTGCCCGAGAACAGATGCTATCTGCGAGGTCTTGAGCCCTTTGATCCGGTCCAGGTCTTCTGAAGAATATTTTACCAGCCCCCTCGCAAAAACCCGGCCTGCACGGTCCACGCAGGTCACGCACTCTCCTACCTTGAAGGCGCCTTCAACCTTGACCACGCCTCCCGGTAGCAGGCTCTTGCCTTTGTTCATGAGCGCCTCGCGCCCGCCGTCGTCAACCACGACCTTACCGGCCGCGCTCACCGTGTAGGCGATCCAGTGCTTCCGGCTGTCCTGTTTCTCCGGCCGCGGCAGGAACAGCGTGCCCACTTCTCTGCCGGCGAAAAGCTCCTGGAGCAGACCTGGCTTCTCTCCGTTTATGATCACCATCGGCGTGCCGTAGGCGCCGACCTTCCTGGCGGTCATGATCTTGGAGCGCATGCCGCCCGTACCGACCGGCGTCTGCGCGTCTCCTGCCGCGCGCTCCACCTCCGCGGTGATCTTTTCCACGACGGAGACAAGTTCCGCGGACGGATCGAGCTTGGGGTCCGCGGTGTACAGGCCGTCGATATCGGACAGGATCACAAGGAGGTCGGCATCGACAAGGTGGACCACCATCCCCGAGAGGTTGTCATTGTCGCCGAACTTGATTTCGTCCACGGACACGGTGTCGTTTTCGTTGATGATCGGGACCACGCCGTACTCCAGCAGCGTATGAAGCGTGTTCCGTGCATTCAGGAACCGGGTCCGGTTAGAAAGGTCCTCCCGGGTAAGCAGTACCTGGGCGACCTTCCGTCCGTGAGCGCTGAAGGTCTTCTCATACATCCACATGAGGCCCGACTGGCCTATGGCTGCCGCGGCCTGCTTGAGCGAAAGGGGCATCCCGTTCTTCTTCACGAGACCCAGTTTTGTGAGCCCCGCGGCGATCGCGCCGGAAGAAACCAGGACCACTTCACGGCCCTGATCAAGAAGCTCGGAAACCTCAGCCGCAAGCCGCCCGATGCGGGCCTCGTCGAGCCCCTTCCCAGACGGCGCGAGTACCGCGCTTCCCACCTTGATAACGATCCGGTGTCTTTTTGAGAAGAGCGCTTTGCGGTCGAATGTACTGTTTTTTTTCATACTCTGAACCCCGAGACGGTCCCTCAGTAACGTATTGAATTACTGCTTACGCCCTGCTTCGTGGCCGATGATCCACTCCACTGCTTCCATCAGGCTGGAAGCGGTAAAATCGGGATCAGGCAGGAGTTCCGGACGCTTATTCCCGGGGTCATCAGGCGCGAAACCGCTCGCCACGAGAATGGCATGCGCTCCCGCGCGCTGGGCAAGCTCGACATCGCTCCACTTGTCCCCCACCATATAGGAATGCCTGATGTCGATGGCACGTTCCTTCAGCGCCCTGTCGATCAGGCCCGTTTTCGGCTTTCGGCAATCACAGTCTACAGTATAGTGCGAGTTTCCGGCCTTCGGGTGATGCGGGCAATAATAAACGGCGTCGATGCGGGCGCCTTCGGATTTCAGCATCTCGAAGAGACGCTCGTGCGCCTCATGGACAAGGGACTCGGGGAAGTATCCCCTGGCCACGCCTGATTGATTGGTCACGAGAACGACCTGAAAGCCCGCCTCGTTCAGACGTCTGATTGCCGCGCCCGCGCCCGGTATCAGGCGGAGCTTGCTGAGATTGGCAAGGTAGCCGACTTCTTCATTGACCGTGCCGTCCCGGTCGAGAAATACCGCCTTGTTCATATCTTGTTTAATAATACCGCTTCCCACTCCTCGTTCTCAACTACTTTCAACTCTATCCTGAGGGCCGCGATGCCGTCGGGTGCGAGGCTCCTGAGCCGCACAGCGTCTTTTTCCGTGGTGATAATCAGGCCGATCCTTTCATCCGCCGCACGCTGTACGATTGCGGCGAGGTCCGGCCTTGTATAGACATAATGGTCGGGGTAGTCAAGCTCCGCCTTTACTTCCGCGCCGAGCGACCGGAGCAGCGACACGAACGATGCCGGCCGCGCGATGCCGGAAAAGGCCAGCACGGCAGCGCCCTGAAGCGCCGAGAGCGGCTTCGTTTCCCCCGTCATGATGTCGACAAGGTCAGAGGGGACCTGAAAAGAAGTAAAGATTTGCGCTTCTGTGTTCTGCCTGATCACGCTTTTAAGAGGTCCCAGGTCTTTCACGCGTTCCGTGCCGGTTATGAGGACCGCATGCGCCCGCTGAAGGGCAGAGAGCGGTTCGCGCAGGATGCCTGCGGGAAATAATTTTCCGCTCCCGAAAGGGTCGATGGCATCAAGCAGCACGATGTCGAGGTCCCGCTGTACCTGCAGATGCTGGAACCCGTCGTCCAGGATAACGGTATCACTCCCGAACTTCTGAAAAGCGAACAGGGCGGCACGGAACCGGTTGCTGTCCGCGACCACCGGCACCTCAACAAGTTTCGAGCCGATCAGGACGGGTTCATCACCGCCAGTTCTAGCGTCCACGAGAACCTGTTTCCCGTCCGATACGACAACGAGGGCGGATTCATCGCTTCGTCCGTATCCCCTGCTTATGACAACGGGGTGTTTCCTGTTCCTGCACAGCACCCCGGCTATCTGCATGACCGTCGGGGTCTTGCCGGTGCCGCCGAGGGTTATATTTCCCACGGATATGACGCGTTGCGGCAGTTTCTTTTGCTTGAAAAAAACATGTACATACAATGCGCAACGAAGACGGACCGCCAAGCCATACAATGCCGAAAGAATGCGCAAAAAGGACCCGATCCAGAGCGAATTCCTTCTGCCATACATCAGGTCTTCAATGTAGCTTTTGTCAGTTCTCACCGATAAGCCCGCCGACTGCGTCAATCGTCCTCTTGGCAGCGCCTGAGTTGGCCTCGATCACGGTAAATGCCCTGTTCCCGATCTGTTGTGAATAATTTTTGTCCGACAAGAGTTTGTCTGCCTGAACGTAAAGCTCTTGCTTATCTTTTACCAGGATACCTCCGCCCGCCGATATAAGGGCCTCTGATATTTCTTTAAAATTGAACATATAACGGCTGAAAATTACGGGTTTTTTCATCGCAGCCGGCTCAAGAAGGTTATGGCCTCCGACCTTGACGAGGCTGCCGCCGACAAAGGCGATGTCGCAGATGGCGTAGAAAGAGCGAAGCTCCCCGATCGTATCGAGAAGGAGAACGTCTTTGATCGCCCCCTTAAGCCGGGTCCTGCGCTGACAGTCGTAGCCTGCCGTGTTGACAAGACCCGCGACCTCGTCGAACCGTTCGGGATGCCGGGGAGCGATGATGAGAACCAGCTCGGGGAATTTTTCCCTTAATCGTCTGAACACATCGAGCAGGGCCGCCTCCTCACCGCGATGAGTACTTCCGGCGGTAATGACTTTGCTGCCGGCGTGCAGGGAGACCGGGCTGGCTTTGAGCGGCTGGATCTTTTGGTCGAATTTAAGATTTCCCGTGACAATTACCCGGTCTGAAGGAGCGCCGATGTTTTTGACTCTTTCGCCGTCTTCCCCTGACTGCATGCAGAAGAGGCTGACCTGGCCAAAGACTTGCCTGAAGAAGCTTTTGAATTTCATGTAATTCTTATAGGAAGACCCGGATATTCGTCCGTTGATCACTGCCGAGGGTATGCCGGCACGGGTCAACTCGCGGAAGAAGTTCGGCCAGAGCTCCGTTTCAGCGACCAGAACGATCACGGGGTTTATCCTCCGGATCACCTTGCGCACGATCCAGGGATAATCAAAAGGAAAAAAGAACACCGCATCCGCCTCAGGCACGCGCTGGCGCGCCGTGTAATTACCGGTAACGGTGACCGTGGAGAGAATAAGTTTCCTGCCTGGATACTTTTTCTTGAGCTCCCTGATGAGCGGGTGGGCGGCCATCACCTCGCCGACGGACACCGCGTGCACCCAGATGGGCCGGGTACCCTGGATCACCCGCTTGACTTTCTTGCGCACGCGCCCCAGTTTTTGAGATATACCGCCCCGGTATTTGGGTACGGTGATAAGCTTGAAGAGAATGATAGGCGACAGGAGCACCGTCAGCAGGACCAGAATTATGTTATAGAGAATATACATGGGCACGTCCCCTAAGAATCTTTCGGAAGAAAATACTCATCAGCCTCTTTCATCACCCGGTTCAGCGCGTTCGTCAGTTCTTTGCGTTTCAACTCGAGTTCCCCTTCGCTGGTATTGTGCACAAAGATGGGCTCGCCGTAAACGATGACCCCTTTCGTAAACGGAAAAGGTATCAGATATTTGTCCCAGATCTTCTCCAGTATCCAGTAACGCCTGGCGCTCGTGATAACAGGCACGATCGGCTTGTTCAGTTTTCCCGCCAGGTAGGCCACCCCCTGCTTTACTTCAAAGACGGGGCCGCGCGGACCATCTACGGCAATGGCGATGTTGCAGCCTTTTCTCAGGCCGTCAACAAGCCCCAAAAGCGCGCGGTCGCCTTTACGCTTGCTCGATCCCCGGACGACATCAAACCCGAATCTCCTCAGGATGCCAGCCTGGATCTCTCCATCCCGGCTTTCGCTGGCGGGGATCACGACGCCTGAATTACGGTGGTTATGAAAGAGCAGGAATTGCCTGCCGTGCCAGAAGGCGTAGATAAAATTTTTTCCGTCCGCCTTTAGACGAAGGGGTATCTCTTTGTTGACAAAACACGGACGAACCGACCTGCTCCAGAGCGAAATCAACGCCCAACCGATCCATGACAACAGCCTGGCTCTCATCGAAGGGCAACCTTTGCCGGGGGCTCATCCCGGAACTGCTGATCATAGAGGTTCTTGTACTCGCCGCCCATGGCAAGAAGCTCCTCGTGCCTGCCCTGTTCCACGATCCTGCCGCCCTTGAGCACAATGATCCGGTCCGCGTTCATGATCGTGGAGAGCCGGTGGGCAATGACGAAGCTCGTCCTGCCCTGCATGAGCGCTTCGAGGGCGTTCTGCACCTCTCGTTCGGACTCCGTATCGAGCGATGAGGTGGCTTCATCGAGAATAAGGATCGGCGCGTCTTTGAGGAGCGCGCGGGCAATGGCAATCCGCTGGCGCTGCCCGCCCGAAAGCTTCACGCCGGATTCACCGATCACGGTATCGTAGCCTTTCGGGAGCGCGCGAATAAAGGCCTCGGCATGCGCGGCACGCGCGGCGCGTACCACGTCCTCCAGGGATTTTTCGGCGTTGCCGTATGCTATATTATCCCGGATGGTATCATTAAAGAGGATCGTTTGCTGGGTGACGATCGCCGTACAGGAACGAAGCGACTCGATCGTCGCATTTCGGATATCAAGCTCATCGATCAAGATCGCCCCTTCGCTGACATCGTAAAACCGCGGAATGAGGTTCACGAGCGTCGTCTTTCCGCCTCCGCTCTTCCCGACGATGGCGATGGTCTCGCCTGCGCTGACGGTGAGGTTGATGTTATTCAGAACGTTGTCGTCTTCGTACTTGAACGAAATGTTCCGGAAGGCAATGGTCTTGAAATTACGCGACACCCCCACGGCATTTCCATTGTCCTTGATCTCCGGCTGGGTGTCGAGGACCTCGAAGATCCGTTTGGCCGCTGCGATCCCGTCCTGAACGACATTATTAATGCCGTTCAGGTCCTTCAGCGGGCGATAGAAAAAGACCAGCGCTCCGAGAAACGAAAAAAAGTCGCCCACGGTCATGATCTTCCAGACGATAATGGCATAGAGGGCATACCAGATGACAAAGGCGGTGCCGACCATGGAGATCATTTCCATGACCGGGTGGGAAAGCGCGCTCGTCTTGATGGAGCGCATGAGTGAGTTGAACAGGTCCCTGTTCCGGGCGGTAAATCTCCGGCTCTCGTAATCCTCCATACTGAAGGCCTTGACGATCCTAACGCCGGAGATAGTCTCGTGCAAATGCATCGTGAGACCGCCGATCTGCTCCTGCATCTGCGTGCTCGCCTTGCGGAACCGGCGGCTGAACCGGGAGAATGCGAAGCCGGCAAACGGCAGAACGATGACGGTAAAGAAGGCCAGCTTCCAGTTCAGATAAAAGATGTAGACCGTCAGCGTCAGCATCGTGCACACGCCCTGCACCAGCGTTGCCGGAGCCCGGGTCAGTGCCCCTTGCACGAGGTTCACATCGTTGACAATGCGGGAAATGATGACGCCGGTCGGTGTTTTCGTGAAATAGGAAAACGACAGAGAAGTGATATGGGAATAGAGGCGGTCTCGAATGTCATTAACGACCTTCTGACCCACGTACCCCATGAAATAGTCGCGGGCGTACCAGGCTCCCCCCTTCAGGATGCTGACGATGATAAGCGCTGGCGGCAGCAGCAGGCCCAGTTTCATGTCATGGCCCATGATGACCTTGTCCAGGATCGGTTTGATGAGATAGGTCTGCAGGGCGATCAGGCCGCTCGTGATCAGCATGAATACCGCTGCCCAGACAAGCCGCATCTTGTACGGTTTTAGATAGATTAAGAGACGTCTATAAATTTCCATGGTTTTATTATGTCTCGCTCGTCAACAGTTCCATGACCACGGCAGCGGCCCGCGCCGATGCACCGGCCTCTCCCAGTTGCGCCCGCACGCAGGCGAGACCGTCGGCCACTTCTTTATAGTAAACAGGATCGCTCAGCATCTTCGTGACAGCGTCCGCCATGTTCTCAGGCGTTGAATCATCCTGGACCAGCTCGGGAACTATCCGCTTTCCCGCAACGATGTTCACCAAGCCGACATTCTTCACGCCGCGTACGAGCTTGGTGAGAATAAAGTAATTGAGCGCCGATATGCGGTATGCGATCACCATCGGCAGGGCCATAAGCCCTGTTTCGAGCGTCGCTGTACCGGACGCGACGATGGCCGCGTCCGACGCCTTGAGGACATCGTACGTCCTTCCCTCGACCATCCGCACCGGAACACCTCCCTGTTCGACAAAGGAGCGGACAACGTCGCGGTCCACGGTCGGCGCCACGGGAAGGAGGAACTGCAGGTCCTGGAACCGGGACCGGAGGATCCTTGCCGCTTTCAGCATGTCCGGCAGAAGATGGATGATCTCCGATTTTCTGCTGCCGGGAAGCAGCGCAATGGTGCGCCGCGCGGGTTCGAGACCCAAATCCTGCCTTGCCTGCCCTGGAGTGAGGTGCGATCGAACTACATCCGTAAGCGGGTGTCCGACGAACCGGACATCAACGCCTGCTTTCTCGTACAGAGGGACCTCGAAAGGAAAAACAACGATCATGGCCTTCACCATTCCGGCAATCGTCTTGATCCTGCCTTTTCGCCACACCCATACCTGCGGGCTGATGTAATAGAGCACCGGTATGCCGAGCTTCCGGGCGGCCCTCCCCAATCTGATGTTGAAGTCCGGAAAATCGATCAGAACGAGAATGTCCGGCCGCTCGTCCTTCAGAAACCGTTTCAGTTTTGTAAAAACCCGGTAGATCGCGCCGATATGAGTCAGTACTGCCGTGATGCCGACAACGGAGATCTCCGAAGCATCGGCCAGCATCCGGACGCCGGCCTCTCTCATCTGCTTGCTTCCGACGCCGTACAGGGCTATTGATGGGTCCTGCTTCCGGATCTCACGCGCGAGGCTCGCGCCGTGAAGGTCGCCGGAGGCTTCGCCGGACATGATCAGGACCTTCTTCATGCTCAAATCAACCCCGCATTGTCCATGCCGTCATATTCATTTAGAGCGCCTGCTTAACAGCGTCAGCGACTTCTTGAATCTGCCCTTCCATCAGCTCGGGATACATGGGAAGCGACAGCACCTCCTGCGCGGCCTTTTCGGCTTGCGGCAGGCTCCCGGCCCTCATGGCGAGGTCTTTGTAGGCAGCCTGGAGATGTAATGGGACGGGATAATAGATCATGGACGAGGTTGCATTGCCCGCGTCGAGCTTCTTTTTTACATTGTCCCGGTCCTTGATCCTGATCGTGTACTGGTGGAAAACATGCTTCGTACCGTCCTGCTCGGACGGCGTTTTGATTCCGCTGTTGGCAAAATAGTTATTATACAGCAAGGCATTCTTCCCGCGTTTTGCGTTATATTCATCGATATGCCGAAGTTTGACCCGGAGGACCGCTGCCTGGATCTCGTCCAGCCTGCTGTTGAAGCCTACCTCGTCATGGTAATAACGAACATGGCTCCCGTGGTTTCTGAGGCTCCGGAGACGTTCGCTCAATTCTGCATCGTCGGTGATCACCATGCCGCCGTCGCCGTATCCCCCGAGGTTCTTGCTCGGGAAAAAACTGAAACAGCCGAGGTCCCCGAAGGCTCCGGTCTTCTTCCCGCGGAATTCCGCGCCAAAGGACTGGGCGCAATCCTCAATGACCTTGAGGCCGCGCTTGTTCGCAATATGCATGAGCCCATCCATGTCCACGGGCTGCCCGTAAAGATGAACGGGGATGATCGCCTTCGTTCTTTTTGTGATCGCCGCTTCTATCCGCGCGATATCCATGTTGAAGGTAGCGGGATCGATATCCACAAAGACCGGAACAGCGCCGATGTAAGACGCTGCCTCAGCCGTTGCAATGAACGTAAACGGCGTAGTAATGACCTCGTCACCCCGGCTGACCCCTGCGGCAAGCAGGGCGAGGTGCAGGGCGTCGGTACCGGAAGCTACGGCCACGGCATGCTTCACGCCATGGTACGCCGCCACCTCCTGTTCGAGCGCCATGCCGTGCGGCCCAAGGATAAAGTGCGAGCTCTGAATCACCCCAAGGACGGCGCTGTTGATCTCTTCTTTGATGGCTTCATACTGAATTTTAAGATCTACCATGGGTACCGGCATGCGTAAAAAACTCCCCTCAAATAAATCTAACTTCGAAAAATCTTAGCCAGATATAGCGATCGTCATGCGCCGTTTATTCAACCGCGACGAATCCCGTGACACCTTTGTGGATATTTTCGCTGATCCTTCTCGCAAGAGCCAGCGCCCTCCGCCCTTCGACACCCGAAACAAGCGGCCGGGTGCCGGTCTGAATGCTCCGCACAAAGGCCCGTATCTCTTCATGCAGGGTATCGCGCCTTTCGGTGGGGATATTGCTCGCGATCAGCTCGGGGACACCGTTGCCGCCCTTTCGCGAGACAGACGCCTTCTGCGTCTGATAATCGGACACATAAACGCTCTCCTCGTCAAACACTCGAAGCAGGCGCTTTTTTTCGTCCGATATCCTGCTGGCCGTCACATCGGCAACGCACCCGTTGTGAAAAACAATCCTCGCCGTTGCCAGGTCGATCTCCTTCGTAATGACCGAAGCCCCTGCGGCGCATACTTCTTTCAGTTCCGACCCGGCGAGATCGGAGACGATATCGAGGTCGTGGATCATCAGGTCGAGCACGACATTCACATCAGTACAGCGGACCGTAAACGGCGCTGCCCGTTCAGCCGTTATATACCGCGGGGACTTAAGCAGGGCCTTGACCGCGGTGACAGCCGGATTGAACCGCTCGATATGACCGATCTGAAGGATCAGGCCCTTTCTGTTCGCGAGGTCGATCAACTCATCAGCCTGCTCCAGGGTAACGGTAATGGGTTTCTCCAGAAGGACGTGGACCCCGTGCTTCAAAAAACGTTTTGCCACCTGGTGATGATACGCTGTCGGGACAACGATGTTCACCGCATCGACCAGGCCGAGAAGTTGATCCGGTCCTGAGAATGCCCGCGTGTTCTGTTTCTTCGCGATCAGCGCTGCCCGGGCCGGGTCAGCATCAACAACTCCGACGAGCTCCACCTCGGGGATGCCCGCATATTTCTCGGCATGAAATTGTCCGAGATAACCGACGCCGATGACTCCGACCCTGAGGCTCTTCATTCCGTTCCTGCCCGGTCCTCGATCGCCACGATCGCAATTCCGGAATGGTCAGCAGCCGCGGTAACCGCTTCCCGGTCGAAGATAATGGTCTTTCCCGCTTCAACAGCCAGACAGGAGGCCTTCACCTCGTGCATGGTGTCCATCGTCTGCATCCCGACGGCGGGAAGATCGAAACGCAGGTCCTGGTGCGGTTTGCAAATCTTCACCACGACAGCGCCTTGACCGCACAAACGGCCGCCGCGACGTATGGCCTCATCGGTGCCCTCGATCGCCTCCACGGCGAGCACCGCCTGGTTCTTCACCACAACGGTCTGCCCGATGTCCAGCCTGCCGATCTCCTTGGCCGTCTCCCAGCCGAATTCAATATCTTTCTTTTCGTCCTTTGACGGCTTTCTCCTGGTCAGCACGCCGGCAGGAGCCAGCAAATTGTCGAGGTAGAGCGTTGACTCCCGGACCGTAATTCCTTCGGATTCCAGTTCAGCCGCAACGGCGCGGAGAATAGAGTCGTCTTTTTTGTAAAGCATCTTGGCAAGAAGGGCCGCCGCTCTGAGGTCCGGCATGCCCCCCTTGAACAAACGGGTCTTTTTGATACCGCCGGCCATTAAAACGTCGTGAACATCCTGTTCCTTGAAGATGGAAATGAGCTTGCCGAGTTGCCCCACCTTGATCCAGGAGATGGCGTCCACCCACTGTGAAAGCTCGGGAAGGGTTTCTCCCTCGTGGGCCACGGCGATGACCTGCAGTCCCTTCTCTTTTGCCGCTCGCGCAAATGCGACGGGGAAAGTCCCGTTGCCGGCGATCAAACCGATTTTATTCATAGTTCACGGTCATCCGTTTTTGGGTGCTCTATCTCGTGATCCCTCGCTTTGAAGTGCGAATGAAATCCACGAGTAAATGTACTTCCGATGAATCCGGGAATTCATCCAGCGCCCGACGGATCGCCTCATCCTGCGTCAAGCCGGACCGGAATATGATTTTATAGGCCTTCTTAAGCGTTGCGATGGCGGCATCGCTGAACCCTTTTCTCTTAAGACCGACAAGGTTCAGACCATACAGCTGGGCACGGTTGCCGGCTGCGCTGACATAGGGCGGGATGTCGAGGGATACCGCCGATTGTCCGCCGATGATGGAGTAGGGGCCGATCTTCACAAACTGGTGCACGGCAACGATCCCTCCGAGAATGGCGTGATCGCCGACTACGATGTGTCCGCCGAGGGCGACCGAATTGGCCATAATGATGTTGTTTCCCAGTTTGCAGTCGTGGGCAACGTGGGAGTAGGCCATGAAGAAGTTCTTATCGCCGATCTCCGTTTTCCGGTCCTCTTTGGTCGTCGCCCGGTGCACGGTCGCGCATTCCCTGATGACGTTGTCATTGCCGATGACGAGGTACGTCTCTTCGCCGCGGTATCCGATGTCCTGCGGCGGCGTGCCGATGCTCGAAAAGGAATGAATGTGGTTTCTCTCGCCGATCGTGGTCCACCCCTCGACCAATACATGGGAAGCGATCTTCGTATCTTTGCCGATCGCGGCATGTTCGCCGATGACCGAATAGGGCCCGATCTCCACCCCCTCGGCGATCCGGGCATCCGGATGCACGATAGCTGTCGGATGTATATTCACCTTGTTCTCCAGAATTTTCTGCATACCTATTAGTCTTTATCCACGATCATGGCCATCATCTCCGCCTCGGCGACGACCGCCCCGTCCACTTTCGCTTCAGCTTTAAAGCTCTTGACGTTGCCGCGGGCCCGTATCAATGTCAGTTCAAAGCGCACCTGGTCTCCCGGCAGAACGGGTTTGCGGAATTTGGCTTTATCGATGCTCATGAAATAGAGGACCTTTTTCTTGACCTCTTCCGCCGGCAAGGACATCAGCGCCATCACTCCGCCAGTCTGTGCCATGGCCTCCAGGAGCAGTACGCCCGGCATGATGGGGTGGCCGGGAAAGTGTCCTTGGAAAAAGGGCTCGTTGATCGTCACGTTCTTGAGCCCCACAACCCGTTTATCCGCCTCGAATTCGAGGATGCGATCAATCATCAGAAATGGATAACGGTGCGGAAGAAAATCCATAACTTCATTAATGCCGAGCATGGTTACTCCCCTCTCTCTTCATTATTATAATGAGGTTTTCTCATTCAATTCCTGGAGCTTCTTTTCCAGTTTCGTGATTGCCTTCTTGAGCTCCGGCAGTTTCGGCAGGACCGCCTGCACCTTGAGCCAGTCCCTGATCGGCATGGCGTTGAAGCCCGCGATGATCTGGCCCGCCTCCACGTCTTTGGTGATGACCGCCTTGCCGCCCGCCATGACCCGATCTCCCACGATTGTGTGGTCCGCCACTCCTGCCTGGCCTCCGAAAATCACGTAGTTCCCGAGCGTGCTGCTTCCGGCGATACCAACCTGGCCGGCGATCAGACAATGCTCGCCGATCGTAACATTGTGGGCGATATGCACCTGGTTATCGAGCTTGGTCCCCTGCTTTATCAGGGTATTCCCGAGAGTGGCCCGGTCGATTGAACAGTTGGCGCCTATCTCAACATCATCTTCGATGATAACGCCGCCCACCTGCGGAATCTTATGATGTTTCCCGCCTTCGGTCACGAAACCGAACCCATCGCTGCCGATCACCGTGCCGGAGTGAATGATGACTCGCTTGCCCACGGTTATTTTGTGTCCGATGCTTACATTTGCGTAAATGACGGAGTCATCATCGATAACGGAATCCTGTCCCACGAACACCCCGGGATAGATCGTGACGCGATTGCCGATCCGCACCTTGTCGGCGAGTACGGCAAAGGGATGAATCGAACAGTCCGTGCCGATCATAACGTCTTTCCCGACGGCGGTCCGGTCGCTGATGCCCGCAGGGCTGTATGGTTTTACATAAAAGAGCCCGATCGCGCGGGCGAAGGCAAGCCGGGGATTTTTTACCCGCAGCAGCGGCAAGGACATATCCGGCGTATCCGTCGGCGCAAGGACCGCCGATGCCCGGGAATGTTCGAGCTCTTTAAGATAGTTCTTCCCCGTGATGAAGGTGATCTGCCCTTCACCTGCCTCGCGCACTCCCGCTGCGCCCGTAATCTCGGCATCCCCGGACCCCGACAATTCCGCGCCCAGAAGAACCGCCAAATCATTCAGCTTCATGATGAT
This sequence comes from Nitrospirota bacterium, assembly GCA_963790205.1. GTDB lineage: Bacteria > Nitrospirota > UBA9217 > UBA9217 > UBA9217 > CAWBNQ01. Next base: position 405,000 of record CAWBNQ010000005.1, read on the forward strand.
TCCCCGCCGCCGTAAGGAGCATTCTCCCCGCTATTTCTTGACCTCTTCCTTCTTGTCCATCTCGGTAATGAGCTTGTCGGTCAGATCGACGTCCTCATCGGCATACAGGACCGAGGGGACCTCGGCTTTCGACATAATGTTGATTGTCTTGTTCAAAACCATGGATACCTTTTCCTTTTTTGCGATCTCTTTCAGCACGGAAACCATCTGCTGGTTGAAGTTGTTCGACAGTTCTTCGTTCTTTTTGCTGATCTCGTTCGTGAATTCGGTACGTTCCTTTTCAAAATCGTTGATTTTGCTGCTGATAGTCTCTTCTTTTTCCTTTTGCGCCTTGTCGTTCAGCAGCTTCGCCTCTTTCTGTTTTTTGTAATCTTCCTGCAGCTTCTGGATCTCGTTGGCGTCAACGTCCAGTATCTTCTTGCGGCTCTCAAAGTATTCACGCACGACTGCCTGATACTGTTTGCCGAGCTTCGTTTTGTCAAAAACCGTCTGGGTATCAACATAGGCGATCTTGCCGCTCGATGCCAGTGCGCTTGACGCGATCAGGCCTATTACCGCAACCATCATTAAAATTTTTTTCATTGAAGCCTCCTTGTTTTTCTGTTCATGTAAGTATGTTATCCCGCATCACTGAAACAGCGTGCCGATTGAAAACTCGAACTCGCTTGCCTCGTCGGTAGGTTTTTTATGGATGATATAGCCCCACTCGAACTGGAGCGGACCGAGCGGCGAAAGCCACCAGAATCCCCAGCCCCAGGCGCTCCTTAAGTCCCGCAGACTTATCCGTGTCGGCTCGTCCGCCTGCCGGGAGAGGCCGTCGTCAAATGCGCGTCCCATGTCGTAGAAGATTACCCCTTTGAGCCGGGCGGCGGGGACCAGCGGAAAATTGTATTCTAAATTGAAAACAAGTTCCTTGTTGCCTCCCACACGGTTTCCGAACGGGTCTATGGGGCCCGCAGCGCCGTACCGGAAGCCGCGGACCGTTCCGCTGCCGCCGACAAAGAACCGTTCGCTGATCGGTATCGGTTTGTCGATCAAAGAACCGACGGAACCGACCCGGCCCCGGGCCATGAGCACCGTGTCCCAGAACATCGGGAAATACCACGCCGTATCGGCCACGGACTTGATGAAACTGGGATCGCCCCCGAGCGGGCCTCCGGCGTATTCAACAAATATGGTGTTTCTCGAACCCCTCTTCGGGTCGAGGTAAAAATCCCGCGAGTCCCGTGTCAGGGACGCGGTGAGCGCGCTCGTGGTAATGAGTGTTCCATAATTGTCGAGCTGTTGCAGCAGCGCGAACGGCAATGGAGTGACGGTGATATTTTTTGCCTCCGACTGGTCCCAGCCGTAACGGATCGAACCGGAAAGAAATTCATCAAAGCTTTTGCCTGCGCCGAGGGCGAAACCGTTCGAGTAGAGCATGTAACCGTCGTACTGCTGTTCCTGGCGATAAACATCCACCCTTCCCCATACCGGTTTGTCGAAGAGATAAGGCTCCATAAAACTGGCCATCAGGACCTTATGCGTGCCGCCCCACTGTGTCTTGAATTTCAGCAGCTGGCCGCGGCCGCCGAGGTTCCCTTGCGTTATTTCGGCTATCCCCACGAGCTTGTCCACTGAACTGTAGCCGCCGCCCAGGCTCAACGTGCCGGTCATCTTTTCCTTGACCTTGACATTGAGGTCCATAACCGGTTCCTGCAGCCGGCGCTCAGGCACGATGTCCACCGTCTCGAAAAAGTTAAGGTTGTTGATCCGTTCATAGCTGCGTTTGATCGCTTTTTTGCTGTAAAGATCTCCCTCGTCCAGCCGCATCTCGCGCCGGATCACCTTGTCCCTGGTCTTGGAATTGCCGGTGATGTTGATCCTGCCGATCGTGATCTCGCCGCCCTCCTGGATGTCGATGGTGATGGCGACGGTTTTCGTGCCCTGGTCGATGTTGAAAAGCGGCACCACGCTCGCAAAGGGCCGGGCGAGGCCGTCGTAGCGGTCCATGATCCTGTTCACATCCTGCCTGAGCACTTCCCTGCTGAAAATATCGCCCTGCTTGAGCTTGATCTCCTTTTCGAGCTCGCTGTCGGAAAGGATCGAGTTGCCCTTGAAGGTGACCGAGCCGACCCTGAACTGGTCGCCTTCCTTGATATTGATGCCCACGACGAGTTCGTCTTTCACCGTGAGCGGTCGTGAGCTTGCCGTAAACGTAACGCTCTTCGTCGGGAAGCCATATCCGGGCGCGCCTCATCACTGTTTTTTGCGTGATGACCGGCTCATCCACCTGCACCTGAATGTAGCCCTTGTTGTAATAGAGGTTCCTGATGGTCTCAAGGTCTTCCTTGAGCTCTTCCGTCCGCAGCGTGCCGCTCCGTCCGAGGAATGAAAAGAACCAGTGTTCCTGGGTCTTGAGCGGCTTCTTGATCTCGTCCGCCGATAAGGCCTTATTGCCGGTGATGACGATCTCCGACAGCTTTACCTTGTCCCCTTCTTCGATATAGAAAATGACATTCCGGTCGCCGCCCCGCAGCTCCGTGATCACCGGAACGACGACGGCGTCGTAGTAGCCGTCATCCTGGTATTTCAGCCGTATCTTTTCGGCAGTTTCCTGGATGAGCTGGATATTAAACGCCGTCCGCGGAAGCAGGGTCATCCCCTCTTTCAGTTTCTCCGTGGACAGCTCGTCATTGCCTTCAAAGGTGATCTCGCGGATGAGCGGTTTTTCCTTGACGGAAAAAATGACCTTGAGCCCGTTCTCAAACCCCTCGGTCTTGACCTGGACGTCTTCAAAGTGTCCGAGCTGATACAGCGTCTTGATGTCATCTTTGATCTGCGCCGGAGAGAAATTTTCTCCTGCTTTGGTTTTTATCTTGGCGAGAATCGTCGCCGTCTCTATCCGTTTGTTGCCTTGAATTTCGAGCAGGGTGACCTTAGGTGTCTCTTCGGTTTTTGCAGGTTCTGCCGCTTTGGAAACCGTCTGCAGGGAAAGAAGCATGAGGGCGCACAATCCGGTAACAACGAGTTGTCTGACCACTTTTCTTGACGACCTCCGCTATCCTCGACTAAGAACGGATTACTATAGCATTTACAAGATGATGTGTAAACAAAAATTTATAAAGCGAGCCTCGCCAGGGCTTCATCTGCAAGCAAAAAACCTCTTTCCGTAAGCCTGATCCGTCCTTTCGATTCCTCGATCAGGCCGGCCTGGATCAGCGGAGCTGCATTCTTCTCAAGCAGCTGTACCAGACCGGCGCCGAAGACCCGTTCATAGCGCACCCGGTCCACGCCTTGGACCGTCCTGAGGCCGAGCATGACCGTTTCGTTCGCGGCCTGCCGGAAGTTCGCGACTTCCCCGTCCTCAACGACAGACAGCCCTGCCTTCATCCGCAGGGAATATTCGCGCACATCGGCAATGGCATGATATCTCTTTCCGGAGATAAACGACCACGCGCCGGGACCGAGCCCGAGGTACTCTCCCCGTTCCCAATAGTTCATGTTGTGACGGCACGTAAAACCGGGCAGCGAGAAATTCGATATCTCATAACGGCTGTAGCCTGCGCGGCCCAGGTTCCTCACTGCGAGCTCATACAGGGCCGCCGCCTGTTCGTCCCCGGGCAGCGCAAACCTGCCTGCCTCGGTCTCTCTCCTGAACCGGGAGTTTTCATCGACAGACAGGCTGTATGCCGATACATGCTCGGGCTCAAGGCCCATTACTCTCTTCAGCGTCTCGTTCCAGTCATCAGCGGTCTGACCCGGGACGCCGTATATAAGATCCATGCCGATATTGGCAAACCCCGCATTTCTCGCGAGATTGAAGGCATCAGCGGCCTCCGTGGCGCTGTGAACTCTTCCGAGGACCTTCAGAACATCATCGTTAAAAGACTGAACTCCCAGGCTCAGCCTGTTGACGCCCGCTTCCCGTAACAGGGTCAGCTGACCGTCTGAAACCGTGCCGGGATTTGCCTCAATCGTACATTCAGCATCCTGGGAAAGATGAAAATGCTTCTGTATGGCTGCGATGAGCCTCTCCAACTGGCCGGAGGAAAGTGTGGTCGGCGTCCCCCCGCCGATATACACGCTGTCGAATGTCCGGCCATTGAACGCATGCTGATAGTTTGCGGCCTCGATACGCAGGGCGGCGATATACTCATCTGCCTGCCGGAGAGTATAGGTCGTGGAATAAAAGCCACAGTAGTGGCATTTTCCAGCACAAAAGGGAACATGTATGTAAAGCGACAACATATTGATTTATAATTATATATGCGCGACAAAGATAAAGCAGAACCGGCAACGGTGGGACTAAATGCAACCCCTATGCCATTGAGGGGAAGACGGGCTCTCTATGGTCTCGGGATCGTGATGATGAGCGCAGACTCATCGCAGTCGGGAAACTTGATGCAGTTGAGGCAGTCAGTCCATATTTTGTGCGGGAGCTCTTTCTTGTCAACGTCGATAAAACCCAATTTTCTGAAAAACCCGTCCTGGTAGGTCAGTACGAAGACCCTCTCGATCCGAAGATGGGCGGCTTCCGCCAGACAGTGCCTTACCAGTTCGGCGCCGATTCCCTGCTTCATCCTGTCCCGCCGGACTGCAAGCGACCGGATCTCGGCCAGTCCGTCCCAGCTCACGTGGAGCGCACAGACGCCGATGAGCGCGCTTTTTTCCTCGAACACGTGAAAATCGCGCAAATATTCATAAAGCTCGTTGAGGCTGCGGGGAAGCATCTGACCCGAGTCGGCAAACTGGTTAACGAGCGACTGGATCGCTTTCACGTCCGTTATGTTCGCCTTTCGTATCATAGGCAAAAACTACTATGTTAAAGCGTCAAAGTCAATAAAAATAAAAAGGTAAAACAATGCCGGCCCATTCGCCGCTCCGCGCTCGTGGTTATGAGAAATGAGACGAAGTCACGTCACCGAACCCTGGCGGGCACCGGGCGCGCTTCAAACAAAAAAGAATCGCGCAAACAAGGCAATGGCGCTTCGGACGTTCGAATATTTTTCATACTTAGCTATTGCTAAGAAAAAATCTTTCTGCTATATTGCCAGTCAAAATTACAATGCAGGTTTCGATTGTGAGGGACCGTGAGGCTGCGGTAGAGAGCAAAAAGGCGTTTGTGGGCAAACAAATGCATCCACGACCTATGCTTTAATTTGCCGGTATGAACGCCGGGGTTTCAGGGGTAACAATGTATGAATAAGTTCACGTCCAGTATAGTATTAATAGTTATCGTTGCTCTATCCGCCGCCGGGTTGGGACTCACGGGATGTTCAAAGCAAAGCGGGAAATTGATACAGATTACGGTTACTCCTGCTGACACCATCATTCCTGCCGGGACGAATGGTCAATTTGAGGCTTATGCGATCTTTTCCGACGGAACCATGCTGAACTGGACGACGGCGGTAACCTGGAGCACCTCGAATGACACGGTGGCGACCATCAGCAATTCCCTGGGTTCATACGGTCTTGCGACGGCCCGCAGCTCCACGAGCACAAGCGCAACCGTAAACCCGATTATAATTACCGCCACGGACACAGTAAACAACATCTCCGGTGCAGCAACCCTGAGGGTTACCGCTACCCCGTTCGTGTCCATTTCCGTGACTCCAATCAACCTACTACTTGTTTCTGCCGGCACAACAACACAGTATCATGCAACAGGAATTTGTGCAGACGGTTCGTCGATTGATTTGACGTCGTTGGCGATTTGGAGTTCATCGAATGAAGCGGTTGCAACCGTCAACGATACCGGTGGTTCGAACGGTCTCGTCACTGCTGTTGCCGGCGGCACAACGAAGATCACGGCAAGAAGGCCCTCGGCAGGCGTATCGGGAAATACGTCGTTGTCGGTCCGCTGAAACAATCGTCAGTTCGCCCGCGCAGCTTGGTATGGGCAACAACTTTTTCACTGCTCTTCGCGCGCATTCGCCGTGGAGGCTCTGCAGGAGATTTTTCAGGATATCGGGGGTTTTAGATTATGCGTAAGGTTTCTTTTCTCTCGCCATTATGGCTGCTCTCATTCCTCGTTCTTTCCTCATGCGGCGGACATGGTGGCGGGACCGCCGGACTTTCTCTTCTGTACTCGATCGCGGTAACGCCCGCGGGGAGCGCGGGGGCTCAGGGCTCGTCGCCGGGGATAGTAATCTCGCCTGGGACGTCGCTTCACTATATTGCGACCGGCGAATATACAGATGGCACGACGCAGGACATTACATCCGAGGTAGCCTGGAGCGTGAACACCCCGGATGCAACCATCAGTAACGATCCGGGATATCGGGGACTTCTTACGGCCTTGAGCACAGGGAGTACAAGCACGATAAGGGTAACGGCCACGTTGGATGGTATAACCGGCAGCGCCACCCTGTCCATAAATTCGCCCACAAGTCCTGCACGGGGAAACAGCTGGACAATTAGATCATTTGGCAACTCTCTTCTTGGCATTGGTCTCGGCGTTGGTTCAAGCGGCACACAGTTCGTGGCAACCGGGCAGGGCGGAATCATTCTCACCTCCCCCACCGGGACCTTATGGACACACCAGACCTCAGGGACCACGGAATATCTGTGGGACGCAGCGAGCAGCGGAACAAAAAATGTTGTAGTCGGCTCCAATGGAACAATCCTCACCTCCTCCACCGGGACCTCATGGACTCCTCAAACCTCGGGCACTTCACACTACCTCTGGAGCGTTGCCTGGTCAGGGGGAACTCAGTTTGTAGCTGTTGGCGAGGCAGGAACCATCCTCACTTCCGCCGACAACGGAGGAAGTTGGACGCTAAATACCTCAGTAACGGGTACCTTCAGTACTAATAATCTTAATGGAGTGACATGTGACAATTCTGGCAACTGCGTAGCTGCAGGCCAGAATAACACTCTTCTCTACACCTCCGGTGGAGGCGGAGGAATATGGCAACAGGGAACTTTGCCGAGCACGATGTCTTCAAAATATCTTTGGGGCGTTGCCTATGGAACCCCCTACTCAATCGGGACTTTTGTAGCAGTGGGCTCAAACGGCACGATCCTCTATTCTACAAACGGCACGAATTGGACAAAGATCACCTCGGGCACGTCATTGTATCTTGATCGCGTTACCTGGTCAGGTTCTCAGTTTGTAGCGGTAGGACAGGACGGCATTATTCTCACCTCTCCTGATGGTAGTACGTGGACTCACCAAACGTCAGACACGAATCAATTCCTCTGGGGCGTTGCCTGGTCCGGCACGCGGTTCGCTGCAGTGGGTTTGAACGGCGTCATCACTTCGTCCCCGAACGGCGTAACCTGGACAAGAACGTCTTCGGCAACGACAGACAATATAAATAGTGTTGCCTGGTCCGGGACGGAGTTTGCGGCAGTTGGCGACGGCGGCACAGTACTCACCTCACCCACAGGATCGGCGTGGACCCTGGAGAGTTCCGGAACGACGACCAACCTGAACGGCGTCGCCGCATTGGGTACCACACAGGGTCTGCAGTTCGTAGCCGTGGGCAATGGCGGCACCATCATCACCTCGCCTATAGTGTCTTCGCCTACATGGACAACGCAGACATCAGGGATTTCAAATAGCCTGTACGGTATTGCATCGAACTGGTTCCCCAAGCAGCCGTTGCCCGGATCGCCTCTGTACGTGGCGGTGGGAGTTGGCGGCACCATCATTACCTCTACCGACGGCGTAAACTGGGCAACGCCTGCACCTCCAGGTTCAGGCACTACAAATACCCTGAACGGCATTGCATGGTCCGGAACAGAGTTCGTAGCGGTGGGAGACAGCGGCACCATCATCACTTCAAGCGACAACGGAGCAACTTGGCAGATACCTACGTTTGTACCTCCCGCATTAGGGACAAATAACCTGAACAGCATTGCATGGTCCGGAACAGAATTCGTCGCAGCGGTAGCCGATGGCAGCTACCTCACCGCTGGTTCCGACGGCTCAACGTGGACACAGACGCCATAAAACGCGGACCAATGATTTTTACATCGCTTATCGCGAAAGTTCCACTGCATTGATCGTTGCGACCTCTGCAGCAGCTTATTTTTTTGTCATGTGCGCTCCAAAAGACGTTCCAACCCCCTGACAAAAGTGCTCTTGACTTTAAGAGTCTGATTGGAGTATATTTTAAACAGGTAAGCGTATTGCAATGCATCTTTGAAGGCGGTTACCAAAAACATGATGTTTGAAAAATTTACAGAACGCGGAAGAAAAGTAATTGTCTATGCCCGGGAAGAGGCCGAGCGGCTTCAGAACGATTATCTCGGCACGGAACACATCCTGCTCGGGACGCTCCGGGAGGAAGACGGCATACCGGTCTCGGTGCTCCGGAAGATGGGCATCGACGTCGACCAGATCCGCATGGAGGTGGAACGAAACCTCCCGTCGAGCGGCAATACCCTCACCTTCGGAGACATTCCCTTCACCCCCCGCGCAAAGAAAGTCCTCGAGTACGCAGTTGAAGAGGCCCGTCTCCTCGGCCACAATTATATCGGCAGCGAACATCTCCTTTTGGGGCTTATCCGAGAAGAGGAAGGCATCGGCGGCAAGATCCTCCGCAGCTTCGGCGTGAACCTGCTCGGCTCCCGGCAGCTCGTTATCAACTATCTGCGCCGCGCGGCGACCCAGGTAAGCGCGAAGAAAAGCCCGACGCCGGCCCTGGACGAGTTCAGCAGGGACCTTACGCTCCTTGCCAAGAGCGGCAAGCTCGACCCGGTCATCGGACGCGACCAGGAAATAGACCGGCTCCTTCAGATCCTTTCCCGCCGGACCAAGAACAATCCCGTCATCATCGGCGAACCCGGCATCGGCAAGACCGCGATTGTCGAGGGCCTTGCGCAGCGGATCATCAACAGCGAGGTCCCGGAAAACATTCAGAACCGGCGTGTTGTGTCCCTCGACCTCGGCGCCCTGATCGCGGGCACCAAGTATCGCGGCCAGTTCGAAGAACGCCTCAAGATCGTGATGAAGGAGATCGTCCAGGCGGACAACATCATCCTCTTCATCGACGAGCTCCATACGCTGGTCGGAGCAGGCGCCGCCGAAGGGTCCATTGACGCGTCGAGCATGCTCAAGCCCGCCTTGGCGCGCGGCGAGATCCAGTGCATCGGCGCGACCACGCTCGACGAATTCCGCAAACACATTGAAAAAGACGGCGCTCTCAAACGCCGGTTCCAGCCGATTTACGTGCAGCCGCCGACCCTGGAAGAGACCATCAATATCATCAAGGGTCTCCGTCCCAAATACGAGTCGCACCATAAGATCAGGATAACCGATGAGGCCGTCATAGCCGCGGCCCGGCTTTCCGACCGCTACATCACGGACCGGTATCTGCCCGACAAGGCGATCGACGTCATCGACGAGGCAGGCGCCAAGGCAAAGCTCAATCGCTATACCTATCCGGCCGAGATGAAATCGATCGAGAAGAAGCTTAAAAAGCTCGAGCAGGAGAAGAACCTCTTCTCCCGCATCAAGGACTACGTTCGGGTGGAATCGATCCACGAAGAGGAAGACCGCCTGCGGGAAACCCTCAACGGGATACATAAAGACTGGAAAGATACGCAGGAAAAGAACATCCCCGAGGTCGGCGAAGAAGAAGTAGCGGTGATCGTGTCGCATATCACGGGCATCCCGCTCGCGCGGCTCGAGGAAAAAGAGGCGTCTCGCCTTCTCCGCATGGAAGATGAGCTGCATAAGCGGATCGTCGGCCAGAACGATGCCATCGCCGCCGTATCGCGCGCGATCAGGCGTGCACGCGTCGGTCTCAAGACGCGCAAGCAGCCGATCGGCTCGTTCATTTTCCTAGGACCCACCGGCGTAGGGAAAACAGAGCTTGCACGGTCGCTCGCCATGTTCCTGTTTGACAGCGAAGATGCTCTTATCCGCGTCGACATGTCGGAGTATATGGAGAAATTCAGCTCCTCACGGCTTGTTGGATCGCCTCCAGGCTACGTGGGATATGACGACGGCGGGCAGTTGACCGAGAAGATCAGGCGCAGGCCCTATTCGGTGGTGCTCTTCGACGAGATCGAAAAAGCCCATCCCGACATCTTCAACATGCTTCTCCAGGTGCTCGATGACGGGTTCATGACCGACAGCTTCGGCAGGAGGGTCGATTTCCGGAACACCGTCATTATCATGACATCCAACCTCGGGGCGCGGATGATCGACAAGGATACGGCGCTCGGTTTCCAGAAAGACAGCTCCAAGACGCAGTATGACAAGATGAAAGACAACGTCACCTCGGAGCTCAAGCGGTCGTTTAACCCCGAGTTCCTGAACCGGATCGACGAAGTGGTCGTATTCCACCCGCTTACCAGGGAGCATCTCATAAAGATCATCGATATGCTCGTGGAAGAGCTGAACAACCAGATGATGGTGGACCGGAGCATTCATCTCGACGTTATGCAGGAAGTCAAGGAGTGGCTCATCCAGGAGAACTTCCAGCCCACCTACGGCGCCAGACCCATGCGCCGGGCCGTGCAGAAATATCTTGCAGACCCGCTTTCGGAAGAGATCCTGAGAGGCAGATTCAAGGACGTTCACAAGGTGCTCGTGACGCTCAAGAACGGAGCTGTCGAGTTTCAGGAAGAAGAGGCCGCTCTGCTGGCCAAAGTCTGATACACCGGAGTTAGCACGAGTTACGACGGGAAGCCCTTTTCTGGGGGTCTTGTCGTCTTTTTTTTGTCTTAGGGCAGCTGGCACCTGCGTTTCAGGTTCCACCATGCATGCCATTACCGGTCCTCCCGCCTTTTTACCTAAATCAATCTCTTTTCAATTTCCGCCGGGGACAAGGATCAGTAGTAACGAGTATTTCACTCAATCGAGGCGTCACCTGTCATCGTAATCGTTCGACGAACGCCTGCGCAGCGGCGACGGTCTGGACCGGGGCAAACTCTCCATCGAGAAGCATAAAGACGCCCTGCCGGGAGGACCGGCTGAGCAGCGTTTGGCGATTCTCCTTCAGAAGCGGTTTAAAGGTCATCCCGGCGGGTGCATCATACGATCTGGGTCCCGGGCTGTACTCCTCGGCAAAAAGGATAAATTTCTCGAAGAAAGGAATTAATGCGGCGAGCTGATTCATTCGTTCCCCGTTTGGCTCCAACGGTGCCGGCGAAGCGAAGGTTGCCGTAAGCGCCCTCATCCCCGTGGGGGCCGCAGTCTCATCATCTCTTGCACTGAAGGACAGCGAGAAGAAGCGTTCCGGATGAGCATAATCGGTAATGCAGAGCACATCGTTCAGCATGCTGACCGGTACAACCTCTTCATGCAGGCCGATACAAAGCATGGTCCCCTGCCGTCGTTGTTCCGTATTCAGAAGCACGGCCTCAGCTTCCAGATGTCCCTGAGGCGTCGAGAGCCCCGCGGTCCGATCGTTTTTCAGGACTATCTCCGAAAGCGGTATTCGGTAATGGATCTCGCCTCCGTTTTTAAGGATCACATCGACCATCTGTTCGGCCAGTTTAATGAAACCGCCGTGGACGGTATGCGGCACGGAATCGCACAGGGTTATGAGAGCGGGCAAGGAAATATCGGCGACGGGCCGGTGATAAAAATAATAGGACTGTACGTCGAGAAATGCCGTCAGCTCCCGGCTGAAGCGATAGCCGTACAAAAACCCCCTGGCGGACCTGTGTCGTGAAAGGTATTCCCAAAAGCGGCTTTTGGCGATCTGGACCGCTTGTCGGCGCAGATCGTGATAAAATTTCGTTATGACGTCGATCTCGCGCGGAAATTCGCGTCTGAGCTCTTCCAGGGTTTCAGACTGTTCGGCGTAGATGGTAATCCGCCGGTCGGGAAGCGCCACCTGATAGCAGGGAGACTGTATCGACGCATGTTGAGCGATGCCGAGGACCTCGTTGAGCTTCTGGAGGGCTCCCCCGCGCTCGAACCCGAAGGAGAGGGCCGGTCCCGGTGAAAATACAAATCCATCCTTCTCATGGACAGCGAGGGTGCCGCCTGCTGAGTCGCCCGGTTCAAGGACGATGGTTTTCCTGTTTTTTCTGGATACCAGCGCAGCCGCGGCAAGTCCGCCGAGACCTGCCCCAACCACTGCCAATTCAAATTTCGGCACGATCCCTCCCGTATAAAACGAAAACAAAAAAGGAAATAGGTCATCTCAGAGAGCTTCCTATTTCCTTTCCTACCTGGTCATTCTTTTCGATGCTGCTGATGATACTATTATGCCTTGGACTTATCCCGCATAGCTTCTTTATGTGACAGGCGGATCTTGCCCTGCCGGTCTATCTCGAGCACCTTGACAAGGACCTCGTCGCCTTCCTTGAGCGCATCGGTCACTTTTTCCAACCGCTGGTCGGAGATCTGCGATATATGGAGAAGCCCGTCGGTACCGGGGAATATCTCCACAAAGGCGCCGAAGTCCATGATCTTTCTCACCTTGCCCATGTAGACTTTGCCGACCTCGGCGTCCTGCACGATACCCCGAATGATCTCTTTCGCCTTATTGGCGGCCGCTTCATCCGATGATGCAATATTGATCACACCGCTGTCTTCGATATCGATCTTGGCTCCGGTCTGTTCAACGATGCTGCGGATCACCTTGCCGCCGCTGCCGATCACGTCCTTGATCTTGTCCGGGTTGATCTGCATGGTGATGATCCGCGGGGCGAAAGGATTCAGGCTTTTTCTCGGTGCTGCCAGGGCCTCGAGCATTTTACCGAGGATATGCAACCGGCCGTCTTTCGCCTGCCGGAGGGCCGTGCGCATGACATCGACCGTGATGCCTTCGATCTTCATGTCCATCTGGAGCGCGGTAATGCCCGTGCTCGTCCCGGTCACTTTGAAATCCATGTCACCGAGATGGTCTTCAAGACCGAGGATATCGGAAAGGATGATTACTTTGTCGCCTTCCTTGATAAGCCCCATGGCGATACCCGCGACCGGGGACTTGATCGGCACCCCCGCGTCCATGAGCGAGAGCGTCCCGCCGCAAACGGTGGCCATCGATGATGAACCGTTTGATTCGAGGATGTCCGACACCAGCCTGATGGTGTAAGGGAATTCCAGCTTCGTGGGAAGCATCGGTTTGAGCGCCCGTTCAGCAAGGGCGCCGTGTCCCACTTCCCGTCTGCCCGGTCCCCGGAGGGGCTTGGTCTCCCCTACGCTGAAGGGCGGAAAATTATAATGGAGCATGAAGGTCTTATAGTACTCGCCTTCCAGCGAATCGATCCGCTGTTCATCCTCGGACGTTCCAAGGGTGGTAATGACCAGCGCCTGCGTTTCGCCGCGCGTAAAAAGCGCTGAACCGTGCGTTCGCGGAAGCATGCCGACCACCGAACTGATCGGCCGGATCTGGTCGGGCTTTCTGCCGTCAGCGCGTATGTTCTTTTCAAGGATTATTTTACGCACTTCATCTTTTTCAATATTGAAAAAGATCGTTGCTATCTGCCGGCTCCGTGCGGGATCGTCTTCCTTCTTGAGCTTCTGCTTGATGTCGTCGAGCAGCACATCAAGGGTCTTCTGACGTTCCATTTTATTCGGGATGACAATGGCGGTCAGCAAACGGTCCATGGCAAGCGCGGCCACTTCCTGAGCAAGGGCGTTGTCGATCTCGACGGTCTTTACGACACGCTTGGCCTTGCCGACCTTGGCTGCGAGCTCGTTCTGCAATACTACGACCTTCTTGATCTCGCGGTGGGCAATCTCAAGGGCTTCCAGCATCTGGTCTTCGGTCAGCTCATTGGCCCCGCCCTCGACCATCATGATGGCTTCGGCAGTGCCGGCTACGACCAGATTGAGCCGCGTGGCCTCAAGTTCCTTGTGCCCGGGATTGATGACGAACTTTCCGTCGATATATCCGACCCGCACGGCCCCAATAGGTCCATTGAACGGGATATCGGATATGGCGAGAGCAGCAGACGACGCGATCATCCCCATGAGGTCCATGGAGCTCTCATCTCCGATCGAGAGCACGGAGGCAATGATCTGCGTATCGTAATAGTACCCTTCGGGGAATAACGGCCTGATCGGACGGTCGATGAGCCGGGAGGTCAGTATCTCTTTTTCGCTTTGACGACCTTCCCGCTTAAAAAACCCCCCGGGGATCCGCCCTGCGGCGTACGCTTTTTCCTGATAATCCACCGTCAACGGGAGAAAATCGACGTTTTCCCGTTCTACCTTCGAAGCAACGGCCGTTGACAGGACTACGGTGTCACCGTACCTCGCAACGACAGCTCCGTTTGCCTGTTTGGCCATGAGCCCGGTCTCAAGTATCAACTGCCTGCCGCCTATTTCTGTTTCCACTGTTGTTGCCATGAAACCTCACTTTTCCATTATGGTCGTAATGCTATTTTCTTATGCCGAGTTGCTCGATGACCTGACGATAGCGGTCCAGATCGTTTTTCTTCAGATAATCCAAGTGACGACGCCGCTGGCCGACCATCTGCAGGAGACCTCTCCGTGAATGATTATCGTGCTTGTGCGCCTGCAGGTGCTCCGTCAGATGGGTGATGCGTCCGCTCAGAAGCGCTATCTGCACTTCCGGCGAGCCTGTATCTGAGGGATGCCTGCGATACGTATTGATCAGACCTGTTTTCTGTTCCTTATCCATTCAACCGTTCCTCCTTTCTAAAGCATTTTCAAAGCAAGATAAAATATCATAATTTCAGAATGTTGTAAAGTATTTTATTCGGCCTTTTTCAGTTGCCTTCTGACCGGTAGCGGCCGCTTATTGCTTTTCTGAATGTTTATAACCCTATGCATCTCAAATTTATCCTCATAATTCACCCTATCGTGGATATAAGCATAACCATGCCTCATATGACAATTCTGACAAGCATCTGAACAAGAAAGATTCACAGAGCTCTCCTGCCCATTTTTTCAAGAGCTCGGTCGCGATAATAGGAGGCCTCCCAATATAATGGGTCCAATGCAATTGTCTTTTCAAAATCAGCAATTGCCTGGTCAAACTTGCCCGTTTTATAAAAAGCCAAACCACGACAATAATAGGCCGTACTATCTCCCGGGCTCAGTTCGATGGCCTTATTGAAGTCTGCAATTGCCTTGTCAAACTGACCGGTATCACTTAAATATACGCCCCGATTATTATAGGCAACGGGCGCCCTTTCAGGCTCCTTCTCAATAACGCGTGTCCATAAATCAAGGCTGTTTTTCCATATGGCTATCTGCCTGACGGTCAGATATGACAGGGAAACGGTCACAAACAGTGCAAGGATGACGCTGAAAACCTTAATAGGAAGGCCCCACTTTTTTGAGGAACTCGAGTTTCCCGATATCCATGCCAGTACAACCCCCATGCCGAGAAATGGTCCAATGCTCGGCAGATAACTATATCTATCTGCCATTGCTTGTCCGCCGACCTGAACAATGCCTATCACGGGAAACAAAGTTATAACAAAATAACTCCAAATCGACAGCCATAACTTCTGTTTGCGAGCAACACCGATACAGAGTATGGTAATCCCTATCACAAGAAAAATGGGCACGATAAACCTTGGCAATAAGATGAATATATATCTTGGATAAGGATAATAGGGGACGAGATCCAGAGGCAGGATCAGCTTCCAAAGATACTCGATAAGTGATTTGGAAGCGACAATCAACCTCCCCGGCAACGGCACAAGCTCGTTCAGTTTCATGGCACTCCCTGTTCTTTGTGCCAGGATAGTCAGTATCGATGACATAAAACTGAATATAAAGAAGGGTAGTTTCTCGAGGAAAACAGGCCACAACATTTTTAAAGACCGGATCCTCTTAAAGGGATACCAGTCTAAGATCAACAGGACAAAGGGAAGGCTTACCGCCATCGGTTTGCTCAGCAGGGCAAGAATAAATAATCCGAGAGAAAGCAGGTACTGCCTGTTGAAGAATCGCAGTTTTGCATTTTTTTGAACTGTTTCCTTAACTGCGAAACTCGCATACTTTGCGTACGCCATGACACTGAGCAGGAAAAACAGGGCGCAAAGAAGATCTTTTCTTTCCGCAACCCATGCAACTGATTCCACATGCACAGGATGAAGTCCGAACAATAGACCTGTCACCCCTCCTGTAATAAGGAGCGACCGGTCATCCTGAAATACCTTCTGTATATGAGTTGTCGTATTCCGCTTCCATGCCTCCACAAGCCTTGTAGCCAGAACTACAACAAGAAAGGTGTTTATCGCATGGAGGAGATTGTTGGTCAGGTGATGTCCCATGGGATTCAATCCCCAGAAAGCGTAATCGAGACCATGGGATATCCAGGTAAGGGGGTGCCAGTTGCTTGCATAGAAATCAAAAAATGCCCATTTGAAAAAAACTACATTAAATGAGCGTATATAGGGATTCTGAAAAACATAAGCGTCATCGTCCCAATTAATAAAATCATGATGAAGGGTCGAGCTGTAGACTGCAAAAGTTATCAGAGCAGCTGCAGCAGCAAGATAATATGTCAATTTCTGTGATCTACTCACTTTTAATCTCCGCCATCTCAAGAAAGCGACCTGCCATTACCTTCTTCAACGCTACGACAAGGCCGGCCCTGCTATTCAGAATAAGATCGTTGAAATGGTGCTATGCTGATGCTCTCCTCGCTCGCAGTCTGCAATTGTCTTATTTTCCGGAATGATTCATCCTGACCTGTCCTCTTTTGAAAAAACGAGTTCCGGACGGAGTTCGCTGCCGACAGTCTGCGCCAGGGCCAGCAGACTCCCCGATCGGTCATGGATGCGGATAAGTCCGGCCCTCTCCTCGGAAATGGGAGATGTCGGCAACAGAATCCGCCCTCCATGCAGTATTTTCGCCGCATCAGTGTCTGCGACCGAAAGTTCGGGGAAATCAGCCAGAGCCTCATCCAGCGAAACGAGGACCCGATCGAGAGTGCCGGCGGCTGCGGCATCGGTAAGTTGGTCGAGGGTGATCGATCGGTCGATGGCGAAGCGGCCGGAACGCGTCCGCACGAGACCTGTAAGGTGCGCACCCGGACCGAGGACATCCCCCAGGTCGGAGCACAGTGTCCGAATGTATACGCCCTTGGAACACTTCACGGTGAGGCTTACCAGAGGATCTTCATAGGCCGTAAGATCGATGTCATAGATCGTGACCTGCCGGGGCTCGAGCGGTTTCGCCTTGCCCTGTCGGGCAAGCTTGTACGATGCTACCCCTTTGACTTTGATCGCCGAATACGCCGGCGGCCGCTGCATGATCGTGCCGATAAAATTCTTCAGAGCATGAAGCAATTGTGGACGGTCCGGCGGGCTGTATGACCGCGTCTCAAGCACCCGGCCTTCAGCATCAAGGGTATCGGTGGTCACACCGAGACGCATGACTGCTTTATATTCCTTCTCTCCTGCCTCGAGATAGCGTGCGATCCTCGTCGCCTTGCCCGTGCAGAGAACGAGAACACCGGTGGCCAAGGGGTCGAGCGTGCCGGTATGGCCCACCCGCATTTCCCTGGTGATCCGGCGTACGGCCTGCACCACATCGTGCGAGGTCATGCCCGCCGGCTTATTGATGTTAAGGACGCCATCCATCAAGAGGAGCGCTTCAGCTGCGTTTCAACGGCCTTGTTCACCGCGTCAATGACCCGTTTCTTGACTTCATCAAGCGTGCCGTCCACCACGCTGCCGGCGGCGTTTTTATGCCCCCCGCCGCCGAGCGATTGCGCCAGGCCCGAGAGATCGACCCGCCCTTTGGAACGGAGACTTATCTTGTACTGCGAGGCCGCCGTCTGCCTGAACAGGATGGCGACTTCCACGCCCTTCGTGGACCGGACGAAGTTGACGAAGTTTTCCGTGTCTTCAGCGGTCGCGCCGAATTGCCGGTAGAGTTTCTCGGTTATCACGACCCAAGCGAGCTTGCCGTCATCACTTCGCTCCATGCCGGCCAAGACATTGCCGAGCAGTTTTATTCTCCGGTAAGCAAAAGACTCATAAACATGCTCGGTCACAAGCCAGGGGTCGGCGCCGGCTTCGATGAGTTCCGCGGCCATCCGCATACTCTTCGGCGTGGTGTTCGAATACCGGAAGGAGCCCGTATCCGTGAAGATGGCGGTGTACAGGCAGAGAGCGATCTCGCGGTCCATGGGAACGCCGAGCCGCTGAATGAGCTCGTAGACCATCTCTCCCGTTGCCGAAGCCGCAGGATCGAGCCATGTCAGGGGCCACTCGGCAGGATTGGTAATATGGTGATCGATGTTTATGCGGATATCCGCAGGATAGTTCCCGTCAAACAAGCCGGTACGGGGAGGATCGGCATCAAGAACCAGAATAGCGTCGTACCGGCCCTCAACCGCGCTTCCTGTTCTGATCCTGGACGAAGCCGGCAAAAAGCGGTAGAGCTCGGGTACCGGATCGATGTTCTGCGCAACAACCGTTTTGTTCGACTTTTCGAGGGCGAGCATGAGCGCGAGCTGGGAACCAAGCGCGTCCCCGTCGGGATTCTTGTGCACCGAAATCAGGATGCGGCTGCATCTCCGCAGCGCTGCTATGATGTCGGCAGGCTCATTCATCCCCGGTGTCTTTTTTTTCTTTTTTTTCTTCGATAGTGCGCAGAAGCTCCATGATGTGCGCCCCCTGTTCCACGGTTCCGTCAAAACGGAAGAGGATTTCAGGCACGAACCTCATCCGCATGCGCTTGCCGAGTTCCGACCGGATAAACGGCGCGGCGCTCTTCAAGCCTTTGAGCGAAGCTTCTTTATCACCCCCGTAAACGCTTACAAAGACCTTCGCGTTCCGCAGGTCGTCAGCCACCTCGACGTCGGTCACGGTGACGAAACCGATCCTCGGGTCCTTTATCTTGCGCATGAGGATATCGGCGATCTCCTGCTTCATTTGATCGCTGACCCGTTCTGCTCGTTTGAATGTGGGCTTTGACATGGGAATAACCGGGGCAAGGGAGACAAACAGGACAGCTCTTGCGCCTCTCTCTGCTTCGCCCTTGTCTCCCCTCTATTATTTATCCTTCAAAAAATTTCTATATAATAATCCAGCAGGCTCAGCTCGGGCACGGCACGGACCATGTTCAGCACATGATCCATGGTCTGGTTGAGGTGGGATTTATCGTTGCTCACGGCGGCTACTGCGAGGGACGCCTTCTGCCAGAGATCGTTGTCCGCGACCTCGGCGACCGAGACATTGAACTTGTTGTGTATCCTGTCTTTCAGACTGCGCAGCGATTGTCTCTTGGTTTTCAGCGACCCGCTGTCAGGAACATGTATTTCAATATGACAGACGCCGATAAACATAGTTGCTGCCGAATCATAATTGAGCGTTTGCCTACAGTTTTGCCGCGACCTTTTCGATCACGTAGGCCTCGATGACATCTCCGACCTTGATGTCGTTGAAATTCTCCACCCCGAGACCGCATTCGTAGCCCGCCTGCACTTCGCGCACGTCATCTTTGAACCGCTTGAGCGAGTGAAGCTTCCCTTCATAAACAAGCACATTGTCCCGGAGCACCCGCACGCCGTCCGACTGCCTCGTCATGACCCCTTCGAGGACGTATGATCCCGCGATCGTGCCGATCTTCGATACGTGGAAGGTCTGGCGTACTTCGGCGCGGCCGAGCACTTTTTCCTTAAGGGTCGGCTCGAGCAGGCCCTCCATCGCGGCCTTGATGTCGTCGATCGCGTTGTAGATGATATTGTAGAGCCTGATGTCGACACCCTCGCGCTGCGCGAGTTCGGTACCCTTGGGCTCGGGCCTGACGTTAAACCCGATGATGATGGCGTTCGAGGCGGCCGCGAGCATAACATCGGTCTCCGTGATCGCGCCGACCGAGCTGTGGATAACCTTGAGCTTGACCGCGGCTGTCGAAAGCTTTTCGAGCGAATCCACGATGGCCCCTGCCGATCCCGACACATCCGCCTTGATAACGATGTTGAGTTCCTTCACCATGCCTTCCTGGATCTGGGCATGGAGGTCTTCAAGCGTGACTTTCTTCATCGAGGCCATTTCCGAGGACCGCTGTTTGGCCTGCCGAAGCTCGGCTATCTGCCGGGCCTTGCGTTCTTCTTCGAGCACCACAAAACGTTCTCCCGCAAGAGGAACGCTGGAAAAACCGATGACTTCTGCCGGCATGGACGGTCCGGCGCTTTCTACCCGGGCTCCCTTGTCGTTAATGAGCGCCCGCACCTTTCCAAACTGGGCGCCGGTCACAAAGAAATCTCCGACCTTCAAGGTGCCGGACTGGACGAGCACCGTTGCTACCGGGCCGCGGCCCTTGTCCAGCTTAGCCTCGATGACCGTACCGCGCGCCATCTTGTTGGGATTCGCTTTCAGTTCGAGCACGTCTGCCTGAATAAGGATCATCTCGAGCAGGTGCTCCAAGCCGATCTTTTTCTTGGCCGAGACCTCGCAAAAGATGGTCTGGCCTCCCCATTCTTCCGGGGTAAGTTCGAACTCCGCAAGTTCCTGTTTGACCCGGTCCGGCTTGGCCTCGGGCTTGTCGATCTTGTTGATGGCCACGATGATCGGCACCCCCGCCGCCTTGGCGTGGCTGACCGCTTCTCTCGTTTGCGGCATAACGCCGTCATCGGCGGCAACAACAAGGATGACGATATCCGTCACCTGAGCTCCCCGCGCGCGCATTGCGGTAAAGGCCGCGTGTCCCGGCGTGTCAAGAAAGGAAATGTCCCTTCCCTTGAGGCTCACCTGGTAGGCGCCGATATGCTGCGTGATTCCGCCGGCCTCTTTCGAGACCACGTTTGTCTCGCGGATCGAGTCCAGAAGCGACGTCTTGCCGTGGTCCACATGTCCCATGATCGTGACCACCGGCGGCCGCGCCACCATGGCCTCGGCCTCATCGGTCTTCTCCTCGAGAACGTCCTCGGCGGATTCGATGCTGGCGACCTCAGCCTTGATCCCGTACTCCTCAGCCATGAGTATGGCCGCGTCCATGTCCATGGCCTGGTTCTGCGTAGCCATGACTCCCATGGTCATGAGTTTTTTGATCACATCGCCGACTTTCTGGCCTATGACCTCGGCAAACTCTTTTATGGTACAGCCTTCCTGTATCTTGACTACTTTTCTCCGGGGCTTCGTGATCTCAGCGACGTCGGTCTGCGGAGCGTGCTTGTCGTCTTTTTTATGCGGTCTCTTGCCGGCGGGAAGCGTTTTGAGGTCCGGAAGCTTTTTGAACGTCGGCTTTTCCCGGAATTCACGTTCCTGCTTCTGCTCAAATTCCGTTTTCTTCTGCCACTTTTTCTTGGATACCTTGCCCGGTGCGGGAACCATGGACGGCGGCACTTGGGAAGGCTCGAGCACGGGTGAACCGAAGGTCGGCCTCCCGAACGGCCGCGCCGCCGGACGCTGACCCGCGCCACCCGGTCTCTGGAAGCCCTGCTGGGGTCTGCCTGCCGGCGCCTGGCCGGGCCGCATCGTTGATACGGGCCGCATCGCTGGTGTAGGCCGCTGATTCTGAATGGCTGCAGCTGGTTGCGCTGCTGCGACAGAAGAAGCAGGAGTTACCGGAGCCGGGGACGGCGCCGCAGCCGCTGTTTCGGGCTCGACAGGCTGTGCCGGCTTTGGCTTCCCGGACGAAGGAGGAATAACGGGGGGCGCAGGAATCACCGGTTTCGGAAGCGGTGGTGGAATAGGTTTCGGTTTTGTTCCGGGTTTTTCGAGCGTTGAGGAAAATTTTCCTATCAACGCTGCCGCTTTTCTCAACCGTTCTTCCTTCAAAACAACCGCCTCTGCGGCGGGATCTTTTTCTTTTTTGACCTTCTCTTTTTCTTTTACTTTGCGGACAGCCTTCAGCTTTTCGATCAGGGACTTGGTCTCTTTGTCATCAAGACCGCTGGACGGAGTTTTCTCCTTGATCCCCATTTTTTCGAGCACCGAGATGAGGTCTTTGCTCTCCATTCCCATTTTTTTAGCAAGTTCATGCACCCTGATCACGGTCATAAAAACGTGTACCCCCAAAAGTTGCGGCAGATAAGATAAAATATTTTACTCTACTTGTTGATATTTATCAAGCTTTTTAATCTTTGCGTCTCTTTCCATACTGCATCGGCGAACCCTTTGTCTTCAAAAGCGACCACTCCCACCAGCTCGCGGTTGAGGATCCTGCCGAGTTCATCCCTGGTGAAGAGCGTTGTCTGGGGCAAAGAAGCAGTCCTCTGATCGGCCACCTTCTCCCTGGTCCCGTGAGCGATATCACACGTATAAAGGATCAACTCCGCGCGGCCTTTCTCCAGGGCGTCATTCACCGCTGAATAACCGGCCGCCAGGGTACCCGCCTTCGCGGCCATGGAGATAAGGGACCTCACCTTTTCCGTAATCGTTGCTTCGAGCGCTGCAATAAAGGCTTCGGCCTCCGGAGGCCTGACTTTGAGATGCAGCGCCCGTGACAGATTTCCCTTCTCCAGGGCCTTTCTTATGCATTCCACCCGCGGGCAGACATAGGCCGCGCGGCCCGGGAGCTTCTCGCGGTAATCGATCACGGCCCCGTCCGGGCCCGCGACGATCCGCACGACTTCCTCTTTTTTAAAAACACCCCGGCATCCGATGCAGGTCCGTTCCGGCTTGATGTTTCATGGCATGCACCGGCGCCGCGGCCGTTTATTTCCCCACCTGCGCGCGCGCGGACAGGAGGATCTTCTGAGCGGTTTTCTCGCCGATGCCCGGAACAGCCAGTATCTCCTCATCGGACATTGCGGCGATCTTTTCGATCGTGTCGTAGCCCGCCTGCTTCAACTGTTCCGCGGTCCTGGGCCCCACGCCTTCGATGCTCGTAAGATCGACACCGGCCGGCACGTCGTTCGCCGCGGCCTCGGCTGCGTGCGCCTCCGCTTCCATGGTCTCAGCCGCCTCGGTCTCCTCGGCCATCTTGCGGGTCTCCTCGACTATGGCCGCTTCGATTTCCTGCTCGCGCTCTTTCTGGCGCTCCTGATCGTACTCGGACTCGCTCAGGATATCGATCTTCCAGCCCGTCAATTTTGCCGCAAGCCGAACGTTCTGGCCCTTCTTGCCGATCGCGAGCGACAGCTGGGTATCGGCCACCACGGCCAGGGCCGAACGGTCCTCTTCGGTCACCCCGACCTTTTCCACGACGGCCGGGCTCAGCGCCTTGGCAATAAAGATACGCGGGTCCTCGGACCAGGGGATGATATCGATCTTCTCGCCGTGAAGCTCGCGTACCACGGCCTGCACACGGGAGCCTTTCATACCGACGCAGGCGCCCACCGGGTCGACCTGGGATTCCTTCGACTTCACGGCGATCTTGGTACGGTCGCCCGCCTCACGGACCACGCCTTTGACTTCCACGATGTTCTCGTAGATCTCGGGCACTTCCATTTCGAAGAGCCGGGCGACGAAATCCGGATGCGCGCGGGAAAGCACCACCTGCGGACCCTTGGAGGTGTCCCTCACCTCGAGCACGTAGGCCCTGACGCGGTCGCCCCTGCGGTAGCTTTCCCGCTGCACCTGCTCGCGGGCGGGCAGCACCGCTTCGGTCTTGCCCAGGTCGATGTAGTAGGCGCCCTTCTCGTGCCGGAGCACGATGCCGTTCACGAGCTGGCCGATCTTGTCGTTGAATTCCTTCAGGATCACGTCCCGTTCAGCCTCGCGCACTTTCTGCACAATGACCTGGCGGGCGGTCTGGGCGGCGATCCTGCCGAACCCCTGGAACTCCACCTGGAGCGGCACTTCCCCGTCCATCTGGGCGTCGGGGTAGAGCCCGATCGCCTCTTCGAGGGTTATTTCCTCCTCCGGGTTGGTGACCGCGGGCACGACCTTCTTATACGCGTACATGATGATATCGCCCCGCTTGGGGTCGATCTGCACGGCGATCCGCTGGGCGCCGTACTTCTTCTTGGCGGCGCTCACGAGGGCCGACTCAACGGCCTCGATCACATTTTCCTTTGATATGCCCTTTTCCTTGCTGATCTGGTCTATCACATGAATCAATTCCTGACTCATACGTCTATCTCCTCCTGAAAATAAATAAAAGGCTTAGGTTAAGGTTGAGGCTGAAGTTGAGAAGCTAAGATTAGAAGTCCTCAACCTAAACCTGGACCTTGACCTGGATTTTTACTAAAACTCCACCTCAAGCGAGGCCTTGGTGATGTTCGTCATCGATATCTCCAAAACCGTTCCCGCTTCAAGCTCGATCGTCACGACAGAATCAGCCATGCCCAGCAGTTTCCCCCGGAACACCTTCTCGCCGTTGATCGGCTGATAGGTCTTTATTTTGACCGCGCTCCCCGCAAAGCGGATAAAGTGCTCCGGCTTCGAGAGCGTCCGGTCAAGGCCCGGCGACGAGACCTCGAGCGTATAAGCGTGCGGGATGATGTCCTCAACGTCCAGCGCAGCGCTTAAGTCCCTGCTCACCGTCTCGCAGTCCTGCAGCGTCACGCCACCGTCGATCTCGCGGTCGATATAGACCCTGAGGAGCCATTTCGGCCCCTGTTTCTGGAATTCCAGGTCCCAAAGGTCCAGCCCCATGGACAGGAGGATCGGATCGAGTATCTGCCGTATCTGCTCCGCGGCCTCGGACATTGCGTCCCCCAAATAAAAAGAGTGGGCAAGAAATGCCCACTCTCAAAGGATTTTCCCAGAGTGTTAGGTACTTTTTAACATACCGGAACGGAGAATGCAAGGAAAAAGTGCATTCTATCGATCAAAAAAGGACCTGTTTGTAGCGAGCTTAGTAGTGTTCCAAAAAATTCTGCCGGTTCTTTCGTCATCGAAAATGGCTAATACTGCTCTTCTAGTCCCACATCAAAGTGCGCAACGGGTGCAATATGTCCCCTATGGTCCTTCATCTCTTGAGATGGTGCGTCGCCAAATAACGCGAAGTTCCTTCAAGCTTACACTACCGTACAACCTCATCAATAAGTCCACCATGTCTGGCCGTACTATCAAATCAGAGCCCTCACACTCCATGGGTTCAACATCACTAAAAGAATGAGTGTTCAAAACTCGCCAGGTTCGCAGCACAACAGCAGGATCACCATTTTGATCAGTCCAAATGAGGGGGTCCCCATATCCAGGCGTCGCGAGTTGAATATAACTACGTAATTCAATCGGCGGTATAAGCACGAATAAGTCGCCCAACCAATCTCTTATGCGGTTCAAGGACAACAATGGACCGGCTTGCGGCCGGCTCGGAAAAACTACTACAGGGGGCGCTTCAGATCTCCACCAATCATAAACATCACCGTCTCTAAAAGGAAAAGCACCCGACGGTATAGTTGCACCTATCGGCACAGTTATCGCCCCGGACAATAGAGTTACAGATGTACTCGGTCGTTCATGTGGATTGTCCGGATCGGTGACGTTGTGCACGCTAGCAGTTTATGATAAAAATCCTAGAGAAAATTGGGTGACACTTTTCCGTTGATCGTAACGGTAATAAACCCTTTCATCCTCAGCCAGGCCTCGACGGCGATCCGCCAGGCTGCTTGCGACTGAACACTACCATCACTGCATAGTATATCACCTTGCAAGTTTGTCATCCAGTCATAGGCAGCGCTCCTTTCCCATTTGGTAAACGTTTTTTTGTTCGTGAAGTACACTTGGCAGGCGTTGCCGCCATGCAGGCACGGACGGGGTTGGTGGTTAAGGTCATGTTCAACCGTCGATGCATATGCCTCCATGTGCTCGCGCGGACAACTGGACTTATACAAGAGTTTTGCAGCAAGCCCGTTCTTCAGCTCGGTTTGTGCCTCTTCGATCGCGCCGTTGTAGGGCGGATAATGGACTGGACTGTTCAACGGCAGGACGAAGTAGTCGGCGAGCACAGCATTGACCGCTGCATGATTCAGGTTCGCGCCATTGTCGCGCTTGAGGAACAGAGGCGCACCGAAGCGATCGAAGGTCGCTGCGAGATAGCCGGATATCTCTTCGCCGCAGGGCACATCTCCCGTCATAGGAGTGAACTTGTAGCGAGACGCGAGGTCCTGCATATGGTTCAGGTACACCTTGCCACCGTCTGTGTCACGATGTTTGTATTCACAGGGGTCCATTGACCACGCGACGTTTGGCACGTTCCAGCTGATCCGCCGCAGATTCTGACGATGGAGTGTATTGAGGTCATGCCTCGCCATAGCGACCATGCTCTGCAGGTCTCGCCGTGACACAGAGGACGCGTGGCTCCCGTATAATGCGCCCGTGCCCTGCGTGCGGCTCTGCCCGTGAGACAGCTTTGCGATATCCCCTGTAATCCCCTCAAGATCCGGAGGCTTGACCTTGGGAGGACCCGGTTGCCGCACGAGGGGCGTGGCGTTCTTCTGTCGCAGACGCCAACGGATAAAGCTCGGGTAGGGGAGCCTCACGGCACTGCAGATCTCCTGGTAGTGCATACCGGTTTTCTCTCTCATCCGGTCAACAACGGCAAGCATACTGGTTATCATTTCTTCCTTCGCTTTCGTTTTTTTTCCTCCGACTCGTCAGCTCTTTTTTTCACACGGGCATTGTGGAGTTCATACGCGTGCAGCATGTCCCGCACTTCTACCGTTTTCTTAGCGACAAAGAGCTTGTTCTGGAGCTCAGCGATTTGCTCCTGTAAACGCTGTTTCTCCTCGTCCTGCGGTATACTCGGCCTTCCAGGGGATTTATCCTCCATGGCCTCGGTCATCGCCTGTAATGCCCGGCGCTCCCACTCGTAGTAGGTCTTCCGCGACACGCCGAGCCTCCGTGCGCCTTCCTCGGCCGTGATCTGGCCGCTGCGCACTGCAAACACCACCGCAGTCCGCTTTCGGGCAAGCTCCTTGTCTTCTGAGTCGCTCATGCACACCGACCTTTCCGTTATGGGGTCTCAGCCTTGCGCAGGGGGGAGCTTTCGGGCTTCAGGTCCTTTAGCTTCTCCGGTTTCCTTGCTTCCTGCGCCTTCGACAGCGTCTTTTCCAGCCTGTTCTGTACCGGGAGCATCAGGCGCTTTTTCTCCAGCATCGTCTGCAGCCGCGGGCTGAGCGCCGGCCCCTTGTCCAGGATCACCCGGGGTTCCAGAGCCTGGAGCATTCCCTCCATCGCCCGTTTCTGCCACTGGGAGAGCACCATCCACGGTATCCCCATCTCCCGGCATACTTCCGCCGGCCTCCGCCGCTCCGTCCATATTGAGAGAACCGCCCGGCATTTCTCCATCGCCCCGTGGTTTGTCATCTGCCGCTTCTTCTCGCTTTTTATCTTCTCCGTTTTTTCCATGGCCGGCCCCTTCTTCGTTTAGATTGTAGACTACTTCCTGCGTGGTGTCATCCTCTTCATCGTCAACCGATAGACGCAGCTTGCCCTTTTCCGCCCGCAGCACTACCGACTGCCCCTCCATGCGGCCCACCATGTAGAACGGCAGCTTGGGCTTCCCGCGGAGCGCCATCTCGAGGAGATTCTCCTGGATGCCATGCTCGATCGTCTTCCTGAGCTCGCTCTGGATCTCAAAATACCGGTCCGCGGGACACAGGCCGCCGATCCCCTGGTGCGGTCGTTTGTGGTTGTAATACTTCACCCACTGCCGTATCCGCTCGGCGGCGTCCTCGAAGCTATCGAACTGCGCTCTGACAAGAAACTCCAGGTAGATCGTCTTCCAGAACCGTTCGATTTTGCCCAGGGTCATAGGGTGGTGTGGTTGGGATTTGATGTGGTGGATCTTGTCTTTCTTGAGCTCCAGCTCAAAACGGCTGTGCCCGCGCCAGCTCGTATACTGCCGCCCGTTATCCGTGAGCATCTCTTTCGGCGGGTTGTACTCGGAGGACGCCCGGCGGTATACCTCGATAACGTTCTGGCCCGTCTGAGTGCGGAAAAGCTCGAGCCCCGTGATGTAGCGGGAGTAATCATCGATGTAGCCGATCAGGTACGCATAGTGGCCGCCAAGACGGAACGTGAAGATGTCCGTTTGCCACAGCTGGTTCGGCGTTGATCGTTCGAAAAAACGGGGACGGGTGATATTACGCTGACGCTTCTTAGGCGGGGACTTGATGAGGGATGAATCGTGAAGGGTCTTGCGGACTGTTTCAGGGCTGGCGGAAAGAAAAAACGCCCTCTTTAAAACCTGTGAAATGCGCTTGATGCCGAAGAGCGGGTTGGCTTCTTTTACCTCGACGATCTTCTGCCTTACCGGAGAAGGAAGACTGCGCCCCTTACCTCTGTAATGCGTTGCGAGCCCCGCTTCGCCATGACGACGATAGTCGCGCACCCAGCGCCCGACCGTCCCACTGCTCAATCCGCATTCCTGCCGAATCACCGAAGCAGGGACGCTTTCTTCAACAAACTTTTTGACGACTTGAAGCTTGAAATCCGGTCCATACCGCTTGCTTCGTTTCGGGAACTTCCTTTTCCTGCCTACTTGCTGTATACTCTTTTCTGGTTTCATGATGACACTCCTTTCAAAACCTAACTTTGGAGTGTCACCCTATTTCCTCAAATCCTTGTTATCATAAACTGGTCGCTAGGACAGGCTGGTTCCCTTCCTTGGTTGGGGTATCGTCCGATTCCAACTCGTTCTGACAGTTCATCGATAAGAGCCCGCTCTAGTGGCCCAGGTTCAGTCAGGCTTGTGGAGGCCATGGGAAGAGATAGCTCGATTATAAATCGATCACAGAAAGTAAGAAAAGCATCACGCCCGATCTCTGCGCCGGTGCGAGTTGCAGCGAGCAGTGGCCCCCAGACAGGATTGCCGTTGGCAGGCCATATACGGTCACTGCGTAGACGATAGCATTGCGACGGCCAGTTCTCAATCGTGGGCTCGGCGCTTGCTGGTTCAAGATACTCAGTCAGCTGATCTTCCGCCAAAGGCGGCTTCCAAGTAGCGCAAAGGCGGTACTGATGAACGTAAGGAGGCTCTGAGCGGATATGCGTAAGCACTAAACGGTCGATCCGGAGAGATGAGGCGGTCGATGTGAAATCGTTTGACGCGAGAGTACGGAGTGTATTCTCGCTCGATTTAAACTGTCGTCGAACTCTTCTTCCCGCTGCAGCGACTTCGAGATCGTCTATTCGATCGTCTTCGACTTGTTTGCGATCGACAATTACTGCATCGTAGCGCTCGACAACTGCACGCACGAGCATGTACGCAGTTGTGATATCCTGATATAGATAACCTTTGTGTGCAGGTTTTAAATTGCCACGGAGAGGGCTCATTCGGTGCACCTCTGATGCCGAACGAAATAGAACGTTGTTGATGAGCAATGAAAACGGGGTACGAGTTCAGAAAAGATTACTGCTTTTATATGGCAATTGTCAACTGTGGAAAACCTCCGAGGAGGATTGTCTCGACTAAACCAACATTAACAATGATAAGTATATAACTGGCGGATCCAGCGGCGTGTCGTGAGCGAGTGATTAGCGTCGGATTTATACACAGCCAAGGAGTACTTAGGGCCGTAGTTACTTACATTGCGTTGTGGTTCACGCTTAGTCCTTTCTAATCGCCCGCGTTATGTGGACGCATGGAACTACTTTCCCATCGCGGGCGGCAGGTCTCCCACCTTTGCGTTTCTGTACCATTCAAGAAATTTCTCTGCTTCGGGAGCGCCTTCCGCAGGTGCCCATTGGGCAAGGTTGCTCTCCGCGATGGGTTTGTACGGCCCCTGCTTGATCTCAAAGACAACCGTGCCGGGTTCAAGCGAAGCCGGTGCATGCCAGGTATTCAGGGGAAATTCCAGGACCGTTACCGGGCCGCCTGCCTTGAGCACCGTGCGCTCCAGGACCTTTCCCCTCTCATCGAAAATATTAAGCGCCAGCGATCCGCGCAGGATAACGAGCACCTCCCAGGTTTCCGGGTCCGAGTGGCGGTGAGGCCGGACATAGGTCCCCGGCTCCATGGCGATGCACAGACGCTGCACCGGGTCGTGCAATTCCGGATGAAGGTTGAAATGCGCGCGTTTGCGGGGAGCTTCTTGTGCTTTTTTGGTCAGAGAATCAAGTAATGAGTTGTCTATCCGTTTCATCAAAACTCCTTCGCGTGCAATCGAGTAATGTCAAACTTGATACATTCGTAAAAAGTCTTTTTTAGCCACAGAAGTCACAAAAGGCTCAGAGAAATTCTTGGGTTTTTAAGGTCTTACTTTGCGCTCTCTGTGCATTTTGTGGCAAATCTTGACTTATTACGAGTTCATCAAACTTTAACCACAGAGGATACAGAGAAATCCTCAGATGTCAAAAGGTTAAAGAGTCAAGTTGCATCTTTTATTTCATGAAATTTTTCTTTACTTCGCCATCTCGCGCAGCGTCTCTTCCAGTTCCTTCAGGTACTTCCCGTATCCCGCCCAGTCCTCGTTCCGAAGGGCCTCCCGGGCCTTCCTGAGCTGCTCCAGCGCCCTGGCGCCCAGTTGCTTCGGCTGATCTTTGACCGCGATCGTTCCTTCTCCCGTCAACCGCATACTCGGCAGCGAGCCGGTAAAGAGCCGTTGGATCGCGGCCTCGAGCGTTTCCTCCATGACCACTTCGTTGCCGTAGGCCACGATGACTCTCCTGAGCTCCGGCAGCCCTCCCTTGTCCGTGGCCACGAGGTAGAGCGGCTGCACGTAGATGAGCGAGTCCTCGATGGGGATGATCAAAAGGCTCCCCCGGATCACGTCGGAGCCGTGCTGGCCCCAGAGTGTCAACTGCTGCGAGATATAGGCGTCCTGGTCGATGCGCGCGTCGATCTGGCGCGGCCCGAAGACCAGACGGTCCCGGGGGAAGGTATAGACCGTGATCTTGCCGTAGTTCTCGCCGTCGCACCGGGCAGCCATCCAGGCAGCCAGGTTGTCCCGTTTCGACGGGGTGAACGGAAGGAGCAGGATGAACTCTTCCTCCGTAAGACCCGGGAGCTTCGTGATGAGGTAATAGGGCTCCATGGTCTTTTCTCGGTAGGACGGGACCTCCCAGAGATCTTCCTTGTTGTAGAACACCGAAGGGTCGGTCATGTGGAAGGTCGTGTACATCTGCGACTGGATCTTGAGCAGGCCCCGGGGATAGCGGATGTGCCTCCTGAGGTCCTGCGGCATTTCCGCGATCGGTTTGAACAAGGTGGGAAAGATTTTGGCATAGGTCTTTGTCAGGATGTCGTTCTGGTCCACAACGTAGAACACGACGCTGCCGTCATAAGCGTCCACGACCACCTTGACGGAGTTGCGGATATAATTGGTACCTCCCTGCATGGGTTTTGAATAGGGCAGGTTCTCCGTGTGCGAGTAGGCGTCGATGATCCAGGAGAGCCGTCCGTTGTCCCCGATCACGAGGTACGGATCGGGGTCATAGGCGAAGAACGGCGCGATCTCTTCCACCCGCTTCATGATCCTCCGGTTGTAGAGGATCCGGCTTTCGTTCGTCACATCGCTCGACAGGACGAGCTTAAAGTTCCCGAAGTACGCGGCATAGAGGAGCCGCAACAGGGCCGATGAGAGCCGGACGCCGCCCTTGCCCTCGTAAACGCTGTAGACGTTCCCGCCGGTCGTGGGATAGCTGAACTCCTTCGTTTTGGTGTTCACGATGACGTAGTCGTTCGGGCTCTCGCCGTAGTAGATCTCGGGGCGCGTCACCTGCGGCCCCGCGCTCGTGACCGGCGGGATATCCTTGATATAGAACTCCGGCAGCCCTTCCTTGGTGATGCCGCTCACCGGCCCCATGGCCAGGCCGAAACCGTGGGTGAAGACGAGCCGTTCGTTGATCCATGATTTCTCCGGCAGATCGGCGTACGACAGCTCGCGCGGGGAGAGCATGACCTGGCGATAGTTGCCGTTCACCGTGTAGCGGTCGGTGTCCACGCCGCTGAAGTGGTAGTAGGTCCGGATCTGCTGAAGCTGGGAATAGGTCTTGAGCAGCGGCTCCTCGTCCCAAAGCCTGATGTTCTGGATCGTTGCGAGGTTTTTCCTGATGTCGGCGAACGTGAGCTGTTTGTTCGCGGCAAAGGGCTGCTGTTCCACGTTCTCCAGGCCATAGCCGTACCGGGTGAACTTGATGTGGTTCGCGATAAAGGGCCGCTCCAGGACGATCTCGTTCGGGGAGACCTTGAAGCTCTGGACGGTCGAGGGATAGAGCTGGAGCCCCAGAAAATAGACGGCCACGAGCACTCCGAGCGCGGCAAGGGGCGCCAGGAGAGAGCGGCGCGCGGAGAAAACAGGCACAACGATCGCGGCAAGGGCGGAGAGCGCGGCCATGACCGAGAGCATCGGGAGCCGCGCGTGCACGTCGGTGTACGAGGCCCCGTACAGCACGCCGTGCTCGGAGAAAAGCAGGCCGTAGCGGTCGAGAACGAAGCTCGCCGACAGGCTCAAAAGGAAGAGCGATACGAGGATGCCGAGGTGGCGCTTCACTGCCGGTTCCACGGTAAAGAGCCGCCCGATGATCACGAAGCCGCCGCGGAAAAAATACACAGGCAGGGTCAGGAGGGCCGCGATCGTGATGAGACCGCGCGCCGCGTCGTTCACCTTGTCGACCAAAGGATAGGTGAAGAGATAGAACGAGATGTCCCTGCCGAAGAGCGGGTCAGCAAGATTGGCCGGCGCGCTGTTCAGAAAAAGGAGCGCCTGCTCCCAGTATGTTGTTCCGATCGGGTAGGCAAGTACAAAAGCGAACAGCGACACGACGAGCGAGACCCATCCCAGCACCCGGTCGAGATCGAGGTTCTGCAGCTGCGGCGCCCGCTCCCACAAAGGATGCAGCCCCGCAAGCGCATAAGCGCGCCGCGCAGCGATGCGGAGATTGATGAAGAGGACGAGAAAAGCAACCGTGCCGAAGATGAGTCCGCACAAAAGCTTTGCCTGGAAGGTCTTTGTGAATATCGCTCCATACCCTACTTCGCGGAAAAACAGCCAGTCCGCCATAAAGGCGATGGACCCGCGCGCTCCCATAAGAAGGACGAAGGCCGCTATCAGGGCCGCGATAAGAAGCCTGTTTCCTGTTTTTATCTTATTCATCCTGTTCCCCTTCCTGGATCGGTTGATGATGCAGTGAGTACCCGGTGGCGCCGGGACATGGAGCGATCATTGCGGCTTGAGCGTAAGAACGCCACGTGCGGCCATGGAGAGGAAAGAAACAAGCGGTGAAAAATGCCGTCCTTCAAACAGGCCCCGAAAACCCGGATGAGGGTCCCCGCGAGAGAAGAAAGAATTGTCGAGCTGTAACTCAGCTCATGTCGAGCTTCACGTGGGGCCGCAGGCAGGGGAACAGGCCCTTGCCGCTGCCTTCTTATCGTCTTCGGGAAGATGGCACTTTTTGTACTTCTTCCCGCTTCCGCACCAGCACGGCTCGTTCCTTTCAGGCTTTACTGCCGGCGCCTTTTCTTCCGCGTCCTGAAAAAAGCTCTTTACCCGCTCGAACAGACCCATGAATCCTCCCTGAAAAAACGATATTGCTTTATTGCGTTGCCCGCCATTGTAACAGAACAAGGCATTATTTTCCATTATTGAATTTACGATGGGAGTGTAAACTGCCCGTACGGCCGCAAGCCGCAGGCAGAGGAAAGCAGGCGGGCGGTATTTTTCAGATAGTGGCGACATTCTTGACCGGCTTGTGATCTGCGCTAAAGAATGCACTGCTATCCACGCCGATTATATTTTTCGTTTTAACCGACAGGGAAACATCGAGGGGCAACATCAAAAGGAAGTGGTCTGCCATCGTTCTGAGGAAACGGATTCGCCGTTCACGCATCCTTGTCACACCGTCACTCCTCGTCAAAACAAAGGGTGTTGTCGTCTATCACTACTGTTTCGCAAAATTCCGCGATTTTGTCTTCCGGTACCCCCATGCTCCGCAGTACGCCGATAAAACGCCTGCGCTGGAACACTGCAATAACGGTCGTTCCAGCCTTGAGCGCCGTCTCCACAGGGTAGCGATACGTTTTATCGCCGGAGCACGCGACAGAAAACGTGCCGGCCGCGGACCGTTTGGCCCCAATAGCAGCGGCGCCGACTTTTAACTTCCGCGCCTGTTCGAGCTGGACCGTCTCCTGCAGCAGCATGAGATGGAAGATAGCGTCGTTCAATTCAGCGGGCTTGTCCAGGTACTGCTCCAGGCCGTATTTTTTCGCAAGTTCAGCAGCTGTTTCCATAAGCACTCCAGTGATTACCCCGTATTCCCATAACGCCGTCCCTCACGGTCCCGCATTCGGGAGTCTCCGGATGTTCCCCGCGCATCATATCAGGTCGCTGATTTCAACAAGACAGCGCTGTACAGCCCTCTTCAGCGTGTCGCCGGCGAGAAGTCGATCGGATACGCAATACGCGAACTTTGCCACGATCTCGTCCGTATTGCCGCTGAGATCTATCCCCTGTTTCTTCGCCTCTTCGAGAATATGCGCCAGGTCTTTCATCTGTCCCCCATGAATACGGCAGAGTGCAAATAAAAAAATTTTCAGCTTTCTCATTTGCAGGCTCTCTCGCAGAGGTGATGAGCCTGCGGTTTTTAATTCATGGTTCAGTGGGTAGCGCTCTTCGTTCGGAAACATGCTCTCCTGTGCCAAGAACAAGAAGCTGTGCTTCCATACAAGCGTGCACCGGTTGACAGCTGTTAGAGCATAGTACAGAGCACGAGGAAAATCAAGACCTATGTGCGCAAGTGTGGGATTTGAATATCTCATTGCGATTGATCTCGCAGGGCCGGGGACGCTGAGGCGGAAGAGCCTGATGGGGAGGACAGAAAACCGCATGATGCAGAATGCCTCTTCGCAGTTCAACCTGCTTTTTCCTCACCCGGGAATGGCAAAGAGCAGCACGCATGTCCGTGAAAAAACGACAGAACCTCATTTTTTTCTTCACTCTTGGCCTCTTTTTTGGTATATATGCACATTCATTTGCTCGCTGAGGAGGCATGTTATTCTTGACTGAAGAGAACGAAAACAAGAGCAGAGGCATACAGCGGTACAGCGTGGCTTCACGGCGCACCTCTGCCATGGGCATCATCGCCTTCGACCGGCTCATGCAAACGGAACACATTGTCCGGATTGTCAACCTCAGCGTGGTCGGCGTGGGGATCGAGTCGGACGAGCCTATCGAACCCGGTTTGGTCTGCTTCAAAGAACAGGTGGGAGGCCACAAGTTCGGCGTCGTCGCCTGGTGCCGGCTGGACGGCGACCGGTATTTGGCAGGCATCAATTTCACGACCCTGCCCCTTGAAAAGGAACGGTATCTCCGGAAGCAGGTCAAGCAGTCGCATCCCCACAAACCGCTCCGGGACCCTGAAAAGATCATTGCAGCGCTGCTCGAGTCCGTCAAAGGGCAAACGAGCGCGTAGTATTTTCTCCTTCCGCTTGACGGCACTCCGGAGCCGGTCTTCCCTCACGAAAATAATTCTGTCTTTTTCCAGGACCAACACTGTTTATTGCCAGGGCAAGATGCGCACCGTTGCCGGCACGGAAGAAGAATGACGACGTCTCCGAAGGCTCAGGGGACGTCAGGGGACCTGTGCGTGCGAATCAGCGTACAAAGGACCTTGGATTTGCTTCGCGACGCTGGGCGCTTTGTGTCAGGGAAAAAACGGACAGCCGCCCGCTATTTGTTCAAGAGCGCCGCCGCTTCTTTGGCGAAATAGGTGAGGATCATGTCGGCCCCGGCTCGCTTCATCGCGATGAGTGATTCCATCATGGCGCGCTCGCCGTCGATCCATCCCATTTTTGCCGCGGCTTTGATCATGGAGAACTCGCCGCTCACGTTGTAGGCGGCTACGGGAAGGTTATATTGCTGCCGAACCTGGTAGATGATGTCGAGATACGCGAGCGCGGGCTTCACCATCACGATGTCCGCGCCTTCGTCGATGTCCAGGGCCACTTCGCGCAGGGCCTCGCGGCTGTTCGGCGCGTCCATCTGATAGGAGCGGCGGTCGCCGAACTGCGGCGTCGATTCCGCCGCTTCGCGGAAGGGGCCATAGAAGCTCGACGCGTACTTTGCGGCATAGGACATGATCGGCGTATCGTGGAAACCGTGGCCATCGAGGGTGTCGCGGATGGCCCCCACCCGGCCGTCCATCATGTCCGAGGGCGCGACCATGTCCGCGCCCGCTTTGGCGTGGGAGAGCGCTTCCCTGGCAAGGAGCTCGAGCGTGGCGTCGTTCTGGACCACGCCGTTCTTGATCACGCCGCAGTGGCCGTGGCTCGTGTACTCGCAGAGGCAGACATCGGTGATGACGATGAGGTCGGGAAGTTTGTTCTTGATGGCCTTGATCGCGTGCTGGACAATGCCCTCGTCCGAGTAGGCCTCGCTGCCCACTTCGTCCTTATGCTCCGGAATGCCGAAGAGAAGGACCGCGGGAATGCCGAGTCCCCTTACCTCTTCGCAGTCCTTCACGATGTTGTCGATGGACTGCTGGAAGTTGCCGGGCATGGAGCCTATCTCTTTTTTGACGCCCTTGCCGTGGGTCACGAAAAGAGGGTAGATGAAATCGTCGGGAGAGAGCTTCGTCTCCCTGACCATGCGCCGTATATTCTCGTTGGAACGCAGCCTTCTCGGCCGATACACTGGTCGGAACATGGAATCTCCTGAAATACAGGTTGAGGTCAAGGTCGAGGTTTAGAACTTCTTAAGCTTAAGCCTTAGCCTTAGCCTTAGCCTTAGCCTTAGCCTTGTTATAGCCTAGCTGCAGCCGCACCCGCCGCTGCCGCACCCGCCGCCGCTTTTCGGCTTGGACTCTTCCGTGCCGCAGCCGCAACTTCCGCCCGCGGGGGCGCCGTTCGGGAACCCGATAACAAAACCCTCGCCCCGCTCGTCGCTGATGAACCCGAGCTCGGCCCCGTCCAGGGTCTTGACCGTTGATTCGTCGACATAGAGTTTGGCGCCGTTCTGTTCGACCACAGTATCGCCGTCGCCCGCCTTGTCGTCGATCATGATCTCGTAGGACGGTCCGCAGCATCCGCCGCCAGCCGCCGCGACGCGCAAGCCGTGGTTCGGCACCCCTTCCGCCTTGAGGATCTCCTTGATCTTGTCCACCGCCAGGTCTGAAATGGTAATCATGAAATCTCCTTTTTAATATTTGCGTCATTCCGGGCTAGACCCGGAATCCAGCGGCTTCCAGAGTCCCTGGATCCCGCTTTCGCAAGAATAATACGCAACTACTTTTTCTTGTAATACTCCACCATCGCCTCAACGAGCGCGGGTATGGTATATTCCTTCGGCATGATGTCTATCTTCATGCCGTGCTCTGCTGCCGTTTTCGCGGTCACCGGCCCGATGCAGGCCACGACAACACCCTGCAATAACGTTTTATACTCTTTTTGGCCGAGTATTTCAATAAAATTGTTCACTGTGGACGAGCTTGTAAAGGTGACTGCCGCAATCTTTTTCTCCTCGAAGAGCTTTTTAGCGCGCTCCGCGTCGGCTGCGGGTTTTACGTTCTCGTAGGCGGTCGCGACCGTGACCAGCGCTCCGAGTTCCCGGAGTTTGTCCGGAATGATCTCGCGCGCAACCTTTGCCCGGGGGATCAGGAATTTTTGTCCCTTCACCTTCACTCCGCCGAGGGCGGAAAGGACCCCTTCTGCCTTGAATTCCGATGGAATAAGGTCCGGTCTGAGACCGTATGATTCCAGGGCTTCGGCGGTCTTCGGTCCCACCACGCAGATATTGACGCCTTTCAGCATGCGAAGGTCCTTGCCGAGCGCTCGAAGACGTTCCATGAAAAACCGGACCGCGTTCGCGCTCGTAAAGATCAACCAGTTGTATGTTTCGATCGTATTGACGGCCCCATCGAGCTCGTCCCAGCTTGCGGGCGGGACAACTTCGATGGTCGGAAATTCTATGGTCGTGGCACCGAGATCGATGAGCTTCTCGGCAAATACGCTCGCCTGGTCCCGGGAGCGGGTCACAACAATGCGCTTGCCGAAAAGCGGCTTGGACTCGTACCAGTTGAGCTTTTGCCGGAGCTTGACGACCTCTCCCACCACGATGATGGCCGGAGGGCCGAGCTTCGCTTCTTTCACTTTGGGGACGATGTCCTGGAGCGTGCCGGTCACGACCCGCTGATCCGTGCGCGTGCCCCACTGGATGAGCGCAACGGGCGTTTCCGGGTCCCTGCCGTGCGAGACGAGGTTGTCAACGATATTTTGAAGGTTCTTCATGCCCATGAAGAACACGAGCGTGCCGATGCCGGTCGCGATCTTGTCCCAGTGCACTTTCGATTCCGGCTTGGTCGGATCTTCGTGGCCGGTGACGAAGGCAACGCTTGCCGTATGCTCGCGGTGGGTCAGCGGGATGCCGGCGTAGGTCGGCACCGACGTGGCCGCGGTCACGCCGGGGACGATCTCGAAAGGGATGTGGTTATCGGCAAGTTCTTCGGCCTCTTCTCCTCCCCTGCCGAAGATGAAGGGGTCCCCGCCTTTCAGCCGCGCGACGAGCTTCCCCTCCCGCGCCTTCCTGACGATGAGACCGTTGATCTCATCCTGCGGGAGCGTGTGCCTGCTCCCCTGTTTGCCGACGTAAATGAGCTCCGCGTCAGGACGCCGCTGCTCGAGCAGGCGCTCATTGGCAAGATAGTCATAGATGATCACGTCGGCCCGTTTGACACACTCCAGTCCCTTGACCGTGATCAGACCCGGATCCCCGGGTCCCGCGCCGATTAAATATACTTTTCCGATAGATTGGGTCATATTCTTTTTTACCACAGAGGACACAGAGAAAACCGAAAGGATCAATAACGGTATCGGGGTTTGAGAGGATCATGAGAAACCGAGGTTAGATTAGAATTTCTGCGGTTATCTTTTCTCCAACCTCTGTGGTCTCTGTGGTTGATTAGTTGTTTTCTAAAAGATTATTGCCGCTGAAGTCCGTCGAGTTCCCGTAGACTTCCCGAAGGATGACGTCCGCGCCCCGGGACAGGAGCTTCTCGGCCAGCGTGACGCCCAGTTTCTCCGCCTTTTCCGGCTCCCCGTCGATGGCGTCTTTGATGATCCGCTTTCCGTCCACGCTGCCCACGAGCCCGATAAGATGGAGTTTCCCGTCCTTCATCTCTCCGTAGCACGCGATCGGGACCTGACATCCTCCTTCGAGCCGCCGCAGGAGCGCCCGTTCGCCCGTGACGCACGTGCGGGTGTCGGCATGGTTGAAGAACGCGATGAGGTCGTTCAGCTCCCTGTCGTCTACCCGGCATTCGATGCCGAGCGCGCCCTGGCCGATGGCGGGCAGACTGATCTCCGGATCGATATACTCCGAAACGTTTTCCGCGAGCCCGAGGCGCTTGACCCCTGCCGCGGCCAGGATAATGGCGTCGTATTGACCTTCCTTGAGCTTCCTGAGGCGCGTGTCCACGTTGCCGCGAAGCTGATTGATCACAAAATCCGGCCGGATATTCATGAGCTGGGCTTGGCGCCTGAGGCTGCTCGTGCCCACGTTCGCTCCTTTGGGCAGGTCCTTAAACTTCACCTTGTTCCGCGTCAGCAAAGCGTCCCGCGGGTCCTCACGCTTCGTGATGCACGAAAGATGGAGCCCGTCCGGGAAGAACGTCGGCACGTCCTTCATGCTGTGGACAGCAATGTCGATCTCGCCCTCCAGCATGGCCTCCTCGATCTCCTTTACGAAGAGTCCCTTGCCGCCCACCTTGGCGAGCGGCACGTCAAGTATCTTGTCTCCCGTAGTCTTGATCTTGGTGAGGGTCACGGACGTGCCCGGATATTTTTTCTCGAGCTCCGACTTCACCCATTCCGCCTGCCAGAGCGCGAGCGCGCTGGCACGGGTACCGATCCTGATCTGTTTTCGCAATGAAAAGCTCCTTTAAAAGTTGCAAGGTTGAGGTCAAGTATAGGTTCAGAAGGAGAATCGCTCAGCCTCAACCTCAGACTGAACCTGGCCTGTTCTATGAATCACCGGCACTTGCTCTCGTGTCCGGCATCCTGCCCCGGTATCACGGGCTCAGCCGATTCCGTCGTTTTCTCATGGCCGGGCCGTTTCAGTTCCTTGTCCAGATTAAAGAGCCTGCGCGCGACGGCAATGGTATTGTCTCCCGTCTCCGGCGTAGAGGCCGCCTGCTTCAGAACCACGAGGGGCGCGTGGAGCAGCTTGTTCACGATGGCCTGGGACATGGCCTCAACGGCCCGCTTCTGGTCCTCGGATATGCCGGTCAACGAGCCAAGGGCCTTGTCCAGTTCGCGCTTCCGCACGTCCTCCACTTTTTCACGAAGGTCAACGATGGTCGGAACGGCGTCAAGGGCGCGCTCCCACTGGAGGTAGGTTTCCACCTCCAGGGTCACAAGTTCTTCCGCCCTCGCGGCTTCCTTTGCCCTGCCCTCGGTGTTGACGTCTACCTTGCTCTGGAGGTCGTCGATATCGTAGAGGTACACATTGTCTACCTTGTCCACCTCGGGGTCGATGTTCCTCGGGTTCGAGATGTCGATCAGGAAAATGGGTTTGTGACGCCGCTCCTTGAGCGCCCGGCTGACCATTTCGCGCCTGACGACATAGTTCGGCGCGCCGGTCGCGCAGATCAGGATATCGACCATGACCAGCGAGTCGGGAAAATGCTCGAACCGGATGGCGTCGCCCTTGAACTCCTTGGCGAGCTCTTCGGCCCGTTCGAAGGTGCGGTTGGCGACCATGATGTTTTTCACGCCGTTTCCCAGGAGGTGCTGGGCGGCCAGTTCAGCCATCTCTCCGGCGCCCAAAAGCATCACCGTCTTGCCCGCAAGTTCGCCGAAGATCTTCTTAGCCAGCTCCACGGCGGCGGAGCTGATGGAAACCGCCCCTTCGGCGAGCCTGGTCTCGGTGCGGACCCGCTTTGCCACGGAGATGGATTTCTTGATCAGTTTATTGAGGATCGTACTGGTGGTCTTGGTCTTGAGGGCGATATCGAAGGCGTCCTTGAGCTGTCCCAGGATCTGCGCCTCTCCCACGACCATGGAGTCGAGGCTCGAGGCCACCCGGAAGGTGTGGCGCACGCCCAGCGCGTCGGGGTAGACATAGAGAGACTGCTCCAGTGCTTCGCGCGAGAGACCGTGGTAATCGGAGATGAACTGTTTGATCCGGTCGATGCCCTTGGCGCTGTCCTGCACCGAAGCGTATATCTCCACACGGTTGCACGTGGACATGATAAGGCTTTCCCGGACCCCCTCATAGGTCATGAGCTTCCTGAGCGCGTCGGTGAGCGTGTTCTCAGGAAAGTTGAGCTTCTCGCGCACCTCGATCGGCGCTGTTTTATGACTGAGACCGACTACGACAATTCCCATGCCAATATCACCCTAAAACGTATGCTTCCCGACATTCACGCGGCTGACGACGAAAAAGCTGACCAGAACGAACACGAACCCCAGGATCGAGAGTAAGGCCATCTTCCGTCCCCGCCACCCGATCGTCCGGAGGTGCAGGAGAACCAGATAGATCGCCCAGGTAATGAGCGACCAGGTCTCCTTCGGGTCCCAACTCCAGTACGTGCCCCAGGCGCTGTTCGCCCAGATCGAGCCGGTAAGCATACCGATGGTGAAAGGGGCCAGCCGAAGGTCAGCGCCTTGTACCCCAGGGTGTCCATGATGTCGAGCGACGGCAGACGGTGGAAAATGGCCCCCAAGCGCCTGGCTTTGAGCTGGCGCTCTTGGAGCAGGTACATGATCGAAACGATAAAGGCGAAGGCAAAAGCCGCGTCCCCCAGCACCGCGAAGCTCGTATGTACGCCGAGCCACCCGCTCCTGAGCACAGGGTTGAGCTCCTTGATATCTTGCCGGTGACGATGAATGCGGGTACCATGAGGACGATGACGAGGGGAAGCATGAACGATCCGAGCGCTGCAATCCTGA
Organism: Nitrospirota bacterium; assembly: GCA_963790205.1. Classification (GTDB taxonomy): domain Bacteria; phylum Nitrospirota; class UBA9217; order UBA9217; family UBA9217; genus CAWBNQ01. The sequence goes on from CAWBNQ010000005.1 coordinate 446,551, forward strand.
ACCGGTATTCCATGATCAGGAACACGAGCATGATGCCAAGGCCGAGAAAGTTGGCGGCTTCGAAGAAATTCGTCGCCGGGATGCGGCCGGACTCCACCCACCGGAACGAAAAATAAGCGAGATGGATGATGAAGCCCGCGAAGGCGGCCCAGAAAGAAAACGCGGCAACCCGCTTCTTTTCCGGCTTGATAAGATAGGTGACATACCCGGCGGCAGAGAGGAGATAGACTCCCATCGCGGCCTTAAAAAAAAGAATGTTCATTAAGCAATTCCTTGGTAATGGTTTGATGTATAAGGCTTTTCATAATACTTTTTAACCGCAGTCAAAGTCAAGGGAAAATTCAATTTTAATGTGGAGAACGCGGAGTGCACAGAGGTAAGACGCTAAAAATAAAAGCTTTTCCCTGCGATCTCCGCATCCAGATCTCGTGAAAGTTTGTTTCTTACGGGTTCTTCGAGAGAGGGCTCGAAATCATCTCTCCTGGTGAAGTTTGCCGTCTGCCATCCTGAGAACCCGGTCAGCGCGTATGGCAAGCCTGTCGTTGTGCGTCACGATCACGAACGTAATGCCGCGCTCCCTGTTGATCTTCTGCAAGAGTTCGTGGACCGCCTCTCCCGTATGGGTATCGAGGTTACCGGTGGGCTCATCCGCCAGGACGGCATCCGGGCTCAGCACGAGCGCCCGGGCCACGGCGACCCGCTGCTGCTCGCCGCCCGAAAGCTCGCCCGGCCGGTGATGGACCCTGCCTCCGAGCCCCACGTCGGCCAGGACCTTCGACGCGTTTTCGGCGGCGGCCACGCGCTCGGTACCCCGGATCAGCGCCGGCAGCATCACGTTCTCGAGAGCGGAAAACTCCGGCAGCAGGTGGTGGAACTGGAACACAAAACCGACGTGCTCGTTGCGGAACCGGGCAAGACGGTCGCTGTCCAGACCGAAGACGTCTACGTCCCTGTAAAAAACCCTGCCGGACGTGGGGCGGTCGAGCCCTCCCAGAATGTGGAGCAAGGTGCTTTTGCCCGCGCCCGACGCCCCCACGATGGCCAGCATCTCGCCCGTGCGGATATCGAGATCGATATCGTTCAGCACGTGGAGCGCAACAGGGCCGCTCATGAAGGTCTTATGGAGCTGCTCAATATGGATAAGGGGCTGTGTTATTTTTTTTCTCCTGTTTTCTCTCCCGGTTTGACGGTTTCGATGACCTTTTCAACGGCCTTGCCGGTATTGGAAGCCTTCTCTTCCATCTTCTGTTTGACGGTCTCCGCATCGTTCCCGACCCCGCTCATCCATTTGCCTGCGGACCTGAGCAGGTTCCCGCCGCCAAGGAGAATGAAAACGACGACAAGCAGTGCAGCAAATATCAGCGTCAGAATAAATCTTTTTAATGTTCCGCTCTTCTGTGCCATGGGATCCTCCCTCAGTAAATAAAGATTAGAGATTTGAAATTCGAATCTGCCGTTATTCGTATCTCAACACTTCCACCGGGTCCTGCTTTGCCGCCTGCCAGGACGGATACAGCGTGGCGAGGAAGCTGATCCCCAGCGCCGTCACGCAGATAAAAAGGATATCAAGGCCGGTGATCGACAGCGGCAAATGGCTCACCTGGTACACGTCCTTCGGCAGGGAGATCACCCCCGTCCGGGTAATGACAGCGACGGCCCCGTAGCCGATCAAGGCGCCGAGCGCCGTCCCTACGGACCCGATCACGAGCCCCGCGAACATGAAGATGCGCATGATGCTCCGGGAAGCCGCGCCCATCGACTTGAGGATGGCTATCTCGCGGTTTTTTTCCATAACGATCATCGTGAGCGTGCCGACGATATTGAAGGACGCAACGATGATGATGACGACCAGGATGAGGGACATGCCGATCTTTTCGAGCTTAAGCGCTGAAAAGAAATTCTTGTTCATCTCTATCCAGTTTCTCGTATAATAGGGATAACCGATGACCGAACGGATTTCATCCGCTATCCTGTCGGCATGATAGATCTCGTCCACCCGCCCTTCGATGCCGCTCACCCGGCCGGGCATATCGAAGAACTTCTGGGCCTCAGGCAGCGAAATGTAAGCGAAACCCGTGTTGTAGTCGTACATGCCGGCGTCGAAGATGCCGACCAGCTCGAACTTTCTCATCTTCGGGACCATGCCGATGGCCGTTTCTTCGCCGATAGGATTTACCATCGTGATCGTATCGCCGAGCTCGGCGCCGAACTTGCGCGCGAGGTCCACGCCGATTACGATTCCCGGCAGCTTTCTTCCCGGCGCCTCGAGCTCGCGGATCGATCCCTCGATGGTGTTCTTCTCCAGACTCGTTACCTTGCCTTCGGCCACGGGGTCGATCCCCCGGACCACAACGCCCTGCACGCGGTCCCTGCTCGTGAGCATGGCCTGGTTGATGGTGAACGGCGTCGTGGCGACCACATGGGGGACCCGGTCGATCTTTGCCTGCAGCGCCTTTTCGTCCTTGACGCCGACGCCGCTGTACTCCATGACGACAATATGCGGTATGGCGGAGAGGATCTTGTCACGGAAGTAGCCCTGGAACCCGGTCATGACCGAAAGCGTGATGATGGAGGTGGCCACGCCGATGAGGACGCCGGCGATGGAGATAAAGGTGTTGAGCGATACGGTGCCATATCGTCTTTTGGTCTTCAAATAGCGAAGGCTGATGAATATTTCGTAGGGGATTTTCATATCATGGTAAACGGTAGACAGCAGGCTGTAGACAGGGGGGGGAGAAGCGAAAAAGGCGAAAGATTCTTTCTCTTTCCCCGACTGCTGTATGCTGTCTACTGGCTGCTGGTTATTACTTCTCCTTCTTCATCTGCGGGAACAGGATCACATCGCGGATAGAACTCGATCCGGTGAGAAGCATCACGAGCCGGTCGATGCCGATCCCCTCGCCAGCCGCAGGCGGCATGCCGTACTCGAGCGCGCGTATGAAGTCTTCGTCCATCTGGTGCGCTTCTTCATCGCCGGCTTCGCGCTCCGTGACCTGCTTAAGAAAGCGATCCTTCTGGTCGACCGGGTCGTTCAGCTCAGAGAAGGCGTTTGCAAGCTCCCTGCCCGCGACGAACAGCTCGAAGCGCTCTACGTAATCGGGGTTATCATCACGCTTTTTCGATAGCGGCGAGATGTCCGTCGGGTAGTCGATGATGAACGTGGGTTGGACCAGCTTCGTCTCGACGACGGCCTCGAAGATCTCGTTCAGGAGTTTCCCGAGGGGTTCGCCGCCCTTCAAGCCCGACCCCAGTTTGCCGGCGTATTCCCGTGCTTTTTCGGCGTTCGTGAGGACTTCCTCGGGCACGCCTGCTGCCCGCAGAGAGTCGATGTAGGTGATCCTCTTCCACGGCGGGGCGAGATTTATCGTATGCCCCTCGTAGGTCACTTCCGTCGCACCCAGGACTTCCCCGGCCACGGTGCTGATCATCTGCTCTGTCATGTTCATGAGGTCCCGGTAGTCCGCATAGGCCGTATAGAATTCGAGCATGGTGAACTCAGGGTTATGCCGAGTGGAGATACCTTCGTTCCTGAAATTCCGGTTGATCTCATACACCCGCTCAAAACCGCCGACCAGAAGGCGCTTAAGGTAGAGCTCCGGCGCGATGCGGAGGTAGAGGTCCATGTCGAGGGCGTTGTGATGGGTCGTGAACGGCTTGGCCGTGGCCCCGCCCGGGATGGTCTGCATCATCGGGGTCTCGACCTCGAGGTAGCCGCGGGCATTCAGAAAGCTGCGGATGGCCTGTACGATCTTCGTGCGCAGCATGAAGACGTTCTTGACTTCTGGATTAACGATCAGGTCCACGTACCGCTGGCGGTAGCGAAGCTCGACATCGGTAAGACCGTGCCATTTTTCCGGCAGAGGACGGAGCGATTTCGAAAGGAGCGTAAAGTCCTCGACCTCGATCGTCAGTTCGTTCGTCCTGGTGCGGAACAGGAAGCCCTTGACGCCGATGAAATCTCCGATATCGATCTTCTTGAAAAGCGCGTACCGGTCATCTCCAAGCGTGTTCTTCTGAAAATAGAGCTGGGTCCTTCCCGAGCCGTCCTGAATGTGGCTGAAACAGGCCTTTCCGAAGCTCCGCATGGCCACGATCCGTCCCGCGACAGTGACTTCGACCCGCTTTTTTTCAAGATCCTCCTTGCTCGCGTTCCCGTACTGATCGATCAGGCCCTGCGCCGATGCCGACACCTCGAACCTGCCGGCGTAGGGCTTTATGCCCATCGCGCTGATCTCAGCGAGCTTTTTGAACCGCTGCTGGATCAGCTCGTTGTAATCGTCCATGAATGTCCCCTTTACTTCGTTGACCGGATTGAAGGAATTGTCAGTGCAACCGATGACGAACGCGTGTCCTCATCGAACCAGAAACATCTTGAAAATTATGGCGTGAAACAGAACCAAGGCGGATTATACTGATTAGGCATGAGACCTGTCAAGAATAAACGGTCAACCCGCCAGCAGGCCAAGCACTTCCAGATATTTCTCGCTCGTTTTTTTCACCACGTCATCAGGCAGCACCGGGGCGGGCGGTTTCTGGTCCCAGGAAAGAGAGAGGAGATAGTCCCGGACGAACTGCTTGTCAAAGCTCTTTTGCGCGACTCCCACCGTATATCCGCTCATGGGCCAGAACCGGGAAGAATCCGGCGTAAGCACTTCGTCGATCAGGATGACTTCGCCGTTGTATATTCCGAATTCGAGCTTGGTGTCGGCGATGATGATGCCCTTCGGTTCGGCGATCGCGCACGCTTTTTTGTAAACAGCGAGCGTAGAGGCCTTTATTGTGTCCGCGGTATCCTTGCCCACGAGTTTGACGACAGTGTCGAAATCGATGTTCACGTCATGTTCTCCGACCTCCTCCTTGGTAGAGGGAGTGAAAATCGGTTCAGGCAGACGGGACGCTTCGGTCAGCCCTGCCGGAAGTTTAATGCCGCTTACCGATCCGGTCGAGCGATACTCCTTCAGTCCTGAACCGGAGAGATAGCCGCGGACAATACACTCCACGGGGAGCGGCTGCGACTTCCTGACGAGCATGCTCCTGCCTTCGAGGAGCACGGCGTGAGGCCTGCATGCGGCCGGGAAATCCTTCACGTCCGTCGAGATCAGATGGTTCTTCACGATGCTTTCGGTCTGCAAAAACCAGAACTTCGATATCTGGGTAAGGACCCTGCCCTTTTCCGGGACCGCGTTCGGGAGCACCACGTCGAAAGCGGAGATCCTGTCCGTGGCCACGATCAGGAGCGTATCGCCGAGGTCATAGATATCGCGTACTTTGCCCCGTTTCGGCGGTTTTAATCCTGCAAGGTTCGTCTCAAGCACCAGCGATGTTTTCATCTTCTCCTCTTTCCAGATCTTCCTGCGCATGATTCTCCGGCGACAGTTTCAGGATCCTGACGCGGGCAATGCGGTTTTTCCTCAGCCGAAGCACGGTAAACATAAGGTCGGTATAGCGTATCTGGTCGCCTTCCGCGGGAAGTCTCCCGAAAAGACCGAGCACAAAACCGCCGACGGTCTCGAATTCGTCCTCGGGAAGTTTCACGCCGAGACGCTCATTCACCTTCCCGATATCCGTCTTGCCGTCCACAATGTATCGGTTCGCCGCGATCTCTTCGATCTCGCGGAGCACCTTTTCCTGCTCGTCCCGGATGTCACCGACGATCTCTTCGATAAGATCCTCCATGGTAACGAGCCCGTCGGTGCCGCCGTATTCGTCCATGACGAGCGCCAGATGAACGCGCTTTTCCCGCATCTCTTTGAGCAGTACGCTCACGTTCTTGTTCGGCGGAACGATGTAAGGTTTGCGGAGCACGCTGTCAAGCTTGAACGGCTTGTCTGCGATGTGGAGCGGCAGGATGTCTTTAAGATATACCATGCCGATAATATTGTCGATGGTTCCCGAATACACCGGCAGGCGCGAGAACCCTTTCTTATTCATAATACGAAGAATCTCATCGAGACTGGTCGTCATTTCGACCGCTATGATATCGGTCCGGGGGATCATCACCTCCTTCACAACCGTGTCCGTAAACCGGAAAACGCTGTGAATCAAATCCTCTTCAGACGGCTCGAATACGCCGCGTTTGCGCCCCTCACGAATGAGGTATTTGACCTCGTCTTCGGAGATAAAGCCCGACTCCTGCGCTTTTCCCAGATTAAACAATCGCAGCACGGCATTACTGGAGACATTGAGAATCCTGAGCACCAGAAAAAGCAGCCTTGACAGCACTTCGACCGGCGCCGAAGTAAAAAAGGCAATCTTTTCAGAATGCCTGATGGCAAGTGATTTTGGGACCAGTTCTCCGATCACGATAGTAACGTAGGTAATTCCGCCGACCATCAAAGTCAGAGCTAGCGGTTCTGCCGCCTTTTGAATAAAAGCTACGGGAATCGAAGCAAGAATCGGCATGAGGTATTTTACGGCAATGACACCGCCGATGGCGGCTGCAAGCGTGCTGACCAAGGTCACCCCGATTTGCACCGTGCTGAGGAATCGTTCGGGTTCCTCCTGCAGTTTCTGTACTCTCTTTGCGACAGCGCTCCCGCTCTTCACGAGGTGCCGAACTCTGCTCTTTCGCAGAGAGATAAGCGACAACTCGGAAGCAGCAAAAAAACCGTTCACGATGATAAGGAGAAAGATAAGGAGAATATCAGGTAGTAGCATAGGTGATCATAAATTCCAACGCTCAATTGAAGTTCCCTGCGGCAAATGAAAGTTCATACAGATACCTACAGGAAATTTCGGCTCTCACGGTAAGAGCATAATGGTATTCGCTCATTCCAGAATTAACACAGCTCAATAAGCTCAAAATTCAAAGTGTAAAAATTAGATTGTCCGTATTCCGTAAAGTGGGATATTTATATTTATCCGGAATGCAAGACCCGGGTCATTTTATTTAGAAACCGTATTCTTTCCACCGTGCTTCCACCTTCTGCTGGACATCAGGGTCCATCTTGATTTCGTCCGGCCAGGGGCGCGTGAACCCTTCACCCGGCCCTTTGCGCGTCGCGTCGATCCCCATCTTGCCGCCAAACCCGATCTGCGGGCAGGAGTGGTCGAGGATATCGAGCGGCCCGTCGGCGATCACCACGTCGCGCTGCGGGTCCACATGGTTCATCACTTTCCAGGTCACTTCGGAGTAATCGTGGATGTTCACGTCCTCATCACAGACAATGACGAACTTAGACAGCATGAGCATGCCCGTGCCCCAGACCGTGTTGATCACCTTCTTGCCGTGGCCTGGGAAACGCTTTCTGATCTTGACAATGACATTGTTATGGAACACGCCTTCGACGGGCATGTCCATATCCAGGATGTCGGGCGCCACCATCTGGAGGAGCGGCAGGAATATCCGTTCCGTGGCTTTGCCGAGGTAAGCGTCCTCCTGCGGCGGACGGCCAACAAGGGTGGCGGGATAGAGGGCGTCTTTCCGGTGCGTGATCGCCGTGATGTGAAATACCGGATACTCCGCCGCTTCCGAATAGTATCCCGTATGGTCTCCGAAAGGCCCCTCCACCCTGCGCTCGCCCGGATCGACGAATCCTTCGAGAACGAACTCCGCTTCGGCCGGCACCCGTATGTCTACGGTTTTGCACGGGACAACTTCGAGCGGCTTGTTTCTTAAAAATCCGGCAAAGAGAAACTCGCCGATGGCGGGCGGAAGAGGCGCCGTCGATGCATAAATGATAGCGGGGTCGCCCCCGATTGCAACAGCCACTTCCATGCGCTTTCCCGCGGCCTCATAATGCTGGTAGTGGCGCGCTCCGTCCTTGTGCTTGTGCCAGTGCATGCCCGTGGTCTGATGGTCGAAGACCTGCATCCGATACATGCCGACGTTCGTAATTTTCGTTACCGGATCGACGCTGCATACCATGGGGAGTGTGATAAACCGTCCGCCGTCCGCAGGCCAGCATTTCAGCACGGGGATTTTGGAAAGGTCGACCTGTTTGCCGGTGAGCACGACCTCCTGGCAGGGGCCCTTTTTTACGGTCTTGGGGAAATAATTGGCAAGCTCCGCAAGCTTCGGCAGCATCTGGAGTTTGTCCATGATCCCGGCGCCGGGTCCCGGGAACAGGTTAACCGGATCGACGATTTCCTTGATACGCCTGCCGATCTCATCAAGACTATCTACCTCGAGCGCCAAACAAATGCGCTTCAGGGAGCCGAAAGCATTGGTCAGGACCGGGAAGACCGAATCTTTCACGCGCTCGAACAAAAGGGCCTTGTTCTCGGCCCCCTTCTGTTTCGAGACCCGGTCCGTGATCTCTGCAATCTCAAGTTCGGCATCCACTTCCGCCTTGACCCTGATGAGTTCACCCTGCTTTTCCAGAAGAGCGATTAAATCTCTGATATTTTCATAGGCCATAAGTTTAAAATTGTAGCGGAATTATGCCGGATTTGCAATGAAAAAACTCGCAGGCGCAGGGACAGGGTTATGAGGACCCATATTTTTGCAGTCGGTGCCTGAAAGACCTGAACGAGAGGCCCAGAAGCTTTGCTGCTTCGGTTTTCACTCCACCGGCCTTGTCCAGCGCTTTTTGGAGGAGGGCTTTTTCGGCGTTTTCGAGCAACGCTTCGAGATCGAGCCCTGCATCGGGGATATCCGAGGGGATGAGTTCAGCGCCGGGTTGCAGGTTTTTCACCGAATCCGGCACGTGTTCGAGATGGATGGTATCGCCGGATGCCAGGATCATGAGCCGTTCGATGGTATTTTCGAGCTCGCGGACATTGCCGGCCCAGCGATAGCTCATAAGCATCTTCAAGGCATCGGGAGCTATTTTCTTCTGTCCCTTTCCTGATGAGAACTTATTAAGGAAAAAATCGACCAGCACCGGGATATCTTCTTTCCGGTCTCGAAGCGCGGGAAGATGTATCTGTATCACGTTCAGGCGGTAATAGAGATCCTCCCGGAAGACGCCTTTCGAGACTTCAGCGAGGAGATCCTTGTTGCTCGCCGCGATCACCCGGACATCTACCTTAATTTCGGTCGTCCCCCCCAACCGCATAAACTCTCGTTCCTGGAGCACGCGCAATAATTTTATCTGCAGCGCCGGCGTAGTCGCGCTTATCTCATCGAGAAAAATAGTCCCGCTGTTCGCCGCCTCGAAAAGCCCCTGCTTGTTCGCCACGGCGCCGGTAAATGCCCCTTTCATGTAGCCGAAGAGCTCACTCTCAAGCAGCGTCTCGGGCAAGGCCCCGCAGTTGACCGTTACAAAGGGTTTGTCTTTTCTCGTGCTGTTGAAATGGATGGCCCTCGCCACGAGTTCCTTGCCCGTTCCGCTTTCCCCCGTGATGAGGACGGTACTCCTCGTATCGGCAACCTGGCGAATAAGCGAAAAAACCCTCTGCATGGGTTCGCTTGTGCCGATGAAGTTCTCGAACCCCGCCCGTGACTCGATTTCCCTCCGGAGGAGGATATTCTCTTTTCTGAGGTGGCCTTTTTCGAGCGCCTTCTGGATTATGAGTTTAATCTCATCTACTTTGAACGGTTTGGTAATATAATCATAGGCGCCGAGTTTCATAGCTTCAACAGCGGTCTCCGCCGTCGCAAAGGCGGTGACCATGATCACGACAGTCTCGGGGGCGACCTCTTTGACCGCTTTCAGCACGTCGATACCGTTCAGCCCCGGCATCTTAACGTCACTGATCACCAGGTCAAAAATCTCCGTGTAAACGGCCTTGAGCGCATCAGTGCCGTTTTCAGCGGCCACCACGTCATGACCCTCTTTTTTCAGCATGATCGAGAGAAAATCCCGCATGCTCTGTTCGTCATCGATAACGAGAATTTTACTCACGACACCGCCTTCATTATGAAACGATTCGAGGCCTGATCCATGCGTTCACGATCTCCGGGTGAGTTGAGCCATCGATCATGGGGATCAGAATTCGAAATTTCGTCCCCCGTCCTTCTTCCGCTGCCACGGCGATGGTGCCGCCATGGTCTTCAATAATCCGGTAAGCGATCGCAAGCCCCAGGCCCGTACCGCCGATCTTGGTCGTAAAAAACGGATCGAATATTTTAGCTAGGTGTTCAGGGGAGATGCCCTGACCGGTATCTGCTATGATGATCTCACACCATGCGGAGTCCTCATCATCATGCGAAACGGGATTCGCGCTGATCGTCATCTTCCCGCCGTTCGGCATTGCCTGACAGGAGTTGATCAGAAAATTCCAGAACACCTGGCGCATCCTCCGGGCATCTCCCCGCATAATGATCATCGGGTCTACGTTGCAGCTGATGCTTATATTGTCCACGAATTCCTTGCTGTTCTTTAAAAGGGTAATCGTTTCGTCGAGCACTGAAGAGAGGACGATCCGGTCGTCTTGCGTGGTTTTCGGCCGCGCGTATTCCAAAAAATCGGTGATGATGGTATTGAGACGGTCGGTCTCACGCACCACGATATCCATGAGATGCCTGTTATCGCCCTTGAGATCGAGTTCCCCTTGAAGGACCTGGATCGAACCGCTCAACGAAGCAAGCGGGTTTCTGATTTCATGAGCGATGCCGGCCGCAAGGCTTCCCACCGTGGCGAGCCGCTCCTGCCTTCGGACACGATCCTCCATTTGCACCATCGTGGTGATGTCCTGAAAGATAAGAATGATGCCCCGGACTTGATTCTTTTCGTCCTTGAGCAGCGAAGCGGACATGCCCAGTATAGCCGTATTCCCGTCTTTTTTTATTATCTGCCCGTCAAAACGAAAGGGGTTCTCTTTCAAATCTTCGGTGTGGCCAAAGAGCCCCCTGATGCTGTTCCCGAAAACGTCCTGAAGGCGGCCCCTGATCTCAGCGTAACTGTAACCCGTGATATGCTCTGCTGCCGGATTCCATGAGGTAATATGGCCTTCGAGGTCCATCGTGAGAATACCGCTCCCGATACTCTTCAAAATATGCTCTTGAAGAGCGCGAAGGTCATTAAAGTCCATGCTCTTCTCGCGCAGTTCCTGGCGCGTTTTGCGGAGACGTTCGGAGAGATAACCGCTCAAAAAAGCGACCGTATAAAAGGAAAGAATGTTAATAAAAACCAGGTACAGCACCTGCATCGCGGTAAAGTTGAGGCTTCGAACAAAACCGAGAACATTATAATACTGCATGTCCAGCATGCCGCCATACAGGATGCTGGCGAGCGAGGCAGCAAGGTATCCTCCCCGGCGATAGAGGATGATGCTTGCCGAAATGATCGTCAGATGATAGAGGAGCGAGAGGCCGCTGTCGATGCCACCGGTGAGGCGAACAAGAAAAGTCACCAGAAAGATATCGCCCGCGACCTGGAGGTAGGCGAAAAACGTCACATTATCGATTCGTTGCAGCAGGTACCAATAAATGCCCGTCAGGACATAAACGAAGAGAACAAAATAATAAAGAAAGATCGTGCGAAACGGATATAATCTATATTCATGCTGAAAAAAAATCAAAGTCCCGAGCAGAAAGGTGATCAGAACAAGTCTGCTCACCATCAACCATTTTACTCTGACATGATATTCCCCTTTTGAAAACTCTTGCATCGCGTATATTATTTTATGGTCGACCCCATCTGGAATATGGGCATGTACATAGCCACGATCACGAAACCGACGGTAGTGCCTAAAAAGATCATGAGCATCGGTTCAAGCAAAGAAGTAAGGGTTGCCACTGCTGTATCAACCTCATCATCATAAAAATCCGCTATCTTGGAGAGCATATTGTCAAGCGCGCCCGTGGCTTCACCGACCGAAATCATTTGAGTAACCATGGGAGGAAAGACCTTGGACTTCGTGAGAGGCTCCGCAAGGGTCTTGCCTTCGCTCACACTTTGTCTGGTCGTAAGAATAGCTTCCTCTACAACCTTGTTGCCGGCTGTACGCGCCACAATCAGCAACCCTTCCAGAATAGGCACACCACTCGTCATCAGGGTGCCGAGGGTCCGCGTAAACTTGGCAACCGAGACCTTTCTAATCAGGTCGCCCGCAACGGGCAGATTCAACGCAATGGCATCAGTCACTTGTAAACCTTTTAGGGTTTTTCTCCATTGCTTCACGCCGACGATGGAACCCACAAGAACGACTAAAACGCTCAACCCTCCCCAACCTTTCAGAAAGTTACTCAGTATGATCACGATGCGGGTCGGCAAAGGCAGCGCCTGCCCCGCCTCGGCAAACATGGCTGCCAGCATGGGGACCACAATAACAAGCAGGAGGGCCACCACGGCAACGGCCACAAAAAGAATAACCGCCGGGTAGATCATCGCGGATTTGATCTGTTTCTTTATCTTTGCGAACTTTTCCATGTAAGTGGCCAATCTCTGGAGAATCGTGTCCAGAATCCCGCCAGCTTCCCCTGCCGCCACCATGTTCACATAGAGATTGTCGAAGACCTTGGGGTGCTTCTTAAGCGCCTCCGCAAAGGTGGACCCGCTTTCAACATCGGTCCTTACCTGGACCACGGTCTTTGCAAGGGTCGCGTTTTCCGTCTGGGCGCCGAGGATATCAAGGCACTGTACCAGCGGCAAACCTGCATCGATCATGGTGGCCAACTGCCGCGTAAAAATAACAACATCCTTATCAGTTACCTTCGGCGCTCCAAAACTTAACTTTATCTCCTTCGCTTTTGCCGACACATTCATCGGGAGAATATTCTGTTTGCGAAGAAGCGCAAGGACTTCTTCCTTGTTGCTGGCTGAAAGTTCGCCTTTCTGGACTGCTCCCTGGCGTGTTTTTCCTTCCCATATAAATACGGTTGCCATGTTCACCTCACCACTGATCTATAAAATAGCAGTTTTAGCGGTAATCCTTTTGAACGGTTTGGCTGCCGGCGAGCCCTGACCTTCCGAGCATCTGGATGAGCTCTTCTACAACCGAGGACCGTCCGATGCAATCGTCGTAGGAAATCAATTTTCTGACATAGAGATCGTACAGGCTCTGGTTCAACGTCTGCATGCCGAACTTGGACTGGCCGGTCTGCATCGTCGAATAAATTTGATGAATCTTGTCTTCCCGTATGAGATTACGGATAGCGGAGTTCGGTACCAGTACTTCAAGTGCGAGCATGCGCCCGCCGCCGATTTTCGGTATAAGCTGCTGGGACATGATGCCTTCGAGGACGAACGATAATTGCGCCCGTACCTGCGATTGCTGGTGGGGCGGAAAGACATCGATAATACGGTTCATGGTCTGTGCGGCTGAGTTGGTATGAAGCGTAGCAAAGGTCAGGTGGCCGGTTTCAGCAATGGTCAGGGCCGCTTCAATGGTCTCAAGGTCCCTCATTTCACCCACCAGCACCACATCGGGGTCCTGGCGCAGAATATATTTAAGCGCATCCTTGAACGACTTCGTGTCCGCATTTACTTCACGTTGGTTCACCAGACACTTTTTATGAGGATGGAGGTATTCTATAGGATCTTCGACCGTTATAATATGCTCCTGCCGCTCACTGTTGATCTTGTCGATCATCGAGGCAAGAGTGGTGGATTTGCCGCTGCCCGTGGGCCCGGTGACGAGCACAAGGCCCCGCGGTTTGTTGCACAGATCAGAAACGACCTCCGGCAAACCGAGTTCTTTAAATGTTTTTATTTTGAATGGAATGGTCCTGATGGCCGCTGCAACGGCCCCGCGCTGCATGAAGATATTCGCGCGAAACCGGGACAGGTTCTTGACGCCGAACGAAAGATCGAGCTCGTTATTTTCCTCGAATTTGTGCTTCTGCGCATCGGTCAGGATGCTGTAACAGAGGTCCTTGGTTTGAGTTCCGCTCAGCGGCTCCAGCCCGGGGATTGGCTTCATCTTGCCGTCGACCCGTATGGACGGCGCTATTCCCGTCGTGACATGAAGATCGGATGCGCCTTTTTCTATCATGTACTTGAGCAGATCGTGCAAATTAGCCATGGGAAGAACCCCTCACCTCTGAGATTGACGCTTTCATTGTTAGTTCGTCTGGTTGTCAGGGAATGTATTTTCGACTACTTCTTCGAGTGACGTCAATCCGGCTTTCACTTTCAGCAGCCCGCTCGCCCGGAGCGTTTTCATCCCCCCGGTGATGGCCTGCTTTTTAATATCAAAGACCGACGCTCCCTGCAGGATCAATTCCTTGATCTCATCTTTGATCGGCATCACCTCGTAGAGCGCGACCCTGCCTTTGTATCCGGTCTTATTGCAGACATCGCAGCCTGTGCCTTTGTAGCTTACGATCGTAGGGGCTTCTTCCGGCGTAAATCCGGCATCAATAAATATTTGGGCCGGAACTTTCTCCGGTTGTTTGCAGTTTTGACAGGCCCTGCGGACAAGCCGCTGGGCAACAATCAGAATAACTGCAGAAGACACGAGGAACGGCTCAACTCCCATATTGAGCATGCGGTTGATCGTGCTCGGGGCGTCGTTTGTATGGAGCGTCGTGAGCACGAGATGCCCCGTGAGCGCGGCCTTCACCCCGATCTCCGCCGTTTCATAGTCTCGTGTCTCTCCCACCATGATGATATCCGGGTCCTGGCGAAGAAAGGAGCGCAGTGCGGCGGCAAAGTTGAGGCCGATCTCGTCCTTCATCTGCACCTGATTGATTCCCATCAGATTGAATTCGACCGGGTCCTCGGCGGTCATGATATTTTCGGAATCCGTGTTCAGCTCGGAGAGCGCCGAGTACAGGGTCGTCGTCTTTCCGCTTCCCGTGGGGCCCGTCACCAAAACCATGCCGAAGGGCCTGCCCAGGGCATCTTTAAAATCCTTCAGCTGGTCCTCATCGAACCCAAGCTTTGTCATGTCGAGCTGCAGGTTCGACTTGTCGAGCAGCCGCATGACGATCTTTTCTCCGAAGAGGGTGGGGAGGACCGAAACCCGGAAGTCCATGACCTTGTTTTTGCCCATCTTCATCTTGATCCTGCCGTCCTGGGGAAGACGCCGCTCGGCGATATCGAGCGACGCCATGATCTTGCAACGGGAAATAATGGCATTCCTGATCTTAAGCGGAAGCCCCATCACGGTATTCAGAACTCCGTCAAGGCGGTACCGGACCCTGAACTTTTTTTCATAGGGCTCGATGTGAATATCGCTCACTCCCATATTTGCCGCTCGGAGCAGAATCCCGTTTACGAGCTTGACGATCGGCGCCTCAACCTCGGCCGAAAGCTTGTCAAGACCTTCCTCTTCAACGAGTTCGAGCGTATCTACCGCGCCATGGACGAGTTGGTCGAAGTCTTCAACGTCCACGATCCCGCCGGTGTCGATATCGTCAACAAAGGTATCTTCGGCATCTTCATCGAAAGCATAGTCCTTTGCATCAAGACTGATTTTTTTGTCTGCTTTCGAGGCGGCCCCGCTTCCGCCCACCCCTTTGGCCGTAACCAGGGACTTGGCGGCGCCGTAATATTTTTTGATCGCGTCGATGATCGCGCCCTCGGTGGCTACCACGGCTTCGACGTTGTAGCCGGTCATGAACTTGATATCGTCGATAGCGAAAATATTGGAGGGGTCCACCATGGCAATGGTGATCGTAGCGCCGGCCCGGTTGATCGGCATGATCCGGTATTTCTGGGCAACATCAGCGGGAATATGTTTGATCACGGCCGGGTTGATTTCGAATTTGCTCAAGTCTACATAGGGGACTCCGTACTGCTTGCTCAGAAAAGTCATCAACTTGTCTTCCGGGACAAAACCGAGCTTTACCAGCAGGGAACCCAAGCGTCCCCCCTCGGCTTTTTGAGCAGCAAGCGCCTTTTTGAGCTGTTCATCTGTAATCAGGCCCGACGACACCAGCATTGCGCCGAGCCTTCCTGACATGGCCATGGGGAACTCCTTGAAAAAAGTCTAAATGTAATTAATATTACTTTAATACTACCAGTATGTCAAGAACAGACCGGGTGCTTTTGACCCCTGTTCACCGGATGCCGATCTGCCTCATAAGCGCGCTTTTCATGACAGAAACCGGCGCCTTATCCCCCGTCCAAATCTCGAAAGCAATCACTCCCTGGAACAGAAGCATGCCGAGACCGGCAAGTCTTTTTGCCTTCCGGGCTTTCGCAGCCTTGAGAAAGTGCGTTTCAGGCGGATTATAGACCAGATCGCAGACCAATTGGTGTTTGTGAATGCAGTCGCCAGGCAGCGGCAGCGGATCACTTCTCTTCAAACCGAGCGGTGTAGCATTGATCAGGCAGCCGGCCCCGGCAGCGTGAGCGGCGAGCGCCTCTCGGTCTATTGTTCCGGTGTCAACACCGGTTTTTTCTTTGATATCCTGCGCGAGAAGGTCGGCTTTTTGCATATCGATATCGCAAATAATAATTTTTTTAGCGCCTGCCAGTGCAAGACTAAATCCGACTGCACGGGCCGCACCGCCTGATCCGATAAAAAGAAATTTCTCCCCGCGAGGGTCAAATTTTGCCTGTTCCTTCAGCGAACGCAAAAAACCCCTGCCGTCGGTATTGTGACCGATCAATCTCCCCTCCTTCACTTCGATGGTGTTGACCGCACCAATGAGCTGCGCTTCTTCGGAGAGGTCGTCGAGGTAGGGTATGATCTTCTCTTTGTGAGGCACCGTGATATTCAACCCGCAGAGACCGAGGGGGATCAATGCCTTGGCCGCATCGACGAGATGGTCGGGATGAACTGCGAATGGCACATAGCATGCATCCATGCCAAGCTTTTTAAATGCCGCGTTATGCATTCCCGGAGAAAAGGTGTGCTCCACCGGATATCCGAATATTCCGTATATCTTCGTTTTTCCCGAAATCATTGTTTGGCCCTCCCTTTCCCGCGCAACACTGCTATGAGATCCCTGAAGCCATCCACCCTGAAAACCTTCGTCTTCAGATGTCGCGCCAGCTCTTCAACACTCATATCGTCGAGGAATATATCCCCGTCTTCTTTCAGTGCGCTTGACGGGATCAGCACCATATCACCAAGCGGTTTTCCCTTGAGCGCATGCAGAATATCTCCGCCGGTCAACAACCCGGTTACCGTGACGGAAGGGCCGAAAAATCTGTTTTTCACGGTGATCTGCTTCACCGACGCCCCTTTCATCCCCCGGAGACGCTTCAGAACGTTGCTCAGGATTTTACTGAACGAAACACCGGTAACCACCGTTGCCCTGACCGGAGCGATCGTTGCGGGAAGCCGGGTGCGGGAGACCTCTCCCATAAAGGTCGCGACCAGCCCCACTCCGTTCTCGATCTGGGGAAAATCCTCGTAAAATGAGGAAGGCGGGAATTGTTCGTTCGCTTTGATGTAGAATTCGTCGGAAGCGAAAACGAGACGGGTCCCAAACCGCTTTTTAAACCTTCTCGCAAGCGGCTCGATGAGCTCAAGCACAGCACGCGCTTCCTGCCGCGAAAATGTCCTGAGCGGGAACAAGTCTCCTCTGAACCTCGTAATCCCGACGGGGACGACCGCAATGGAACAGACGGCCGGAAAAAGCCCGGCGAGATCGGCAATCGTCCGTTTCAGGTGTTCCTCGTCGTTTATCCCGGGACATAAAACGACCTGAGTATGCATCTTGATTCCGCCTGAGGCAAGCCGTTTCAAGCTCTCCAGAATATCGGGAGCTTTTGTATTACGCAGCAGGGAAGCCCGGAGACCGGCATCGGTCGTATGAACAGAAATATAGAGGGGGCTCAGCCGCAGCCTGAATATCCGTTCCCAGTCGGATTCTGAAAGCGCGCCGAGAGTTATGAAATTCCCGTGTAAAAAGGAAGCGCGGAAATCATCGTCTTTTACATACAAGGTTTTACGGCAGCCGGGAGGCATCTGATCAACGAAGCAGAAAATGCACTTATTGCGGCATCGCTTGATGCGGAGCGGAGCAAAGTCAAGCCCCAGATTGTCGTCAGGTTCCTTGCTGACCTTTAGTTTTATTATGCTGCCGGTTTTTTTTTGTACTGCAAGAGAGAGTCGCTCATCAGCCGCGAAAAATCTGAAATCGATAACATCGTGGATCTCTTCCCCGTTTATGGAAACGACCGCGTCTCCCGGTTTCAATCCCAGCCGCGACGCCGTACTTCCCGGCAGGACGTTGATAATCTCAAGCAATCATCCGCTCCTCTTGGACGCGAACATAAAATCGACATAGCCGACGATCTGCGTCCTCGCCTCATCGGAAACCTGCCTGAATTTTCTCAGTACCTGGATTTCGTCGGAACTCACGATTTTCTCGAGATAGTTACACTGCTCTTCCGAAAGCGGAAATTTCCGCTTTCCTCGCCTGAATTTCGACTGCGAGGGAGAAAGGAAAAAACCTTTCACCTCAGCGGGGACCTTCTCCTGGTGCGCTGACAGGATCAAGACCGATTTGTCCAGGCCCAGTTTGTTCGCAATCATCATGAGGGTTTTATCCTTCGGTATATGCCCCTTATTAATAGTGACCCGCAGGAGTTCAGGACTTATCCCGAGGATCTTTGATGCATCTTTCAGATTGCGAAAACCTTTTTTTTCAAGCGCCTGCCTGATCATATCGGATATTTTCATTATAGTTTGCCTCCCTCAATATACATGAGCGACACTCGAATTCATACTAGTACATTGTCAAATTAGTTCTTGCTAGTTAATGCTTTTCATGGCATACTCTTCCGTAAGGAGGTGTCCATGAGCCAAAAACAGTTTCTGGTCCAACTGAACGAACAGGAACGTCACCGGTTGCAACAGATCGTGCGGTCAGGCAAACACAAAGCGCGCAAAATCGCCCGATGCCGCGTCTTATTACTGGCTGATGGACCCACGGGCAAGACAGATCAAGAGATCTCCGATGCCTTGAACATCTGCCTGGCCACGATATTCAATATCAGGCGGCGTTACTCTCAGGAGGGATTAGAACGCGCCATAGGTGAAGGGGCACGTTCCGGTCAGCCTCCGAAATTCAAAGGGAGAGCCTCAGCCAAGATCACGGCGATAGCTTGCAGCACTCCGCCGGACGGTCAAGCCCGCTGGACTTTGCGATTATTGGCTGATCGCATTGTAGAACTCAAGATCGTCGAGTCCATATCGCATCAAAGCGTAAGTAACATTCTAAAAAAAACGAACTCAAACCGCACTTAAAGAAACAATGGTGCATAGGGCTGATCACGGCTGAGTATCTCTGGCGCATGGAACAGGTTTTGGATATTTATGAACGCCCGTATGATCCGGATTATCCCGTTGTCTGTTTTGACGAACGGCCCTGTCAGCTCTTGGGCGATGTCCTGATGCCGATCCCCATGAAGCCTGGTCGGGTGGAGCGTCAGGATTATGAGTATAAGCGCAACGGAACCTGCGTGGTACTCATGGCCGTTGAACCGTTAGCCGGTCGCCGTGTTATAACAGTTACAGAACGGAGAACCAAAAAAGATTACGCCGAATTTATGAAGGCATTAGCGGCGTCGTATCCGGAAGCCGAAAAAATCGTTCTGGTTCAGGACAACCTGAACACGCATAATCCTTCATCGTTCTATGAAGCCTTTCCAGCCGCCGAAGCGTTTGCTTTGGCGCAGCGCTTTGAAATGGTTTATACGCCCAAGAAAGCCAGTTGGCTGAACATGGCCGAGATTGAATTGTCAGCTCTATCCAAGCAATGCCTGGACAGACGCATTGCCGAGATGAAGACGTTAGCCGCACAAGTAGGCAGCTGGACAAAACAGCGCAACCGGCTCAAAGCAGGCATTTCCTGGAACTTTACAAAGAACGATGCTCGAAACAAATTGAGCCGGCACTACGATACTATTAATAATTAAGTTTACAATGTACTAGTTATTGCCTCGCTGCCCGTTTCTTCTGACGAGTTCAATATTCCCCGAATTACCCGACCATCTTAATGCCTCTCAAAACGTACTGCATGCCGGATGCTATCGTGACACCGGCCGTGGCCCACTGCAGAACGGTCATGATCCCCATTTCAGCCCCATAGTTCATCAGAACCAGTGACAGCGTCACCACGATAAGCTGCATAAGCGTCGTCAGCTTACCGATCAAAGACGGCTGGATCTTCAGCGTATGGGTCATGACATAAATGATCAGGCTGCCCATGGCAAGAATCGCATCCCTGCTCACCACAATGATGACCAGCCATACCGGCAATTTTCCGAGAAACACCAGAGTTACAAAAGCCGAAAGGATAAGCAGCTTGTCGGCCATAGGATCAAGGAACGCGCCCAGCTCTGTCTTCTTCCCCGTAAGCCGGGCGATCATGCCGTCAAGCGCATCGGTTACGCCGGCTACCACAAAGACCAGGAGAGCCTCCCGGTAGTATCCGTAGATCATAAGGTTTATAAAAAACGGAATCAGTATCACCCTGAAGAGGGTGATATAATTGGGCAGGTTCACGGCTAACTCCATCGTAGTGACGAACAAAAAATATGGTACAATGATAACATATTTACTTGTATAGTCAACCTTTTTCTTTTTGGTTTTCTGGGATTCTCGTGTTTCATGAATAGGTTGATTGACGGAAAAGCAGAAAAGCATATGAGCAGAACGATACACGAGAGTGGAGCCGGCGAGTGGGATTGAACCACCGACCTGCTGATTACGAATCAGCTGCTCTACCACTGAGCTACGCCGGCACTGAACAGATTACGGCAGGTTGCAGGAGACCGTTGTTTATACAATAATTCAGCTTAGTATGTCAAGGTTATTTTACCTTCTGCTCTTGCGGCGCTGGAATAAAGACGGGAATGCAAAGAGAGAGTGCTGCCTACATGATCGGTTTCAGTGACGGCATGGTCCTCGACACTCGATAGAATCAAGTCGCGAGGCCGGGGGAACCGTGTGAACGGATGCCCTTCGGATTGTCAGGATGGTTCGGATTCTCCGCTACCCTGCCGATGGCCTCGACCACCGCAGTTTCAACCATGAGCCATGGAGAACCGGTTTCCATCTTTTCTTCCTTGTCGACGTAATAGTGAGGAGGCAAATAGTTCAACGCTATGGCCGTGATGTCGTTCATGCACCTTGGACAAGAACAGACATTGGAGTATCGTTCTTTTAAAAATCTGTCCATGACGGCTGTGACGCGTTCATAGTTCGCATTTTTTACGCTAAAATCCATATCCCCTCACAAAACCATTTTATCATAAAATAATATTTTTTTGCAAAAAAATATTAGATAATGGTCAACAAATAAGCGCATGCGCATAATGATTGATTTACCTGTGACTCGATGCGAAATCAATAGGGGCGCTGTGCGAGGGGATCAATGTGAACTGGGTCCACCGGACCTTCTCCCCCGTAGATCAGACCATAACAGTTGTTTATCCCGTTGTTTTTTATTCATGATTGGTTTATACTCGTCGATTATGAACATGATTGGCAGCGAAAGCGGCCCTCATAAGCCCGAGCTCTATGTTATAGACGGGAATTCCTATATCTACCGCGCTTTTTATGCGATCAGGAACCTGTCCACGTCTTCCGGTCTGCCCACGAACGCCGTGTTCGGCTTCGTGAATATGCTTCTGAAAGTAATCAAGGAAAAGTCGCCGGATATGGTCGCTATCGCCTTTGATCCTAAAGGTCCTACCCGCAGACATACCGAGTTCCAAGACTATAAGGCGCACCGGCCGCCCATGCCCCGGGACCTCATTCCGCAGATACCCTATATCCACAAACTCGTCGAGGCCTTTCGCATCCCTGTCTTCATCCAGGAAGGCCAGGAGGCAGATGATGTGATTGCCACGCTGGCACGCAGGGCCGAGTCGGCCGGCATCGAGGTCACGGTCGTCACCGGCGACAAGGACCTTCTCCAGCTCGTGGGCACGAACATCAAGGTCTACGACACGCTCAAGGAGAAAGTTTACGGGCCCAAAGACGTCGAGGAGCGGTTCGGCGTACCGCCGGAGGGCATGGTCGAGATCATGGGGCTTATGGGAGACGCGTCAGACAATATACCGGGCGTGCCTGGGGTCGGCGAGAAGACCGCCCGGACGCTCATTCAGGAGTTCGGTACCATCGACAATCTGCTTGCACACGCGCACGCGATCACAAAACCCAAGCTCAGACAGTCGCTCATGGAGAATGCGCACTTGGCGCGTCTGAGCCGTGACCTTGCCCGGCTTCACAACGACGTGCCGATCCAGGTCGATTACGATGCCCTCAAAGTCAAGGAACCGGACAGTTCCGTCCTGCTCGCGCTTTTGCGCAAACTCGAGTTCCCCTCACTGCTCAGATATGTGACTCAGGAACCGGAGAAAGAAAAGCACTACGTTACCGTGCTCGATGAGTCGCAGTTGCTAAACCTGGTAGACGCTCTTTCAACGGCCGGGGAATTCTGTTTCGATACCGAGACGACGTCTCTCGACCCCATGCAAGCGGATCTTGTCGGCATTTCCTTTTCTGTCAAACCCCATGATGCATTTTATCTACCAATCGGCCACGCCTACCCGGAAGCGCCGAAGCAGATCAGCCTGGAACACGTTCTGACAGCTCTCACGCCTGTCTTCGCGGACCCCGCGATCAGAAAGATCGGCCAGAACATGAAATACGACCTGCTCGTGCTGGGTCATTACGGCATGGAGGTAAAAGGCGTATATTTCGACACCATGATTGCCTCCTACCTCCTGAACCCGGGCAGGCCTTCTCAGGGTCTTGATGCCCTGGCACTCGAGTTTTTGAACTACAAAACTACGACCTACGCCGACGTAACGGGCTCCGGGAAAAAGCAGATCGATTTTCATGAAGTCGACATCAAAACAGCCGCGGATTATTCGGGTGAGGACGCCGACGTCGCACTCAGGCTGAAACAGCTCCTGGCGCCAAAACTCAAGGAGCAGAACCTCGAGAAGCTCTTCCATGACATGGAGATGCCGCTCATGGAGGTCCTTGTCGATATGGAGCGGACGGGCGTAAAGATCGACGCCGGATTTTTAGCAGTGTTGTCGAAACGCCTCGAAAAGGAGACTGCGAAAATCATCGAAACCATATACGAGCTTGCCGGGACAGAGTTCAACATCAACTCGACGAAGCAGCTCGCGGACATCCTGTTCGGGAAGCTCCAGCTCACGCCGACCAAAAGGACCAAGACGGGCTTTTCCACGAACGTCGATGTGCTCGAGGAACTGGCACACCTTCATCCCTTGCCTGCTGAGATCCTGAAATACCGCACGCTCTCCAAGCTCAAATCGACCTATATCGACGCCCTTCCGGCCATGATCAATCCGAGGACGGGCAGGCTCCACACCTCGTTCAATCAGGCCGTGACCGCCACCGGCAGGCTGTCAAGCAGCGACCCCAACCTCCAGAACATCCCCATCCGCACCGAGGTGGGAAGGGAGATCAGGCAGGCGTTTATTGCCGAGAGCGGGGCAAGCCTCCTCTCCGCCGATTACTCGCAGATCGAGCTTCGTGTTCTTGCGCACATGAGCGCTGATCCGGGTCTCATCCAGACCTTTATCGAGAACCAGGACGTCCATACACGCACCGCGTCGGAGATCTTCGGACTCCCCCCGGACGAGATAACGCCTGAGATGCGGCGCAAGGCAAAGGCCGTGAACTTCGGCATCGTTTACGGCATCTCCGCCTTCGGACTTGCCCAGGACATCGGCGTATCGAACTCCGAGGCAAAGCGCTACATCGATAGCTATTTCTCCCGTTATCCCAGGGTGCGGGAATTTATCGATACAACCGTTCAGAACGCCAAGGTAAACGGCTACGTAATGACGTTATTCGGAAGACGGCGTTTCATCCCCGAGCTCTCATCGTCGGCTGTTGCGGTCCGAAACTTCGGCGAGCGCACCGCAGTGAACACTCCCATCCAGGGTACGGCCGCCGACCTCATCAAGCTCGCAATGATCCATATTCAGCAGCGGCTCTTCCGAGAAAAGCTGCGATCAAAGATGATCCTGCAGGTGCATGATGAACTGGTGTTCGAGGTGCGCGATGACGAGATCGGACTCATGAAAAAGCTCGTGCGAGAAGAGATGGAGGGCGTGGTCCAGCTCGCCGTGCCTGTCCGTGTGGACATGAGCGTAGGCAAAAACTGGGATGAGGCGCACTGAAGCAGCAGAGGGCAAAGCCGGGACCTCCAAGCTTATACTTTATACATCCTGCGCTCTGCTCTTTTCGTCCCTATTTGAACTCAAACCGGTATTTAATATCCGCTCCCGTATTCCCCACTTCGGTCCGTTCTCCCACAAGGGAGAAATGTCTGGTCAAGACATACTCGATGTTGAAAATCTGATCAGGCGTGCTCGCCCCCACATTTGAAGAATAAGTAACGTAGAGCCTGTCCTGGACAAGCTCCTTTCCCACTGTTACCCGCGGCACGGACGTGTCGCGGGTGCTCACGTAAGGATCGACCTGGAAACGGTCGAGCCCGGTCAGGCTCCGCGCGCGGCTCTCGAACATGTCCTGGAACTGTCCGGTGGCGAAAGAGGCCGCTTCGCTCATACCCACTCCGGATTCCCTGCCTTTCAGCTCAGTGCTGGTCCTTCCCAGCGCAAGGAGCGAAAGGATGTCCGAATCGGGCAATGACGGGTCCGACAGGAGCGTTACAACAGCCCGATCCGCGGTACCGGAAACCGCCAGCCGGATTCTATAGTCACGCACTTGGATCTCTGCCTGAATGTCCAGAACGGGATTCATGCGGTTCGGGTCCACGAAATCCGCTGACGCGCTGAGGATCCTGAATTCGTTTTTCCGGAAGTACACCAGGCCCTGCCGGGCCTCGACCCTGCCCAGGAGTTGCGGATGATTCACCGTGCCGCGGAGGAACATATCCACGTCCAGGGGTATTTTGGCAAGGTTGTTCTGGAGCAGAATACTGTCCTTGCCATGAAACCGAATGTTGATCTGCGTATCTCCGATCCAGGCGACTTCCGTCTTTTTTTTCTGATACAGCCCCTTCCCGATATCAACGAGCATGCTCTTCCACTCAACCCGTTTGTCATACCGGGCGCGTTTGATCATCACATCGCCGGTCAGGGACTGCTCCGAGGCACCGCCGTCATAATAAAGGTCGCCGGACAGGGTCGAGGTAAGGCCTTCAGGATAGCGGACCGTCACGTTCTCGAATGAGGTCTTCAGAGAAAAATCCTGGAGAGCAAGGCCGGCAAGCTGCGCCCATCCTGATGCGCTCAGGGTGCCGCCGCCTGCCTCGCCGGTCAGGGAGTCGACAACGATCCTGTTCTGGCCGAAGGTGAGCTTTCCCTGCAAGGCGGTAAATTTTTGAGGAATGTCCTTTATCTTGACCTCTCCGTTCTTGATGCGCAGTTCCCCTCCAATCTCGGGGCTCTTCCATGCATCCTGGACCGTGAGCTTCACCTCGGCGGTCCCGTCTCCATGCTCGACTTCACGATACAGGATACGGAGAAGTGAAAGGTGTGCCGTGCCGGTGAACGAGAAATCCAGGTCCTTCATGAGTCTCGCGCCACCGGTGACGGCGAGTCTTGTACCGGGGCCCTTGAAGTTAAGCGCGGAGATACTGAGCCGGCCCGCCCGGACGGCAACGGCCGCCTCGCCGTCATTATCGATCCGGTAGTCACCCATCACGAGACTGAGCCGTTTGAACGACGCAGTGCCGAAAAGTGTGGCGAGGTCCGTACCGTTGCCCCGTGCGAACAGACTGCCGTCCGCGCTCAAGCGGGTGCGTCCAAAGAGGTCCTTTTTCCCCAACGCGACAAAGGGATCGATTGTGTCGGAGTTTATCGTTGCCTGCACGCTCCAGCCATAGGGTTTGCTCAGACCCAGTTGGGCCGTCATAACCGCCCGGTCATCTGCAAGCTGCGTCCTGCAGCTGAGCACGCCGTCGGCGATCTCAAGTTCCGCCGTGAGGCTGCCCAGAGTGGTTTGATTGTAGAAGAACTCATCCGTATCGAACGATGCCGTCACGCGGGGATGAGAGAAGCTTCCTGATGATACGATATCGAGGTTGAAGTGTCCATCAACGGGCATGCCGGCCAGATGGTCGATTTCGCCGAGCTTAACGCCGCTGCTCTCGACATGCGCAGAATAGCTGCCGTCGAAACCTATCCACCCGGTGCCTTGCACGGCGCCGCTCCCTTTGGTCAAATGAACTTGTGGAAAGGAGATCCTGTCTCTGGTGAGAGAAGCGGTGATCGTACCCCGATTAAAAGATTCTCCGTAAGCGCTGCCGGACTCGATTGTGAGTCTGCCGCTCCCGGTAAAGTCTTGCCGGGTACCGTTGAACGTCAATTCCCCGGTGGACGGCAGGTGAAGCGGGATCGGCTTATAAAAAAGGGCCACGATGTTTCCCACCTCCGCCTGGATGACCTTGAGCCGGGCCGCGAAGAGCGGCTCCTTGTTCATAAGGTCAACGGACCCGTCGAACAGGTAGCGGGATGTCTGCTGGTGGATATCTGCGGATATGAGACTGATCTTTTTGTCGCGATACTGGAGCCTTCCTTCTGCCTTATCGAACAAGACACCGCGAATGGTCAGCGGTCCTGCCGATACAACACCGTCGAAAAGGGGCGCTTCGAACGCGCCGGTAAGATATCCTTTGACGCTGATCCTGCCTTCAAGCGGCATTGACGTCAGAAACGAGAGGGTCCGGCCCATATCATTGGACCCGGCCGTCAGTTCTGCGTCGAATCCGCGCTGAGGATCGGCCCGCCCTCTAATTCGGACCGACAGGTCGCCGGCCAGGATATCGAAGCGTTTTATATCCAGTCCCCGCTCGCTGTAGCCAAGGGCCGCATTGATGCTCTCGACGATGATGCTCGTATTGCCGCGGGTAAGCTTCCATTTCTCGCCGGTAAGCATCAAACTCTTATTTCCGTAGCCGAAGGACAGGACGGCATCCTGAAGCTGCATCCCCTGATACGAAATGCCGGAGAATTTGAGCGTCCCCTCGATGGATGGATTCAGCATATGCCCGCGGACGGATACCGAAGCATCGACGTGCGGTCCCTGTTCTTTTTTGACGGGCTTCAGGAAATCGGTAAATCTTCCCAGCGTCTGCGGACCGGACCGTACCTTGAGCCGAAGATTCAACAATGCATCCGGCAGGGGCCCTATGTCGCCTGAGAGCGAAATTGCCGTGTCCGCGGACGTGAGCTCCGTAGAATCCAGGTAAAGCCGGCCATTCTCATACCGGACAGCCGCCCTTAAAAAACCTGACAGCTCTGGATACGCAGGGGCAGTCATGTGAATAACAGAATTTTTAAGGGCGACCTTCATGCTGTCGCCCCCCAAACTGATCGCCGTGCTTACTTGAAGCTGCGACACTTCCACATGCGTCGATGTCAGGCCATCATCATAGGAAATTCCGCCCTGGTTGACGGTAACGGTGCGCAGGACGAGCCTGAAGTCCGAGGGAGCCTCGGCCTGCACGCGACCGATATTTTTTTTGATCCGGTCGACGATCGGAGTGATATTAAACGCACCATCCATTGTCCGCTCGACGAAAAGGCGGGGTTCGAAAATCGAGATCGAGGACAGTCTGATCTTTTTCAAGACGAGCGGCAGGGGGTCGATATACACCTTGATTTTTCGAATTGCCACAGTCTGCCTACCCCGCTCGTCGAGGAGAGAAATGTCCCGTGCTTCAAGATACATGGGTATGAAATTTGCTTGCACCCATCCGATTTCTACATCACTGCCAAGCACCGCTTTGAGACGGGCAACAACCAGGGGCCTGATCCGAAGCGCAAAAGAATCGCTCTGAACGTAGAACTCGACCGTTGCGAGCAGAACAAAAATGACAGTTGATATGATGATAATAAACTTCTTCATAAAAATCAAACGCTACGTAATAAACAAATATCCCTTCTCCTTAATTTTACGTCCCTCGCCCTCTCAATCCTCTTCATGTCTTTATTCTATCACCTTGAGTATCGTTTCCTTGATCTTGTGGAGCCTATCGCTATCAAGAATCTTCTGACGCAGCAGGTCTGTTACGTAGAAGGAATCCATGACCCGCACACCTTCAGTTACGATCTTGGCGGAACCGATGTCGAGGTTGAGGTCGTACAGGGTCTTCGTCACCCGGTACAGGAAGCCGACCATGTCTCGCGCCGTAATATCAACGATGGTAAATGAGTCCGAAGTCTCGTTGTCGAACTCCACGGACGGAGTTACCGCGACCGGGGCCTGTCTCACGGATATGTACACACCCGGTTCAGGAGGCCCGGTCTTGCTCATGAGTGCCGTCCTGAGCTCGTTCCGCACGCTCTCCCATGCGTCATCATACGCGTAGATGTTGCCGTCAGAATCGGTGACCTGAAAAGTATCGATCATGACTCCGTTCTTTGAGGTATAGACCTGCGCTCGTAGAATGTTCAGGTTCTTCGCCGCAATCGTGCCGGCGGTCCGGTAAAACATGCCGTAGGCATCGTAGGCGCAGACCGTAAGCTCTGTATAGCCCTTCTCGGGATAGTGGCAATACCGGATCACGAGTTGTTCATCGGGGAGCCGTTTCATCATCCCCATGTGATCGATCACCTTGTGCGCAGAAGTATAAAGGATATACTGTTCGGGCATTGCCACAAGAAAAGAATCGATTTCCTGCAGCGTAAACAGCTCCTCGGCGGCGTTCCTGATCCTGACCGATGCCGCGATCAACCGGGCCTGCATTTCTTCCCCTGCCTGAGCGCTCGTTTCGAGGTAATTGAGAGTTTTCAAATAAAGGTCTTGAAGAAGCACCGCCTTCCACTGTGTCCATGCTGTAGGATTTACCGCCGAGATGTCCGCGTAGGTGAGCAGGTAGAGCATGGCAAGGTTATCGCGGTCCCACACCACCCGTGAAAAATCCGCGATCACCTTCCTGTCGGTCAGTTCTCTGCGCTGGGACAAGCTCGACATGAGGAGGTGATTCCGGATAAGGAACAATACCCGTTCACGGTCCTCGCCGCCGACTCCAAGCCGGGCGAGTATCTTTTCCGCCAGCTCGGCCCCATGGCGTTCGTGCTCTGCCCGGTAGGCCTTACCCAGATCATGGAGCAATGCCGCGAGAATCAATATCCACCGTTTTTTTATCCCGGTAAAAGCATCACGAAGCATAGCGAGCGCGGGAAATTGGCCTGACCACAAATCCTGAAGCTTCCGGATGGCAAGCAGGATATGTTCATCAACAGTGTACAGGTGATAATAGTCGTGCCGGGCCAGCGCCTGAATGGCCCTGAACTCGGGCAAATATCGACCGAGGAAGCGCACCTTCTTCATAAGATCGAGCGTTTCCGAAAGATTGTCGGGTTTGTTCAGGATAGAGAGAAAAGCAGCGGCGGCAGAGGGATCGCGCCGTCCTCCGTCTCCGATCCGGCATTCCCGAATCTGGGACATGAGCTTACCGGAAAAAACCGCGTGACGTGACTGTGCAATTTCGAAGGCAGCCATGATGAACGACGTATCTCCTCCACAGTCATTCCCCGACGACGGGACGAGGGTCCTGCCGACGAGGGAGAACGGACCCAGGGACAGCGTCCGTTCGAACCAACGGCGCTCGGGCTTGGGGAGCACTGACTCGGCGACAACGTGCAAAAACTCACTGATGTTCCGCGCGTGCAGAAAATAGGCTTTCATGAACCGCTCCACGGCAAGCAAGTGCGCCGAGTCGCGATAGTTGAAATCCCCGGCCGCCCGTTCCTGGAGTTCAAAGGTGAGGTGGTCGTTCTTACGGCCCGAAAGGTAATGGAGCTCATTCCGCACGCTCCAGAGAAAGTTCCGCGATCTCAGCACTACCGCGTGTTGTCCTTCGGAGATAACGCCGTGCGCAACCAGGTCCCCGAGCGACCCGATCCTGAAGCGTACGCAAGCGATCCAGAAGGCGGTATGAAAGTCCCTGAGCCCGCCGGCTCCCTCCTTGATGTTCGGTTCCCGAAGGTAGATGGAGCCGCCGTATTTCTGGCGTGTTGCGTTCCGCTCGGCAATTTTTTCGTTGATGAAAGCAGGGGGCTTCCAGTAGAAGACCTCGCTCTGCATAATCTTGAGGAACGACTGGTAGAGGGCCGGATCGCCGGCGATCAGGCGGGATTCTATGAGGGACGTCCGGATTTTGATGTCCTGCCGCCCGAGCGTCAGGCACTCTTTCCCCGTCCTCACGCTGTAGCCGACATCAAGGCCGGCGTCCCAGAGCAGGTAGAGGAGCTCCGGCGCGCGCTTGCGGTCCGCCTCGTCTCTGCAGAGGAGCATGATGTCGATATCGGAATGAGGATTCAGCTCTCCCCTGCCGTACCCCCCGACCGCGAGGAGTGCCGGCATGGGACTGGGACCGGCCGACGCCAGACAATGGTGCGCCTCGCGAAGGGTCCGGTCGATGAGAGCGGTGCGCCGCTGCACGACCTCGTTGCCGGGTGCGCCGGCAAAGTGCGACTCCCTGATAACGGCGTTTTCTTGTTCGAGATACGCCTTAAGGCCGCCGTCAAAAGATGGTGATAATGGTCGGTTCAATGATTTCACTGTAGTAAAACTGAAGGGATGAGAACAAACAGCTAAACACGGGACCTCAGAGCTGTCCATTGAGAGACAGCAGCAGGAAACGCGCGGTATTGAGTCAATGTCGCGCCTCGGGGACCACCTCTTTCATGCCCTTAAAGCTGATTGCCTTGATCTCGTCCAGGGTCAGCATAAAGCTGCCGAAACCCGCTTCTCCGTAGCACCGGGAGTCCGCATCGACGTCAAATGCCACATCGCTTCCATCCGCGAGATGCGCGGTAAGTCGT
Organism: Nitrospirota bacterium; assembly: GCA_963790205.1. Taxonomy (GTDB): domain Bacteria; phylum Nitrospirota; class UBA9217; order UBA9217; family UBA9217; genus CAWBNQ01. The sequence goes on from CAWBNQ010000005.1 coordinate 477,075, forward strand.
ACTTTTTTTTCCTTCTTCTCGCCCACCGTCACTTCCTTTATCCGGTCAAAGGGCAGGTTCACCTCGGCCAATCCCATGTATCCCGAAAAACGTATCCTCCCCTCCCAGCTGAACTTCTCGCCGCTGATCTTGTTACCCGATGCATCGGTCACCACGACGGTGAAATTCTTGTCGACCCGGGGCGCCCGTTCGAATCCGCCGCCCTTCCCGCCCATGGCTGTGAGCAAAACAAACAAGGACAGCACAAGAACCACGGTTGAAGCTCTCTTCAGCATGATCGAACTCCTTTCGGGATCAGAAGGTCACTGATATCTGCCTGTAATGAACAAGATTACCATATTGACACCGTGCTTTCAAGAAAAAAGCTTGCCCCATGGCAGTGACAAGATTATACTGACGCGTATCAACCCTGCCGCAAGAAACCGCACCAGTAAGACGATGGCCGTTGTCGTTTATCGTCGTCCGGCCACGGAGCTTGCAAATGATCATGGGTTTGTGTAAGGTCGCACAGAATGCGAGGTATGCGGAAATGACCGATAACCTGATGAAGCTCGTTGATCTCATGGCCACGCTCCGCGGGCCCGATGGCTGCCCTTGGGACAAAAAACAGACCGCCGACTCGCTCAAACCGTTCCTGATCGAGGAGTGCTACGAAGTGGTCGACACGCTCGACGAGGGCGATCCCGGCAAGATGAAGGAAGAGCTCGGAGACCTCCTGTTCCAGATCATCTTCCACGCCAGGATCGCCGAGGAAAAAGGCCAGTTCACGATCTGGGACGTCATCTCTACCAATGTCGAAAAGATGGTCCGCCGCCATCCTCATGTGTTTGGTGATGAGAAGCTCTCGACGGACAAGGAAGTTCTCGCGAACTGGGAAGAGATCAAGAAAAAAGAAAAAGGCAACGAAGACCGTAAGTCCATCCTCGAGGGCGTGCCCCGGAGCATGCCCTCGCTCATTCGCGCTCACCGGCTCCAGGAACGCGCCGCACGCGTGGGCTTCGACTGGAAGCACCTCAACGAAACCCTGCCCAAGCTCGATGAGGAGATAGCTGAATTTAAGGAATCGCTCAAGACCGAGGACGCGGCAAAAATAGAAGAAGAACTGGGCGATATTTTCTTTATGCTCGTTAACATCTCCCGCTTTTTGGATGTAGACCCCGAAGAGGCGCTGAGGAAGACCATCAGCAAGTTCATTCACCGTTTCCGGTACATCGAAGAAAGCGCCGCAGAGGCTGGCAAATCGTTAACTGACATGACGCTCGATGAAATGGAGAAGTTGTGGCAGGAGGCAAAGAGGAAATGAACCACGCTACGGCGAGGTTCTTTCGAGAGCATAAGTTGAGAGTATAAGTTGAAGCATCGGAGATATATTCAGCCGTAAAAAAGTCGGGCAAAAGAATCAGGCCGGGCTTAACAACCCGGCCGTTTATATCCTTACGGTGATCATGCGGTTCAGGTGATTTTTATTCCCCCAGCTGCGGCAAATGGATCGCCATTCTATAAACGTCCTCAGCTGCCTCCATCACTGCTTCAGCAAGCGTGGGATGGGCATGGATCATATGTCCGAGGTCTTTGACGGTAGCGCCGATCTTCATGGCCAACGCGCCTTCGTGGACTATGTCCGTAGCGTGCGCACCGCAGATATGCATGCCAAGGACCTTGTCGGTGGCCTCATCGGCGATCACTTTCACCATGCCGGTAATTTCACCCATGGCGTGCGCTTTCCCTAAGGCCCGGTACGGGAACCGTCCAACCCTGATTTTGATCCCCTTCTCAACAGCCTCTTTCTCCCGCAGTCCCACGCTGCCAATCTCGGGCATGGTGAATATGCCGGAGGGGATGACGGCATAATCCATTCTTTCGTCTCCGCCGAGGGCGTTTTCCACGGACACCAGCCCTTGGTGCGAGGCAACATGCGCGAGCAGGATTTTGCCGGTCACGTCACCGATAGCGTAGATGCCGGGAAGGCTGGTCTCCATCTTCTCGTTCACGATGATCTCTCCGCGCCTGCCCTTGGCTATGCCGACGGTCTCAAGTCCCATGTTCTCGGAGTTCATGCTGCGGCCGATGGACATGAGCACCATCTCGGCTTTGACCTGCCGGCCTCCGCTGAGGGTCGCGACCATCATGTCTTCTGCAACCTTCTCTACCCTTTCGATTTTTACGTTCGCCATAAGCTTGATCCCGGCCTTCTTAAACTCACGCTCGATAATGGCGGACATCTCCTCGTCCTCGGTTGACAAGGCATGGGGCATCATCTCGACCATCGTCACTTCTGCGCCGAAAGCCCGATAGATGAAAGCGAATTCGGAACCGATCACTCCTGCGCCGATGATGAGAAGGCTCTTCGGGACCTCCTTGAGCTGCACCGCATCATCGCTCGTAATGACGCTCTCTCCGTCAAAAGGGATCCCGGGGATCTTCGCCGGTTTAGACCCGGTGGCAATGATGATCCTGTCCGATTTTACGTCAATCGTCGTTCCGTCCTTCTGCGCGACCCGGACCACGTCCGGCGAGAGCAACGAGCCGCGGCCCTCTATCAAAGAGACCCTCCAGCTTTTGAACAAGCTCTTGATTCCTTTCACCTGGGTTGAGACAATCTTGTCCTTGCGCTCCCTGATCCTCGAAAGGTTGTATGAAACGTCTCCGGTGATTTCAAGTCCGAACTCCGCAGCCCGATGCGCATGCACAAGCGCCTCTGCCGAGGCGATCAGGGTCTTGGTCGGGATGCAGCCCCGGTTCAGACAGGTGCCGCCCACTTCAGCGTCTTCCACGACCGTCACCCGAGCGCCTTTCTGCGCCGCGCGGATCGCAGCCACGTATCCCCCCGGTCCAGCGCCTATAATCGTAAGTTTTAAGGACATGATATGTTTCCCCTTCTCTAAGAGAAATGACGTGTGCACCAGTCACTGAGGACGCTTTAAAAGTTCAAAATACAAATCCAAATGTCAAATCAAACTGTCAAAAACCGCAAAAGATAATACCTGGAATTTCAACATTGATTTTTGGTAATTGATTTGAACTTGCAATGAATCGTCTTTCTGGGTATCTGCGGGCCTGTTAAAAAAATGATTTCTAACAAGGGTGAATCTCCGTGGCAAATTTTGAACTATTAAAAGCGAAAAAAAGGGAGAGTAAATACTCTCCCTTTCGATCGCTTCTCAATCCCCGGATCCGCCGCGCCTCTTTTCTACTTTCCCTCTTCTTCCTTCAGAAACTTTTCATACTCCGCCTTGCTCATCAGATCGTTCAGCTCAGAGGCGTCGCTCAGGTCAAGCACGACAAGCCATCCATTTCCGTAAGGGTCTTCATTTATAATTTCCGGGGAATCAGCAAGGTCCTCATTCACCTCGACGATCGTACCCGATACCGGACTGACCACGGGAGAGGTTGCCTTGGTGGACTCGATTTCCGACAATTCGGAGTCGGCATCAACTTCTGTATCGATCTCCGGGAGGTCTACATAGACGATATCCCCAAGCTGCTGTTGCGCATAGTCACTGATGCCGATCGTCGCCCTTTTACCTTCGACGCGAACCCAGGCGTGCTCTCTATGATACTTTATGTCATCAGGATTCATATGTATAACCTCCGGAATAAGATACTGCTTCATGTTGAAGAGTGAATTTGTTTTTAGCTTAAGCGCAGTATTTTGTCAAGCAAAAAAAATTAATAACACAATAATACCATGAACATAAAAAAAGGGATGCGGAAATCGCATCCCTTTACAAATTACCGTTCGATTATTTATTGGCAGAAAACAGGATTAATCACGTGCCGGATCGACAACCAGGCGCGTGTCGCTAAGCCCCAACCGCTTCCTGAACTTTTTCTGACTTCTTTTTATTGATACCGGCAGCAACCGGTACCATGTCTATCGCTTTCTTTGGGCACCGCGACTCGCACATGCGGCACCCGATACACTTGTCCTGATTGACGGTATGCACCGATCTCATTTCACCTGAGATAGCGTTCACCGGACAGACCTTTTCACAGACGTCGATTCCCGCGCACTTCGCTGGATCGATATATGCCTTGGGGCGTGCCGGGATGTAGTCCCTGATGGCATTCGTCGGGCATTTCCTGACGCATAAGCCGCACACGATGCACCTGTCGTGATCGATCCGGGCAAGGTTGTTGTCAATCTTGATGGCATCGACCGGGCAGGTCCTGACGCAGATGCCGCAGGCGATGCAGCCGACCTGGCATTTCTTCTTGGTATCGACGCCCTTGTCTCTGCTGTGGCAGCTGATGACCACTGCCTTGGAGGCCAGCGCAAGCTCGATCACCTGCTTCGGGCAGGCCGCAACACACTTCCCGCAGGCAGTGCACTTGTCGGGGTTGATGAGCGGCAAATTGTCCTTGCTCATGGTGATCGCGTCAAAGGGACATGCGCGCATGCAGGTGCCGAAGCCCAGACAGCCGTACTCGCAGGCTTTGTCCCCGCCCGCGGCGAGCACCGCAGCAGTGCAGTCTTGAACGCCGGTGTAGATGAATTTTCGCTGGCTCAAAGAAGTCCCGCCCTGGCAGAAAACCCGGGCGATCTTCGGTTCCACCTTCTCGGCCTTCTTGCCCGTGATCACGGCGATCTTTTCAGCGACGGGAGATTTTCCGGGAGCGCACATGCTCGCTGCCACATCGGGGTTCCCCACGACCGCCTCGGCATAGCCCATGCAGCCCGCGAACCCGCAGGCCCCGCAGTTGGCGCCAGGCAGGGTTTCCCGCACCTGCTCGACCTTCGGGTCTACTTTGACCACGAAGCGCGCCGCTACAATGGCGAGCGCTATCCCGAAGACGATGCCAAGCGCAGCCAGCACTATCAGCGTCGTATACACTGTGGACACGGGGACATTTCCGGTCGTCTCCACAGCTCCGCCGGCCTCAGCAAGCGGGACCAGCTTGTTTGCGATCAAGTGCAATGCATGGGAAAAAATCTGTGCAAGAATACTGGTCATTTGTTCATACATGGCTTTGTACCTTCAGTAGTAATGATTTGGAGCAAGGCAACCGTGTTGCCGTTTGGACCACAAGGAACCATGTTCCCGCTCAGAGTCACGCCGACATGGTCGGCTCGGTCCACGTTTACAACGTGATCATACCAGAGAAGCCCAGAAACGCCAGGGCGATCAGGCCGGTCAACACGAAGGAGATCGGCAGCCCCTGGAAAGACTTGGGAACGTCTGCAAGCTCCAGCTTCTCCCTGATGCTCGCCATGATGATGAGCGCCAGGCTGAAACCGAGGCCCGACCCAAGCGCCATGGCCATGCTTTCGAATAAGGTGTAATTTTCATCGGCGTTGAGAAGCGGCACGGCCAGGATGACGCAGTTCGTAACAATCAGCGCAAGGTAGATGCCCAGCTTGTAGTACAATGCCGGCACGACTTTCTTCATGATCGTGTCGGCAGCCTGCACGAATGCGGCGATCACGCCGATGAAAATAACGATCTTTAAGAATTCGAGATGATAGGGAATCATGACATAATTATAGATGACCCAGTTGAGGGCCGATTCTACGAGCATGACGGCCGTGAATGTGAAACTCATCCCGATTGCCGTCTCCATCCTCTTGGTGACGCCGAAAAAGATGCAAAGGCCCAAATAGCGCGTAAAAACAAAATTATTGATAAGTGCCGATGCGATAAATATGGTGAGAACGTGCTGCAACATAAGAACCTCCGGATACCTCAATGCGGAATTAAAACAATTCCGAAATATGCAATCTACAATCCGAAATTTTTAATGATGTCCGCCGCCGCCCCCGCCCGTTCCGCCGAAGAATTTACGGTCCATCCAGTTGAGCCCGCCCATCATGAGCCCCATGGCGAAGAAGCCGCCCGTCGGCATGATCGCGATGAGAAGCGGCTTTCCGGGCAGGATCTGGGCGCCCCACAGCGAGCCTTTACCCAGGAATTCCCTGAACACTCCCAGTAACATCAGGGCAAGGAGAAAACCGACGCCCATTCCAACGCCGTCAACGAAGGATGGAATGAGCTTGTTCTTGCTTGCGAACATCTCGGCCCGGGAAAGAATGATGGCAAAAGCGACGATCAACATGATGTAAAGACCCATGTCCTTGTACACCGCCCGCTCGTTCGCCGACATCCACAGATCTATCACCGTAACCCAGGTCGCGGTGATGAACACGTAGGAAGGAATGCGGACTTTCGGATTTATGAAGTTCCTCAACAGAGAAACCGTAACGTTCGTCATGGTCATGACGAAGAGAACGGCGACACCCATCAGGAAGCCGTTTTTCACGCCGGAGGTCACCGCAACGGCGGGGCAGAGCGAAAGCGCGAGCCGGAAAACCGGATTCTCGCCGAACACGCCATTCTTGAAGAGCGTACCCAAGCTTACGTTATTGCTCACTTCGCCACCCCCTGTGCAACAGCGGTCTTGATGCCTGCGCCGTACTTGTCAACGAGCAGCTGCACGGCGTCCTTCACTCCGTTCGTCACGCCGCGGCTCGAATACGTGGCCCCGGACACGGCCTGGATGTTTTCCTTGGTCTCGCCCTTGATAAGAACGATCTGCGGAAGCGACTTGCCTTTGAACTGGTCGAGAAAGCTTTTTTCCAGGACCTGGTCGCCCAGGCCGGGCGTCTCGTTCATATCAAGAACCTTGACATCGCTGATTTTCATGTCGGGACCGAGCGCGACAAGCATCTTGATATAGCTCGAATATCCTTTCCCCGTTGTTTCTGCGATATCGGCTATCGGGATCCCGCCGGCAGTCGCCTGGTAATATTCATGTTCTTTGTTGTCGGCTGCTTTCCACGTGCCGGCCGGTTTGATGGGATCGGTTGCCGTTGGCGCCATCTCCTTCAGCGCCTCTTCCTTTTCCTTCTTTTCCGCCTGGACCCGGATGGGGTGGGTATATTGATAGGTCACGGCCATGATGACACCTGCCACGACGAAAATTACCACCAGAGGAAGCGTTATCTTTATTATATCCTTCATTTCTTCACCGCCTTTGCCTCGGCTTTGCCGAACACAGGGCTTTTCATTCCCCGGTCAAGAAGCGGGGCGAAGCAGTTCATGAGGAGAATGGCGAACATCACGCCCTCGGGGTAGCCGCCTTTTAAGCGGATCAACGTCGTCAGGATGCCCGCGCAGACGCCGAATACGACCTGGGCGCTCCTCACCGAGGGTCCGGTGACGTAATCGGTCGCCATGTAGAACGCGCCGAGAATGAGGCCGCCCGACATCATGTGAAGGATCGGGTCGCCGGTCATGAGACCCTCTTTGCCGCCGAAGATCCAGGTGAGGATGCCGACCGTTGCGATGAACGAGATGGGAATGTGCCAGGTGATGTACCGTTTCAGCATCAGGAACGTCGCGCCCAGAAGGAGCGCGATGACGGACGTTTCACCGAGAGAGCCGGCGCGGTTCCCGAGGAACAGGTCCCGGTACAGGGCCCCCTGGCTATGGTACACTTCAAGGAGCTTCGACATCCCTTCTTCCTTCAGGAGGACGAGCGGCGTGGCCGTGGTCTTGGCATCAATCGCCATGAACGAGGTCACCGGCGCAACAAAGGTGGTCATGATCTTGGCGAAGCTGACCAGGACGAACGCCCTGCCGATGAGGGCAGGATTGAAGATATTGAAGCCCAGCCCTCCGAAGAGCTGCTTGGCGATGACAACGGCCACGACGGACGCGACAGCAGGGATGTACAGCGGCGCATTGGCCGGGAGGTTCATGGCAAGGAGCAGTCCTGTCAGAAACGCGCTGCCGTCGGAGAGGGTAATGGGTTTTTTCAGCATCCATTGTACGAGCGCCTCGGATGCAAGGGACGTCGCAAGGCAGACGAGAATGACCATGATAGCCGGCATGCCGAAATAATACACCGACATGAGCGTTGCCGGCAAAAGCGCTCCGCTCACGGTCCACATGATCTTGGCCGTGCTCTCCACGTCGTGCATGTGGGGCCCGATCGAAACAATCAGTTTCGGCGGTTCTTTTGGCTGTGCCTGTACGGATGCTTCCATTCGTTTATCCCTCGATATTCAGATGTCAGATGTAGGATGTCAGACGTTCAGAATTTGTTCTACTCAGTCTGAACTTTGTACTTTGAACTTAATTCTTTTTCTTCGCCAGCTCTTTCTTCGCTTTTTTCACCCATTGAACCATGGGGCGGTTCGCCGGGCAGACGAAGGTGCAGGAGCCGCACTCAAAACAGTCCATCAGATTATACGCCTTGGCGTCTTCGTAATGGCCCTTCTCGATGTACAGCCCAATATAGGAAGGCTGAAGCTTCATGGGGCATGCATCGATGCATCTGCCGCACCGGATGCAGGGCCCATAAGGCTTGGTGCTCACCTCGTTCTTCGGCAGGACGGTGATACCTGAAGTGCCTTTGATGACCGGCACGTCAAGCGTGTACTGGCTCATGCCCATCATGGGCCCGCCGGCGATCACCTTGGCTGCCGCATCGGTGAGTCCGCCCGCTTCGTCGATGAGCTGGGAAAAGGGTGTCCCGATCCTGGCTACAAAGTTCTTCGGCTCCTTGACGCCCCTGCCGGTCACCGTGACATAGCGCTCGATAAGAGGCCTGCCGTAGCGGACCGCAGTAGAGATCGCTTCAGCCGTACCCACGTTCTGGACGACCACACCTACATCCATGGGCAGGGAACCCGCAGGTACGGTCCTGTTGGCAATGGCTTTAATAAGCATTTTTTCCGCGCCCTGCGGGTACTTCACCTTGACCGGCCATACTTTGATTTCCGGGGACCCGGCCGCCGCCTTGGTCATGGTTTCAATGGCGTCGGGCTTGTTGTTTTCTATACCGATATAGCCCTTCTGGACACCGAGGATCCTCATGAGAATTTTGAGGCCTTCAATGATTTCTTTCGGCCGCTCAAGCATGAGCCGATGGTCCGAAGTCAGGTAGGGCTCACATTCGGCGCCGTTCAGGATCACGACGTCGATCGGCTTTTCTTTGGGTGGAGCGAGCTTCACGTGCGTGGGGAACGTGGCCCCGCCCATGCCGACTATGCCGGCATCCTGCACGATCTTCTTGAGTTCATCGGGACTCAACAGATTGTAATCGGTATTTTCCTTCAGCCCTGCGATCCACTCGTCTTTGCCGTCGCTTTCGATCACGACAGCCGGAACATTTATGCCGAGCGAGTGCGGGAAACTCCCCAGAGCGGTCACCTTGCCGGATATTGAGGCATGGACCGGAGCGGAAACAAAACCGGTGGTTTCACCGATCTTTTCTCCTTTTTTAACTTCCTGCCCTATGACGACGAGCGGCTTGGTAGGTGCTCCGATGTGTTGGCTTAAGGGGATGACGGCTCTCTTGGGGATTGCTGCGGGGACGGTCGGTTTGTGTGCTGAGAGATGTTTGTTACCAGCGGGATGCACACCCCCGCTGAACGTATCGTGTGCCTTTATCGTTGTGGCTTCCATTCTGTCTCACCTGCCATAGGTTATAAACATCGTAATTATAACTTGAGAATTTCTAAAAGCCGCTGAGTTTATAGCAGAATGAAGCGGAAGTGTCAAGCAATTTTTTGTTAACTACTCTGCGCGCACCATCCTTGCGGATACAATGATAAACGACCGGGAAGATCATCAGCGTATCAGCGTCAACACCCTGATTATTCTTTGCCTGCTCGTGGTATAGTGCAGAAAGGGGGGGGAGAAGCGATGATACATCGCTTCTCCCCCCCCCTTCATTCATTGAGGATTGTTATGTTCGGGCCGGGGGGAAAAGGTTGCTGTTTCTGAATTGCGAATTGTCCGGCTTATGCCACTTGGACCACTTCCTTGACATCGGGGACTTCTTGTTTCAGCATTTTCTCAACACCCATCTTGAGTGTCATCGTGGACATGGGGCAGGACCCGCAGGCGCCTTTGAGCCTGACTTTCACAACCCCGTTCTCTTCGACGCTCACCAGCTCGATATCGCCGCCATCCCTCTGGAGTGCGGGCCGTACTTTTTTGAGCGCTTCGATAACTTGTTCTTTCATGTCGTTTTCTCCTTGGCTTGCAGGGAAATTTTAATGTTTTTATTATACATCTTTTTACCCCTCTTTAATAGTTTTTTCTATGACCTGAATCATATGCGCATAAAACCCGAACGCCAATTTTCATTGACTTGCTCGGCGTCTTTTGATATGTATAGGGACGACATCCACACAAAAATGTACCAATAATTACCGAATGGCCAATATTTTTATAATAGGTATGGGGGGGTTCATCGGGGCCGTTACCCGATACGGCGTTGCGGTCTGGATCGGCCAGCGGTGGGGCCGGAGCTTTCCCCTCGGCACGTTCCTCATTAACGTGAGCGGCAGTTTTCTCATCGGTTTGCTTATGACCCTTTTCACAGAACGATTCATGGTGAACCCGCAGTGGAGGCTGCTGCTCGTCGTAGGTTTCCTCGGAGCCTACACCACGTTTTCAACCTTTGAGTATGAAACCGGCGCACTCTTGAAGGACAGCGAATGGCTGATCGCGGGAGTGAACGTCGTGTGCAGCGTCATCGGCGGATTTATCGCACTCAAGCTCGGCGAAGTTATCGCAAAAAGCATCTAGAGGAGACGATATGGTCAAGAGCGGACCCGCAAAAAAACTTACCATCTATGTGGACGAGGCGGACAAGTTCCACGGCAAGCCGGTCTATGAAGTGCTTCTGGACATCTTCTTTAAAAGGAAGATCGCCGGCGCGAGCGTGTTTCGCGGCATCGAGGGCTACGGGAGCGACGGCGTCTTTCACTACGGCGAAGATCCTCGAGCTGTCCACGACCCTGCCGGTCAAGATCGAAGTGGTGGACTCTGAAGAGATGATCAACGACGTTCTGGATGACGTCGTCTCGATCGTTGAACAAGGGCTCATCGAAGTGAGCGATACAAACGTCGTCAAGTGCTGTGTGAGGAAGAAGTAAGACCTCGCCTTGTTCCTTTTGCTGCATGACGGATACTATGACTATTCAGTCTCTGGATGCGCAACTCCTGCTCTTCGTCAATCACAACATCGCTAATCCCATTTTCGACGTCCTGATGCCCGCGCTCACCCTACGCGGGTATCTCCTCGTCATCCCTTTTCTCCTTGCCATGTTCCTGCGCGGCGCGAAGCAAAAGAACGACCGGGGCAAAACATATCTTGCCGCGGCAATCTGGACATTCTTGATCGCCTGCTGTGCCGTGTATCTGGCGGGATTCGTGGAGGACTGGATGAAAGACGCGGTAGCGCGCGTGAGGCCGTGTCGCGCGCTGGAAGGAATCAGGCTCATCCTCCCCTGCCCGAAATCATTTTCCATGCCTTCGGGCCATGCGATCAGCTCGTTCGCATTCGCCGTGCCGATCTTTTATCTGACCCGGCAATATATTGCCCGAGCCTGGCGACTGTATCCGCTGGTTCTTGCGTCGATGGTTGCTTTTTCAAGGATCTATCTGGGGGTCCACTATCCTACGGACGTGCTTGTCGGTGCGGCTCTGGGGGGAGGGATCGGTCTCTGCCTGTCCGTTCTCTACCAGGTGATCGCTACAGAAGAGTTCATGAACGAAAGAAAATCAATAGATAATTGAATCCCTTCCTCACTTCTGGTCCCTGCTGCACCCATTCCGCAATCCGAATTCCGAATTCGAAACTATTCCTTCCACCCGTGGTTGCCGATGAGAGGGACGAATACACAGGGGATGCTTTTCTGTGTTACGGTTCCTTCCGCGGTCTTGACCAGCTTCAGGAGTGACTGCCCGAACCGCTCTCCAACGGGGATCACCATCCTGCCGCCTTCTTTCAACTGCTCCACGAGCATCGCCGGTATCTCGGGCGCACCGGCAGTGACCATGATGGCGTCAAAAGGCGCCATTTCCTTCCATCCGTAGGTGCCGTCGTAAACCTTGATCGCCACGTTCTGGTATCCCAACCGGTCAAGCGTGGCCCTGGCCTTTTCCGCGATGGTTTTGATGCGTTCCACGGTATAAACCTTGCTGCACAGCTCGGCGAGGACAGCCGCCTGGTAGCCCGACCCTGTGCCGATCTCGAGCACACGCTCAGTACCGGTGAGGCCGAGGAGTTCGCTCATAATCGCCACCATATAAGGCTGGGACATGGTCTGGCCCTCGCCGATGGGAAGGGCGTTATCGGCATAGGCCATACCGCGGATGGCCTCGGGCAGGAACTCATGGCGCGGTACTCGACGCATGGCGGCGAGAACGCGTTCGTCTTTGATGCCGCGGCCGACGATCTGATCGTCCACCATGCGGCGGCGCTCCTTCTCCTCGTTCGTCACTCCCCGCGTACCGTCGATAGCACGTAGGACATATTTTCAAGCGGTTTCAGTCTGTCGAAGGATGAATAATCGGTAAAATCGAGATGGAGGGGCGTGACGGAGATCATCTTGCGGTCAACGGCATCGAGGTCCGTCCCCTCTTCCCGCTCCCAGTCCGGTTCTCCCCCGCCGATCCAGTAGTATTTCTTGCCGCGCGGGTCGACGCGCTCCACCGTCATCTGATGGTAAATGCGTTTGCCCAGTCGGGTGATGCGCGTTCCCTGGATCTCTGAGAGCGGAACATTCGGGACATTGACATTCAGGAGCGTACCTGCAGGTATTCCTAGTTCGAAGATCTGAACGGCCGTACGGAAGGCCACTTCGGCAGCTTCGGCAAATTTGAAATTCTCACGCGCCGCGAGCGAAACAGCGAAGGACGAAATGCCGAGCAATATGCCCTCGATGGCGCCGGCAACAGTCCCTGAATAGGTTACGTCGTCCCCCAGGTTCGGCCCCTTGTTGATGCCCGAAACCACGAGTTTCGGCACCTCTTTGAGCAGCCCCTTCACCGCGATGTTCACGCAGTCCGTGGGCGTACCGTTGACACTGTATACGGATTCTTTTATTTCCTCGATGAGGAGCGGCCGGTGCAGGGTCATGGAATGGCCTGCCGCGCTCCGCTCGCGGTCAGGGGCCACAATCACGACCTCATCGAGTTCGCGAAGCCGCCTGGCTAGTATTTGAATACCGGGGGAATAGACCCCGTCGTCATTGGTTACGAGAATCATACAGAATATACCGTTCAAACCCTAAAAAATACCGTCACGGGCGGTCTCTACTTTTTCTTTTTCAGCTCGGTACCGATTGCCTGATCAAGTTCCTGAAGACTACGAAGTTGAACAAGTTTCCCATTCACGAACACCGTGGGTGTACCGGGAACCCCTGCCTGGCTGCCTTCATTCATGTCTCTGTAGATGATGCTTTGCAGTGCCGGATCGTTCATGTCGCGGTTGAACGTCTCCATGTTCAGTTTTAGTTCCCGTGCGATTTCCTGGATTTTTTCGTCGCTGAGACTGTTCTGCTCCTCGAATAGTTTATGATGAAACTCGCGGAATTTCCCCTGTCGGGCTGCCGCCAAGGCGGCCGTTGCGGCCTTGCGGGCATACGGATGCATGGGGAGCGGGAAATTCTTGAACACCAGCTTTACATCCTTTTTGTATTTTTCCAGCAACTGCTGGAGGGGCGGCTCAAGCCGCGCACAGTATGGTCATTGGTAATCGCTGAATACCACAAGCGTGACCGGCGCGTTCTTCGGGCCTTCGAACGGCAATCCTTCCAAAGAAAAATGCTGGACAGTTTCCAATTGAATGATCTTCAGGGTCTTTTCCGCGCTGCTTGATACAAGCAGTGTGTTGTCCGGCGCGGAATAGGTCAGCCGGTCGAAGGTCTTATCAACAGGGATCCGGCTCATCACCTTGTCATCAGCGATGGAATAGACGAGGATTTCTCCGGACGTGAGAACGTATATCCATTTGCCGTCTGCCGATGGCGCAACATCAGTCGGCGCTGCTTCAAGCTTCAGCTGTTTTTTGACGGTCCACTCTATTTCGGCAAAAACAGAGTGCGGTGTAAAAAACGTGATTGAAAACAGAGCCAAAAGTATCCCTGCAAGCGTTCCTCTTCTCATGAGACGTGTCTCCTTATCATGAAGTTATTCTTTTCTGGATATTCCAAAAAAAAGGCCCGGAGGGTGTCCGGGCCTTGTGAAAAATGGTCGGGGCGAGCCGATTTGAACGGCCGACCACTCGCACCCCAAGCGAGTACGCTACCAGACTGCGCCACGCCCCGATGTGTAACTATAGAATGATGAGAATACATTGAAGATGGGATGTTGAGATAAAAACAATCCGCATCCTTTTCATCTTCCTCTATTCCCGGCTTCGTACGCTACTTCAGTATCTCCAGTATTTCCCTCAGCTCCTTCTTGGCCGACTCTATGACGGCCTCGACATCCTCTTCACCCTTTCCGTTCAGTTTCTTTCGTGCCCCGGAGATCGTATATCCTTCTTTATAAAGCAGACTTTTTATCCGGAGGATATGGTCTAAGTCTTTTTTTTTGTAAAGGCGCTGCCCTGACCTGCCCTTGTCCGGCCTGAGCTGCGGGAATTCGGTTTCCCAATAGCGGAGCACATAAGGCTCCAACTCCGTAAGCCGGCTTATTTCACCGATCCGATAAAAAAGCTTACTCAGTGGCTGTGGGGGTTTCAATGACATGTTCTTTGAAAATCATGCTCGGTCTGAAACTGACAACTTTCCTCGGGGTGATCTCTATCTCCTGGCCCGTCTTGGGATTGCGGCCTTTTCTCGAGTTTTTCTTCCTGACCACGAAGTTTCCGAAACCGGAAAGTTTGACGGTTTCACCCTGTCTCAGTGTCTCTTTGATTAAATCCAGAATCATCTCTACCAGCTCTTCTGCATCCTGCTTCGGAAGGCCAACCTTGTCGAAAACTTCCGAGATGATATCTGCTTTAGTCATAGACACCTCCTCTACGTTGCATACTATAGAGCATAAGCACTTCCCATGTCAAGGCAAATTTCTTCTATGCCCCTGAAATCACGATGATATATATTATCGAGAACCATTGATGATAATCAAAGGACATATTTGACAATAACCCGTTTTACGGTTACCATTACGAAAGAATTTTGCATGACCATACGACTAGTGGCCCGGAGAAAAGTTCCTCCTGTGCCGGTTATGATACAAAAACTGATCAAACTGACAATCCTTATCTGCTGGCTCGTGATGCTCGGTCTGCTTGTCGAGCGCACGTACCTCCGGCCCTCAACGGTTATTGCGCTCGACGTGATTACCGAGGAAGGCGTGCGCACCGGGGACGAATGGGCCGGGATCTACCAGCAAGGCCGGAAGATCGGATACGCGCATAGCAGCGTGATGCGCGAAGCGGACACCTACCACCTTCTGGAAGAGTCCGAACTCGACCTTCTCGTCCTGGGCTCGGTGCAGCATGTCAAGACGGTCACCAACAGCTATACGACTAAAAACTTTCTGTTGAAGTACTTCAACTTCAGCATGCAGTCCGCGACGAGTTCCATGGAGATCAAGGGTGCGGTGATCGGCAACAAGCTCGTCCTGGATATCCTTACCGCGGGGCAGACGCGAAAGGAGCGCATACCGCTGAAGGAGCCTCCTTATCTTGCGCCGAACATCAAGCCCGCCCTCGTCCTGCTCGGTCTGGAGCCGGGCAGGAAATACCGTTTCCCCCTGTTCAATCCCGCTACGATGAGCACGGAAGATGCCACCGTATCCGTGGAGGCAAAGGAACACATCAAGGTCGGCGATTCGGAACAAACCGTCTATAAATTGAAGGAAACTTTTCAGGGCCTGGAGGCCTTTTCCTGGATCACGGAAGACGGGGACACGATCAAGGAAGAAAGTCCCCTCGGTTACGTGCTTTTGAAGGAGACCATGGTTGAGGCCATGAAGCGCGATAAGCGGGGCCCCGCCGTGGACATCATTTCTCTCGTAATGATCCCATCAAACCACATCGACAACTCCGCCCAGACACGATACCTCAAAGCGAAGCTCACGGGCGCGCCGATGCAGACATTCGATCTTGACGGGGATCGACAGGCTTATAAGGGGAACATCGTCGAAGTTCGCGTTCATGAGGAGACGGCCTCATACCGTCTGCCCTATGCAGGAAAAGACCGGGATGAATCGCTCCAGCCCACGGCGCTCATCCAAAGCGATGACAAGCGGATAAAAGATCAAGCGATCAAGATACTTTCAGGAGAAAAAGATGCGCGAGAGGCGGCGAGGAAGTTGAATGAATGGGTGTACAATGCACTCGAAAAAAAGCCTGTTGTGAGCATCCCGAGCGCCCTAGAGGTCCTGAACCAGCGCGTGGGTGATTGCAACGAGCACACCACGCTCTATACGGCGCTTGCGCGCGCTGCCGGCCTGCCGACGCGCATGGCCGCGGGCATCGTGTACCTGCGGAACGGGTTTTATTACCACGCCTGGCCCGAGGTCTGGCTGGGTCAGTGGACTGCGGTCGACCCCACGTTCAATCAATTCCCCGCCGATGCCACGCACATCCGGTTGGTCACGGGGAATATCGACAGACAATCCGATATTCTGAAACTCGTCGGGAAACTGAACGTGGAGGTACTGGAGTACAGATAAAGCGATAAAATGCGGAATTTCGTAGGGGCAACCCTTTGTGGTTGCCCTGATTCGGGCCGCCACACAGGGCCGCCCCTACATGTTCATCCGTGAATACGCACCCTATGATCAAACTCAACAACCTCAAAAAGCTCTACGGCAAGCTCACAGCCGTGAACGGCATCAACCTCGAAGTGGCCCAAGGGGAGGTCTTCGGCTTTCTCGGGCCGAATGGCGCGGGTAAGACCACGACCATTAAGATGATGGCGGGCCTGCTCCAGCCCACGAGCGGCAGGGCTCTGATCGGCGGGTATGATGTCCAGCAGGAGCCGCTCAAGGCAAAGTTCATCACCGGTTTCATTCCGGACCGGCCTTTCCTGTACGAAAAGCTTACGGCAACGGAATTCATGCACTTTGTTGCAAAGCTCTATGATATGAACGATCCGAAGACACGGATCAGCGAACTTCTTGGTCTCTTCGGATTAAGCGAATGGGCCGATGAACTGGTCGAGAACTTCTCTCACGGCATGAAACAGCGGCTTGTCATGGCCTCCTCCCTGCTCCACAAACCGCAGGTGCTTGTCGTGGACGAGCCCATGGTAGGCCTTGATCCGCGCGGCGCACGGCTCGTGAAGGACATCTTCAAGGACCTTGCGTCAAACGGCGTGACCATCTTTATGTCCACGCACACTCTTGAGATCGTAGAGCAGATGTGCACGCGTGTTGCGATCATTCATAAAGGCGACATCATCGCCGAGGGCAGCGTCGAAGACCTCGGCCGCATGGCCCGCATGCCGAACAGCCATCTGGAGTCCATATTCCTCAGGCTGACGGGAGGGGATGAGGCTGTATAATCAAATACGAGAGCATCAGCGAAAAATATGAAGCTTCAAACAAAGACCCCTAATCATTTTTCATAAAAAAATCCTATGCTCTTGCTTCTTACCCCGCGATATGATGCAATAAAGAACCGCCTCGCCCGTCTTGCTCCCGGCGACGGCCTGAAGACGGCGGTGCTGGGCCTGCTTGGCCTCGCTTTCTGGGTCTTCCTGTTCGGCATTTCATTCAGAGTCCTCACCTATTTCAGGACCATTGAAGGGCTCGGCGATCTGCTGGCGCTCCGGCTGCTGTCGATGATACTGTTGACTTTTTTTTCCATTCTCGTCTTCAGCAATATCGTCACGTCGCTCTCGACATTCTACCTCTCAGGAGAACTCGAACTCCTGCTTTCCGCGCCGGTTACGCTAGAGAACATCTATCGGGCGAAATTTATCGAGACCATTGTAGATTCCTCATGGATGACGCTCATCTACGGCCTCCCGGTGTTCATCGCCTATGGCGCGGCGTTCAAGGCCTCGTTCGCGTACTATCTGGGGCTGATTCTCACGTTCATCCCCTTTTTGATCATCCCGGCCGGCATGGGCATCCTCGTGACCATGCTGCTCGTGAACGCCTTTCCCGCGCGCAGGGCAAAGGACATCCTCGTGCTCCTGGGCCTTCTGTTCTTCGTTGCCATGTATATCTTGTTTCGGATGCTCCAGCCCGAGAAACTCGTGGACCCCGACACGTTCCCGACGCTGGTGCAATATCTGACGGCCCTGCGCAGCCCGGTGTCTCCGCTCCTGCCAAGCTCCTGGGCAACGGAGACGCTCTCGCCCCTCCTTCGGGCCGTCAAGGGAGAGACACTGTTCTATCTCCTCATGCTCTGGAGCACCGCCGGCGCAGGTATCGTGATCGGCGAATGGGTCTGCGAAAGGATTTACTACCCGGGCTGGTCACGCTCGCAGGAAGGCAAAAAATCCCCGATCTCGCGTTCGCGCGCTGCGGACCTATTCTTCAGAGCAATCTCCCTTCCCTTTCAAGGCAAGATGCGCGCTATCGTGCTGAAGGACGTAAAGCTCTTTTTCCGCGACACGTCCCAGTGGTCCCAGCTCTTTCTTCTGTTTGCGCTTATGGTCGTTTATATCTACAGCTTCAAGCTCCTGCCTTTGGAACGCGCCGCCATGCCGAGCTTTTATCTCCAGAACCTCATCGCCTTTTTGAACCTCGGCATGGTCGGGTTCGTAACAACGGCCGTTGCCGTCCGGTTCGTGTTCCCTGCCGTAAGCCTCGAGGGAGCATCGTTCTGGATCATCCGGTCCGCACCGCTTTCGATTCGTGATTTCCTCTGGGCAAAGTTCTGGAGCAGCCTGCTCCCGCTCCTCGTGCTCGCTGAAGCGCTTATCGTGCTCTCGAACACCCTCCTCAAGGTAACGCCTTTCATGATGGGACTCGGGATCGTCACGGTCTTCATGATGACCTTCGGCATTACCTCGCTCGGCGTGGGCCTTGGCGCCATCTTTCCCAAGTTCAAGCACGAGAACGTGGCCCAGATCCCGACGGGCTTCGGAGGCATTGTCTACATGCTCATGACCATGCTCTTTATCGGCGTTGTGATCATTCTGGAGGCCTGGCCCGCATACCGCATCTTCACGGCCCAGACCTTCGGAGGACACATCTCTTCATCCGGATGGATTTTGATAGCGGTCTCTTTCCTCCTGGTGACGGCCGTCAATGTTCTGGCGCTGTTTTTACCGATGAATATAGGCCTGAAACGTCTTAAACAGCGGGAAATATAGCCATTGAGATCCCTGCGGCAAATGAAGGTTCGTATAGGCATCTGCATGGGTTGAAATGATGATCGTATTCGCCCTCATTCCCCGCAGTTTGCTGCGGGGAATGCACTCACTCCAGAATTCAAAGACCACAATATATTGTATACGCTATTAAAATAAATACCTTACCTTGTTATTTTTCACTTTACAAACCCCCTTTCTTATGCTATAACCCTGCCAGCATTCTCCAGACCGGGTTTCGAGGCCTCAATCTGCGCAACGTCGTCTTTCCATTGTTCATCATTGCATCTGTTGGCTTGCGAATTTGAACTCTTGTTTTCCTAATAGTAAGGAGGCCTATGCAGCTTAAAACCCTCGAAATGATCGGCTTTAAATCCTTCTGTGACAAAACAACGGTCACATTTCAGCCCGGCGTCACTGCCGTGGTGGGGCCGAACGGGTGCGGCAAGAGCAACATCTCCGATGCCATCCGCTGGGTACTGGGCGAGCAGAGCGCAAAACATCTCCGCGGGGACAAGATGGAGGATGTGATCTTCAACGGGAGCGAGAGCCGCAAGCCCCTGGGCATGGCCGAAGTCATCCTCAGGCTTACGAACATCGGAGGAAACCTTTCATCCGAGTTCGGGCAGTACCAGGAGATCGAGATTACCCGCCGGCTTTACCGCTCCGGAGAGAGCGAATACCTCATCAACAAGATCCCCTGCCGCCTGAAGGACATCCGCGATCTCATGATGGACGCCGGCGTCGGCGCCAAAATTCACGCCATCATCGAACAGGACAAAGTGGACCAGATTCTCTCATCCAAACCGCAGGACCGCCGATTCCTGTTCGAGGAAGTAGCCGGCGTGATGAAGTACAAGGCGCGGCGGCAGGAGGCCCTCTCCAAGCTCGAATCGACCCAACAGAACCAGCTCCGCGTGAACGATATCATCATTGAGGTCAAGCGCCAGGTCAACTCACTCGACCGCCAGGCAAAAAAAGCGGAGCGCTTCCAGAAGCTCCGGGCCGAAATGAAAGACCTCGACTTTAGGCTTGCCTCGGTCGATTACTCAAACCTCGGCCTCGAATGGACGACCTCATCCGAAGAGTTCAAAAAACTGGAAGACGAAGTGACGGAACTGCATGCGTCCCTCGGCAGGATCGAGTCGACTATCGAGGAAACCAGGGCCGACGCCCTGTCCGCTGAACATGAGCTTTCAATGCTCCAGCACAAGATCCACGAGACCGAGACCGCGCTCAGCCGCGCCGAACACCGCGTAGAGATGTCCAAAAGCCAGATCGCATCGCTCACGGAGCAGCGGGGCCGCGACCTGGCCGACAGGGAATATCTAAAACAGGAAACAACACGGGTGGCCGAGCAGAAGGTGCGGCATGAGGAAGAATCCCGGGTGCTGTCAGCCTCGATCAATGAGAAGAACACCGTACTCGGTGACCGGGCTGCAACCCTGGAATCCCTCTCGCAGGCGCTCAAGGAAAAGGAAGCTTCGCTCGAGGAAACGCGAACCGGGATCCTGAACGCAATGACGGCATCAGCGGCGGAGAAAAACACTTTATCCAACCTCCGGTCTCGCATCTCGCAGATAGACGAACAAGATGAGCGGGGAATGGCGGAAAAGCAGGACCTGGAACGGAAACTCCAGGAAAGCACCGCGCTCCTCGCGGCCAAAGAGCGCGAGCTTGAAGAAATAACAGCGCGAACAAACGCGGCCCGGGAAGAGCGCATGCAGGTTATGGAGCGGCTGGAGCAGGCGCTCGCGAAGAAAAAGTCGCTCGAAAACGCAACCAATGAAAGCAGAAACAGGCTCGCCGGCCAGAACTCCCGCCTTCGCTCCCTGATCGAGCTGGAGCAGAGCCTCGAAGGCTATCAAAAGGGCGTGAGGACCGTCATGTCCGCGCGCAAGGAAGCTTCTGCGGAAGAACACCTGGGGACCATTCATGGGCTCGTTGCGGACATGATCGAGACCGAGCCGCGGTATGAGGTTGCGATCGAGGCCGTGCTCGGAGACCGGCTCCAGTACGTGGTCGTGGATTCCCAGCATGATTCTCTCAAAGCCATCGACTATCTCAAGACCAAAAGCGGCGGACGGAGCACCTTCGTGCCGAAGACCCCGCGCGAAATGAAATCCGAGCCCTTTATAAAGAACGGCCATGCCGGCGTCATCGGCTCTGCGCTCAACATCGTGCGCTACAAGGACAACTACAGCAGCGTGGCCCAATATCTGCTGGGCGATGTGGTCGTTGTGGACACCATGGATACCGCCCTTTACTTGTGGCACAAGGAGGGTTTCAACAAGACCGTCGTCACCCTTTCCGGAGAGATCGTCGATCCCTGGGGCGCGGTCACCGGCGGAGCTGTTGAAGCCGTCGGCACCGGCATGCTCACCAAGCGTCGCGAGATCAAGGACCTGGAGCACGAAGTGGCCGACCTTACCGTAGCGATCGCGCGGCTCGAAGCGGAGCTCTCGTCGGCCGACGCCGCGATAGAATCGGACAAAAGGATCGAGGCAGAACTCGCGCAGCAGATCCACCGCATGGAGATCGAGTTCGTCAACAAGGAGAAGGATCGCACGACGGTCGGCGACGAAATCGGCCGCGCTCAGGAACGCACCAGGGCCCTCGATACCGAGGCGGCAGAACGCGCATCACAGCGGCGGGAGCTGAATGCAGGGATCGAGCGCGCTTCGGAAGTGCTTCACGGGCTGGAGGCCGGACACACGAACGCACAGGCAAATATCGAGTCGCTGCAGGTAGAGCTTTCGCTCAAAAAGGAAGAGCTGGAGATCGCGCGCGCTGCGATCACCGAGATCCGGATGGAAATCACCGCACTTCAGGAAAAACAGGCTGCGGCCTCCAGAAACGCCGAGACACTCATCCGTGCCGAATCGGAATTGGGCGAGCGACTTGCGAAACGCGAGTCTGAAATCACCGATATTGCAACGAAGCTGACCGGGCTTGAATCCGCCATCACGGAAGCCGAGACCGAGATCAGGGGCCATATCGAAATACTCGATGCTGAGCGCCGCGTCCTCGTCTCGAAGCAGGAGGCGCACACGACCAAGACGCACGTGCTCCATGCTGCCGAGGAACAGGCCCGGCTGATGCATCATGACATTGACGCCGCCCAGAAACGTCTCTCTGCCAATGAGGTCAAACGCACCGAGCTCCGCATGAAGATCGAACACTTGAAAGACACCGTGTGGACCACCTATCACACGGAGCTCGAGGCTGTTGTCCAGGAACTGGGGCAATTCGAGATAAACACTCGAGGAATCGAAGGCCCGGCTCGACGAGCTGCGCCAGAAGATAGACCAGATGGGGCCGATCAATGTCGATGCGCTGCAGGAGTACAACGAGCTCAAGGAACGCTACGACCTCCTCTCCGCGCAGCAAAACGACATCAACGAGTCGATCAACAACCTCAAGGCGACCATCGCCAAGCTCGACGGCGAGACCAAGGAGCTGTTCAGCGAGGCCTTTAACGCCATCCAGGAAAAGTTCAAGGAGGTCTTCTCCCTTCTCTTCGAGGGCGGCAGGGCCGAGCTCGTGCTCCTCGATGAATCGAACATCCTCGAATCGGGCATCGAGATCATCGCCCAGCCCCGGGGCAAGAAGTTTCAGAGCATCACGCTCCTGTCCGGCGGCGAGCGCGCGCTCACGGCCATCGCCCTCCTCTTCGCGGCCTTCCTGGTAAAGCCAAGCCCCTTCTGCATGCTCGACGAGGTTGACGCCCCGCTCGACGAGGCGAATGTGACGCGCTTCACCCGGCTCATCCGTGAGATGAGCAACCGCTCGCAGTTCATCACGATTACGCACAACAAGCGGACCATGGAGATGGCCGACGCGCTCTATGGCATCACCATGGAAGAACCCGGATGCTCCCGCGTGGTATCGGTCAAGCTGCGGGAGCCGGCCATGGCGTAACCCTCAATTTCCGCTTTCCAGAATGCATGCCCTGTGATATCCTGCTGAACATGGCTCCCGTGGCATGTAGCATGACGGGAAAGACATTTCCCCTGCTCCTCCTCATTGTCGTTCTCTTGCTCCTGCGGCCTCTAACGCCATACAGTGAAACGATTGAGGTCGCCTCCGGTAGCGAGCCGCCGCCCCCTGCCGAACAGTTCAAGCGGCTCGAGATCGTGTTCGAACCGATGCTTACTACACGGACCTCGAACGCATTGTCGCGCTCACAAAAAAGCCGATACCTCACGTGGGGGAAAAAGCCAAAACGGATATTCACGATCGACGGCAGGAGCTTGAATGGAAGAAACTGAGCTGGAGCTTTCGTATCGGTAAACTTCACGACAACCCGGATATTACGGAAATCGTGTATCTCTCGTTCAGGAGAAGCAGGCTTTATTAAGCCCGGGGAGCCTTCCCTCTTCAACAACAGCGGCTTTGAATTCTGGAGTAAGCGCATTCCCCGCGGATGCCTATACGAACCTTCATTTGCTGCGGGGCAGCTTCAATATCCCTACGACATGGACTGGAAGAATCTCAAGCCCATCAGACACTATTTTTATGTAGATAAAAAATGGCCCTTCGAAAACAAACAGATGGCTTTTTCGCTTGCCCTGGGATTTGTGTGGGAATCCGCCCATAAATATACCGGAGAACTTGCCTCCCCGGGGAGCAACTTCCAGCTTATTTTAAGACCGAATATCGAGTTCTCAGGATCACTGTTTCCCACCCGCCACGGACAGGACGATTTGTTCCCGGGTGACCGTATCCGGCGAAACCGTACTCACATCGTAACCGGGAGAAGGGAAACCAGGAGAAGGGAAACCGGGAAGCGCGGTCATATCGCGGACCGCCGATTCCTTGCCCGGTGAACAGACGATCGCCCTGATCTGATCGCCCTGTTTAACGACCGTGATCTGATCGATCGGCTGATCGGCCTTGTCCGGCACAGCCGCTTCCAGGTGGTTCATTTCCTCCTGCATTTTTTTATCCAGGGTGGTCTGGATGGTCCAGCCCCCTCGATATATCCTCTCGTCCCCGAACAATCTGACCAGGATCTGTTCAAGGGCATATTGATAGCAGGGTCTCCCATTCGTTGCGTTCAGCACAGACAAATCAAATCTGTTTGAATTCTCCTGCCTGAGGGGTAAGGGTGATTTTATGGACGCATCATAGACCTCGGGAGTAATCAGTTTTGCCTGAAGCATATTGGACAGGACGCGTTCCTGCCGGTCCTTTGCCTTGTCCGGCCTCTTGAAGGGATTGTAGTAACGCGGGTTCGGGAGCATGCCTGCAAGCAAAGCGGCCTCTCCCGGCGTCAGTTCGCTGGAATGCTTGTCGAAATAGAAACGGCTTGCAGCTTCAATACCGTAGATATTATTTCCCCACTCGACCGCATTCATGTATATTTCAAGGATCTTCCGCTTCGTCAGCAGTTCTTCCGCCCTCCGTGCCAGGAAATATTCACGGAGTTTGCGGCTGATGGTTTTTTCCTTGGACAGGAGGACGTTCTTTATCATCTGCTGGGTGATGGTGCTTCCGCCGCGTGCGAACCGCCTTTTCTCCACATCGTGAACGAGCGCGTCCCACGTCGCCTTGTAGTTAACGCCGTGGTGCTCGAAAAAGGTGTCGTCTTCAGCGGTCACCACTGCCTGGACGACGATCTCGGGAAGAGAGGACACGGGGACCCATATCCTGAATTTACGGTCTGAGTACTCGGTCAGAATAGTACCGTCCCGATCCAGCACCTCGGAAGCAGCTGCGGGCCGGTAGTGTTTCAGGATTGATACGTCGGGAAGATTGGAAAGGATCCGGATCACCCAGAGCGTAACTATAAGAACGCAGAGCGCGAAGATGCCGAGCCCCGCTAAAATTACTTTTTTCATGGCAAGCACTTACCGCAAAGCCACGAAGACCACGAAGAACTTACAAAAAAAACGAACAACCGGCGGTGTAAAGTCTTTCTTTGTCAGCCTCGCGCGCTTCGTGGTGAAAAAATCCTCGTTATGTGAACTGCATCAGCTAAGGAATGTCGACGAATAAGCTTTATTGGTGATCAATCATGTCCCTGATGGCTTTTACATTCGCGGGATTTGACCAGTCCGCCGGCCCGATCACCTTGTAGCGAACGATGCCGCTGCGGTCGAGAAGGTACGTTTCGGGAAATTTGAACGTGCCGTAGGATTTGGCAACCGACCCTCCGGGGTCCAACAGCACGGGCAGGGTCAGCCTGTTTCTTTGCAGAAAGGAGGCCACCGCTTCCGCCCCTCCTTCGTCCACGCTCACGGCCAGAAGCTCAAAGTCCTTGCCGGCTAAACTGCGGTACATACGCTCGAGGGCCGGCAACTCTTCAACGCAGGGCGGACACCACGTGGCCCAGAAATGCACCATCACGACCTTCCCGCGATAATCCGCCAGCCCCTCCTGTTTCCCGTCCAGGGCAGAAAGGCGGAATTCCGGCGCTCGATCGCCTTCCTGGATGATCTTTTTTGCCCGTGGTCCTTCCTTCGCGACGAGAAGCAGGAACAACAACCCCGCAGCGACGACAAGGATCGCCAGGATGATGCCTCTTTTAGCCGCTGTACCGATCGTTCCTGTTCCCGGCCGTTGATCCATCACCGTAACCCCCTCAGCCCTCTTCAAGTCGAAGCGCGGAGATTCGCTTCGATGCACAACTGGAAAATTATACCTTTTTCCCTGCGGCAGAGCAAGCCATTTTAACCGCGCGGTCTCTTTTTAGTTTGAAAATGCAAGGCAGTCTGATATAATAACTCCGTTATGATCCACGAGATAAAGCTCAACGGGAAAGCCAATGAAAAGCTGGATTACTATGTGACCATCACCGGCGCGGACCTGAGCGGCAGATATTTCTACGAATGCCTTCCCGATGGCGACCGTTTTTTTTCAGGCGGCAACGAATTCGTGATCCGGCACGACGGCGTGCGCTATATGGGCACCGGCGGAAGCCTCTGCGAATACATGTTCGGCGTGGACCTGCCGCTCAAAGACCTCCTGCGGAAAGACGTCTCCAACCGCCTGGTCATGTACGGCGCCTTCTACGACAAGACCGACAACATAGCCTTCACGAACAACACCGCGGGCAGGGAGTCCTTCGACCAGGTGTTCCTCTCGGGCAACGCCGTTTCCAATTATTATTTCTTCGTTCACTCCACGCAAAAATCGGAAATCAGGGACCTGCAGCGGGAAATTCTGAAGACCATCGGCAAACAGGTCAAACGAAGCGATACCGTCGGGGCCGTCGATGACAGCCGGCTCTGCCGCGAGATCTTCGACGCCATGGGGGACCCCAAAGCGCTGATTTTTCTCTTCCGGCTGGTGAACAGGCACAACGAGGAATATTTTCAGACCTTCAACAAGCTCTACATCGAACAGAAGGCCATCTCGGCCGAAGGCAATGCCGTCATGGAGGCCCTGGCGAAAAAATACAATATTATTCCCTACCAGCAAGAACGCATCAAGATAGACGGGATGTATAAATTACCGGAGAACAAGAAGATCGTCGATGAATACAAAGATATTTTGATCGCCGTCTCGGACAAGGGCGAAGTCAACCCGTCGGAGCTCGCCAAGTTGTCTCGGCTCAGAACCCTCAGCCTCCGGCTCAACATCCCCCATACGCTCTTCGATACCCTCGATGAACTGCTCCTGAAGGACATGAACATCGTAGAGGTTGAGGAGCCGGATTACATCAGGGACACCCGCGCGATCTTCGAAGGTCTTTTCTTCAGGGCGGACAAGATCAGGGGGCATGTCTCATCTGAAGACCTCATTAAACTTCTCAAGGCCAAGCAGAAATCCACCACGCACCGCGATCCGGCCTTCGAGAGTCTGCTCCTCGACACGGTGCGGGCCTGTGATGAGCACGCCCGGGACACGAACGACACGACCGTGCTTGAGGCCATGAGCCACATCCTCACCTATTTCGACCGCTACGACAGCGCCGCAACCACGATCAACAACCTTGCGTTCATGGAGAACTCCATCCTGAGTGAAGACCAGATCAGGAGCCTTTCCGGCAACAAAGAGATCTTCGACAAAATACATCAGGACCTGTTTCGCGAGCTCTTTATGGACTACCTCCGGGACAACCGGTATCTCACGCGCTACGGCCGCAAGAAGGTAGACACCCTTCACCGTGGCCTCCTGCAGATCAAGAGCGGCGATATGACATACCGGGAACTATCCGCCATCCTCATGACGATCAACGAGGACGACCAGCTCTATACGGCCATCCACCGCTATATCAAGGACCGGTTCAAGAGCATTTACGCGGAACTGAACTCGAAAGAGGACCAGGAGATATTCATCCAGGACCTCAACCGTGAGATACAGTCCAAGGGAATCGTCGAGGGGCCGATACCGCACGGCGTTTTCGAAGAGATCATCCTCGACATTCGCAAAGAGTCCTTTTACCTCAACAACCTCCTGCCGCACATTATCGTGTCCCGTGACAGCAGGGTACGCGAGGATTTCCTCCTGAACAGCGGTCTCGACCGGTTTTATGTTGAGGAACTCGAACGGGACTACTTCGACATGAACAGGATCGAGATGAACATCCTCGAGGAGATCAGGAAATAGCCATGTTCAGGATGCGCATATTGGACCGGTATATTTTCCGTGAAATACTCACGCCGTTTTTTCTCAGCCTCGCCGCGCTTACCCTGGTGTTGTTTCTCCAGAGAATGTTCAGGCTTGCCGAGCTCGTTGTCTCCAAAGGGGCCACCGTGTCGTCAACAGCCAGGCTGTTCGCGTACATCATGCCGAGCTTTCTGGTCCTTACCGTTCCCATGTCGTTTCTCGTGGGAACGCTGACGGCTTTTACCCAGCTCTGTTCGGACTCGGAAGTGACCGCCATGAAGGCTTCCCGCATCAGCCTCTATAATATGATCCGTCCGGTCATGCTCTTCGCTGTTCTCGCGTTCACGTTCACGGCGCTGACCTCACTGATTGTCGCTCCCGCGGCCAATCATGCGCTCAAGGTACAACTGTTCAATATGGTCAAATCGCGCGCGATGGTCGGCATTGAGCCCGGCGTGTTCAGCAACACCTTTGACGGCATGGTAATCTACGTGGACAAGATGGAGTCGCTCGACGATATGAAGGGCATTTTCATTTCCGACGAACGGTCCGCCAAAGAGCCCTATGCCATTGTCGCGCAACGCGGCAGGCTCATCGCCGATCCCGAGTCGCTCAACGTTACCCTTGCGATGAGTCAGGGTGCGATCCACACTTTTCCCCGGGATGAGCAGTCGTATTCGACCATGGACTTTGATTCCGGCAACCTCTACCTGGACATCAGCCATGCCTTGGTTCAAAGAGGGTCTTCAGATACCGACTTCGACGAGATCGGCAGCCTCGAGTTGTTCCATGAATTGAAACGCGCGAGGGCCGAGGGGAAACCCACCATCGACATCGAGAGCGAACTCCATAAACGCCTGTCGATCCCCTTCGTCTGCCTGATCTTCGGGCTGATCGGCGCACCACTCGGCATTCGACGGAGCCGCTCGGGCAAGTCCGCGGGGATCAGTGTGGCGCTGCTGGTCTTCCTGGTCTATTATATGGTCCTTGCGGCGGGGACAAATCTTTCCGACACGGGAAAACTTTCACCCGCCATTGCCTACTGGCTGCCGAATGTCCTGATGACGGCTGCAGCGGGAATGCTCGTCTACATGAAGGGACACGAGAAGGATTTTAATGTTTTCCGCCCCCTGGTAGAATGGTATCACCGTCTCAGGACAAGGAACCGGGTGTAATCAAAAAACAGCCATGAGGATACTCAGCAAACACATATTCGGCGAATTTATTCGCATCTTTCTCGCCGTTCTGATCGGCATCCTTGTCGTTTACCTATGCATGGACTTTCTCCAGAAGGCGGACCGGTTCATCAAGTACAAGGCGAACATCGCCCAAATCGCCGTCTATTTTCTGTACAGCCTGCCCGGCATGGCCGCCTCTTCCCTGCCGATCGCCGCGCTCATGGCCTCGCTCCTGTCGCTCGGGAACCTGTCCCGCTATAGCGAGATCATCGCCATGCGTGCAAGCGGCGTCAGCTTGGCCGCAATCATTGCTCCAGTCCTCACCGCCGGTCTTTTAATATCTGCTATAGGTTTTTTCAACAATGAATACATCATGCCGGTCTATACGGCGCGCGCCAACTTCATCAAGAACGTCGAGATCGAAAAGAAACAGCAGCATGCCGTATTCCAGCAGCGAAAGCTGTGGTTACGGGGACCGGATAACAGCATTGCCAATATCGACCTGATTTCGCCCGATCGCAATGAAATGATCGGCGTCAGCGTCTTTAAATTGACCCCTGACTTCACGGTGCGGGAGCGAATCAAGGCGGACAGTCTCCTGTGGGAAAACGGTGCGTGGAGATTCAAACATGGCCGGAAATTCGTATTCAACGGCGACACGGTGCAGGTCAGTTCGGCGGATGGAGAGATATTCAATATCGTCGACAGCCCCGATGATCTCGGCATGATTGCAAAAAGCTCGGAAGAGATGAATTTTATGGAACTGTGGGATTACGTGAAAAGACTGAAAATGAGCGGATATGAAGCGGCGCGTTACGAAGTGGACCTCTACAGCAAGTTGTCGTTCCCGCTTTCGAGCCTTCTCATGGTCCTGATCGCTACGCCGCTTTCGCTCCAGAAGGTCCGGAGCGGCGGGACCGGCAAGGGGATCGCGCTCGCCGTGCTCATTGCGTTCATCTACTGGGGGCTGGTGAGCGTCGGTACCGCGCTCGGCCGCTCGGGCGCGCTGCCTCCCTTGGGCGCAGCGTGGATCGCGAACGTCCTTTTCGCCTCAGCTTCGCTCTTTATCCTGTTCAGAATGCAGAAAACAAACTGATATGAGCGACCCTTCTCGTTGAAATGAATAAGATATTTTTTTCACAACGCATTCTCGACAGCCTGACCGATGAAGGCAAAATCAAGCTCGACAGGAACAGTATCACGCTGCTCACTCCTGACAGACCCTCCTTCGAACTGGAGCCTGCATACCGGTTCGTCAGGACATCGGACGGGGGCCCGGACCCGCATGGCCTTGTGGGCCGGATAAAATATGAGAAGGAGGTGAAGGCGTTGAACGCCGAGGTCTATCTGAACTCCGTCATTTACGGGGAAACCGCCTACGAGATAGAGACTGGCTTCATCGGAGAGAAAAAGGAGCTCCTTGACCGGCTCTCGGATACCGAGCTTCTCGCCCGGTTCCTCCTTGACACGCTGCTCTAGCACATGCTGAAAAAAATAATTAAAATTCTGCTCGGCGTGGCGCTGCTTCCCTTCTGCGCGGGCTTTACCTGGCAGTTCGGCGCATCCGTTTTCAGCGTGGCCTACAAACCGGACCTGCCTTATTATTTCCTTGCCGGCGGCCTGACCTATCTAAGCGTGCACCTCCTCTTCAAAAAGCCGATTCTCACCTACGTTTTCGGCCATGAGCTTACCCACGCATTCTTTGCCGTGCTTTTCGGCGGCTCGGTAAAGTCCTTTCAGGCCAGCGAACGGGGAGGGCGGGTGACCTTGACGAAGTCCAACTTCATCATCACCCTGGCACCCTACTTTTTTCCGCTGTACACGTTCGTAGCGCTCATCTTCTACGGGCTCGCGTCCGCGGCGGATGTCCGGTGGGCCGCCGGATGGAGCATCTTTTTTGCGGGCGCCACTTTTTCATTTCACCTCATCCTGACGTTCTTTTTTTTGCAGACCGATCAGAGCGACATCAAGGAGCACGGAGCCGTCTTTTCCTATCCGCTCATTTATCTTTTCAATATCATGTTTGCGGCCTTCCTCGTCCATGCGCTCCTCTCGAAAAACACGGGCTTCCTCGGCTTCCTCAGAGGTGGTATAATGAAAAGTGTTCTGATGACATCGCGGATTATCGGCAAGCTCTACGAAACCGCGCGGAGCATGATGTGAGACGGCAAAATCAAGATTCACCACAGAGAGCACAGAGGTAAAGCTTTTAAAAACTAAATTTTTTCTCTGAGTCCTCTGTGGTAGCTTTGGCTTTTCTTTTCTTTACTTAACCAGATAGGAACGCAATAGGCGGCCATTGTATGATCATTGTCGGACTTACCGGCGGCATTGCCAGCGGGAAAAGCCTCGTAGCGAAGGTCCTCAAGGACCTTGGCGCGCACCTTATCGACGCTGACAAGATCGTTCATGAGCTTTTGGAACCGGGTCAGCAGGCATGGGGAGAGGTGCTTGCGTACTTCGGCACCGGGATCGAGCTCCCCGGCGGGACCATTGACCGCAGAAAGCTGGGAGATATTGTGTTCGGCGATCCCGGGAAAAGGGCATGGCTCAATCGCTGTCTTCATCCGAAAGTGTTCGAGGTCTTCACGACACAGATCAGGCACCTGAGCTCCAGGCAGCCGGATGTCATCGTGGTGTTTGACGCGGCTCTGCTCATAGAAACAGGCTACCATAAAAAGATGGACAAGGTCATTGTGGTCTACGCAGATGAAGAGCAGCAGTTAAAACGCCTCATGGAACGGGACCGCTTCACCCATGACCAGGCCATGGCCCGGATCCGGAGCCAGATGCCGCTTGGCGAAAAGAGGCCGCACGCGGACTACGTGATAGAAAACACGGGAAACCGGGAAGAGACCGAGCGCCAGACCCGCGAGATCTTCGAGCTCCTGAAAAGAAATACGAAAGAACAGAGGTGAAACCCGCCTTCAGAATCATACCGATGACCTCCGCCCACCGTGGGGCATGCAACGAAATCGTCAGCCTGTCCGAGCCCTGGGTAACGCTCGGCGAAGGGGTCGATTTCAAGACTTACATCACCCTGAAACAGGCCTATGTCTGCACCGTACTGAATGTCGGAAAAACAGAGGTCTCCGGGTTCGTAATCTTCACCGCAGACCCGGTGTTCGCCCGCGGCGGGTATCTCCGTGCCATAGGCGTCGCACCGGCCATGCGCAGGCACGGCATCGGCAGGAAACTCCTCGCCTTTACGGAAAGCAGGATCGCGCGCCGCTGCGATAATATATTTCTCTGCGTTTCGTCATTTAACCGCTCCGCGCAGTCCTTTTACAGAAAACTCGGTTACCGGAGGGTGGGCAAGCTGCCCGGCTTGCTCGTGCCGGGAAAAGCAGAATATATTTTTTGGAAGCGTTTGCGGCCCGCCGGCCGAAAACAGGGAAAGGCAAAACCGTGACCATAAAGGACCTAAAAAAAATCGACCTCTTTAAAAATCTTTCCGACGATGAACTTAAGGAACTCGAGCCATACCTCGTAACGTCGTCGTACCGAAAAAAAGAGGACATCTTCTCCGAAGGAGACCCGCCCGAGTGGTTCTTTATCGTTTCAAAGGGCAAGGTGAAGATCACCAAGCTTTCCCATGAAGGCAAGGAGATCATCCTCGAGATCATCTCCCCCACCGATATTTTCGGCGGCGTTGCCGTGATCCGGGGGTTCCCCTACCCCGCGAATGCGGTCGCCATGGAGGACACCGAGGTGCTGAAGATCTCGCGCAAGAACCTGATGCGCCTGGTGGACCGCTTTCCAAACCTCATGTACTGCATCGCCCTCCAGCTCGGGGACCGGATGAAGAGCTCCTACGACTCGCTCAAGAACATCGCCCTGGAGCGCGTGGAAGCCAGGATCGCGGCCCTGCTGCTCAAGCTGTCGAAAAAGGTCGGCGTGGACACCGGCAAAGGGACCCTGATCGACATGCGGCTCACCAAGCAGGACGTGGCCGACATGGTCGGCACGACGGTCGAGACCTCGATCAGGACCTTCAGCAAATTCAAAAAAGAGGGGCTCGTGGCCGTTGCTGGACGGCAAGTTCGTCATCAAGGACCGGGAAGGACTGGCGGAGCTTTCGTCGTGATCAGAAAATAGTAGACTGTAGGCAGTAAACAGTAGACAGGATGGACAGCTATTAAGGCATGCCCTCCCCGTCTACCGTCTACAGTATGCTGTTTACTGTTGTACCAGCACCGCTTCAATGCGCTTGTTCCACCTTGCTGAGCAGCGTCATCAGCATGTTATAGAAGAAGAGAAATATGGCCAGTGCCTGTACAATGCCGAAGGCCAAGGTCAGCATCCGGTACAGGCTGTCCGGGTAAAAGACATTCACGCAGAAGAACGCCAACATGCCCACGAGCGATATGTTCGCCAGCCAGAACTGTGTCTCCCCGATCTTGTTGCTGTACAAGGGCCTGCCCATAAACCGCGGCAGGATATGGTAGCCCACGCCGTAGATCATCATCGAGACCCAGCCGAGCATGTTGAGATGTGAGTGCACGAATTTGATCGCCATCATGTTCGGATTGCCGAGCATAACGAGCCCTAAGACCGTCGAGATGCCGAGGTACACGATGCTCATCACGATAAAACCCTTCACGAACTTGTCCATGGAAAATTCCCTCCTGTAGTTGTAAGATAGGTATAGTATAGAACAAACAGCCGCCGAACGCTATGACCTGCCTCATACGGGATCAAAAAGAGTGAGTATGATACACGTCATAACCGCGATGCGGCTTATCTGCTATAGTAGAATCAATAAAATATCAAGGAGGCCACAATGATAGCGGAAAAAAAGAAAATAACGAAAGACTCGATCATCGGAGACGTGATAAAGATGAGCCCGAAAGCAAAAGAGGTCATCCAGAAGTACTTCGGGAACGGGTGCTTCACCTGCCCCGGGATCAATATGGAGTCCATCTCCTTCGGCTCAATGATGCACAATCTCGACCCGAACAAGATCGTCGACGAGATCAACGCGCTGGAGGGCTAACATGGCCACGAAAGAGCTTAAATGTTTTGTTTGCGGGGCAAATGACAAGGACAGGGTTTACCTGCCCTGCTTTCACGAAGGAAAAGAAAAGGTCGTCTGCACCCGCTGCCTCCCCATGCTCATCCACGGGGCGCATTGATAAACCTCGACGGACGACGGACGATTGTTCGCTTCGCTCACTCGGACGATGGACGTGAACAGCCAAGCGCTTTCGTCCGTCGTCTCTCGTCCTTCGTCTCTCTTCCCTTGCAGCCAGTATAAAAAGTGTAGAATTTCAGGGCCGATATTGGTAAACTACCGTCATGAACAGAGAACTGGCAATTGTACTTCTCAGCGGCGGGATGGACAGCTGCGTCACTGCCGCCATCGCGAATACAGAGTATCGGCTCGCGTTTCTCCATGTGAACTACGGCCAGAGGACCGAAGCGCGCGAACTTCAAGCGTTCAACGAGGTTGCGGACCATTACAAAGTTAAGAACCGCCTCGTGGTGAGCATAGAACACTTGAAAGTCATCGGCGGCTCCGCCCTGACGGACACAAACATCCCCGTCCCTGAAGCTGACGCCCCTCAATCGGCAATCCAAAATCTACAATCCGCAATTCCATCGACTTACGTTCCCTTCCGAAACGCCCACCTGCTCTCGATCGCAACTTCCTGGGCAGAGGTGATCGGAGCCAGGAAGATATTCATCGGCGCCGTTGAAGAGGACAGCTCAGGCTACCCCGATTGCCGCGAGACCTTTTATCAGGCCTTCAACAAAGTCATCGAAATGGGAACAAAACCGGAGACACGGGTCGAGATCGTCACGCCGCTCATTCACATGAAAAAAGGAGAGATCGTGAAACGGGGCGTCGAGCTCGGCGCGCCGCTCCGCATCACCTGGAGCTGCTATCAGAACAGCGAAAAGGCCTGCGGCAGGTGCGAGAGCTGCGCATTGCGATTGAAGGGGTTCAAAGAGGCCGGTGTGAAGGACCCGATACCGTATGAGGGATAAATAAACACATTAAAATCCTGCGAGAGTCCACCGTTCAGAATAATTCCATTCCAGGTTTCATCTGCCACTATTTACTTTGCTAAAGCGAAATAATTATCAAGTACCGGTTGAAACATGCTATCGAAGTTTTCGTTTAAATCGGCGGGATCGTTAGTCCACTTCGGACACCACGTTATATATGGGTAGAGCATGAGGTTAGATTCTCCCATTAAAGTATAGGGAAAATTATCTTCAAGACTACCCAAAATAGAAACCTCCTGCTAAGAATAAGTTTATAGCGAAACTAAATTCTTGTGGCAGGAGGTTCCTATGAATTATGTAGATGATATCAGACTTGAGCAGTTTCTTCAACTGAAGAAAGAAATTCGCGGTTCGGAAAAGCATTTGATCGTCGGCATTGACGCGGCCAAGGAGAAGCACAACGCTTTTTTCGGTACGGCACGCGGAAAAACGCTGGTTAAGAATCTGGTCTTTGACAACACGCTTGAAGGCTTTCAAAAGCTGCTCGCCTATGTCGAGCGAATCAAAGTTCAATATAGCCTGACCACGGTCGTTTTCGGAATCGAGCCGACGGCGAACTATCACAAGCCCCTGGCGGAGCATCTGATCAAGTGCGGGCACATGGTCGTTCTCGTGGGAGGCGTCGCGGTCAAGAACAACCGGCAGCTTCTGGACGGCCGCTGGGACAAACATGACGTCAAAGACGCGGCAAACGTCGCAGATCTTATCGCCCAGGGGAAGTGCCTGTTTTACGAATACCCCCTGATGACACTGCGGAACGTGCGCGTCCTGATCGCACTCAAACGGCGTTTAAAGAGAAGGGAACACGGCATGAGCGTATGTGTTCGCAATCACCTCATCGCGCAGTATTTCCCCGAGTTGGACCAACACTACGGCCCATCGGAAACCCTGACGGTGGTAAGGGAATGTCTTGACCCCTCGGAGATCGCCGGCATGGAATACGATGCCTTCTGCCGCACCGTCGCGCCGGGCAAAATGACGCTGGCGAAGGGCCGCAGGGTGGGAATGATCTGGAGGGCCGCGGTTGATTCCATCGGCTGCACTATGGGAGAAGCGGCGTCTTTCGAAGCTCAAGTCATGGTGGACGGCCTGAAGCAGATCAGGCAAACCATCAAGTCGGTGGAGGAAAAACTCGAAGATGCCTGCATGGAATTTCCGGAGTACACCTACTTGCTGAGCATTCCGGGGTTCGGACCGGATGTTTCCTCAAAGGTGCTTGGGGCCATTGGAAATCCACGCCGCTTTACGAGCGCCAAGCAGGTATTGAAAATGGCAGGCCTCGACCTGTGCGCGGATCGAAGTGGCAAGAAGTCCACCAGCGCGATACCGGTCATCTCCAAGCAAGGCAAGGCCGATCTCCGCTACGGACTGTATCAGGCGGCATTTATCGCCTCGCTTAAGAACAAGGACTTTATCACCTACTTTACGAACAAGCTCAAGGGCCGGGCAAAGGAGAAAGGCATCGTCACAAAGATGCGCGTCAAGCTGGCCGCGAAGCTCCTGGTTATCGCTTGGACGCTGATGAAAAAAAAAGAATGCTTTGATCCGAAATATCTCAAACAGGAGGATGAGGCCGCGAATAAAAAAGCGGCATGATCCGTGAAACGTAAAAAACCAATTTCGGCGAGAGAGCCCGGGACACTACGTTGAGGCTACGACCTCGGTGGGGACAATACAGGACCTCTCGTTTGAACGATAGAATCTGGATAAGGTATTCTGGGCGGCCAAACTGAAAGCGCGGCATGCCGAATAGGCTGTAACGATTAGAGTTATCGTTCGTCTGGATGCGAGAGACTCGCCGATCAAAGCGATGCTGGCAGGAATGCCGGGAGGAAAGCTGCGTCTTCAATCGACGCAGAAAACCATCTGATTGAAAATTATGAAAACTAAACTGTCACTTGACGGGAGCGTTATAGTATGTCCCCAAAGTTCCCGCGTGGCCATGATAAGATTTCAAGGAAATATTCTTCGGCCTGTCCAATATCTTCTCTCTGTTCCACTTCTACGTTCAGGACCCATGTAGTTTGGATCATGGTATTTTCGTCGATCTGAGCCTGATCTCTGATCATTTCCTGACCTGCGTTTTTCCT
Source organism: Nitrospirota bacterium (assembly GCA_963790205.1). Classification (GTDB taxonomy): domain Bacteria; phylum Nitrospirota; class UBA9217; order UBA9217; family UBA9217; genus CAWBNQ01. The sequence continues at coordinate 513,935 of CAWBNQ010000005.1, forward strand.
TTTCCATATGCCCTCCCTTTGTCACGCATCTATAAGAAAAAAGCGATTCATCATATATATCAAATAAGTTTAAACGGACTATTCACTTCTCACAAGAATCTCAATCTGCGAGCTTCAGAAGTGCATGCCCCATCACCAGACTCATCTCCACGAGCATAACAATGATAAGGACGATTACGGCTACTGAACGCCCTGGATCAGGTCCTAGGGCTTGATTTTTGATGTTCAGACCAGGAACATTTAACAAGTGATATCGGACCATATGATGGTCTTTGGGTGCATCCTTGCATTCTAGAAGAACGACGTCACGACCAGGACCAGCGTCAGGACGATCATGATCACGACCGTGGCCCACGCGATGATATTGAAGGTCTTCGAGTTGGTAAAATCGCCCATGATGTCCTCGTTGTTGATCAGCAAGAGCATGAAGATCAGCACAAAGGGCAGCATCACGCCGTTCACCACTTGCGAGATAAGCATGATCGGGATGAGGGGCGCATTCGGGATAAGGATGATGAGCGCCCCGATCGCGATAATAGCGGTGTAGAGCCACATGAACTGCGGCGCTGTTTTAAAATTCTTGTCGACCCCGGACTCCCACCCCATTCCTTCACACACATAGTAGGCCGTGGCCAACGGGAGGATGGACGCGGCGAACAGCGAGGCGTTCGCCAATCCGATCGCGAACAGTATTGACGCGTATCTTCCCGCGAGCGGGGCAAGCGCCACGGCCGCGTCTTTCGCGTCGGTTATCCTGATGCCGCTCACATACATGGTGGCCGCGCAGGAGACGATGATGAAGAACGCCACAAGGTCGGTCATGATGCAGCCGACGATGACGTCCATGCGTGACGCGCCGTAATTTTCCACCTTGATGTTCTTCTCCACCACAGCGGACTGGAGATAGAACTGCATCCAGGGCGCGATGGTGGTCCCCACGACGCCGATGAGCATCATGAGATAGGGCACCTTGAACTCGAACGACGGTTTCACCGTATCGAGCATGATCTGTCCCCACGGCGGGTGGACGAGGTATGCCGAGACCACGTAGGTCAAAAAGACGGTGCAGGCGATAAGGAATATCCGCTCGACAAAGCGATAGGTCCCCTTTACCACGAGCAGCCAGACCGCAAAGGCGCCGATGGGGACGGAGACGTACTTGCTCACGCCGAAGATCTCCATGGACGAGGCCCAGCCCGCGAACTCGGCCACGGTATTGCCCATGTCGGCAAGCAGCAGGCTCAGCATGAGGAAAAACGTCATTCTCACGCCGAAATTCTCCCGGATCAGGTCGGCAAGCGTCTTGCCGGTCACCACGCCCATGCGGGCGACCATCTCCTGCACCACGATGAGCGCGATCGTGATGGGGATCAGCGTCCAGAGGAGCGAGTAGCCGAAGTGCGCCCCGGCGACGGAGTACGTGGCAATGCCGCCGGCATCGTTGTCCACGTTCGCGGTAATGATGCCGGGGCCGAGCACGGAGAGGAATACGAGTATCTTTCGTTTATTGAGCATAAAGGATTTCTACCGGCATTCTAGAGTACTTTACGAATCAGTTTCGCGCCAAGCTCGCAAAGAAAGGCTTAAAAAAATATCCTTGGATTAAAACCTTTGCGCCCTTTGCGAGAGACGCTTTTGGAACTTATCTTTTCCGGCGTTTTTTCCGCGAAGCGGTCGGCAGGAGGAAGTCCACCACGTCGTCCACGGTGACAATGCCGTGCATGACCCCGGTCTCATCCACCACCGGGGCCGCGAGCAGATTGTACTTCGATATGAATTCCGCCACGTCCTTTTCCCCTGTCTCGAGCGGGATCGTCTTTGCCGGCGTCGTCATGATGTCGCGCAGCAGCGTCTGTGACGTGGCGAGAATAAGGTTCTTGAGCGACAGCACTCCTAGTATTCGTTCCTCATTGTCGAGAATATACAGGTAGTAAATCGTTTCGACGTTCGGCGCTTCAAGCCGCAGTTCCTTGATGGCTTCCTCGACGGTCATATCCGGCGCGAAGGCGAGATACTCGGTGGTCATGAGGCCGCCTGCGGTGTCTTCCTCGTGCTCGAGCAGTTCCTGAACGTCTTCCGCCTCCTCTTTTTCCATGAGGTTGATGAGTTCCTGGGCCTTGGCCTCGGGCAAATCTCCGAGAACGTCCGCGGCCTCATCGGGCGGCATGCGCTCCAGGATGTCCGATGCACGCTCCTTGGCCATGTCGTCGATGATGTCGGCCTGCACGCGCGGTTCGAGCTCGTGCAGGGCCTCGGCCGCCGTTTCCACATCAAGGCTCCCGAAGATCGCCGTACGCTCCCTCTGGGACGCCTCGCTCATGATCTCCGCCAGATCAGCGGGATGAAGACTGGCCACCTTCTGGCGTGAAATGGTGAGCGTCAGCCGGGTAAGCTTCGGCTCGATGGTCTGAAGGTAGTGCCAGCCGATGAGCCGCTGCTGGAGCCGGTAGTGGAACAGGGAAAAGAGCTTCTCTCCCCGCGCCTCCACGCCGAGCCTGCGCAAGAGCCCCCGAAGCCCGATGTCCGCCGCCACGAGACAGAGCCTCCCCTTGATATCGCCGAGTTTGATGTCATTCACGCGGACAAGCTTGGCCCCGTTGATGTCTACAATCTGTTTGTCGAGGACGTCGCGGCATATCAGGATGTCATTCGGCGAGACCGAGGCGGGCCCCAGGTTCTGAATAAGGGCGTTGACGGAAATGACCCGACGATTGAAGAGATTAACGATGTCCCAGGGGATAATGAAGGTGCCTTTGCCGTCCGAGGCGACGAGCGCGGTGACCGAGGGAAACGGTTCGCCCATGCCCACGATGATGTCCGTCAGCTTGCCGATGTCTTCGCCCGTCTGGTCGAGCACAGGCTTTTTATAGACCTCGCTGACAAATATTTCTCCGGCAAAAAAGGGCATGAGCGCTCCATCGCGGGTACGGTGAGATGAACTAGGTTATACCAGCGGGCACGGGGTATGTCAAGAAAAAAGCCGTAAAAAATCAACAAAATATGCTACAATGGAACGGTAAGAGAGACCGGAGCGTCTCGAGAAGAGGCCACGTTCGCGTGACCTGCCTGCGACGCCTGTTTCTATAAATCCTTACAATAGAAATATTAAAAAAATTAACATGTCATATCATTGATTTTCTGCTATAGTTTTTCTGTTTTTGATGCCTCCAGGGATCCCCATATTTCCGTTCGTGGTCGTTTGAAAGGAGAAGGAGCGTATGTCGGAACTGACCGTAAAGGACCTGAAAAAGGACATCTATCTCATCATGCATAAAGCGCAGGAGATGCTTGAACTCACGGAGGACGGGTTCACGAAGAACAAGCTCTCCGCGCTTGATGAGGCCGATGAGATTTCGAAAGAGATCCATACCAAGGAGGACGCTCTCACGGCCGCGCTCGCAAAGATGGCCTCGGCGAACAGCGAAGCGAGGACCCTTCTGACCGTCCCTTCCCATATCGAGAAGATCGCGACGAGCATCAAGCGGATCACCGAAAACAGCCGCAGCCGGATCAAGGAAGGCATGCTGTTCAGCGACAAGGCCATCCATGAGACCGGCAAACTGTTCACCAAGACCAAAGACGTGCTCAAAAAAGCCGGCGAAGCGGCGGTTACCGGCTCAAAAGCAACGGTTGACAGCGCACTCGCGGAAAGCGATGCGATCGAACGCATGGCCAACGAGTTTGCAACGAGCCACGAAGAGCGGCTCGTGACCGGCGAATGTTCGCCCAAGTCGTCCTCGACCTACCTGTGCATTCTGTACGCCTTCGAAGACATGGGAGCGCATATCAAGGACGCGACAAAGAGACTTGCGGGCAAATAACGACCCTCATCTTCCCTTCGTCCCCTTCACAAGGGAATTACCATGCAGGACACCTCAGTTCGGGGAATAGGCTTGGCCCTTTCGGGCGGCGCCGCGCGCGGCATCGCCCACATCGCCGTCCTGGAGACCCTGGAATCGGAGGACGTCCCTATCGCCGCCATTGCCGGCACGAGCGCCGGCAGCGTCATCGGCGCGCTCTATGCCGCCGGCATGCCCCTCCGTGAGATCAGGCGCATTCTTGTGAATGCAACGTGGAAGGACGTGCTCAAGCTCACGATCCCCAGGCGGGGCCTCATCTCAAGCGAGGGTATTTACCGGTTCATGGAAGATATCCTGCCGATCAAGAAATTTTCCTCCCTCGCCATCCCCTTCGCTGCCGTGGCCACGGACCTGAGGACTGCTGAAAAGGTCGTCATCACGAGCGGCTCCGTTGCCAGGGCGGTCCAGGCAAGCTGCAGCCTGCCGATCATTTTTACCCCGACAGAGATCAATAAGAAAGTACTGGTCGACGGCGGCGTCGCGAGCCAGGTGCCGGTAAGGGCCGTGCGTGAAGCGCTGGGAGCGAAGCATGTGGTCGCCGTCAATGTGAATTACAAGGCCCTCGAACTGGACGAGTACGACAACCTCATCAAGATCGCGACCCATCTGTCCGTGCTGTGGGCCACGCGCAATGCGCGGGAAGAGGAAAAACTCGCTGACGTCGTCATTCAGGTCAATGCAAAGGGGATCTCCCTATATGATCTCTCGAAGTCGCGGGAACTTCTCCGCCGCGGGCGGAAAGCGACCGAGGACAAGCTGCCGGAGATCAGGGGGCTGCTGTGAAGCATTTGACCCCCTGCCCCGGCGTTTGCCGGAAGTATGGCAGGCGGCATCCTGACCCGCGGCATGATCAAACATGATACAATGAAAGGTAATTGTCCTGAAAATAATTGCCTTTACCGTGCGAACACAAGAGGAGGGACCATGCAACCGATTCTCATTCTGACCGTTATCGGAACTTTGCTGCTTCTGCCGGGTTCGAGCTCTGCGGAAACAAACGCCGAGTGCCAAACGCGATGCGCCGCCGATAAAGCAACAAGAGATGAGGGCTGCCCGCAAGCTGATAACAATGAGGAAACCGACCAGGCGCGCGCTCAGTGCCTGCAGGACAGTGAAAACGCATACACCAGTTGCGTCAACGATTGTCCGCAACCGGCTGCCACGGACAGCTAAACTCATACGTGCCGTTCGCTACCCTGGTGTCGTGCGTCCAACGCTGCCTTTCTTAAGCTGCACCGTGAACCCTTCGCAGTCATTCTGAACGGAGCGTAGCGAAGTGAAGAATCTTGCTCAGGGCAGGCTCCGTGCAGGGTCTTGCAGCGGTCTGAAAATGCAAGATTCTTCGCTGTGCTCAGAATAACCACCTATGGAAAGCGATTTATGACGCACTCCACGAGCAGGAACCGCCAAATACGAATCGTATGTACCACCTCTATAATCTGGTATAGAAGTTCATACCGCGCCTATTTTGATGACAAACACAAACGATAAACAACACCGTGCTCTTTTGCAAAGGATCGCCCGCCGGGCAATGATCGAGCGGGGACTGCTGCCGGACTTCTCCCCCCAGGCGCTTACCGAACTCGACGGGCTTCGCGGGCCTGCGGCACAAACGGAAAAGACCATGCGCGATCTGCGGCACCTGCTCTGGTGCTCGATCGACAACGATGACTCACGCGATCTGGACCAGCTGACCGTTGCAGAGGCCATGCCCGACAAAAGGGTGAAGGTCCTTGTTGCCGTCGCAGACGTCGACGCCCTGGTCCAAAAAGGCTCGGCGATCGACGAGCATGCCCGCCGGAATACCACCTCGGTGTATACTGCGGCCAGGATCTTTCCCATGCTGCCGGAAAAACTCTCAACGGACCTTACGTCCCTCAATTACGCGTCGGAACGGCACGCGTTGATCGTTGAACTGATCATCGGGGAAGATGGATCACTTCTGCGATCCGACGTGTACGGCGCGCTGGTCCGGAATCGCGCAAAGCTGGCCTACAACAGCGTTGCCGCCTGGCTGGAGGGCAGCGGCGCGGTCCCGGCGGAGATACCCGCGGTCCCCGGCCTCGAGGAGAACCTCCGGCTCCAGGACCGGGTCGCCCAACTGCTGAAGAGGCTCCGGCACGAGCACGGCGCGCTTACCCTTGAGACCGTGGAGGCGCGGCTGGTGTTCGATGCCGATGAGCTCAAGGACCTTCAGGCCGAAGTTCGGAACAGGGCGAAAGACATTATCGAGGACTTCATGATCGCGGCGAACGGCGCGACAGCGCGCTTTCTCTCCGCCAAGGGTCTTCCGTCGTTCCGGCGCGTGGTCCGCACGCCGAAACGGTGGGACCGGATCAGGGAGCTGGCCGCGGACCAGGGCCAGACGCTTTCCGAAAATCCCGATGCAAGATCGCTGGAAACCTTCCTCATCAAGGCGCAAGCTGCAGACCCCCTCCGGTTCCCCGATCTCTCCCTTGCGATCATCAAGCTGCTTGGAGCGGGCGAATACATGCTCGAAGTCCCGGGAGGCGGCGCCGGCGGCCACTTCGGTCTCGCAGTCCAGGATTATTCCCATTCAACGGCCCCGAACCGCCGTTACCCGGACCTCATCACTCAGCGCTTGTTAAAGGCGGTCCTGGCCGGACAACGCATGCCGTACGAGAACGGAGAACTGTCGGAACTGGCAAGACACTGCACGGAAAAAGAGGACGCGGCAAAGAAGGTCGAACGGCAGGTCAGGAAATCCGCAGCAGCCATGCTTCTGGAGCACAGGCTCAATGAGCAGTTCGATGCCATCGTTACCGGCGCAGCGGATAAAGGCACCTGGGTCCGCCTTCTCACTCCGCCTGTCGAAGGAAGGCTTACAAGCGGATTCCAGGGGCTGGACGTAGGCCACCGGGTCCGTGTCCAGCTGATGAAGACGGACGTGGAACGCGGCTATATCGACTTCAGGAGAGTAGGGAAATGACGGACCTCGCGGCAAACGGAAGAACAGCCGCTAATGCAGATTTCAGCGACTCCTTCCAGAAGGGTCGTCTCTGCGGATGATGATATAATACTGCTTGTATCGCGCATTTTATGATGTAGTTTTCGATCCATAACGGCTTCCTGAAGTTTGCATATAGGATCTGACCGGTCAGTGTGCATGCTTCATCCCGTATTTGATAAGCGGTGCTGGCGTATTAGTAGCATTAGCCGCATATATAAGGAGTACTGGATATGGCAAAAATCGGTATTTTGACATGCTCAAATGCTACCCAAGACCTTGGCTGCTCATCGGTGAGCTGCCTCGCGGATTTTCGGAAGCGAAAGGGAACATTCGCTGAATATTCTGAAGATGAAAAGCTCACATTAGCCGGCATCATAAATTGTCCTGGCTGTCCGACGCTTATCGGCCCGGATAAGTTAATTGGAAGAATCCGTGCATTAACTGATTTTGGAGTTGATACTATACATTTTTCTTATTGCGTGAAAGCACTCTGTCCGTTCAAGGAAAAATACAAAGATTCACTCGAAGAATCCTTTCCAAACATCAGAATTGTGATCGGTACCCACGAAGAACATATTACACCGGAAGAATTCCGCCGACGCGTGAAGAAACTATTTTGCCAACCGCGGAAAACCATGGTTGATATTATTTTGAACAAAGACGAGTAGGAATAAGAGCAAATCTGGCGGTCACGATAAATCCGCTCCGAATTGAAAGTATTGGACTGGTGGTGACGCGGTCAATAACTTGTTCTTCCTGAATCATGCAGTAGTTGCATACCATGGAAATATTCATGTTACGCGTAGTACCTGTGAATCGACAGACGGTATTGAGAATTGCAGATATCTTTCAGTCAAAATATAATAAGGTGTAAGGCAAGATCTTTTGCACCATAGGGGAAACAAAGATCTTGTCAAGAGAAAGCCAGAGCAGGAGCGCTAATAATAATGACCGATGAGCTGAAAAAGCTGAATAAGCAGCTAAACGAGGAAATCACTGAGTGCAAACAGATGGAAGAAGCCCTCCGCGAAAGCGAAGCTCAGTATCGGGCACTGTTCGAAGGCTCACCCGATGCCATCCTTCTTGCTGACCCAGAAACAGGGATCATCCTTGATGCAAATCCAGCAGCGTGCCGGCTCGTCGCACGGCCCTATGAAAGAATCATCGGCCTCCATCAAGCTAAAATACACCCATCCCGGAGGGCAGCATTCTCTCGCGCAATTTTTACCCAGCACGTCACGGAAGCGAGGGAACAAAAGGGATTACATCCTGCTGAAATGGCTGTTCTCCGTCCCGATGGCTCTGAAGTGCCCGTGGAGGTCTTGGCACAGTTGGTTACCATCAAAAGGAAAAAGGTCCTGCAGGGAGTCTTCCGGGATATCACCGAACGCAAGCAGGCAGAACAGGCGCTGCGCGGAAGCGAGGAGAGGTTGCGGCAGGCCGTCCGCGTTTCCCAGATCGGCATATACGATCACGACCACATCACGGGCACCATTTACTGGTCGCCGCAGCAACGGGAAATCTATGGTTGGGGCCCGGATGAAACGGTGACTCTGCCAGCGTTTCTCGATCGAGTCTACCCTGAGGACCGGGAGAGAATCGCGCTGGCTGTCCGGCGTGCCCACGATCCGGCGGGTGACGGCTTATTTGATGTTGAGCATCGGATCATACGCCGCGACGGCGCCATCCGGTGGCTGACCACGCGGTCGCAGACCTTCTTCGATGGCGAGGGCGGCGCTCGCCATCCGGCACGCACCATCGGTGCTGTCCGAGACATCACTGAGAATAAGCGGGCGGAGGAGGATAGGGAGAAGCTCCAAACCCAGTTGACCCAGGCGCAGAAGATGGAGTCAGTCGGGCGTCTGGCTGGCGGCGTGGCCCACGACTTCAATAACATGCTGAGCGCGATTCTCGGCCATGCAGAGTTGGCCCTGCGTAGGCTTGACCAGACCTCGCCCCTCCATGCCGACCTCCAGAAAATCCAAAGGGCCGCGCAGCGCTCCGCCGAGCTTACCCGCCAGCTGCTGGCCTTCGCCCGCAAGCAGACCATCGCGCCCAAGGTGCTCGACTTGAACGAAACCGTGGAGGGGATGCTGAAGATGCTGCGCCGTCTCATCGGCGAGGACATCGACGTGGCCTGGATGCCTGGCCGCGGCCTCTGGGCGGTCAAAATCGACCCCGCCCAGGTCGACCAGATCCTGGCGAACCTTTTGGTCAATGCCCGTGACGCCATCGCAGACAAAGGCAAGGTCACGATCGAGACGGAGAACGTCGTATTAGACGAAGCCTACTGCGCCGGGCACCGCGGATTCGTGCCAGGCAGGTTCATTATGCTGGCAGTGAGCGACGACGGCTGCGGCATGGACCGCGATATCCTCGCTCACCTTTTCGAACCCTTCTTCACCACCAAGGGCGTAGGCCAGGGCACCGGTCTGGGTCTGGCGACGGTGTATGGCATCGTCAAGCAGAACAATGGCTTCATTAACGTTTACAGCGAGACGGGCAAAGGAACAACGTTCAAGATCTACCTGCCCTGTTACGCGACCGAGACCGTGCCGGTCCCGGTGGAAGGCCCGGCACAAACGGCAAAGGGCGGTACAGAGACGATTCTGCTGGTCGAGGATGAGCCGTGGATCCTCGATCTCAGCAAGGCCTTGCTCGAGGATCTGGGCTACACGGTGCTGACCGCGAGTACCCCAGGTGAGGCGATCCACCTTGCCGAGGAGCATGCCGGCCGGATTCACCTGCTCATCACCGATGTGGTCATGCCTGAGATGAACGGCTGGGACCTCGCCAAACGGCTGCTTTCCCTTTACCCGGAACTCAGGAGTCTGTTCATGTCCGGCTATACGGCCAATGTCATCGCCCAACGAGGCGTGCTGGAAGAAGGCATCCACTTCATGCAGAAGCCGTTTTCCATGAGCGATCTGGCCGCGAAGGTGCGAGATGCACTGGAGAGGAGCAGCTGACCAGAAGAAAACACACGATCCTCGGCTAACAGGGCGCTCCATAGGGCAAGTGAGCTTTGTTGATAGCATACGTGAACCCGTATATGTCATGCATCTCACAAGCCTCGGCACTACAAGATTGTAGGTACTGTGTGGAGCGCCAGGATCGCGGGAGAATTGAAGAATACCATTTGCAGCTTGCAGTGACTTCTTAAGAACGGCATGAAATCACCGCTCCAAGGATGCTATGCTATAATTTTCCCATGACCATACCTACTCGCATTCTGGGAAGTACCGGGCAGAACGTGACCATCCTGGGACTGGGCGGCGAAGGCGTGCTCAGGACCTTCGGACAAGATCGGGAAACGTACGCTCTTATCAACCGGGCGCTGGACCTCGGGATCAACTACTGCGAATCGGCGCGCGCGTATTCCGGAAGCGAGTCGTATTACGGAAAGGCGATCCGGGAGCGGCGGAAAGATATCTTCCTCACGAGCAAGTCCCACGCCCGTGATCGGGCGGGCGCGCTGGCGCATCTGCACGAGACCTTGACGGACATGAAGACCGATCACCTGGATCTCTGGCAGGTGCATGACGTACGGGAGGAATCGGAAATCCTCGAGCTCTTCGGCCCCCAGGGAGCTATCGAGGCATTCCAGCAGGCGAAGCAGGCGGGAAAGACCCGGTTTATCGGCGTCACCGGCCATCACGATCCTTCCCTCATCAAAAAATGCATCGCTCAATTCGGTTTCGACACCGTGCTGATGCCGGTCAATCCCGCCGAACCAACGTACCTCAGTTTTATCGGGCAAGTCCTCCCCCTGGCGCGACAAAAGAACCTGGGCATCATCGGCATGAAAGTCTACTTCCGGGGGCACGCTGATCAGCTGCCGTGGTATACGAGCATGGAGCCGTTCTTGCGCTTCGCACTTTCTCAGCCGATCACGACCATCGTCATCGGCTGCGACGATATCGCCCAGCTCGAAGAAAACATCGAGTTCGCCCGTTCCTTCGAACCCATGTCCAGGGAAGAGCAGCAGAAGCTTATCCGTGACGTTTCTCCCTTCGCGCGCGAGCTGATGTACTACAAAGCGTAATCCATTATCCGCGGCGGGTAAAGCGAGACCAGTGAAGCGGGAGCTCTGAACGATCCTTTTATTCGACTTGTATCTTGAAAACTGGCGGTGCTCTTTGGGAAGAATTGGAGAAGGTCAGTATTTAAAAGGCGGTCTTCGTGTCGTATCCATCTTTGAAGCGGCCAAAGGACTGCTTGTTTTGCTGACCGGATTCGGCTTGTTGGCGTACATTCATAAAGACCTTCATCTCGCCGCCGAGCGGCTTGTTCAGCTCTTTCATTTAAATCCTGCCAGCCGCTATCCCCAGATCTTTATCGATCTGGCTGATCGTGTGACCGATGCGCAACTTTGGGTGTTGGCACTATCAGCCCTGCTCTACGCTGTCGTTCGCTTTGTCGAAGCATACGGTCTCTGGTTGCAGCGTCGTTGGGCTGAATGGTTCGGCCTTTTTGCAGGAGGGATCTATGTTCCCATTGAAGTCTTCGAGGTCACGCGCAAAGTTTCCTGGCCAAGGGTCACCCTCTTGATTGTGAATACGGGTATCGTAGTGTATCTGTCCCTGATCTTATACCAATCAAGACAAAAACGTAAACACGCGATACAGTAATATTGAATGACAGCGGGCAAGCTACCGGAAAGCGACCTGCACGGGAGAGGAGGACCGCTCGCAAACACCCCGGGGTGAGACGCGCCCCGCTGTTCGTCACCGTCTTTTGATCGTTTACAGAGATAACTCTGATTGACAGAGACTCATGGTTTTCAGGAGGTATTTATGATAGCGAGATGGAGAACTAAGGGATTCTTTATCGTGGCATCGCTTTTATTTGCGGTCCTCTGTTTGACCTCTGCAAACACGCTGATGGCCGCTCCGGCGAAGGCGTCAAAAACGGCAGTGATAATGGCAGGGAAAGCGGTATATGGTGCTCAGGGATGCAACGAGTGTCACCAGATTCATGGGACGGGAGGCGAAGCCGGGCCGGACCTCAGCAATATTGGAAGGAAAAAGAGCAAGGTGTGGATAAGAAGGCAAATCACAAACTCGAAATCGCATTTCAAAAATTCCTTTATGCCCAGGTATAGGGGTCTTTCCAGGAAGGACATGGATGCCCTCGTGAACTATCTGTCAAGCTTGAAATAAGGAAATAAATAAACTACCCCGCCGCAAGCAGCGGGGTATTGAGAACCTTATCAAAACGTATTACGCCGCAAGCGGCGGGGAATTCAACCCGGAGTTACGATTAAAGTGCCTTTCACTGGGGAGGGGAATATGGACCACGGGGATTACTGCGCTGGAGTTCAACCTTCTCGACGCCTTTGCCCTCGACGGCAGGGTGATGGTCGGGAGCGTCAATGCCAGCCGGGACCATCACCAGATGGCCGTGGACGACCTCATGACAGCCCACCTGCGTTGGGGCGATCATCTGGAACGTCTGATCACGAACCGTTATCCACACACCGAGTTTCTGACGGCTCTTGAGCGCCACGATGAGGACGAGATCAAGATAGTGTTGGAATGGTAGATCAAAAAATCTCACTGAACGGGATATCCCGATGAACACCTTGGTTTTTACCATACTTATTTGGCTCGGCTCGTTGGGAGCAGGTTTTTTGGGATCATTGACGGGGCTGGGCGGCGGGGTCGTTATCGTGCCGCTCCTCGCTCTGGTCTTTGGGGTGGATATCCGGTATGCGATCGGCGCATCCCTGGTCTCGGTGATCGCTACATCGTCGGGGGCCGCTGCAGCCTACGTCAAGGAAGGCTTCAGCAATATTCGGATCGGGATGTTCTTGGAAATAGCAACAACCCTGGGCGCGCTGGCTGGAGCGTTTTGGGCTGCACGCTTGCCGACTTCGACCATTGCGATTATCTTCGGGATTATTCTGCTCTACTCGGTATATTTGTCCGGCCAGCGGCAGAGGAGGCGGCAAGAGGCCGATCGGCCCGACCCGCTGTCAACGCGTCTGAAGATGGATGGAAGTTATCCAACCCCGCAGGGTCTCGAACCCTACCACGCGCACTCTGTTCCCTCCGGCTTCGGATTGATGTTTCTGGCCGGCTCGATCTCCGGGTTGCTCGGGATCGGATCAGGGGCCGTAAAGGTCCTGGCGATGGACCAGGTGATGCGCATCCCGTTCAAGGTTTCCACAACCACGAGTAATTTCATGATCGGCGTTACCGCTGCCGCCAGCGCTGGAGTGTATCTTAATCGAGGCTATATAGACCCGGGGCTGGCAATGCCCGTCATGCTCGGCGTGCTGATCGGTTCTCTTCTGGGAACGCATGAACTGGTCATAGCAAAAACACACCGTTTGCGTATCATTTTCAGCGCGATCATTCTGCTCCTTGCGATCGAGATGATCTATAACGGTCTCACAAAAAGGATCTAAGATGCCAAAAACCAAAGGCACGTGGACAAATCAGCAGGTCGAGACGATTATCGGCAATCTCTTGAGAGGAGGGGTTATTCTTGCCGCCATGGTGGTTTTCACCGGGGGGGTGTTCTACCTGTTCCGTTATGGTTCGGCGTATCCTGATTACCGGATTTTTCGAGGGGAGCCCACCGACCTGCGTACGGTACATGGGATCCTGGCAGACGCCTTATCATTCCACAGTCGCGGACTGATTCAGCTGGGGCTCCTGCTGCTGATCGCAACCCCCGTAGCGCGGGTTGCGTTCTCGATTTTTGCTTTCCTCCGGCAAGGGGACCGCACCTATGTCGTCGTGACTCTCCTGGTGCTCACGATACTACTGTATGGTCTTTTTGGGCGGCGTCTCTGATGCTTCAGAAAAGACGACAGAATATGATGAGCAGAGCCGATAACAGTCCACGCTTTGTTTACCTTGCCGCCGCGATCTCAGCGCTCAGCGGCATGCTCTTCTGCTACGACACCGGCGTCATATCAGGGGCCATCCTTTTTATTCAGCAGGACTTCGCGCTCTCGCCGACGCTCGAAGAGATCGTTGTCAACTCCGTGGTGTTGGAGGCGGTGCTCGGCGCCGTTGCGGGCGGCACTCTGACCGACCGCTTTGGGCGACGCATCGTACTCGCGGAGGCGCAGCCTGCATTTGCCTGCGGCCGCGATATGGCAACAGCAGGCTACGTAAGCGCGGCCATAAAAGGAGGCCGCGGAGAAAGAATAATTTTTTTAAACTCGGCGCCCTCCGTGACTCCGCGTGAGACGCCTTTTGATTCCAGCTCTTGGTTCCGGTTTGCCCGGGTCCAGGTATCTTTGTTCCTGATTGACTGTTTTCTCAGACGCTTCACGCCCCTTACTATTTGAAAGGAACACATGACGCTTTCCCCATCCAAGGCGGAAATGGTTTTCTGGCGGCAACCCGTTCCTGAACTCCTGAAGCGGCTGAACACGACCGCTGCCGGTCTTTCGAGCACCGAGGCGGCTGACCGGCTGAAGCAGTCCGGCCCGAATATGCTGCGGCCGCCCCGGAAGCGCGCGCTGATCCTTCAGTTCCTCTCCAGGTTCAAAAACCCCCTCGTCATCATCCTCCTCGTTGCCAGCGCGGTCTCCGCCTTCACCGGCGATGTGACCAGCTTCCTGATCATCAGCGCCATCGTTGTCATGAGCGTGACCCTCGATTTCATCCAGGAACACCGCGCAGGCAAGGCAGCCGAAGAACTACGCCAGTCCGTGGCGATCCGCGTCCAGGCGCTGCGCGACGGGAAGAGCATTGAAATACCCGTGGCAACGCTGGTGCCCGGGGATGTGGTATCTCTTTCCGCGGGCGACCTGATACCCGGCGATGGGCGGGTGCTTGTTGCTCAGGATTTCTTTGTAAAGCAGGCGCTCCTGACCGGCGAATCCTATCCCGTTGAAAAGTTTTTCCGCGACCTGCCTGACGCGGGACAGGACATGGCAGATGCAGTGAATGCCGTCTTCATGGGCACGTCCGTGGTGAGCGGCTCTGCCTTGGTTCTCATCTGCCGCACCGGACCGAATACCTCGTTGGGCGAGATCTCCGATACGCTCACCACAAAGGCGCCCCCCACCTCTTTTGAACAGGGCACCCAGCGCTTCGGGTTTTTGATCATGCGCTTTACGATCCTGCTCGTCCTCTTTGTTGTCCTGGTCAACGCGTTTTTTCACCGGCCCTGGCTCGAATCCTTCCTCTTTGCCGTGGCCCTTGCCGTGGGGCTCACCCCCGAGCTTTTGCCCATGGTGGTTTCCGTGACCCTGGCTCGGGGCGCCCTGCGCATGGCACAGAAGAAGGTGATCGTAAAACGGCTTGAATCCATCCACAACCTGGGCAGCATGGACGTGCTGTGTACGGACAAGACCGGTACGCTCACCGAAGCCCGCATCCACCTGGAACGCCATGTGGACGCTCTTGGCCGGGACAGCGGCCGCGTTCTCGAACTGGCGTACCTGAACAGCTTCTTTGAATCGGGCCTGCGGAGCCCGATGGACGACGCCATACTCGAGCACAAGGAGATCGACGTCACGGCCTGGAAAAAGATCGACGAGGTCCCCTTCGATTTCGAACGGCGCCGGGTTTCGGTGATCATCGACAACGGCAGGGACAGGCTCCTCGTTGTGAAAGGCGCGCCTGATGATATCCTGGGCTTCTGCATCCTCTGCGAGGAACAGGGAGAAGCGGATCATAAAGCAATGGATGAAGCGGCGCTGGCCCGGGTCCGGGCGCTCCATGAGACATTCGCCCGCGACGGCTTCCGCGTCCTCGGCGTTGCCTGGAAAAAGGTGGAGCAAACAGAACATCATGCCGTGGTGAATGATGAAACGGAACTGGTCTTTGCGGGTTTTGCCGCTTTTCTCGATCCGCCGAAAAAGAGCGCTCAAGAGGCATTGGTCAAGCTTACTCATGCTGGGGTTGCGGTCAAGGTCGTGACCGGCGACAATGAATTGGTGACCCGGCATATCTGCGAGAAGCTCGGCCTGCCCATAACCGGCATCTTGACCGGCGCGGAGATGCAGACCATGGGTGACCACGCGCTCTCAGCCCGCGCAGAGGATGTGAATCTCTTTTGCCGGGTCAACCCATCGCAAAAGAACCGGGTCATCCTTGCCTTAAAGCAGCGGGGCAGGGTCGTCGGGTACATGGGCGACGGCATCAATGACGCCCCTTCTCTCCATACTGCGGACATCGGCATTTCCGTGGACTCCGCCGTGGACGTGGCAAAGAGCGCTGCGGATATGATCCTTTTGGAGCAGGACCTGAACGTGCTGCATGAAGGGGTCGTGGAAGGCCGGCGCACCTTCGGCAACATCATGAAATACATCATGATGGGAACGAGCTCCAATTTCGGGAACATGTTCAGCATGGCCGGGGCGACCCTCTTCCTGCCCTTCCTTCCCATGCTGCCCGTGCAGATACTTCTGAACAATCTCCTCTACGATGTTTCGGAGGTCCCCATCCCCCTCGACAGTGTGGATGAAGAATATCTCACCCAGCCCCGGCATTGGAACATGAACTTCATCCGAAACTTCATGCTGTCCGTGGGGCCGGTGAGCTCGGTCTTCGACTTCCTGACCTTTTACTTGATGCTGCACGTATTCCATGCCGGAGAGCGGCTCTTCCATACCGGCTGGTTCATCGAGTCAATGGCAACGCAGGTGCTCGTTATTTTCATCATCCGCACCCGCCGCAACCCGTTCAAAAGCCGTCCCAACGTCTGGCTTACCCTGTGTTCTCTTACGGTCGTGCTCCTTGCAACGGCGCTCCCCTTCACACCGCTCGGCAGGTACTTCGGGTTCGTGCCCCCCCCGTTATCATTCTATGCGATCCTGGCCGGCCTCGTGTTTTTCTATCTCTTTGCGGTAGAAGGGATCAAGCAGTGGTTTTTTCACCGGTTTGCTGACAGGTGAAGGAGTATCAGTTTTTTCTGCTAAGCATTAAGTATGTAGACTTGAGATACATAAGAATGCCTGTCCTTTCTAATTTCCCACATTCCCTCCTGTCCGATGTAAGCTGTTCATCTTCCCGTAATCTTGCTTTTTATATAATATTCTTAATCTGAAATCGAAACCTTTGATATCCGCAAGAACGGCATCACCCGCGAGGTAGGCGTTGACATAGTGATGGAAAAGGCTCTCGAAAATTCACTGGAAGGTCTTGATTCTGACTAGCTGAAGGAGGAAGACATACTCTTCTTCGAGCACAATGCAATGAAAAAGGAGGTACTTTGATCTTGTCGAAACGCCATCTATGCCTCTGTTTAATCGTCGTCGCGCTCTCCGCATGCGCTTCCTATCATGCCAAGCCGCTCAGCACACAGCCGACCCTGCTGCGCGAAGTGCCTCATCTTACCATTCACGCCAACCAAATGCCCCTATCGGAACCGGCGGTTCATCCATTCAACCCCGATGACGGACTTGACATGACGGAAGTCGTCATGCTGGCCGTGGTAAACAATCCCGATCTGAAGACGGTGCGGGACGATCGCGGCATCGCACAAGCCGAGCTGATGGCTGCGGGAATCCTGCCCAACCCGCAGTTGACCGCGGGCCTGGACCACCCGACGAGCGGCCTTGGATATGTGAATGCATTCAACCTGGGGCTTGATTATGATATAAGCACCCTTGTTACCCGCAGGGCCGGCCTCAATGCTGCTCGCGCGAACGCAATGAGCATTGATCTGACCATCCTCTGGCAGGAATGGCAGGTCGTGCAGCAGGCGCGCCTCCTGTTCGTCGACAGTATGGAGCAGAAGAAACAGCTGCAGGAGCTGGAGGCCTTTCGCGATCTCATGGATGCCGGTTATCAGCGTGCGCGGCGCGCCCTCGACGAGGGGGATTTGACGATCGACGTTGTGAGCGCGGACATGACCGCGCTTCAGGACGCGACCGCAAGCGTCCATGGCCTGGAGCGGCAGCTCACCAAAACGCGGCACGATCTCAATGCGCTTCTGGGCCTCTCGCCCGACGTCAAACTCGATCTTGTGGGAAACGTTGACCTGCCGGCATCCGATCTGAAAACGATCGATAGGGACCTGGAACATTTGCCGGAGCGCAGGCCCGACCTGCTTGCCCTGCAGGCCGGATATGCAAGCCAGGAAGAGCGTTTTCGCAAGGCGGTGCTGGCCCAATTCCCCGCGCTCACCATCGGGCTGACCCGCTCCCGCGACACGAGCGGCGTCTATACCTCGGGTGTCGGCGTTACGCTCAGCCTGCCGTTTTTTGACCGGAACCAGGGTGCGATCGCTATAGAGAAAGCCACCCGCGAACGTCTGTATGATGAATACCAGGCCAGGCTGAACGGGGCGTACTCCCAGGTCAAGGACCTGCTGGAGCAGGCGCGCCTCGTGAGCGGGCAATATAACGTGGTGCAGAACGTGCTCCCGGACATGGAGCAGACGGCGAAACGGGCAAAGACGGCGTTGGATTCCGGGAATCTGGACATCACCACCTACACGGGTCTTCAGGCCGCGCTCCTGAAGAAACGAATCGAGGCAATCACCCTTGAGCAGACCATTTTCGAACAGCGGATTGCCCTCCAGACGCTGCTCGGCAAGGAATTGCCGCCAAGCCTTGCGCCGGCCTTCATTCATCTCGAAGAACGGGGAAACTGACATGAAAGCATTGCTACCGTTAAGCGCTGTTCTGCTGCTGGTTGCCGGACTCTCTCCTGATGCAATAGCCTCAGACACTGCGAGCGTCCTGGTGCAAACACAGCCCCTCGTGCGGCATGTACTTTCTGAAACAATCTCCAGCTATGGGATCGTGAGCGTCGATCCTCTGAACACCGAAAGCATAAATTTACCCCGTGCAGGACGGGTGACGCGTCTCCTGGTCGGACAAGGAGAAGTGGTAAAAAAGGATACGCCCCTCCTGCAAATGGAAACCAGCCCTCAGGAAAGCGTCAGTTATGAGCAGGCGCGGTCAGCCGTGGACCTGGCAAAAGGTGAACTGGCCAGAGTGCAAAACCTGCTCGCACAGCAGCTTGCGACCAGGTCACAGCTTGCGAACGCCCAAAAGTCGCTGAGCGATGCGGAAGCCGCGTTGGCCGCCCAGGAGAAGCTGGGAACAGGGATCCCAAGTGAAATAATCCGGGCGCCCTTTGGCGGCATTGTAAACGTGGTACAGCTTTCCCAGGGAGATCGAATTCAGGCGGGCGCTCCGGCGATGCAGTTGTCGCGGATTGATCGCCTGCGCATTGTGCTGGGAATTGAACCGGAAGACGCCCGCAAGGTAAGACGCGGCATGCCGGTGAGACTGGTGCCGGTATTCGACAGTACGCAGAACGCGGCAGGCGTCGTCAGCACGGTCAATGGGATGATCAACCCACAGACAGGCCTTGTTGACCTTCTTGTAGTGCTGAAACCCGGACAGGTTTTTCGTTTGATGCCCGGAACACGAATACAGGGACTCATCACGCTGAGCAGCCAACGAGGATTCGTTGTCCCGCAGCAGGCGGTTCTCTCCGATGCCAAGGGACCGTATATTTTCGTGGTCAGAAACGGACGCGCCCATCGCATCGATGTGCGGACCGACGGGGAAAGCAGCGGCCTCATCGGCATTTCCGGGTCATTTGGGAAACAGGACCGGGTTGTCGTGCTGGGCAATTACGAGCTTCAGGAAGGGATGGAAGTGCGGGAGACTTCACGATGAGCGCTTTTTCATTCTGGATACAGGCGCACCGTCGCTCGATCCTCTTTTTTGTGCTGGTCCTTGCGGCGGCAGGCGCTGTCATTGCATTCAAACTGCCGGTTGCCCTTTTCCCGAATGTCGATTTTCCCCGGGTCGTGGTTTCGCTGGACGCCGGAGACCGCGCCGCGGAGCTGATGGAACTGCAAGTGACGCGGCCGGTCGAACAAGCCGTCCGTTCGGTGCCCGGCGTCATCTCGGTGCGCTCTACCAGCAGCCGCGGGAGCGCCGATATCTCAGTCGATTTCGATTGGGGCGCGGACATGGTTTCTTCCCAGCTCCAGGTGGAGTCGGCGGTGACCCGCGTTTTGCCTGAATTGCCGCAGGGCGCCGTTTTTCGGGTCAAGCGCATGGACCCGACGGTGTTTCCGGTCCTGGCGTACAGCCTGACCTCCGATGTTCTTTCCCTGGTGCAACTTCGCGACATCGCACAATTCAAACTGGTTCCCCTTTTGTCCAGCGTCAACGGCACTTCACGGGTGCAGGTTATCGGAGGTGATCTGGAGGAGTATCGCGTCACGGTAGATCCGGCGCGGCTGCAGGCCTATGGGCTGACGTTAAACGATGTGGCGCAGACGCTCTCTGCGGCCAACGTGATCACCGCGGTGGGACGCATGGAAGACCATTATAAGCTGTATCTGGTCATGTCCGACACGCGGCTTTCCGGCCTTGACCAGATCCGTCGGACCGTATTGCGTACGGGGCCGAACGGAATAGTCCGCCTGGAGGAGGTTGCAACCGTACAGCGCGATATCGTGCCCCAGTGGCTGCGCGTGACCGCGGACGGGCATGATGCAGTACTGGTCCAGGTATATCAGCAGCCCGGCGGCAATACCGTCCAGATCGCCCGGGACATCAAGGCAAAGCTTGCCGCCTATCAGCCCCGGCTGCCTGAAGGGGTCCGGATCAGCAACTGGTATGACCAGAGTGAACTGATCATTGCCTCCGCTGCCAGCGTACGCGACGCGATCCTCATCGGGGTGGCCCTCGGCGCCGTGGTGTTGCTCCTGTTCCTGCGCAACCTGAAGATCACGCTTATCGCGATCGTCGTCGTTCCGACGGTCTTGGCGGCCACTATCGTCCTGCTGTATGCGTTCAAAATGAGTTTCAACATCATGACGCTGGGCGGCATGGCGGCCGCCATCGGCCTGATCATCGACGACGTCATCGTGATGGTCGAGCACATCATGCGCCGCCTGCGGGGCAGCAAGGGACATCATGAGGGCCGCGTCATGGCGGCCGCGCGCGAGTTCGCCCGGCCGCTTGCGGGTTCCTCGTCGGCCACTATTATCATCTTCCTTCCGCTGGCGTTCCTGAGCGGGGTCACGGGAGCCTTCTTCAGGGCTCTCTCGCTCACCATGGCGGCATCGCTGATCATCTCGTTTCTCATTACCTGGCTCGCTATCCCTATTCTCGCCGATCATCTGCTGGGGGAAAAAGAGGCGGAAGAGAACGAGGGCGGTCCCTTCAGAGACCGTTCTCATCGGGCATACGAGTGGATCCTGAGGCGTGTGCTGCGCAGGCCCGTCTTGATCCTGGCGGGGATTGTCCCGCTTCTGGTGGCGGGGTACATCGGTTACCGGCAGGTCGGTTCAGGGTTCATGCCGTCGATGGACGAAGGCGGTTTCATTCTCGACTATTTCACTCCCCCCGGCACCGCCCTCACCGAAACCGACCGTCTGCTGCGCCAGGTGGAAGGAATCATCAAGGCGACCCCTGAGGTCCTTACCTATTCCCGCCGCACCGGCACGCAGCTCGGCGGCGGCTTGACGGAAGCAAACCAGGGAGATTTCTTCATCCGCCTGAAGCCGTTGCCGCGGCGTCCCATCGATGAAGTCATGGACGAGATCCGGAGCAAAGTCGAGCATGAAGTGCCCGGAATAAAGATCGAACTGGCCCAGCTCATGGAAGATCTGATCGGCGATCTGACCTCCGTGCCGCAGCCTATCGAGATAAAGC
>CAWBNQ010000006.1:0-127151 GCA_963790205.1 Nitrospirota bacterium
GGGCTGTTGCCCAAAGGACTTCCCGCGAACAATCACTCACCTTGATGCGTAAAGAGGTCTAAGCTAATGACGGGCGATCGGTTCTGTTCAAGGGAACATGCCAAATGAGCGATCCAAAGCCTTTGCCACTGTTCTTTGAACGACGAGCAGCCGTACCGCAGCTGCTTTTTTCGGCTTGGAAGCATGCGCTATTAGCACTTGCATGTTCTCGATGGCACAGGTCATATATTCCTGGACCCGCATTCGCCAAAGGCCTCGCCAGCGTGCTTGATCGAAGCCGTATCGGGTGCCCCTGGCAAAGGGGTCGCCCATCAGGTGTTGCTCTGGTTTTGATGCGTACCGTGCATTGGCTGATCGACTGATTGCACGCATGCGCTCCAGAACATTCTTCCGGAGATGACGCTTGATCGTTCGGCCGGACTTGTGTTTGGTGCATTGCTCTCTAGCTGGCACGCTGCGCAGACTTTCCTGGGCGCTGCGTAGTCCCGGCTTTGTCTCGCTATATGCAGCGACTTCGGCTTGAGCTGAGTTCCTGCCGGGCACATATAGGAGTCGGTGGCACGGGTCCATAGGAAAATCTATCTTCCATAAAGATGTCGGTTTTCGCTATTTGATTGATCGCCACGTCTCGTAAATCCGGGATATGCGCCTTTATGCCCTGTCATGGCAGGCAAGGAAGTTGTCGATCGTTCCGTACTTACTGTCCGCAACAACCGTTTCGGCCTCGACTTCCGTTGTTGCGTGGTGTTGCTCGAGCAGCGGAAGGATCAGATGGGCTTCGTTCACGTCGCCGGGCGCTACGTCGGTTGCAGTGATGATTTCTTTTTTACCGTCAACGGCCCGATGCACTTGGTAGGAAAGTTTGGATTCCCCCCGGTTCACGAGGGCCACGTCCGGGTCGGTGGTGGAGGATGTGGCGGTTGTTCTTTTTTTCGTAGGTCCTGGAAGGAGTAGCGTCTTGTGGTGCGTTCTTCCGAGCGGGCTTCCAGCTTTTTATAATTTTTGTGCAACTGATGTTTCAGGTTCCGGGTATTGAGAACCGAACTGTTGGAGGCATTTGCATCCACCAGACTGGAGTCGACGAAGATCTTGCGGCCGTCAATAAGACCGGCTTCCGCGCACTGCAGAACAATACGTTCGAAGAACCTTTGAAAAACATTGAGGCCCCATTTTTTGCGGGCCTTGGATAGCACGCTATGGTTGGGAATTTCAGAATCAAGGTCATACCCGAGAAACCAGAGCCAATCCATACGCTCTGGCAGGGTGTCCATCAGCTCCCGCTCCGAGCGGACATTATAAAAGATCAGGAGTAGCATCAGTTTCAGGATAATTGGTGGTGGCACTGAAACGTTGCCGTTGTTGCCGTACAAGTCCTTGACTTCGTCATAGGCGAAGTTGAAATCGATCAGCGTATTGACTTTTCTCAAAGGATGGTTCTCACGAACCCGTTTTTCTATATTGATGCCGATATAGAACAAGCTGCTTTGAGGCGGTTGCTGCAATCCCATCATGGCTATTGGCTCCTGATGTCGTGATTGACGTCGCAGCAATATAGCATTACTGAGTGGCTTTCTCAATATCATTTGGGCAACAGCCCGTTTACTGTTGACATCCCGGCCCGCATAGCGAATTAAGCGTGATGACTGGTCGGCCTGCAGAATCTATAGGTTCACGTCTTGTATTTTGCCATCAGAACTTTGGGAGTACCATACGAAGTCCGCCCCGCCGCTTGCCTTTAGCCGCCGCTTTTGTTAGTATCCATCATGTTTTCCGTGTTGATGCTCTTCCTTATCCCCGTCGGGGGCGGCATACCGGCCGGGGTATTGCTTGCCCAGTCCAAGGGTCTGGCCTGGCCCGTGACCGCAGGGCTCTATCTGGTTTCCGATATGATGCTGGCCCTCGCATTCGAGCCGGTCCTTCAACTTCTCGCATGGTTAGGCGGAAAAGTCCCGTTTCTCGCCCGTATCAGCGCAAGGATGAAGGCTGCACTGGCCAACAGCGCGTCCCATGTAAGCGGCACAGGCGCGGGCCCCATGACGCTCGTTCTGATCTCCTTTGGCGCGGACCCGATGACCGGGCGGGCCTCGGCGATGGCCGTGGGCCATGGGTTCCTGATGGGCTGGGTCTTCGCGATCTCGGGCGATATGCTGTATTACGCCGTCATTGCAGTCACGACCCTGCGCCTGAACAGGTATTTTCGCGATCCGAATACGACGATGTGGATAGTTCTTGGCGCGATGATTGCCGTCCCCTGATCGTCCGCTTGTTCCGGGCGCCCCACAGGGAGACGGTGGGAAATTGATGCATTGAGAGATCACCAGGGTCGCGTCCTGTCGGGCTGTTGCCCAAAGGACTTCCCGCGAACGATCAAGCGCCTTGATGCGTAAAGAGGTCTAAGCTAATGACGGGCAATATCGGTTCTGTCTCAAGGGAACATGCAAAATGAGCGATCCGAAAGCCTTTGCCACTGTTCTTTGAACAACGAGCAGCCGTACCGCAGCTGCTTTCTTCGGCTTGGAAGCATGCGCTATTAGCACTTGCATGTTCTGGATGGCACAGGTCATATATTCCTGGACCCGCATTCGCCAAAGGCCTCGCCAGCGTGCTTGATCGAAGCCGTATCGGGTGCCCCTGGCAAAGGATCGCTCCATCAGGTGTTGTCTGGTTTTGATGTCGTACCGTGCATTGGCTGATCGACTGATTGCACGCATGCGCTCCAGAACATTCTGCCGGAGATGACGCTTGATCGTTCGGCCGGACTTGTTTTTCGTGCATTGCTCTCTAAGCTGGCACGCTGCGCAGACTTTCCTGGGCGCTGCGTAATCCCGGCTTTGTCTGGCTATATGCAGCGACTTCGGCTTGAGCTGAGTTCCTGCCGGGCACATATAGGAGTCGGTGGCAGGATCATAGGAAAATCTATCTTCCATAAAGATGTCGGTTTTCGCTATGCGATTGATCGCCACGTCTCGTAAATCCGGGATATGCGCCTTTATGCCCTTGTCATGGCAGGCAAGGAAGTTGTCGATCGTTCCGTACTTACTGTCCGCAACAACCGTTTCGGCCTCGACTTCCGTTGTTGCGTGGTGTTGCTCAAGCAGCGAAAGCATCAGATGGGCTTCGTTCACATCGCCGGGCGCTACGTCGGTTGCAGTGATGATTTCTTTTTTACCGTCAACGGCCCGATGCACTTGGTAGGAAAGTTTGGATTTCCCCCGGTTCACCAGGGCCGCGTCCGGGTCGGTGGTGGAGATATAGCGGTTGTTCTTTTTTTCGTAGGTCCTGGAAGGATCAGTGCTTTCGGTGCGTTCTTCCAAGCGGGCTTCCAGCTTTTTATAATTTTTGTGCAACTGATGTTTCAGGTTCCGGGTATCGAGAACCGAACTGTTGGAGGCATTTGCATCCACCAGACTGGAGTCGACGAAGATCTTGCGGCCGTCAATAAGACCGGCTTCCGCGCACTGCAGAACAATACGTTCGAAGAACCTTTGAAAAACATCGAGGCCCCATTTTTTGCGGGCCTTGGATAGCACGCTATGGTTGGGAATTTCAGAATCAAGGTCATACCCGAGAAACCAGAGCCAATCCATACGCTCTGGCAGGGTGTCCATCAGCTCCCGCTCCGAGCGGACATTATAAAAGATCAGGAGTAGCATCAGTTTCAGGATAATTGGTGGTGGCACTGAAACGTTGCCGTTGTTGCCGTACAAGTCCTTGACTTCGTCATAGGCGAAGTTGAAATCGATCAGCGTATTGACTTTTCTCAAAGGATGGTTCTCACGAACCCGTTTTTCTATATTGATGCCGATATAGAACAAGCTGCTTTGAGGCGGTTGCTGCAATCCCATCATGGCTATTGGCTCCTGATGTCGTGATTGACGTCGCAGCAATATAGCATTACTGAGTGGCTTTCTCAATATCATTTGGGCAACAGCCCGTAAAATCAAGACATAAGCAATAAAAAAAGCCCCTCGGGCGAGGGGCTTTTCAATGCTGCGGCTGTCTGCCTATTTCCATCCATCCGCAACGATCTTTTTGGACTTTGTGTAGGGGAACTTTTCCATGAGCTTTCCGACCGGCAGCTTTTCGTCTCCTGATCTCATGAAGTGGAGCAGCGCAACCGAGGCCCAGTAGTCGTTATAATACTCCGTGCCCTCAAGCTGGACCGGCACGCCTTTGCCGTTCACCCGGTGGCAGGCCCCGCAGGTCACCGGCCCGGCATACTTTCCATCAGGGCTGAACTGGAGCGCCTGCTCGTGCGACGTAATGTCCACGGTGCCGCCCTGTCCTTCATACCGCACCGGATAAAGCCCGTGGATAGATTCATGGCACGACTGGCAGGCAATGTTCCCGTGCGCCTTCGAGTAACGGTATAGTGAATACTTGTTCGGCTGGTCGATGGGGAAATAAGCCCCTCCTTCGCTCTCTACGAAAGGCGCGAGATGGCAGTCGGCGCAGTGCGGTTCCCCTGCGGCGAGCCACCAATCCTGGCCTGCAGAGGCCCCGTCATAAGGCACGGCATCGCCTTCCTTCGCGTTCCAGGCAAGGAGCTTCAGCTTGCCCGCGCTGTCCTTTGAAGCCTTCACGAGCGTTGCACCGGTATGTTTTCCGTAATAGGCGTACAGGGGTTCCCCCTCCGCACCCACCACAGGATCGGCGTAGTATTGTCTGAACTTTTTCTCGTCACTGTTTGCCACAGCCCTGACCACCTCAGCAAGGGATTTGTTCCTGAGGGATGCCCCTTCCTGGGTGGCCGCGTTCTGCAGATCATCGTTATTATACAGCTCTCGCGCAAGTTGATTGTGGCAATTGGTGCAGTAGAGTCCTCTCATCTCCCTGACCGGATTTCCCGTTTCGTCTTTCATGCTTACGTCACGGAGATACCATTTCCCGATGTCGTTCAGGAAGAAGGGCGGTTTCACGTTCGGGTTGGTGTGGGCATCGCGGCGCAGGTAGCACCCGCCGCCCGCTGTTCGCACGTCGGCGTTCGAAAAACGCGGGTTCCCTTCCTTATCGACGATGACATAGGGGTTTGCCGGCAGGTTGTTCATTTTCTCCGGCTGCCAATGCGTCGGATGGCATGCCTGGCAGCTCTGCGTCCTTCCCGCCTTGTCGGGCATGGGGATAAATCCTGCGTGCGCTCCATGGATCGCAGCGGACAGGGACTTGGCTTTTACCGCTTTATACCCCGTTGCCGTCGGACGCGGGGACTGCAGGTTGCCGGAAACGTTGTCGCCGTGGCAATCCGCGCAGTTCACCGGGCCTACGCTTCCGAGACGGTTCGTGGACGCATCGGACCGGTAATCCTTGAGAAAGCCGGTGCCGTAGTGCCGGTCATGCAATTCGAGAACGTTGATGGTCGCTGCCGACGATCGCGCCATGAATTCCGACATATCGGGATAGTTCTTCTTCCAGTAGGCGTATTCCTTGTCAAAAAGCGATAACCCTTCCTCCCGTGACAATTTCGCCGCCTTCCCTTCTGCCGAGTGACACACATAGCAGTTCGGGATGTCGACGGGGTTTGTGCCGAAAAACTCGACCGGTTTCCCTTTGGCCATGATCGGCTTCCCCTCTTTGTCCTGCAACCGGACCGTGGAATACTGATAGGGCTGGAAATCGAGGTCTGATACGGTGCGGATGGTCCCTTTCCTCCTGCTGTCGTTGAACGCGGTCAAGGGCAGTCCAAGCGCATCCCACAGGTACGACGCGGTCAGCGTCAGTTGGATGTTCTTGACCTCGGGGATGAGAGAGTCGGTGAAGACCTTGTTGCTCCCCGAGCTTCCCGCGTAGGCCAGGTCGCCGCCGGAGAGATTTTTCCCCGTCGGCCCGGAATCGATGGGCACCTGGATCTGCTTCCCCACAAAGAGCCGCTGTGCCTCGGTCGCGCCCGGCGGGACCGTGCCTTCGAGGTCCTTGTAGATGAAGAGGTGGGTCCAGACGTAATTCGCCATGTTGTCGCCGGGGTCGTCGCTCCTTCCCGTGCCATAGACGTCCTTGCTCACCTGCCAGTAGCGCATTTTGTTCCCTTCGCTGTAGCTGTTGTCCTTGACCGAGTAGGCTAGCTTGATGCCGTCGTCGGGTGAGAGCAGGCGCGGCAGCCGGCCCCGTTCTCCGGTCTCGATTGCCTGCGCCTGAATGCTGTTATAAGGGGGGATCACGCAGCAGTAGGAAATATCAAACCCCACGCAGTGCATCCCCAGCTCGTAATTGATGAAAACGGCATAGGGGTCTTTCGGGTCGTAGAGCGTCACGGTCCTCCCTTTGCCGTCTTTGGCCGTGACCTTTTTTAAATGACCCTGTTTGAAGCGGGGCGCCTGGTCATAGGAAGTCCCCGGCCGCGCGGCGGCAATGACGGCGGGGGAGGCCGGAAATGCAAGAACCGATAACAACAGGAACATAATACCGAGAATCTTTTTGCTGTTCATTCTCTCCTCCTTTTGATGGATGATTTGCAAAATACCGGACATCACTGCGCTTAGAGCTCATCGCGCGGACGCCAGGGAACGCGGCTCACGCGGCCAAAAGTTCGGGACATCATGGCCCACAACAGCAAAAACTGATACTAAAGTTTTCTGTTCGGGAATTCGAAAAGCGGCCGACTTTTCAAGTATAGCAGATACTTTTCCATGCTCGGACCATTGCCGCGCCCTCCCGTTTTCTCGTATGGAATTCGATTATAAA
Source organism: Nitrospirota bacterium (assembly GCA_963790205.1). Lineage (GTDB taxonomy): Bacteria > Nitrospirota > UBA9217 > UBA9217 > UBA9217 > CAWBNQ01. Next base: position 6,679 of record CAWBNQ010000006.1, read on the forward strand.
TTGTGCTAAGATGATGACCTGCGGTGGTCGACCAAGCCGGGCCGCGACGCTGCGGAGCAGATTGCGCAGCGGCGGACAGGCGTGCTGACGAAGAAGGTCCGGCGACGGGGGGATACCTATGAGGAGGGATGTCTGGATATTTTTATTCGTCCTCGGAGTTCTTTTTTTCAGTTGGCCGATCATGAGCATTTTTGAAAACAGCCTGGTCTCTTCGCTGTTCGTCATCTGGTTCCTCTTTATCGTCTGCATCTTCATCATTTCGATCTTTTCCGAACGGGAAGACGGCGGAGGCTGAGTGTTTTCTCCCTGGATACTGCTGACGGTCATACTTTCCTATCTTCTCCTCCTGTTCTTCGCGGCCTATTTCGCGGAGCGCAAGGAACGGCAGGGGAAGAGTCTCGTATCGAACCCCTATATCTATTCGCTCTCGCTCGCCGTGTACTGCACCTCCTGGACGTTCTACGGCAGCGTGGGCAAAGCGGCGAACGCGGGCCTGAGCTTCCTTACGATCTATGTGGGGCCCACGCTCATGGCGGCGCTCTGGTGGATCGTCCTCCGGAAGATCGTCTATATTTCCAAAGAGAACCGGATCACCACCATCTCTGATTTCATCGCGTCACGGTACGGGAAGTCGCTTTCGCTCTCGGCCCTTGTCACCTTCGTGGCGGTGGTCGGCATCACCCCTTATCTCGGACTTCAGCTCAAGGCCATCATGACCGCATTTTCCCTGCTTTCGGGCAGGCCCGAGGGAAGCCACTTCGCGGGCTGGTTCATCTCCGCCCTGCTCGGCGTTTTCGCCGTCATCTTCGGCGCGCGCCGGCTCGATGCCTCCGAGCGGCACGGGGGCCTGGTCTTTGCCGTGGCTTTCGAGTCCGCCATCAAGCTGGTGGCCTTCCTCGCGGTCGGCGTTTTCGTCACCTACGGGCTCTTTAACGGGTTCGGCGATATCTTCGGCAGGATAGCGAGCGGCCCCTACGCCTCTCTCATGAAGATCGGAGAGGGATCCCGCGTCAGCTTTCTCGAATGGACGTCGCTCACGTTCCTGTCGATGATGGCCATCCTGTTCCTGCCGCGGCAATTCCACGTGGCCGTGGTGGAGAACACTTCCGCGGACCATATTAAAAAAGCCATGTGGCTCTTCCCGCTCTACCTCTTTCTGATCAACATCTTCGTGCTCCCCATCGCCTACGGGGGGCTCCTCCTCAAGGACATCCCGTCGACGGCGGACTACTTCGTGCTCAGCATCCCGATGCACTACGGCCATCCGCTCCTGGCGCTCATCGTATTCATCGGCGGGTTTTCCGCCGCCACGGCCATGATCATCGTGGAGTCCATCGCCCTCTCCACCATGGTCATGAACAGCTTCGTGGTGCCGACGCTCTGGGACCTCTCCGCGATCAGGAATTTTCACGCCGTGATCCTGAACATCAAGCGGCTGGTCATCCTCGGGTGCGTGTTTCTCGGATATTCCTTTGCCGTGTACATCGGCGACTTTTACAGCCTCGTCGATATCGGGCTCAAGTCCTTCGAGGCGGTCACCATCTTTGCGCCGTCCATCCTCCTGGGCCTCTACTGGAAGGGCGGGAACAGGAAGGGGGCCGTCGCGGGCATCATCGCGGGGTTCAGCGTCTGGATCTACACCCTGCTGATCCCGGCGCTTATGCGCGCCGGGATCATCGTGCCGGGCGGGGTCATGGAATCGGTATTCAACTCACGGCTCCTCAACCCCACGGCGCTTTTCGGCCTCCATGGGCTCGACCGCTGGAGCCATTCCCTGTTCTGGGGGATGTTCCTGAACGTCGGTTTCTACGTGGGCGTGTCTCTCTTTACCCGGCAGTCCGACGCGGAGACTCGCCAGGCCATCATCTTCGTCGATTCCTATTCGCCGCTCCATTTTTCGCCGTCCCACCGGCCGTCAAGCATCGCCGAGATCGAGGACATCCTCGGTCAGTACGTCGGCCGCATCGAGGCGGGCGAGGCGATCGAAAGCTTTCTTAAAAAGTACGGGCTGGAACGCGCCTCGATCTCCGGCGAATGGCTCCTGAAGCTCAGGCAGGAGGCGGAGGGCATCCTCTCGGGCGTGCTCGGCCCTTCCATCAGCACGCTCGTGTTCCAGGAGCGGGCGGTCCTCACGCACGACGAGGCGCTGCGCGTCTCGGATTCCGTCCGGCAGATATCACGGAGCCTGAGGCTCTCGCGCCAGGAGCTCGCCGAGGCGAACCGGCAGCTCGCCATGCTCAAGGAATTCAGCGAGAACATCATCGAGAGCCTCCCGCTCGGCGTGGCCACCCTGGACGAGTCGCTGCGGGTGAAGTACTGGAACAGCGGCATGGAGCTGATCACCGGCGTCGAGAAGTCCGACGCCTTGAACAGCGTGGCGGCGGACCTCCTTACCTGCCTCGAGCCGCGCCTCTTTACGCCGGACGTCCGCGAAGGAGAGATCACCTGTAAGCGCAACTTCGAACCGCAGATCATCCTGAAGGGCCATCTGAGCAGGCTCACGGGCGCCCAGAAAGGGTATGTGCTCGTGCTCGAGGACATCACCGAAAAGAAGAAGATCGAAGAGGAGCTCTTCCGCGCCACCAAGCACGCGAGCGTGGGCAGGCTTGCCGCGGGCGTTGCCCACGAGATCGGCAACCCGCTGGCCTCGATCTCCTCCCTGGTGCAGGAACTGCAGGGCGAGGAGCTGACGTCCTTTACCAAAGAATCGCTCGCCACGATCAACCAGCACGTGCACCGGATCGCGCGGATCGTGCGGAACCTCGGCGATTTCGCCCGGCTCTACCCGCACCAGAAGGTGCCGACGAGCCTGCGGGAAATTCTCGAGAACACGCTCAGCCTGGTGCGCTATGACAAGAACTTCAAGAAGATCGAGATCCGCGCCGACGTGCGCGATACGCCTCCGCTCACCATCGACCCTGACCAGATCCAGCAGGTGTTCCTGAACCTCATCCTGAACGCCCGGGACGCCATGCCGGACGGCGGCCGTCTCGACATCTCGGTGAAACGGTCCGACGGGCACGTGGAAATGCGCTTTGCCGACACCGGCGGCGGCATCGACGCCGAGGTGAAGGACAAGGTCTTCGATCCCTTCTTCAGCACCAAAGGGCCGACGAAGGGCACGGGCCTCGGTCTCTCCATCTGCTACAGCATCATCAAGGACCACGGCGGGACGATCGAGATCGATTCCGAAAAGAACAAAGGCACGCGGTTCACCATCAGGATACCGGTGGCGGCGTGAAGAGAGCAGCAGTTCAAGCCGTTCAAGCAGTTGCGGCAGTTTAAACGGTTAAACTGCTTGAACGGCTTGTACGGTTTAAACAGTTTGAACAATTATTTATTTTCCCCATGAGGTTGTGATGTCGAAAAGTATCCTGATCGTCGAAGACGAAGAAACGCTGCGGGAGTCCATCAAGCGGATCTTCACAAAGGAAGGCTACGCAGTGGACGCCGCGGAGTCCGCCGAGAGGGGACTCGCCCTGCTCGAGACCAACGTCTACGACGTGATCATTTCGGACATCATCCTGCCGGGGATGGACGGGATCGAGATGCTCACCCGGGTGCGGGAGCAGATGCCGGACCAGATTTTCATCGTGGTCACGGCCTACGCGTCGCTCGACACGTCGGTGAAGGCGCTCCGGGCCGGGGCGTACGATTACATCATGAAGCCGATCATCCATGAAGAGATCAAGCAGATCGTTCGGAACGCGCTCCGTCAGAAGAGCCTTCAGACCGAGAACGTGCTCCTCAAGCGGGAGATCGGGAAGGACTGCGATTTCAGCGCCATCATCGGCGAAAGCCCGGCGCTCAAGGCCATCCTCGACGAAGTGCGCAAGATCACGGACACCAAGAGCAATGTGCTTCTCCTCGGCGAGACGGGGACGGGCAAGGAGCTGTTCGCCCGGGTCATCCACCACAACAGCTCCCGCCGGGACATGACCTTTCGTGCCGATCAACTGCTCGGCGATCCCCGAGAACCTGCTCGAAACGGAACTCTTCGGCCACGTGCGCGGCGCCTTTACGGGCGCGGTGGCGTCCAAAAAAGGCATCCTCGAGGAGGCCGAGGGCGGCACGGTGTTTCTCGACGAGATCGGCGACATGAGCCTTGCGCTCCAGGCAAAGCTGCTGCGGGTCATCGAGGACCAGGTGATACGGCCCGTGGGAAGCACCAAGGGCAACAAGGTGGACATCCGGTTCATCACCGCGACGAACAAGGACCTCCGGACGGCGGTGAAGCTGGCGATGTTCCGGGAGGACCTCTATTACCGTATCAACGTGATATCGCTCCTGATACCGCCGCTCCGGGAGCGAAAAGAGGACATCCAATCGCTCGTGCGCTACTATCTGGAAAAGTACTCGCAGGAGATGGGGAGAAAGATCAAGGACATTTCGCCCGGGGCCATGGACATCATGATCGGCTACGAGTGGGCGGGGAACGTGCGCGAGCTCCAGAACGTGATCGAGCGGGCCATTCTCATCTCCGACGGAGACCTGATCGGGCCGGAGCACCTGCCCCTCGGCATGCGGGCGGAGGCTTCGTTTCAGCACCAGGTCTTCGGGAAAAAACTCTCGATCGAGGACTATACCAAGGCGTTCATACAAAAATACCAGGGCGAGTATAACGAACAGCAGCTTGCCGACATGCTCGGCATCACCCGCAAGTCCCTCTGGGAGAAACGGAAGAAGTGGGGGATGCAGAAGGAGCGGTAGCATCAAGTTCGGAGTTGGGAGTTCGGAGTAGAAGAGGACTGTGTGATAGTGGTGTGCAGGATACTGCTCTTTTCTTCTGACTCCGAACTACGAACTAAACACGCCGAACTAAATAAATCATGTCCCTTAAGAAAAAAATAGCACTCAGTTTCTTCATCAGCGCCTTTATCATCGCCATCCTCGCTGCGTTCGAATACATCAATTTTGTCGAGCTCAAAAAAGAGGTGCGTTATCTGGAGACGACCGACACGATCAACCGCAAGTCGCTTCAGCTCCGGAGGCACGAGAAGAATTATTTTCTCTACAGCCCGCAGAAGGCGGACGAGGAGTCGGCGGCGGTCCATGCTTATCTCGGCGAGCTCAAGGACCTGCTGGCGAAAAACCCGGACATCGATAAAACGGACAAACTGGCGCTGCGCGGCAGCATTGCCGAGTATGAGCGGCTTTTTACGAGCATCGAATCGTCGGCACGGCGCCTGACCGGCCTTTTCGAGAGGACAAAAGCATCATACGGAAAAAGCGAGAAATTCTTTTCTCTGGTGGAAGCTACCTTTCTCGAGCGGACTTCCCAGTCAGCCGAGTTTCTCGAAAAGGTGTTCCTCCTGCCCCGCCGGCACGTCTTGATCACCGGGCTCAGGGGGCTCGATGCGGACATCATCGCGCTCAGAAAGACCGGTGAAGACATCGTCGCCACGTCCAAGGACCTTGACAAGGTAGCCCGTGAAAAGGCGGAGACGGTGATCCGCGTCTCGCAGGTCGCCATCCTCATTTTCATCCCGTTGTTCTTCGTCGTAGGCATCGGCCTGCTGTTCTTCATTACCACGAACGTGGTGAGGCGGCTGATGCTCCTGATCAACGTCGTGGAAAAGACCGGCAGGGGCTTCTATCCCCGTCTGTCCCTTCCCCTCTCGAAAGGGAATGCCCCTGACGAGGTAGGCGTGCTGATCGACAAGTTCAACGACATGGAGGACCAGCTTGCTCTGCGGGAAGCGGAGCTCGGCCGCAAGAACCGGGAGCTGATGCAGGCCAGGAAGCTTGCGGCCATCGGCACGCTGGCGTCGGGCGTGGCGCATGAGCTGAACAACCCGCTGAACAACATCTACCTTTCGGCGCAGATCCTCGCCAAAGAGGCGGGCGAAGGCTGTTCCCGCGAAGTCAAGGAAGCGGTGGGCGACATCGTGGGCCAGACCGAGCGGGTAAAACAGATCGTGGGAGACCTCCTGGAATTCGCGCGCGGCCGGGAGCCACGGTTCTCCCGGGTTGAGCTGGAGGGGCTGATTTCCGGCGCGTACCGGCGCCTCGGAGGCGCGAGGAACATCGATAACATACGGTTCTCGTTCGACGCCGAGCCCCGGCAGATCGTCATCTCCGCCGATGAGGGGCAGCTGGAGCAGGTTTTCAACAACCTGTTTGCGAACGCCGTGGACGCGATGGAGGGCCGCGGCAGTCTCAGCGTGAGCGTGAAAAGGAACGAGGGGTCGGCAATCATCAAAATCTCGGACACCGGCAGGGGAATCCCTCCGGAAGCCATTGAAAAAATCTACGAACCTTTTTTCACGACAAAGGACAAAGGCACCGGCCTCGGTCTTGCCATCGTGTATAATATCGTCAAGAAGCACGGCGGCGACATAGCGGTCGAAAGCGAAGAGGGAAAAGGGACGACGTTCACGATAACGCTGCCGGGCGATGATACAAGTAAGAAGTAGGAAGGAAAAAGCAGGAAGTAAAAAATGAAAAGCGAGAACTCGGCATTGTTGTGCTCTGGAGAAAAAAATGGCATTTAAGATCCTTATCGCGGAAGACGAAGACATCACCCTGAAGCACCTTGTCAACTCTCTCCAGAAGGAAGGCTATCTTGCCGTCGGCACGCAGAACGGCGAGGACGCGCTCCGGAAGATAGAAGACGACCATTTCGACCTCCTGATCACCGACATCAAGATGCCGGGACTCACCGGGATAGACCTTCTCGAAAAGATAAAGGAGCGGCAGCTCGAATCCGAGGTGATCATTATCACCGGTTTCGGCAGCATCGGCTCCGTCGTCGACGCCATGAAAAAGGGGGCTTATGATTACGTGACCAAGCCCTTCAACCTCGACGAACTGCTGCTCAAGGTCGGGAAGATCCGGGACCAGAAGGCCCTCAAGAAAGAGAACATCGCGCTCAAAGCCTACGCGGGCATCGACCGGAAGGTATCGATCATCGCCAAGAGCGAGAGCATGAGCAATATTCTCTCGATCATAGAAGGGATGACGGACACGGATTGCAACGTGCTTCTGGCCGGCGAGACGGGCGTGGGGAAAAGCCTTTTGGCGAGGATCATCCACTTCACGAGCCGGCGCCGGACCATGCCGTTCCTTTCCATCAACTGCGCCACCCTGACCGAGGAGCTTCTGGCCTCCGAGCTCTTCGGCCACGAGAAAGGGTCGTTCACCGGAGCGGTCAAGACCAAACAGGGCCTCGTCGAGATCGCGGACACGGGCACGCTGTTTTTGGACGAGATCGCCGAGATGGCGCCGAACCTCCAGGCCAAGCTTTTGAAGGTGATCGAGGAAGGCGAGTTCTACCGCGTGGGGGGGACCAGGCCGATCAAGGTCGACGTACGGTTCATCGCCGCGACGAACCAGAACGTCCGGACGGTGATCAGCGAGGGGCGGTTCCGCGAGGACCTCTATTACCGTCTGAACATCATGGAGATCGCCATTCCCCCGCTCCGGGACCGCCGGGACGACATCCAGCCGCTCTGCGCCTATTTCCTCGAGAAACACCTGCCGAAGGCCCATAAAAAGATCACGGGCTTCGCCAAAGAGGCGATGCAGGTGCTGATGCACTACAGCTTCCCGGGAAACGTGCGCGAGCTCGAGAACATCATCGAGCGGGCGATCATCCTCGAAAAGGGCCCGCTCATCACGCCCGAAAGTCTGCCCCAGACCATCAAGATGTTCCAGATCGAGACCATAGAACCCGACCAGGTCAAGACCATCGAGGAACTGAACAAAGAGTATGCGGAAAGGGTCCTGGACATGCTGGGCGGCAACAAATCAAAGGCCGCGGAAGTGCTCGGCATATCGAGGACGAGCCTGTGGCGGATATTGAAAGAGGAATAACGGGCGGGTATTCCGCGCCATATCTTTCCGGCCTGGCTGCAGAATGATACAGCGCGGTATCCCGTGGAGAAAAACCGGATGAAATTTGAAGATTTAGAGAATGACCTGAAAAAAGGCATCGGACTGGTCAGGGTGAATGCCGCTGTTAAGCTGGGAAAGCTGAAGGATAGAAAGGCCATATCAGCCCTCCTCGAGGCCCTCAAGGATCCCAATATGGCGCTCAGGAACAATGCCGCTTTCGCCTTGGGGGAGATCGGCGCGGGCGAAGCCGTGCCGAACCTTATTGACCTGCTCCGCGACCCCGAAGAGCGGGTGCGAAAAAGCGTGGTCAAGGCATTGGGCATGATCCGTGCGCGGGAAGCGGTCGCTCCGCTTGTTCAGTCCCTCGATACCGAAACTTCACGCGTTGTTCGAAAAAGCGCCATCCGCAGTCTCGGGCAGATCGGCGATCCGGCGGCATTGAACGCCGTGGAATGGTTTGTATCGCATCCGGACCCGACGCTGGCGGATGCGGCAAAGCAAGCGGTCGGGAGGCTCAAAAAATAATCCAATCACCAAATCTTAATTTTGAGCTCATTACCCTTAACGTGAAGAGTTTTTCCGGTATCATTCAATCGTTGCAGCCCTTTGAAACGCCGATATTACATTTAGATTATTAGGTAATAGGGTGCTATAATGTATCATTGGAAAATTAAATATAGTTGACTGAAAGTCACAGCAAGAGCGTCATTTGAAAGCTACATCTTTCAACCAATACTTTGCACTCATAGTGCGTTGCAAGGCTGATGTTCCGCTTGGATATCTTCTTAACAAGTCCAGGGATACCCCTGCCGATGGTGATCTCAGCCCAATAAACACCGATGGCTGCTAAGGCGATACCGGTATTTTCGAAAACGACAAAGGAGGAATTACCTTGAAGACAAATACGATACTATCAAAGGGAATCATCATTGTCCTTCTCTTCGCTTCTTCATCCGCGGTCGCCCAAATGCTTCCTGAAGACCCGTCCAGAGGGGGCCAGCTGTTTGTGAGCAAAGGATGCGTGAAATGCCATACCGTCCAGGGCGAGGGAGGAAAGACCGGGCCGGATCTGGGCATTATAGGTCTTGACAGCACCCAGCTGGAGCTGGCAAGGGAGATCTGGAACCATACTCCCTCCATGATCGCGGACATGGAACATGAGGGCATCGCCAAACCCACGCTGACCGGCCAGGAATTTACTGATATCACCGCCTATCTCTATTTTCTCAGATTCTTTGATAAGGCCGGAAATGCCGCCGCAGGTGAATACCTCTTCTCCCTGAAAGGCTGCAGCTCCTGTCATCTTGAGTCGGGCAGAACCAGAGACAACGAGCCGGGGCTCGATGAGTTTCCCCGGAACGCTTCACCGGTTTTCCTGAGCCAGGCGATGTGGAATCACAGCCTGCCGATGATGGCACGCATGTTGCGGAGCGGAAAAAAGTGGCCCGATTTTAACGGAAACGAGATGATGGATGTGTTGGCTTATATCAACACCAAGGCAAAGGGGGCGGAAGAACCTTTATTCTTAAAACCCGGTAATCCCAAGGAAGGCAGGATTGTCTTCAATGCCAAGGGATGTGCCAATTGCCATTCCGTCCATGGCGAAGGCGCAAAGAATGGCATCGATCTCGGGAAGAGAGCGGAGTCCTTTTATACGAGCCTCACCCAGATCGCTTCGAGAATGTGGAACAAGAGCCCTGAGATGATCCTGTTCACAATAGCCCCAACGCAGTGCGGGGTTCCCAGCTTCACCGCGAAAGAAATGAACGATCTCCTCGCCTATCTTTACTTCCTCCATTACACGGATGAGCCCGGGGATGCGTCAAGAGGGAAAAAACTCTTTTCAGATATCGGGTGCGCACAATGTCACGGACTGGACGGGAAACGCGGAACGCTGATGTATATCGATCTCTCCAAATACCGGAACAGTCCGCCGACCGACATCGTGGCCAGCATCTGGAATCACAGTATCAAAATGCGGGAGGCAACAGGAGCGAAAGGTGTATCCTGGCCTCAATTTAAAAAAGGAGAGATGGCGGACCTGCTGGAATTTATCCGGACTCCCGTAAAGAAATAACGGCAGAGAACCCTCGTATGGTAAATATATTCAAACATACTGATTAAAATATTTTTAACTCGTTAACAAATGGTTAAGATAAGCATGGATTCGCCTCGACAGCACCGTTTCTCAACGCAACGAACTCCATTGCCCGGCCGAATGAATATTCCTCTACGGAGCCGGCGCTTCGCTGTAACTGCTTTTTGCGAGCTTCTCCAGAATAAAATCCATCCAAAACCCCTCTCTATGAACCTGCAATTCCCCGTAGATGCCTATACGAACCTTCATTTGCTGCGGGGTCACCTTGCAGATTCCTCCCCCTGAGACGGGGGAGGTTAGGTGGGGGTGACGAGTTTCCGATACCTCACCCTCCCCGCACCCCTCCCAGCAAGGGAGGGGGAACTATAATAACGAGATACCCCGCGGATGCCTATACGAACCTTCATTATGCTGCGGGGAGGTTCATTTCTCGCATTACCGGGAGCAGTGCTGCCGCACCCTCAATTGACAAGCCTGAGCTTCAGATTATACTTTTCGCATACGTTCCTCGAACCATCTTTTCAGGAACATCAGTCTAATTTCATTTCACATTACGGAATATCGATATGGTATACTTTATCCTCATAGGATGAGGATGGAGGGCGCATGGCATCGCCGCAGGTTAAGAAACAGACGAATAAGAAGGAAACGGTACTATCCGGGATCAGTCTCCTGACGGACCACGATATTTATCTCTTCAAAGAGGGGAACCACTTCGGACTCTACGAAAAGCTCGGATCGCACGCCATGACCGTCGACGGAGCGGCGGGAACGCTCTTCGCGGTATGGGCGCCGAACGCGTCGAAAGTGTCGGTGAAAGGCGATTTCAACGGCTGGAACAAGGATTCTCATAAACTGAAAGCCCGGGGCGACGGATCGGGCATCTGGGAAGGGTTCATCCCGGGAATAGGCCACGGCACGATCTATAAGTATCACATCCGTTCCCGGTCCAATAATCACGAAGCGGAAAAAGGGGACCCCTTTGCGTTCTCCTGGGAGACGCCGCCCCGAACGGCCTCTCTGGTGTGGGACCTGGACTATCCGTGGGACGACGGCCCGTGGATGAAGGGCCGCCGAACGACGAATTCTTTGAGCGCTCCTTTTTCCGTGTACGAACTGCATCCGGGCTCGTGGCGGCGCGTTCCGGAAGAAGGCAACCGCTCGCTCACCTACCGGGAGATGGCCGTCTATCTTCCCGAGTACCTCAAGGACTCGGGTTTTACGCACGTCGAGTTCATGCCGGTGATGGAGCACCCTTTTTACGGATCCTGGGGATACCAGGTCACGGGGTTCTTCGCGCCCACGAGCCGCTACGGCACGCCGCAGGATTTCATGTATCTGATCAACGCGCTTCATCAGGCGGGGATCGGCGTCATCCTCGACTGGGTGCCGTCGCACTTCCCGGGCGACGCGCACGGGCTGGTCTACTTTGACGGGACCCATCTCTACGAACACGAGGACCCCCGCAAGGGGTTCCACCCCGAGTGGACGAGCCACATCTTCAACTACGGCCGCTACGAGGTGCGCAATTTCCTGATCAGCAGCGCCTTGTTCTGGCTCGATAAATACCATGCCGACGCCCTCCGGATCGACGGCGTGGCGTCCATGCTCTATCTCGACTATGCCCGCACGGACGGCGAATGGGTCCCGAACATCTACGGCGGCAGGGAGAACCTCGAGGCCATCGACTTCCTCAGGAGCCTGAACCGCGAGGTCTACCGGGCCTTCCCCGACGTGCAGACCATTGCCGAGGAAAGCACGGCCTGGCCCATGGTCTCCCGTCCCGCGCACGTGGGCGGGCTCGGCTTCGGCATGAAATGGAACATGGGCTGGATGCACGACACGCTCAAATTCTTCTCCGTGGACCCGGTTTTCCGCAAATACCACCAGAACGAGATCACCTTCAGCATCTGGTACGCTTTTTTCGAGAACTTCATGCTTCCGCTGTCCCATGATGAGGTGGTGTACGGCAAAGGCGCCCTTGCCGGGAAGATGCCCGGGAACCACCGGCAGAAGCTCGCCAACCTCCGGCTCCTGTTCGGCTATCAGTATACCCACCCGGGCAAGAAGCTTTTGTTCATGGGAAGCGAGCTCGGTCAATGGGCGGAGTGGAGTCATGAGCAGAGCGTCGAATGGCACCTCCTGCGGTTTCAGTCCCACTACGGCGTATGGCAATGGGTCAGGGACCTGAACCGGCTCTACCGCAGCGAACCCGCCCTGCACGAGCTCGATTTCGACGGCGCGGGGTTCGAGTGGGTGGATTGCAGCGACCACGAACAGAGCGTGATCAGCTACCTCAGAAAGGGAAAGTCGGCGAACGATGTGGTCCTCGTCGTGTGCAACTTCACTCCCGTGCCGCGGCACAACTACCGGACCGGCGTCCCTTCCGGAGGGTACTGGAGAGAGCTTCTGAACAGCGATGCGGAGGTGTACGGCGGGAGCGGGCAGGGGAACCTCGGGGGCGTCAATGCCTCGTCCGAGGGGATCCACGGCCGGGGCCATTCGCTCGACCTCACCCTGCCGCCGCTGGGGATCCTGATGCTCAAAAAAACCGTATGAGCTGACAGCGCCTCTTGTTTTTTCTCCATCGCTATGTTATTGTTCAATATCATCTTATGCCATAACGCGTCCTCCGGCCGCAACTAATAGGATTTTTTAATCGTCATTCCCGAATGATTCTATCGGGAAGCCAGTGTCTTAGATTCACATCCACTGTTTTAAAAAAGTTTCCGGATTCCCGATTAAGACACCCGGGAATGACGGTTAATGGTGGTTTTTTATCAAAGAAAGCATCCGGGCGATCCTGTCAAGTTCAACGGGGTACTATCATAAATAGTTATTAGAAAATCGAACATCATGAAAAAATCCCCGCAAAAAAAGAGCGGCAGTCTGTCGCGGCGCGTACACTTTCCCGAAGATGAAGCGCGATTGCCCTGGCTTCCGAGGCTCCTCGAGGCCTACGCTGTCGCGGACACGGGCGTGGCGATCGCGATACGGGATGAAGGGAAAAAACGAAGGAAGAAGCTTGCCTGCGCGAAAGGCTGCGGCAACTGCTGCGTGCATCAGAAAGACCTGCCCCTCTATCCCCACGAGCTGGTCGGCATCTACTGGTATGTCTCTGAAAAAATGGCAAGTCCGGGCAGGGATGTCCTGAGGGACCGGCTCGCGCGAAGCCCGGCCTCCGAGGCCTGCCCCTTTCTGATCGACAAGGCCTGTTCCATCCATCCCGTCCGGCCCATCGGGTGCCGGCAATTCAACGTTTTCACCGCGCCCTGCGCGCCGGGCGAGGACCCCTTTTACACGAGGCGGGACGACGTGCTCACGCCTGTCGCGGAATATACGGACCGCGCTTTTGCCGCGGCGCTGCCGTTCTATGGCCTGAAGAGGGAAGACGCCCTCGCCGAAGCGATCAGGCTTGTCCGCTCCCAGATCATGAATCTCCGGTCCTTTGACTGGAGCAAGCTGGTCGCCATCATGGATAAATCCGGTCCACGAATGCCATGACTGAAAAACCATTTGTCATCCTCTCCCTGGGGAGAGGGTTGTGGAACGTTTGTACTATCATGCAAGACGGATTTTGCAACTTAAAGCGTTTTACCGTATTATGACTTGACGCCTTCAAGTATAAAAATTAAGAATATAAACTTGTTTTTCCCGAGAGCGAAAAGAGTTTCCAAAAAACGCAACCTTCTGTTATCGTCATGACACGCCCGTGCAGAAAATCCTTGACTTGACTGGACATCTTTGATATATTCGAGCCAACGTTTCTTAAGTTTTTTTTCTTATTTTTTCCGTGGCAATTCCTTTCACGCAGTTCGGCAGCGGCAAGTAATAGTGGTAGATTTACACGATCAGATAAATCTATGAGGATACCCACTATCAGCTCTCCATATCGCTCTTTTCTCTTTTCGCGGAAGACAGCCTGGCCTGAATTGCCGGACAACTGCACCGCGGCATCCATCGGCACACAGGCAAAGCATAAAACCAGAACTTCACTTTGTTTCATGCTCACAGGTATCGCTCATGCGTCAGGTGAGGTCCATCGCGGATTTCAGCTTCAGTTAATGAAAGGAGGGATGCGTCAATCTCTTGATCTCTGCAGCAACTAGAAGCAACGGCAACAACGCACCATCGTCCCATAATCAACATCACATCTCACGAAGAAGTCAAAAACGTTCCGGGGAGACCCGGGACAAAACTACATAAGGGAGGATAAACGATGAAGAAGTTTGTTGTGTTACTCGTAGTTGTGGCAATAAGCTGTTTCAGCGCTGCGGCTTTTGCCGCGGACATCGCCGTCAGCGGCTCGATCGACATTCGGAGCAGGGATTTCATGAATCCGGACGCGCTGCCCAGCGGTCTTACGCTTCCAGACGGCACTGTTGTTAACAACGGCACTGATAGGGACACCCAGGAGAGGGTGCGCCTCAATATCGATGCCAAGGCCGGCGATGTAAAGGGCCGGATATCCATCGAGAACGACTGGGACAGCTGGGGCAGGCTTGAAACCCCCATGGCGAACGGTCAAACATCAGAGGTCAACACGACCGGCGGCAGCCAACCGGTCTACCTGAAGCTTCGCGAAGCATGGATCAACTTTAACCTTCCGGGCGTTCCTGTCAACGTGAACGCGGGCCATCAGCTCCTGCAGCTCGGCAATGCCTGGTTCTTCCGCGACATGAAGTACGGCTCCGATGCGTGGGTGGTCGCCAATGTGACCGGCGCCAACACGGCTGCCTTTGTCGATATCAAGGTCAGCGAGGGCGACACGGGCGCGGCCGACGACGTAGACGCGTATGCGTTCCTCGACGTATTCAAACTGTCCGACACGATGATGGTCGGCATGGACCTGACCCGGGTGGATGACCGCAAGGCGGCGCTCGACAAAGCCCCGTTCCTTCTCGACGCGGCCGGCCTTGGCAATGCCATGAATAAGATCAATCTGTACAACCTCGGCCTGAACTTCAACGGTCAATTGGGACCGGTGAACTTGAAGGCTGAGATCGATAAGCAATTCGGCAAGGCGGACCTTATTGCGGGCGTCACCACCGCCGACGGCATACCGGCTAACAACCCCAAGTTCAAGGGCTACCAGGCCGTGCTCCAGGGCAATGTGGCCATGGACCCCGTTACCATCAACTTCACTGCCGCACGCGGCACGGGTCAGAAATCGGATTTCGGCACCAATGGCAATCTTGATGTGAACCAGATGGTGACCATCCTCGATGCTGACCAGCACTACACGTTCCTGTATGAATACAAGGTACCGACCGCGGCCCTGAACATTCCGAGTTCGGTGGCCAGCACTGATCAATTACACACCGGCTTTGCCAACACCACGGCGCTCAACGTGGGCGGGAAATTTGCCGCTGCAAAGAGCCTGACCATCGGCGCCAACCTGTGGTACCTCCTGGCGACCGAGGCTGTTGCGATCAATGGCGCGACAGTTCCTGGGACGGGTGGAGCGCTGGCGGCTACGTCGCGTAAGGTCGGCACCGAGGTCGATCTGGACATCAACTGGCAAATGTATGACAGCCTGTCCTGGGACTGGCAGCTCGGCTGGCTCAAGCCCGGCGATGCCTATCAAGTCAACGATCCTCTGACCGGCGCATTATTGGATGCCGACAAGGTCCTGGGCGTACAGGGTGTCCTGAGCTACAAGTTCTAAGTTGCAGTACCATGCCGCGCCGGTTTGAATCCCGGTCAGGCTGATGAACAAACGAAGATCCCCCGGGAGGAAAATCCTTCCGGGGGATTTTTTTGTCTGCTGTGATGGTAATTGGCGTGTTGTATGCGCTCTGGGACCGGGCCCATCGGACTAAATCAGAGCCTGCGGGGGAATAAAGAAAAATTTTGTGACGAAATGAAAAACCCGGAGGGCTGCAGGCCTTCCGGGTTTTTCTTACTGTTCATGTAACGTAATCATGCATCCTGCAACGTGTACCCTGCGTCATGCATTACGCATTTTGCAGTTTCGCCGCCTTGACCACGTGCTTTAACAGCACGCGGGTCGTGACCGTGCCCACGCCCCCCGGCACGGGCGTGATCGCTCCTGCCGTTTCCTTCGCCGCTTCGGTGTCCACGTCGCCGACGAACTTGTCGCCCTCGGGGTTGATGCCCACGTCCAGGACCGCGGCCCCCGGCTTGATGTAGTCACTGGTGATCATCTTCGCCTTGCCGATGGCGGCCACGAGGACGTCGGCGCGCCGGCACACGCCGGGAAGGTCCCTGGTCTTCGAGTGGCAGACGGTCACCGTGGCGTTCTCGCCCAGAAGCAGCATGGACATGGGCTTGCCCACGACCATGGAACGGCCGATGACCACGGCTTCTTTCCCGCTCATCGGGACCTGGTAAAACCGGAGTATTTCCATCACCGCCTGGGGCGTGGCCGGCGGGAAACCCGTCATGTCGCCGGCCATGATCTTGCCGGCGTTCACCGGGTTGAAGCAGTCAACGTCCTTTTCCGGCGCGAGGATATGCTTCACCACGTTCTCGCTGATCTGCTTGGGAAAGGGCCTCATCACGATGATCCCGTGGATGTTCTTGTCCGCGTTCCGCTGCTTCAGGATATTCACGAATTCGTCCTGGCTGGTCGCGGCCGGCAGCTGCTCGATCTCGCAGATGATGCCGTTCTTCTCCGCCATCTTCTTTGCGCTGTTGGCGTAAAAGACGGAGTCCTCGGCCCCGCCCACGATCATGATCCTGAGCGCCGGGTTGACGCCCTTCGCCTTGAGCTCCTGGACGTCCTTCTGGATGTCCTGGTCCAGCTTCTGAGCAACTTCTTTTCCTGTCAGTAATTTCGCCGGCATATGTTCTCCTTCGGATTAAAGGGTCCGGGGTCCAGGGGCAGGGTTCAGGTTGATAGCAAAAAAAACTCGAAGCTTCTTGCTGAACCCTGGTTACTGTCCCCTGTACCCTGTTTCTATCCCATCTTTTTATACGTCGTCTCCATCACGGCCTTCTCAAGCGCGGCCACCTGCGTCAGCGCGTCCCGCATGCGCGCCCAGGTTTCCTTGTTGAAGGCCTCGTCCTTGATGCTGTTCACGTTGATCTTGACGTTGAGCGCGGAGCTCTGGGCGCAGGCCTGGGCCAGGAGCACGGCCACGCCCGCGTCGCTCACCGCCCCCACGTTGCCGATATCAGCGGCCCGTTGGGCAAGCCTCGCGACCTCGAGCGACTTCATCCCGATCTCGAAGGGGACCTGGCAGGCCTTCTTGAGGGCCTCCTGCATTGCCATGGTGCGGGCCGCCTTTTCCGCGTCGGTGTTCTTCGGCATCTTGTACACGAGGGAAAGCGCGCCGTATGCCTCGGTGTCCTTTTGGACAAGGTCCTGCATCTCGGCCCTCAGCTTTTCCGATTCCTTGAGCAAGGCCTCCACCTGCGGCTGAACGTCCTTGTACTTTTCCTTGCCGAGCGTAAGGTTCGCAACCATGCTTACGAGCGCCGCCCCGAGCGCGCCGGTGAGCGCGGCCACGCTGCCGCCGCCCGGTTCAGGCGATTTGCTCGCGAGTTTGTCCATGAAGTGCCGCAGGGGTTGATCGATGTACATAGTAGAAGGACCCTCCTTGAAGTATGTCCGGTGGGTTGAAAGCATAATAAAATTGCCGTCTTTTGTCAACAGGAAAATGCCCGGGGGAGGAGCGGGAGGGAGACAATTGAACCTCCCTGCAGCAAGCTGCAGGGAATCCCGATTCTCAAGGTAAGAACATAATCGTATTCGCTCGCTAGCCCCGCAGCAAGCTGCGGGGTTTGCGCTTACTCCAGAATTCAAAGTACCTGTGCAGCAGTCATTATTGATCGTCGTCCCCGATTGCCTCTATCGAGGACCCGGGGGCTTTTGGAACTTCTGGGTTCCCGATTAAACCATCCGGGAATGACCAGAAAAGAGGAGATGCTACTTCATGAGCCGGTCGACCCACTGCACCAGCTCCAGTTTTTCCTTCGGCGCCCCGTCCATGCGGGCTATCTGCGTACCGTTCCTGAACATGATGAAGGTCGGCGTGGCCTTTACCGTAAAGCGGCCGGCCAGGCCGGGTTCGGCATCGACATCGACCCTGACCACCTTCAGGCGCCCGGCCCGCCAGGACGCGAGGTCGTTCACGATGGGTTCCGCCACGCGGCAGTAGCCGCACCACTTGGCCCAGAATTCGAGGAGCACATACTCCGGCCAGTCGAAGATCTCCCGCTCGAACGTCGCGGCAGTGGCCGTGACCGGCGCGCGGGGGAAATCGAGCGCTGTTTTGCATTGCCCGCAGACCGGATGGGCGGACAATTTATCAGAGGGCACGCGGTTGAGCGTCCTGCAGGAGGCGCATCGGAGGACGACCGGTTCGTTCGGCATGGTTTCCTTTCCTGGTTATCGTACGAGTATTATATCACGAAGCACAGGCCGGCTTGAAGCGTTTTCACCTGCTTCCGGGCCTCCTCGCAATATCGGGTATACTAGAGATGAGCGAGGAAGGCCTGGGACCGGAGGGGCATGCGCTGATCCCCCTCACTCACACCCCGCTCTCACCAGTGGCCGAGATATGGCAACAGCAGGCTGCGAGAACGCGGGTGCGGACCCGGGCCCTCTCCCTGGCGGGGCGAGGGCAAGTTTTGTTTCCTCTCCCATCAGCGGAGAGGACCAAAATGAGGGATGGTTCAGGGCCGACTTAAAAAATCGCTTACCGTTTAAGGTGTGACGCGTTCAAGGTCTCTAAGGTCATGACCGGGCCTCTTGACAGAAAAATCATCCAGGTAGACGGCTCCTACGGAGAAGGAGGGGGGCAGATCCTCCGTACTTCTCTCGCGCTCTCCTGCGCGCTCGGGAGACCGGTCGAGCTCGATAATATCCGCAAGGCGCGCAGGAAGCCGGGACTGCAGCCGCAGCACCTCATGGCGCTCAAAGCCGCGGCAGCCATCTGCAGCGCCCGCGTTGAGGGGGCCGGGCTGTCGTCCACGGCCATTCGCTTCTCGCCCGGCCCTCTTGCGGGCGGCGATTACTCCTTCGACATTGCGGAGAAAACAGGAAGCGCCGGCAGCACATCCCTCGTTCTCCAGACGATCATGCTTCCTCTCTGTTTCTCGGAGCAACCCTCGACCGTAACGGTATCGGGCGGCACCCACGCGCCCTGGAGCCCCTCCTTTCACTATCTCCGGCAGGTGTTCTCGACCGCGCTCGCCCGCGCGGGGGCGTCCGTGGATCTTTCCATTGAGAAATGGGGTTGGTACCCCGTCGGAGGCGGCAGGATCTTCGCGCGGATCGGTCCGATGAGGGCCTTTTCGTTGAACGCGATTGTCGGGCGGGGAAAACTCAAAGGGGTGGGCGGGATATCGGCGGTCTCGAACCTGCCGCAAGACATCGCCGTTCGTCAGCGCAACCGGGCTTTGAGCGCACTCAGGCAACGAGGCGTGGACGCGGCCATCGAGCTTGTTTCCGCGCCGTCGCCCGGCAAGGGAACGTTTGTCTTTCTTCTTGCGGAGTTCGATGCCATCACGGCAGGGTTCGGCGCGCTCGGCGCGCCCGGCAAGCGGGCCGAAGCCGTGGCGGACGAGGCCTGCCGCGCTTTGTTCGAGTACCTCGATACCACGGGCGCCCTCGATCCGCATCTGGCTGATCAGATCATTCCCTATTGCGCCCTTGCCGAAAGCACGTCGGAATTCACGACCAGCCGCATTACCCGGCACCTGCTCACGAACATTTGGGTCGTGCAGCGGTTCACGGCGGCCGAGATCTCCGTTGAGGGTCGTGAAGGGGAGCCGGGGCGGATACGCGTCCGCCCGTGAGAGAGGGACGGGGAGGCGGGGGATAAGGGATTGGGACGATAAAAAAATACGTCGAAAAGAAACGTGCATGCCTCTTGGGATAAAATCAGAAGTTTACGTTGATTTTTGTCAAATCTCCTAGTAGGATACTGCCGAAACACAAGCCTGGTCGCTTCATAGTTCCAACAAGTCCTCAACGATGCTGAGAGTTATTTCGGATCTTCGATGGTTTCACGGGGGCACTATTCTATGTTATACTTAACCTGTACAAGGTCATGACGTGAACAAGGAGGGAGTTATGAGGTTGATCGTTGTTGTAATAATGATTCTGGTCCTCGTCGCCATTGGCGCGACAGGGTGCGTATATACGCACGTTACCATGCCCTTAAGCATCGAGCTCAACAAGACGGACCTGGGCCACAAGCAGGGGAAGGCCGCCATGTACTCCGTGTTATGGCTCGTTGCCTGGGGAGATGCGGGCGCCGCCGCTGCGGCGAAAAACGGCGGGATCACCGTGCTGACGCACATGGATCGGGAATTCGAATCGGTTATGTTCGGCATCTACACGCGCACGACGACGGTCGTCTACGGCGACTGAAGGGGTTTCCGATGAGGAAAATAAAGCTGACAGCCTTTATTCTGGCGCTGTCTGTTGCTCTGGCCGGCTGCACCCAGGCGCTCTTGTTCAATAACGGAGTGTTCTTACATACCGTGGAGCCGCTCACTTTAAATCAGAATGCAACGGACGTGAGGGAGAGCCTGCTGAGGGGGCGTGGCTCCATCACTCAAGTGAGTGATCCTTTAATCTCTGGCTTAAGCGTGCGATTGGGTAAGAATGGACTGGGCGATATCGCCAAGAGGCACGGGATTGAGACGATCTATTATGCCGATCTTGAAGAGTGGAGCTGTTGTTTGGGCCTCTGGAGCAGGGACGTGGTGCACATCTACGGAAAATAGCGCGTTTGCGTCTGATGAAAAAAGCCCTCCGCGGACAGCGGAGGGCTTTTCATTTCCGGATCAGGAGGGACCGCCGGGCGCGGCGCTTATTTCAGGTGCTTGGCGCTCTGGACGCTCACTTCATAGGCAATGCTGGCATGGCCGGCGACAAGGTCCTCACTTTTTCCGTCGCAGCATAACCTTCCCTTTACCGTTTTTTTACGGTCCTTGACCAGGCTGGTGACCACCGGCATCAGGTCAAAGCCCCCGTTGGTGCACTCTTCCCGCATGCAATCCATGTGGAAATAGGCGTAATCAGTAGGAAGAAAATTCAACGTCCGCACCATGAGGACGGGGTGCTGGCCGCGCTGGTAATAGGTCAGGCGAAACACGATTTCCGAAATGCCGGGAAAACGGTCTGAAACCAGGCCCGCAGCCAGTTTCTTCTTTTTCAGCTGTTCCTGCCTTTCCAGATGGTTCTGCCGATAGGTCACGGTGCTCATTGATTTGTTTTCCTCCAAATAAGAAAGGCCGCAAAAATATGCTATCTTGCGACCCTCTTGAATGATGCGCGACTTCGAATATTTGTAATTATCGCACAAAATGGCCTCTAAGTCAATATGAATATCCTGTTTTCTTCATGATTACGCTAAAATTCAGCGGGTTATGCCTTTTTTATCGCACATTTTTCAAGCTGAGGACTCTACGCCGGGAGAGTGGGCAGGCTCCGGCTTCAAACGATCACTCCCGCGATCCCCGCGTCCGGCATGAAAATCAATTTGTAGCGCCTCAACCCCGCAACCCTCTTGCCTCCCTCCCGGCAATGACCCGGACAAGCCCAGCCTCCCCTTTTGTTCTTTCGTCTAAATCACCAGCCCGACGTCCGGCAAGTGAAACTCGTGCCGTACTTTCTCTGTGCAATACGCGCGCTCTGCGATCACAAAAAAAATGATGTGTTCCCGCGTTCATCGGCGGATTTTCCCGGCCGTTGCTACTTTTGGTAACTCAGGAAAAACGAAGCTGAATATCAGGGATCCCCCGATTGACCTTTAGGAGCAATTAATTTATTCTCGAACAAGTCATAGTATCATTCCCGTAAAACAGAGGTGAGCGATGGAGTACTTCAAGGTCGTTGCGCCGGGCAGGGAGCATCAGGACAGGGATGTTCTTATCAATACCATACGATACGGAAGGGTCGGAGAGGTGCTGGCCCTGGGCAAGGGATATGTTCTGGTGTCCGTCGACCTCCCGAATGCCGAAGAGAAGATGGTCATGCTCTGGGATACAACGCCGTCAGACCCAAAAGTTATAGAGATCCGGGCATGAAGAAGCCCGCGGAATGATCATACGAGGCCGCAGGAAAAGCGGATCAGCCCGTTCGCAAGAACATCCGGTCTCAGGAGACGCGTCCATGCCGAAGACAAAAACGAGGAAAGCCGCTTCACCAAAAAAACACCGCACGGTTCCCAATTATTACGGCTGGGTGCCGGACCTGCCCGACCACCGCGACTATCTGTACGGCGCACTGCGGCCGGTGCCGCCGGGGCTCCCGCCCCGCGTCGATCTCCGGCCGCACTGCTCGAAGGTCGAGGACCAGGGAACTCTCGGGAGCTGCACGGCTAACGCGCTCGCGGGCGCGCTCGAGTTCCTGGAAATACGCGACAGGGTGCGCTTCGCGGACCTGAGCAGGCTGTTCATCTATTACAACGAGCGGGTGCTCGAGCACTCCGTCCGGTCCGACTCGGGCGCCATGCTCCGCGACGGGATCAAGACCCTGGCAAAGCGGGGCGTCTGCGTTGAAACGAGCTGGCCCTACGTAATTTCCAGGTTCGCGAAAAAACCAGGCGCGGTCCAGTACAGGGAGGCGGGCGAGCACCAGATCACGTCCTATCGCCGGATCCTGACGCTCGACGAGATGCGGACCTGCCTGGCCGAAGGATATCCCTTCGTCTTCGGGTTCACCGCCTATGAAGGCTTCGAGTCGCGAACGGTGGAAAAGACCGGCAAGCTCAACATGCCGAAGCGAAAAGAGCGGGCCATCGGCGGCCATGCGGTCATGGCCGTTGGATACGACGATGCGGAAAAGCGGTTCATCGTGCGCAATTCCTGGGGACCGAAATGGGGCATGAAAGGGCACTTTACCATGCCCTACGCGTATGCGGCGGACAGGAACCTCTCCGATGATTTCTGGACCATACGGAGAGGGGAGAAGCTGTAGAAAAAGACCGGGCGTCCCCGGTCCGGCGCCCGGGCAGCGGAGAACAGAGCGAGGATGCGAAATAAACGAAGAGGGAAACCATCATGAAAAAAAAGGAGCCCGCCGTGAGAAAACGCCGAGCGATCATATACGACGATAATTTCGACGTTGCGGACATATTGAAGGAACATTTCCTGCTGCGGGGCTATGAAGCGTTTACGTACCAGAAACCGGTAAACTGCCCGGCGTACGACAATGCCGACTGTAAAGAACAGTATCCCTGCGCCGATATCATCCTTACCGACCTGGACATGCCCAGGAGGAGCGGCATCGACATGCTGCGCATCCAGTCGCGGAACGGGTGCAGGGTCCCGGCGGGGAGCAGGGCGCTCATGTCGGGCGCTCTCGATGAGAAGGGACTGGAGGGCATCAGGGAACTGGGCTGCAGGTATTTCCAAAAACCTTTCTCCTTCGACGAGATTGCGGCGTGGCTCGGCGAGCGCGAGAAGCAGATGGACCTGTCGCAGCGCCTGGGTATGAGGCGGGAGGAAAAGCGCGCCGAAGCCAACGAAGCGATAGAGTGTCTCGTGGACAATAACGAACCCGTGGACGGCATCGTCCTGAACAGGAGTTCCCGGGGGCTCTGTTTGCAGGTCCGGTGCCTCGTTCGCGAGGGTCAGACCATAGCTGTTCGTTCCGGACTTTTTCCTTTTCCCCGGGCTGCATCGGTCCAATGGGTCAGGCCCGCGGGGGACGGTTCCTATGTGACGGGATTGAAGTATGCGTGACAAGTAGAAGTGAGAAGGTTGAAGGGTGAAGTTTGAAGTGATAGTACGAGGGAGAAGTGAGAAGGTTGAAGGATGAAGCTTGGAGTCATAGTACTATCCCGAGGGAGAAGTTGTTTCACCCTTCTCACTTCACCCTTCAAACTTCCCCCGGTTCCGGGCAGGGAGTTTGACAAAGGAGACGCATACCCATGATCCATGAATATGAAATGAACGGGCTCCTGGTAAAGACCGGCGACATCATCTGCACCGTTGACAAGGGCCCCTCCATTCTTGACGGACAGTTCTGGCGGTATATCGGGCACCTCATTCCCGGCGAGGTCGATCATGTCGCCCTCTACGTCGGGCCGGAAGGCCGCTGCGTGGAAGCCGGAGCAAAGGGACGGGTCATAACGTTTTGCGTAACGGACCATGCCTGGGACGCCCGGAAAATGCGGGACCAGCGCGGGGAGATGGTTGACGCCCTCTATGGCATCGCCTGCCCCGTCCAAGGCAGGGGTCTTTCCGAAAGCGGGAAAGCCGAGGTCCGTGAAAACGTGGCCCGCTATTGCCTTGCCCAGGCCGCGGCAGGAAAGCCGTATAACCTGGATTTCTTCAACGCGAACAGGGAAGACGCTTTTTACTGCAGCCAACTGGCCTATCTGGCCTACTTGAAGAACGGGATAGACTTGAACACCGGCCTGGGAATACCCCATATCCCGCGGACGAGCAGCATCATTTTCCCGCAGGAGCTCTGGAGCGGATGCGTTCACGCGAAATGCGGCCCGGACGGACAAAAACCCGGAGGGGCCCGCAAGGTCCGCGGGCCCGGGGCCGCTTCAACGGCGGCGGGGAAAGGCCGGTCCCGCTTTACCGGGTGAACCATGGCGGAGAAAGAAGGGCATATGCCTGCACAAGAGAGGGACGACGGTCCGGCGCCCGCATACACGTGGTTTGTCCTCATGCAGCTCGATCAGCATCGCGAACAATCCATGGGCGACAGGACGCTGAAAATCAAGGACCTGGCCTTTCATAAGGAACACAGCGGTCCCGGGGACCGGCGGCGCGCGGCAGAGGCCCTGGCCGTGCCCCTGATGAACCTGTACAGCGCGCTCGGCAAGGCCGGGCTCGACGGCGGCGTGACCATGGACCAGGCCAGACAGATGATCGTCAGCGTGCTCCTCGACGGAGAACAGACGGTCCTGGACCTCGCCGCGGTCTTCGGCAAATGCTACCGGTTCCCCGATGAAGGACGGCCCGAATGAAGGAAGCGCGATGAAAATTGCGGAGCTGATCAAGCGGGCGCTCGAACAAAACGGTCTCCCCGTGCTGAGACCGAGGCAGGCAGCGAAGTCCCTCGACGTAAGCGTGGAGCTTCTGCGGCTCATTCTCACGAAGGGACACGTCCCGAAAGACAAAACGCTCGGCAAAATAGCGGGCAAGCTCGGCATGAACGCGTCCGCATTGATCCTGGCAGCGCACCAGGAGAGAGTGCCGGCGGAGATGAAGGGCTATTTCCTTTCCGCGGCACCGGAAAAATCCTGGCGCCGGAAGCGGGTCTTTCCGCTTTCCGAGGAGCAGTGCAATTATCTCGGGAAGATCATGAGTAATGACGAGATCCAGATCGTGAGAAAGTTCCGGCAGGTCCCGGGGGAGGCGCAAGCGCAGGTCGTGGACTATGTCGATTATCAGTTCGCGTCAAAGAGGACGACGGCGACCCCGGGTCCCGCCGATCAGGGGGACCCTCAGAATGCCGGTGAAACGATGAGCGCAGACAGGGACACGGTATGAGCGAAACAACATGTTTTTACGATATCCACTGCCATGCCATGAACCTGAGCCATCCGAACCTCTACGCCATGGTAAAACGGAAATGGGCCCTGGCGCTGCTCATGTCTCCGCTGGCCCTCCCCGCACAGTTTTTTTTAAAGGAAAAGGTCAAGAGGGCGTCAAACCTGCTTTCGGCGATGGAAAACGATGTCACGGATTTTTTCCTGATCACGGAATATTTTCTGAAAAAAAACGGGCAGGAGCTGCGGATCGGAGATACGGCGTTCAACAAGATCGTCCTGACGCCGCTGTTGATGGACTTTGGATGCAAGGACATGAAAAGCGATGCCTTTTACAACCGCGCCCCTCAAAAGCCGATAGCGGAACAGGTCGTTGATGTGTTCAACGGCATCAAGGATTATTGCCGGTATAAACTGGTTTTGAACGATGATGGTATTGATTATGACGCCGATACCAAGGAAAATAAATTGTTTGAGATCTATCCTTTCCTTGGGATCAACACCAAGAACTACAAGCTTCAAGGCGTTGACGCCCTGTTCGATAAATACTTCAAGGAGTATAAACATGACCATCAGAGCCTGTATGACAGAATGGGGACGTTTGAAGGCGACATCGACGACATGAAAAGCAATTTTTTTGCCGGTGTGAAGGTATATCCGCCCCTCGGGTTCGATCCCTGGCCCGGGAACAACGCGGAGGAACTGGATAAGGTGATGTGCCTGTACCGGCACTGCTGCAAAAAAAACATCCCCATCACAACTCACTGCAGCGATGGGGGGTTTTCCCTTGTCGATGAGGCCAAAGAGTTCACCTCTCCCGAAAAATGGCGGACCGTTCTGTCGAACAAGGAGTTCAGCGGCCTGAGGCTTAATTTCGCCCACTTCGGAAGGCAGGGGAGGAGATGGTACGGGGCCGGGAATCACGACTGGGAAAACATGATCGTCTCGCTCATTGCATCACGTGACAATAACGTGTATGCGGATTTCTCCTACCGGGGCTGCGAGGATGGTTATTACGATGGCCTGAACAAGCTCATGGATAAACAGCCTGAAAAGGACAGGGAGCTGCTGAAACAGCGGATATTGTTCGGGTCCGATTTCATGATCAATCTGCTGGACAGCGATTCCTATAACCAGTATCTCGCGGGCTTCATGGACAAGGGAAACCCGCTGGGAGCGGAGGAGCGGGTCCGTTTTTGTTCAGCCAACCCGGAAAGATTTCTTTTCGGGCCGTGACGAAGAGGAGAACGTTCGCAAGCTCACTGAGCAGACCGGAAGGAGAAGGAACATGGAATTCTTTACCGTCCCCTGCCCCGGCAGGGGAAATGTCTCGGTTGGCGGCAGTTTTCAGGGAGCGAGCATAAAGGACGATAAGCTTCACGTATTCCAGTGCGGCGAGGGACTCCATGATATTTCCATGGAGTGCCTTGTGGGGAAAAAGTGCCACGTAACCATGCAGCGGATTTTGATCGCCGGCACCAACCCGGTTCTGCCACAGGAGATCCCGTTCATATGCGCGGTATAGATCGTTTCCTGGCCCTTCTATCGACAACGGCGCTTGTTGTCGTCGTCGTTGGCTGCGCCCACTACAAAGATAATCCGCGGCTTGATGCCATTGATCCGAATGGGGGATATCGCTACAGCGTTGTGCGTGGCAAACCGGCAGAAGAAAAGCCCTTCGTTCTCCTTGCCTTTTCCGGCGGTGGAACGCGCGCCGCCGCCTTCGCTTTCGGCCTGATGGAGGAGCTCCGCACGATCGAGTATGCGGCCAAAGGAGGCGCCAGACGCCGGCTGCTGGACGACGTCGAGATCATTTCCTCCGTCTCCGGCGGCAGTTTTACCTCGTCCTATTACGCGCTGTTCCCGGACCGTTTCTTCAGCGACTTCCCGGACCGGTTCCTCTACCGTAATATCGAGGGCGGCCTGCTGGCAAGGCTGTTCAACCCCTACAATTGGTACCGGCTCCTCTCCCCCGACTTCAGCCGCATTGATCTGGCGGACGAGTATTACAATGATGCCGTATTCGACGGGAAGACCTTTGCGGACCTGCTCATGAACCGCAAAGGAAACGTTCCCTTTCTCGTGCTGAATGCGACCGACATCTCGATCACCCATCGCTTTGAGTTCACGCAGGACCAGTTCGACCTCCTTTGCTCGGATCTTTCCGGGGTGTCCCTTTCCCGGGCCGTCGCCGCCTCGTCCAATTTCCCTGTCGCTTTTGCGCCGATGACCGTAAACATCTACAACAAAAAACACTGTGGTCCTCTGCCCGGCTGGATCGGGCCGGCGCTTGCGAATTATAAAAATACCGGCCGCCGCTTCTTCGACGCCCGCGCGGCTGTCTCGTACCGCGACCCGGCCAGGAGCTACGCCCACCTTCTCGACGGCGGCCTGTCGGACAACCTCGGTTTGCGCGGGCCCTATCAGGCAATCACTACTCTCGACAGCCCCTGGAGCATTTTGACCCAGGCCAACCTGGCACGCCTCGGCAAACTGATGGTAATCGCGGCCAATGCCAAGACGACCAAACATAAGGAGTGGGACAAAACGAGCGCGCCGCCGGGGATATCCTCCGTCCTGAGCGTGACCATGAACGGACCGATGGACGATGTCTCCCTGGACAGCGTGGAAATGACCGGCAATCACTTCCAGTATATGAAGCAGCTGTCGGACACGGTCGACGCGTGCAACACGGTCCTTGCCCGGAAGTGCCCCGCGGCCCCCCCGATCACCAACCCTCTTGTCACTGACTTCACCTTTGCCGAGCTCTCCTTTGACCGGATACAAGACGACCGCCTGCGGCGGTGCATGCAGGGGCTTCCGACCTCGTTCAGCCTGCCGCGGCAGACGGTTGACCTCCTGCGCCTGGCCGCGGCGCGGCTCCTGATGACGTCCGGTCCGTTCATCAAGGGGATGCAGGACCTCGACCCGGCGTGGAAGCCCCATGAAGTGGTGATCGATCCGAAGCTCATCGATGCCGTATGCGGCCCCGGATAGACTCAAGGCCCTTTTTTTGTCGTGCAGGGCGATGTGCTGGCCAGACGATGTTCATCAAGACCTTGCGGCTTCGGAATACGACGGAGAAAGTCTCTGCAACCGGCCGATCAAGCGCTTGACAAGAAAAACGCGGAAGCTCATACTGGGTAAACGCGGCCGGTTCAACGGCCGAAGGGGGAGGCATGATCGCTCCATACCGGTAATTCATAATTAGGGAAACCAGAGGGAACCCATGATGCAGGACAAAAGGCGGCATAAGAGATTCAGATTGGACCTCACGGAAATAAACGGCAAGATGATCCTGGCCGACAAAGTGGAGATCAATGACATCAGTCTCGGCGGAGTCGCCCTGAAAGCGGACCGGAGGCTCAATATCGGCAAGGAATACGTGATCAAGCTGGGGGACAAGAGGACGCATATCGACGTCAGGGGCATTGTCGTGCGTTCCGAATTAAGCGGGATCGAGGAAAGGGCCAACAGGGGAAAAGTTTCAATATACACGGCAGGGCTGATGTTCAAAGAGGGACAAGCAGATATAATTGCCGGTTTTCTTGGTTCAATCGAGCAACACGAAAAAGAGGAAGCGCCGGCGACGCCTGACCGGAGGCTCGCTGTCCGGTTTCATATCATCACTCCCCGGGAGCAGGTCCTGAGCTTTCCCGCAGAGTTCAAGGTGAAGGAAATCAGCCTCAGCGGCATGTGCATCCGGACCGAGCAGGCCCTGGAAATAAAAAGCACGATCCCCATGGACCTGTCTCTCCTGACGGGCAAGCCCGTCAAGTTTACCGGCAGGGTTGCTTCATGCCGGCTGACGGAGGACAAGGGGCCGGCGCGCTACGAAACAGGGGTCGAATTCAAGGACCTGACGGATAAAGATAGAACGCTGCTTACAGCATTCATAGATTACCTGGCATTGATTGAAGTTAAAACCGACCTAAAAAAAGCAGACGATTAGGGCGCCGGGCGGCAGAACGGCAACGCAGGCTCATTCGTCATGTTGCTTTTCGGAGTATTGTGATCTGATATTGACGATGTACGATTTGGAATTTCCGATTGGCGATTTGAGATTTTAGATCCGGGATTTTAGCTTTACGATTCAGTCAATCTCAAATCGCAAATCTGCAATCTTAAATCGACTGTTCATAGATGAAAGGAGAAGCCAAGATGAAAAAGCTGGTCTTTGCCGTTCTGTTGATTTCCTTCCTTGCCGGCTGCTACTCAGTGCCGGTCAGAATCCCCACGGTCATGGACAAGCAATATGATGTTTTGGGCGAGGGCGAGGGTTCCGCTGTCGGGATCATGCTGTTCGATGTTATACCCATCGGCCAGAATGAGCGTTTGGAGCAAGCATACAAGGAAGCCGTTTCCAGCAAAAACGGAGACGCTTTGATCGACCCGGTCATTTCAGAGCGCTGGTTCTGGGCCTATATTCTCAATGGATACGTAACAAAGGTGACAGGGACCGTGATCAAATATAAGTAGCCCGGGAGAAAGAATAAAGGAAAAAGTTTGAAGTGTGAAGAGAGAAGGATGAAATAACTTCTCCCTCGGGATCACCCTGTGATTTCAAACTTCACCCTTCAAACTTCTGACTTCTACCGGTGAATTCCATTACTCGGAGGGAACAAGCATGAAACGGAAAGCCGCTTTGCTCATGGTGCTCATTATCGCCGCATTTTTCGGAGCGCCGGAAGTTCAGGCCCAGTCCCAGCTTAATTATGAAAAAATCAAGACGCTGCGGGGATATCAGGGCGACGTTCTGTCGCTCGCGATCAGCCCCGACGGCAAATACATGGCGGCCGGAACGTCCGACAACGCGATCGTCGTCTGGGACACGGCGAATTGGCGGATCATCGCCACGCTCAATGAGGACGAGGGCGATGTCAATGCCCTGGCGTTCAGCCGCGACGGAAAGCTCATGGCCTCGGGACATTCTCATGACAAGGTGTATCTCTGGGACACGACGGCGTGGAAAAAGACGGCAACGATCAAGGCCCCGAGAACGGTGAACGCGCTGGCGTTCAACCGGGACGGCAGCGTCCTCGCCATAGCGAGCGATGACGACGACGGGATGCTGTGGGACGTTCACAAGGACAAGCTGTTCAAGAAGCTGAAAGGCCACAGCAGGGACATCGAGGCGGTCGCGTACAGCCCCGACGGGACGCAGGTGGCGACCGGCAGCCGGGACAATACGGTCATTCTCTGGGACGCGGCCTCGGGCGATAAGATCAGGACCTTGAAAGGCCACGCGAACAATGTAAATGCGGTCGCCTACAGCAGCGATGGAAAATATCTCCTCTCCGGCAGCAATGACAATTCCCTGGCGATCTGGGACGCCAAAACAGGGAATCTGATCGACGGGCTTACCGGTCATTCCAACGGGGTCTGCACCCTATCGTTCCTCCCGAACAGCCACACGGCGGTTTCCGGCGATTGCATCGCTCTTACCGGCCCCTTTGGAATACCGATCAGGCAAACGGACGACTCGTGCAAGCTTATCTTCTGGGACGTCGCGTCCGCCAAAAAAATAAAGACCCTCGAAAGCGACTGCGGGTTAAGCTGCTCCGCCTTCAGTCCTGACGGAAAATACTTTGTGGCCGGCTACGCAAAAAGCGGCCGGTTCATCGAGCTTTATGAACGGAAATAGCCGGTTTGAAGGGAAAAGGGGAAAGTTTGAAGTGAGAAGTGAGAAATGAGAAGGGTGAAGTTTGAAAAGAAGAATGTTCAGGACAAGATGCAGTGGATAAATGCAAAGGATGGGTAAAATGCTGAACCGCGGAGGCGCGGAGACGCAGAGGGATAACCAATTAACGGAAAAGATCATAGGCTGTGCAATTGAAGTTCATAAAGCATTAGGCCCTGGTCTTTTAGAGTCGGCCTATGAAGAATGCTTTTGCTATGAACTTGCCCAAAATGGTTTTTCTGTTAGCCGTCAGGTTCCTTTACCTGTCTCTTATAGGGTTGTTGCTGAATTTTATTGTTCCAGCTCCTAAAGACGGAATAAAACGATTCGTGAATTAATTTTAAGATGCCTCCGCGTCTCGGCGGTGAATACTAGCAGTTTGCTGAAAAAGTCCTTTTCAAACGTGATGTAAATGCGTATAGTGGCGCAACGGCAGTTGACAAGGAGGCCACATGCGCGGTGAAAACGAGATTCAGAGCGGGATGTTCAGTTACTTTTCTCCTGAACAGCGTGTCCCGGCCCAGCATCCTCTGCGGGCGATCAAAGCCCATGCGGATACGGTTCTTGCAGAGCTTTCGCCGGTCTTCGACTCCATGTACAGCAACATGGGGCGGCCGTCGATCCCGCCGGAGAGGCTGCTGAAATCCCAGCTCTTGATCGCCCTGTACTCGGTGCGTTCCGAAACCCAGTTCTGCGAAATGGTGGATTATAACATTCTCTTCCGCTGGTTTTTGGATATGGACCTGGAAGAGTCGTCCTTCGATCCCACGACGTTCACGAAGAACCGGGATCGGCTTCTGGAACATCGGGTGGCCGTGAAGTTTTTTGATCGTGTGGTTAACATCGCCCGGAAAGGCGGGCTGCTCTCGGATGATCATTTTACGGTGGACGGCAGCCTTATTGAGGCCTGCGCCAGTCTGAAGAGCTTCCGTCCCAAGGACGAGGACCCTTCGGACCGCCCGACGACGGACGATGATCCGGGAAATCCCACGGTGAACTTTCGGGGTGAGAAACGGTCGAACAAGACTCATGCTTCTACCACTGATCCCGAGTCTCGTTTGATGAAGAAGAGCGCGGGCAAGGAGGCTAAGCTTTCTTTCGGCGCCCATGCCTTGATGGAGAACCGAAACGGCCTGCTGGTCGACATCACCGTTACCCCGGCAACGGGTGATGCGGAACGGGAGGCGGCCAAGGATATGCTTACCCGTCAGGCGCGGAAACGCGTTAAACCCAAGACCATCGGTGCCGATAAGGGCTACGATACCCAGGGCTTTGTTGAGGCCATGCGGGGCAGAGAGATCACGCCGCATGTTGCGGCCAACACCGAAAGAAGAGGCGGCTCTGCCATAGATGGACGCACCACGCGGCACGAAGGATACAACATCAGCCAGCGAATCCGAAAACGGGTGGAAGAGATCTTCGGATGGCTCAAGAGCATCGGCGGTTTCAGGCGGACACGGTACAAGGGAAGAGATCGAACCCACCTTCAAGCCTTGTTCGTCGGAGCTGCATACAACCTGCTGCGAATAGTAAATATCCAACGGCGAACTGCGGCTGCTACATAGCAAAAGCGCAGTAGAATCCCGATAATGGGTGCCGAAAGGCGATCTTGAATGAGCTACAAAGTGTGTCATAGGCTTTGCAGTAGGATAAAAATCAAGCTCCGAATAGAATTTTTTAAACTGAAGGCCACTTTTTCAGCGGCCTGCTAGGAATTCAGGAGGACTTTTTCATGGACGTCATTGATGCGTTGAACTCACGGTTTACGGTCCGCGCTTTCAAGTCTGATCCCGTCGACCGCCGCACGCTCGAAAGGGTCATGGAGGCCGCGCTCAGGGCGCCGTCCTGGGCCAATACCCAGCCCTGGGAGGTCTACGTGGCAGGCGGCGAGGTCCTGAACAGGCTGCGCCAGGACTACCTTGCGAACCTGAAGAACTGCGTGGCCAGAAACCCCGATCTTGCCGCGCCGAAGGAGTGGCCACCGCTGCTCCGGAAACGGATGGAGGCCCTGAAGTCAGAACGCATGGCGACCCTTGAGCGGGTCTGCCTGGACAAGTCGGAAATGAAGGACCTGTCGGAAATGAACTATCATTTCTTTCATGCGCCCGCGGTCGCGTATATCTGCATGGACAGGACGCTCACCCCCTGGTCGGTCTACGACCTCGGTCTTTTTTCCCAGAGCCTCATGCTGGCGGCGCGCCACTTCGGCCTCGATTCGGCCCCGGCGGTGACCCTAGCCGCCCATCCCGACCTGATCCGGAAGGAACTGAACATACCGGACGGCCTTTCGATCATCATCGGGATAGCGCTCGGGTATGCGGATACCAAGCATCCGCAGAACCAGTATCGAACCCTTCGTCGGCCCGTTCAGGAAGCGGTAACGTTCAAGGGGATTTAGCGCAGGTTTGAAGCGGGAAATGAGAAGAATGAAATAACTTCTCCATCAGGGAACACTATGGCTTCAAACTTCACCCGTCTCACTTCGAACTGTTTCGTCGGGAGGAAGCAGGCACGTGACCCCATAAGCCCAAGGCCGTGTTGACTTGAACGCCACCAATAACTTTTCAGGAGGGAAAAACGTCATGAAAAAGGCATTGCTCGTACTTGTGCTGTCTGCGGGGGTGTCGGGTTGCGCTTTTACAACGGAGAACATAGACCTCTCATACGCTCCCCAGCCGGGTGTGGCAAAAATTGCCGAAGCGAACAACGTTATCGTAAGCGTTCAAGTGGATGACCAGCGCCAGGACAAAAGCAACAGGGTCAGCAGCAAAAAGAACGGATTCGGGATGGAGACGGCGCCTATCCTGGCCAATGAAGATGTCACGGTGACCGTCCGACGCGCGATAGAACAGGAGCTGCAATCGCGCGGTTTCTCGATCGGCAACGGATCGGTCGTTACAATACTTGCCGAATTGACCCGTTTTTGGAACGATCACAAGGTGGGCTTTTTTTCAATCGATGCGATCGCCGAGCTGAACATGAACGTCCTGGTAAAGGACAAGAGCGGAACGATTCTCTATTCCCGCACTATTCAAGCACAGGGCATTGAACCTAATAACCAGCTGTCGAACGGCAACAATGCGCGTTTGGCCCTGAACAAGGCCCTGGAAAAGGCCATGAAGTTATTGTTTGAAGATGGGACATTTATTTCCGCATTGATTCATGATGCGAGGAAAAGTCCTCCCGCCGCAGGACAATGAGGCCATGCCGG
This sequence comes from Nitrospirota bacterium, assembly GCA_963790205.1. Classification (GTDB taxonomy): domain Bacteria; phylum Nitrospirota; class UBA9217; order UBA9217; family UBA9217; genus CAWBNQ01. Next base: position 40,938 of record CAWBNQ010000006.1, read on the forward strand.
GGATGGAGCGCATTGAAGTGTGAAATGAGAAGAGTGAAATGGAGGGAAGTTTTTTTAAAACACATGAGGAACATCAAAAGCCCGCTCATCCTGTTCATCCTGTTTTTTGCCTGTGCCATGGCCCCGGCCGCAGAGGTCTTTGCGCAGGCTGATAGTTCGCCGGCGCCGCCGCCCGTTGAGCAGGGGAAACAGCAAGACAACGACACCAGCGCCTGCAATAAAAAATCGCCGATCAGCACCTATAAGATAAACTATTTCACCCTGAACAACTGGCCGAACAACGATAACGCGCAGGTCAAATTCCAGTTCAGCGTGAAATACAAATTTTTCGACCGGGATGTTTCGGTCTGGGGACGCCCCCTGGCCCTGTATCTGGCCTATTCTCAGAAATCGCTCTGGAACGTGGGACAGAATTCCATGCCCTTCGAAGAGAGCAACTATAATCCGGAGGCCTTTCTGAACTACACCGTAAACAGCGCGCGGGGGCCGGTCGAGCTGCGGGACGTCGTCCTGGGCCTGTATGAGCACGAGTCGAACGGGCTGGCGGGGCCCCAGTCCCGCGGCTGGAACCGCGCGTACGTAGCAGTCCGCCTGGGGTCCCTGCCGATAACGGAACCATGCAATGACGACTCAACGCGAAAGGACCACATCGAGTTAACCGTGAAAGTCTGGCACGCCTATGGATACTCCGATGAAACCGCCTATCTTCAAACGACCGGAAGCAATGAGACCTTTCTCGGGTATGAAGGCCACGGGGAGGTCAATCTGGTCCTCAGAGACATTCTCGTCCGGGGCGGCTGGGGCAACCGGATCGATATGACGTCGAGGGTCGGGGTAGGCGGAATTTCGAATTTCAATACCAGCAGAAGATCCCGTCCCTGCATTTCTCGCCTTACTTTCAATACTGTTATGGCTACGACGAAACACTGCTCCGGTTCGACCGTTTCGGACGGCGGGCTTTCTGGGGAGTTTCGTTCGTGTATTAAGGCCGGACAGGGCACGGACGTTTCGCATTCTGTTTGAGGATCGGAGGAAGGCGCGGCAATGAAAGTGGCGGAAATGATCAAGCGGGCCCTCGAACAAAAGGGCCTTCTGAACAGGAAGGACGCGGCAAAGGCCCTCGGCATAAGCCTGGAACTCCTGAGGATCACGGTCTACCGGGGACACATCCCGAAGGACGCCGTACTCGGCAAGATAGCGGACAATCTCGGCCTGGACCGCGCCGAATTGATCCTGGCAGCGCACCAGGAGCGGGCGCCCATCGAGGTGAAGGGGTATTTCCTCTCAGCCGCGAAGCGGAGGTCCTATCCGAAGAAGCGGGTATGGCCCCTTTCCGAGGAGCAGTGCGATCATCTCGGGAAGGTCCTGAACGAGACGGAGATACAGATGATCAGGATGTTCCGGCAGGTCCCCGACGAGACGAAGGCGGGGATCGTCGGCTATATCGAGTATGCGTGGGCGACGAAGAGGATGCCGAGGGAGATGAGCGCCGCCGAGGAGAAGGGAAAGAGGGAAGGTTGAAGGGAGAAGGGTGAAGGGTGAAATGGAGGAAAGTTTGAAGTGGGAAAGACTTCAAACTTCACCCTTCTAACTTCCATACCAGCGTCGGTTCGCGCGCTCTACAACAATTCGGCAACGACCTTCTAGTGTCTGGAGTGATGAATAAGTTAAATAGTTCGTCACGTATCAACGTTATGTCCCCTATGTTGCATTGCTCCTCGCCATTATCTACTCGGTCGTGCTCACGGCGGCGTTCTTTTTCCTGACGGGGTATGTGCTGAAGAAGAAGAGGTGTGTGTAGGGAGGATGTGTTGTCGACAGAGATTTGATCGGAGATAATATGAAAGCTCTTGTTCCAATCGAAATAATCGAGAAGAAGATATTGTTGATCGACGGTCAGAAGGTCATGCTGGACAGCGACCTTGCAGCTCTGTACGGCGTGACTACGAAGCGGCTGAACGAACAGGTTCGCCGCAATGTGAAGCGCTTTCCCGCTGATTTCATGTACCAGTTGTCACAAGAAGAACTCGATTCTTTAAGGTCGCATTTTGCGACCTTAAAGAATAGTCGAGGAAAACACCGCAAATATATGCCTTATGTCTTTACCGAACAAGGCATAGCCATGCTCTCCAGCGTATTAAACAGTGGTCGGGCTATTGAAGTAAACATTCAGATCATGCGGACCTTTGTAAAGCTGCGGGAGATGATGGCATCACATAAAGACCTGGCAAAGAAACTCACTGATCTCGAAAAGAAATACGACGGTCAATTTCAAATTGTATTCGAGGCCCTCAGGCAGCTTATTGAGATAGAACAGAAACCGAAGGGTAAGATTGGCTTTATCGCAAAGGAGCGTCAGGCAGTGTATAGGACGACTAAGAAGCGGTGAATGTCAAAATAAAACGGGCTGTTGCCCAAAGGACTTCCCGCGAACGATCAAGCGCCTTGATGCGTAAAGAGGTCTAAGCTAATGACGGGCAATATCGGTTCTGTCTCGAGGGAATATGCAAAATGAGCGATCCGAAAGCCTTTGCCACTGTTCTTTGAACAACGAGCAGCCGTACCGCAGCTGCTTTCTTCGGCTTGGAAGCATGCGCTATTAGCACTTGCATGTTCTGGATGGCACAGGTCATATATTCCTGGACCCGCATTCGCCAAAGGCCTCGCCAGCGTGCTTGATCGAAGCCGTATCGGGTGCCCCTGGCAAAGGATCGCTCCATCAGGTGTTGTCTGGTTTTGATGTCGTACCGTGCATTGGCTGATCGACTGATTGCACGCATGCGCTCCAGAACATTCTGCCGGAGATGACGCTTGATCGTTCGGCCGGACTTGTTTTTCGTGCATTGCTCTCTAAGCTGGCACGCTGCGCAGACTTTCCTGGGCGCTGCGTAATCCCGGCTTTGTCTGGCTATATGCAGCGACTTCGGCTTGAGCTGAGTTCCTGCCGGGCACATATAGGAGTCGGTGGCAGGATCATAGGAAAATCTATCTTCCATAAAGATGTCGGTTTTCGCTATGCGATTGATCGCCACGTCTCGTAAATCCGGGATATGCGCCTTTATGCCCTTGTCATGGCAGGCAAGGAAGTTGTCGATCGTTCCGTACTTACTGTCCGCAACAACCGTTTCGGCCTCGACTTCCGTTGTTGCGTGGTGTTGCTCAAGCAGCGAAAGCATCAGATGGGCTTCGTTCACATCGCCGGGCGCTACGTCGGTTGCAGTGATGATTTCTTTTTTACCGTCAACGGCCCGATGCACTTGGTAGGAAAGTTTGGATTTCCCCCGGTTCACCAGGGCCGCGTCCGGGTCGGTGGTGGAGATATAGCGGTTGTTCTTTTTTTCGTGGGTCCTGGAAGGATCAGTGCTTTCGGTGCGTTCTTCCAAGCGGGCTTCCAGCTTTTTATAATTTTTGTGCAACTGATGTTTCAGGTTCCGGGTATCGAGAACCGAACTGTTGGAGGCATTTGCATCCACCAGACTGGAGTCGACGAAGATCTTGCGGCCGTCAATAAGACCGGCTTCCGCGCACTGCAGAACAATACGTTCGAAGAACCTTTGAAAAACATCGAGGCCCCATTTTTTGCGGGCCTTGGATAGCACGCTATGGTTGGGAATTTCAGAATCAAGGTCATACCCGAGAAACCAGAGCCAATCCATACGCTCTGGCAGGGTGTCCATCAGCTCCCGCTCCGAGCGGACATTATAAAAGATCAGGAGTAGCATCAGTTTCAGGATAATTGGTGGTGGCACTGAAACGTTGCCGTTGTTGCCGTACAAGTCCTTGACTTCGTCATAGGCGAAGTTGAAATCGATCAGCGTATTGACTTTTCTCAAAGGATGGTTCTCACGAACCCGTTTTTCTATATTGATGCCGATATAGAACAAGCTGCTTTGAGGCGGTTGCTGCAATCCCATCATGGCTATTGGCTCCTGATGTCGTGATTGACGTCGCAGCAATATAGCATTACTGAGTGGCTTTCTCAATATCATTTGGGCAACAGCCCGAAAAGACGTGACGCTCAGGTCTTCCGAGTGGAGAGTAGGGAATATCAAAATACAAGATGTGACCCTATGAGGTGCTTTTCTTATCGTCTTTTTGTTGTTCGAATTCGGGAAAGCAGCGGCCTTCCAGAGTGTCATGGCCATGCTCTTCAGGACCGCGGTCTGGCTGGCGATCTATTCCCTGGTCTTGTGGAAGAACAGGGGACAGGTAAAATAGAGCGAAGTGTGAAGTAAGAAGTGAGAATGGTGAAGAAAATAAATCGCTTCAAACTTCACCCTTCAAACTTCTAACTTCTACAAAGTAGACAGGAGGAAAACCATGTTGCCCAGCCGTAACGATGATTTGCGCAAAGCCTACCGGATGACCGCGTTCATCGGCCTGGCCATGATCGCGAGCCTAGTCGTCTATGCCGTCGTGGTCGAGCTCATCAAGAAGCAGAATGCGCCCTTCGGCGGGTACTCGCCCATGCCGCCCGATGTCTTCTCGACGCTTCGCTATGCGCTCATGGTTGTTGCGGCCGTGGAATTCTTTGTGATCAGGCTCATGAACAAGCTTATGCTCTCCGGGAAGGTCCCGCTCCAAAGTTCGCCCACGACCGTCAAGTTCACTCCCGAGCTGCAGCGGCTGGTGAGCGCGGCCGTCGTGACCTTCGCCCTGTGCGAGTCCGTGGCCATCTACGGGCTGGTGCTCTTCCTGATCCAGGGAAATTCCGGCGACTTCTATCTCTTCCTGGTCCTCTCGCTCCTGTTTTTCAGCACCTACTTCCCGAGGTACGGCACCTGGGAGGAGTGGATCGCCGGGCAGGAGCGCGAGCAGTCCCGGCGGCCGCAGCCGTGAAAGGCAGCCCCATGAAATACATCTGCTTAATAGCAGTCGCGCTTGCACTCGCCGTCAGTCCGGCCTTCGCGCAGTTCTATCAGTATACGGACAAGAACGGCAACATTGTGATAACCGACAGCCCTCCGTCCGGCGCCGAAGTGCGGGAAAAGCAGGTCACCGGGGAGCGCGTCCACAGGTCCACGCGATCGGAAAGTGATCATCCGGCCCTTGAGAAGAAGGATGATCCGGACCGGGCCGCGCAGGGGGAAGAACGATCGAAAAAAAATTACAGCCGGGTCAGTGTCGTGATGTACATGACCGACTGGTGAGGCTACTGCAAGAAGGCGCGTGAGTTCATGCGCTCGCTCGGGGTGGACCTCGTGGAGTACAACATCGACAAGGACAGCGGCAAGCGGGACGAGATGCGCCGAAAAAGCGGCGGAACCGGCGTCCCGGTGATCGACGTCGAGGGCACGATCATTCGCGGCTTCAATGCCAACGCGATCAGGGCCGCGCTCGATCAGAGCGCCCGGTAAGCATTCCCTGGTATTCGTGACCCTGAGAGCTGTGCCCCGTTGAAGGGAAAGCATAGATAGAAACAACGTTATATATGGATAGAGCATGAGGATCCGAATCATGGGGTGTCATTGACTAGGGTCAGAATGTCTCTCAGAGTACACGGCGGCGTTCTTCTTCCTGACGGGGTATCTGCTGAAGAAGAAGTATGTGTGGAAATAGTGAAATATCAAAATACAAGACGTGACCCTATGGAGTCCCAGCGGAGGTACGATCAGGAAGAGCAACGTTATTGACAACGAAAGTGCTGCGATGAAGACCTCCCGTGGCGTGATTCAGGGCTATAACGGGCCGGACATGGTAGACGGTATTAGATAGTCGTTCACGGGGAGGTTTGGAGAACCCTAATCCGACCTGCTGGGATCATGGTCGCGAAGAAAAGTGCAAACTTCAAGACAGTGAATATTATTAGAGAAAGGATCGACGCATACCTTGTGGCCAGTAAAATACCAGTAGCGTGAAACTCAATTTCCCGAAGGAGGTAAGTACTAAAAAGAACTGTAGAAGCGGCTTGGGATCATCATCTATCGGCCGAAGAACTTTATCTTGAGCTCGAATAAGGACTCCTGTATCTTTCCAGCCCGCAAGTGTCTCTACTGAAGCGGCGAGAATGCTCTGATCAACGGAAGATGGGCCATTAAGTTTCGCAGTAGCAAAAGGTACTGCGTGCCCTGCGGACAAAGAGAAAAGCGCCTTCGCGATCTTCACCTGATGGAAATTCGTCAGGTTATTTATTTTGTGGTGTCTATTGGGACGCCAGGCGGAAACATTCTCTCATAAGATACGGCGAGCGATATATTCAATCCAAGGCCATCTTATTTATTATAAAAGAAGGCTTGGGACAGCGGAACAGCATTAGCCAACATAAGATGATACAAGGATTTAATCAATTTTCCTTCGTACTTAAGGATGAAATGATAATCTGAGCGGACGAATTAGATAGTTACATACTAGAATGAAGTAAGAGTCTTTTGACTTTTTTACAGGATTGTTAAGTATAAGTAATGGAGGCTTGTGAAATGGCTAAAATAGTTTTGTATATAACTGCTTGTATCTTAATAGTGATTTCTGTCGTAGTATTATCAGGAATCATAGTTGCTCATTTCATGTTTGCAGGCAAGACTCCCGAACAGTTAGTTACAATAATGGGAATCCACCCGAGATTCCCAAAACTGATATATTATGGTGCAATTTCAGGATTTATTTCGTCAATCATTTTTCTTGTTTCCGGAATCAATTTAGTCAGGCTACGAAATTGGGCCAGAACATTGTTACTGTGGTTTATCCCACCAATGATATTGTTAGATCTTGTTTACTTTTATCTCATGGATATGCTTAACATACATAACGGCAGGACTTTAATTTTTGATTTGATTATATGGATGTTACTTCTCAATAAAAATATAGAAAAAGAATTTAGGAAAACTAATAAGGCTGAACGTGCCAGGAGTTTATGATATAAGCTCAAAAGCTGTGAACCTTTAGGGTATCTGCGGCCGGGTCGCAACGAACAAAGATAGCCTGAACAACACGATTAATTATACCTATGACTCCGAAGGCAACAAACTGACCGAGCAGATCAATGACAGCGCGAACAGTCTCCAGAAGACGCTCAGCTATCAGTACGATGCGCTTGATCGGCTGGCGAAGATCGTGAACCCCGATAGTACGTTTACGCAGTATACCTATGACGGGACAACGGCCAAAGACCCGAATGGAAACGCGACTACCTACAACTATGATGCATTAAGCCGACTGGCTTCGGTCATCCAGCCCGGAACTGTTACGACAACTTATGGCTACAACACAAATAATAACCTGATTTCCGTGACGGATGCGAACAACAATACGACCTCGTACAAGTACGACGACAAAGGTAGGGTCTATCAAGTCATCTCGCCGGACACAGGAACCACAACTTACCAGTATGATCCAGCTGGAAATCTCACGAGCAAGACGGACGCGAAGGGAATTACTGTTGCATATACGTATGACGCGGCAAATAGGCTAACGCGAATCCACTTCCCGTCTGATACCGACATTGTTTACGCTTATGATAGCTGCGTGAACGGCAAAGGCCGTCTTTGCAGCATGACCGACGCGAGCGGCACGACTGCTTACGAATACTCCGCGAAAGGTCAGATCAAAAAAGAAACGCGGGCCATCGATAGCATTCAATACGTCACCCAATACACCTACGATCAGAACGGCAACTTGAAGACGATAACGTATCCCAGCAGTCGCGTGATCACGTACACCGTGTCGAACGATAAAGTGACCGCTGTTCTGAACAACGCCGCGAACCTTGCCACGAATATCAACTATAAACCTTTCGGCGGCGTTTCCTCGCTTACCTATGGCAACAGCATTGTCGGAACCATCGGCTACGATAACCAGTATCGCGTTACGAGCATCACAGCGGGAACCGTGATGAGTCTCGGCTATCCAACGTATGATGCGAACGGGAACATCATGGCCATCAACAACGCTCTCGATCCCACTAAGAACAAGTCATTTACTTACGATGCTCTTGATCGTCTCTCGACGGCAACGGCCACCGGCATATGGGGCAGTCTCGCCTGGACCTATGACGGAGTTGGAAACAGACAGACGGAGAACGGAAACTCGTACACTTACGTTCCCAGCAGTAATAAGCTAAGCGGCGCCAATGGCCTGTCTTATGGATTTGATAACGACGGCAATACCACGATAGAAGGCGCACGTCAGTATATCTATAATCAGAACCAAAGATTGATCCAGGTAAACAACGGTAGCACCATTGCGTACTACACCTACAATGGCAACGGCCAGCGAGTAAAGAAGAATGTTAATGGCGTAGTAACTATCTTCCATTACAGCCTGAATGGCCAGATCATTGCCGAATCAGATAGTGCTGGCACTATTACCGCGGAATACGTTTACCTCAATGCCCGTCCGCTCGTAAAGATCGAAGGGCCGAATAACTATTATTACATCAATGATAGTCGTGAGCTACCCCCCTTTGTAGTGCCACTTGCAATTAGAGGTTTTGACCGATCTTTGACAATTCTTGCAGCTTGAATTCAGCAGGCGTCAGGTCGTTTAAAGAGCTGTGGAGACGAACCTGCATGTAATCGACCCGCCAATTCTCGATGATCTTTCGTGCATGATCCAAGCTCATGAACCAGTTTTCGTTCAGACATTCGTCGCGGAATCTGCCGTTAAAGCTCTCCATGTAGCAATTATCAACCGGCTTGCCCGGACGAATGAACTGTAGCTTGATCCCGCGCTCATATGCCCACGCATCCAGCGCGTTGCTGATGAACTCAGGGCCATTATCAACAACGATCTGCTCGGGAAGGCCGTGAATTGCCGATATCCGGGTCAGGACCTGTGCTACCCGCTTACCGCCGATCGATGTATCTACTTCAATCCAGAAACATTCTCTTGTAAACGTATCAATGATCGGAAGCGCCCGAAACCTTCGCCCGTTATGCAGCGCATCCTGAAGAAAGTCCATGGCCCAGAGTTGATTCGGCCGCTCTGCCTTGGGAAGTTCTATTCGAGCCTGAGCTGCCAGCTCCTTCATCCTGGTACGAAGTGCTTCGTCCTTATCCGGTTTCCGTTTGTACCGCAGGGTGTTCCGGCTCAGGTCCACGAGGCGGCTGGCGCGGCGATCACTCAGCCCAAAGCAGTCTTTGATATAGGCTGCGGCATCCCGCCGTGCCTTGGGCGTTAGAAGTTTTTTGTTACTACCGCTTTCAGTGCCTGGTTATCAAGCGTCAGATCGGCTACGATCTGCTTCAAACGTCGGTTCTCGTCCTCGAGCTGCTTGAGGCGCCTCACCTCGCTGACGCCCATGCCGCCGTATTTTGCTTTCCAGTTGTAATAGGTGGCGTCGCTGAATCCGTATTTGCGGCAGAGCTCGGGGATCTTTATCCCTGCATCTGCCTCTTTTAAAATTTTGACAATCTGCTCCTCCGAGTACTTGCCTTGCTTCATCTGGTGCCTCCTTTTCGAGTGAGATATTATGTCACACTCTAATCGGAAATGGCACTATTTTCGGGGGGCAGGTCCGTCGCGCTACTCCCCAGAAGATGGTGGACAGCACGGGCACAGTTGTATGGGCTGCTGATTACAAACCTTTCGGCGAAGCGACGATCACTGTGTCAACGATCACAAACAACCTCAGATTCCCTGGGCAGTATTATGATGTGGAGACAGGATTGAATTATAATTACTATAGGGACTATAATCCGATGACTGGGCGGTATATAGAGGCGGATCCGATTGGACTGAAGGGCGGATTAAATCTTTTTGCTTATGCAAAAGGGTCACCGATTAAGTGGGTGGATCCTCGAGGACTTTTATGTGTTCGGATCTGGCGATCAGTCACAGGATTTGAATACCACATTTGGGATACTAGGTGGAATAAGGAGGGAGAAACAGTAGTAGATCCGGATTTACATTATGGATATTGCCAATGGAGTAAAATCCAGGAAGGTTGGTTAAAAGAGTATGTAAAAACTACTTATCTCTGTTGTGAATGTTTTAAATGTCAAATAAAGACTGAAGAGACTATAGAAGAAGGGCGACATGATAAGGTGGTTGACACCAGGATTACATCTATGTCATTTTGGCCTGTGGGACCGTATCATACATATATACACCAGTGTCCAACTCCATCCGATATTTAAAGGAGCTGAAAGGAGCTGAGATGATCAATCTATTTGGCTTTCTGTTAATTATCGCAGGATTTATTATACCTTTCCTAACTGATGGGCAGATACGATCAACATTCTTTTTTTTGGTCGGATTCCTACTGCTTCTTTGGCCGAACAAGTATTTCCCGAAGATGTCCTTTTGGTTAAAATGGGGTCGAATTGGCGTGATACTAAAAATATTCGGGACATTATTTTTGATTCTTTTCTTTAAGCTTATAACACAAACATCGTTTTCTTCAAGTTATTTTGCTCTGTTAATGTTACAGATAACCAGTTATATCTTCAGTCCTTTTGCTAGAATATTTGATATCATATTGCCAAAGGGCCAGATAACAATGCCCGATGGAAGTGCTCAATACACTATTAGTTTTATAAGAGCTTCGGTTACTAGTTTCTGCGATATCTTGGCATATATCTTAATTGGCATCGCAATCGGTAAATTAATTGCGATGAAACAGAGTAAAAAAACAACATGACACTGTGGGGAGGTTGTTTTTATGCTTGCTTTTCCGTATGGTCAAAATATTCAAACGCACTGTTTTGTATGATTTTTACAGCCTCGTGCCAGCCCTGATATCATTCGCCAATTGCGGCAGCGGATGAGTCGGCGGGTGCTCCGTCTCTCCCTGTTATGCGATCAATGATGAAATAGCATGCCCTCTACAAGTACGATTCTTCAAAAAAGGGCCTTAAAACGCGAGGTGTCGTATCTATACTTCGATCAACAAAACCCGCATGACTACAGGGCTTTTTCTCTATGGGCCGGGAACGCTAGACCGCACCTTTGACGACAAAGGTCGGGTCTATCAGGTCATATCTCCGGACACCGGGACCACTACTTACCAATATGATCCTGCCGGAAACATGATCAGTAAAGCGGATGCGAAGGGAATAACCATCTCGTACGCGTATGATGCGCTGAACCGGCTCACTAAGATCGACTTCCCCACAGACACGGACATCGTTTATGTTTATGACAACTGCCTGAACGGGAAAGGTCGCCTCTGCTCGATGACGGATGCGAGCGGGACAACTGCTTACGAATATTCGCCAAAGGGACAAGTAAAAAAGGAAACGAAGACCATCGACAGCATCCAGTACGTCACACAGTACTCCTACGATCAGAACGGAAACTTGAAGACAATGACCTACCCGAGCGGCCGCGTGATCACGTACACGCTCAGTAACGATAAAGTAACCGCTGTCTTGAACAACGCCGCAAATCTCGCAACGAATATCCAATATAAGCCGTTCGGCCCAATGTCGTCGCTCACCTATGGAAACGGTCTCGCGGGATCAATGATAAACATAGGGGACATACTATAACGCTCCCGTCAAGTGACAGTTTAGTTTTCATAATTTTCAATCAGATGGTTTTCTGCGTCGATTGAAGACGCAGCTTTCCTCCCGGCATTCCTGCCAGCATCGCTTTGATCGGCGAGTCTCTCGCATCCAGACGAACGATAACTCTAATCGTTACAGCCTATTCGGCATGCCGCGCTTTCAGTTTGGCCGCCCAGAATACCTTATCCAGATTCTATCGTTCAAACGAGAGGTCCTGTATTGTCCCCACCGAGGTCGTAGCCTCAACGTAGTGTCCCGGGCTCTCTCGCCGAAATTGGTTTTTTACGTTTCACGGATCATGCCGCTTTTTTATTCGCGGCCTCATCCTCCTGTTTGAGATATTTCGGATCAAAGCATTCTTTTTTTTTCATCAGCGTCCAAGCGATAACCAGGAGCTTCGCGGCCAGCTTGACGCGCATCTTTGTGACGATGCCTTTCTCCTTTGCCCGGCCCTTGAGCTTGTTCGTAAAGTAGGTGATAAAGTCCTTGTTCTTAAGCGAGGCGATAAATGCCGCCTGATACAGTCCGTAGCGGAGATCGGCCTTGCCTTGCTTGGAGATGACCGGTATCGCGCTGGTGGACTTCTTGCCACTTCGATCCGCGCACAGGTCGAGGCCTGCCATTTTCAATACCTGCTTGGCGCTCGTAAAGCGGCGTGGATTTCCAATGGCCCCAAGCACCTTTGAGGAAACATCCGGTCCGAACCCCGGAATGCTCAGCAAGTAGGTGTACTCCGGAAATTCCATGCAGGCATCTTCGAGTTTTTCCTCCACCGACTTGATGGTTTGCCTGATCTGCTTCAGGCCGTCCACCATGACTTGAGCTTCGAAAGACGCCGCTTCTCCCATAGTGCAGCCGATGGAATCAACCGCGGCCCTCCAGATCATTCCCACCCTGCGGCCCTTCGCCAGCGTCATTTTGCCCGGCGCGACGGTGCGGCAGAAGGCATCGTATTCCATGCCGGCGATCTCCGAGGGGTCAAGACATTCCCTTACCACCGTCAGGGTTTCCGATGGGCCGTAGTGTTGGTCCAACTCGGGGAAATACTGCGCGATGAGGTGATTGCGAACACATACGCTCATGCCGTGTTCCCTTCTCTTTAAACGCCGTTTGAGTGCGATCAGGACGCGCACGTTCCGCAGTGTCATCAGGGGGTATTCGTAAAACAGGCACTTCCCCTGGGCGATAAGATCTGCGACGTTTGCCGCGTCTTTGACGTCATGTTTGTCCCAGCGGCCGTCCAGAAGCTGCCGGTTGTTCTTGACCGCGACGCCTCCCACGAGAACGACCATGTGCCCGCACTTGATCAGATGCTCCGCCAGGGGCTTGTGATAGTTCGCCGTCGGCTCGATTCCGAAAACGACCGTGGTCAGGCTATATTGAACTTTGATTCGCTCGACATAGGCGAGCAGCTTTTGAAAGCCTTCAAGCGTGTTGTCAAAGACCAGATTCTTAACCAGCGTTTTTCCGCGTGCCGTACCGAAAAAAGCGTTGTGCTTCTCCTTGGCCGCGTCAATGCCGACGATCAAATGCTTTTCCGAACCGCGAATTTCTTTCTTCAGTTGAAGAAACTGCTCAAGTCTGATATCATCTACATAATTCATAGGAACCTCCTGCCACAAGAATTTAGTTTCGCTATAAACTTATTCTTAGCAGGAGGTTTCTATTTTGGGTAGTCTTGAAGATAATTTTCCCTATACTTTAATGGGAGAATCTAACCTCATGCTCTACCCATATATAACGTAGTGTCCGAAGTGTACTTTCGGACGAAGTCTAACTAATACAAACGCACTAAGTAATGTTACAAAGTCGCCTGACTTTGTGCTTTGACCACGAGTCAAGCGTCCTTTGGACCGTTGCCCAGATTGCGTCAAGGTTATCAAACCACCGGTTGGTAGTTGATTCATAGCGAATCTGGCGCCATATGCGTTCCTGCATATTCAAGGCAGGCTGATATGGTGGTAAGTACACAATCCGGAGTCGTTTATGCTTTCTGAGAAACTCCCGGATTGGGTCACCCCTATGCCAACGAGCTCGGTCAACATACAGCCAGATAGTGTAGCCACGAAGCTGGCTATAAAGGTGCCGCAGCACTTTGAGAAAACCTTCTCGGTTGCCACGTTCCGTTTGGATGACGCCGGCACGAGCCAGAAGAGGAGCCACCCAGCCGGAAACATTCAAACGTTTCTGATGCTGGCTGGTTGTCGGCACTTTCAACCGTTTCCCGATGAGCGCCCAGCCGCGGCCAAGCCGAGGGTGCAGAGTAAAACCGCATTCGTCCTGAAAAACCACAGTTTCTTTAGGACCCAGCGTTTTGAGTTTTTTTTAGGCTCCTGGCAAACTTCTTCGCGTCTTCTGCCTTTGCCTGGAGATAAACGTGATTGGCTCGCTTTAACCGATACCCAAGTTGATGCATCCAGTATTGGGCCTGACGGACTTTCAGCTTTATCCCGAACTGGCGCTGTAAATGAGTTGCCAAAGTGGGGCCATCCCATCGAATACGATTTAAGCCGAACTTCTGGGGCGATTCCTCCAGTTGAAGCTCTAGCTGAGCTACGATCTTAGGAGTCATCCGAACTGGACGGCCTGACTGCTTTTTCGGGACAAGGGCTTCTACTCCGTCCTTGTTTACCGCCCGCGTCCAGCGGTTTACGTTCATCCGGGTCTGGCCTAGGACTTCTGAGATCCACCCCGGTCGTTGACCCTCCATTACCAAGAGGAGGGTAGCTATCTTTATGCCGATCCAAGCTCCTGGCACCTTCTCTGCGAGGGCCAGCAATTGCTCTTTGGACACCTTTATTGGGCTTGCAGGGGATGTTTTCATGCCCCCAGAATAACATAAAGTATGGTTAAAGTGTAACAATATTTACTGCGTTTGTATTAATTGGAGAATATCGCGTGCCTTATTGTCCAAATCCGGAGTGCCCGTTCAGAAAACGCTTCGGCGAATCCGCCGAGTACAACCAGGGCACGGCCACGTGTTCTGATTGCGGCACGGCGCTTGTAGCCGATGATCCGCTCGGGAGGACGGTCAAGCAGAAGAAGGAATTCAGGATGCGCGATGTCCATAAACGCCTCCTGTGGACGCTGGCTCTCCTGGGCTTCTGGACCATCGTGCGCCATTTTCCCCTGCCGGGCCTCGAGGGTGAAGGCCTGATGCGATGGGCGGCATTGGCGGGGAACCTGGGTCTTCGTGTTTCTCTATTCTCTTTAGGCCTCATGCCATACATCACTGCCTGCGTTATCGTTGAGGTCGCCGCATTGCTCGTGCCCCCGTTCAAACAATGGCGTTCCAAGGGCGGGGCGCCTGGTAGAGCGCGGCTTACACGGGCCGCGATTTTTTTAACTGTTGTGATCGGGATCGTCCACGGCCGCGCTCTCGTTTGGCAATTAGGCAGTATGGCCGATGGTCACGTGCTTGTTGACAACGGGACGGCATTCAAGTCGCTCCTCGTCCTGACGCTCGTTGCCGCGATGTTTTTTATCATCTGGATAGCCGGTCAGATATCTACACGGGGGTGCGGTCACGGAATCAGCTTGATACTACTGTCCGGTATGGTGGGAGGGATCCCGCACGACTTCGTGAATGCCCTGCACCTCTACAAGAAAGCGCTTTCCTCCCCTCAATTTATCATGCCAATGGTGGCGCTTGCCGGCGCGATCATGCTGATAGTCTATATAGAGAGAAGCACCAGGCAAGTTCCGATACGGTATGCCGACGGTACGGAGACAACGTTTCCCATTAAACTGACCACTGCCGGAACAACACCGGTTTCGTGGGCGTATTCACTTCTCGTGATCCCCATTTTATTCGTGCCTTTCAATGTAGCCATTAATGCGGCAACCCGTCCTGTTTCGGCCTGGATCACAGGACATCTCTATCAGGGCTCGCCTGTACACACCGCGGCGAGCGCCATCCTGATCTTTGTCCTTTACTTTGTTTTTTCGGCCCTGTTCCACAATCCGCGCGAGATGCTCGACTATCTCAGAGAAAGAAATGCATCCGTTCTTCCGGACGAGACAGAAGGAAAACGGGATATCTACCGGGGATTGGAAGGCATGGCATTTATCGGCAGCTTGTATCTGGT
This sequence comes from Nitrospirota bacterium, assembly GCA_963790205.1. Lineage (GTDB taxonomy): Bacteria > Nitrospirota > UBA9217 > UBA9217 > UBA9217 > CAWBNQ01. The sequence goes on from CAWBNQ010000006.1 coordinate 56,470, forward strand.
CCTCGTGTTTTTGTCGCTTCAGGTTATCTGGTGGCTGTTGCAGACGGAGGTCACCCCGGTCAACGGGGTCTCGTTGATCGTAGCAGTATGCATAGCGCTCGATCTGACCGGCGAACTGCTTTTCCGATGGCGCTCGGACAGCCTTGTACGCATTGCGGAATTCCACGAACCCTGGAAAGCCGGCCTGCTTCGCTCTCTTTTGGAAAAAGAAAAGGTACCCTGTATCGTACGGGGATATTATCACCGGTCCCTTCTGTATCTATTCGGCCCCTACATAGAGATGCCCGTTCTTGTCGCAGGAAGCAATGAAAACGCCGCGCGGGACGTAATGAGAAAATACATTGGATCATCTCCTTCTTGAGTGGGTCGAAAAGACAGATGATGTCAACCGAGACAACACGCTTCCAGCTGCTTCAACTGGTCGCTTGTGGATTTTTTTTGCACATCCCTTTCGCGTCCTGAATGAAATTTCTGACCCGTCTAAGGCCACGTCCGCTCGCCCGTGCAAACTCGGCCTGCGGCCTCAGACATGCGCGTTCGCCCTTCGGGACGCTGCCTTAGGCCTTGACGGGTGCCCAGAAATTTCATAGGGCCGCTCCAGGGACGTGCGGGGTTTGGGGTAAACCCCATGCGAAGATCCAGGCAGGCGACCGAGTCCGAGGGTGAAGCATTTCGGACTGTCTGAGCCCGAAGGGCGAGTTTCCGAAATGTACCGAGGGCGACCGAGCATGCCGTAAAGGATATTCGCCGGGTGCCCTTCTTTGGGTCACCTTTCTTGGGCACGCAAGAAAGGTGACAAGGGCAAATATATCATTAACATGACCCGCTCAGATGGGAGAAGACCCAATACTTTAATCAGGAGTGAATGACCATGATCAACGTCGTAGCTTCGATCCGGGTGAAGGCAGGCAAGCTTTCCGAGTATCTTGCGATCCTGAAAGCCAATATGCACGTAGTTCGAAAGGAAAAGGGATGTATCGAATACGTCCCCACAATCGACGTTGACTCACAACTGCCGCCGCAGGTCCTCGATAAGAATTGCGTCACTCTTCTTGAGAGGTGGGAGAGCCTGGAAGCGCTCCATGCGCATCTCGCATCGCCCCATATGCTGGCTTACCGGGAAAAGGTGAAGGACCTGGTCGAGAGTGTAACGCTCAAAGTACTGCAGGAGGTAAAGTAAATCTCGTCTCGCTATGGAGGTTCCATGAAAAAGATTGTTTTGCTTGCCGTGTTGTTGCTGATGCGTCTTTCAGTTGCCGTTGCCGAACCGATGTCGGATGCCGACATACCGTTCCGCTATACGAGCGATTCCATCGAATATGACGTGAATGCGGACGGTTCGTACACGGACACGCAACGATGGTCGACGATCGTTTTAAAGGATAGCGCCTTGCAGGGCTGCAAGTCGGCGTCCGTCACCTTCAGCACGAGCGTTGCCAAGGGCGAGATACTGGAGGCCTATACGCTCAAACAGTCGGGCAAGCGGATCGACGCGCCGAAAAGCAGTTATCAAGTATCCACGAACGACGGCTACGCAAGCGGTTCCCCGCTCTACTCCGACGAAACGACGATCACCGTCATGTTTCCGGAACTCGCCGTGGGCGATACCACCGTATTTACGTACCGCGTCACCAACCGGGAGGGGATGTTTCCGGATCAATTTTCCATTTACCGCGTATTCTCCCGCTTCCAGGCATATGACGATGTTTCCATCAAAATCACCGCGCCGCGGACGATGCACGTGCGGACGAAACAATATTTTCTTTCAGCGCAGCCGGTCGTCGAAAAAGACGGCAAACAGATTCTCCAATGGTCATTCCAAAACAGGAAGCCCGAAAAATGGACGCCCGCGGACACCGGGATCGCCATCGTCGGAGACGAGCCCAGCCTGTACGTTTCCACGTTCGATAGTTATCGGCAGATCGCGGAAGCATACGCCAAGCGGGCCGTGCCCAAGGCCGCTGTTACGGAACGCGTGAAAGCGCTTGCGTCTCAAATAATCGGTGATAGGCGGACCCCGGAGGCGCGGGCGCGCGCCCTCTACGACTGGGTGGCCAAGAACATCACCTACGGCGGCAACTGCATCGGGATCGACGCGGTCGTGCCCCGCGACATCGACGTTGTCCTGGATAACAGGATGGGAGACTGTAAAGACCATGCCACGCTGATCCAGGCGCTCTTTGCAGCCGAAAACATCGAAAGCGAACCGGCGCTGATCAATGCCGGCGACATGTACGAACTGCCTCCGGTGCCCGTGGTCGGCGCAGTCAATCACGTGATCAATTATGTTCCCGGTATGAAGCTGTTCCTCGATTCGACCGCCTCGTACGTGCCGTTTGGAATGGTCCCTGCCGCGCTCGGGGAAAAGCCCGTGCTGCTGGTGTCGCACTTCCGGGACGGTGCCAGGGTCCCCAGCACGGCCCAATACGGGCACGAACAAATCATGCGCACGAAAATCCGGATCAATCCCGACGGGACCGCCACCGGTACGACGCAGATCAGCCTGAAAGGCGATCCCGCGATCGGCGCGAGATATTATATGCGGCGGCTGCGGGGCGATCAGGAGGATTACATGGTCCGGGCGGTGCTGCGATCACAGGGCGTTCACGGCACCGGGACCATCCTGAAAGACGATCCCGCGGAACTGCTGGATGCGTACGAGTACGGGTTTACCTTCAAGCTGGAGGACCTGATCGTTGCCGCAAGCACGATCGGCATGCCGATCCAGCCGGTTGTATCCAGCTCATTGCCGATCTCGGCATTCGTGAGAGGAGCGTATGAACCGACTCCCAAGAAGGCCAATGTATGCTCGGGCGGGCACAGCGTGGAAGAATACGACTATGTGTTTCCCGCATCGATCACGATCGTCGGCTATCCCAAGGATTTCACCTTCTCCAGTCCCGCCATCGATTACACGGCAACGTATCGAAAATCGGGGAATTCCCTGGTCATTAAACGCGAATTGCGCGACAAGACCGCAACGAATGTGTGCACGCCCGGGTATGAAGACGAATATCAAAAAAGCGCTCGTGCCATCATGCGGGACATAAAAGCCCAGGTGCTCCTGCGCGAATGATTCGTGGAAGCATTCGAGGGACGTTGTGTCCGAAAGTGACTTTATTGTCCAAATCCGGAGTGCCCGTTCAGAAGACGCTTTGGCGAGTCCGCCGGCTCTTGACATGGTTTCCTACAGGACTTTTAGGAGTTCATCTCACGGCCTGATATTTTTTTATTCAATTATCAAATGAGGAGCCGACCATGATCAACGTTGTAGCTTCGATCCGGGTGAAGGCAGGCAAGCTTTCCGAGTATCTTGCGATCCTGAAAGCCAATATGCCAGCGGTGAAAAGGGAAAAGGGATGTATCGAATACGTCCCCACAATCGACGTTGACACAAAACTGCCGCCGCAGGTCCTCGATAAGAATTGCGTCACTCTTCTTGAGAGGTGGGAGAGCCTGGAAGCACTCCATGCGCATCTCGCATCGCCTCATATGCTGGATTACCGGGAAAAAGTGAAGGACATGGTCGAGAGTGTAACGGTCAAAGTAGTGCAGGAAGTCAAATGATCACCGGCTGCGGCACGCTCATCGTTTTTCTCGCAGTACTTACATGAGCGGTAACTTAACTTCCTTGACATGATTCTGCAATCGCATATAATCATGCCATCCTATCTTTATCTTCGGGAGGGAACAATGGCTAAGTCTTTCCGCGGCAAATTGATCGTTCTGCTCTTCCTTCTGATGGTCCCTGTGTCCTGCAATAACAATAATAACCAGTCTCCCTTGACCGTTCCCGATCTAACATGGACGCTTTCCACGATCGACAGCGCCGGATCGGTCGGGGTCGCGTCTTCGATCGCGAGAGATTCAAAGGACAAAATGCATATCAGCTATTACGACGGCACCAACGACGCGGTAAAGTATATTTCCAACACGACCGGGACCTGGTCGTCTTCGACCGTAGACACCACTATCGGCAATGTTGCGGGCAACGTCAGTACCGCGATAGCAGTGGACTCGACGGACAGGGTACATATCAGCTACGGGAGCTATACCCGCAATAAACTCATGTATGCGACTGTTTCAGCCGGCACCTGGACCACCTCTACGGTGGACAGCGCGACCATCCGCCATACTTCCATTGCAACCGATTCGCTTAATAACGTACACATCAGCTATTACGACCAGGGAACGGGCGCATACAAGTACGCCACCAATGCGACCGGTTCGTGGGTCACCACGACCCTTGATACGTCATTCTCAGAAGGTTCTTGTTCGATAGCAGTCGATTCGAGCGATAAGGTCCATGTGGCCTATATCGGATCGAGCACGGGGGCCAACAATGATGTGATGTATGCAACGAATGCCTCGGGAACATGGACAAGATCAACGATCGTTCCGGGGGGGTCGGACAGCGTATCCGGGGTGTCGATCGCCAGGGATTCCCAGGACAAAATGCATATCAGCTATTATGGTGCGGGCAATGCCGGACTGATGTACGCGACGAATGCTTTTGGCGCGTGGACAACGGAAGTGATAGACAATAGGGCATCCGCCGGACTTGTCTCGTCGATCGCCGTGGATCCGCACGATAACCTGCATGTTGCATACAGCTACTTTGCGTCCGATGGAAACTATTTGATGTACGCTACGCGGGAGGACGGCGTCTGGTGGTCATGGACTCTCGACAACGTCGGCGTTATGGGCTTCTCTTGCTCGATAACAGCGGATTCCCATGACAGGCCGCATATCAGTTATTGGGACGGGAATTTCCCGAATCAGGACCTGAAATATGCGACTGCTGAGTAACCCCGACCGGGAAAAAGCCGGGGCACACCAAGTTAATCGGAACCTCATAGGTGCCCTTTATATGGTTATCAGGGCTTTACTGTTTGACTTTACTTTTTTTATTTCCATCTTCTCTTCCTGACACCTATGCGATCGAATGGTCCGATAACCCGCCGTCAGAAGGCGCGGCCGCAGCATCAGCGCAGCAGCGTTGAGGTCGACGTCGAGTCGCTCCTGTCGCTCGAGAACCGCTGCAGCGGCTGCGCCAAAGGCGAGCGGTGCTGCTGCTCGTCGTACGAGGTCTGCGTTACCACGGCGGAGCTCAAAAGGATCATCAAGGTCCTGCCCGAGGCCGCCAAGCTCTGCCCCCATCTCCTGACCGCGGGCGGCTACGACAACGTGTTCGAGGAAGAGGAACCCGGGCTTTTTTCCATCGACACGACCGAGGACGGCCTCTGCCTCTTCGCCTACTGGTCCCACGGCCGGACCCGCTGCTCCCTGCACACCGTCGCCAAGACGCTCGGTCTGCCCCTGGAGCAGGTGAAGCCGAAGGTCTGCCTTCTCTGGCCCATGCACTTCTCGGAAGGTCGTGAGGTCCTTTCCATGATCAACGACGCTTTTCTGTTCATTTGCAATGTTCGGAAAGCGCCGGGTTCGCGGCAGTCTGAGCCCCGGCTTTGTCGAGGCGATCGAGCTGGTGTACGGAGAGGGATGCGGGACCCAGGTGAAGCACGCGGCGAAGAACGGGGAGCGGCGCGCGCTTTTGGTTGCTCGGAGGCAGTAATGGACAGTGCGGAGTGCGCGTGAACCAAAAAAAGGTTTGAGGCTCCGCGTGAAATGGGTTCTTTTTTAGCTTTTGACTTTATCCGCGTTCCTTGCTAATCTGTCGTCCATTAACCGGCGTTCCACGGGAACAGGAAAGAGGCAATTGGATGGACCAGGCTCGCATCGTATTTACCCGGTTCGACGGGGACGGCAAGAACATGTTCAACGACATTTATGCCATCGACCGCGGTGGTCAGAATGAGACCCGGCTCACGACGAACCCTGGCGCGGACGGGGAATACATCGACAATGCGGCGCCCCGGTACAACAGGGACCGGACCATGATCGCCTTCGTGAGCACGAAGAACAATCCCCGGAAATTGTACAACATCTTCTTCATGGACCTCGCGACCCGGAAAACGGCCCAGATAACCACGGGAGATCTCAATATCACGAGCGTTGACTGGTCGGCCGATGACAGCCGTCTCGTCTTTTCCGGCGTTGACGAAAGCGGGCTCCAGCAGGTGCACACGGTCAATCTGGACGGGACGGGATTCACCAAGCTGACGGCAGGGCCGTCGGAGCACATGAACCCGATGTGGTCGCCCCGAGACGACCTGATCGCCTTCGTCGAGTTCCCGCCGGGCGCCGCTTCTTCCCAGGTCTGGGTCATGGACCCCGCTGGCAGGGACCGGAGGAAGCTCACGACGGACGACGTGCTGCATTCGAACCCGTCCTGGTCGCCCGGACGGGTCGTGGCTCGTTTACCGCTGCGACCTGGGCACGCCCCATCTCCGCAGGATCAATGTCGACACCGGGGAGATCGTGCTCTTCGAGCCCCCTGCGCGGGGAGCTGATTCGTCTCCCATCTGGTCCGGAAAAGAGATCGTCTTTTCCAGCAACTGCGACTGGGAAGAGGCTGAATCGATATTCAATCTCTACCGGATGTCCGAAACGGGAGAGAACATCCAGCGCTTGACAACGGGGCAGGCTTTTGAATATTGCGGGGACTGGTAGGTTAAAGACAGTGCGGAGCGGGGAATGCGGAATGCGAAGTGGGCTCACGCGGAGCCGCGGAGAGCGCGGAGATAAAGAATGAAAGAAATTGATGACATCACAGGCGAGATTGTTGATACTGCTCTGAAAGTGCATCAAGGGCTGGGGCCGGGCTTGCTGGAGTCGGTGTATGAGAGCGTGCTTGCCAAGGCTCTCGAAAAGCGCGGACTGAAGGTGGAAAGGCAGAAGCCCGTATCCTTTGTATACGATGATATTCCTTTCGACGAGGGCTTCCGGGTCGATCTGCTGGTCGACGACCGGGTAGTGGTGGAGTTGAAGTCTGTGGAAAAAATTGCTCCGGTTCACAGCAAGCAACTCCTGACATACCTTCATCTCATGAACCTCTCGGTCGGTCTTCTCATTAATTATGGAGCTTCCACACTGAAAGAAGGGCTCCATCGTATCGTGAACGACCTCCCGGCCTCCGCGGCTCCGCGGCTCCGCGTGAACCAGGGAAGGATTTCTGATGAAAGGATTGGACAATGATGCCGCGGGAACGGATCCTGATACTGTTTCTCGTCATACTCTGCGGCCTGCTCGTCGCAACGGCCGTCCATCCCTTTGATCGAAGCACCTGGATCATGGAGGTGGCTCCGGTGCTGATCGTTGTGCCTATTCTTGTCCTGACCTATCGCCGTCTTTCCCTGACGCCGCTCCTCTACTATCTCATTTTTCTGCACGCGATCGTTCTGATCACGGGCGGAGCGTACACTTACGCGCGCGTTCCCCTCGGGTTCTGGCTTGAGCGCCTGTTCTCGTTCAGCCGCAACGACTATGACCGGATCGGCCACTTCTTCCAGGGGCTCGTGCCCGCTCTCCTGGCGCGGGAGGTCCTGCTCCGCCTCGGGTATGTGTCAAACCGCCGCATGGCTTCATTCCTTGCAATCTGCTTTGCCATGGCGGTGAGCGCCTGGTACGAACTGATCGAATGGGCCGCATCCGTGTCCCTCGGAGCGAAAGCGGACGACTTTCTGGGCACCCAAGGGGATCCCTGGGACACGCAATGGGACATGTTCATGTGCTTTATCGGCGCTGTCGTTGCCATGGCCGGCCTGACAGGGGTACAGGACCGGCAGATCGAACGCCTGGCGCCTGATTTAGGCTCACGCGGAGCCGCACCCTGCACTCGCGCAGGGCATAATACTTAGACCCATTGTCGTACCATCTCGCTGAGAATCGCGAGACGGGAATCAAGGGCCTCGTAAACGCTGGGCGCAGGCGGAGAAGCGCGGAGGGAGTACCCTGCAGGACTAGAACCGCGGTTGTTGGAAGCTGTCATTTTGAAAAAAAGCTCACGTGGGGACATTTACTGTCAGGCATTTATCGTCAGCACTATTACCGCTTGTCCTAATATTAATATTATATTATAGAAGGGAATATCAAGAGCAAAGACCTGGCCTGTTGTTCCTTTGTGCAGTCATTACCCCGGCTGTTGAGCCGGTATCTTATTCGGGAGGGGATCGATGAAGAGGATCATCAGCGGAATTGCGGCGGTATTGCTGCTTGTGGTGATGAGCGGGGCGGCGCGCGCCGAGGAAGAAAAGGTCGGGGGCACTGTTCTCAAGGCGGGGATTGAAACGTGGATGAACAGCTGGAAGCGCGAAGCCCCGGGCACGGAGAGCATGAAATCCAACACCATCCTGCTTATCGGCCCGTCGGTCGAAGCGGAGTTTCATGAGCGCTTTTTCGTGGAAGCGTCATACCTGCTCTCGGCCGCTGATTACAAGTTTACCGAAGCAGGCGTCACCACCGAGGTTGACCGCGGCGATCTGGACCTGGCGCTGGGGGCGAACCTCAATCCTTATATCGGAGCGGTCATCGGATACCGCAACTCGGCGTTCAAGGAAAAAGAAACGGGCGCGAAGGAATCTTCCTATGGGTTGTTTTACAGCGTGCGCGGATCGGCCCCCCTGAACGAGGCCCTCTCCTTGTACGGAACGCTGACCTATCTGAGCACTCGTTTTAAAGCGGAAGGGGCGGCGAGGGAGGACGCCCCCGGCTGGATTGCCGAGGCCGGGATCAAGTATGCCTTTACCAGGGAACTTACCGGCGATCTGGGGTACAAATATGAAACGACCAAGGGAAAGGATTCCAGCATCAAAGACACCTTCAGCGGGGTGACGCTCGGCATCCTATACGCCTTCGAGGGCCTCTAGTGCCGGGTTTTTTCGCCGGCCTTATTGCCGCGCCTCAAAATAACAGAAGGGCACATCAAGGGTCAGGGGTGAGGGGATGCTTTTGCTGAACAGGAGCGACGTAAAAATCCGGCATGAGAGAGGAGAAAAAATCCGTCTCGCAGACCGCGCTGAATCTTATCGGAGAGCTGCTCACCATTCGCTATTACTATTGATCCTGCTCAATTCGTGAAAGGGGAAATTATCATGGGCATTAAGAAAAAGTGGTTGTCAATCATTCTCAGCATCGGCCTTCTGGCAACAGCGCATGTCGCCGTCGCCGAAACCAACGTCGACGTGCGGGTGAAGCTCGGCAGCGCCGCGGGAGTGGATCAAACTGAATTCGAGTCGACCGGCGACCTCGACACCTCGCGAGCGAACAGCGGCAATTTCCAGGTCGAGGCCGCTTTCACTCCCCGGCGGGATTCGGCGGTGAGTTTTGTCGGGACCATCGGGCTCTTCGGAAGGGACCACAAGGGCCATATCGACGACCTGTTCGCCCCCCCCACCGACGTGGAATACAGCGCGTCGGGACTGAGCGGGTCGGCCGGCGTCAGCATCAAGGCGAATGAGAAGTTCCATTTTGAGGGCAGGTTCGAGCTGGCGGTCGGCGAGGGAAAGCCCAAGCTGACGTCGCCCGTCGCCATATGGAACCCCGTCAAGGAGGGAGCCTATGCCGCAGGATCGCTCATCCTGGGAGGGTATTTTACGATCAGCAATCCCGGACTTCAGCTCGGCCTTGAGCTGGGGGCCCAGTCCTTTGTCGGGGACTTCCAGATATGGAACGACGTCTTCGGATGGGAGGACGGGAAAGTAAGAGGCACCGGCGGCACGGCCAACCTGGTCCTGGGATATCATTTCTAGGCTCCGCGCGGACCGATCTGCGGGTCGAATGCAAGGGTCCCGCAACGGCCGCAACGATCGAGGATGAACCCATGGCAGACGAGCGAAAAAAATCTGTTCCTGATCCGGAGCCTTCAAAGACCGGCTACGCAGTGCCCCGGCGGGAGCAGCGGCATCAGGTCCCCGCTGTGTACCAGCGCTATGTTCGCTTGAAAGTAAAAATAGACGACGTCTTCGTTCCCGTCGTTCTTCATGACGTAAGCGGCAGCGGAGTTCTCTTTGAAAGCCGGGTCCCCTTCGAAATAAAAGCCCGGGCCGACTGTCTCATTTCGATATCCGAGTCTCTTTCAAGGGAGATCGCCTTCGAGATCCAAGTGCAGCACTGCGAGGAGAAAAATAACACCTTCCTTGTCGGGGCGGAGATCGGGACGGCCGCCGATGCGACCTGGTTCCGTGTTTTCACGGCAGTGCACGATTTTATCATGCAGCGGCAGGGCGATGTATATTGAAACCGGTCTGGGCCGTATACCGGGAGCGCGCAGAATAACGCCTCCCTTGCCGCAAACTGCGCTATAATAATAGAAGGCAGGTAAAAGGGTATAATAAGGATTCAGCCCGCCCTTCGGGGCGGGAAGGGAAAGGAGCAGGTCATGTTGAAAAAAAGGCATGTCATAATGATCACGATCGCGGCGCTGACCGCGCTGGTCCTCACCGGGTGTTACCGCCACACGCCGGAACAGCGGGCGGAGTACGTGGTAAAGCGCATGTCATCGGAGCTCGGCCTGAACGATACGCAAAAGGCCCAGCTGGAGAAGATCAAGAATGAATTTCTTGCCCGGCGTCCTGAAATGATCAAGTCGCGTGAAGAAACCGTGAAAGAGGCGAATGAGCTCATGAGAAGCACGGAGATCGACAAGGCACGGCTGAATGCTTTGGTGGAAAAGAACAAGGCCGAAGCGAACGATATGATCAGCTTTGTCAGCGCCAAGTTCACGGAGATCCACGATATGCTCACGCCGGGGCAGCGGGAGAAGCTTACCAAGGATATCGAGGAACATATGGAGCATGGCCATCACTGGTAAGGGCGGAACGGGAAGCGCGAAAGGAGAGGAGAGATCCTCTCCTTTTTTTGTACAATGTTGGGTTCTTTGTTCCCTCCGCCGCATGCCCTCCGGAATAAGGCTTGCGGCAGAGGAAAGGCGGCCTACCCTACCGGGTCGGACTTAAGGATTGCCTTGACGCGCAGCTTCTGTCTTTCCAAAAAGTGACGAAATGTGTTATTATCGGGCTGACGTTTCAAATGCCGAAAAAACGAGGTCGCTCTCATGTCCATACGCATGCAGGTCTTTTCCGATTACATCTGACCCTTCTGCTACATCGGCGAAGGCATCGTCGAAAAGCTGAAGCAGGAGTTCGAGCTCGAGGTCGAATGGCGGGGCGTGGAGATCCATCCGGAAACGCCCCTTGAGGGGACCCCCATGACGAAGCGCTTTCGTCCCGAGGACATCAAGCGCATGATGGAGCACCTGCGGGGCATGGGCGCGCCGTTCGGGATCACCTTTGTTGACCGGCCCCTTCTGTCCAACTCCCGCCCGGCCCTTCAGGCCGCTGAATTCGCCCGAGGGCAGGGCCTGTTCGAGCCGTTTCACGCGGCCCTGTTCGCAGCGTACTTTTCTCACGGCCTGGACATCGGAAATATAGACGTCCTCGCGCTGATCGCCAAAGACGCGGGCCTCGATGCCGGGGCGATGAAGCAGGCCCTGCAAGAGGGGAAGTACCTCCCCGGGCTCGAAGCGGTGAAGGAGGAAGCGGCTGTTCGGGGCGTGACCGGCGTGCCCGCGTTCTTTATCGGAGGCAAAAAGTCCGTGGTCGGCGCCCAGCCCCTCGAGGTGTTCCGGAAGGCCCTCCGTTCCGCGATTTAGGCTCACGCGGAGCCGCGGAGCGCGCGGAGATAAAAAAGAGCAGGAACTGCATGACTTAGTATTTGGGTTTTCCCATTACTTCCGAAGCGTTACCCGAAAAGGGTCTCTCCCTCATATCATGAAAGACTATTCGGCCTCCGCGCCTCCGCGTGAAACGGCATTACGGTGAAAGCCTTTTTGGCGCTTGGATTGATGAGGTATCGATTGATGAGAAGGTTTATTTCCGTCGTCCTGGTCAGTCTCGTTCTTTCCTCCCCGGTTTTTGCCGAAGAGGAAGCGACCGAAACGTATACGGACACGGGTGTGCCCGCTCAGGGCCGGCAGGCGGCCCCTTCGGGTTTCCACGGCATTCTCGGCGCCGGGCTCTTCAGCGGGCAGAGGATCGTCGGCGATGACGGCAGAAGGACCGCGCTCTTTCCCCTTGTCCTGATGCGCTATAAGGACGTGGCTTACTGGAGCCTCGCGGGCGGGGGCGTATGGCTGATCCAGACGGGGGACCATTCGCTCCGCTTCGGGGCGGGCGTATCCACTCCGGGTGGCGCCAGGGAGACGACCCGGGTCTTGCCGGGATGGAGGCGCGCAAGAGTTCGCTCGACGGATATCTGAACGCCCTCTGGAGGACGTCCCTGGTCGTGATCGGCGCCCGTTATTACCACGATATCCTGAATGCAAACAGAGGCGATGCGGCCTCGCTCAGACTGTCGAAAAATTTCAATATGAACGAAGACCTGAGGCTGACGCCGAGCATCGGCGTTGAATGGCAGAACAGCGAGCGTGTGGACTACTACTACGGCGTGCGTCCCGGAGAGGCGTTGGCGTTCCGGCCGGCGTATGCCGGCACCGCCGCCGTCAATGCCAGCGCCGGCCTCGCCGGCGCTTACCGGCTGTCCCGTTCCTGGTCCCTGCTGGGAGGGGTCTTCACGACCCGCTACGGCAGCGGCATCGTCGACAGCCCCATCGTTACGCGGCGCTACTCGACGCTCGTCTATGGGGGAGCGGGATGGAGGTTTTAAAGGCGGCGAAGAAAACTGCCGCAGCCGGGAGCGTGCGGGCGAGCCCGGTTCACGCGCCCCGCATCAAAGGTCATTTGGCGGCCGGCAATTTCGCGAGGAGGACCGACGAGTAAAGGTAATTCCTTTTTTCCTCGTGCCACACCCTATTGTAAAAATCGCACTTCTCGCAGTGTTCGTACTTTCTGGCAAAGGTTCCCTGGACCGCGCCGTCGCACAGCGTTCCCGCGATGATCCAGCACGCCCGCCCGGCGTTTTTCCCGCCGTGGACGCCGTCCAATGCGGCCTCTTTTGCCGCAGGGCAGCTGCCGAGAAGGAAGTTCTCTCCCCCCGGCTCGCGGCCGCATTTTTTGAACTCCCAGCAATTGAGCTTCATACCCATCTCTCCTCTCTCTTCTCTTGATGGTTTTCCCTGGTGATCACTCCGTTCAATTTTTACACGGACGGCAGGGGCAAGTAAATACCCCTGCCGGGGTATTTACCGGGTATGCATGCCATATATTATATTGTTGCGCAGGCCGTGAACTCCGGACTCACGGTCGGGGAACAGGCGCGGCCATGAAGTATTCCATGCCGCCCGGCTTCGATTTTTCCAGTTGACTTTTCGGCTCACTCACTTTAATCTGGCAGCATCTTGAACGTTCAAGCACCGCGCCCATGAAAAAATTCATTTTCCTTCTCATGCTGATTTCTTCCCTGCTCCCGGCTGTTCTTCGGGCCGAGGAGGCCGCGCCCGCCGCGAAGCAGCCGGAGGGAGAATCAAAAGTCGTGGTGGAGATACCCCGGACGCAGTGGTGCCAGTGCGTGCGCGCGATCCTGGGCGTCGAAGGAGGCAACATCGCGGGGTGCGTTAAAAGCGGGGCCTCGGAGGAGAAATTAAAGATATTCAGGTCGCGGGGGGCCGGGGACGGGAGCTCGAATTCGGTGTCCTTTCTTCTGTCCTTTGCCGGTTGCGCTGAAAGCGAAAATGAGAATGTCGGGTCCCTGTCCTTCAACGTACAATGGCAGGGCCGGCCGGTCAGTTCGGCAACATCAACAGCAGGACCTCCGGAACAGGCATTGGCGCCGATCACCTGCGCGGCCGGCGGGATCGGCATTGTCGAGGCGACGTTATACCGTTCGTCCGGGGAAAAGCTCGCGGCGGCTGTTCCCTGGAATTGTTCCAACCCCGTCGGCACGCTCAATAATATTCCCGTCGGTTCGGGGATCAGGCTCGTGGTAACGGGCAAGAATGCGTCCGGCGCCGTGCTGTACCGGGGAGAACAGGCCGGGATAACGGTCACCTATAAGCAGACGACCGCGCTCGGGGCCATTGCGGCGCCGCCGTTTCCTCCGGTCCTCTCGGCGCCGGAGAATGCGGCGCTGCTCGGGAGCGGGCGCGTCCATTTTGCCTGGACCGGCGCCGCCGGCGCCACGTCATACCGGATACAGGTCTCGGACAACCCGGGTTTTGCCCCCGCGGTCGTGGACACCTCCGCGGCGGGCGCATCATTTGAAAGGGGCGCCGACCTGGCGTCCGGCGCGTACTTCTGGCGGGTAAAGGCAACGGACGCCTTCAACAACACCAGCGAATGGTCCGCTCCGGCGAGCATCACGGTCGATGCCGATCCCCCGATCAATACCACGGCCAAAAATTTTATCAATAAGGGCGCCGTGGCGACGAACGCAGGCACGGTGTCGCTTGCGATATCGGCCACCAAAAAATCCGGCGTCGCCGGATACTATATATCGGAGCGGCCGAAGAGACCGGAGGCAGACAAGGAGGGTTGGGTGGCAATACCCTCCATCGCCTCGTATGCAGCCGCCATTCCTTATACACTGAGCAAGCGCGACGGGAAAAAGACCATCTCCGTCTGGTTCAAGGACGCATTCGGACACGTGTCCAAGGTAAAAAGCGGCGCAATTGTTTTTGATACCAAGCTGCCCCATGTGACGATCACGGGTCATCCCGCTCATCCGACGAACTCGACGTCGGCGCATTTCACCTATACTTCCACGAAGGCCAGGTCGAAATTCCAGTGTCAGCTCGATGACGGCGCGTATTCCGCCTGTACCGGCACCACGTCGTACGAGGGGCTTTCCGACGGGTCGCACACGTTTATGGTCACCGCGTCCGATGCGGCAGGCAACACCAACCTGGCCCCCGCCAGCTTCACCTGGACCATCGACACCAAGCCGCCCGATACGGCCATCACGAGCCAGCCGCCCGGTTCGACGAGCTCGGCCTCTGCAACGTTCGGTTTTTCCTCCACGAAGACGGGCTCGACCTTTGAATGCCGGGTGGACGGCGATGGGTACGCGGTTTGCGCCGGTCCGCAGGAGTATACCGGGCTTGCCGCGGGTCCGCATACTTTCATGGTCAGGGCGACGGATGCCCTCGGCAATGTAGACCCGACCCCAGCGCAGTATACCTGGACCGTTGCCGCCTCGTTCGAGGCGACCATCACGGACCATCCCTCCGACCCTTCGAATTCGGAGAACGCCAGTTTCAGTTTCACGTCCAACAGGGCCGGAGCAACATTCCAGTGCCAGCTCGATAGCGGCGGTTATTCGGCGTGCGCCTCCCCCCGGGCCTATTCCGGGCTTACGGAGGACCGTCATACGTTTTTCGTCAAGGCGAGTGACGCGGCCGGGAACGAGGACAGCGAGCCCGCGCATTATACCTGGGCGGTCAGCCTGCCGGCGCCTGCGGCAAAAGCCGATATTGCAAAGACCTTTGAAGGATTGCCGCTTGCCGAGTCTCCGGCCTTCACGATGCTCGGGGTGACCCCCGGGATCATCCGGCCTGCAAGCCCCCGCGGGCTGGCTCTGTCGCTTCTGGAAGGCCTCGATGTCAGAGGGAATGCTCAACTCGCAATCGCCGTGGATATGGCCCCCTATTTATTGTTCTCGGGAAAAGGACTTTCGCTGCAACAGTATCAGGACGGCAAAAAGGAACGGGACCTGTCAAGGATACAACTTTCATTCGCCGTCTCGAAAGCTTCAAGCGACGAGGATAACGCCAGACGCGTTGGAGCGGCAGTTAACTGGACAATCTGGGATGACGGCGATCTCCGGCTCGACAAGGACCTCGTTGCCTGTCTTGACAGGGCTGCTTCGGGCGTCGCGACTGATGATGATTCGGAACCGGCGTCGGCCGGCGAGGGGGGGCCCAAGCAGGCCGCCTATTCCGAAGTAAGCGCCGCAAGGTGCCGCAAGGAAAGCCTCAAAAGGAATTGGAACAGATCCGCCATGGATGTCGGTTTTGCGCCTGCCTGGATAGACCGGAGCGGAAGCGGAAACAGCTTCGGATGGGATGGCCTTGGTCTTTGGACGTCATGGTCCCGCGGGTTCGACAACGCCTGTTTAAAAGAAAATTCGCAGATAATCCTGCATGCCCGGTACCGCGGGGATGAAGCGGAGCCGTCCGGGAACAGGTTCGTCCCGTACTCCGACAGCGACACGCTGTCTTTCGGCGCCAAATACCGGTGCGGGAACCCGCAGCGTATGGTGTTCCTTCAGGGACTTCGCGTGGAGACAAAGCCCGACGGACAGACCGCAGGCGCCTCTTACCTGTTCTCAGTCGGAACGGAATTGGCGATCGGCGACAATTTGTGGCTCGAATTTGAACTGGGAACGATCAATGGGCGCCGGAACGAGGACAATGCGGGCTTTATAACGGGGCAGATAAAAGGAGCGTTCCCGGAAGGCACTGCGACAAAGTAGCATCTCTTCCTTGCCGGTTCGCCGTGTTCGTCCGCACCGGAGAGGGGTCAGACCGGCAAGACTTTTTTCAGCTCTTGCATAAACGTTTCTTTCGAGCCGCTCCGGAACATCCGCACGATCCGCTCCCGCTCCGAAACAAACCGCGCATAGCCGGCCTCCCGGGCCTTTGCGATCGCGTCCCAGTCCCGGTTCCGCATAAATTCAGCATAGGCGTCCCTGAGCTCCGGAAAGAGCGCCCTCTGGAACCCTTCCAGGAGCGCGACCGAGAGGCCGAGGGCGCCCCGGTCCTTTGTCTCGACGATCCTCCTGAGCGGCCCGTGGTCCGATGTGTCGGCGATCAGGTCCTTCACCGCGCGGAGGTAATGCTCGTTCATCCGGTCGCCGGCAGCCGCAAGGATTTCGTTCCAGAGCGGAAGGGCTTCCTTGAACTCAGCGATCTCATGGCAGAGGACGATCCCGGAATAGCGGTCCGTCAACCCTTCGAGCCGCGCTGCGAGGGTGTCGTCCATGAGCTGCCGGTGCGGGAACCCGTACTGCGTGAAGGCGTCCTCGAGGGCCGTGCGGCCTTTGGCCTTCGATTCGGAGAGCTTGTACTGGAGGAGGATCGAGAGGGGTTCCCGTCTCAGGAAAACGGTGTTCCCCTGGAGCATGGCCGATGCGGTGAAGAGGTCCCTTACGTATTCGGTCCCCGAGGTATGGACAACCAGTCCCGATACCCTGTTCGTCGATCTCAGTTCGGCAAGAAAGAAGGTCGGCTTCATGTACATGCCGTACCCTGCGCCGTAAACGAGCCCCCGCGGTCCGATCAGCCGGTTGATCCCCGCGGCATCGAAGGGGTCGAAGGCCTTCCCGTCGACCATCAGGTCCCGGAACTCCTTCTGCTTCCAGCTCGGGCCAGCGCGATTCCTTGCCGTCGATCCACGCTGCGATGTCTTCGCGGCGGATATTCGCCCAGGGTTTCAGGTTGTTCTCGGAGCGGTAGAGGTCGCGGTAGCGCAGGAGCAGGCCGCAGATGGAGAAAAACCCCCAATATTTTGCATCGGAGACGTCGCAGTTGAATTTTATGTCTTCTTTTAAGGAAGCGTCCATGTATTCCACGTCCCTGTCGATGAATGAAGGAAGAGGGAACCTTTTCGTTTTAGCGTCCCGTCGTCTCTCGTCCGTCGCAAGGATTTCCCCTATAGTACCACCTTCACGGCATTCTGTACACAGCCGAGCGGAGCTCGCGGCCTTCTCCCGGGGCAACGGGTAAATCACCCCGTGCTTCTTATCCCAAAAAGTCCTTGCAACTGCTTAAAAAATAAACTATAATTCGATACTTACGCAAAGGCGGGCACGGCTTTATGTCCATGGAAAAGATACAGGAACTCAGAAAAAAGATCGACGGGATCGACGACAAGCTGCTCGACCTGTTGAACGAGCGCGCCCGCATCGTCATCGAGATCGGCAACATCAAAAAGACCGGAAAGATGGATTTCCATTCGCCTTCCCGTGAACGGGAGATCATCGAACGCCTGACCGCGCGCAACAGCGGCCCGCTCCCGCAGGACACCCTCAAGGCCGTTTTCCGCGAGATCATGTCCTCGTCGCTTTCCCTGGAACGCCCGCTCAAGATAGCGTACCTGGGGCCGCGCGCCACGTTCACCCACATGGCGGGGATGCAGCAGTTCGGCCTCGCGGCCCAGTACGTGCCGGTGGAGAACATCAAGGACGTCTTCAGCGAAGTGGAGCGCGGCCGGGCCGATTACGGCGTGGTGCCCATCGAGAACACCACGTCGGGGGCCGTGAACTATACCCTCGACATGTTCATCGATTCCGACCTCAAGATCGCGGCGGAGATCATGCTCGAGGTTTCGCAGCACCTCATGAACAAGTCGGGCAAGATCGGGGACATCAAAAAAATCTATACGATCTCGCCCGCGGCGGCGCAGTGCAGGCAGTGGCTCGAGAAAAACCTCCCCGGCGTGCCGGTCCTCGACGCGCCGTCCACGGCCCGGGCCGCGGAAATGGCGGTGGATGATCCCACTGCCGGCGCGATCGCCAGCGAGATGGCGGCCGTGCTCTACGGCCTTCAGATCGCGGGGAAGAAGATCGAGGACAATGCCAGCAACATTACCCGGTTCCTCGTCATAGCGCCGAAATCCCCCGGGAAGACGGGCCGCGACAAGACCTCCATCATGTTCTCGATCAAGGACAAGGTGGGCGCCCTCTATTCCATGCTTGCGCCCTTTGCCGAAAGCGGGATCAACCTCAACCGTCTCGACGCGCGGCCCTCGGGCAGAAAAGTGTGGGACTACGTGTTCTTCCTCGACATGGAAGGGCACATCGAAGACGAAAAGATCGCCCGGGCCATCGAAAGCCTCAGGAAGGACTCGATGTTCTTGAAGGTGCTGGGGTCGTACCCGAAAAGCCAGTAGCTGCGATTGCGGATTTTAGATTTCAGATTTCGGATTTTAAATTCCGCAATCCTCATTCCGCAATTCGAAATGAAACTATGATCACCGTTCCCGAACATATCAAAAATCTTATTCCCTACGTTCCGGGAAAACCGATCGAGGAGCTTGAGCGCGAGCTGGGCATCACGGGGAGCATCAAGCTCGCGTCGAACGAGAACCCGCTGGGCCCGTCGCCGAAAGCGGTCGCCGCGCTCAAGAAGGCCGCGGAGGGGCTGAACCGCTATCCCGACGGCAGCGGCTTTTACCTCTCCCAGGCGCTGGCCAAAAAATACGGGGTGGACCTCAGCCAGGTCGTCCTGGGCAACGGCTCGAACGAACTCATCGAGCTTGCGGTGCGCGCCTTTGTCCGGCCGGGCGACGAGGTGGTCTCGGCTGATCCATCCTTTGTCGTGTATGCGATGATCACCCAGGCCGCGGGCGGGACGAATGTCATCGTCCCGTGCAGGGAACACCGGCACGATCTCGACGCCATGGCGGAGCGGATCACGCCGAAGACGAGGATCGTCTTCATCGCCAACCCGAACAACCCGACGGGGACCATGAACACGAAGGCGGAGATGGACCGGTTCATGGGACGCGTGCCGGACCACGTGATCGTGGCCGTGGACGAAGCCTACTTCGAGTACGTTACCCATGCCGATTACCCCGATTCCCTGGACTATCTGAAGGCGGGCAAGAACGTGCTCGCGCTCCGGACCTTCTCGAAGATCTACGGGCTCGCGGGGCTTCGGATCGGCTACGGCATCACGACGCCGGAGATCGCGGGGCTCCTGAACAAGGTGCGGCAGCCGTTCAATACGAATTCCCTGGGGCAGATCGGGGCCGTTGCGGCCCTGGCGGACCGGAAGCACGTCGAGAAGTCGATCGCGAACAACAACGAAGGCAAACAGTTCCTCTATCAGACCTTCGGCCGGCTCGGCGTTTCCTTCATTCCGACGGAGACGAACTTCATTCTCTTCGAAACGTCACGGGACGGAAGGGAACTGTACGCCGCGCTCCTGAAGCAAGGCGTGATCATCCGGCCCCATGGGCGGGAACAGGCTCAGGGTCACGATCGGGCTGCCCGAGGAAAACAAGCGGTTCGCGGACGAGTTGGAGAAGATCTTATCGTCCTGATCTTTGTCGCCGCGGAGAACGCGGAGAGC
Source organism: Nitrospirota bacterium (assembly GCA_963790205.1). Taxonomy (GTDB): domain Bacteria; phylum Nitrospirota; class UBA9217; order UBA9217; family UBA9217; genus CAWBNQ01. The sequence goes on from CAWBNQ010000006.1 coordinate 76,334, forward strand.
AAATTCGAAACTCGAAGCGCGAAATTCTAAATAATTTCAAAATTTCAAATTCCAATATCGAGAGTTTTTAATTTTGGTAATTTGCTATTGTTGAGAGTTTAGGATTTAGAATTTCGGATTTGTAAGAGACATTATGATTCTCTTTAACAACGTCACCATCATCGGCGTGGGGCTGATCGGCGGTTCCCTGGCCAGGGTCTTGAAGGCCAAAAACCTCGCCGCACGCATAACCGGCGCGGGCAGGAGCAGGACCACGCTCGAGCAGGCGCTCAAGCTCGGCGTGATCGACCGCCTGGGCAACGGTCCGGCGCAGTCCGTCGAGGACGCGGACCTCGTGGTCCTCGCATCGCCGGTCGGGACCTTCGAGAAGATCGTGAGTGAGATCGGGCCGCGCCTCAAGCCGGGCGCGATCCTCACCGATGTGGGGAGCGTGAAGGGCGCGCTCATCAAGAAAATCGAAAACGCCATTCCCTCGGGTTCGCACTATGTCCCGGCGCACCCCATCGCGGGCAGGGAAAAATCCGGCGTGGCCGAGTCCACGGAAACGCTTTTCCAGGGGCGCCGGTGCATCCTCACGCCCGACGGCGAGGACGGACCAGAAGGCCCTTGCGGCCGTGCGCGACATGTGGACCGCGGCCGGCGCCGAGGTGACCGTCATGGACGCCGACCTGCATGACAAGGTTTTTGCCGCCGTGAGCCACCTCCCGCATGTTGCGGCCTTCGCGATGATGTGCGCCGTAGCGGAATTGAACACGGGCACGGAGGACTATATCCAGTTCTCCGGCGCGGGCTTCCGGGATTTTACGCGCATTGCCGCGAGTTCCCCGGAGATGTGGAAGGACATCTGTCTCATGAACCGTGACAACCTCGTCCAGATGATCGACCGCTACCTGTTTTCGCTGAACCAGTTCAAGCGGGAGATCAGTTCGCGGGACGAGAAGCGGCTGGAAAAACACCTCAAGGAGTCGAGCGACGCGAGAAAGAGGTTGGGGTAAATGGCCGACCTCACGGTAAAGCCCTCGCGCGGACTCCAGGGCGATACTGACGCTGCCGGGCGACAAATCCATGTCCCACCGGTCGGTGATCTTTGCCGCCATCGCCGAAGGGGACACGCTCATCAACGGCTTCCTCGCCGGTGAGGATACGCTGAACACGGCCAGGGCGCTCGAGTCCCTGGGGATCGTCATAGACGGCCTCGGCAGCAGCCGTCTCATTGTTCGCGGAAAAGGCCTCGACGGCCTGACGGAGCCCGCGGGCGTGCTCGACCTCGGCAATTCAGGCACGGGCATGCGGCTCCTTGCCGGGCTGCTCGCGGGCCAGGATTTTTTTTCCATACTGACCGGCGACCAGTACCTGAGGAAGCGGCCCATGGCAAGGATCGTCGAGCCGCTCCGCCGAATGGGCGCAGCGATCGACGGCCGTTCGGGAGGCAGGCTCGCGCCGCTCTCGATCAGGGGCGGCGGTCCGAAGACCAGGGCGATCGATTATACCAGTCCCGTTGCCAGCGCCCAGGTAAAGTCGGCGCTGCTTCTTGCGGGGCTCTATGCTCGACGGCGAAACAACGGTGAGCGAGCCGTCGAAGTCCCGGGACCACACGGAGCGCATGTTCAGGTTTTTCAACGTCGAGGTCAGGGAACGGGGCACGGCGGTCACGCTCCGGGGGCGTCAGGCGCTGCGGCCGAAAGGCCCGCTCGAGATCCCGGCGGACATTTCCTCGGCCGCGTTCTTCATGGTCGCCGCTTGCATCGTTCCCGGCTCGGACCTCCTGATCAAAAACGTGGGGGTGAACCCCACGCGCACCGGCATCATCGACGTGCTCCTGTCGATGGGCGCCGATATTGCGCTCTGGAATCCGCGCGAGCAGGCCGGAGAGCCGGTGGCGGACATCAGGGTACGGCACCGGAAACTGCGGGCAGCGCGGATAGAGGGGGCGATGGTCCCGAGGGCCATCGACGAGATCCCGGTGTTGTCCGTCGCTGCTGCGTACGCCGGGGGCACGACGATCATCAAGGACGCCGCCGAGCTCCGGGTGAAAGAATCGGACCGTATCGCAACGATGGCCGCAGAGCTCAAAAAAATGGGAGCCACGGTCAAAGAGCTTCCCGACGGCATGGAGATCACCGGGAGGGACTCGCTCGACGGGGCCGTGTGCGAGAGCCACGGCGACCACCGCATTGCCATGTCCCTGGCCGTGGCGGGGCTCGCGGCCCGGGGAGAGACGGTAGTGCGCGATACGGAGTGGATAGACACCTCGTTCCCGGGATTCGAGCGGCTGCTGCGGCAAGCGGCGTATCGATGACAACAAAAATTTAAGCACGAAGCCTTAAACTCTAAACAATATTCAATTTAAAATGTTTTAAATTTTGCGTTTTGGTTATTCGATATTGTTTGGTATTTTGAGTTTCGGATTTAGAGTTTCCTGTGCCTTCTGCGGCACTTGTCTGAACGGGTATGAAAAAAAGCGGTCTCGTAATAGCAATCGACGGCCCCTCGGGCGCGGGAAAGAGCACTGCTGCACGGCGCCTTGCCGAACGCCTGGGGTATATCTATGTCGACACCGGCGCCATGTACCGCGCCATCGGCTGGAAGGCAAAACGAGAGGGGATCGACCCGGACGATGAAGCACGGCTTTCGGACCTGTGCGGCCGCACCGAGGTCACGATCAAAAAGGACAACAGCGACCCCCGGTTCTCCGTTAACGGCATCGATGTGACGGGTGAGCTTCGCACCCCCGAGATGGGGATGATGGCGTCCGCGGTGTCGAAATCGCCGGCGGTCCGCGCCCGGCTCCTTACGCTCCAGCGGGAACTCGGCAGGCACGGGGGCGTGGTGATGGACGGCAGGGACATCGGCACCGTCGTTTTCCCCGACGCGGACGTTAAGTTCTACCTCGAGGCAAACGCGGGAGAGCGGGGAAGGCGCCGCTATCTCGAGCTCAAGACAAAGGGCATGGACGTCGATCGCGCCCAAATCACGAAGGAGATCGAGGAGCGGGACCGGCAGGACAGCGGCCGCGCGCTCGCACCGCTCAAAAAGGCGGACGACGCGCACTTGATCGATTCGAGCGCGATGAGCATCGACGACGTGCTGAACAGGATGCTGTCAGAGATAAGGAAAGTGAAGTAGACAAAGTCAAAAAATCCGGATATACCGCTGGGCGCGCTGAGGGCGCAGAGGTAAGGCAATAAATTTTAAGTTCTCTCCGCGAGCTCTGCGAACTCCGGGGTGGACATTCTTTACGAAGCCATCAAGGTAAAAGATAAAAGTATAAGATATGGAAATATTATTAGCAGATAAAGCGGGTTTCTGCTTCGGCGTGAAGCGGGCGATCAATACGGCATTCGAGGCCGCTGTCGGGGGAAGGATCTTTTGTCTCGGTCCGCTCATCCACAACCCCCAGGAGGTGGAGCGTCTTCGCCGCGCCGGCGTGGAGACCGTTGACGATTTCTCGTCGCTCAAGGCGGGAGATTCTCTCATTATCCGTTCTCACGGCGTGCCTCCCCAGGTGCTCGCGCAGGCCCGTGACAGAGGCCTTACCATCATCGATCTTACCTGCCCCTTCGTGGGCAAGGCGCAGCGTGATGCCGAGGCCATGAAGAAAGAGGGCTACCAGGTCGTGGTTGTGGGAGAAAAAAAACATCCCGAGGTGCAGAGCATCCTCGGCTATGCCGGCGACAACGCTGTCGTGGTGGAGAAGGCGGAAGACATTGAGGGCCTCGAGTTTCAAGGCCGGGTGGGGATCGTCACCCAAACGACCCAAACATATGGTAATTTTTCGGAAATTGTGCTAACATTATTACGTCTTTGCAAGGAATTAAAGATTTTCAATACCATTTGCAGCTCGACAAAAGAGCGCCAGAATGCGGCGCGGGTCCTGGCCGGTCAGGTCGATGTCATGCTGGTGGTGGGGGGCCGCAACAGCGCCAACACCAGCCGGCTGGCCGATCTGTGCAGGCAGGAAGGAAAGCCTACGTATCATATCGAGGTTGCTGATGAGATTCGGCGTGAATGGCTGAAAGGCGCAACCAGAGTGGGTGTCACGGCAGGGGCTTCGACGCCCGACTGGGTCGTGGAAGGGGTCATCAAAAAACTGACAACAGAAGGCGGAAAGGTCGGACGTTAGCCGCACAGCGGCTGCCGGCCGACACTATATATTCGGGAGGTAGGCGATTTTAATGAAGGATACGCGGGAAGACAACGATCGTGAAGAAAACGGCGCACCGGGCGGAGAAGAGCAAAACGAGTTTGAAAAGCTCTACGATCAGTCGCTCAAGAGCTTTAAATCGGGAACGGTGGTGCGGGGGCGGGTGCTGCAGGTCCGTACCGGGGTTTCCGGAGTGGTGATGCTGGACCTGGGATACAAGTCGGACGGCATTATCCCCGCGGAGCAGTTCACGGAAGAGGAACTCAAGGCCCTCAAGCCCGGCGATGAACTCGATGTTTTGCTCGAGGCGGCGGAAGACGCGAACGGCAATCTGCTGCTCTCGCGTGAAAAGGCCAAAAAACTGCAAGTTTGGGACGTGTTGAACCGCGCCTATCAGACGGGCGCGCCGCTGCAAGGCAGGGTGATTTCGGTCATCAAGGGCGGCCTGACCGTGGACATCGGCGGCGTAACTGGCCTTCCTCCCGGGCTCCCAGATCGACATAAAACCCGTACATAACCTCAACCAGATGGTGGGGCAGGTGCTGGAGCTGAAGATCATCAAAATGAACTCCGGTCGCGGCAACATCGTTCTCTCCCGCAGGGTCCTGCTCGAGCACAAGCAGGGCGCGAAAAAAGAGGAAACTCTCGCTTCGCTGGCTGAAGGCCAGATCGTGAGCGGCGTCATCAAGAACATTACGGAATACGGAGCGTTTGTGGACCTCGGCGGCATCGATGGTCTGCTCCATATCACCGACATGTCCTGGGGCAGGATCAATCATCCTTCCGACCTGTTGGCGATAGGGGACAAGGTCGAGGTAAAGGTCCTCAAATACGACCGGGAAAAGCAGAAAGTCTCCCTCGGCATCAAACAGAAAACACAGGACCCGTGGCTTACGATCGGCGAGAAATATCCGGTCGGAACGAAGGTCCGCGGCAAAGTCGTCAGCCTGACCGATTACGGCGCCTTCGTGGAATTGGAGCACGGCATCGAGGGCTTGGTGCATGTCTCCGAGATGTCCTGGACCCAGAAGGTCAAACATCCGTCGAAGATCGTAACTGCCGGCGACATGATCGATGCGCAGGTGCTTTCCATCGACCCGACGGGCAAGCGCATCTCGCTCGGCATCAAGCAGAGGGAGGCCAATCCCTGGCAGACCCTGGGCGAGCGTTTTCCCGTCGGCTCCACGATCGAGGGCAAGATCAGGACCATAACGGATTTCGGCGCCTTCGTGGGGCTGGAGGAAGGCATTGACGGACTCGTCCATATCTCCGACCTGTCCTGGACCAAACATGTAAAGCACCCGTCGGAATTGCTCAAGAAAGGGCAGACCGTGAAAGCCATGGTGCTCTCCATCGATGCGCAGAAGGAGCGTATCTCGCTCGGGATCAAGCAGCTCACGCCGGACCCCTGGGACAAGCTTATTTCCGAACGGTATAAGGTCGGACAGGATGAGAAGGTAAAGGTGACGAAGGTCGCTGACTTCGGCCTGTTCGTGGAGCTTGAGCACGGGATCGAGGGCCTGATACCCGCATCGGAGCTCGTGAAGGACGCCGAGCCCGCGAAGGAAGGCGACGAGGTCACGGCCCGCGTCATCAAGGTCGACCGGGGAGACCGCAGGGTCGCGCTTTCGATCAAGGCCCATGCCAAGGGCAAAGACCGGTCGACCCTCCAGGAGTACATGAATCAGCAACCCAAGCCCGACACCACGCTCGGCGCGCTGCTGAAAGAGCGGAGCTGATCCTTCATGAAAAAGAACCCCGTGCTTATCATCCTCGTAACGGCGGCGGCGCTCGGCGCGCTCTTCTTTATTGTTCTATTCATCGGCGCGCGCCTGACCGGCGTAACCGCTTCAGCCGTGCTGCCGGTCGTCGGTTCAGGCCGGGTGGCGCTGGTAAGGATCGAAGGAGTGCTCGTCACGTCCGATAACGTTGTCGATGAACTGCGCGATTACGCCGAGGATTCTTCCATTAAGGCCATTGTTATTCGCATCGACAGCCCCGGCGGCGGCGTGGTCCCTTCCCAGGAGATCTACAACGCGGTGAAGTACGCGAAAAAAGAGGGTAAGAAGGTCGTCGTATCGATGGGCTCCGTCGCCGCGTCGGGAGGTTATTACGTGGCGTCCGCGGCCGACAAGATCGTCGCCAACCCCGGCACGCTCACCGGCAGTATCGGCGTGAAGATGGAATTCGCGAACTTTGAAAAGCTGCTCGAAAAGATCGGCGTTCAGGGCATGGTCGTGAAGTCGGGAGAGTACAAGGACATCGGTTCTCCCTTCCGCGCCATGACGGGGCCGGAGCAAAAACTGCTCCAGGGCGTTATCGACGACGTTCAGAGCCAGTTCGTCTCGGCGGTTGCCGAGGGAAGGAAGCTGCAGGAAGCGGACGTGAGGGCCATTGCGGACGGACGCATTTTCACCGGCCAGCAGGCGCTCGCCCTTAAACTCGTGGACCAGATGGGCGACCTCGCCGACAGCATTCAGCTTGCCGGGAGCCTCGCGGGGATCAAGGGCAAACCGGCGGTAATAGAAAAAAGGAAAAAGATCCCCTTTTTTGAATATCTCAAGGAAGAGTCCGCAACGTGGATAGCGGACGTTATCACGAGCGGCGTTAACAGGAGTTCCGCAAAGCTCCAATATTTGTATCGCTGACGGTATTATGAGGAGGGGGATTGCATGACCAAGGCAGAGCTTGTCGATAAGATTTCCGAGAAAAAACTTAATCTAACGAGAAAACAGGTGGAAGTGGTCGTCAACACCGTGCTCGACGGCATCAAAGACGCTCTTTCGCGGGACGATAAGGTGGAGATCCGGGGTTTCGGGAGCTTCCGCGTCCGGCACCGCCGCGCCAAAGAGGGAAGAAATCCCAAGACCGGCGAGGCCGTTTCGGTTCCCCCGAAGAAGGTCCCCTTTTTCAAGGCGGGCAAGGAAATGCGCGAAATGGTGGACGGGAAGATCTAGGAGGCCCCTCTCATCCGTCCATTTCTAGTTTGATAATTCCCTTCTGAATGGCAAACTTGATCAATCCCGCCCGCGTATGGACGCTGAGCTTGTCCCCGATATTTGTTTGATGGGCAATGACCGTCTTGACGCTGATCGTGAGCATGTCGGCCACTTCCTTGTGCGTGTGGCCTTCGGCAACGAGTTTCAGCACCTGTTTTTCCCGATCGCTCAACTTATCATAGGGGTTTTCCGTACAGACTTCCCGGCCCCCCTGGAGGTAGCCGGCCACCACTTCCGAGGCGATCGAGGAGTAGAGATAGAGCTCCCCTCTCACGATTGCCTTGAGCGCCGCGATCAGGTCGCTCCCAACGGCCTTCTTCAGCAAATACCCCGAGACCCCCGCCTTGAGAAAGCGCGAAATATACTCCCGGTCTTCATATTGAGTAAGGACCAGCACCTTGATTTCGGGGTGCAGCCTCTTTACTTCGATTGTGGCCTCGAGGCCGCCGAGCTTCGGCATATTGATATCCATGATGATGATATCGGGCCGGAACTTGGCGGTTTTCTCGAGGGCCTCAATCCCGTCCGAGGCCTCGGCGACGACCTCGACTTCATCGTACAATTTCAAAAATGCCGCGATCCCTTCCCGGACCAGCGCATGATCATCGGCTATGAGGACCTTTTTCTTAAGCATGGCCGACCTCCGCGTGCGCGAGGGGGATCCGTATGCCGACGCGCGTGCCGAGGCCGGGCATGGAACAGAGCTCGAACTTTCCTCCGATCAGGAGCACCCGCTCTCTCATCCCGAGGAGGCCGAGTCCCCGGCGGTCTTTGACGTCACGCGATCCCGGCGTGAACAGCAGGCCGAGGTCAAACCCTTCCCCGTCATCTTCGATGTCGACGGTTACGATATTGTCCTCGATCCTGAAGCGAACGAAAACATTTTCCGCATGGGCATGTCTCGCAATGTTCATGACGGCCTCCTGCACAATTCTGAACAGCGTGATTTCAACCTCGGGACGGAACCGTTTGTCGGAGACCCCTGCGGAGTTGATGAAGTAGTTGACGTTGTTCTCCGCGAGATGCAGGTCAAGGAGCGATTTGACCGCCGCGGCAAGCCCGAGGTCGTCGAGCAGCGTCGGTCTCAGGTTTTGGACGATGCCGAGCACGCCGTCCCAGGCGTTTACGACGATGCCGCGAAGTGTGTCGATCGTCTCCAGGGTGGCTTCCCCGGGATGAAGCCGGCACAGGTCGATGCGCATGAGCGCAGCAGACAGTTCCTGGAGCGTATCGTCGTGCAACTCGCGCGCGATCCGCTTCCGCTCGTCCTCCTGGCTGGAGATGACCTTTTTTAACAGCTCCTCGGCCTTCCGCTGGCTTGCGTTGATCTGCCGCGTCCGCTCTTCAACGCGTGTCTCGAGCTCCTGGGTGTGGCGGTTGATGCTTTCCCTGGATTCGACGAGTTTTCCGCGCATGGATTCGAAACTCTGGCTCAAGGTCCCGATCTCGTCGCTCCCCTGCGGCGCTACCGGCTTTGAAAGCTCCCCCCGCGCAATGCGGTCCGTTCCGCGTATCAGCTCCTTCAGCGGGTCAACGATACTGCGGCTTATTCCTATCGTGAGAATGAACGCCGTCCCGATGAATATGACGGCAAGGGTCGCGAACGTCCCTATCAGCTTGCGGGCAGGCGCAAAAATGTCTTCCCGCGGCTCCTGGATCGAGATGCCCCAGGGCGCCATTTCGAGGGGGGCGAAGGCCAGGATCATGTCCCTTTTATCGCTTGCGTTGTTGGCGCTATGGCAATGATGGCACCTTGCAACGCGCTCTTTTTTTTGGGAGATGAGGGTGGTGAAAAAATTGTTCCGGTTGTACTGGGTCAACGTATGCGAGGGGTCCGACGACGAGATGACGACGCCGTTCGAGTCGACGATGTCGATAAAGTTTTTTTTGCCCGTGTCGATCAATCCCAGCATCCGGGTCAGGGAGGGGTTCGTCGGATCTATCTCTCCGCCGACGATGCCGACGTCGTTGCCGCTCTTGTCCTTCAGCGGCACCAGCACGAAGAGCACCTTTTTTCGTGACGGTTCGATGGTGTAAATGCTGGAGACCACCGGCCGCCCCTGGGCGAGTATCCTGCCGATGGGCTCGATGCTCGTGACGTTGATGGCCGCGTCCCTGATCCTTTCCGGATAATTCAGGATTATATTGCCGTGCTTGTCCAGAAGAAAAATACCGTCGGTGAAGATGGAGTACCGGTAGGCCGTTCTGAGGGCGTCGCGCTCCGGGCCGAAATCATCGTCAGTCAGATCGATCTTGCCGGAAAGCGACAGGTCGTAGAGCCTGCTGATGTTGTCTTTTATGATATTGTCGATATTGTTCCTGATGAGGTGGGCCAGGTCCAGCTTCCTGTTCAGGGACTCCTCGATGTTCTTCTGGATGATATAGTAACTCGCGATGCCGAGGGTCAGAAGGATGATGGCTATCCCCGTCATGATGGTCAGGGTAATCCTCTTGCGCAGGCTTCCTTTTCGTTCGACCATACTCAAGTATATACCAAGGAGCGCAAAAATGTAAGATGGGAGGCAATATTAGTCGGGGTATCAGCCCCGGCGGCGGACCTCTTCGACCTCCGCTTCACGCTCACGGATTGCATCTTTCTGCATTTGTGTGCGGATCTCTTCGGGAGTACGATCCTCGATCCTGGCAAGTTCGTGGAGATGTTCACGGACCATGCGGTCCCTCGGTATATACCCGGTAAAAATGCTGACGTTCAGGGGAAAAACCTCCGGGCTGAAAATAGCGTTATAAATGTGCCATCCTGCAATAATAAGCAATACGACCAGGGCCTCCTCCGAGTGCAGCACCTTGGCGAGGGGCACGAGCTCGCCGGTCATGAACCGGGTAAAGAACACGGGCTGCCAGAGGACGGCGCCGGAGCCCATCATCATAAGGCCGCCGGTAAGAATGCCCCAGTACTCGAATTTCTGGGTGTAATTGTATTTGCCGCTTGCGGCGGGAAAATTTTCAATTCCCAAATAGTACTTGATATTATGCACGGCGCTCGTAAAATCGTTCTTCGTGATGATGATGGAAGGCTGCCATTTTCTGATGATGGTTCCGTAGATGGCGGCGGCGATGTGGACGACGGCCGCGATTGAAAAGAGAAGACCGGCACCGCGGTGTATGATCCGCGCATTATCGATTCCGCCGAGCTTGAGTATGAACCAGATCGAGATATCGGAGGAATAAAATTTTTGAGACAAGCCGGTCGCAACCAGAACGCAAAAGGTCACGATCTGTACCAGGTGCTCTATGATGCGGGCTGTGCTGAATCTGCGGTATGTGTCCTTCATGGTCACTCTCCTTCGATTTCCGGCTCCGTTTACCGGTTGATGGCATAGCGCCAGATGTGCAAAAGGATCTGGAGCACCAGTCCGATGATCATGATGGGGATGAATATTTTAAAGACCATTCCGGCGATGAATACGAGCGGCGCGCGGGTAAGGCTCGGCTCGTAATGGGAGAGCCAGGTGTCGGGAAAACGCTCGTTCGCGTCAGGATGGCACGTTTGGCAGCGTTTCAACAGATTCTTCTTTACGATGGTCGCATCGGGCCCCACGGTGCTTGTTATATTATGCCTCCCGTGGCAATCGGTGCAGACGGCGATCGGTTTTCCTAGTTTATAATTTTCTCCCCGCTGTATTTTATAAAGCCCCAGGGTAACTCCGTGAAAATCCGACAAATAGGTTTTTACGACGTCCGTCGAGAGCCCGTATTTTCCGACGATCTCTTTCTTCGCATGACAGTTGCTGCACATCTCGGGGATCCGCTCGCGGTAATCCAGGGAAAAAGGGTCCAGGATGGTGTGCGCCGTATGGCAGTCCGCGCACACCGGCACGTCCTGGTTGTGCTCATTGAACAGGGCGTTGCCGTGAACGCTTTTCGCATAGACGTCGTATTCCTTCGAGTGACAGCGCTGGCAGCGCTTTGCGCTGGCGGCCCGTTCCCTGCCCACGCGCGCGATTTCGTGAGAGCCGTGGCAGTCGATGCAGACCGGCGCGTTCATCTGTCCCTGGCTGAGGATCGCATAGTGGATGCTTTCGAGCGTCTTGGTGTATTTGTCGAAGTGGCAGCGTCTGCAGCTTTCCGAGGAAGCCAGCGTGAAATCCCTGGCGGTCCTGAAGTTTCTTTGCGGGTGCTCGTCCGAAGAAAAGCCGAAGTGGCAGTCCGAGCAGTCGAGCTTCCCGTGTACGGACGTCTTCAGCAGCAGGATGTCAACCTGCATTGCCCGGCGCTCGCCGTTTTTAAAGCGCAGCGTCGTTCGGCGCTCATGGCACCGCATGCAGTACTGCTCCTCGCTCGCCGGAGCGCCTTTCCCCGATATGCGGACGATCGCATGGGAACCGTGGCAATTGGTGCATACCAGCGCCTTTCCCTGTTGCTCTTCCGCGAGCAGCTCGGCGTGGACGGAGCCTTTTTTTATCTGCTCGTCCGTATGGCAGCGCCTGCATATCAGGGCGGATTTAATGCGATATTGCGCTTTGCTCTTGAACGTTCTTGCCGGATGTTTCCCGTCAGCAAAATCGGCATGGCAGGCTGAGCAAGCCAGCGAACCGTGAACAGACCCCTTGAATTTACCGGGGTCCACGGAGGCTGCCTGGGTCTCATTGTTTCGAAAGGACATGCTGAGCCCCGGCTTTGCGTGGCAGCCCAGGCAATGCCGGATCTCTCCGGAAGAGGGAAATTGTTCCGACCCGGCCAGGATGGGCAGGAGGAGGACCAGGATGAAAAACAGGGCCGCTGCAAACAGTTTTGCTCTCATTCCTCTCATGGCGAAGCCCTCTCAAAGTGCGGGGTCTTCCTGACGGGCGGCGTCAAGCCGGGACACGGGCGGCGGGGCATGATTGTTCCCAAAGCCGCGGCAGGCCGGACGCCACCGTCAAGAAGGGTGCCCCTTGGATGACGGCTTTTCAATACCAGCCTAATGAGTCTCCCGGTAATCCGGGTGAGCGTGAAGCACGGGCATACGGTTCAAGATCCACCGGAAAAGCAGGATGTGGATCGTCGCGATCGCCATAACAACGGCGGCTTCCTTCCAGGGCGGAATGATGTGGTGGAGATGATGCGGAAGCTGCCAGTTCAATGCGATGATCGAGACATTGATCCTGTTGACGATGATCCCGAAAACAGCATAGAAGCCCGCAAACCGCACCGCAGCGACGCTCTGCTTCTTAACGCCGTAGGTGAACAGGAGCGCTGGGGCCAGGACGAAGCCCAAAAGCTCGACGAGGAACCAGTATCCGTAGGGAGTGTTCAGGTAATGCCAGTTGTCGTCATGGGCGATGCCGATGATCTTGAATACGAAGTATACATACATACCCACGGCGGCGCCCTGCCCCAGGCCGAGCGTCAGCTTGGGAAGGCTCTCGAGGAACTCGCTGTCGCACCTTTTTTTCAGGAACCGGGCCGCGAGGGTGCTCACCATGATCACCATAGCAAGGGCCGCGTAGACGCTCGAGCTGAGGAAGAACACCGGGAGGTAGGAACTGTACCACAGCGGGTGCAGTTTCCCCGGGACCAACAGGTACATGGCGCCGAGTGCGGACTGGTGGAGCGTCGAGAGAATGATGCCGGCAATGGTCATGCCGATCGTGAGCATCACCGCCCATCTGCGCACCCTCTGTGACTTGAGCCATTCCAGTATGGCGGGGCTGAATTCAACGAACTGGACCGTCAGGTACGTGGCCACATGCCATGCCACCAGGAACAGCACCGATTGCGTGCCGAACCCGATCATCATGGGGTAGTAGATCCTCCACGGTCTGCCCAGGTCTACGAGCAGATAGATCACCGCGAAGAGGTAGCCCAGGAAGCCGGTCAGGACGCCCAGCCTTAACAGCGGATGGTATCTCTTAAACCCGAAAATGTAATATGCCGTCGCCATGATAAAACCCGTGGCCGAAAGCGGCACCCCGCCGAAAAGCCCCCAGCCGAGGTACAGTCCCCAGGGGTATTCGTTCGAAGCATGAGTGGCGAATGCAAGTCCGTAATAGAACCGGAGCGCCAAAATGGGCAGTCCGACGCTCAGGATGATCGCAGCGACGATGTTGAAGGGAGTGAGCAGGCTCCGGAAGTAGTCGGGCCAGGTCATGCCCATCAGCAGTTTTCCCATGAACCAGGAGCGAAACTCCACCGGGGCCGCCTCCGGCCTTTTCATGACAATGTCCGTATTCATTTTTTCACCTCCTCTTTTTTCTCCTCTTTTTTCTCCGCGCTTTTGTTTTCCTCATCGATCGCGTCCCGGTGACGCAAGGCCGCGTAGATGGTCCCGAACAGGGCGGGCCATGCCGTCAGCACGATGGGGACCGCCCCGAGGAACCCTTTCGTTTCTTCGATAAGCGGTTTTTTGGGAAGATTGGTCGGGAAGCCGAGCTGCTCGAAGGGAACGCCCGCGATGTACATCCAGTTCGTCCCGCCGACTTCGTTCTCTCCGTAAATGTGGTCTACATACTGGCCGGGATTGTCCGCTATCTTCTTCCGGGCGAGCTTCAGCAGGTCCTCGCGCTTTCCGAAGGTGAGCGCTCCCGTGGGACAGGCTTCCGCGCACGCGGTGATCTTGCCCTCCTTGATCCGGGAATAGCACATGGTGCACTTCTGGATCCGCGGCTCCAGGGCGCTCCAGTAATCGTAGGCCGGGATACCAAAGGGACAGGCGGTCATGCAGTACCGGCACCCGAAGCAGAGGTCCGGGTTGTACGTGACCGGGCCTTCCGGGGTCTTGGTATACGCGTGGATCGGACAGGACGTAAGACAGGCCGGCTCCTTACAGTGGTTGCATTGGACCTTGCGGTAGATAGGCTTGCTCTTGTCCTTGGGGTTTTCATACCGGTTGACCACGGTGTACGCCTTTTGCGTGGGCATCCTCGTTTCTTCGAATACCGAGCTGTCGTCAAAAGGCTTGTCCGGCGCGGGCAGCTTGTTTGCCTCATTGCAGGCCTTTTCGCAGCTTCGGCATCCGACGCAGGCCGTCAGATCGGTCAGGACCCCATAGCTGTTCGGCCATCCGGAAAAGTCCGCGGACGCCCGCGCCACCCCCTGCGTGCCGACCAGGGTCACGCCGGTGATCGTTGCGACGGTCCCCAGGAATGCCCGTCTGTTCATTCCCTTGGTTTCCTGCCGCTCAGGACCGTCCCCGCCGGTTTTCTCCCCAACGGTTTCATCCTTCTTCTTGACGGGTTCATTCGGATTATGGTTCATACCGTTCTCCTTTGATGAAGTATTTTCCTTCCCCGCATCCCCCGCTATTTCCGTGCGTCCTGAGCGACGTTGCCGGTCTTTCTGGCATGGCATAGCTCCGTGCAGCCCTTGGGGTCCGTGCCGATGTCGCCCATGCCGCGATGACACTTGAAACACTGGCGGTGGTACGCGGTCTTGAGGCCGGGCATGGAGGCGTTGTCGCGGTCAAAGGTGCTGTGACAGTTTTTGCAGGGCATAAAGCTGTGGGTGACCGAATTCTTAAATGTTTCCGGGGACAACTTATGACACTGCTTGCACGGCAGCCCGTCACCCACGCTGTGCTCGTGATGACAGGCAGCGCAACTGCCCGCGAGGGAGACATGTTTCGGGTGATCGAACTTCACCGGGGTGTAGGCATCCTTGATGCTGTCCAGGATGCGCACCCCCGGCGCATCCGCCGCAGCGCCGATGAGCGCCGCGGCGAGAAGGCAAAAGCTTATGACCACGGTGATGCCGAGTATTTTTCTCATTGATCCGTCCTTTCATCGAATATGCATCGGCAGAAGGCGTTATTTCTTCGCGTTCTTGCCTGCGTTGGCCTCTGTCTGCTTCTTTTGTTTGCCCGTGAAATAGGCTTCCATGGGCCGCCATTCAAAGGACACGTCCCTGCCCAGGAGCGTGGACACGCCCTTGACGAGCAGGTTCACGGCCTCGGACAACAATACAAAGAAGAAACCGACGGGCAGCATGACGATATACGCCAGCCCGATGAACGGGGCGGCGGCTATCTTGCCGGCGAACTTCATGGTGTCCCGATAGCCGTTCTGTTTGAGGTGCTCAAGGTCCTCCTTGCCGGCGCTGACGACCGTGGCGAACGGCCGGGGCTTCAGGATCTCCCAGAACAGGAGAAATCCTCCGATGAACAGGATCGATAATATGTATTCAATTCCTTTTACCCGGGTTATGAAATCTACGAGTGTATGCATGGTGTTCCTCCTTTGTGCCGGCGGCGCTGACGCCGCCGGGCAGGGTGAGTACGGTTCGCTTCGGCACACGAGGACCGCCCATCCGCCCATCCGCTTCGGCGGCTACTTCGCATCTTTTTTGTCCTTTTTCTTTTTCCCGGCGAGGTACGCCGTTCTCGGCCTCCATCCGAAGGAAAGGCTTTTTCCGATCAGATTGAAGACTCCGCCGACAGCCTTCCGTCCTGCAACGGCCGCCACGGTGGCGATCCCGATGAACGGAAGGAGTACGACGTACAGCAGGCCGATGACCGGCCCCGCGAGCAGCATGAAGCCCGCGGAGATCCTGAGATAGGTCGACGAATTGCCTCCGCTCAGAATTGCCTCGTCTGCCACGTCGATCCGCTGTCCGCTCGACAGTTCCCAGTACGTGCCCTTTTCAACCTTGTTTCCGCCTTTGTACGTTAGCATGATTTGTCACCTCCTTTCTTATTGTTGATTCGTTTATAGCACGGGCCGCGTCATTTGGAAATTGGATGAAGTGCCTATTCGGATAGGTATTATGTCTTAGTGTGGCGCACGGGAACGGCGTTGAAAATCTTATACTAAAGTTGCAGACGAGGTTTGATGGGAAGAGCGCACTTTTGGATGGTTCCGCGATGGTAAGAAAAGCAGGGGGATGATTCATTCAGTTGTTGCTTGAAACAACGGCGATGGAGCTTGTTGAAGGGAAGGTCTTGACGCCGAAACTGCGGAGAGCGCGGCGTTTTAAGAGCCTATCAGCGAAGCATGCTGCCGGCGATCTTGGTCAACTCAAAGGGCGCGGCCTTCATGAACGCCGTGACGGTGTAAGGCCCTTCTTTCCAGGTTATCCCGCTGCAGGGCTCGTTCTTTGCGCACTCTCCGACAACGAGTACGGCATTCCGTCCTTTCATGATAAAGGGAACTGTTTCTTTGATGGCGGTTAAAGCGATCGCACGTCCGGCCGGGAACGCTCCGCCCTGGGACTGGGAAAGCACGAGGACGATCTCACCGCTGCCCGCATCTTTGAACTCCATGACAACGGCGGGAAAGGGCCTGCCCTGGGCCAGGATCTCCGACGGCGGCCAGACGATGTGCTGCGGGAAATAGGACGGCACATAAATATCACGAATGTTCAGGGAGGTCCTGACCTCCTCGATACTCCGGTATCGTCTGAGGGTGTCCTTCTGAAAGGCCATGGGGACCCAGTTCATGACTGCCAGAAGGACGACGAGCGCCCCGATGGCAAGGGCAAAAGAGAGAAAGCCGGCGGTTCTGTTCATCGTTCTCATGGTCTCCCCCTTGTACTGCTTAGACCCATTGTTGTACCATCTCGCTTGGGTCAGAAGCGTAGACGCTTTGTCGTACCCTCGCACGAAGAAGCATGCGAGGGGAATCAATGACCGCAGAGACGGGAATCAAGGGTAATGCTTAGACCCATTGTCTTACCATCTCGCTGAGAATCGCGAGACGGGAATCAAGGGTGTCAAACGACAAAGTAGTTCAGGACCGTAATGACCAGCAGCGTGATCACGAAGAGCGCCATTCCGCTTTCCCGGGTGCGCGGCGCTCCGCGCTCAAGCCTTGTGATCCTGCTTTCCAGATGCAGATTATGGCTGTATTCTTCGAGCGGGACTGCCGGGATCTTTCGTTCGTCCGTTTCGAGGCGCGCCTCAGGCTTGTGATAAAATTTCCCGAGCGCCCCGGCGAGCGCCTTCGGGTTCCCCGTCAGGGAAACGGCGATGTCGTCGCATATCTTTTCTTCATCCCTGACAGCGCGCCTGAACTTAACGAGCACCGCGGGATTAAAGAACAGAACGGCCCGAAGGACGAACACCGCGATCAGAAGGGGGCGCCTGCTTCGCGCGATGTGGGCGAGCTCATGCGCCAGGGCCGCATGCAGCTCGTCTTCCGTCAGCGTTTCCCTGAGGCCCGCGGATATGAAGATGACGGGGTCCCGCCCCGTCGACGAGAAGAGCACGGGCTCGTCCTCGTCGAGGATGAGGACCTCCGGCGCTTCCAGGGACAGGGCTTTGGAGGCCTTTTCCACGAACGGTTCCGGCGCGCACTGCGTCCCGTCGTGCTCGGCGTTTCCCGACTCCAGTGTATGCTTGACGACCGGGATGGTCTCCTGGAACAGGAACACCAGGGACGTGGCAATGAGCACGATGAGGAACAGCAGGCCGAGCGGCACGGCCCCCCCGATTTCCCAGTTGAGCCATCGGTTCACGTCGAAGAGCGCGTCCAGTCTGAACTGCGCCGAAGACCTTTCTGCGTTGATCGCCTGATACAGGGGAAAAGAAAAGATCGGGAAGATAACGGCGATGAGGTGAAAGCGCTGCTGCACCGCGGGATCGTCGATCTTCCACGCTTTCACTGCGCGCTCGGTGATGACGGCCGCAATAAGAGAGTGGCAGAACGACTGGGCCACGTACATGCCGGCGTAGGAATTGAAGAACGTCGATATACTCATAGCTCGGGAAACGCGGTACCTGCCCGGGTCAGCCGCTTCGCTCCGCCGCAGGGAGCGCCAGGCTGCTTTGCCCCGGTTCTACGGCTCATACACGGCTCCGCAACGCTTTGGCTCCGCGCGCGCTGCCCTGGTTGATGTGTCATCATCTCGCGGCTTGCGGCGCGTTTTCCGCGCCTGTGCTCAGCGGTTGCCCTGCCGAGCAGTCACGGAACGCGGAAGGGAACTGGGACGCTCCTCTTCGCGGGAGGGAATTGCGGATATTATAGCGGAATAAGACATCCGTTGCCACAAAAAGATTATGCCGCGGTACTGTCGCATTCGCGTAAACACTCATAAGCGCTGGGTGCAGGCTCGTAAACGCTGGGCGCAGGCAGAGGGCACCGGGGAATACCGGGGTAAAACCCAAACGCGTTGAGTCTTATCAATAAGATGCTCTTGCTCTCGTGGTTTAATGACAAGACAAAGCAAACGGGGCTGGTAATAAAAAGAGCGCAGAAGGGGAGGGAGGACAGGGAGGAAGTTACCTCCCTGCATTCAAGACCTTCTCTGTGGTTAATTTTTGACATTACGCATGCCGCTGCGGGAAGCAACGCATGAAGAACTTCTATTGACATGCTTTACCGCGCCCTATATTATAGAGCCAGTACGGACCATCGTACGATGATGCGCCAAACGGGGCGGTACCGTATCATGTCGTTTCCTGAAAAGACCATCCTGATGTTTGTCTTTCTCTCCGTGACGGCCTGTGCCGCGGCGAAAACGCCGCCTCCCGGCATCGTCGCGGCCGTCCTGCCCGGCCCCGCATCGCCGGGGCCGGGCAGCGTTTCCTTTTCCGGTCCCGGCCGGGGGCTGAAGTCGGCCCTCGCAGCGTACAAAGCCGGGAAGTGGGACATGGCGCTGTCCCTCGCATGGCAGGTGCGGGAGCAATATCCGGACACGCCATGGTACCAGCGGTCGCTGTTCCTGGCGGAGCGGACGCTCATCCAGATGGACCGGGTTTCCGAGGCGGACGCCGCCATGCTTCGGGTGCGGGACGAGTACCCCCTGATGGCCGACTACGCCTTGTTCGTCCTCGCTGAATACCATTATGCAAACAAGCGCTTCTCGCAGGCAGCTGTCCTGTATCAGCAGCTGGCGGAGCGCTATCCCCGGAGTTCGCTGGCAATCCGCGCCGCATACCGGAGCGCGCAGGCCCTCCTCGAGTCCAATGCCTTCGCTCCCGCGGCCGAGGCCTTTGAAAAATTCCTCCAGGACAATCCCCGTTCGGAATTCTGCGCTGACGCAGGCATCGGCCTCGGAAAAGCGCTGACCGCTGATGCGCAGCCGGCGCGGGCCGTCCGCGCATACCGTGACGTCCAGGTCAAATGTCCCGGGACCCCCGCGGAACCGGATGTGGAACAGGCCCTTGCCGGGCTCAGGAGCGGCGGCGTCGAAGTTCCCGAACTTACCCCCGAAGAGCTGCATGAACGGGGAAAAAATCTCTTCCGGGCCGGCTTGTATGACAAGGCCGTGGAGGCCTTCACGAAACTTCTGGCGCTCGATCCATCGTATTCCGACAGGCCCGAGGTCCTTCTCCGCGCCGGCATCGCCTTGTTCAACCTGGGCAGGCGCGCGGAAGCGGCCGCAATGCTTGAAAAACTGGCGCAGGAATTTCCCCGCGACCAGCGGGTCCCCGAGGCCCTGTACTGGCTGGGCAAGTCATACAGCAAGTCCGGCGAGCGGGACAAGGGGGTCCAGGCCTTTCGCAAAATCCTCGATTCCTACGCCGGGAGCGAGTGGGCCGATGACGCGCTTTTCCTGACCGGAAACATCTATCGCGAAGCGGACGACTTGAAGAAGGCGCTTACGTTCTACGACCGGCTGGCAGCGGAGTACCCGGAGAGCAAGTTTGCGGACAGCGCGTTCTGGTGGAAGGCATGGGCCAGTTACGGCGCCGGCGACTACCGCACGGCAGAGCAGACCCTGCAGGAGCTCGTCCTCCGCTATCCGAAATCTTTTTTGGTGAACCAGGCGCGCTACTGGCAGGGGAGAATATCGGAAAAAACGGGCAGTACGGCAAAGGCCGTTGCTTATTACGGGAGCGTGCTCAAGAGGGCGCCCTATACCTATTACGGCTATCGCGCCGGCGAGCGCTTGATGAGCATACAGGGTTCAGACGCAACGGTGAAGACGAATGAGGCCGTTGAGCCGGACCCGGAATGCGCAGACGGGCCCTGTCCGGACGATGCCGCGGGCGGTTCCGCTGCTGACGACGGTCCTCCGGTCTGGACCGGGGAGGCGCTCAAGACCCTTGCGGCGGAGCCGGCGTTCACCCGGTCCCTCGAACTTCTCTATCTTGACATGAAGACGGAGGCTGCCGCCGAGCTCTCGATGCTGCAGGCCCGGCTGCCGAGGAAGCGCGGCGCGCTCCTCGGCCTGAGCAAGACCTTCTTTGAGCTCGGCGACTATTACCGCTCCCTGATGCTCGTGCTCACGAACTATGAACGCTATTTAGACGGAAAGGCGGGGGACGCGCCCCGGGATTTCTGGCTCCTGGCCTACCCCCAGGGATACTGGGACAGCATCGTTTCCTATTCCCGGAAGTACGGCCAGGACCCCTACTTTATCGCCGCGATCATCCGCGAGGAGAGCCAGTTCCGCGCCGAGGCGCTTTCGGCCGCGGGCGCCCGGGGCGTGATGCAGGTGATGCCGACGACCGGGGCGTGGGTGGCGCAGGCGGTCCGGGTGCCGGGCTTCGGTCCGAACAAGCTCTTCGATTCCGACACGGCCATCAACATCGGCACGTGGTATATCGGCCATCTCATGAAGCGCTTCAAGGGCGACGCGCTTTTCACGGCTGCGGCGTACAATGCCGGCCCCGAGGCCGTCACCGCATGGCTTGCCAGGAACGGGCGCGGCACGGAGCGGGACGAGTTCGTTGAATCCATACCCTTCTCCGAGACGAGAAGCTATGTGAAAAAGGTGATGAGGAATTACGCCGAGTACAAGCGGATCTACGGCAGGACGGAAAAGAACGCGTCCCGGCCAACCACGCGGGACGACGAGACCCCCGGTCCCCTGGCCGGGGCGCCCAGGGTGCAAGCGCCGTGAAGGACCTGGAAAATAAATTCCTCGAGGTCGAAAAGCGGGTAAAGGCCCTCGTTTCCGAGAACAGGGACCTGGCGAAGCGCGTCTCCGAGCTTACGCAGGAACTGTCCCGGGCCCGCCGAGAATCGCAGGAACTCGAGAACTTCCACGGGAAAAAAATGCATATCAGGGAAAAGCTCGAGCGCGTGCTGCAGGCCCTTGAGGCGGCCGGAGAAAAAAAGTGAGCGGTGTCGGCGCGAAGTCCTCCCTCCCCTCTTCCGCATGATAAAAGACGACGATATATTTTATAAGACCCTTCTGGACAACCTCTACGACGGCGTCTACTTTGTCGACAAGGACCGGCGGATCACGTACTGGAACAAGGGCGCCGAGGGGATCACGGGGTACCCGGCCTCCGACGTCGTGGGCAAACACTGCTCGGACGACATCCTGGTGCACGTCGACCGTGAAGGGAACAACCTCTGCCTGGGCATGTGCCCCCTGAGCGACACGATCAGCGACGGCAAGGCGCGCAGCTCGGACGTATACCTGCGGCACAAGGACGGCCATCGCGTGCACGTCTTCGTGCGCGTGGCGCCCATACGCGGCGACGACGGCCGGATCGCGGGCGGCATCGAGGTCTTTACCGACAACACGCCCGCTGCCGAGGCCCTTGAACGGTTTGCCGAGCTCGAGCGCCTGGCGTTCCTCGATTCCCTCACCGGGCTCGCCAACAGGCGGTATGCCGAGATCACCCTGAACGCCAGGATCGAGGAGCTGCAGCGGTACGGCTGGCGGTTCGGCGTCATTTTTATCGACATCGACCGTTTCAAGGCCGTTAACGACCGGCACGGGCACGACGCCGGCGACGAGGTATTAAAGATGGTCGCCAAGACCCTCCAGAACAGCGTCCGCTCCTTCGACGTCGTCAGCCGTTGGGGCGGGGAGGAATACGTCGCCGTTATCGCGCACGTGGAAGGGGACGAACTCGCGGCCACGGCGAACCGGTGCCGGGCGCTCGTAGAACGGTCGAGCCTCCATGCCGAAACGCCCATCCATGTGACCATCTCGCTCGGCGCAACGCTTGCCCGCCAGGACGACACCGTGGCATCGCTTCTCAAGAGGGCGGACGGGCTCATGTACAAAAGCAAGGCCGCGGGCAGGAACGCCGTAACGATGGACTAGGGAGCGGAGCGCCGGTTTCCTGTCACGCTGCACGGCCTTCCGGCGCATAGATGCGCGCCTTGAGGACGGGAACGATCACAACTCCTTGCCGAGCTCGATCAGGTCCGCCCGGCAGCTTCCGATCCGGGCCCCGAGCCACTCGATATGGCGTTCGAACCTGTTCTTCATCTCCCCGTAGTAACGCGAAAGTTCTTCCAGGCGATCGAGCGTTCCGAGCGTGCCGGTACCCGCGATATCGTGGAGCTTTGCGTCGAGCTCGCCGGACCTTTTCGTGAGCGTCGCCCTGTTCGCCTCATACGTTCTGATCGTACCCCTCAAGGCAGAGGCCAACGGGCCCGGTGCATCGCCGCCGATGACCCCGGCGAGCTCGTATAATTTCGCGAACTCGTCGGCCTTGATGAGCAGCCAGCCCTCCTCGTATTTTTCCAGCTCCGACAGGCACTCAAAATACTTCCGCTCTTCACCGAGCGATCTCAGCTCGTTCTGAAAATAGAAGACCTCTTCATCGGAAAGGTCCTTGTAGTGCGCCTCACGGCGGTCATACGGCCCGCTCCGGTACGCGGGCCAAAGCTCCCGGGCCAGTTCCAGGTCGTCCTTATCGACCGGGACGCGGCGCTCCACCACGGCGGCGTTCAGTTTCTGCCTGCGTGTTTCAAGCTTTTTCTTTTCTCCTTCCAGTTTCAGGACCCTTTCGCCGAGCTCACCTGCCAGCTTCCGGGAACCCTCGGCCAGCTCTTCATACCGGGCGGTCCGTCCGGCGTCAGCCTGTCCCAAAAAAAAGTTATTCACCGCGAGATCGAATTCAGAAGACATCCCCGAGGTCCAGTCGGCGTATTTTTGATACCATTCCAAAAGATCCTGGCGCTCGCCGGCCCTGTTGTCGGCCCCGTGGCCCGCCGCTTCGACCTGTTCGTTCAATAAAGCGGTGGTTTCCTTCACAAACGCAAGCGTCCTGCCGAGATCATCGGAGCCCATCAGAAGAAACGCCTTTTCCCGCTCGACCCGTTTTTTGAACGAATCCTGCGGACGAGTTCCGGGAGCGTCAGCCGCGCCGGCAGCCGATAAAGGGAGCAGAAGGAGCACTGCAGCGAACAGACGGAGCCACGGTTGTTTCGGTAAATGCATTTCGATCACCTTTCGCTTGCCTGATCCAGGCACGTTGTCCGGCCGGAGCGCACGGCGGCATTGTCGTAATGCCGGGGCTGAACCAGGGACCACGGGTCCCTTGGTCCCGGACGGCGGGTTGAAACGATCACGATGCTGTGCGGCGTAGCCGCCAGGAGATTTTTCCCGGGACGGTGTCGAGCAGCCGGTTGGATATCCCGTACTCTGTGAAGTCAGAGATTCAACGCAAAATTGACGGCGTCACGAATTTCACTCAGCTTTTCCTTTGATAGGGAGGTGATCATTGATCCGACGTTTGATTTTGACACCGTTTGCAGGTGGTCGCAATTAACGGCGCAATCATTCTGCATGCCGTCCCGGCGGGACAAGAGCACTTCGCTCGGGATATCCCTTATTGTTGAAGTTACCGGCGCGACAGTAACCTCACCCAAATATTCCAGGACGGAATTTCTCGTTAAAACAACCACCGGACGTTTTTTATCGGGATGCTTGAACTTGTACCATCGCACCTCACCCCGCTTCATACATCACCCCATTCTTGCTCTGACTCCCAGACGCTGAATTCCGTTTTGCCGGCAGGGTGTTGCCCATATCCTTTTTTGTGCTTTTTTTCGAGCTGGTTAACGGTAACCTGTTTGACGGCATTCCTTAATGCCATGCGCGCAAAAGCGGACCGGGTTGTTTTTAATTTTTTGACGACCTGGTCAACGGTTGCGACCAGTTCATCATCCAAGGTCATTTGTATGGTCTTCATACTGCCCCTCCTGTAATGTGGATACTTATAGCTATAATAATCCACATTGCATCCCGTGTCAAGGCTCAGACTTCGTATCCAGGCGCTGCCGGAAACAGCGGCACAGGGCGAAGAAGCGGATCGTCCTGGGCCTGTCGAAGGATGATCTCCGCGAGCCGCCCGGTGCGGCCCCGCACGCCGGGTGGTGCGGGGCTGGGGGCTAACCATTAATGGTCTCTGTTGTAGCGTCAAAATGTACAGCGCATATAATCTATCTTTCACGTTCGGAAAAAAGGCTGCTACTCTCATTAATATGGCAATGCTAGCTAAAACGAGTGCAATTACGCGGCCCATTTGAGGGCGGTAATATAGGAGAACGCCTGATAGAATGCCAAGAGAAATATACCCGAAAGCTCTTATATATCCGGTAATGAATTCTTCTCTGAATAAATCGGGAATTTTCTGGAATGGGGGTAGATAAACTAAGAGTGAAGCATAAATTACGGCTGTAATGATGCCAAAGCGATGAGTAGACATTTTTATAGGATTCATATTGTTCTCTTCTAAACTAACGCGCGGGTGTACCGCCGGGCGGGTTCATCGCCCGGACGGACACGACCCGCATGTTGGATTCATCATTGTTTTATGGGGCGACATTTATCAGTGATGCAATATGTGACCTCACCGGTTTTCGTATCCAAGACATATGCCGCAGGAAATGCATTTGTACTTGCTGAAACTGCTTGGTAACGGTTTGAGGAATGCGATTGAACACCATAAGATATGACGGCCATGACAAATATAAGAGGCAGCACGATTAAGACGGCAATGCGCTTCATTTTGTTTTTGAAGATAATGTCGTGTGCCATAATGAAATCTTTGTCATTAAGTAACTCTTGAACAGTACCCGGAAGTTCTGGCATTGGGCCTCCTTTGGGGATGAGGTTTTTATGACGCCACAAGAATTGATCGTGAAATGGGAAAATATAGCGCGACGCAAATGGTACGATGCCGAGCAAGAAGCGTCACCCATGGGAAAAAGGCTTATCGAGCATGGCGCTCTGTGTTATCAAAATTGTGCACGCGAACTCAGGGAAGTCCTAATTTCAGTTTCGCCTCTGCCTTCAGCCACTCAAGAAGAAGGCCGAAAGTAATGGAGGCGCCAGGTTTCAATACGTTTTCTTTTGCTTTTTTCCATATGGTATCGTCCTTCGTGGCATCTAAGAAATCGTGGCCTTCCCAAGTTAGGCCTTTGATTATGACGCCGCCGATACCATGAGCCAATTTAACAGTTTTGCCATTAAGTAAGCCGGCCTCTACAAGAAGGTCTATGTGTTCATAAATGTCGGCATACTCGTATTCATGAAGCAAATAGTCAACATTGGTGTATTGTTTGCCAGCTGGCATATTTTCAATATCAAGCATGATGCGGCGGATAAGATCAAAATCACGTTTCATGAGACACTCCATTCATATTTGTTGGCTATACAGCAGCGGCATAAGATTTTATAGAATACAACGCGCGCGTGAGGAGCGTGTTTTTCGCGACTCACTCGACGCGCTTGTTAACAACCAGCTTTACTAATTTGTCTGTGGTGCTCTATCATCTGCATATTCTTTGATAGTATCCGATAGAAATTGAGCAACGGACTTCTCAACATCAGCATCGAGAATATAAGGCCGATTCTTTTGAGAGGATGAGATGCCAAAATCGACAGTTATGGCAGGCATTGAAGTATTCAGCAAAACATAATCGTAACTGCGCAGTAACTGGATGCAGCTGAAAAGATCTGATTCGCCTAATTTCTTCGAGATTGCACCTGCGATAGAAAGGCTTTCTTCGTGTTTATTGTCAGCCGACAAAGCCGCTAATATCTCATTTAGTCCAGCTCTTTAAACGACCTGACGCCTGCTGAATTCAAGCTGCACGAGTTGTCAAAGATCGGTCAAAACCTCTAATTGCAAGTGGCACAACAAAGGGGGGTAGCTCACTCTATCTATGATGGTCTTTTCTACAAGGTCAAAGGCACCGTCTGGCGTTATCGTCCCTGAGAGGATAATTGGAGCTCCTATTTTAGCATACCGATAAGACCCAACCAATTGACCTTCACGGAGAGAACCAAGAATCATTGAAATCTTACTGTTTTTCCCAAGGACACCATAATAATGATTTTGCCATAGAAAAGAATCCTGGGAAGGGCGTTTGGCAGCAAGCGCAGGCAGCACCACAGAGAAGGTCAGAAGTATTACGATAGAGAAACGCAATAATAATTCTAAAGCTCTCAGGCGCCTATTTGTCATGATGTTCTCCATCTCCTGCACTAACGCGAAGATGAGCCCCGTACCGTCGGGTTCGATCTTCTGGTTGGATGCTTTATTTCGCACCTCCGTCATTATGGTTGTTTTGCGAATTTCAAAAGGGCATCGACATTCTTCCTGAAGTTATCATGATATGTTTTAGTTGTATCATGCGTTTCGATTAATTTGCCGTAGGAGTAGGATTGACCTTGCATAGGAACATACTGAAAATAATCCTTATTGTACTCCTGCCATGCATGGTTGAAGCGTTTTCTCTTGAACCAACCCAAATGGCGGCCAAACTCTGTGACGGCAATTTCAAGTTTAGGGAACTTATCTTTCAGAATCTTGATGATGTCGATATCACGGGAAGGCCATTTGGCTGGAGTGGGATACAGTCCTTCGAGTTCCGTAAATACAGTGTTTCTGAATTTGTCGGCAGCTTCGATATAGCGTTTTTTGGTATAGATGCGCCACGTAATGTAGCCACCGAAACTCAAAGTAAGAACAGTACCAGCGATAGCGATGAAATATTTGTCGATCAGTTCACACATTGGATAATTTGGCTCAGCGCAATAGTGGGATTAGGTATTATGCTAGTTTTTCTTATTCTTCTAGACCGTTGAGCCGCTTGACGGACTCGAACTGCTGGTTGGCAAATTCCAACGCCGACGTGAGGAACGCGTCTCTCAGCGTTTCTCTCGACGGCGAGGTTATCATTACTTCGAAAGAATTTTTCCGGTATCATCTTCAACATGGACTTCTTTATCTGACCTGTCATCTTGGAATATTATTGTCTTTTCTTCTTTCTTAGGTAACTTAAATGAGTTGTAAATGCCGGAGCCGCTAACGTAAAGGTCTCTATGTTGCCAAACTTTATTGCCGTCAATTAACTTTAACTTTGCAACCATGCCAATGCCACCAACATAGATATAGTTTGCCGAGATTAAAAGAGGTGAAATATTGAAAGCATTAACCTCCGTAGCCCACAGTAGGCGGTAATTAGTCGGGTCGAACTGTGCGATTATCGCGCTACCAGCGTCATCATCTGTAATACCAAACGTAAATAGGATTTTATTTTCGTAAATTTGGTATTTAACACTTTCTATATAAAAGTATTCTGGCAGGTTGATCTTTGCCGTCGAAACTTTTCCAGAATGCTTAACTAACATATCTCCCTTGGTCTCGATATGATAGCTGTTACCGTTAATTTGAAGATCACACGGCTTATCAGTCCCCATCATGAAGCAGGTTTCTTCCGATGAGAAGGCTGCGTTCGCAATCAATAGCGATATAATCATTGCCACGGAAAGAACCTTCGAATTTACCGTCATAGGTAATCCTCACAAAAAGATAACGCCGCCGTGAGGGGCGCGTTTCGCAGCGACCCTCTCGACGGCGTGGTTATAAATTATTGTTCCTTTCTTCGACGTACTATTAACGATAATATCTTCTTTAATAATGGCCATCTTTTGGCAAAATCCTTTTTATTCTTTGACTCCGACCAAACTATATGGCCATTCAGTGCGGAGAAATTTGACCACGATGACCATGTGTAATTGTTAACCCTTTTAGGCGTACGCGACCCATCCTGGACAAATAATATCTTATCCTCTCCGTCAACTCGTGGCGTTATGTCGATGAGTACGCCCTGTCTCTTGACTACACCATGAAATTCGGCGACCATGCATGTTTGTTTTATGTCCGCCCAAATAATCCAACCGTAAACAATTTGGCAGCCCGTTCGCTTTTGTTCCAACTCACAATTATCCAAACAATAACTTGCCTTATAATCAGGTAACGCATATGTAAACTTGAGATATTGTGGTTGCTTAGATAAACCAATGGCCTTAAGGAATTGCTTAATATTTGGCGATATTGCACTTGGTGTAGTCAGTTTCATGCCGATAGCACCATATAGCGCCGAGGTCAGACGTGCACCGTTGCGCGTCGGTACCCGTTGGTTATCTTTCAGTAGTCATTTTGAATAGAAAAACGATTCCTTCGGGCTTACGATATCAAGCGTATACAAACGTTCTTCATCATTAGGTCCATTTGAGAAAGAATCAAGTTCGACGATGTTCTTTCCAAAGTCGAAGTCAAGTATCGTTCTTTTTTTGTAAGCGCGAGTAGGAAATTGATTAACCTGAACGCCCAAGCTTTTATTTTTGGCGGACAGATCGGAAAGAATCCTTCTAAGCGTGGCAAACAGTGTAGCTGTATTTTGGTCGAGGTAGGAGTGATTGCCAATTGTAATTGATTTCTTATCTGGAATCTTGATAAAGACTTCTTTCTTTGAATCTTTTATGGAATTCAGGATGATTGAATCATTGTTTGTTTTACAAGATACTGGATCTTTCCCGAGCTTGCTGATTTCCTGATATAAGGCCTCGATTGCCTCAATAGTTGCGTAATCAGAAGCTTGGATGATTTGAGGATATTCCTGGTCAGCAGGACGATAAGCGTCTTTCACGTCCGCTGAAAACGCGGTCGATGTCATTATCAAAATGACGGAAAATGTTATCAAAAAGATTCGCATCATCACTTCCAACTTCTCCTTTATAGATAACGCCGCCGTGAGGGACCGTAAGGTTCCTCTCGACGGCGTTGTTAGAATCATTGGCCGTTCACTTGTCCGCCAAGGCGATCACTCCATCTTCCGGTTTATACATAAAAATGCCTTTGTCGTCCTTCTGGTAAAAATATGAAATATCTGTAATGTCTACTTCCTTGCCGGCGAACTGCCCATCTAGTATTTCTGTATACGGCGTAAGCGTTTCTACATGACCGTAAAACCAACTGATGCCTGTATGCTTGTCGAGACGACTCGTACGTAATCTTGTGCCTTTTCTTACGACGCCCACTACGTCAATCGGATACTCATAGTCGCCGGATTTTACAATAGAGGCAGCCCGCGGATTCTTTTAGTATTCTGCGATAGTGCGCGGAGAACTTTCGTGGCGTCCGCAGCCCCTGTCAAGAGAAGCTTCGGGTACCAGTACATACCTTCCATGTGGCGCCATCCCCTGCGAAGATTTCTGAAGAAAAATGTCTCTCAATAAGACGTAATTGCGTTGATACTTGTATTCGCCCCACAGCTCAGGTTTGTTGGAAACATTTGATGTGTAGTCACAACCGGCAACAAGGATATTCATAGCCAGCACGAGAATAGTTATGAATTTGGTGGAGATGAATGATTTGAGGAAGCGTGTCATAAGAACTCCAAACTAACGCGCGCCTGACGCGCCGCATGGCGCTTCCAGTCCACGGCCCGGCACTAATTGACAGTGCTTGTCCTAGACCAACAAGAATGATAGGTATTGAGCTAAGAAGCGTAGACATCATCCTGTTGCTAATCCTCGTTTTCTCGGCCATAGATAGTTCTCACTTGAAAAAGAATGAAACTAATGTTAAGGCTTCTTTCTGAACGCTTTATTCAGAAAGAAGCTGGTTGGACTAAGCCGTTGCGCGCCACGTCGCTATGGGATTTCAAATGATTTGTCAGCTTAAAACGAAGTCCGCGGAGACAGCATTGGCAGGGGCGTGAGACTTGTTCGGGTGAAAAGCGGCGATTCCGGACTGCTCCGCAAGCCCCTTTCGTAAAAGACTATACAGGAAAAAGGGCTTTTGGGCAATAGGGTATCGTTGCGAAAGACGTGACTTTTTTCGGGGATGGATGTCGGAGTCGGGTTGTTCATTTCAGTGCTTGTGGTAATCATATTCGCGGCGGTCCTTTGCAGCGCGCGGGCTGCATGATCTCGATTGTGCGCATTCTGCGTTCGCCGCAGGCAGGGCATTTGGCCACGTCAATGCCGGCGATCCTGAGCAAAGCTTCCTGCCACGTCTCAGTCTTCTGCTCCGCCTCGTTCTGATCAACGCAGGCCAGAAGCTCTCTGCATTGGTCGAGTTTCTTTCTGCGGCATCTGTTTCCCAACAGACCGTAATGCCTGATTTTGACAAACCGGTCGGGCAGGACATGAAGCAGGAACCGCCGGATGAACTCATCGGCGTCCACGGTCATGATCTTGCTTTTGTTGCTGTCCGCGTAGTCGCGCCACCGGAAGGAGATCTTGTCGTCCATCATCTTCACGAGCCGGTGATTGCTGATCGCGATACGGTGGGTGTATCTGCCGAGATACTCAAGAACGCCTTTTGTTCCGTCGAACGGCGGCTTACAATAGACGACCCACTGCTTCTTGTACAAATCGGCGATGAAGGCCTTGAAAACTCCCGGCGACGCAAGATGGCTTACGACGCCGGGGTAGACAAGTTTGTTCTCGGCACGGAGTTTTTTCAGATAAGCGAGAAACTTCCCCCGAAAGAGTTTCGACATGACCTTGACGGGAAGGAAAAAGCCATTCTTGCATGATTTCCATTTCCGTCCGCCCTTGGACAATCCGCCGCCGGTGACGATGTTGTGGAGATGCGGATGATCCATAAGGTTCTGTCCCCAGGTGTGCAGGATCGAGATAAAACCGATTTCCGCGCCCAAGTGTTTCTGCGTATTCGAGAGTTCCGTCAGGGTTTCCGAAACGGCCTTGAACAGGATCCCGTAGAGGGCCTCCTGGTTCCGGAGCACAAGGGGATTGAGTTTATCGGGGATGGTAAAAACGACATGGAAGTAAGGAATGGGAAGCAGGTCTTCTTCCCGGGCCTCGATCCACTGCTCTTTTTTAAGGAACTGGCACTTGGGGCAATGCCGGTTTCTGCAGGAGTTGTACGAGATCACTTTTGTCCCGCAGTGCTCGCATTCGTCCACGTGACCGCCTTGGTCGGCGGTGCGGCAGGTCTCGATCGCCCGCATGGCGCGAAGACGATTCAAGGGCATGGGATGAGCGTTCCGGTAAAGAGGACCGTACCGGCGAAAGATGTCCGCGACTTCGATCTGTAGGCTATCTCGCGTGTACACCGCGGGTGTCGCGTGTGCAGGCTACGAGGTTTGTGGAGGATTTAAGAAGGGGCCTAAGTCCAGAGGGCTCACGATCTTTGAGAGGTTCTTTTTGCTCACGTGGAGATAAATAGTGGTCGTTCTCACCGACGCATGGCCGAGCAGAAGCTGAATATAGTGCAGATCAGCTCCCGACTCCAGCAGGTGTGTGGCGAAGCTATGCCGAAGCGTGTGACAACTTGCCGGCTTCGTGATGCCGGCTTTTTTCTTCGCGCGTTTGAACGCCTCTTGGACGGTGCTAATGGAAATGTAGTTTTCAGGCTTTTCTCCCGGAAAGAGCCAATGCGTCGGTCTATATTCTTTCCAGTATTCCCGAAGCGCTTCCAGCGCTACCTGGGATAAAAGGGTATACCGGTCTTTTTTGCCTTTGCCCTGGTCCACGCGTATCAGCATACGGCTGCTGTCGATGTCCGTGATCTTGAGCCGGGCGGTCTCGCTCGCCCGGAGCCCTGCCGAGTAGGTCACCATCAGCATCACGCGCTGCTTCAGGCTGGGAGTGGCTTCGAACATGGCCTGTACCTCCTCCCGTTCGAGAACGATAGGAAGTGTCTTGGTCGTCTTCGGATAGGGAATCTTGTCCATCACCCAACCTTTGCCCAGCGTCGTTTCATAGAGGAACCGCAGCGCGCTGTAAGTTATCTTCAGGGTGGATAGCGATACCTTCTTATCCCGGACGAGGTAAAGCAGATACGCTTTGACATCGCCGTCTTCCAAAAGGTCGGGCGGTTTTTTAAAATGGCGTTCCATATCGCGCGCCGCCCGGTGATACAATGATTGCGTCTTCGGGGCTAATCCTCGAAGCACCATGTCGCCCTGCATCTGTTCTTTGAACGTTTCCATTGCATAATCTCCTTCCGTTGAATCGAAATTCCAACGGCATGACGCCGATGGTGATGCGAAAGAAGATTGTAGAACGGTCAGGATTATGAAGCAAGGAGCGAGACGAAGAAAATCTATCGAGATATGCGGGGATGAATTGTAGAGAGACTTATTGGAATGCGAATAACACCGCCGCGCAGCGGCTTAGTTCAACAAGGAATTGTGTAGCCCCCTCTATAATTCTGGATTTCCGGAATTATAGAGTTTAGCAAAATACATGCCGTTTTGAGACTGCTGCATTCATTGCTTTTATTATGTTTTCAAGCACATCACGTACGAAAAATCCTAAAATATCCATCGTTTTTCCGCTCATAGGGGGAGTATATTTTATGCCTATACGCATGTCAAGATAATAAAAGTAATTGACCATTCAGTGGAATTCGATAAAATATGCCGGAATTTGGGTGCTCTATGCGAAAGCGAGGTTTACTCACTATCCTATGGAACCTATCCCGAAAGATCTTCTCGTCCAATTTGACGACATTCTCAAGCAGCGGAATGTTCCCCTCTCCTCACACTCGGATTACCGGAAGTGGTTGCGATATTTTCTCGACTATCGCGCAAAATATTCGCCGCCCGATGCCAAGACCGATCAAGTGAGGCTGTTCGCCGAAAAGCTGCGGTCCAAGAATCAAACTGCGAAGCAACTGGAAGAGGCGGCGGATGCCGTTTCGCTCTTATTCGCGTTGCAGCAACGAAAGGATAAAGAGCCGGAAAAACAAGACATCGGGGAAACGGTACTCAAACAAACCCATCCCGAACTTAATTCTCCCCTTGGAGAGGAGGAAACCGGCAAATCGGAGAACATGCCGATTACTGGAGAAACCCGTGCTCAGAATGAACCCGGCATTGAATCTTCTTCGGCAGCATCTTTCGGGCCTTTTGCTCCCCGTTCAAGAGGGGGAAATCGCTATGATGAATGGCGCTGCCTGAGGAAAACCGAGTCTCCTGCCTGGGACAAAGTTATTGCAGACCTTGCGGCGGAGATTAACGGGCTGTTGCCCAAATCACTTTGCGCCCAAAATGTCATTCTGAGCGCAGCGAAGAATCTCGCATTTACAATATGATTGCAGACCCTTCACTTTGCTCAGGGTGACAAAAAATAGTTTGGGCAACAGCCCCTTAAGCTGCGACACCTTGCGCGGAATACGCTGAAAGCGTATGCGAACTGGATCCGAAAGTTCCAAAACTACCTGAAAAACAAACCGCCGGACACTTTGTCACCGGTAGAGGTGAAGGCGTATCTTACCTATCTGGCTGTGGACTGCAAGGTGTCCTCCAGTCACCAGGACCAGGCGTTTAACGCTTTGCTGTTTCTGTACCGGCATGTTCTTAAACAGGATTTTGGAATTCTCAAAGACATTCCCCGCGCGAAAAAATCGAATTACATCCCCGTGGTCCTTTCCCGTCAGGAAATCGACGCCATTCTGGGGCATCTCTCGTATCCCTACAAGCTCATCGCTCAGCTCCAGTACGGCTGCGGACTTCGCGTCACTGAAAGCGTTACCCTGCGCGCAAAGGATTTTAATTTTGACGCCGGGATACTCACGGTCCGCGGGAAAGGCAATAAAACCCGCACCGTGCCCATCCCTAAAAAGATAACGCCGGAACTACTGGCCCAAATGGAAGCTGTAAAAAAACTTCATGACAAGGACATGGAGGCGGGGTTCGCGGGAGTGTTTCTTGACGATCAGCTTGAAAAGAAGTATCCAAGGGCCGCGAAGGAGCTTGTCTGGCAATGGTTTATGCCGCAAGAGTCCTTGACGTTCGTTGCTGAGACGAAGGAACGGCGGCGGTATCATATTCATAAAACGCATGTTCAGGATGCGCTGTATGCAGCAGTCAGGAAAACCAGGCTCACGAAACGCGTCACCCCTCACACCTTCCGCCATTGTTATGCAACGCACCTGCTTCAGGCAGGCTATGACCTTCGCACGATCCAGACGCTCCTCGGCCACGCGGACATCAGGACGACGATGATCTATCTGCACTGTATCCCGGGCAAACCAGAGAAAGAGGTAATGAGCCCGCTGGATTTCTGATCAGAACAAACAGCTTGAACCGCGAAGGCGCTAGGGACGCCAGGAAAGCAAAATAAGTTTGAGGTTTAAGTCGGATGACGGTGGTTTCCTCGCGACCTTTGCGGCCTGGCGGTAAAGTAAGTCATAGCACGTTTCGTTCAATCCTTCCACTTTTCGTTTGACCCTGCCACTATAAATGAATTATCATGCTTCCCATGCATTCCTGGCACGGTAAAGCGCTGTACATCGACCTTTCTGCGCGGAAGACGTGGACTGAGAACCTCTCCGAAGAATTCCTGGCTCGGCACCTCGGCGGCAGGGGGCTCGGGGTTGCGCTGATGAAGGATTTCTTCAGGCTCGACCCTTATGATCCCCGCATGCCTCTGATCTTCGCTGTCGGTCCGCTCTGCGGCACGCCGGCCCCGGCTTCGTCGCGCATGTCCGTGGTGTCCCGCTCTCCGCTCACGGGCACGATAACGGATTCATCGGTGGGCGGATCGTTACCGATAAAGCTGAAAAGCGCGGGTTACGATTGTCTCGTGGTTATTGGCAAGGCGTCATCGCCGGTCTATGTTTCTTTCAAGGACGATGAGGTCCGGATCAAGGACGCGTCACATCTCTGGGGCAAGGGCTGCCAGGAAACGAACGCGCTGCTCGGGCCGGAGGGAACTTCCGCCTGCATCGGCCCAGCGGGGGAGCGGCTCGTCCGTTTTGCGAACATCATGATCGGCGAGGCGAATTCCGCGGGCCGCGGAGGGCTCGGCGCGGTCATGGGCGCTAAGAACCTCAAGGCAATCGTGGGGGAGGGGTCGAAGAAAGTCACGCTATCGGATTCCTCGGCGTTCAGGAAGGCGCAGGACGACGTGATGCGGCTCTTGCGCGCTTCTCCCGTGGTCATGGGGGAGCTGGGGCTGGGTGAATACGGGACCGCAACGCTCGTTGACATCGTGGGCCAGAGAAAGATGGCGCCCACGGAAAATTTCAAGAAGACCTTCTTCCCGGAGGCAAAGGCGTACTCCGGGCCGAGCTTAAAGAAAGAATTCGGCTTCAAGAAGCATGGCTGCGCGGCCTGTCCCATCCAGTGCAAGAAGGAAACGTCCTGCGGCAGGCCCGTGCCCGAGTACGAGACGCTTTCGCATTTCGGCGCTTTGAACGCGAACTCGGATGCGGAGTCCATTGTCAAGGCGAACCTTCTGTGCAACAATTTCGGCATGGACACCATCTCGGCTGCTTCGACCTTTGCTGCGTATGGAGAGTCGCGCGGGAGATTCTTCACGGGCGATGAGATCCTTGACATGCTCAGGAAGACGGCTTATCGCGAAGGAGAGGGGGACAAGATCGCGGAGGGCTCCAAGCGGCTTTGCGCGCTTCTCGGCAAGCCGCAATTCTCGATGAGCGTCAAAGGTCTCGAACTGCCGGCCTATGACCCGCGCGGCTCCTACGGCATTGCGCTTGCCTACGGAACGTCCACCCGCGGCGGGTGCCACCTCCGCGCCTATCCCATCAGCCAGGAGATCCTGAGAAAACCCGTTGCCGTGGACCGCTTCAGCTTCGACGGAAAAGCAAGGATGATCAAGATCGCGGAGGACAACAACGCGATCGTGGACTCCCTTTCGATCTGCGCCTTCGCGTTCCTTGGGGCCTCGATCGAGGAGTACGCCCAGATGCTCGTCGCGGCAACGGGCATACCCTTCACCGGGCAGGGCTTGATGAAAACCGGGGAAGAGATCATACTCGCGGAGCGGCGGTATAACAAGGAAAACGGTTTTACGATGGCTGACGACTTCCTGCCCGAGCGGTTCTACACCGAAGCCGGGACTTCCGGCGAAGGCATCAACATCCCTTTGATAGACAAAAAAAGGTTCACTGAGGAATTAGAGAAGTACTACAGGATGAGGGGAGAAGGGTAAGACTTAAAAGCTGTCTCTCGCAAAGCTCGCAAAGGACGCAAAGGAGACCTTGAGTCGAATCTTTTTTTGGTTTAAAACTAAAACCAAGCAGTAGCTTGATATTTTCTTGGCGTTCTTTGCGGGCTTTGCGAGAAACCAGTTTTGGTTCTTATTGGTTTACGGATTTATCAGAAACTCTGCGCTCTTATCTTCCGGTCCTGTTACGAACACCCGCCTGCCTTTTACCGTCAATCTTCCTTCCGCATAAAGCTGTATGGCCCGCGAATAGATCTTGTGCTCCTGCTTCAGGATGCGCTCCGAGAGGCTGTCCTCGGTATCATTGTCCAGAACGGGCACCACGGCCTGGATGATGATCGGCCCGGTGTCCATTCCCTCATCCACGAAGTGTACGGTACAGCCCGAGAACTTCGCGCCGTGGTCGATGGCCTTTTTCTGAACGTGAAGGCCGGGGAACGCGGGGAGCAGGGAAGGGTGGATGTTCAGGATCCTGTTCGGGAATGATTTGATGAGTACTGGCGTGATGATCCGCATGAAGCCCGCGAGGCAGACGAGTTCCACGTTCCGTTTCTGAAGTTCCTTGACCAGCAGGGTGTCGTATTCGTCCCGTTTTCCCTTCAAGCCCCCGGCGCTTACGTGCACTGCCGGGATATTATGCTTCCGGGCGCGTTCGAGCGCATAAGCGTCGGCCTGGTCGCTGATCACCACGGCAAGCTCGGCTGAAAGCGTTCCCTTTGCGATGTTATCGATGATCGCCTGGAGGTTCGAGCCGCGGCCCGAGACAAGGACGGCGAGTTTGGGTTTTCCCATGAAAAACTCCGATAATTTACCGCAGAGACGCGGAGACAGCAGAGAATGGCAAATTCAAAGTCGTCTCTCGCGGAGCACGCAAAGGTCGCAAAGAAAAGCTGATAAATTAATTTTATTTAAAGAGTCGTTAAAGACAAAGCTAGGTTTTTTTTCTTTGGTTCCCTTGGCGTACTTAGCGAGCTTTGCGAGAAATAGGTTTTAAGCGTACTTTACGACCTGCTTGCCCTTTACGACCTCGCCGATGTGATACGCTTTCTCACCGAGCTTTTTGGCCTTCTTCATCACTGCATCCGCCTGCTTCGCCGGCACCGCGAGGACCATGCCGATGCCCATGTTGAAGTCCCGGTACATCTCTTCATCATCCACGCCGGCCTTCTTCTGGATAAGTTTGAAGATGGGATGGATGTCCCAGGTCCCTTTGCGGATGAGGGCCGCCGTGCCTTTCGGGAGCATGCGGGGCGTGTTCTCGGTGATGCCGCCGCCGGTGATGTGCGCCATGCCGCGGATGTCGAATTCCTTCATCAGCGTAAGGGCGGTCTTTGCGTAGATCCTGGTCGGGGTCAGCAGCACCTCGCCCAGGGGCTTGCCGAGCTCGGACAGGACGTCGTTTATGCCGTATCCGGAGGCTTCGAGCAGGACCTTGCGCACCAGGGAATAGCCGTTGCTGTGCAGGCCCGACGAGGCGAGGCCGATGAGTTGGTCTCCCGGCTTGATCTTCGAGCCGTCGATGAGCTTTTTCTTTTCGACCACGCCCACGGCAAAGCCCGCGAGGTCGTATTCATCTTCACCGTAAAAAGAAGGCATTTCCGCGGTCTCGCCGCCGATGAGCGCGCAGCCCGACTGCCTGCAGCCCGCTGCGATGCCCTTGACGATGTCGGAGTGTTCCCGCGGCTTGAGCCTGCCCGTGGCGAAGTAATCGAGGAAAAAGAGGGGTTCAGCGCCCTGGACGATGATGTCGTTGACGCACATGGCCACGAGGTCGATGCCCACCGTGTCATGCCTGTTGGTGAGGAAGGCTATCTTGAGCTTCGTGCCCACCCCGTCCGTGCCGGAGACCAGGACCGGGTCCTTATACTTTTTGAGGGCAAAGAGCCCGCCGAAGCCGCCGATGTCGGTCAGGACCTCGGGCCTGAACGTGGCTTTTACGTAGGGTTTTATCTTTTGTACGAAGAGGTCCCCGGCGTCGATGTCGACGCCGGCGTCCTTATAGGTGATGGCCATACGGGTTCCCTTCTGAAATTTTCGACGATAGTACCTGTAACGGGCTATGGTGTCAATATGTTTTAACGGATTTTGAGCCTGCACAACAGGGCTGGATTTTTGCCTCGTTGTTATTTGACCTTCTTCTGGATATCCTGTACTGTGGGATTGTTCAGGAGCTTCATGAACTGCGGATTTGACGTGAGCGCGGCCACGTCGCCCGCCTGGACCGCTTTCATCACCCCCGGGTCTTGCAGGAGTTTTTTGAACTCGGGGTCGTCCTTGAGCGACTCGATCATTGCCATGACCTCCTTGTTGCTCATCATCTTTTCCTGGATGGCGGTTACCTCGCTGCCCGTTCCCGGCGCCGCGCTCACGGCGGGAGCTTTTGACCTCATGGCGCGTATCTTCGTTTCCTCCAGTTTGATCGTGCCGAGGCTGTCGGACTTGATCGTGTAGATGCCGTTCGAGAGGGACAGGACCTCGCCGGTGATCACGCTGCCGTCTCTCAGCTCGATCTCCCGTATTTCCCCGGCAGCGGCAGTGGCGATCAAGAGGACAAGGCTTAACATGCTCGAGATTATGATGGATTTCATGTCTTTCTCCTGTAAAAAGAGCTCAATGAGTATGGAGAATAGTAAGCTTATCCTGCTCTTCTGTCAAGTGGGATGCGGCGATGCCTGCCTGCTTCATGCCCGTAGATTCCCGGCCGATCCGGTGCTAGACTTATACTAAAAGGGCATAGGATGAATATTGCGAACGACATATGCAGCCTCGAATACCTTATCGGAACGCTTTCTACGGCGTATAAGGGCGTGATTACCTCGCTCGCGGCCAAGGACTTCTGCATGACCGACGAGGGAGAAGCCACTACGCTGAAAGGGACCCTCCTCTCCATACCCGAAGGTCGGTACGAGGCCTCTCTGATACGGAGCGGAATGGAACTGGCGCGCACAAAGCTTGAAAAGGGACACTTCGAGCTTATGGCCGCCAGCGAGCGGGTAAAACAGGCAAAGGACCTGCAGATCGACATCATCCAGAGCGGAAGGCATGTCGGCACCTTTTTGCTGAAAAAGGAAAGCAGCGACGGGTTCTATATCTCCGCGGTGGAGCTTTCGGAAGAGCTCAAGGGGATGGATCTCAAGCGCCTTACGGTCCCGCTCCAGGACAAGGTCGGGCTGCTGCATAAGGCCGAGGAGATCATCACGAAAATACTTTCCACGAAAAAGGACTGGGCGGCCTTTTCCGAGCTGTTGAACGGCTTTGCTGCCGACCTTTTCTGGTCGGCGCGGGAGGCCTTTTACGGCTCGTTCCCGATCCTGGCCCGCTTTTCCTTGAAAGCCGCCGAAAGGACCGACATTTCCGTTACGGGCAAACCGGTTTCAAATCTTCTCGACTTGATAGCACGCCCCCTTGAGCATGAGACCGACGACCAGGTCCTTCGCCCCGCGGTCGCTCTCTGGCTGGCGGAGCTCACGGGTTCATCGGTTGATCTGTCCGGCCGGCTTCGCGCGGCGTCCCGTACGCTCGCCTCCATCCATGAAAAATTCCCCGATGCCGGACTCGCCCCCGTCATAACCGGGCTTCTGTCCTCGTTCAGGAAAAAGCTCGCTGCCATGCCCTTGCTGAGCGCGGCGACGCTGCTTCAATTGAAAGGACGCGTAACGGACGAGGAGTATGCAAGCCTCGCGCAATATGGCGACGCGAGACGAGAGGAGCTTGTGCGGGATCTTGCCGAAGCCGGGCGCGATCCGGGCAAAGGGGCGCCGGGCAGCGCCCTCGTCTTTCTGAGCAGCCTGGATGCCGATGTCCTCGATGACGGGAAAATGGTCACGGCCGTGTATGAGGCCGTTGCCCGGAATATTATTGCGGACTTTGCCGACGAGTTCACGGCGGCCTTGACCGGGATATTCCCATTGTTTCCCCGGCTGTCCGGCAGGGCGCTTGATGCCGTTCTCTCGAACGCCCCGCTGGTGATGGAAAAGCTGGTCTCCTTTGGCAGGGCTGATGCCTGCGCCAGGCTGCTCACCTCCATTGCCCAGGCAGGCCCGCCGATCACGGAGAAGATCGTCATGGACCCGGGGATGGCCGCGGCCATCCTTCGTTCCGAAGACGAGGAACTCGTCGCACAATACGTATCCGTCCTGGAGCGGATCATTATCCCGCCGGCGAAGGTAAAGGCGCTGTCAACGGAGACCTGGGCCGAGATCGTGGACCCGCTCCATCTTGAACGGCTTATAAAGTTCATGGATATTTTGCAGCTCGGCGGGGAGCGGCTCCGCAGCGTTCTCGTCCATGTGATCGCCAATCTTTCCGTAAGCGGAGTTTTTATTCCCGATGACCGGCTCTTCCAGCGGAACGTATCGTCCTATCTGAACTCGGAGGCCATGCGCGGGGATTTCCTGCTGAACTTTCTTTTGCTGCAGAAGCTGCCGGTATACTTCAACGAAGTAGGGGCAGTGAACAGGGTCCGGGACTATTCCACGGAGCTCGATTCCTGGGGTGATGATCCGGTCCTGTATTTCGTTCGCAAGCAGGTGCACGTGAACGCGAGCAACTATAATGTCCGGCTCCTGGAAAAGGTCATGGCGTCCTGGGTGGACGAAGATCCCGGCATGGTCCGGGACGCCGTGCCCCGTGATGTCTTGCATGGCCTGAAACCGGGGCTTTTTAAACGATACGCGGCGTTCATAAGACCGTTTTTTGGATCTGTCGGCGTGCTCGACGCCGAGGGGCTTCATTTCGACAAGCTGCTCGCGCTTCCCGCCGAGACATTCACGGCAACGCCTCGGGATGGAAAGCCCGATGAAATACCGGCCAAGGTCATGCTGCTCTGTAAACTCTACCGGGAGGTCGTCGGGAAATATTCTCTCGTAAGACCGGAAGTCGATCGCGGGGATGCTTACGGGGCGCTCAGGGAACAGCTGGACAAGGCGGGAAAGCTTGTCCACGCGGTGCTTGACCGGGAAAAGACCGTTGCCCGGGAAGCGCTCTACTTTAAACGGCATATCGCGTTCGGCATTCCCTCGGTCCTCGGGACCTATCACGAACCCAAGTTCGACGCCCTGGCCGGGCTCCTTCGAAACGATGCCGCGATCAGCGTGCTGTTTGAAGAAGCGCTGTCAAGGATCGGTGCGGGAGAGCGGAATTTTACAACGGCCCAGGCCATGTCGTGGCTTCGCACCCTTGGAAACGCGTATGAAGCGCTCAGGCTCCACGGCCTTGCAAACGCGCAAATGGAAGAGCTTGCCACGATCATGGATACGAACAAGCTTCACCTCTCCCAGGCCGTTGATCTGCTCAAGATGTGGCAGAAGGAACTTGCCTGGATCGTCGAGTTCTTTAACCGGACGTTCCACAAGCCGATCATCGACGTTCTCATCCAATTCCCGAAAGAAGACCTGCCCGAGTACCTTATCAATCTGGATATCGACGACCCCGATTTTGCGAACAAGGCCGCGGACATCGTCATCAGGAACATGATAAGCAGCGTGCCCGGCCTTGTCGAAGCGGACAGGATGATCGAGCGCCTCATCGGCGCGTTCACAGCGCGCATGGAACTATCGGATGAGGATCTGAACGAACAGCAGCCCGGGGAAGACCGGCAATACTTCCTGCTTCATGAACTTTCGGATTCTGATGCGGCACGGCTTGGACCGATGCTCGGCAACAAGGCCAGGAACCTGGTGAATCTTTTGAACCGGGGATTTCGCGTGCCGCCCGGCGTTGTGTTCTCAGCCGCAATGACCGACCACTATGAAACGTACGTCGGGAGCGCCGATTTCGAAGCTGCGCTCAAGCAGGCAATGAAACATCTTGAAGACAAGACCGGAACGCGCTTCGGCGGCGCAAGGAAACCGCTGTTCCTGTCGGTCCGAAGCGGCTCATACGTCTCCATGCCGGGCATTCTCTCGACCATCCTCTTTTGCGGAATGAACAGGGACACGCTCGCGGGGTTCATACAGGAGACCGGAGATCCGAGGCTCGGATGGGACTCCTACCGGCGGTTCATCGAACAGTACGCGACCGTGGTCCTCGGCCTCGGTGCCGGCATTCTCGAGAGCATAGCGGGCGATGTTCTGAAAAAATCCGGTCTGGCACGTCGAAAAGAATGTGAGGCCCGCCATCTGGAGGAGATCGTAAAACGGGAGCTCGCGCTCCTGTCCCGGAGAGGACTTTCGATACCGGAGGATGTCCATGAACAGCTCAAGCAGTCGATAGGCGCGATCTACGCCTCGTGGTTCAGCGAACGGGCGCGGCAATTCAGGAAGGCGACCCGGACCTCGGAGCATTGGGGCACGGCCGTGACGCTGATGCAGATGGTCCTGGGCAATGCGGCGGGATCCGGCGCTTCCATATTTTTCACGCGGAATCCCTTCACCTCCGCGCGGGAACTTTACGGCGAAACGAAAGAGCAGGTCACGGGCGACGACCTGGTGTACGGGCGATACCAGGGCCGGCCTCTTTCGAGGAACCAGGCCGGAAACGGCGAAGAAAGCCTCGAAGAACGGGACCCCGATCTGTTCAGCCGACACCGGGAGCTTGCGGAAAGGATCGAGCGGGCAATGGGAGGGCTGCCCCAGGAAGTGGAGGCAGCCTATACGAGGGAGCCGGACGGAAGCAGGGTGATCTCCGTGCTCCAGACGCGCCGCATGGAATCCGGCGCCGGCTATGTTTCAGCGTTCGACGAGATCTGCACCCTGGAGCCGCGGATCATCGGCAGGGGGGTCGGCGCCCACGGCGGGGCCGTGAGCGGCGTTGCCTCGTTTGCGCGGACCCCGGACGAGGCGCGGCGCCTGGCGCAAGAGAGCGGCATGCCCGTTGTTCTGCTGCGGACCATGGCGAGCACCGACGATGTCTCGCTCATGCCGGCGATCAAGGGCATCGTCACGTCGAGCGGCGGGGTCACCTCCCACGCGGCAGTGCTGGCGCAGAAGTTCGGCGTATCTGCAGTCGTGTCGTGCGCCGACCTGTCGATCGAGATCGACGATCAAGGCGCGAGCTTCGCAAGGATGGGGACGGTCATTATAAAGGAAGGCATGCCCATCAGCATCGACGGCGCAAGCGGCCTCGTCTTTTCCGGCGCCTGCCTGCACACGACCCGGACCGAACGCTATCAATGATATACTTATTGCTTCCGCGCCGGAAAAGGTACTTGTCAATGAGTGAGATCCTATCCATTCGTAGATCTTTGTTATCGGGAGCGATTATACGAGCCTCATTCAGATTTAACCTTCATGATGATAAAATTTGCTATACTTTGTTTTTACCGGTAAATAGAACAAAAGCCTATTTCAATTGAAAAGGAGGCAAATTATGAAGAAAGTAGCTGTTTTTATTAGCGTATTGACATTGTTATTTTGCTTCACGCCCGTTTCTTTTGCTTATGAAGCGATTCCTTTCAAAAATGGAGGGCATATCGAGGGCGTGGTCGAGTTTGCGGGGAATATCGTTCCGAAGGACAAGACCCTTACGATCAGTTCGGACGTAAAGTACTGCGGGAAGGAACTCCGTACGGAAAAATATCTGATAAATAAAGAGGGAGGGATAAAAAATGTGGTTGTTTATTTAAAGGAGATCAAAGCGGGAAAAGCGATCCCTGAAGAGACCCTGACGGTCGTTGATTCGCAGTGCTCTTTTATCCCCCATGTGAGCATCGGGTTCAAAGGAAACAAGTTCATCCTCAGGAACGAAGACCCGGTACTCCATACCGCCCATATTTATTCTCATATTCGTGAAAAGACCATGTTCAATGTCGCCCTTCCCGGAAAAGGTTCGACCATAACGAGGACCCTGACGAAGACCGGCATCATGGAATTGAATTGTGATTGCCATCCCTGGATGGACAGTTTTGTGTATGTTTTCGACCATCCCTACGCCGCGGTTACCGACGAAAATGGCGCGTTTGCGATTAAAGATATTCCACCCGGAGAATACACGGTCGAAGCCTGGCATGAGTCGCTGGGAACAATCAGTATCTCGAATGTAACGGTACAGAGCGGGAAAACCAGCACAATAAAGCTGAAATATGCCGGC
The DNA here is from genome assembly GCA_963790205.1 of Nitrospirota bacterium. Lineage (GTDB taxonomy): Bacteria > Nitrospirota > UBA9217 > UBA9217 > UBA9217 > CAWBNQ01. The sequence continues at coordinate 120,317 of CAWBNQ010000006.1, forward strand.
AGGGAATAGACAAACACACTTAGCTCGTTCGCGGTACTGTCAAAACTTTTATGAAAAAGAGAGGCAGGCATGAAACCACAGTGGGCACAGAGGAAAGGCATGGAGAAATCTGAATACGCAGAGCTTGATTTTTCAAGAATATACTCTGTGCACTCGCGGTTGAAGGACCAAGAAAAGAGTGAGAAACGCCGGTAAAAACAGAGGACACCGAGGGGGAGGAAAGCCAGGGATGAATTTATTCCTCTTAATTCAGGATGTTCTCTGGGTTCTCTGTGGTTAGATTTAGATTTTGACAATACGTCGTTCGCAGAAAGGAGTCTTCCAATGAAACCACCGAGGAATCTCGGCATGCTCTTGTTGGGTATCTGGCTCATCTTAATGGGGCTGATACCGCTGCTGAGTCTCAGTTTTTCGGGACTCCGTACGCTCATGGCCATCCTCGCAATCGCTGCGGGCGCTTTGATCGCACTGGGGCGATAGGCCGGAAGGATATGGGGACGGGTCTTGGAATAGAAGAAACTGTCTTTATCCTCAAAGTGAATTTGAAGAAAGAATAACTTTCATACCGAAAACAAAATTTCAACTGACATTCAATCCCTTCAGTGAGCATCCGATTGTAATGAAGCTGCGTGACTTGATCGGAATACAAAAACAATGAGACTCTGGATAACAGCTGAAAGCCGATAGATCAAACAGAAAATCCTACAACCAGCGCATCCACAGCGTCGCGCCCGAAGGCTGCTCGTGACCTCTTGTTGACGCGCATTACAACTGGTATTCCGCAACCTTTTTGTCACGCGCTGGTACATGATAGTAGATACTATTATCACAGCATGCCGGGATATACCCGGCTTTTATAATTTCCCCCTTCTTTGTTCCTGCGACTGCTTCTCCCCGAGGAGCTTCACGATTTTTCATCATGGACTGATCGGATCTAATTCTGATTATGAGACGAAAGGGGCGGGAACAGGCAAGTTGAATTTTCCCACCCATCAATTTTAAAATCACCTGCTATAAAGAAACATCTCCTGCGGACAAGCTCAGCATCGTGATCCGTCAATAAAATTCCATGAAAAATTTTTGATGCTAAACGGCACTCCGGGGTGTATATTAACGAGTTATTTAACGAGTCGATCAAGCCTGCGGCGCCGTCATTTGCGAAGGATATGTCAAAGCTGAGTTGATTCGTTTAACACTAAACGGAAGGTGGCAGGGGGGGAAGAGCGTGAAGATCGACTGCTATATATCACATGGGTGCGGTTCCGAGGAAGCGTTGAAAGAGAACATCGCCCGTGCGCTGGAAGCCGAAACGATCCATGCCGAAGTCGGCATTCACCGGATCAATGATGAAAAAGCGGCGGAATTGAAGCTCAGCGGATCGCCCTCGGTCTTTATCGATGGAAAGGAATTGCAGCCGCAGGGCATTGCCGGGTTTTCCTGAAGGATGTTCGAGGACGAGTCGGGCAGGCTCGCCAATGTCCCGTCAGTGGACACGCTGCGCAAGGCGCTGAAGGTGCGGAGCCGCGGGACGGGGGATGCGCCCAAGGAGGGGAAGACCTGTAAGAAAAGTCTCATGGACCGGATCGGAGAAACGGTACGGGGAAGACTGGCGGGAGCGCGCCTGAGCCGAACGGAAGACGAGACGCGCAAATATATCCTGAAGGAGTTCGCTAGGACCGGCAAGCCCCCGTCCGGGAAAGCGATCGCCGGGGCGATGAAGCTGCCGTCACCCGAAGCGGCGAACCGAATCACCGAAAAACTGCATGCCGCGGACATCCTGACGAAGGAAGGCGGCGACATTATTTCAGCGTACCCCTTTTCCGCAAAAGCGACCCGCCATAAAGTTATTTTTAAGGACGGGCACGAGGTATACGCGCTCTGCGCCACGGATGCCCTGGGCATCCATTTCATGCTCCACGAGGACATTGCCGTCCGGTCCCGTTGCCCGGAGTGCGAAAACGAAATGAAGATCGGAGTGCGGGACGGCACGATCGCCTCCTGTGTACCCGAAGGCGTGGTTGAATTCGTCAGCAGCCGGGAGCACTGCGGATGCACCGCAAAGACCTTTTGCCCGTTCATGAACTTCTTTTGTTCCCAAGAACATCTGGAGAAATGGCGGGAGAAGAACCCCGCCTCCGGAAAGGGAGAAATGTATCAGCTTTCTCAGGTGCTGGAGCATGGGAGAAAAATATTCGGGGATTTCTTGAAATAGACAGACTGCGATACGTGGAGGGCAAGGATGAACAGAATAACAAAAAACGATTATTTTCTTTTTGTTCCTGCGCCTATTTCTCACGGATGAGTTTCACGGTCCTTCACGGGATGGACTGATCGGGCCGAACCCGGATTGATGAGGGAGGGCTGGCCAGGGCAGTTATGATGAGGCCATCCAGGCATCGTCAGCCGAAAGGGACGGGCACTGACAAACCGACGGTGTATCAATGATCGTTGTAAATTTACGATCAAAATGCCACTATTGCCGCAATCGGACAGTGAACACGAATGAAAAAAGCAGATAGCTTCATCCAGTTTCCCTGCTCTTTCCCGCTCAAAGCCATGGGTCTCAATACCGAGGCGTTTGCTACGGCGGTAACAGCCATTTTCGAGAAACACGCGGCCCCCGAACGGATATCTTACTCCCGCCGCCTGAGCAGCGGCGGCAAGTACTTGTCCATCACAGCGACTTTCATGGCCCGGAGCAAGGACCAGCTGGACGCACTGTATCGGGAATTGAACGATCATGATCTGGTCCTGATGACTCTTTAGGGTATTATGCCGGTATCAGCGACGAAGGATCGCCGATCATAAAATCGGGCCTTGCAGGAAACCAGGAAAATGTACGCAAAGACGCTCAGTCCGCAAAGTAAAACCGGACGGAGAAAGGCAGGGACATGACCGGCCAAAAACCCGTAGATCCGCTTCACGGCGTCACCTTGGAAATGATGCTTACCCGGCTGGTGGAACAGTACGGGTGGGAGAAAATGGGAAGGGTCGTCGCGATCCGGTGTTTTAATAACGACCCGAGCATCAAGTCCAGTCTGCAATTTCTGAGAAAAACCCCCTGGGCCAGAGATAAAGTTGAGGCCCTGTACCTGAGGTGCGCAAGAGAGACCTTGAAAAAAAAGATCAGAAACTGAGTCGATGGGGGGATCGTTCTGCCGACTACCAACTGAGATTCTGCTCACCGAGGGCAGACGACGGGAGACCCCGTCTGCCCTCTCAATTTATTTCGCCAATGCGTGCGGCTAATTCCCCGGATATCCCGGCGGAACAGGCGCGTATTCATCCTCATCCCACAACCTGTTCCCCGTGTCCTGGCCGCAGCGCAGAAGACCCTTCCTGCAGAGAACGTCCCGCCATTCGTACTTGACGAGGATCTTCCGGACCGGGACGCGCTCCGGTTCGAATTGAACGTTTACCACGGGGGAGTACTGCGCATCGCCGAAGCCCGTGCCCGCGCTCTCGTCCGCGAGCATTTTACCCTTGCTCCGTGCGGCGCTTCCCGCTGACGGCGCGGCGGGCGCAACCTCGCTTTTGTTCCCCTCGTACAAGGACTTCGGCCGCTCTTGCTCCCGGTAGATCGCCACGGCAATGACGCCCATGGCCGACGAGTCCTCGAACGTCCTGACGCTGTAAGAATCGGCGGGTTCCGTGAAATAGAACTTGTGCACCTGGTCCTGGCCGGTCCTCCACCCGTCATACCGGGCGCTGTCATACCCGTTCACGATGTACATGATCTCGCTGTTCTTGAGCTCGGATTTTTTGCCGGAAATGATGTTCCTTCCGTCCACGGCAATGACCGCGCCGATTCTTTCGGGCGTGTTGTTCCGGATCACGATCCCGTAGTTCTCGCCCTTTCTCGCCTCGAGATAGCTCTTGAAGACCTGGGTCCCCTTCGTTCGGGAGCTTTGAAGGGGGATGGTCCGGAAAACGATCCCGCTGTCCGAGACGATCTCGATGGCGACCTCTCCGGGCAGCGGCGCCCTGCTCCGGGCGAATGCCGGCGCCGTTGCTGCCATGGCGATGGTGACGATACCGATGAGTGTGTAACGCATACTGTTCCCCTTTCTGTCGCGCTTTTGCCCGTCAAGGAAGGATGTCAATAACGGTGCTTACTTCATGAGACAAGGGGAAAGAGGCTTTTGTTCCCGGAAAAACAATCTGGACAGGCGTGAAGGGACAGGTTATACTCCGGTAAGATGAAATTGCAGAAGGCCTCAACGGTCTTTCAGCGGTATGAGCCTAATTTGTCAGTAACGGAGGTCCCTATGGCGGAGACTAAAAAACTCGGCGAGCTGTTGATCGAGGCAGGTCTGATCGACGATTTCCAGCTTCAGTCCGCACTCTCACAGCAGCGGAACTGGGGCGGCAAGCTGGGCTCCATCCTCATCGAGATGGAATTCGTCCGGGAGGAGGACGTGGCCCGGGTGATCGCGAAACAATTTCGAATGCCCTGGGCCAACCTCTTTGAACCGGAAATCTCCGAGACGATCCTCAGGATGATCAAAAAAGATATGGCCAAAAAATACAACGTGGTGCCGGTGAAAAAAGAGGCCGGGGGGCTCGTGGTCGCCATGTCCGACCCGCTGGACATCGATGTGATCGATGCGCTCCGGTTCGCCACCGGGTTCCAGATAAAACCGGCCCTTGCCCTGGAATCCGAGCTCAAGGACGCTATCAGGAAGTACTACGACCACGAGGAGGTCGTGCGCAAGCCCTTCGCGCGGTTCCGGGACATTGCCGGCAGCACAGCGGGGGAGGTTGAGATCATTCACAGCGCCGATATCACCGCCAAAAAAAGGGCGGAAGAGCCTTCTCCGGTCATTGCCCCGGACACGGCCCCGCAACAGGCAACGCCGGACAGGGAGGTCCGCATCGACGCGCTCATCAGCCTGCTGATCGAGAAGGGACTCATAACGCGGGACGAACTCGTCAGCATGGTCTACCAGAAGAAGATGGGATTGTAGAAAGAGATGACAGGGTATTCGTTATGAGGGATCGTTCGCGTTCAAGCGTCAGGTTCCTGCCGAAAGGGCTCGCAATACTTTACGAGGATAAGGACCTCCTTGTCGTGGACAAACCAACGGGCCTTTTGACCGTGGCTACGGAGAGGGAAAAATCGCGCACGGCCCACTTCATATTAACGGATTATATCCGCAAGGGTTGCGGCAGGGCCCGAAAACGCCTGTTCGTCGTTCACCGCCTGGACAGGGACACATCGGGGACGCTTATTTTTGCAAAGAGCGAAGAGGCGATGCTTCGCTTGAAGGCCCAGTGGAAACAAACAGAGAAGAAATATCTTGCAGTGGTTCACGGCAGGTGCGGAAAGAGCTCGGGGACCATAACTTCATACCTGGCCGAAGACAGGGATTATAACGTGTATTCCACGCCTGACAGCACAAAGGGCAGGCTGTCCCAAACGGCTTATACCGTGCTCAGGGAGACGAAGAGCTTTTCCCTGCTGGAAGTGGTCCTGTTGACGGGCAGAAAGAACCAGATACGCGTGCACCTCGCCGGCATCGGATGCCCGATCGTAGGCGACACGAAGTACGGCAAATACGGCCGGGAGGATGAGTCCCAGCCCCGCCTGGCGCTTCACGCCAGATCGATCTCCTTTAAACACCCTTTCAGCGGCAAAAAGCTTGCCTTCGAAGCGGACGTGCCCGAATTTTTTACCGCGCTTGTCGGGCGCATTGACCGGGAGAACGGCCCCTCAGGACCCTCAACAGGACCGGCGAAATTTTCTCGACCACAGCTTCCAAAGACGGGTTAGACACGAATTGCAGTATATATTTTTTATATTCGGTGAGCGAGATTACTTCCTGAACTACGCGGAAGTTGCATCATTTGTAAATTGAAGAGTACACATAGGAAATGTAAAATCAGTGGAAGCAGTCAGCAGGCTAATTTAGTTAGACATTTGAAGACACGACTCTCACAAGATGCAGGAGAAACACATGGAGGTTGAACATCATTTAATTCACCGTAATAGTTTGAATTGGCATGTAGTGACCGCTGGGCCAACGGACGCACCTCCCGTCTTGCTGCTTCATTGCTGGACCGGAAACTGGACCATGTGGCAAACTACCCTGGAGCGCCTATCGGGAAAATTCCGCTGCATCACTCCCGACCAACTCGGTTTCGGGCGTAGTGATAAGCCGCGGGGCAATCACTATCAGATTGATTGGCAAGCCGAGCGAGCCAAATTCATTATGGAATATTTCGGATACGCACGTGCCCACATCCTTAGCCACAGTATGGGTGGTCAAATTGCACTCACGTTGGCAGCGCTATATCCGGAAATGGTAACGCGACTAGTCGTGGTGGATCCAGTAGTCACCAAACGCTTTCATCCGCTGTTCTATCCGATTATGCTGTATGCGAACCTGGCCGGCCGTGGCATCGAATTTCCATACCGATGGACCCATAAGATGGGAAGCCGATTCCCCTCGCTGGGCATTCAACTGATGCGGTTTTTATTTCCACACCCGAATCAGCAACGTGAAGCCGCGCTATACTGGTTAGGACAAATGGGAGCCGATGGGCAACTGAATTCTTCCGCCTCGGCTGGCAAAGCCATGGTGGAGTGGGATGTGAGGCCTCAGCTGAAAAATATCACCGCTCCAACGCTAGCCATCTGGGGGATGAAAGACTGGTTAGTGCCCGTTAGACAATGTACCATCCTAGAGCAAGAGATTGCCAACTGCCGCATAGTACGCATCCCCGATGTCGGACACTTTCCGATGATTGAAGCATTTGAGATCTACATTAAAGAGATCGAGAGGTTTTTGGCAATGGACCCGGATTACAGCAGCATGCAGGATAATAAAGTTGG
>CAWBNQ010000007.1:0-6520 GCA_963790205.1 Nitrospirota bacterium
ATATCAGCTACGTGGCCTTCAGGAAAAACGGGATCGGCCTGGCGGCATCGTCCGTTACTTACTTCGGCTTTGTCGTACAGACCGTGGCCCTGTTCATGCGGTGGTGGGAATCATACCAGATGGAGATCGGCAGGGCGCCGTTGTCCAACCTCTACGAGTCCCTGGTCTTCTTCACCTGGAGCACGGTGCTCATCTACCTGGTCGTTGAGTTCAAGTACAAGACCAGGGCTTTCGGGGCCTTTGTACTGCCCGTGGCGTTTCTCGCCCTGGCGTTCATCAACGTGGCGGGCATCAGCTCCGATATTACACCATTGGTCCCCGCGCTCAAGAGCAACTGGCTGTTCTATCATGTGCTTATCAGTTTCTTCGGCTATGCCGCCTTCGGCGTCGCCTTTTCCGTATGTATGATCTTTCTCCTCTTCGACATAGAGGACCGAGGATCCTCGTTGAACCTCTATGCAGCTCTCGGGGCTCTTCTGGTCCTGACTCCCCTGGGGTACGCCATGACGGCCGCTGGTACGGGCATGAAAACTGCGTTCTGGATCGGACTCGGCGTTCTGTTCCTCGTCTGGGTCGTGTATCTTACCGTCGCCGGCGCCGGAAATAAAAAACAGGTATATCTTTTTTGGACGTTGTGCGCGACGCTTGCCTGCGGTCTGCTCGTCGCGATGGGGATCGATTACTTGCTGTTCATCGGCACCTCCTCTGCTGAAAGTTTTCGACAGCATATGTTCGAATCCACGTTTCTCAACACGTCTAACGCGGTCAGGGGCGTAGCGTGGGTTGCCGTGGGGATACTGTTCGCCTTGGTGTGGACGCAGGGGTTAAAATTAAAGAACATCTTGAAACAGTACGTGCCGGCATCTGATCTGCTCGAGGACATAACCTATAGAATGATCGCCATCGGCTGGCCGCTTTTGACTGCCGGTATCATAACGGGCGCGGTCTGGGCCAATAGCGCTTGGGGCACCTATTGGGGCTGGGACCCGAAAGAGACCTGGTCGCTCATCACCTGGTTTATTTATGCCATTTATCTTCATGCACGGTATGTCCGCGGCTGGAAGGGCACACAGCTGTCGGTGATCGCGTTGTTAGGTTTCTTGTCCGTCATCTTCACCTATCTGGGCGTTAACCTCGTGCTTTCCGGCCTTCACTCGTATGGCGGCATGAAGTAGTCGCGTTGTACTTCTGATCAAGCCGGTTAACCCAGGGTTAACCGGCTTTTTTATTCCGAGCTACCCTGCTGACCTGATCCCCCGCAAGTCTCTGAAATCAAAGATCGTTCTATTTTCGGGCCGAAGTTCTTCGCCGAATCCAAATCGGAATCTACGATGTAAGCGTGGTATAATTAAATTAAGTAGGTATCGTAAAAAAAGCTCGATGCTTATCAAGAACGCTAATCCGTTCAGGAGGTGTCTTATGCGAGAATTTCGATGCGAAAGCCTGGGGAATAAATGCTCATGGAAACACATAGCAAGGACAGAGGAACTGCTTGCCGATGTCGTGGCAATTCACCTGCGCGACGTTCATGGGGTGAAAGAGGTTAGGCCCGATCTGCTGGGAAAGATCAAGAACCTTTTCCTTAATCCTACAGCAGTCGATGCATCAAAAGCATCGGATCTCGTTTTAAAGGAGTATAACTGCGATCTGGGGCCGGCATGCGACTGGCGTTATATTGCCATGACGGAAGAGTTGATCGCAGACGGCGCGGCGGTCCATGCCAGGGAGGTCCACGGGGTAAAGGAGTTCACCCCGGAGATGATAGCAAAGGTCAAGAGATCGGCGCACGACTGGGACATGGAGCGAGAAGGGAAGAGGAAGGCAGCGTAAACGAGGTCTGTCGAGAGCACCTGCGGCGTCAACGCTTGACAGTGATGTTCATGCCGTTATCAATGGAGTAGATATAATACAGCTTGAAGTCCTTGACCCACGGCTGTACTACAAAATAGTCGGTTTTGTGCCACATGAACACCCACGGTGCGTCCCGGATGATGCGGTCTTCGGCTTGCCGGTAGATACGGTAGCGAAGTCGTTCGGATACGGTCCGTTGCGCGACTTCGATCAGGCGGTCGAGTTCCGGATCGAGGCAGCGTGTACGGTTGCCGCCCGGACCGACATTTGAAGAGTGGAACAGAGGAAAGAGAAAGTTCTCCGGATCAGGATAGTCGGCCCACCAGGAGAGCCAGAATGCGTCGGCATCTCCTTCATTCAGCGCATGTTTGAATGCGCTCCAGTCCAGTTGTGTTATATCTGCTTTGATGCCCACGTTCGCCAGATAATTTTGGATCACCTCTACGATGTCGAGGATCTCCGGTTCCGCTGAGATGTAGATCTTTATCGTTACACCGTCAGCACCTGCTTCATGGATCAGCATTTTTGCTTTTTGGGGATCGTACTCGTAACTTTTCGTTTGCGGCCATGGCTCGGTCCTCCAGAGACCGGGGGGGACGGGACCCACAGCCACTACCCCGCGTTTCTCAAAGACCGTGTTCAGAATGTGGCGACGATCGATCGCCATGTTCACGGCCCTGCGCACGCGAACGTCATTGAACGGCGGTCGCGTGCAGTTGAAGCCGAGGTAGTAGGTGTTCAACCCGGGCTTACCGTGCACGAGGCCGCGCCAAGCCGGGTCTGTCGTATATCGCCGATATTCCGAAGGTGGTATCTGGAGCACGTCGAGTCGCCCGGTCTCGAATTCCATAACCGCGGTGAGATCCTCGGGAATGATGCGGTAATAGATCCCGTTCAGCTTCGGCCTGCCTTCAACAAAGCGTTCGTTTGCCGAGAGTATAAGATACCTGCCGTGTTTCCAATCGCTCACAACGAAAGGGCCGCTGCCGACCGGAGAGGATCCGAAATCCTGCCCCAGCCGCTCGACCTCTTCCCGGGGGACGACAGAGGCCGTGGTCATAGCGAGCAGCGAGAGGAACGGGCCAAAAGGTCTATGAAGCCTGAGTACGATCGTCTGCGCGTCCTTGACGGTGATGCCTGTTACCTGTGTTGCTTTCCCTGCGAGAAAATCGTTCGCGCCTTCGATCTTATCGAGGACCCAGGTAAGCGGGGCCTTCGTTCCGGGAGTCAGCACCCGCTCAAAGGAATAACGCACGTCTTCCGCAGTGATTGTTCTCCCGTTGCTGAACCTGATATCTTTCCTGAGATGGAACGTATAGGTCAGCTGGTCCGAGGAAAGGCTCCAAGACTGCGCGATATCGGGTACGAGGTCGAGGTTTTCATTAAAGCGGACGAGGCCGTTAAAGAGTTTCGCGGCGATGCCGCCGCCGATGACATCGGTTATCAATGCGGGGTCGAGGGTTGTGGGGTTGCTGCTGAGGCGTAGGTACAGGACGCCCGGGAGACGCCCATCATCGGATGTTCGGCAGCCGGGATTTGCGGTCAAGACAAGAATGAGCAGAAGAAACCACCGGAGCAATAACCGCGTCCCGTCCCGCTTCCAAATGCTATTTTTTTGATGCGGCGATGAATACTTCGAAAAGTTTCTTTGTATATCGGTCATTGATAGTTTTTTCCGGGTGCCATTGTACGGCGATGAGAAAATTGTTCTTAGAGCGGGATTCCAAGGCCTCAAAAACGCCGTCCGGAGACACCGCAGAGAGCCTGAGACCTTTGCCGGGATTTTTTATACTTTGATGATGCGAACTGCGGACCTTGATGTTGCAATCGCCGTTGATTCGGCAGTCTCCCATGATATGGCAGAGAGCGGTGCCTTCGAAAATATTAACGTTATGATACACTTTTTCGGCAGACTTTGACGGTCCGTGCTTGATGGCATTACGGATCTGCAGGGGAATATCCTGATAGAGGCTGCCTCCCAAGGCAACGTTTATGAGCTGGGCGCCGTAACAGACGGCGAGCACGGGTTTCTTCTCTTTTGCAACCGCTTTGAAAAGCCTTATTTCGAACTGGGTGCGTAGATCGGGAGAAAGTCTCATACGCGCGGCGGCAAGAGGTTTTTCCTTATAGAAACGCGGATGGAGGTCGTCTCCGCCGGTAAAGAGAAATCCATCAAGGCGCTTTACAAGGTCGGGAATGGAGTCGTCGAAGCCGAGAATGGGGACCGGAATGCCGCCTGCCTGCGTCACTGCCTTGCCGTAGTCTTGATCCAGAATATTTACATTCCTGGTGGGTTGAACCTCCACATTCATGGTGATGCCGATTAACGGTTTCATGCCCATGCCTCCACAAAAGGGTTCTGTACTGAACTGCTTCGGCTATATATAGCACAGATTCGGAGGTATGTCAGTGTGAGATTCAAATTTGAGATTTATTGATGCTAAATTTTATAAGTGCATACGTGTCATATTAACTCGGTAAGAAGGTATACGGTGCGGACAACATCCAATCTTTTACCCCATGAGTATCTCGAGGATGGCCTTCTGTGTGTGGAGCCGGTTCTCCGCCTGATCGAAGACCGCTGAATTCTGCCCATCAATGACCTCAGCGGCGATCTCTTCGCCCCGGTGCGCCGGAAGGCAGTGCATCACGAGAGCTTTGGGGTCGGCCGCCTTCATGAGCTTCGCGTCCACTTGGTATCCGCGGAAGGCATGGAGGCGTCGGGCGTGCTCGCTCTCTTGACCCATACTCGCCCAGACATCGGTGTACACGATGTCCGCGTCTTTTACGGCTTTCTCAGGGTCGTTCGATAACCGCACTTCCGAACCGGTCTGTGACGCAAGCCGCGTCGCTTCGCGCATAATTCCCGCGTCGGGCTCATACCCGGGAGGGCAGGCAAGGGAAACATGCATGCCGGTCTTGACGCAGGCTTCTATAAGCGAGTGTGCCATGTTGTTTCCATCTCCGACATAGGAGAATTTCAGCCCTTTCAGCTTGCCGCGTTTTTCCTTGATGGTAAAAAGGTCGGCGAGGGCCTGGCAGGGGTGATGGAGGTCCGTCAGACCGTTGATCACCGGTATCGAGGCGAGCCGCGCCAGTTCTTCGACCGTCGTCTGCGCAAAGGTGCGGATCATGATGCCGTCGAGGTATCGCGAAAGGGTCCGCGCCGTGTCTGCAATGGGCTCGCCACGGCCGATCTGAAGGTCGTTCCCGGAGAGGAACAGGGCCTGGCCGCCGAGCTGGTACATGCCGACTTCGAAGGATACCCGCGTCCTGGTCGAGGACTTCTCGAAGATCATCCCGAGAGACTTCCCCTTGAGCGGATGGTGCGTCTTGCCCTGCTTCTGCATCTTTTTCAGCGAAGCGGAAAGTTTAAGGATGTCTTCGATATCCTTGGATGTCAGGTCTGAAATGGTGAGCAGGTCTTTTTTCATTCTTTCCCCAAATAGTGCTGATAGCACATAGGTTATATAGCTCATGGTCCGTGGTTCAACAGGTCAAGCTTCCTGCTGGACGATCAGCCGTGAGCCTATTTATCGCTTCGCGAATATCGCGTCAAGGGCATCAAGAAGACTGTCAATCTCTTCCTCGCTGATGATGAGCGGCGGCATGAACCGCAGTACCCGGTCCATCGTACAGTTGATGAGGAAACCTTCTTTGATGCAGGAGGTGACGATATCTTTGCCTTCGAAGTCGAGCTCCATCCCGATGAGCAGACCTTTGCCCCGTACGTCCTTGACGAAGCCGTATTTTTTCTTCAATGCGGCAAGCCCATCCATGAAGTGCCTGCTGAGTTGGTTCACGCCCTGGATGATGATGGAGTCTTCGAGCAGCGCATCGAGAGCGGCGAGAGCTGCTGAACAGGCGAGCGGGTTGCCGCCGAAGGTGGATCCGTGCGAGCCCGGCGTGAATGCTTGGGAAGCCTTATCTGTAGCGATCAGTGCGCCGATCGCCATGCCGGCGCCGAGCCCCTTGGCGAGAGCGACCGCATCGGGTGTAATGCCCGCATGTTCATAGGCATAAAGCTTTCCGGTCCGTCCCATGCCGGTCTGCACCTCATCGAGCAAGAGCAGGATCTTATGCCGATCGCAGATCTCCCGCAGCGCCTTCAGATAGCCTTCGGAAGGTACGTTCACGCCGCCTTCACCCTGTATGGGTTCGACCAGCACCGCGCAGGTCCGTTCGTTTACCGCCTCTGCTACGGCTTTTTCATCGTTGAACGGCACGTACCGGAACCCGGGGACGAGCGGCTCAAACGATTTGTGAATCTTTTCCTGGGCCGTTGCCGCAAGGGCGCCCATGGTCCGGCCGTGGAACGAACCGTGCATGGTGATGACTTCGTACCGGTCTTGCTTTAAAACCTCCCGGCTGTATCGCCGCGCGAGCTTTATGGCGGCCTCGACGGCCTCAGTGCCTGAATTGCAGAAGAACGCCTTGTCGGCGAAGGAATTTTGGACAAGCGCTTTGGCAAGGTTGATCTGAGGCTCGTTATGGTAGTGATTCGATACATGCATCAGCCGCTGGGCCTGCTTCTGGAGCGCGACAACCACCCGCGGATGGCAATGGCCGAGATTGTTCGTGGCCACACCGGCGACGAAATCGACGTACTCTTTGCCGTCCGAATCGTAAACCTTTGCGCCTCGTCCTTTGACGAGTACCAGCGGCTGCC
>CAWBNQ010000008.1:0-289020 GCA_963790205.1 Nitrospirota bacterium
GGCTCTCCCGGGTTTAGCATGGATACATGTCTAGCCCGCCGCAGTGAAAGTAAATTGCTGTCTTGAAGTGTTCCTTGTTCCGAAATCCGTAGGCCATCTTTTTGATTGTCTGTATCTTGCTGTTGAGCCCTTCGCTGACCGCATTCGTTATGCGGTGCTGAAGATAAGTCAGAACGTTAGCAATATGTCTTTTGATCGTTCCTGCTGCGTCAATGATTGGCTTCAGCCTGCTGTGTGTTGCCCAGAAATACCACCGCTTCCAGAATTTCCTCGCTGACTCGGCATAGTTGTAATGCCACAACTTCCGAAACGTCTCCTTGATGGCCCACGCGCGTCCTACCTTCAACTCAAGCTTTTGTAATGCGGCAAATTCCCTGCGGCGTTTCTCCGGAACGTTCTCCTTGCTGTACAGCCACAAGTACTTACTCCCCTTGAGCGTTTCGTCACCTTCTTTCATCCGCTGCCGATGTTCCTGCTTTCGTACCGTGTCTACCGCTTTCCCGAGGTAGCCCATAATGTGGAACCGGTCGAAAACGATCTTGCTCTCGGCACCAGGCACATGGGCACGCGTCGCCTCAAGGTAGGGCTCCCACATGTCCATTGCAACCGCCTCGAGGCCTTCTAATTGCTCCGGCGTCAGACTCTTGTAATAGCTCTCCAGACTGCTCTGTTTGCGGTCATCCTCGATGTGCTCTACCGTGCCTCCGTCTATATCGCTTACCAGCGTCAGGTATGTATGACCCTTGGCAATGGCTTTCTCATCGACGCCGATCCGGGGAACGACGCGGTCTTGTTTCCGAAGCTTTCCGCGCTCTACGGCGCGTTCCATGAGGTTCCATGCTTCGTCCCAGCTTATCCGCAAGATCTTCGTGGCCCCGGTTATATCGCACTCCCGAAGAACATCTATGGCCAACCGCTCAAATAAAACCGTGAATCGTGACTTCGGTTCCGCCCAAGGGACCCGAACCTGCAAAATCCCATGCTCTGCACACGTTATGCGGGGAATACGCGCATGCAAGTACGTCTTAAACTGGCAACTGTCAAGGTGACGCCATAACCGCTCTTCGGCATGATCATAGACCGTCGACTCCTTCGTCACAGGATGTAAGACACTGATCCTGTTGAAGGCAGCACACATTAAGCCTTGGAGTGAATGCAATAATCGCGAACGTCTTGATCCATTTAACGGCATGGCGCTTATCCCCAACCTCGATACAACGTTTGACCGAGGGCTGATTTCTTTTCGAGACAATGGTAGAATTTTGATTTCACCCAATTTGGATGAAGAGACTCAGCTCGCATTGGGCATTAGTTCAAAAATGTGCATAAAGCGTTTAGAGGCTCGACACTTTCAGTACCTGAGGCACCATCGTACTGAAGTGTTTCAAGAATAGCCCTCGACTAGCAGGAACAATTAAAAGCAGAGGGGCCACCTAGGCCGGCGCAAGAAAAAAGTCGGGAGAACCAGGCACTCAAGACGGCCCGCTTTCATGACTGGCCGCATAGCGCCGCATAAATGTTTCAACCTGTTTATATTTTTGGTTGATGTGCATGGCCTCAAGTACTTCCTGCAATATGCACAAGCAAGCCTGAGAGCAGCATTGCATGTTTGATTTCATAATTATCATTGATTCATCAAAACGTCGAAAGTATTGACTTGACATTCTCGTGTTCGTAGGCTAACTTTGAGTTGACCGTTGCGGAGGAGCAGGCATATCGATGGGGATGGAGAAGAGAAAGTATACGCGTGTAGTTTTGAAAAAAGAGGTGCTGATCAACGGCTCCATCAAAGCGCAAGGGCTGGACTTGAGCCTCGGTGGCCTTTACATACATACGGGTCGAAACTTCCCGGTGGGCACCGTCATGAGCCTCACGCTCCCTCTGAATTCCCAAATTATCAATGTCCGAGCCCTCGTCCGGAACGCCCAGGAATCGGCGGGGATGGGAGCGCAGTTCATCGAGGTGACGCCGGATCAGGAAGCGGCCATTCAGGACTTCGTCAATTCCTCTGTTCAAGCTTCCTCCGGCGATACAAAAAAAACAGTGCTGATCGTCGAGGACAACGCATCCCAGCGGCGCATAAACAGGAGTCGGCTGGTGCTAGATGGTTATTCTGTCCTGGAAGCGGAAGACGGCATTCAGGCGCTTGATATACTTGAAAAAGAAAAGGTGGACCTCGTCGTTCTCGATCTGTATATGGAAAGACTCGACGGCTATAAGGTTCTCTCGATCGTGCGCCAGAAGCACGAGTGGAAGGACGTCCCGGTGCTTGTACTCTCCGCAAGAAGTTCCGCCGACGAAGTCGACAAGGCTATAGCTGCCGGGGCAACGGAATTTCTGGTGAAAATGATGACATCGCCGGTAAAGCTGAGCCAGCGTGTCAACATGTATCTTTCGAAGAAATAAATAAAGTTATCGTCATTTTTCTTCTTGTCACGTCCGCCCATTTTTCCGAAAACATCGACCGAGTTTATTCCTTGCCATTGTAAATACTCTTTCCATCCTTGGCAACAATAATCACTTCACGTGGCATTCTTGTGCCAATAAGCCACCTGCCCCGGTTGATGACACGATTTTTTTCTTTATCGTCGGATAGATTCTCATTATAATTTGATCGGAAAACATGCGCCCTATTCATTTTGACAAACGGAAATCCGGGATCTCCCTCATCGAAGATATGCCTTGGGGCATCCACTTTTACCTGTTCTACTCGACGAAGCAGGATATGCTCGACATAGTTGCCCCTTACTTCAAATGAAAAATAACGAGTTCGACAAACTTTGGGGACGTTGTGGCGCGAGTGAACTTGCGAAATTATCACTATAGATCGTAATTTCACGTTGGCGTGTTCAACCAGTAATCCTCGGAATTATAAATTGATCGTCCTAATACCTAGTAGGCGTAGTCGATAGTTTGCAGGGATCATTTCTGCTTTATTATTTTCCCTTTCTTTGTCCCGCCTCCTATTTCTCCCTGAAAAGTTCCACGGTCCTTCGCGGAACGGACCGGTCGGAACGGATGCGGATCGTCTTTAATACGAACTGTTTTTTGAGACATTCCGTATTCGAGCGTTTCTGACCGACAGCAGCGGAGACATCGCGGGGATGAACGAGAAAAGTCACCTCAAGGCGTGATGATTTTCTGTTCGTCAGCAGTGCCTTCATTCTGTCCAATAAGATCGAGGATTCAACGAGTTGCCTGAACGCGGGATGATACGGCCCGGCGAGGATGGTGCCCGGCTTTCCCAGCTCTTCTGTCGGTTGCAATCCTATCCGGATTACCTCAATGCCTGCCTGCTCGAACCTGATCAAAGCCTCCCGGCAGAGAGAAACCGCTTCGTCGAGCGGCAGCGGAATGTATCGTCCCGTCTTATAAAGCCCTTCGAGCGGAGTGTCTTTGATCACCAGGAGAGGATAGAGGCGCACGAAATCGGGTTTGAGGGCGATGGTCTTATCAACGGTATCGATGAATTTTTCGGCTGAATCTCCCGGCAAACCGGGCATCAGTTGTAATCCCACGAGGAAATCATCTTCTCTCAGAAGCTTTACCGCATTCACGGTGTCGGCGGTGGAATGTCCCCGGCCCGAGAGGGCGAGCACATGATCGTCCATGGACTGAACGCCGAGCTCGATCGTTCGAACGTAATATCTTTTGAGAAGCGCAAGTATATCGCGATTGATGCTGTCGGGCCTGGTGGAGAGGCGGATGCTTTTGACCTGACCGGACTCGATGAACGGACGGGACGCTTCAAGATAGGCCTTTTGGGTCTCGACCGGAAGGGCGGTAAAGCTCCCCCCGTAGAAGGCTATCTGGGCAACCTCATCAGTCGTGTCGGACTTGAGATAATCGTTGATCTTTTGCGGGACCGAGGATGCTTCGGCGGATTCGTTCTGGCCGGTGATATTCTTCTGGTTGCAGAACACGCATTGGTGGGGGCAGCCTTTGTGGGGGATGAAGAAGGGGATGATCATAAGTCCGGTTGACAGTAGACAGCATGCAGTAGACAGTACTCCTACTGGGTGGCCGTCAGTTTTTCCACCGCCTCTTTTGCCGCTTTCTGCTCCGCTTCCTTCTTGCTCTTGCCAATGCCGCGTCCGGACAACTGTCCCTTGATCCACACTTCCACTTCGAACTGTTTCTGGTGGTCGGGGCCGGTCTCGGAAGCGACCCGGTATTCGGGGAGCTGTTTGAGCCGCTCCTGGCAGAGTTCCTGGAGCTCGGTTTTATGATCGAGTGAAACGCGCGCGGCGCACGCTTTTTTTATGAGGTCCTCAAAGAACCGGATGATGAATGCTTCGGTGGCGTCCATGCCCCGATCGAGGTAGATGGATGCAATAAGCGCTTCGAGGCAATCGGCGAGCAGGGAATCCTTGTCCCTGCCGCCGGTCTGCTCTTCACCTTTGCCGAGCAGGAGGTGGTTGCCGAGCCCGATTTCCCGCGCGACCCCTGCAAGCGCGGGCTCGCTCACGACGGAGGCCCGGAGTCTCGAGAGGGTCCCCTCGGCCGAGTCAGGGCAGGTCTTCATGAGGTATTCGCTGACGATGAGATTGAGGACGGAGTCCCCGAGGAACTCCATCCGTTCGTTATGGTAGGGGACCTTGTTTTCGTTCGCGTAGGACTTGTGCGTAAGCGCGCGCTCGAGCAGTTCGGGGTCGCTGAACATATACGCGATTCGCCGCTGGATGTCCGAGAGGGGGGGCATCTTACTTCCGGAACCGTCGGAACACGAGACAGGCGTTCGTACCGCCGAAGCCGAAGGAGTTCGACATGGCCACGTCCACCTGTACTTTTCTCGCCGTATGCGGGATATAGTCCAGGTCGCACTCGGGGTCCGGGTTCTCGATGTTGATGGTCGGCGGAAGTATCCCGCGGTCCAGGGCGAGGACGGATATGACCGCCTCTACACCGCCGGCGGCGCCGAGCAGATGGCCGGTCATGGATTTGGTCGAACTCGCCGGTATCTTGTATGCATGGCCGCCGAACACGCTCTTGATGCCCATGGTCTCGTACTCGTCGTTGTACTTGGTCGACGTTCCGTGGGCATTGATATACCCCATCTCCGCGGGCGCAATGCCGGCGTCATTGATCGCCATCTTCATGCACCGGGCCGCTCCCTCGCCGTTCGGCGCCGGCGTTGTCATGTGGTAGGCATCGCCCGAAAGGCCGTATCCCACGACCTCCGCGTAGATTCTGGCGCCGCGCTTCATGGCCGACTCCATCTCTTCGAGAATCACGACTCCGGACCCTTCCCCCATGACGAACCCGTCCCGCTCGGCGTCAAAGGGGCGGCTGGCGCGCTGCGGTTCGCTGTTCCGCGTGGAGAGCGCCTTCATGGCGTTGAAGCCACCCACACCGAGCGGACAGATGGTCGATTCCGTTCCGCCGGCGATCATGGCGTCGGCATCGCCGCGCTGGATGGTCTTGAACGATTCGCCGATCGAGTGGGTCCCGGTCGCGCATGCGGACACCACGCTGAGATTCGGGCCCTTCGCGCCGAACCGGATCGAGATGATCCCGGCTACTTCGTTGATGATGGTCATCGGGATAAAGAACGGCGTGATCCTGCGGTACCCTTTTTCGCGGTAGGCGTCGTGGACCCGCTCGATCGCAGGGAGTCCCCCCATGCCTGCGCTCACCATGACGCCGATGCGCTCGGCATTCTCCGGCGTGATCTTGAGTCCCGAATCGTCCATGGCCATCTGGCTTGCCGCGATCCCCAGGTGGATGAAGCGGTCCATCTTTTTTATCTCTTTCGGCTCGATGTACTTTTCCGGATCAAAGCCGTGGATCTCGCCGGCGATCTGGGTCGGGACGGCCTTGTCATCGAACTGCGTGATGGGGCCGATGCCGGACTTGCCGTTGATCAGGCTTTCCCAACTGGTTTCCGTATCGAGGCCGACGGGGGTGATCATCCCGATGCCCGTGACGACGACTCTTTTCTTCAAACGAGGTTACCTCCTGCGTAAAAAATCCGAAAAGCCAAAAAACCGTTCCCGCGCACGCGTGAGAGGTCTTCTGGCTTTCGAAAATTCCTTCCTAAAGTTCTGCTGAGGACCCGGCGTAACGGCTGATTTACTTCGCCTTCGCCTTGATGTAATCGACAGCGTTCTGCACCGTTGCTATCTTTTCGGCATCTTCATCGGGGATTTCCACGCCGAATTCCTCTTCGAGCGCCATAACGAGCTCAACAGTATCGAGCGAATCCGCGCCGAGATCGTTGACGAACGATGCCTCGGGTTTCACATCCCCTTCAGGCACGCCGAGCTGCTCGGAAATGATCTTTTTCACCTTTGCCTCTACATCTGCCATTGTTTTCCTCCTGTGGTTATGTCCTTGTTTTCTGTATCCTGAGATTTTTAACTTTGAACGTTGAATCCTGAATTGGGCTACATGTACATGCCGCCGTTCACATGGATCACCTGGCCGGAAATGTAAGACGCCCAGGGAGAGGCGAGAAAGCGGACCGCGTTCGCTACGTCCTCGGGCGTTCCGAGCTTACCCAGGGGGATCTGCTTCGCGAGCTCGGTCCTGACGTTCTCGGACAGCGCCTGGGTCATGGCCGTGTCGATAAAACCGGGGGCCACGGCGTTGGCCGTGATGCCGCGGTTCGCGTATTCACGGGCGATGGTCTTGGTGAGACCGATAAGTCCCGCCTTGGACGCCACGTAGTTCGCCTGGCCGGCGTTGCCCATGGCGCCGACGATCGAGGCGATGTTGATGATCGTGCCTCCCCGCTGCTTGCTCATATACCTGAGGGCGGCCTTTGTGCACAGGAACGCGCCTTTTAAATTAATGCTGAGCACGAGGTCCCAGTCCTCATCCTTCATGCGAAGAATGAGGCCGTCCCGGGTGATACCGGCATTGTTCACGAGGATGTCGATCCTTCCGAACTTTTCGACAACCTGATCGATCATGGCCGTGACATCGGCTGATGCCGCGACGTTGGCCTTGAGGGCCAGCGACTTTCTGCCTTTGGTTTCGATGTCTCCCGCCGTCTTTTGCGCCGCTTCGAGGTTCACGTCGCAGATGGCCACATCGGCCCCGTCAATCGCAAGCGCAAGCGCGATGTCCCTGCCGATTCCCTGAGCTGCGCCGGTGACCAGTGCGATCTTACCGTTTAAACTCATTTCGTACTCCCGGAATGCGTTTTTATAATCCTAAAGCGTGAAGCGTGTCGTTCATGCTCTTCTGGTCTTCGACGTTCAATATCTTTGCGTCCTTGGCAATCCGTTTGACAAGACCCGAGAGCACCTTGCCGGGACCGATCTCGACAAAAGTGTCATAGCCGTCTGCGGCCATGTTTCTGATCGAGTCTTCCCAGTAAAGCGGGGAGCTGATCTGTTTGACGAGCGACGGCCTGAGCTCCGACGCCGTATGCAAAAACTTCGCATCCGCGTTGTTCACGATCGGAATGCGAAGGTCGTTGATTTTCACTTTTTCCAGTTCCCGCGCCAGCCGCTCGCCGGCCTTTTTCATCATGCCGCAATGGGACGGAACGCTTACGGTGAGGGGAACCACTTTTTTGGCGCCCGCGGCCTTCGCGAGCTCCATGGCTTTTTCCACTGCTTTTTTCTCACCGGCGATCACGATCTGGCCGGGGGAGTTGTAATTTGCAGGGCCAACTATACCATTTTTGGCCGCTTCATGGCAAGTTTTTTCTACGGCCTGCCGCTCCATGCCCAGAATGGCGGCCATAAGCCCTGTTCCCTCGGGAACGGACTCCTGCATGTAACGGCCGCGTTTCTGAACCAGCGCGACAGCGTCCGTGAACTCGAGGCCTCCCGCGGCCGTTATCGCCGTATACTCGCCGAGGCTGTGGCCTGCGGCGGCGCCCGGCCGTAAGTCCGCGCCGTTCAAGGGGACGAAGGATGGCCATGCTCGCCGCGAGAATGGCCGGCTGTGTGTTTTCGGTGAGGTTCAGCTTTTCGACCGGGCCGTGCATGCAGAGTTGCGCAAGATCGTAGCCGAGCGCCGCGCTCGCGGTGTCGAAGACTTCCTTTGATTCCGCAAAATTTTCGATGAACTCCCTGGCCATGCCCGCGTACTGAGAGCCCTGGCCGGGAAAGATAAACGCAATCTTCATTCGCTGACCTCGATGCATGGATGTTGTATCTTTTGTTGCGGTGAAATTGAGCGTGTCTCGTGAGGCGTTCGGCGGGAGACGAGTTTACCCCTTACGCTCTCACTTCTTCCGCCTGACGGCCGTCAGCCCCTCAGTTCCTTGAACTTCCTGATCATGACCGGCAGCACTTCCATAACGTCGCCCACGATGCCGTAGGTGGCAACGCTGAAGATGGGGGCATTCGGGTCCTTGTTGATCGCAATGATAACATCGGACGACTGCATGCCGGCGAGGTGCTGGATGGCGCCGGAGATGCCGGCCGCAATGTAGAGCTTGGGGCAGACGGTCTTGCCGGTCTGGCCGACCTGGTGGGAATAGGGGACCCACCCTTCGTCCACTGCGCCCCTGGTGGCGCCGACGGCTCCGCCGATGGTCTTTGCGAGTTCTTCGAGGAGCTGGAAGTTTTTTACGCTGCCCATGCCGCGGCCGCCTGCAACGATGATGTCGGCTTCGCAGATGTTGACGGTCTCGGTCAGTTCCTCCACGGTCTTGATGACCCTGGTGCGCATGTCTCCCGCGGTCGTGAACTTAACGTCGATGACGTCGCCTTTGCGCGAAACATCGGGCACCGCCTTTTTCATCACTTTGTGCCGGACCGTGGCCATTTGAGGCCGGTGGTTCGGAGTGACGATGGTCGCCATGATGTTTCCGCCGAAAGCGGGGCGGGTCTGATGAAGATTGCCTGTCTCTGCGTCGATATCGAGCATCGTGCAGTCGGCGGTGAGGCCGGTGTAGAGTTTTGCGGCCACTTTGGGAATGAACGAGCGGCCGATCGCCGTGGCCCCCGCGAGAATGATCTCGGGTTTGTGGAGTGTGGCGAGCGTGGTCAGAACGGCGCTGTAAGAGTCGTCGTTAAAGTCCTTGAGCGCGGGGTCGTCGGCAACGTAGACAATGTCGGCCCCATGGGCGATGAGTTCCTGTGCCTTGTTCCTGATGCCGTGACCGATGAAGACGGCCGAGAGCTTCGTCTTGCGCTTGTCCGCGAGCTTTCTTCCTTCTCCCAGCAGTTCGAGCGCAACGCTCGAGATGCCGCCCTTGTGCTGCTCGGCAAAGACCCAGACTCCTTTATACGCCGAGAGGTCCGTTGCCGCGGCCACGGCTTCTTCGCCGGTCCGCTCGATGGCCTTGAATTCGCAGGCTTCGACGCAGGCCCCGCACAGGGTGCAGCTCTCGGTTATGAAGGCCTTGCCTTCGCGCATCTCGATAGCGCCGAAAGGGCAGCTGGTCACGCACGTCTCGCAGCTCGTACATTTGTCAGGGTTGACTTTAATGCTCACGGATCACTCCTTGAAAAAATGATCCACGATCCATGATGAAGGCCCTTGTCCTGCATCCGGGATCGTGCATCGTTATACCACCGCTTGTTCTTTCAGCTTCCTTGCCACCAGATCGACCTGTTGCTCGATCGTACCGGTGAGGATCTCCCGCTGACCGCGCGGTACAGGCGGGAAGATCCTCACAACCTTGGTGGGAGAGCCTTTGAGCCCGAGCCTGTTCTCGTCAGCGTTTATGTCTTTTGCGCTCAACGTCGCGACCTTGAGGCTCTTGGCCTTCATTTTTCCCTTGAGCGACGGCAGACGGGGCTCGTTGATCTCCTTCACCACGGTGATGAGCGCGGGGAGGGAGGTTTCCACCACGTCATAACCCTCGTCCATCATGCGTTCCGCCGTCATTTTCCCGGTTTCTACTTTTTCTATCTTCCTGATATAGGCGACAAAGGGGATGCCGAGCATGTCCGCGGTCTCGGGCCCCACCTGCGCCGTATCGCCGTCAATAGCCTGTTTGCCCGCGATCACGAGGTCGAAATTCCCGATCTTCTTGATTCCCATCGCGAGAGTATAGGACGTGGCCCAGGTATCCGCTCCGGCAAAGGCCCGGTCGGAAACGAGCACGACGTCATCTACCCCCATGGCCACGGCCTCTTTGAGGGCCTCGGCGGCCTGCGGCGGCCCCATGGTCACGGCGGTCACCTTGCCGCCGTGCTGTTCGCGCAGCCGGAGCGCCTCTTCGATGGCGTACCGGTCAAAGGGATTAATGATACTGGGGACACCGTCGCGGATGAGCGTGTTCGTCTCGCGATTGATCTTGACCTCCGACGTGTCCGGGACCTGCTTGATCATGACAATGATATTCATTGCTGTCTCCAAAATTCCAAATAACAAATTTCAAATAAACTCCAAATCCCAATTACCCAATTTCGAAACGTTTGGTATTTCGATATTGGAATTTATTTGCGATTTGGTGCTTGTAATTTGGAGCTTGTTTCTATTTTTGTCTCGTCGCTTCCTTGATCATGTCCAGGGCGATGACATTGCGCTGGATCTGGTTCGTGCCCTCGTAGATCTGGAGGATCTTGGCGTCGCGCATCATTTTCTCGACCGGGTATTCCTTCATGTAGCCCGAACCGCCCATGACCTGTACTGCGTCGATGGTCACCTTCATGGCGGTGTCGGTCGCGAAAAGCTTGGCCATGGCAGAGGCCCGGGAGACGTCCTTTGCGCCGCTGTCGATAAAGCGGGCGACCGAGTACACGAGCGCGCGCGCCGCTTCGGTCTGGGTCTGCATGTCGGCGAGCATGTGCTGAACGGCCTGGAACGACGTGACGGGCTGCCCGAACTGGACCCGCTGCTTCGCGAACTTGAGGGCTTCGTCGATGGCGCCCTGCGCCACGCCCACGCCCTGGGCGCCCACGCCGGTCCGGGAGCTGTCGAGGGTCTTCATGGCCACAATGAATCCCATGCCTTCTTTAGCGATAAGGTTTTCCCTGGGGATTCGGCAGTTGTTGAAGATGAGCTCGGTCGTGGAGGATGCGCGGATGCCCATCTTGTTCTCTTTTTTCCCGAAGGTGAAGCCGGGCGTGCCTTTCTCAACGATGAAGGCCGACGCGCCGCGGGGGCCCTTGGACCTGTCGGTGATGGCGATGATCGTATAGACGTCGGCTTCGCCGCCGTTCGTGATCCACTGCTTGGTGCCGTTGATCACGTATTCATTGCCTTCGAGCCTGGCCGTGGTCTGTACGCCGCTGGCGTCGCTGCCCGCGTTGGCCTCGGTGAGCCCGAATGCCACGAGTTTTTTGCCTGCTGCGATATCGGGCAGGTACTTCTTTTTCTGCGCATCGGAGCCGTTGAGCAGGATGGGGTAAGTGCCGAGCGCATTGGCCGCAAAGCTCGTTGAAACGCCGAGGCATGCCTTCGATAGTTCCTCGACGGCGATACAGAGCTCGAGGCTTTTCTTCCCGAGACCGCCGTACTCTTCCGGGATATAGATGCCGAAGAGGTCCGCCTGGGCCATGGCTTTCATGATGTCCCTGGGAAATTTGTTTTGCTCGTCGAGTTCAGCGCGTACCGGCACGATTTTTTCTTCGGCGATCTGCCGCGCGAGGTCCCGGATCATTATCTGTTCTTCTGTCAGCAGGTAATCCATTAACATCCTCCAATGATATGATAAATATCAAATCTCAAACAACAAATAAATCAAATTTCTACATCTCAAATAATCTTACACTTTCGTCGTTGAATTCCGAACAACTGTGTTTAGGGTTTGATTGTCACTCGGCGCTTGTTCATTGGCGCTTTCTGTATTCACCACCGCATCAGGGCCGATGCCCAGGTAAGACCTCCTCCAAAAGCTTCGAACAGAAGGAGGTGGTTCTCTTTTATTCTCCCGTCCCGGACCGCTTCGTCCAGGGCCATGGGGATCGAGGCCGCCGAGGTATTGCCGTATTTGTGGACCGTGAGCACGACCTTTTCCATCGACATGTTGAGCCGCTGCGCCATGGCCTGGATGATGCGCAGGTTCGCCTGGTGCGGCACGAGGAAGTCGATCTCTTCGGGTTTGACCTTGTTGTATTCCAGCGCTTCCTGTACCGCGCTTTCGAGCGCACGCACCGCCGTTTTGAAGGTCTCGTTCCCCTTCATTTTGATGAAGTGCATCCGCTTGCGCACCGTGTCGTGCGTGGCCGGATGCAGGGCGCCCCCGGCCGGGAATATTCAGAAGGTTTCCGAGCGATCCATCCGAATGCAGGTGCGTGGACAGCACCCCGCGCTTGCCGGCATGCCGCTGAAGTACGACTGCGCCGGCGCCGTCTCCGAAGAGAACGCAGGTGGTGCGGTCCTCCCAATCCACGAACCGGGAAAGGGACTCCGCTCCTATCAGGAGAATGTTCTGATAGGTCTCCGATTTTATGAAGGCATTGGCAACCGACAGTCCGTAGATGAATCCCGAGCAGGCGGCATAGATGTCGAAGGCAGCCGCATTCTTTGCTCCGAGCTTTTCCTGTACCATGCAGCCCAGGTTCGGCATGATCATGTCCGGTGTGGTCGTCGCCACGAGGATCAGGTCCAGTTCCTGCGCCGGGAGCTTTGCAGCCTTGAGCGCCTTGTGGGCCGCTTCATAGGCGAGGTCGGAGGTGGACTGCCCTTTTTCAGCTATCCTGCGTTCTTTAATGCCGGTACGCTCGGTGATCCATTCATCGCTCGTGTCGACGAGCTTCTCCAGATCGTGATTGGTGATGACTTTTTTCGGGGCATAGGACCCGGTCCCCGTTATCCGTGCATGGATCATCTTGTCTTAGTGAGCTCCATATTCTTTTCAATGTCCTCGTGAATATGCTTGTTGACCTCGCTCTTCGCGAGTTCGGAGGCGACGCGGATGGCATTTTTAATTGCCCGGTCCGTCGAACGTCCGTGGCTGATGATGCTGATGCCGTTTATGCCGATAAGGGGCGCACCGCCGTACTCGGCGTAATCGACGCGTCGCTTGAGGGCCCGGAAGGCCGGCCGCATCATGAAATACCCAAGCTTCCGGATCAAGTTGTCGCCCACGTTCTCCCGAAGAATGAGATCGATGGATTCTGCCACGGCCTCGGAGACTTTCAACACGACGTTGCCGATAAAACCGTCGCAGACGACCACGTCCGCCCTGCCGGACATCACATCACGGCCTTCGACGTTGCCGATGAAATTGAGCGAGGTCTCGGTCAGGAGCTTAAACGCCTCTTTGGTAAGTTCGTTCCCCTTGGTCGCCTCTTCACCGATGGAAAGAAGGCCGACGCAGGGGTTCGGGATTCTTGAGCAGGTACTTTGCGTAGACCTCACCCATGATGGCGAACTGGAGGAGATGGCTCGGCTTGCAGTCCACGTTGGCCCCCACGTCCAGGATGATGGAGGTCCCTTTGATCGTGGGCATGAACGTGGCGATGGCGGGCCGTTCGACCCCTTCTAGGGAGCCCAGCACGAACAGCGAAGTGGCCATGGCCGCGCCCGTGTGTCCTGCGCTGAATACGGCAACCGCTTCGCCGCTCTTGACGAGTTCATTGGCCACGCGGATCGACGAGTCTTTTTTCCTGCGAAAGACCGTGGCCGGAGAATCGAGCATGTCCACGACCTCGGTGGCATTCCGTATTTCTATGGGAAGCGTTTTGGCATGGGGGTATTTTTTCAGTTCTGCCTGGATGGTCTGCTCAATGCCGACCAGGATGATGCCGACCCCGAATTCCCTCGCCGCGTGCACTGCCCCTGCAACGACGGCATGGGGCGCGTTGTCCCCTCCCATGGCATCAACGGCAATTTTCATAACATAACTCCCAAACAATATAAAAGGCAAAGGGTCATACCGAACACTACAGTATCATTCCTTTGCCTTTTGCGAAAGCGTACGTTATATCTGCTGAACAGTTACGACCTCGCGGCCGTTGTAGGTGCCGCAGGACAGGCAGGCGTGGTGGGGCTTCTTGACCTCCTGGCACTGCGGGCAGACAGAGAGATTTATGGGCCGTGAGGAACTTGTGAGTGCGCCTCTTGTCCCTGCGGGATTTGGATGTTTTGTGTTTTGGATTCGCCATGTTTGTGTAGTGCTCCTTACGTTATTTTTATTGAAAGACCGTTCGCTTCGCTCAGGGTGACGGCTTCACGGTGCGAAACTGTCATTTTTTAAACAAATCTTTTAAAACGGAGAACGCTCCGAACTCATCCCGCTTGTCTTTTTTGCAGCCGCAATCGGCCTTATTGAGGTCCGTTCCGCAGACCGGGCAGAGGCCCTTGCAGTCCGGACTGTGGACCGGCACCATCGGGATGGAGATAAGCAGCTGTTCTTTTACATAGTCCAGGGGTTCTATCTCCTCGCCCTGATAGAACTCCATTTCGAGTTCGCCCCCGGCGAGTTCATGCTCGGGTGCCGTGCCCATGGCGCTCACGGGGGCGAGGTCAATATTCAGTTCCGTGTCTATGCCATAGACAAAGCTTTTCAGGCAACGGCTGCACTCGAGTTGCGGCCCCGCCTGGACCCGGCCGCGGATATGAAGGTTCCCGCCTCCTGTCGGCCTGATGCTGAGAACTGCTGTAAATGCTGTGGACGCTGTTCCCGTGTCGAAGAGGTCGAGCTTTCGGGCTAATTCCAGTGTAAGCCCCTCGGGTGGTATGTCATTGATTTTGATGGCCATTTACAGTGCTCCCGGGGCTGTAAGTCTGGAATTATATAGAGTAGCTCCCGTTTTGTCAAGCAAAATTACCGTGCATGTGCCGGGGGGAAAGGAGTAAGAGAGAAACTGCCAATTTTTTTGCGCCTCCGGCTTCATGTTTCAGGTTTTACATTCGGACCGCCGCCCTTTACTCTGCCGAGCAATACCAGACCGATGATGAAGAATGCGGCTATCGAGAGGATTGCCGGCCGTTGGCTGCCGAACGTAGATGACACCGCACCGAAGAGGAGTGGGCCGAGGATGGCGGAAGATTTTCCGACAAGGGAATAGACGCCAAAATATTCTGCTTCGCTGCCTTTGGGCACGAACTGCGTGAAAAAGGCGCGCGTGCCGGCCTGTACCGTACCGAGGCCCAATCCGGCAGTGCATGCAACGGCCCAGAATTGCTGTTTCGATTCTATAAAAAAGGACAGGACCGCGACGAGGGCCCAGAGAACGAGCGAGAGCATGACGATCTTTTTCGGCCCCCAGGTGTCCGTGGGTTTTGCAAGGGCAAAAGCGCCGATGAGGGCCGTAAACTGAACCACGAGGTAGAGCCCGATGAGCTCCCCGGTCTCGAAGCCTAATGTTGTTGCCGCGAAGATGCTCGAGAAAACGATGACCGTGTTAACGCCGTCTTCATAAAAGAGATAGGCAATAAGAAAATTTCTCGGTTCCCTGAGACGCCAGAGCTCCCTCAAGGTCTTCCACGCCTGTTTTGCGCCCCTGGTCCCGGCCTGTGCCGCGGACAAGGTCGACGGCTGGTCTCCGGGCAGAAAGAGAAATGCGGGAAGAGAGAAAAGAGCGAAGAACGCCGCTGTCACGATCCAGGTCATTCCGTAGAGGCCGTTTTTGACGAGCGGCAGTGCGATCAGGAGCGAACAGATCGAACCCGCGTAGCCGACGCTGAAACCCCAGCTGGATACGCGGCCCTGATAATCCTCCGAAGCTATCCGGGGGAGAAAAGAATTGTAGAATACCAGGCCGCCTTCCATGCCGATATTCGCCAGCACGATCAGAAAGAAGCCGATCATGACCGCACCGGGCGTGAGCAGGGAAAAGCAGCAGACGGCAATGATGCACATGCCTGTATAGAGCGCGAGCAGTTTTTTCCGCAGGCCTGCGTAGTCCGCGATCCCGCCCAGAAAGGGCGAGGAGAGGGCTATGAACAGCATGCTCGCCGATATGGCCCGGCCCCACCAGAGGTCGCCGGCGCCGGCACTGTTGCCCACGATCACCCGGGCATAATAGACGGAGAAAAGGACTGCGGCGATCACGGCCGAGTAGCTTGAATTCGCAAAGTCGAAAAGGCACCAGCTGATGATCTGTTTTCTGTTCATAGACATGTCTCTGTATAGCCCAAGAGCGCCGATTGCGCGGGGGAAAATATGGAACAGCCGTCGAATTCAGAAAAAGTAACAGTGCTGGGTGTTCAGGCAGCTTCCGTAACCGTTTTAATCGCACGGTAAACAATCTCTATCGTGTGTTTCAACTCTTTCATCGAAATCATGAGCGGCGGCATGAGCACGACCACGTTTCCCAGCGGCCGGATGATGAGGCCGTTCCTGCGGCATTCGAGCGCCACCCTGGCCCCGATCTTCTGCTCGAGGAAAAAGGGCTTCTTCGTTTTTTTGTTCTGCACCAGTTCGATGCCCGTCATAAACCCTTTCTGTCTGACCTCGCCGACGTGATCGAGCTTTTTAAAGTGTTCCAGCTCTTCCCTCAAGAACTTGATCTTGGGCTGAAGCTTCCGGAGGGTTTTCTCTTTCTTGAAGAGATCGATATTCGCGATCGCCGCGGCGCAAGCCAGCGGATTTCCCGTGTAGGTATGGCCGTGAAAAAAGGATTTCATATCCCGGTACTCGGCGAGGAATCCCCGGTATATCTCTTCAGTCGTGAGTGTTGCCGCGAGCGGAAGGTACCCTCCGGTGATCCCCTTAGCCGCACACAGGATGTCCGGAGCGACGTCTTCATGCTCGCAGGCGAACATTTTCCCGGTCCTGCCGAAACCGGTGGCGACCTCATCGGCTATCATGAGTATCCCGTATTGCGTGCAAAGCTCCCTGATCTTCTTCAAATAACCCGGCGGGTGCATGAGCATGCCTGCCGCGCCCTGCACGAGGGGCTCCATGATAAGAGCAGCCGTCACGGAGGCGTATTTTTGGATCGTCCTCTCGGCATGCATGAGACACGTCTTCCGGCATTCCGGCCAGGTCGACCCATACTTGCAGCGGTAGCAGTAGGGTGACTCGATCTTGCGTGCCTGAAACAGGAGCGGTTTATAGATACTATGGAAGAGGTCGATGCCGCCTACGCTCACCGATCCGATGGTGTCGCCATGATAGGCTTCGGTGAGTGAAATAAAGCCTGTTTTTCTCCGGAACTCGGGACCCTTCTGCTGCCAGTACTGGAAAGCGATCTTGAGCGCAATTTCCACGGCAGTCGATCCGCTGTCTGAATAAAAAACTTTGGAAAGTCCATTCGGAGCGATATCGATGAGTTTTTCCGCCAGCACCACGGCGGGGACGTTCGACAGCCCGAGCAGCGTAGAGTGCGCAATTTTTTTCAGTTGGGCGGATACGGCCCGGTCGAGCTCCTTTTTCCGGTGGCCGTGCACCGTGACCCAGAGCGATGAAACCCCGTCAATATATTTTTTACCCCGAATATCGGTAAGGAGACACCCTTTCCCGCTCTCGATGACGAGCTGAGGCTCTTTTTCCCAGTCCCGCATCTGCGTAAAGGGGTGCCAGATATATTTTTTATCCAGCTTTTCCAGACGGCGCGCCGCAGCTTGTTTTTTTTGACGTTCAGAAGCCAAGAATTTCCCTCCTTGCGCGTTTCCCGAGATACATGGCAGCGCCACGGTATTATATGCCGTCAGCTCTTTTTGTCAATGCCATCTATAGCGAGGCCCTTCGGCGGGGTCAGGGGTGCTTCCGAAGTATTCTGGCGCTGAGCCTATTTCATTGAGTCGGCGCAGGCCACTTATTTTGGGTTTTTTGGGAATCCGCCCAAAAAGTCTAAGGTTTTTCGAAGCTGAATTTAGGGGTTTCCCCGATTGACATGATGGTTCTAAAGTATTATAGTTTGTGGACAAAAACGCAGGTTGTTTCAAAAGTGCAATCTCAATCCGAAAACAGCGCCTTCCTTAATATTTACTGGTTCGACGATTCACGGTTAGAACAGTATCAGCATTTCCCGCTTTTGCTTTAATGCAGCGCAGAATTCGTTTTAAAACTGAATAGGCACAAGGAGAGCAAGCCATGCGCGTGAAGACCTTCTACCGGGTTTTAAGACTCATCTCGGCAGTCGTGCTATTTTTCTTTATCTGGACGTTCGGCCCGGTATGGCAGGCCGTTGCTTTTGCAGCAACGCCACAGAGTCAAGGGCCAGGGGGCAAGGGCCACATAGAAGCGCGCGATACGCCCATACAAACGGCATCAGAACGGTTTGAAAAGGCGCTGGAAGGGATTCGCGCGGGCGTCTCGAAGGCCGGAGAGAAAGCGGGGAGGGGCGAGGATGTGACCGCTGAGGTCGCAGGAATAAAGGCAAAGAAAGCGGAGATTGAAAAGATCGATGCAGACCTCAGGGCCGAATTCGCTGCAACCGAAAAGAAGCTCAAAGACGCCAAGCTGCCGCAGGTCATCCTCGACCGGCAGGCAGCGTTCGTCAAGAACTACGACAAGAACCTCACTCAGCTCAAATCCGAGATCGACGACATCGACAAAGCAAAAACTGCGACAGACCTCAAGGCCAGGATCGAAACAGCGCGGCTGCATCTTGAAAAGGTAAAGCCTGCCAAAAAGCACGTCCCGCTCGATCCAAACAAGCTGCCGAACAGAATGGTCAAGGCCAGGGCAAGAATGCCAAGGCTCAGGAAAGAAGATTTCGAAAAGGATTTTCTCCGGCAGAAAAAGACAACACATAGTTCATCGCTCATAGCTTTAAATCATGAACTAATATCTACGAGCCATGAGCTATTTCATTTCGCATTCCGAAATCCGAAATCGGGAATTGAGCACAAGCCCATTCTCGTCGCTTCCAACGGACCATTGACCGGCCTGTTATCATCTGATTCTAAACCCGAAACACTCGCATTGCCTTCCTCTGTGAAATCTATGCCTTCTGTGGCAAATGAAGTCGCTTTGAATCTTGAATCCGGCACATTGAATTTGGCAGCGGTCACGACCGTGGACGCGCCAACTGCCGACGATCTCTCCGAGACTACGGAAATCCAGTTCACGGACGCCATCCGCGCCAAGGCCCAGGAACTCGGCTACAGTCCTGTCAAAATATACGAGTATGTTAGGAACACACCCGTCCAAGATAGGATTTGAGTAATTGCAGGGGAAGCCTCAATCGGATAAAGTAGGTTTGTCGAGGACCTAAATTTACCGATGGAGGACATCCCCGTGAACAAGTGTAGCAGTATCTTCGGTCAGATTCTACAGATATTTTCGCATCAGGATTTTGTCAGGGCTGTACGAGAAACACGGGCTGAAAAAGGGGTAAAGGGATTCAGTTGCTGGGGCCAGTTTGTGGCGATGGTGTTCTGTCAGTTGGGACAAGCCCACTCGCTGCGAGAGATATGCGGCGGATTAGCGACGTGCCTGGGCAAACTCAAACACCTTGGAATTGACGCAGCACCCAAACGCTCCACCTTGGCCTATGCCAACGAACATCGGCCTTGGCAATTGTACCAGAAGGTTTTTTATCAGCTGTTGGCAAAATGCCGGGTTCTCGCACGAGGGAAGAAGCCGTTTCGGTTCAAGAACAAGCTGTTCAGCCTCGATGCCACCCTGATTGAGCTTTGCGTCACCTTGTTTGACTGGGCAAAGTACCGCCAAACGAAAGGAGCAATCAAGCTTCACCTGTTATTGGACCACGACGGATATCTTCCGGTCTTCTGCAGTATGACCGAGGGGAACGTGCACGAAGTAAACATCGCGCATACGCTGAAGTTCCCCAAAGGCTCTATTCTGGCAATCGACCGGGGATATGTGGATTATGAACAGTTCGCACGGTGGACGGAGGCCGGCATCTTCTTCGTAACGGGAGAAAAAGACAATGCCGCTTTCAGGGTGATCGAAACAAGACCGGTTCCTGAAAACCGGAATATCATCAAAGACCAGCTCATTGAACTGACGGGCTACGAATCAATCAAGAAGTGCCCGCATACCTTGCGACGGGTAGAGGTATGGGACGAAGAAAATGAGCGAACGATTGTTCTCTGGACGAACCACCTCGCCTTCGGCGCGACGACCATAGCCAGCATTTACAAGGACCGCTGGCAGATCGAGATATTTTTCAAGACGATCAAGCAGAATCTGAAGATCAAGACGTTCGTGGGAACGAGCCAGAATGCCTTGCTGACACAGATTTGGACAGCATTAATTGCCATCCTGGTATTGAAGTACCTGAAGTTCCGGTCAACGCTCGGGTGGTCGCTGTCGAACCTGGTTGCCATGCTTCGTTATAATCTCTTCACTTACAGAGATTTATGGATGTGGCTGGATAATCCGTTTGAAACGCCGCCGATCGTGCCGTCTGCGGAGCAATTGGTAATGAGATATCGGTAATTGGACAGCAGAATGAGGAACCTGAATCTATGAAAAGGGATTTACCTGTCTAAAAACCTTGATTGGCAAGGGTGGGCGTTAGGGAATCAGACTATCTTGGACAGCAGTGTGTTAGGAACAACATCGAATTCGTTCCCACCTACGGCAGCATCCAGGGCGCGGACATGTGCCTCCAGACAAAGCAGTGCAACGACTTCGATACTGCGTCACTTCTAATCGCACTTCTTCGGGCCTCGAATATTTATGCGCACTATTCCTATGGAACTATCGAAGTCCCAATTGATAAAGTCATGAACTGGGCAGGCGGTTTTACAGATCAGACATCAGCATTGAATTTCATCGCTAGTGGTGGGATTCCTGTTACAGGCCTCAGATCTGGAGGCATTATATATGCTGCACAGATGGAACACGTCTGGGTCAAAGCCTGGATAGACTATATTCCCTCACTTGGGGCAATTCAGAAACAAGGAAATACATGGATTCCGCTTGATGCCAGTTTTAAACAGTATTCCTACACAGATGGGGTAGACTTACAAGCAGCCGTACCCTTCGACGGCCAGAATCTTGCCGATCAAATAAAGGCGAGTGCCACTATCAACGACCAGGAAGGATATGTAACGAACGTCAACTCTTCACTCATTCAAACAGCATTATCGGATTACAACGCCCAGCTCGAGAACTATGTGGCGCAGAACTTCCCAAATACCACTGTTGGCGATATTCTTGGGAAAAAAGAAATCATCCTGAAATCGCAACCTATCCTTCCAGCCAGTCTGCCTTATAAGGTAGTCGTGATCGGAACAGAAACAAGCGCGGTCCCGGATCAGCTCAGGCACAAGATCACCATTCAACTTACGGATACTGATAATCCTGGGAGCCCTGCCTTTACCTATACGACCAGCTTGCCTCAATTGGCCGGGAAAAGATTCACGATCAGCTATAATCCCGCCACTGATGCAGACCAAACGACTATTAATAGTTATGTTGAACAATACGCTACGAGCATACCCGCCTATCTTGTGCAATTTAAACCGGTTCTGAAAATAGAAGGCACCACAGTCGCTACCGGTGCGACCGTCGGAATGGGGAAAGCCCAGAACCTTACGATTTCTGTTGTCTCTCCGAATAGCACTGAAATGGTCACTCACAACCTGTTGGCTGGAGACTATTCAGCGATCGGCATAAATCCTTCGAAGATCAACCTTGATGTTCTCCAAAACAGAATCAATAAAAGTGACTTCTCCGAACCCGTCGGCGAAATGCTTCACCAGACAGCCCTTTCATACTGGGCTGAGGCGGATGCGTTCAACGATATTACCGCGAAGACATTGCGCGTAGACAGCTTCCGGCACCCGTCAGAACTTGCGGCCTCAGCCAAAGTATCTGTCACGTATATTTGGGGTGTTCCGAGTTCAGCTGCGTATAATCACATAAACATTGATGTGAAATTTGACAATCAGACGGTTTTCAGCAAGTCGGCAGACAAGACGAAAGAGTTTAATTATATGCAGCAATCTGGTGTCAACTCTTCTTTCCTCGAAGGCGCAATTATGGACCAACTTTATGGAAGGACTATTGGTGACAGCATTTCTGCTGTAACAGCGCTGAAGGCGGCAAATGATCAAGGCATCCCAATCTTTAAAATTGATTTGTCAAATATTACGGTGATACTGCCGAATCTCCAGATGACAGATGCTATCAAGACTGAAATATCGAATGCAATTAATGGGGGGCTTACGGTTCAGATACCGCAGACGAACATCACGCAATCCGGCTGGACTGGCGTGGGTTATATCGTTTCTAACCCAACAGATGGGAGCGGTGCGTACAGAATTAGTGGTGGCTTGAATGGAGGAGATAGCAGTACAAATACAAGTACCGTGTATCCTATAGCACCAGTGCCGGCAACGGGTGTTGGAGCAATGATTCTTGGATCTATAGCGGATAGTAGCCAAATTATGCTCAAGGTCGTTGGGGGTGTTATTGTAGGAATTGAGTTACCTGCTTGGTTAGTGATAGGAACGATAACAGCGTTTGTACTCGCCTTGATCGTTGTAATATCGGATGCCATTTCGAAAAGCAGGTCTCCTGAGGATTGGATAACACTACGTCACTATACAAAATATTTTGTAGTGCCTATAATTTCTGTCATGGGATTAGAATCGGATACTGGCCAAATATTCCTGACCGATCTGCAGTTGTCTCCAGGTGGTTCAAGGCCGGATGGCACTCCAAACAATGTTTACATTGCAAATGCTCTCGAACTCATGGATAAAAATGGTAATAGAGATACCTCAAAGGGAACCGGCTACCTTGAATTACAGATAAATAGGGCAGCATTTAATGGACAGCCTCATATATTGAAACCGTGTGCAATACAGGACGTTCAACCGTGCAATGAATGGATTTTTCCGTTTCCTTATCTCGAAATTAACACATATCGAGTAAAATTAATAACAACGTATCCATGATGAAGGAGTCTAATTATGAGAAAATTTGCGGAAGCGAACGGCCCAACAGCGCTATATACAGCACAAAATTATCTTTTTGCAGTAGGTCGGGAAAAAACAGTAGAAATTTATGACGTCACTGTTAAGGAATTACCTGCTCATGTTGGATCTGTGCCTGTTCCGAATGTTGAGTATGCGATTAGGCTTCTTTTAGAGTATAAGAAAAATCAGTTTATCTTTGCTTCCAGTTATATTGGATCCTATCTCGTAGATATCAGCAATTTATCCCAAGTAGCAATATCAAAAGTCTTGTCAATTGCCCCAATGAAGATGCAAGCATGCAAAGAAGATTATTTTATAGTGGCTTCAACGACGCGTGGCGGGATATTTCAATTTGTACAAGACACTGAAATGAAAGAGACAAGCTTCATAGATAAAAGCCTATGGGATTTTTTGCTTTTCAATGACACTCTTTTCTGCGCTTGTTCAGAAGCCGGATTCAAAGTTTTTGATATTTCCCGCTTGAAAAAACCTGTGCTCCTGTCACAGCCACTTGGCAGTTTTTTTTGTACAAGCCTTGCACCTTTAGACAAAAATACAGCTGTCGTTAAGGACGAGCGAGGATCAATTTATTTTGTGGATATAACAACTCCGGCAAAACCGAGACAACTATCGCAAATAGAGGGCGCGTTATATCCATATAAGAGTTTTTTTGTTAGTTATCCTTATTTAATTGTTCGTATGAAAGATGACGATAGGCACATGATTAAAGTTTTCGATTGCTCAAAGCCAACTAATCCCAAATTAGTCTTTACTTATGCCGCGCCACATATCGTTTACGTTACCTTCAAAAGCCCTTATTTCGCAGGGTGGGGACTTCAGCAGGATGTAGTGCAGTCAAAATCTAGCTTTGAAATCATGAAAATTGATAAAGAAGGAGAACTCCAAAAAGTAAAGTCGATAGCTGAACCAGTACAGGTGTATTCTGCAATTCTTATGGAAGAGCATGCTTATGTTGCGAGAGATGATGGAATATTCGTCATGCCTCTTTAAAGAAATTGGGAGACTACGGGATATGCGTTCAGGAGGTCGTATGCTAAAGCGGATTCTATTTGGAATCATCCTTATATTTTTGTCGGCAAGGGCAGGTTTTGCCCAGCCAGCCACAGTGGCATCCGGCATAAACTGGCTCATCGCAAATCAGAACGCCGATAAGAGCTGGGGCGGAACTTCATCATTGGTGACGCCGTTTAATACGACAGCCGCAGCCGTCTCAGCTTTGAAAATGTGCGGCAATACCGGATCAGCCGCTGTTGATGGTTTGAATTGGCTGAACGGACAAACTCCTGATTCTGTCAATTACACTGCTGATAGACTTCTAGCAAATGCCCTCGCCGGCCTTGACACTACAAGTGGTCTAGGCCAACTCGTCACTTGGAAAAATAATATAGATGGCTCGTGGGGATTAGATGGTGAGTATTCAAATGATATTGTGGAAATCGCACTTACCCTACAAGCTCTTCATGCCGCAAATTATTCCGACTATTCTAGCCTATTCCAAACAATCAACTTTCTTACAGCAAATCAAAATTTAGATGGTGGGTGGGGTGCCTCGACCGGAGATGCCAGCAACATTTACGTCACGTCAATGGTCCTCCGGGTACTGTCCGCAAACAGCACCGTCTTCTTCATCAATCAAAACATCATCTCTCAAGCCTCTGCCTTCCTGCTCGCCCATCAAAACACCGACGGGGGGTTCGGGGATTCTCCTTCAACTGTTTACGCTACGGCTCTATCTCTCATGTCCCTGATCGAAAGCGGCCAAGGGAGCACGCAGACCATTTTGAACGGCATCACGTACCTCGCCTCATCCCAACTCGCTGACGGCTCCTGGAACGACGATCCCTATTCAACCGCACTTGCTCTCCAGGCCCTTGCAGAAGCACGACCGAACCTTACGGTCTCAACCTCCGGGATCACCTTCTCGAATACCATGCCCCTATCCGGGGCCACGACGACCATCAGCGCCGTGATAAGCAATACGGGATACGACAACGCATCGAACGTGGTCGTCCGTTTCTATTTCGGCGATCCAGCGGTCGGCGGAACTCAGATCGGCACGGACCAGATACTTCCGTTCATAGCTCTTGGCTCATCGGCCCAGGCGTCAATCACAACGAGTTTCAGCGACACCGGTGCTAAGACCATCTTCGTCGTCGCTGACCCTGATAACCTCATATCCGAAACAAACAAGCTCGACAACAAAGCCTCAGCCCGGCTCTGGGTGGCAACCGGCCCGGACCTCGCGGTTTACTCCGCGGACCTTATACCCTCAACCTACGTTCCAACCGCGGGAACCGCGTTCACGCTCAACTACACCATAAGAAATCTAGGCGAGAGCCCTGCAGGTGCATTTACCGCGGCCTTGTATGACGGCGACCCGGCAAACAACGGCGTTCTCCTCCAGACCGCCGATATCTCCGGCATAAACGGAAGCGACATGCGTGCCGGGACCTTAGGCGTCACGCTCACGACGAACGGCTCCCATACGCTCTACCTTGTCGCCGACTCCGGGAACGTAATCACCGAGATATCCAAGACCAACAACACCGCCTCGGTCACGGTGAACGTGGGCGGGACGCTCACCCAGGCCGATCTGACAATTTCACCCACGGACATTATTCTAAATCCCTCCCGGCCCCATGCAGGCGACACGGTCCAGATCGCCGCAAATGTCCATAACACCGGCGCTGATGCGGCAAATAACTTCACCGTCGAGATCTTCGACGGCGCGCCCGAATCGGGCGGCACGCTCATAAACAGCCAGACGATCTCCCTTGTCGCCGGCGGGTCGCAGCTTGTAATCGCCAGCTGGGCCATACCCACGGGCATCCATGATGTTTACGTGATCCTCGACCGGGCCAACCAGATCGTCGAATCGAACGAGAACAACAACCGCGCGTCAGTCAGGATCATGACCGACATGGTGGACATAGAAATCTCCGCCACAGACCTCGTCTTTAGCCCTGCCCATCCTGTCTCCGGAGACGCCGTAGCCTTCACCATCACCGCGCACAACACCGGCATCAAGGACACCGGCCCGTTCAACCTTGCGCTCTATAACGGCGACCCGAGCGCAGGGGGAGCACTTTTAAATACGTATGCAGTAGGGAGTATACAGGGGGATGGGACAACTGCGTTCACGTACACCTTCATTGCGTCGCCCCAGGTTTACCGGTTCTATGCCGTGGCTGACCCCGAAAACGTGGTAGCCGAGATGTACGAAGACAACAACACCGCCGTCCGCTCGCTCACTATCAAAGCACCGGGCGAGACCCTGGGCCCCGACCTCGTTCCGATCAAGGTCGACCTCACGGACACCACAACCGATCCCCAGACCCTTGCCATCTCCGGCACGGCCCACGTCACTTTCCAGAACATCGGCGACGACAAGATAACCGCGCCCTTTAACGTCATCATTTTCGAGGACAAAGACGGAGACGGCAAATATACCGCGGGCGTGGATAACCTCCTCGGCACAGCCACGAACACGATGACCCTCTGGCCCGAAGACGCCGGCATGATCGATCTGCCGCTTTCCGGCGCGGTCACGTTCCTGCACTCGCCGCTCTACGCCTTCGTGGACTCAGGCGACGCCATCCTGGAGCAGAACGAGGACAACAATATCCTCGTCTCCTGCAAAGACTGCCAAGTCGTGCCTACGAACCCGATACAACCAAAAGTCAAGTGGAAGTGGGGGCTGCCTAGTGCCACTTGGTTGTTGTTGCCACAACCTACAATCATGCATTTGCGGGACACGAACGGTGACGGAAAGATAGATCAAAATGATGTTCCCGACATCGTACTCGTTACGCTGCAAACTTATTATTATTTTGGGAAAATCTGGGCCTTCAAGGGTGATACGGGGGAGAACTACTTTTCACTCTACGATACGAACCATCCGGTGGATACGCTCTCCTATCTTTCGTCCGGCGACATCGACGGTGACGGGAAACCAGAGATCATTTTTGAAACTCCAAACCCCATCTATGGTTATGGATTGGTCGTCTACAACAACGACTGGACCTTGAAGTGGGACGATAGTGCTCAAGTCCAGGCATGGAAAACAGCCCATCCACCAAGCCCCGGCGGCAATTTTTACCCCACTATTTCTCAGAGGAACGTTACCGCCATTGCCGACCTCGATGGAGATGGGAACAAGGAAATCGTCTCGGGACCGACAGTAATAAACGCGGACGGCTCGGTCCGGTGCGCCGGCTATAACTCGTATAATGGCAGCGGGAAAGGCTACTTCAATGTATATGGAGGGGTATTATATGACTTTGCCGCGGTCGCCGATCTGAACTTGGACGGTCAGCAGGAGATCGTGGCCGGGAATGCAGCGTATGACAACAATTGCAAGCTCCTCTGGTGGAAATCTTCGCTCCCCGACGGG
The DNA here is from genome assembly GCA_963790205.1 of Nitrospirota bacterium. Taxonomy (GTDB): domain Bacteria; phylum Nitrospirota; class UBA9217; order UBA9217; family UBA9217; genus CAWBNQ01. The sequence continues at coordinate 27,065 of CAWBNQ010000008.1, forward strand.
GCAGTCGCTATCGCCAATTTCGACGGCGATCCCTACCCGGAAATTGTTTTGGAAGGATACGTTTCAGGTGATGCTGCGGTTTATCTTCTCGACCACGCGGGTAATATCAAATGGGGTCCGGTATCCGTAAGACAGCTCCTTGGAAATAACTCAATTGGTAGCTTTGCCGCAAGTCCGCCAATTGTGGCAGACTTCGACGGGGACGGCAAGCCGGAAATAGGGATCAGGAGCGAGAATAAGATTTTAGTCTTAAATAAGGACGGTCAGCTCAAGAATACTCTCACGATCCCGAATTATAGTACCAGCTCCGCCCGGAGTGCGGCTCCTACAGTCTTCGACCTCGACGGAGATGGCATCCCGGAAGTGATGATAAACAGCGGTGGCTACTTCACGATCCTCTCTGGGAAAGACGGCACAGTTTTGTACCAGGACCTTTTTGGCGGCTATGATAACGTTTTTCCACAAAACGTGCTTGTCGCGGACGTGGACGGCGATGGGCAGGTCGAGTTGGTAGTGACCGGTCATGATGATAAGAACAGTCTCGAAGCAATGCGCGTCTACCATTCGTCCGATCCCAATCATCCCTGGAGCAACGGCCGCACCGTCTGGAACCAGCTCAGCTACCACGTCACGAACGTGAACGACGACGGCAGTATCCCGCAGCATGAGGCGCCGAGCTGGCTTTTAAACAACTCGTTTATGACCCAGGCGGGCATCGGGAGAAACCCGAACCCTTATCTCACGCCGAACCTCACAGCCTCTAACATGCGCATCGAGCAGGCAGGCTTATCGGTCAACCTCGCGGTCAGGGTCGGCAACGGTGGTGCAGTCGCATCGGGACCAACTGTCACCGTCACGTTCTACGACGGCCCTTCGACAGGCTCAGGGCAGGCTCTCACGGATGCAATGATCATCGGAACAGCATCGACCACACAGGTCCTTAATCCCGGCCAGTTCCAGGACGTGGTCTACAGCTGGTCCGGAGGAAGCCTTGGCCTCCATCATATCTATGCAGTCGTGGACGCGGCAAACGCCATCACCGAATGCCGCAAGGACGACAACCAGACCGCAGCAGACGTTACCATTGTCGTCGAGTACCCGGACCTCACGATCATCCCTCAAAACATCGCGTTGCCCGTGGGTCCCTATTACGAAGGGACCCCCATTCCGGTCACGGCGACAATAAGCAACATCGGCGGCCTTGCGGCATCGAACGTCGCTGTCCGGCTCTACAACGGCAATCCTTCGGCAGGCTCAGGACAGGTCCCGGGCGGAGTGCAGGTCGGAGAGGACCAGGTAGTACCATTGATCAACGCCGGAGGGTCGGCCTCTGTCACATTCAGTTTTAACACGCTTGGCGATGCCGGAACGAACGTGCTCTACATCGTCGTTGACCCGGCAAATGCCATCGCCGAGGTAACCAAGGCGAATAACACCGCCTCCATGATGATTCTGGTCCAGCAGCCCGTGCTTCCCGATCTTGCCGTCTCAGCAACCGACATCCAGCTTACGCCAACGGCCCCCCGGGAAGGAGATACCGCCACAATAACGGCAGTGATCCATAACTTCGGCACAACCGTAGGCAACATCCCAATAAGCTTCTACCTCGGAAGTCCAACAGCCGGAGGGACGCTCATAGCGAGCCAGACCATCTACCCGGTTGTGGCTTCAGGCACGACGGCAACCATCCAGGCGAGCCTGGATACCACCGGCTGGGCAGGTCAGCAGCAGGTCTACGTGGTCGTAGATCCTGCGAATACCATAACCGAAAGCAACAAAGGCAACAACAGCGCCTCCCAGCCGTTCTTTGTCCAGTCGGCAGGGCTCAACGCAACGGTCGCCACCGACAACGCGACTTATCCGGCAGATTCCGTCCTGACCGCCGCGATCACGGCAAGCGACGCCACCGGGAGCACCCGGACCCTCACCCTCGGCCTCTATGTCCAAGACAGCGCGGGAAACCGCATCGCGACCATATCATCCGCTGATCCCGTAACCGTGGGCCCGAACAGCAGCGTTACGCTCACCCGGACCTGGAACACGGCAGCAACTCTTGCCGGCCAGTACACGATGCTCTGCGAACTGTCCGAATCAGGCAGGGTCATATCCCGGAAGAGCGCCGGGTTCACGATCACCCCGGACATCCGCATGAGCGCGGCCGTTACCACGGACAAGATATCCTATAACCCCAATGACACGGCGGGCCTCACCACAACCGTAACGAGCCAGAGCAGGAACACCATTTTCGGGAGCCTGACGGCAGAAGTCAGTATGCAGGATGCAGTGGGCAGCGGGCAGGTGTTCACGGAAACGAGGACCATATCGACACTCATGCCCGGCGCAACGTTCACGTTCAAGAGCTACTGGAACACCGGGACCTATGCCTCCGGGACCTATCCCGTCACACTCATTGTACGAGATTCAACCGGGGCGGTTCTTGCCACGGGAACGCAGACGCTCACGATCACGAACGTCATAAACCCCACATCGGTCCTCCGGGGCCAGATCTCCGTGGGCGCCCAGGAGCTTCTGTCCGGACAGACCTCGACCGTGTCCTACAATGTCACGAACGTGGGCAACGCCGACCTTCAGAACGTTACGCTTACCGTGCTCACGGTAAATGTCTCCGACCAGACCGTGTACGACACGTTCCCGTATCAAGCGACCCTTGCCATGGGAGGATCAACGGCAAACACGATCCTGATCGACACGACCAGGTACACGGCCAAGGACTACCTCGTCATCCTCCAGGCAACCATCGGCAGTCTGACGGAAACCCTTAGCGGCGCCTACTTCCGGATCGAGGGCGCGCCGTCAAACCCGTCGCTCGTCGGGCCTGCCGACGGCTCCGACGTTCTTACCTTCACGCCGACCTTGACCGTGAATAACGCTTCGGACCCGAACGACGATAAGCTTACCTACCAGTTCGAGCTCTACAGCGACAGCGGGCTGACACAGCCCGTTGCATCATCAGACCTGCTCACCCAGGGCACGGGGACAACGTCATGGACTGTGCCCCTTACCCTCACGGAAAACCAGACCTACTATTGGCGCGCCCGGGCTTATGACAACTGGCTCTACGGCCCCTGGATGGCGCCCGCCTCCTTCCGGGTCAATACCGTGGACGATCCGCCCACGGCGCCCCTGATCAGCAGCCCCACGGACGGCAGCCAGGTCGCGGCCTACACGCCGGTCCTTACCGTGACCAACGCCACGGACCCGGACAGCCCGAGCCTTACCTACAACTTCGATCTGGCCCTCGATCCCGGATTCATCCAGATCATTGCCGCGACCACAGGCGTCATGAGCAGCCAGACATCGACTATGTCCAGCCAGGGGACCACATCGTGGCAAGTTCCGGCAAATCTGGTAGAGAATACCTGGTACTACTGGAGGGCGCAGGCAGACGACTGGTTCATGACCGGCCCGTGGTCAACGACAGCTTCGTTCTTCGTCAACACCGCGAACGATCCACCGACAATGCCGGTTATCACGGCCCCGGCGAACAATGCGACCATAGCTGCCCTCGATACGGACATCACGGTCGCGAACAGCACGGACCCCGATTCCCCGGTCATCGCGTACTTCTTCGAGGTCGATACGGTCCCGACCTTCGATTCATCCAATATCATCCGCTCAGGCAGTATAGCCCAGGGCCAGGCTGCGACGACCTGGTATGTTACGGGCCTTACAGAAGACACCCAGTACTATGTCCGGGTGAAGGCCTCCGACGGGCAGGCGGACAGTCTGTGGTCGGCGACTGCCTCCTTCTTCGCAAACGCAGTGAACGAGCCGCCGACCGCGCCGACGCTTGCCAACCCGTCCAATGCCGGCGCGGTGACCGTGTTCACGCCGACGCTTTCAATCCTGGATTCGACCGATCCTGATAGGGATGTCCTCACCTATGATTTTGAGGTCTACTCCGACGCAGCCTTATCAACTCTGGTAACCGGGACAACCGGTGTGGCTGAGACCAGCCAGATCACGTCCTGGACCGTGCCGGCCATGCTTACGGAAAACCAGACCTACTACTGGAGAACACGCGCCTTTGACGGCAAGCTCTACAGCCCCTGGATGCCGGCGGCCTCCTTCATGGTAAATACCGCCGATGACGCGCCGAGCGCCCCGAAACTCTCTTCACCGGCTGACGGGAGTAGCGTCGCAACACTGACACCTACGCTCGCAATCGTGAACGCGACCGACCCGGACAGCCCGAGCCTCACGTATGACTTCGAGATATACAGCGGCGGAGCGCTCGTTACTTCCATAATAGGCGTGCCCGGCGGCAGCTCAGGCACCACATCGGCAACCCCGGCCACAGCGCTTACTGACAACACCATTTATCAGTGGCGCTGCCGGGCTTATGACGGCCAGCTTTACGGCCCCTGGACCGCCATGGCAAGCTTCACGGTCCATCTGCCGCAAACAGGCATCACCGCCACGATCGACTTCGACCCGGACACGCTCAATACAACGAGCAACGGGACCTGGGTCGTGGTCTATATCGAGCTGCCGGCGGGCTACAACGTCAAGGACATCGATGTCTCGTCGATCCGGCTCGAAGGGACCATCCCAGCAGAAACCCGGCCCTACGCGATCGGCGACCATGACAAGGACGGAATCCCGGACCTCATGGTCAAGTTCAAGCGGAGCGACGCGATCAACGTCCTGCCGCTCGGAGACAGCGTTCCCGTCCATGTGACGGGTAAGGTCGGACCGACGACCTTCGACGGCGTGGACGTGATCAGGGTAATGCCGTGACGGCATGATGATGACGAAAGAGGCGACTTTCTCCTCAGCCCTCCCCGGTTCCCTTGGGAGGGCTGAATTATTTCGAACATGTCTAAAAAGTAATGCCGGACCCCGTCAATATTAAAAAGGGCTTGAAAAGCCTTGCTTATTTCTGGTAGAATGCGCTTTACTTCAAAGAGAGCTGAAAGACGCATCAGGAGGTTTTTTTCTGCCATGATCCGGAACAAGAAATTCTATCTCTCCGCTGCATTTATTCTCGTGGTGGGTATTTTTGTCGGCCTTGTTCTCTCATCGCGCGTCGGTGTGATCAATCCGCTTCCGGCCAAAAGCCTGATATCCTCCAAGTCGATCGAGCTCCTGACGCAGCTCTCCGAAGCCCAGTCCGAGGTCGCAGCGGTCGCGACGCCGTCGATCGTGAACATTTCCACGACACGGGTCATCAAAGGGGGTGAAGAAGCCCCCTTCGATTTCTTCGACGACCCGTTCTTCAGAAGGTTCTTCGGAGACCAGTTCCAGCGCCCAAATCCCAATGCGCCGAAGGAACACAAGGAGCAGAGCCTGGGGTCGGGCGTGATCGTGTCCGAGGACGGCTATATCGTCACCAACAACCACGTCATCGAGAAGGCGCAGGAAATCAAAGTGCTGCTCCTGAACAAGAAGGACTATAAGGCCAGGCTCATTGGAGCGGACCCCAAGACCGATATCGCCGTGATCAAGATCGAGGCCAAGGGGCTGCCGGCCGTGCCCTGGGGCGATTCCAACAAACTCAAGGTGGGCGAGATCGTCTTCGCGATCGGGAATCCCTTTGGCCTGAACCAGACCGTGACCATGGGAGTGATCAGCGCCGTGGGGCGGGCGAACGTGGGCATCGCTGACTATGAGGATTTCATACAGACCGATGCGGCCATCAACCCCGGCAACTCCGGCGGCGCCCTCATTAATGCCCGCGGCGAGCTTATCGGCATCAATACCGCCATCCTGTCGAGGACCGGCGGGTATCAAGGCATCGGCTTTGCCGTGCCGAGCAGCATGGCCCGGCAGGTAATGGACAGCCTGGTGAAGTACAAGAAAGTAGTGCGCGGCTGGATCGGCGTCAGCATTCAGGAGGTCACCTCCGATCTCGCGGAAGAGTTCGGCGTCAAGGACCTGAAGGGCGCGCTCGTGAGCGGCGTCATCAAGGGCGGCCCCGCGGAGAAGGCGGGCATCAAACAGGGAGATGTCATATTACAATATAACGGCAAGGTCGTCGAGGACACGGGCCATTTGCGCAACATGGTGTCCCAGACGCCGATCGGCACGACGGTAAAAGTCAGGCTGCTGCGCCAGAAGAAGGAGATCGATGCCGACGTGGTCATCGCCGAATTGCCGAGGAAGATGACCGAGTCGTCTCCGCGGAACCGGGAAGAACCCGGCACGGAAGAGGAGAGCATGGCGCTCACGGGGCTGGTGGTGCGCGAATTGACACCCGAGATCGCCCGGCGTCTCGGCATCGATGAAACCGAGAAGGGCGTCGTCGTGATCAAGGTCGATACGGAAAGCAGGGTGTACGAGGCCGGGATCAGGCCGGGGGACATCATCCTTCAGGTCAATCAGAAGAACGTTCGGACCCTGGACGATTACAAAAAATCGGCATCAAAGATAAAGGCGAAGGACAGGGCGCTGCTTCTCATTCGCAGGAACGGTGAAGACCTTTTCGTCACCATCAAGCCGGAATAGCAGGCAAGCACAAACATCCAAGCACGAAACAACAAATAAATTCCAATAACCAAACACCAAATTTCAAACGTTTGGAAATTGAAGCTTTGAATTTGGAGCATATTCCTGATTAGGGTTTGATATTTGGCGTTTGCATTTTTTAGGAAAGGAGGTGAAACAGATGGGACTTATCCTTATTCGGATCTTATTTATTTTTTTAAGTACCTTGCTCGGGTACTACGTCTCGACGCAGCTCTACGATCAGGTCAGTAAAATCGAAGGAATGGTCATCGGCTTCGGAGTTTCAGTCCTTATTATCCTGACCGAATTCCTGTTCAGAAGGGTCTCATTAAAAGTCATCGTCGGCGGTATTCTCGGTTTTATCCTCGGATTGATGTCCGCGAACATTATCGCGGCCCCGTTGAAGCTTGTTCCGCTTGAGCGGAGCATCGTGAATTTTATTCTCCTGCTCATGAACGGTTTTTTCGGATACATCGGCATTACCATCGGGATCAGGGAAGGGGAGCGGTTCAACCCCTCGAACATCAAAAAACTCTTTAAGGGCGGGACGGAAGAGAACATCAAGATCATGGACACGAGCGTGATCATCGACGGCAGGATCGCCGACGTGTGCGAGACGGAATTTCTCGACGGCACGATCATCATTCCGCAGTTCATTCTCCACGAACTCCAGCATATCGCCGACTCGTCGGATTCCCTGAAGCGGGCGCGGGGAAGACGCGGCCTCGATATCCTGCACCGGATCCAGAAGATGAGCCATATGGAGGTCCGGATCACCGAGGAAGACTTCCCGAAGATCCGCGACGTCGACAGCAAACTGATCGCTCTGGGGAAAAAACTCGGCGCCAAGGTCATAACCAATGATTTCAACCTGAACAAGGTCGCCGAGCTTCAGGGCGTCAAGGTGCTCAATATCAACGACCTCTCGAATGCCGTGAAGCCGGTCGCCCTTCCGGGCGAGAGCATGCGGGTGTTCGTACTCAAAGAAGGCAAGGAACCGGGACAGGGCGTGGCGTACCTGGACGACGGCACAATGATCGTTGTGGAGAACGGCCGCAAGTATATCAACAAGAACGTGGATGTGGCGGTCACGAGCGTGCTCCAGACCGCGGCGGGGAGAATGATCTTCACGAAGCTCAAAGAAGATATGGAGCATGATTTACAGACCGCGGAACGGTGAGGTTCCGTTGGATGCCGAATTGTAAATTTCAAATTGCAAATTGGAAAATGAAAACTTGAGGAAGTAAAATCTACTAGTTTCAATTTCCAACCTTAATTTTTCAATTCTTTATTTGCCTTATTTAGGAGGACAGATGTCAGGCCACTCAAAATGGGCAACAACGAAGCACAAGAAAGCCGCTACTGATGCGAAGCGCGGAAAGATATTCACCAAGATCGGCAAGGAGATCACGGTCGCGGCCAAGCTTGGAGGCGGAGATCCCGGCGGCAACCCCCGTCTCAGGACGGCGATCGCAAAGGCGAAGTCGGTCAGCCTTCCGGCCGAGAACATCAAGCGTGCGATCCAGAAAGGCACCGGCGAGCTGCCGGGGGTCTCGTACGAGGAAATAATCTACGAGGGATACGGACCGGGCGGCGTTGCGGTCATTGTCGAGGTCCTGACCGACAACCGGAACAGGACCGTTTCCGAGATCCGTAATATTTTCAGCAAGGCCGGCGGCAACATGGGCGAGGCGGGCTGCGTTTCATGGATGTTCCATAAGAAAGGTTATCTTGTCGTCAATCGCGCAAAGGCCGATGAGGACAAACTCATGACCCTGGCGCTTGATGCGGGAGCAGAGGACATGCAGACCGAAGATGATAACTTTGTGATCACGACGACCTTGAACGATTTCGAAAAGGTTAAAAAGACGCTCGAGGACGCCGGCGTGCAGCTCGGACGTCTCCGAGGTCACCATGATACCGCAGACCTATGTGAAGCTCGACGGCAAGGAGGCCCATCAGATGCTTCGTCTTGTGGAAGCCCTCGAAGACAACGATGACGTCCAGAATGTCTATGCCAACTTCGATATTCCCGAAGAAATATTGAGTTCAGTATAGGAACGGCAGGCGGGCGGCATGCCGCGCATGCCGAACTGGAAATTGGAAGTTTAAATTGATGCTTGAAAAATTGAGGAGGTGGCTTCCTTGCGATCTCCCATTTCCAATCTTCAAGGTACCATGATTTTCCGGTCCACGGGGGGGCTTTATGCGGGTTCTTGGGATTGATCCCGGTACGCTTACGAGCGGTTACGGGATAGTTGCTGAAGAGGACCACAAACTCTTCCATGTTGCGTCGGGAGGGATCAGCCCGTCGGCCAAACAGCCTTTTCCCAAGCGGCTCAAGAAAATTTACGAGGAACTGGAGAAGGTCATCGACAAATACCGTCCGCAGGTCGTTGTGGTCGAGGACATCTTCGTGTCTAAAAACATCAAATCCGCGCTCAAGCTCGGACACGCGCGCGGTGTTGCGATCCTCGCGGCCATGAATGCGGGGCTTGCCGTGTTCGAATATGCCCCGCTGGAGGTCAAACAGGCGGTGGTGGGGAACGGGAAGGCCGATAAAAAGCAGGTGCAAATGATGGTCAAGGCCCTGCTGGACCTTCCGAAAATCCCCCATCCGGCGGACGCAGCGGACGCGCTCGCCGCCGCCATCTGCCATATCCATTCATCGAGGCTCAAAGAGATACTCAAAAATTCGTCATCCCTGCGACAGCCGGCCAGAAGCGTGGGCGCCCTCAGGGGCGCCGGCGGACGCAGAGCTTAGGCATGATGAAATGATTGCTTCGCTTTCCGGCAAACTGAGGCGCAAAGGCACGGACTACCTGATCGTTGACGTCTCCGGCGTCGGGTACCAGGTCCATGTCCCGCTTTCCACCTACTGCGGCATCCCTGAAAAAGGCGATGACGTCAGTCTCCATATTCACACTCATCTGCGCGAGGATTCGCTCTCGCTCTTCGGTTTTCTGACCGAGGCTGAAAGGGACATGTTTCTGCTCCTCATGGGAGTTTCCGGCATCGGTCCGAAGCTCGCGCTTGCCATACTCTCCAGCCTGTCCGTGGGAGATCTTTCCTGCGCACTCCGCACGTCGGATGATGCCAAGCTCTGCGCCATCCCCGGCATCGGGAAAAAGACCGCTGCGCGGATGGTCCTCGAATTAAAAGACAAGATAAAACATCTTGTGCCTTCATTCAGCGAGGCTTCCCCGACGGCCGCTGCCGGACCCGGCGATGTCGAGGATGTTATATCAGCGCTCGTGGGTCTTGGATATAAAAAGCCGCAGGCGGAAGAAACAGTTAGAAAGATCAAGGATGGCCGGCCCGGCCTTGCGATCGAAGAGCTGATCCGGGAAGCGCTTTCCGTGTTACTGAAAAGATAGGCCACGCCAGGCCTGCGGAAGAAGAGACAGCGACCGATGTCGGAGAGAATCATAGAGTCTGAACAGAATGATGATGACGTCCAGCTCGACAGGAGCCTGAGGCCGCTTCGCTTCGATGATTTTGTGGGGCAGGACAGGATCAAGGAGAACCTGCGTGTTTTCATCGATGCGGCCAAGGGCAGGGGCGAGGCGCTCGACCACGTGCTGTTCTGCGGCCCGCCCGGGCTCGGCAAAACCACGCTTGCAAACATCATTGCGCACGAACTCGGCGTGGGCATCAGGGCGACATCGGGCCCCGTGCTCGAACGCGCCGGCGACCTGGCCGCTATTCTGACCAATCTGCAGGACCATGACGTTCTTTTTATCGATGAGATCCACCGTCTGAACCGGGTCGTGGAGGAGATCCTCTATCCGGCCATGGAGGATTTCCAGCTCGACATCATCATCGGCCAGGGACCGGGCGCCCGCTCCATCAAGCTCGATTTGCCGCATTTTACGCTCGTCGGCGCGACCACGAGGACCGGGCTTCTCACCTCCCCGCTTCGTGACCGTTTCGGGGTGATCGATCGGTTGAACTTCTATTCTCCCGAAGAACTGCGGACCATTGTGCAGCGCTCCGCGGGTCTGCTGGGGGTTACCATCGAGGACGCAGCCGCTGCGGAGATAGCCCGCCGCTCCCGGGGCACGCCGAGGATCGTGAACCGCCTTCTCCGGCGGGTGAGGGACTTCGCCCAGGTCCAGGGCGACGGAACGATCACTAACGGGCTTGTCGTTTCCTCCATGAAGCGGCTCGAGGTGGATGAACGGGGATTTGACGAGATGGACCGGAGGCTCCTCCTCTCGATCATCGACAAGTTCGAAGGAGGGCCCGTCGGGCTCGAAACGCTTGCCGCGGCGCTCAACGAAGAAAAAGATACGCTCGAAGATGTGTACGAGCCATACCTGATCCAGGAAGGGTTTCTCGACCGCACGCCCCGCGGCAGACAGGCGACGCGCATAGCCTACGAGTATTTCGGCAGAAAGAGACCTTCATCCGCGCAGGAGAAATTGTTATAGCAATTAACAGGCTAACCCCTTTTCACGGATGAGTTCACAGAACCCGGACAGAAGAAGCCATTGAAGCTTCCTGCAGCAAATGAAGGTTCGTACAGGTATCTGCGGGGAATGCGCGAAGTGAAGGTTCGTAGAGGAATCTCCGGAATTCATGGTGTCTTTTAACGCGGCATCCTGCGGGAAATTTACTTTTACAGGAAGTCCTCATCGGTTGCCATGAAAATTTTATTTCATATCTGCTGCGCGCCCTGCGCTCTTTACCCCCTGTCTCGGCTGAGGGAAGAAGGCATGGAACCGACGGGGTTCTTTTATAATCCGAATATCCATCCCTACCGTGAATATAAAAAGCGGCTCGAAACGGTGAAGGAGTTTTCGCTTCGTGCGGGACTTGACGTTTTGTACCGGGACGGCTACGATCTTGACGCATTTCTTTCGCGGGTAGCCGGCGCGGGAGCCCACCGTTGCGAGCAGTGTTACCGGATGAGACTCGACGCTGCAGCGGCGGCGGCGCGAGAGCAGGGGTTCAAGGTACTGACCACCTCTCTCCTGTACAGTAAATATCAGAAACACGACCTCATCAAGGGAATCGCGACAGAGATGGCCTTCGAGCATGGGATCGAGTTTTATTATGATGATTTTCGCCTGGGCTGGCACGAAGGCATCATGGAATCAAAGGCCATGGGCCTGTATCGGCAACAGTACTGCGGCTGTATTTACAGCGAGTGGGAACGGTATCGTGGAACAGATGGAGCGACAAGATAGATTTATTTGAGCGGATGGCGCCGAGCTTCGGCGTGGCGCTACCGATGATAGTATAAAAAAGCGTGCTTTATGCAAAAACCCGCGGTCTGATTTTTACCGACGTAAGCCGTATGATAAATAAAACTTTTTTCCTGTCGCTGGCTTTTCTCATGGCCCTCCCGTTTACTGCGAAAGCTGAGAACATCCGTGTTGTCGTTTTGAACAATACGAGGACGGTTACGCTGAAGTCGCAAGCCGGGCTGACGGTGGAAGGCTCTCCGTCGAACCTTAAAGAAAAGAAGATGATTTTCGGCCCATCTTTTATCGGGACGCGGCCCGTGCGCGTCAGATCGGCGGGAGAATTCATTACGGTGAACGGAAAGAGCTATCGGGGACGGATCGAGCTCAGAGAAAAAAAGAACGGTCTGCTTCTCGTCATCAATGAACTGGATATTGAGGATTATCTCCAGGGCGTGATCGCCGAGGAAATTCCCCATGATTGGGAGCTTGAGGCGTTGAAAGCCCAGGCCGTGGCTTCCAGGACCTATGCCCTGTACCGGAAGAGAACAGCGGGTAAAAGGGCCTATCACCTCCTTGCTACGGTCAAAGGCCAGGTTTATTCAGGAAGAAGCGGGGAGCAGGCAAGGGCCGCCCGGGCTGTTCGAGAAACGGAAGGGATCGTAATTACCTATGGGGGTGAGGTCATCCCCGCCTTTTATCATGCCAGCTGCGGCGGACATACGGAAAATGCAATGGAGCTCTGGGGCATAGACGCGCCCTATCTCCGAGGCGTCGACTGCGACTGCCAGGAGATATCCACGTACGGCCAGTGGGAAAAGCGGCTGAGCATTGCACAAGTTACGGCCGCGCTCCGCCGTCAAGGCTATCGCCTGAAAGGCATCAGCAAACTGGAGATAAACGGAATTACCGCCGCCGGCAGGGTGAAACAAGTATCGATCTATCATGCAGCGGGAATTGAATCGGTTCCCGCGGAAACGCTGCGGACGGCGATCGGCTATGCCGTCATCCCGAGCGTTTTTTTCGAAATAGCGGTCGTAGGTAACGAGATCGTTATTTCCGGAAGGGGCATGGGGCATGGCGTCGGTCTCTGTCAGTGGGGCGCGCAGGAAATGGCGCGGAAGGGGAAAGACTATAAGGCCATTCTTTCCCACTATTATCCGGGGACGAGTCTCATGAAAGTGGACGGTCTCTAGGAGGACAAGCATCGTCGAATCATTTTCTTGACGTGGTGGCCATAAAAATATAAAATAACGTCATGCTGAAAAAATATATAACATTCGTTCCCCTTCTGGTTGCCATGGGCGTCCTTCTCTGCATCACACTCGCCGCATACGAGCGGAACAGGGTCTACAAAACCCCTGTGACCTTATGGGCTGATGCCTCCTCAAAATCAGTGAACAAACGCAGAACGCACGAAAATTACGGCCAGGCGCTCTCCACGGCGGGCATGTTAAGCGAAGCGTTACAGCAGTTCCAAACCGTCCTTGCCCTCAAGGACGACGGGAGCGTTCCTCCCCGCGACCTGTACCGGGAAATCGGCGTTGTCTATTTCCGGATGGGCCTCTTTGATGATTCAATCACAGCTTGGCAGACGGGGCTGCGTTATGCTCCCGGCGACCCAAGTCTCCTCAATAACCTCTCAGTGGCTTTTATCAGAAAACAGCGCTATGCCGAAGCAGAGGCGGCGGTGCGGCAGGCGCTGACCGCCGATCCGAATATGCCCCAGCTTCTCAATACGCTCGGCGAGTTACTTATGATGAAGCGGAGCTATGAAGAAGCCCTCAAGTGTTTTCTTGCGGCGATCGAACGCGAACCCGACACCCCGTCGCGCTACTGGAATGCAGCCCTCGCTTTCGAAAGAACGGGCCGGTACGATATGGCTTATGATTATGCAAGCCGGTTCGCGGCCATGGAGCCGGATCCTGAGTCCCGACAGCGCACGGAGGTGTATTTGGAAAGATTGAAAAGTCTCTACTTGTCAAAACGCAAGCCCTAGGACTTCCCCGCATACTTCCTGTTTATTGTTCCGTTATTTTCTTCACTATTACCTTAAAACACCGTTGATGATTTGCCGCTCTGCATGAAACACGGTCATTTCCGCGCCGCTATTCAGTATCGGAAGACCGCCGTCCGGGATCGAAAAAACCGTACAGTACATCCGTACACCGGTCATGTTCCGTCCGCCATCGGGCTGAAGCTCACCCGGTTCCTGCCGGTCCGCTTTGAAAGGTAGAGAGCCTCATCCGCCTTTTTGATGAGTTCTTCGGGACTGATATCTTTCGCATCCATGACACCGGCGACGCCGATGCTGACGGTAACCTTGCCTGCCGGATTTTCAGCATTGAAATTGAACGCCGCGTTCTCCACGGCGCTTCTCAGCCGTTCCGCCGCTTTCACGGCTTTATGCAACTCCAGTTCGGGCATGATGACGGCGAACTCTTCGCCGCCATAGCGGCAGCAAATGTCGATGGAGGCGCACCGGCACTGGGTCGTAATGATCCTGGCGAGCTGCCTCAGCACGATATCGCCTGCCTGGTGCCCGAAGCTGTCGTTGAATTGCTTAAAGTGGTCGATGTCCAGCAGGAGGAGCGACAGCGGCTTAAGCGTCCGGTCGCGTCTGTTGATCTCCTGAAGGAGCTTATCCTGGAACACCCGTCGGTTGTTCAGGCCGGTAAGACCGTCCAACTGGGAAAGTTTCTGGGTTTTTTCGAAGAGTCTCGCTTTTTCTATGCCCGCCGCTATCTGGTGGGAGAGAATGGCCATGAAGTCCATGTCCTCGACGCTGAGGCCGTATTTTACCGGGCTGTCCATGCCGATCACGCCGATCGTGGCATTATGAACTTTGAGCGCGATCCCGATATAGGACCCTTCGCGCTTTTCTTCGTCGGCAAAATGGATAAAATCACTGAGTGTTCTGTAGAAGGCCGATAGATCGTGAATGTGGACGTGTTCGCCGTTTTCGACGATCCTCCCGGGCGTGCCTTCTCCGATGTTCAGCGTGAGCTTATGCTGGATGTTCAGCCCGCTGAAAAAGACCAACTCAAGCTTTTCCCTGTTTTCGTCGAGCAGATATATCGACATGCGTTCGACAGGGAGGGATTTTTTAATGGTCCCCATCACCTGCCGGAGCATCTCCTCAAGATCCAGGAGGGATCCGATGGTCCGCGAGATATGGTAATGGGTGTAGATCTCGTTCAGCTTTTTTTCAAGGAGATCGCCGAGGGTTTTTTCGCGGGCGCGTGCTTGTGCGATATCCTGTTCGAGCCGGGCAATGCGTTCTTTTAGCAGTTCATCGGACATGGACGACCTTCAGAGCGAGGGATGTGATGCACAGCCGGGCCGGAAGGGACCCGGTCTGTTGCAGAAGAGCCCCTTCCGGCCGCCTGGTACAGGATTGATCACGCTCATTAATTCGTTTTCGGTTGGGCCGGCTTGATGGGAATTGTTTTCGGCAGGGCCGGCCGGGGAGCACCCGCCGCCGGCTGCGCGCCGGGTTTCTGCTGCGCTGCGGGGGCTGCGGCCGGAGCCGCAGGAGCCGGACAGACGCCGATGATGATCATCGTTTTTCTGTTTTTGATCTTAAAGCCGCGGTCGGGAAGTTTTGACGAATACGCCAGCGCGGCGAGCGACTCCTGGGTCACTCCATCCCTTACCAGATACTTGACCAGCTCAACCGATCTTTCGGAAGCGAGCGTCAACGCGTCCTTGGCCGGGACTTTTTTCCTGCCCTTGCCGCGCGCGGCAACCGCTTCAGCAGCGTTCCCTACGTAAATATCCTTTCCCTTCAACTCGTCTCTCTTGAGGAGACCGCCCAACTTTAACCGAGTCTGGGTGTCCTTTGCAAACGTTTTTGATTCAGGGGTGTACAACGCGTCTTCCGCAATGTTTATCACGACAGCATTCCCGGCGGACACGACTTCCGCCTTGCCGTCTTTTATTTCATTGGCCAGATCTGCGTTCAGAGCCATCACCGCAGGGGCAAGCCATGCTGTTTCCCCGGCTTGCTGGGCTTCCTTCTCCTTGTATTTTTTCATCTCAGTCTTTGCCCTGTCCAGTTCAGGCATGCCTGCCTTCAAACGCTCGTAGTCCACGGACATGGGCTGGAAGACAGTAAAATAAAACAAGGCCGCTGCGCCGAGAGCCGCTGCGAGCAGTGCTCCCAAAAGATACGTAACAATTTTCATAAAACCCTCCTGAGTGAGAGATGCCGCTACATAATCATTGCATGGGGCCGGATCATGCGAGTTTGCCGGCCGCCTGTTCGATACGGTCCAATCCCTTGATTATATTTTCCATAGAGGTGGCATACGAAAGCCGGATGTATGCGTCCGCTCCGAAGGCATCGCCGGAAACGAGCGCCACTTTTGCCTCTTCAAGCAGATAGGCGGCGAGGTCGGAAGAGTTCGCGATGCGCCTCCCGTTGACGCTCTTGCCGAAGAGCTGCGAAACCTTTGGAAAGGCGTAAAACGCGCCCACGGGCATGAGACAGGACATGCCCTTTATCCTGTTCAGCCGGTCAACCATATATTTTCTTCGCTTGTCGAACTCGACGTTCATGGTCCGGATAAAGTCCTGGGGCCCCCGGAGCGCTTCGACGGCCGCCTTCTGCGAGATGGAAGCGGGATTCGACGTGCTCTGGCTCTGGATGTTGGCCATGGCCGTGATGACGTCCTTGGGGCCCGCGGCATAGCCGATGCGCCAGCCGGTCATGGCGTGCGACTTTGAAACGCCGTTCACCACGATCGTCAGGTCCTTGATCTCCCGCCCGAGCGAGGCAATGCTGAAATGCTTGAACCCGTCGTAGATGAGCTTTTCGTATATTTCATCGGAGATAACGTATATCTTGTGCCTGACGGCAATTGCCGCGATCTCTTCGAGCGTTTTTTTGTCGTATGCCAGGCCGGTGGGGTTGGAAGGGCTGTTGAGCACCAGCGCTTTCGTCTTTTTCGTGATGGCCTTTTCGAGCTTCTGAGCGGAAAGCTTGAATCCTTCTTCTTCCGTGGTCTCCACGATGACCGGTACCGCGTCGTTCAGAAGCACCTGATCGGGATAGGAAACCCAGTAGGGCGAGGGGATGATCACCTCGTCGCCGGGATCGAACAGCGCCTCGGCAATATTATAGAGACTGTGTTTCGCTCCGCAGGAGATGAGTACCTGTGACTTTTCGTACTGAAGGCCGTTGTCTTTTTTAAACTTCTCGACGACCGCCTCTTTGAGCTCGTCCGTGCCTCCCGCCGGCGTATATTTCGTGAAGCCCGACTGGATCGCCTTGATGCCTGCTTGTTTTACGTTTTCCGGCGTGTCGAAATCAGGCTCGCCCACGCCGAAATCCACGACATCGATTCCCTGTGACTTCATGGCCTTGGCCTTCGCCGCCGTTGCGAGCGTCGGTGAAGGCTTGATCGCCATAGCTCTTTTCGCAATGCCCATGCTTTAAGAAAACCCTTTCCTTCTTCATAATGAGTGAAACGGATGCTAAAAAAATTTTTATCATATAAACTGAGCAAAGTCAAATAGTTTCTTCAATATTATCCGTATGCGACGGCAGGACGAGGCTCTGCCTGTCCCTTCTCGCGCAAGCGCCCTGACCATGTTGTTTATCGCTTGAAAAAACGGGCTAAATCAGGTAAAGTCTTTTTCCATGACGAACGATACGAAAGCCGAAACCCCCGGCTGGCGCAGGGGCCTCACCCGGAACGTCGTTATCCTCGGATTTGTCAGTCTGCTGAACGACGGCGCATCGGAGATGATCTACCCGCTCCTGCCGGTGTTCCTCACGGCCGTGCTCGGCGCCGGCCCCGCGGCGCTCGGGATCATCGAAGGCATTGCCGAGGCCACGGCTTCGCTGCTCAAGCTCTACTCGGGCTACCTCTCCGACCGGGTGAAAAAACGCAAGGGCTGGATCGTCGCGGGCTATTCGATCTCGAACGTTATCAGGCCGCTCATCGCTTTCTCCACTTCATGGCTTCATGTGCTCGCGCTCCGGTTCTCGGACCGCGTGGGCAAGGGGCTTCGGACCTCGCCGCGCGACGCGATCATCGCGGACTCCACGCCCCCGGAGTTCCGGGGCAAGGCCTACGGATTTCACCGCGCCATGGACCACAGCGGGGCCATCGTGGGGCCGCTCGCCGCGACAGCGCTGCTTCTGGTCTATCACGACAACATCAAGACCATATTTCTTCTCTCCTTCATTCCCGGCGTTTTCGCAGTGAGCATGCTTCTCTTCGGCCTTAAGGAAAAGCAGTCCGAGGGCCGGCGCGCTGCGCCGGGAACGTTCAATTTCAGGGCCGCCTGGGCGGAGATGTCCACAGGCTTTCGCAAATACCTCGGGATCATCCTCGTGTTCACGCTCGGGAACTCGACGGACGCATTCCTGCTCCTTCGGGCACAAAAGCTGGGCGTGGCCGTGACGCTCCTGCCCACGATCTGGGTCGTGCTTCATATCGTCAAGATGGGTTTCTCGGTACCGGGAGGCATCATTTCCGACCGCATCGGCAGGAAAAAGGTGATCGTCGCCGGGTGGATCGTGTACGCGCTCGTGTACGCGGGTTTCGGCGCGGCCAGCCAGCGCTGGCATGCATGGGCGCTGTTTGCGGTATATGGCGTTTATTTCGGATTGACCGAAGGTGTGGAAAAAGCGCTGGTTGCCGACTTCGCACCCGCGCATCTGCGCGGCTCGGCCTTCGGGCTCTATCACCTGGTCATCGGTGCCGGCGCGCTTCCCGCATCTCTGCTCTTCGGGTTAGTGTGGCAGAAACTCGGCCCCGCCGTCGCCTTCGACATGGGCGCGGTGCTGGCGCTTTTGGCAAGCGTGATGCTGTCGGCGCTTACGATCAAGAGACCGGATGCCGCAAACAACAACTGAAAGAAGTTCTTCGTATGGCCGCAGAGGGCGTGGAGAGGCCCCCAAGGCGGTATCTTGAGAGGTCCGCTTTTTTTGGGTAGTTGCGTGAAATGACTTTTAGTCCCGCATTGTTTGTGCTACTATGTCCCGACGGGAAAAGACCGGCCACCCCCGCTCTGCCGAAGCTATCCACGCGTTTTTCGTCGCGTTCTGCCCCAACGCATGTTTTGGAAAGGCATCGACGGTGGTTTGATCTTGTTCGCCGCAAAGCCACGAAAGGTGTTTTTATCATGAAGGTTATAACACTATGCTGACAGTATTCAGAATCGTTATTTTCATTGTTGCATCGGCCGGCCCTATCCGCGTTTCACGCGTGCCACTGCGCAGTTATCGTGTGCACGGCTTCTACCGGTTCTTTGCATGGGAAGCCGTTTTAGCGCTTTTCCTGCTGAATCTCGACTATCGGGCTTATCAACCGTTCAGTGTGCATCACTCCCTCGCTATGGTGTGTCTGGGCATTTCCCTGTTCCTGGCGGTCCATGGGTTTCAGGTGTTGCGAAAGGTGGGCAGGCTCGATAAACAACGGAACGATCCCACCCTGCTCTGGGTCGAGAAAACGACCGTTCTCGTTACGGTAGGGGCATATAAATTCATCCGGCATCCGCTTTACTGCTCATTTATTCTTTTGACGTGGAGCACGTTTCTGGTCGTGCCGTCCTGGCTGGGCGGTTCGCTGGCCCTGCTGGCCACGCTCTGTCTCATTGTGGCCGCCAAGGTTGAAGAACGGGAGAATATTCATTTCTTCGGTGATGCATACCGGGACTATATGAAGCGCACAAAGATGTTCATTCCCTTTGCGATCTGATCAGCGTAACCGGTTTCGATTTCAGTAAGCCGCGGGTCCATCTTCTGATAGAATGTATGCGCCGCGCTTGCTTCGGTCCACACCGGTACATTCAGCTCAGGGCGCAATAACAAGGGTGGTTTTCGAACGTATTATCCTTTTTGCGCACTTCGCGCTTGAGCGGTTTTAACTTGCCGGGTTCCCAGGTGTTCGGGCGGGGAAATAATCCTTCCTGATCTGCACAGATCAACGAAAGAGGCGCACCCATGTCAACCTATACCGTAGCTATCAGCGGGGCCTCCGGAGCGCCGTATGCCCTCCGGCTGCTCCAGGTGCTCGTCAAGGGCGGGCACTCCATTTATCTTTCAATCTCCGGCGACGGGCTTTCGATCCTCAAGGACGAGACGGGGCTCAAGCTCAAGGGACCGGAGTCTGAGATCCGGTCCGCACTGGAGAAGCACCTGAAAGCCAAGAAAGGGCAGATCAATTATTTCGATGAGAACAACATGTATGCGCCGATCGCGAGCGGTTCGGTGAAAGTGGACGCCATGATCGTGATACCCTGCTCCATGAAGACGCTGGCTGCCATTGCCCAGGGCTACGCCTCGACCCTCATCGAACGGGCCGCCGACGTGACGCTCAAGGAAAGGCGGAAACTCATCATCGTGCCGCGCGAAACGCCGCTCTCGGCCATCCATTTGAGGAATATGCTGACACTCACAGAACTCGGGTGCCACATCATTCCGGCGATGCCTGCATTCTATCAGCACCCGAAACACGTTTCGGACATGGTTGATTTTATCGTCGGAAGGGCGCTTGACAGCATGGGGGTCGAGAACGAGCTGTCGCCGCGGTGGGGAATCTAATACGGATTCCAAATTCCAGGCGCCAAATCCCAACTACTCTATCGAATATCCGAAATATCGATGGCCGAAACTGTTTGGGGTTTGGTGATTTGGAAATCGGCGGTTATTGAGGATTTGTTATTTGGAGCTTGAGATTTGCGGGGTTTCTAAGCGTTGTATTCGGTCCCGCCGCCCTCGCCGAGATTTTTCATCCAGGTGTCGATGGTCGAGGCGTCCTGCTTCGCCAGGACCTCTTCCGCCACGAACACGGGAGCCCCGATCCGGACCGCGACCGCGATGGCGTCGCTCGGGCGTGAATCGATGTGAAACTCCTTGCTGTTGTGGAGGAGGTAGAGCGAGGCGTAGAACGTATTTTCGATGAGGTCGCTGATTACCACCCGGGCGATCTCGATCTCGAGGCGGTCGAAGATATTGACGATTAGATCATGGGTGAACGGGCGTTCCGGTTTGACGTTACCGATGGCCATGGCGATGGAATTCCCTTCCGCGGCGCCGATCCAGATAGGCAGGACCTTCTTTCCTGTTTCGTCCTTCAGCACGACGATGTAACTGCTGTTCCTGCTGTCGAACAGGATGGTATTCACATTCATCTGAACCCACATACCTGTATCCACCTTTAGTTAAAAGATACCACACCGCATGCGTCAAGTAAAGGGATTATTTTATTGACTTTTTTCGAAGATACGATATACTTTCTCACTTGTAAACCGCGAGGAAATGCCGATCATCTCATGAAACAAACAGTAACCGAAATCCTGCTTCGGGCCCTCGCGCGGGCCAAAGAAAAAGGCGAACTGAAACTCGAAGCGCAGCCGTCCATTACGCTCGACACCCCGCGGGACAAGGGCCACGGAGACCTCGCGACCACGCTCGCCCTGACCCTGGCCAAGCCGGAGTCCAAACCCCCGCGGCAGATAGCCGAGATCCTCGTCGGCAATATCGAAGACCGCGACGGGATCCTCGAAAAGACCGAGATCGCGGGACCGGGTTTTATCAACTTCAGCTTCAGGCAGGACCGCTGGAAGCAAACGCTCTTTGATATAGAGGCCGAGGGGTCGCGGTACGGCCTTGCGGACATCGGCAAAGGAGAGAAGGTGCTCGTCGAGTTCGTGAGCGCCAATCCCACGGGGCCCCTTCACGTGGGCCACGGCAGGGGAGCTGCGGTCGGCGACGCGCTCGCGAACCTGCTTGCGGCCGTCGGGTTCGACGTGACGCGCGAGTTCTACATCAACGACGCCGGGCGGCAGATAAAACTTCTCGGCGATTCGGTATTTGCACGTTATCAGCAAACATTGGGCAATACTGTCCAGTTCCCCGAGGATGGCTACCATGGTGATTACATAAATGAGATCGCCCAAGGGCTCATAGGTAAATACGGAAACAAATTTTTAAACAAATCGTTGGACCAGTTAGAGATTAACGATCGAAATGAGATTGTCTCCTATTGCACAGAAGTCATGCTTGCTGACATAAGAACAGATCTTGAAGCTTTTGGAGTGAAGTTCGACAACTGGTTTAGCGAGAAGACCCTGCTTTTTGACAATTCCATTCATCAGTCTTTGGCAGATTTGAAGGAAAGTAGAAATCTTTACGAGCAGGATGGCGCTCTTTGGCTTCGTTCTACAATATTTGGAGATGATAAAGACCGCGTCATAAAGAAAAAAGACGGCAGTTATACGTATTTAGCATCAGACATTGCTTATCATCGCAACAAGTTGGCGCGCGGGTTCAAGACGCTCGTCAACATCTGGGGCGCCGACCACCATGGGTACATACCGCGGGTGCAGGCCGTGATCCAGGCTTTCGGCTATCCCAAGGATTCGCTGCATGTACTGCTCGTGCAGCTCGTGGCAATCCTCCGTCACGGCCAGCCGGTGCCCATGTCAAAACGGGCCGGTAACTTTGTGACGCTTCGGGATGTGGTCCAGGACGTGGGCGCAGATGCCGCGCGCTTTATATTTTTGACGCGCCGCTCCGACAGCCACCTGGACTTCGACCTCGACATAGCCAAGGAGCAGTCCCGGGAAAATCCGGTGTATTACGTCCAGTATGCCCACGCGAGGCTTGCGAGTCTGATGCGCGAAGCTGAATCGAGGGGCATCGCCGTGCCGGGGAAAGATACCGTGAACGTATCGGTGCTCGACCTTGAGGACGAGCAGAACATCATCAAGGCGCTTGCGAAATATCCCGAGGTCGTCGAAGATGCGGCCCTGGCCTATGAGCCCCACCGGCTGACGTACTATCTGCAGGACCTGGCCGGCCTGCTGCATAACTACTATTTCAAGCACCGGGTGATCACCGAGGACGCGGCCAGGACGGCCGCCAAGCTCTTTCTCATGAAACAGGTGAAGACCGTCATCCGGAGCGCGCTTACAATATTGGGCGTGAACGCGCCGGAACGGATGTAGAATTGAGAACTGTATATAATTAAGCCGCAAAGATGCGCAAGATGCACAAGAAAATATTATCGGGAATTGTTTCATTTTGCGGCTTTTGAGCTTTTTTGCGGCAGACTTGTTTTACTGTTTTTGTTTTTAATTCGTGACAACTTGTGTCAATACGTGGCCAATGGCTTTTAGCTTTTCTTTGATTAAAAATGATACGGCTTCCTCTGCCCGGCTTGGCAAGATGAACACGTCGCACGGCAAGATCGATACGCCGGTGTTCATGCCGGTGGGAACGCAGGCCACGGTGAAGACGCTCTCTCCCGAAGACCTCGTGAACCTCGGGGCCGAGATCATTCTCTCGAACACGTACCACCTGTTCCTGCGGCCCGGGCATGAGTTGATACGCGACTTCGGCGGGCTCCAGAAATTCATGGGCTGGCATCGACCGGTCCTTACCGACAGCGGCGGGTTCCAGGTCTTCAGCCTTGCCGATCTTCGGAAGATCTCCGAAGAGGGCGTAACGTTCCAGTCTCACATCGACGGCGGGGCCAAGCACGTTATCACGCCCGAGTACGCCATAGAAATCCAGGAAGCGCTCGGCGCGGACATTATCATGGCCTTCGACGAGTGCATTCCGTTTCCCGCGACGCACGATTACGCGCGGGAATCTCTTGAACGCACCCTCCGATGGGCAAGGCGCTGCCGGGATGCGAAGAAGGAGACCGGTCAGGCGCTCTTCGGTATTGTGCAGGGCGGGATGTACCCCGAGCTCCGGAAACACTCTGCCGACGCGCTCGTGGACATCGGGTTCGACGGCTATGCCCTGGGCGGCCTGTCTGTGGGCGAGACCAAGCCGGTGATGTACGAGATGATCGAAGCATCGGCTCCGTCGCTCCCCGGGGACAAACCCAGGTACCTGATGGGAGTGGGCACGCCCGAAGACCTCGTTGAAGGTGTTGACCGCGGCATCGACATGTTCGACTGCGTGATGCCTACCCGAAACGCCCGGAACGGCACGTTCTTCACCGCCTCCGGCAAGGTGGTCATCCGGAACGCCAGGTATGAGCGGGACGAACAGCCGATCGATCCTGAGTGCGGGTGCTCTACCTGCCGCGACCTTTACGCGAGCGTATTTGCGGCACCTGTTCAACGCGGGCGAGGTGCTGGCTTTGCGGCTCGGCACGATCCACAATGTGTTTTTCTACCTGAACCTGATGCGGAATATCAGGACAAGCATCGAAGAAGGAAGGTTTAAGGAGTTTAAAAAAGAATTTCTGGCAAAAAGAGAAACGAACGATGCATGATCCAAGAAGCATGAGGATTTCTGAAAAATCCCGCATCGTGCATCCTGTATCGTGTGTCGTATATATATTTTAAGGAGGTCACACAATGTTTATCGCAACAGCATATGCTATGGGAGCGCCGGGCGGCGCGGCGGCGCAGGGTGGAGGCGGCGGCGCATCGGGTCTCATCATGATGGTCGTGATCTTCGCGATCTTCTACTTCATCCTCATCCGGCCTCAGCAGAAAAAAATGAAGGAACACAAAAAGCTGGTGGAAGAGCTCAAAAAGGGCGACGAGATCGTCACCGCCGGCGGCATGTACGGCACGGTCGAGGGCCTGACCCCCGATACGCTGACCGTCAAGATTGCCGAGGGTACGAAGGTGAAGATAACCCGCAGCTCGGTTGCGGGCGTTGTTACGGAAAAAGGCCAGGTGAAAGAATAGCAATATTATGTTCACCACGAAGGCACTCAGACGCTCAGTTTTGCTTCGTGCCTTTGCGGATAAATAATGAAGATTTCAGCAGGAGGCGAATCGATTATGAAAAAGAGCATCCAATGGAGAGTGGGGCTCATAGCACTCTCGGTCGTGGTAGCGCTGTTTTTGTTCCTGCCGTCCACCCCGCTTACGGCAAAATTGCCGGAGTGGTGGCACCAGAGCGTGCCCAGGATTTCGCTTGGGCTCGACTTGAGGGGCGGCAGCCATATTGTGATGCAGGTGGAGACCGACAAGGCGGTTGAGTCCTCGGTGGACAATATCGTGGCGGACCTCCAGACCACGGCATCGCAGCAACAGCTTGCAGTGACCTTCACCAGAACGGGCCAGGACGTCACGGCAAAATTCGCAGAGCCGCTCGAAGAAAAGGCGGACAAGCTTGTCAAGGACACCTATGCAATACTGGATTCCAAGTCCAGTGCCCCGGGAGAGCTTGTGTACAGCCTCAAGCCCGCCGAGGTCAGACGGATCAAGGAATGGGCCGTGCAGCAGGCGCTCGAACGGACCCGGCGGAGGGTGGACAAGTACGGCGTCGCCGAACCGGCCATCTACAAGCAGGCGCAGGACCAGATCGCGCTCCAGCTGCCCGGCGTAAAGAACCCGCAGGAGGCCATCGCGTTCATCGAGACCGCGGGACGGCTCGAGTTCAAGCTCGTTGACACCGATCCCGGCGACTTCCAGAAGGCCACTGCCGGCAAGGCGCCGGCGGGCACCGAGCTCCTCTACGAAGAGCGCGAAGACGAGATGGGCAAGATCGCAAAACAGCCGGTGTTGGTGTACAGCAAAACACTTCTGACCGGAGACCGCCTGAAGGACGCAAAAGTGGGGATAGACCAGTACAATAAACCCGATGTAAACATCTCGTTCGACGGCGAGGGCGCCAAGATATTCGACCGGATCACCGCGGAGAACGTGGGCAAACAGCTCGCCATCATCCTCGACGGGACGGTCCATTCAGCCCCGAGGATCCAGGACCGGATCAGCGGCGGCAATGCCGAGATCACCGGCAACTTTACGCACGACGAGGCGGCGAAGCTTGCGATCGTGCTGCGTGAATCGCTCCCGGCGCCCGTCAAGATCATTCAGAACATAACCGTAGGTCCGTCGCTCGGCCAGGACTCCATCAACGCGGGTGTCCATTCCGCGTTGATCGGCGGCCTGATCGTGATCATCTTCATGGTCATTTACTACCGGTTGTCCGGACTCATCGCGGACTACGCCATCGTTGTGAACCTCATTCTGCTGCTTGGGGCCATGGCGCTTCTGAACGCCACGCTCACCCTGCCGGGCATCGCGGGCATCATTCTCACCATCGGTATGGGCGTCGACTCGAACGTGCTCATGTTCGAGCGCATCCGCGAAGAGATCCGCGCGGGCAAGCAGCCGCGGCCCGCGGTGGACGCGGGCTACGACAAGGCGTTCCTTACGATCCTCGATTCGCACGTGACGACGCTTATTACGGCCGCCGTGCTCTTCATGTTCGGTACGGGACCGATCAAGGGTTTTGCCGTTTCGCTCAGCCTGGGCATCATCATCAACCTGTATTCCGCCCTGGTCGGTACCAAGGTGATATTCGATATCATCAACTCAAAATGGAAACTGGAGAAATTGAGTATCTAAATACTTTTCACCACAGAGGACACAGAAAAAAATCCGGCTTAGCATTCAAGCTTCAAGATTTAACTCTGCGACCTGTGGTTAATGCGTGTTCTTTCGGAGGGGAAAATGCTGCAAATATTGCATAAGACCAACATCGATTTTATGGGGTGGAAGAACGTGTCCTTTACCTTCTCCGCCCTGCTTGTCATCCTCGGCATCGTGGGCCTGGTGCAGATCGGGCGGGGCAAGGCGAACCTCGGCATCGATTTCATCGGCGGCACCACGGTGCAGCTCAGCTTCAAGGAGCACATA
Organism: Nitrospirota bacterium; assembly: GCA_963790205.1. Classification (GTDB taxonomy): domain Bacteria; phylum Nitrospirota; class UBA9217; order UBA9217; family UBA9217; genus CAWBNQ01. The sequence continues at coordinate 53,356 of CAWBNQ010000008.1, forward strand.
TCCGTCGACCAGGCACGAGCGGCGCTCGAGAAAAACGGTTTTCAGGGCGCCACGATCCAGGAAGTAGGCGAGGGCGGGAACAAGATCCTGATCAAAGTCCGGGAGTCGGAAGGCACATCCGATAAGATCCAGTCTTTGTTCAAGCAGGAGTTCCCGACCAATCCCTTCGAAGTGATCAGCATCACGGAAATCGGACCCGTGATCGGCCAGGCGCTCAAGCAGCAGTCTCTCTGGGCCATTACGATCTCGATTATAGGGATCATCATCTATGTCGCTTTTCGGTTCCAGTTCAAGTTCGGCGTGGCCGCGGCCATCGCCACGATGCACGATATTTTGGCTGTGCTCGGCGTCTTCTACATTCTGCACAAGGAAATCAATCTCCTCGTCGTCACGGCGCTCCTGACACTCGCGGGCTACTCGCTCACCGACACCGTTGTGGTCTTCGACCGGATCCGGGAGAACCTCAAACGCAGCAAGCGCGATGCCCTGCCCACGCTGGTGAACGCCAGCATCAACGAGGTGCTCTCGCGGACCATCATCACCTCGCTTACCGTGGTGCTTGTGCTCGTCCCCCTCGTGATCTTCGGCGGTGAAGTGCTGCACGATTTCTCGCTGGCGCTCCTGATGGGAGTGGTCGTCGGTACCTATTCCTCGGTCTTTGTGGCAAGCCCCATTCTGGTGGTATGGCATGCAAAATCCGGCGGCAGGCTGATCGGGAAATAAAAGGAGAAAATCCATTTTTTACCGCAGAGGACGCAGAGTCAGGGATCCAGGATTTGGCGCTCTCTGCGGTAAATTCTATTCTTCAATGATTCTGTCCCGTTTTTTAACCGAGAATGTCCAACCAATCACGATCATCCCTTAAGGTCGGCGGCGTCGATGCCGCGGTGCTGTCGGAATCCGACCTGCTGCAGCTTGCCTGCGGCAGCGCGGGTTGCAGCGCCAACTGCTGCACGAAAAGCGCCCCGATCATCCTCAATCCCTACGAGATCGCGCTCATCTGCCATGAGAGCGGCATGAGCTACGAAGACCTGCTCGATATCGTTGAAACGGGCCGGGCGAAGGCCTTCCCGCTTGTGATGCTCCCGCGCGATCCCGCCTGTTATTTCTGGAGCGCGCGTGGCTGCAGCATTTATCAAGCCAGGCCCCTCGCATGCAGGCTGTACCCGCTCGGCAGGGTGTTCGACCACGGGCAATCGCATATCGTTCAACCCGAACTGAATGTCTGCGCCGGCCTTGCTCCAGCACCGGCAGGGACCGTCGCTGATTACCTCGCAGGCCAGGACGTAGACCTGCAGATCCGCATGGCTGACCGCTGGATCGAATTCGTGTCCGACATCGAGCAACTGCCGCTGCCTGACGCTCCGGTCACCTCGATAGCCTTCCATATGCTCGTGTACAGCCCCGACACTCCGCCCGCCCTGGGGCAGACCGGTTCGGGGTTATCTTCCGAAGACAGCTTCATTTTGCGGCTAATAACTGCCGGGGAACAGCTGCCCCGGTTACTGGCGCAGACCAGATGATATATTTGTTGTCTGCCCACAGGAAGGTATCGCCAGCCGGCCGGAGTATCGGAAAGTCGTAATGGACATCGGGCCCCTGTTCAGGAGGAACCTACGGAGACTGTTGACGTCTTAAACTGCCGGGGAAGAAAAACCGGTGAAACGATAGTGCGCGACGAGGCGCACCGCGCCGGCACGTGGCATGGAGCGTTCCATTGTCTTATCATTTACGAGCGCGACGGCAGGGGACACGCGCTGTTTCAGAAGCGGTCCGCTCTGAAGGAAATCGCTCCCGGCAAGTTCGACGTGAGCGTGGGCGGGCACTACGGCGCGGGAGAAAACGCAGCTGCGGCGGGACCCCGGGAGATCAAGGAAGAGCTCGGTCTGGACGTCACGTTCGACGATCTCCTTCCCGTCGGCCGCAGGGTCTTCGTGTACTGTTTCACTCCCGGCGTGATGGAGTACGAGTTCCAGGACGTGTTTCTCCTGCCCGGGGATATCCGGCTTCAAGAGACCACTCTCCAGGAAGAAGAGGTTGACGGGCTGTTCGAGATGGATATCGAGCTCGGCATCAAGCTCTTCAGCAGGGAAATTCCGCAGGCGGGAGGATGGTTTTACAAAAGCGGGGCCCAGGCCGGGCGGGTAGAGGTCTCCGTAGAAGAGTTTGTGCCCTGTCTCGACAATTACTATCTCAAGCTGCTCCTGCTTTCACAGCGCTACTTCGGCGGCGAGCGACGGCGCCTTGTCATCTGACCTGCCCTCTTATAATCTTTCTTGACTATTCATGTCGTTCCGATACAATATGATGACACGCCTGCATCCGTTTACGGCATCGAAGCCACGCTGGCCCCGGCTTCTTCCGGCGCATTTCATCGTACAAAAAGCTGTGAAAGCGGGCTTCAATACGTTCATCATAAGGAGGTATGTATCATGACGAAAGTTCTGTTCGGGTTCGCGGCGGTTGTCATTGCAGGGCTGGTTCTTTTCGGATGTTCGAAGGGATATGAAAAGAAAACAGTCGCAGGCGACCTGACTATCACGCTCTCAATAGACCGCTATCCGCTTGTGAAAGGAGACAACATGCTGAGCGTACAGGCGGCCGATGCGTCCGGCAAGCCGGTGACCGATGCCGCGGTGAGCGTACGCTACTTCATGCCGGTCATGCCGGGCATGGCGCCCATGGACTTCAATACCCAGGCAGTGCTCACGGGAGACCACTACGCGTTCTCCGCCAATGTGCCCATGGAAGGCGGATGGAAGGCAGAGGTATCCGTAGCGCGTCCGGGCAAGCCCGCTGCAACGGCGACGTTCAATATCGACGCGCGGTAGTGAAAGACAAATTCGAAATTTTAATATCGAAATCTTCAATAAATTCAAATTTCAAGCCGAACAAAAAAGCAGTAACAATTTTAATATCGACATTGTTTCGGTTTTAGGGTTTAGAGATTCGAATTTACCGTATAAATTACAGCATGGATAAATTCCCCTTCTGGAAGTTCAAGGGCATTAAAGCAGTAGTGCTGGCGGGCCTGCTTGCGCTCATTTCGCTCCTCCATTATCTGGCCTGGGGCGTGCAAGCAGGCATACTCCACGGCGTTCTCGGCCATCTCTATATCATACCGATCATCCTCGGGGCCTATTGGTATGGCATCAAGGGCGGCGTGATCGTTTCCATTGCCTCGATGGTCCTCTTCTCGCCCCATTTATTTCATCACTGGCACGACCCTTTCCTGGATGTTTACAACTATATTGAGCTGTTCCTCTTTCTTCTGATCGGCGGTGTGACCGGCGTGCTGAGCCAGATGGAGCGCCACCAGCGCGGGCGCTACGAAGAGGCGCTCAAACGGCTCGATGAATCGCACCGGAAGCTCATGGAACAGACGAACATCCTGTTCCAGACCGAGGAACAGCTCCGGAGAGCGGACCGTTTGTCGGCCTTGGGCGAGCTGTCGGCAGGCATGGCGCACGAGATACGGAATCCGCTCGGCTCGATCAAGGGCGCCGTGGAGATCCTGAAGGACGATTACACTCCTGACGATGCGAAGTACGAATTCATCGGGATACTTCTCAAGGAAACGGACCGGCTGAACCGTATCGTACAGGAGTTCCTCGGTTTCTCCAGGCCCAAGCAGCCGGAGTTCCGCCAGGCGGACCTGAATGAGGCCATCGAGTCCGTGCTCACGCTCACCGCACAGGAGGCCCGCAAAGCAGGGGTGGAGGTCGACAAAAAACTCGACCCGTCCATCGGCAAGCGCAGCCTCGATGCAAGCATGCTGAAGCAGGCGTTTTTGAATCTCATTCTGAACGCGATCCAAGCCATGCCAAACGGCGGCGTGCTCACCGTTGAGAGCAGCCTCCGGAGCGATGCCCTCGAGGTGCGGATCGCGGACACGGGCGTCGGGATATCGGAAGGAGATCGCAAGAAGCTTTTCAGCCCTTTTTTTACGACCAAGAAGAACGGCACCGGTCTCGGTCTCGCCATTACCTACCGGATCATTGAGAACCATCGCGGCAAAATTGATGTTACGAGCGAGCAGGGCAAGGGCGCGATGTTCACGGTGAAGATACCGTTGTAATTTAAAGCACCAAATGACAAGCACGAAATAACAAATAAGCGCCAATTATCAAAAACCAAATTTCAAACGTCTGGAATTTGATGGTTGAATCTTGGAATTTATTTGGGATCTGTTGTTTGTGATTTGAATTTTTTCTCTTTTTTATGAAGAAACCCTCTATCCTCCTCATAGACGACGACGACAGCCTGCGCCGGGTCATGGAGTTCAGCCTGGTCGAGTCGGGGTACCGGGTCCAGGCGGCGGCAAGCGGCGAGGACGGGCTGCGCCTTCTCGAAAAGGAGGCCTTCGACGCGGTGATCACGGACATCACCATGCCCGGCATGAGCGGCATGGAGGTCCTTGCCAGGGTCTATGAGCGCGATGAACGGATACCCGTGGTCGTCATCACGGCCTATGGCACGATCGAGAGCGCCGTCCTTGCCATGAAGAAGGGCGCCTTCGACTACATTACCAAGCCTTTTAACCGAGACGAGCTCCGGCTTACGCTTGACAAGGCGCTCAGGATGCGGCGGCTGGAGAAAGAAAATGTCGAGCTGCGCGCCGAGGTCACGGACCGGTATTGTTTTGAGAGCATCATCGGCGTCAGCGAAAAGATCAAGGACCTCCTGGCTTTGGCGGGACGGGTCGCCGCGAGCAACGCGAGCGTTTTGATCACCGGGGAAAGCGGCACGGGCAAGGAACTTCTTGCAAAAGGCATCCATTACAACAGTCCCCGCGCGGAAGGTCCCTTTGTCGCCGTGAACTGCGCGGCGATCCCCGAGAACCTGATCGAGAGCGAGCTCTTCGGACATGTAAAGGGCGCCTTCACCGGGGCGGTGAAGGACCGCGAGGGAAAGTTCGAGTCCGCTGCAGGCGGCACGCTCTTCCTCGATGAGATCGGCGATCTCCGGATGGACCTCCAGGCCAAGATCCTGCGCGCGCTCCAGGAGCGGCAGGTGGACCGCGTGGGCGGCAATCGTCCGATCGACCTGGACGTGCGCGTGATCGCCGCCACGAATAAAGATGTCGAACGGGCGGTCAAAGACGGGGGCTTTCGCGAGGACCTCTATTACCGGCTGAGCGTGGTCACCCTTCACATGCCCCCGCTCCGTGAGCGGCGCGACGATATTCCCCTGCTGGCAAGTCACTTTCTCAAAAAATACAATCCGGGCACGGAGCTGCGGTTCGACGCCGGGGCGCTTTCGGCGATGAAGGCCTACGGCTGGCCGGGGAACGTGCGTGAACTCGAGAACGTCATTGAGCGTGCGTCGGTGCTTAAGCGGGGAGACGTCGTAACCCCTGCCGATCTGCCTGATAAGCTGAAGAAGGAAAAAGCGGAGGTCGAAAACATCATCCTGAATCTTCCGGACGAGGGGATCAAGCTCGAAGACCTGGAAAAGAGCCTTATCATCAAGGCGCTCGAAAAACACAGGGGCAACCAGACCCGGGCTGCGGAATATCTCGGGATCACGCGTCCCACGCTCATCTATCGTATGGAGAAGTACGGGATCAAGTAGATGATACAGGATACAGGAAAAAACTTTATTTGATCGCGGCAATGATGTATCATGAATCATGTCTCGTGCATCATGAAGCATACCACTACACCCAAGGAGGAATATCATGGTAAAGAAAACGCTCAAGATTCAGGGAATGACCTGCAACCACTGCGTGATGCGGGTGGCGAAGGCCCTGAAGGCGGTACCGGGGGTCCAGGACGCGCAGGTTGACCTGCAGAAGGCCGAGGCGGTCGTCACCTATGACGAAGGAAAGGTCGCACAGGATAAGCTGGGTTTCGCCGTGGTTGAGGCGGGCTATAAGGTGGTTTAACGGTTTTTTCCTCTTGCTTGACAACGGATGGGCCTCTCAGTATAATTCAACGTGTTGGAGATACGCTTGACGTAAATAAAAAACACCGGAGGGTCCAATGGCCAAGACACTGCAGGATCTCATGCCCGCAAATGCAAGAAAAAAACTGGGAAACGCAACCAAACTCAACGTGGTTTCCTCTCATGACGTCTTCAGGGTGCTGAAGGAAGACAAAGTGATCATTATGGCGTGCAATACGAGGATCAAACATGTGATCCCGGGGATCATGCGCGCGGCCGAGGACCTCGATGCCGTCGTGTGCTTCGAGCTCGCTAAGAGCGAGGGAGACCTCAAGGGCGGTTATACCGGCATGGACCCCTCTAAATACGCGGAGACAGTCTTCGGATACGCGGACTCGATCAAATTCTCCAAGCCCTTCTTTATCCACGGCGATCACGTGACCACCAAGAGCCCTGATCCGGCAGTCGTCGGAAGCTCCCGGGACCTTATCACGGCCGAGCTTGCGGCGGGGTATACCTCGATCGCCATAGACGCATCGTTCAATGAAACGCCGGATAACATCAAGATCAGCTCGGAACTCGGACGCCTGGTGCTCGACGCGGGCTGCGGCCTCGAGGCGGAGGTCGGGGAAATTAAATCGACCAAAGAAGGCGGAGAGATCACGACCGTGGAAGAGGCGGTGGAGTTCATCGAGGGCATGGAAAAAGCGGGGGTGCATGCCGATCTTTTGGCCACCAACAACGGCTCCAAACACGGAAATTACAAGCCCGGCGAAGAGGTCCATATCGAGCTCAAACGCACCGGCGACATCTACAACGCGATCAGGAAATGGGGCGTGTGCATTGCGCAGCACGGCATCACCGGCACTCCGCTGGACCAGGTGGGCCAGTTCGCCGATTACGGGATCAGAAAAGGCAACGTGGGCACCAACTGGCAGAACATCGCTCACGACTGCCTGCCGGCAGACCTCATGAGCAAGATGCGCGAGTGGGCAAAGAAAGAGAACAAGGACATCAAATTCGCCACGAAACAGTTCCTGTCCGATATCGATTCGATCTCAAAGGACTATGTGAAAAAGACCGAGGAAATGGCGTACCGGTCCGCCGCGGAGTTCATTACCGCGTTCCGCGCCAGGGGCACGGCGTCGCTCGTGGCCAAGCGGCTTCTGCAATAACGCTTCATGGCCGGAAGCGATATCCGCCGGGGAAGCAAGAAGACTTAGAAAGTAAAGCTCTAAAGCTGAAACTCGAAATTCTGGACAATATTGAAGAACCAATACGCAACTTTTAAACATTGAGATTTTGATATTGTTCAGCGTTTAGGAACTAGTGCTTCGGATCTGCATAATCCTCTGTACCCTGTCTCCGTGTCTCTAACGATGTCTCAGAACCGTTTCTATATTTGAAAGGCGGCAGATGGACCCCCAATCCAAGTGGACACTGATATTCGCCCGGTCCCGGAGGAAGCAGCTCCCCCTGGACATCGAGCACTGCTCGCCGATCGCCCTGCACAGTATCGTTCTCGACGTTCACACCTCCGATTCGGTCCTTGAACGTATTGCCCAGGTTTATTTCGACAACGAGGACATCCTGAAAGACCTGGTCCGCTGCCCGAACCTGTCCGAGACGACCCTCGCGTTCATCGCGTTGACGGCATCGGATGAGGTCAAAACATTCATTGCCGGCACACGCGTGCTCGATGTGGTGATGGGAGACGAGGCGGCGGGGGAGGGCCCCGAAGGAAAGAGGAAAAAGCTCAACATTCAGCAGCTTATCATCAAAATGAGCCCCGCGCAAAAGATCAAGCTCGCCTTGACGGGAGCCAAGGAGGCGCGCAGCCTGCTCATCCGCGAATCGAGCAAGATCATCGCGCTGTCGGTGCTGGCAAATCCCCGGCTCACCGCCGGCGAAGTGGAGTTCTTTGCCAGGTCGCAGAACCTGAGCGAGGATGTCATACGCAAGATCGGCGGCAACGCCGAGTGGACGAGAAAAAACAATGTCGTGAGCGCGCTCGTGTTCAACCCCAAGACGCCGGTAGGCATCTCTCTCCCGTTCGTCAGCAGGCTGAATGACCGGGACCTCGGCATTCTCGAAAAGAGCCGCAGCGTGCCGGAGGCCGTGCGCACCGCGGCGCGCAACCGGCTCATTAAGAAAAAGCTCGGCAAAGGGTAGGCCCTCTTTTTTCTCCCGCGTTCGGCCGCTCCATTCTCCGACTCCATGGAAACAGAGGTAGTATGAGACATTCAATAACCGTTCTTTTCACGTTCCTCATGCTCGTCTCCGGATGCACCGGTCCCGGGCCCAAAACCGTGCAAAAAACCGAAGCGATCATGGGCACGGACGTGACGATCACGGTCGTGGCCAGGAGCGAAGAACAGGGAGCCGCGGCGATCGACGCGGCCATGGACGAGGTCAGGCGTTTCGACAGGATGATGTCGCTGTATAAGGACGACAGCGAGATAACGCGGGTAAACCTGGCTGCGGGGAAACATCCTGTCAAGGTATCGCCTGAGATGATCGAGGCGGTGGAGGCCGCGGCCCGGGTCTCCGGCCTCACTCACGGGGCATTCGACGTGACGATCGGACCGCTCGTCGTGCTGTGGCAGATGCGGCTCAAAGAAGGAAAAACGCCGACCGATGCAGAGATCGCGCGCATCAAACCCCTGGTCAACTATAAGAACATCGTTATCGACAAAAGAAAATCGACGCTGTTCCTCAGAAAACCGCACATGATCATGGATCTCGGGGGCATGAAGGGATACATAGCGGACCGGGTGAAAGAGCTCATCAAGAAACGGGGCATCGACAATGCCATTATCGCCCTTGCCGGGGACATTTGGGTGCTCGGTCGCCGGGAAGACGGCAAACCCTGGAGGGTCGGCGTCCAGCATCCCCGGCAGCCGGAACAGACCCTTGCCGTGCTGGACCTTTCCGATAAATATATATCGACCTCCGGTGACTACGAACGGTACAAGATCGTTGAAAAGAAGCGGTATCACCATATCATCGATCCCCGGACCGGGAAGCCGTCAACGGGCGTCATTTCCGCCACCCTGATCGGGGACCAGGGGGCGCTTATTGATCCTCTTTGCAAAGCCCCGTTCATCCTCGGGCCCGAAGAGGGGCTGAAAATCGTGAAAAAGGCCGGGGCCGAGGCCATAATCGTGGATGAGCAGGGAAGAATTTACATGACCGACGGGGTCAAAAACCTTGTCGATCAGCCGAAGCACTGAGGCGTATGAAAATCAAGGTCATGTTCCTGTGTACCGGCAACTCATGCCGATCCCAGATGGCGGAAGGACTCGCGCGGGAAATAGGAAGGAGCGTTCTCGAACCCTCTAGCGCGGGGCTTATGGCTGCGGGCGTGCACCCGAAGGCGATCGCTGTCATGAAAGAGATCGGTATCGATATCTCGGGTCAGAACTCGAAGGCCATCGACGAAAGACTTCTCAAGAGCATGGACCAGGTCGTCACCCTCTGCGATAATGCTGCGGAAGCCTGTCCCATGACGCCAGAGAAGATCAAGCGCCTCCACTGGCCGATAAACGATCCTGTCAAAGCGAGGGGTACAGAAGCGGAGATCATGCAGGACTTCCGCAGGGCCCGGGACGAGATCAAGGAAAAAATTCAGGATTTCGTGATATTATTAGAAAAAGGGAAGGGCTGATCTTACAGCTCATAAAAAAAACAGTTGCGATTCGTTGAATATATTGGTATTATAATCAAGTAACATGCCTGTTATAAGAATTGCTCAGCAAGGAGGAAGGAATGGTAAGTTTGACGGATGGTGCGGTAGGCAAGTTCAAGGAAATCGTGGAAAAGCAGGGAACTGCCGGAGACGGGGTGCGGATCTTCGTGGTTCCCGGCGGATGAAGCCCCTCTCTGGCTATGGACATAGCCAAAGCGGCCCTGAAGGGCGATACGACCCTCGAAATGAAAGGTCTTAAGATTTTTCTGGAGGAACGGGCCAGCGACATGCTGATGAACACGAACATAGATTTCCAGGAAGCGCAGGGGTTCGTGCTTACGGGAATGCAGCCGAGTTCCTGCGGTTCGTCGTGCAGCACGTGCTAAACGGTTGACAGAAGCATCATAATTAATATAACAACCGTTGCTCTTTGTATGAGGGCAGCGGTTTTTTTATGTCCCTCCCATGGATTTTTTTCTTCATACTCCCTGTTGCTTCAGTAACAGGTCACAGGAAAAGTTTTTTTGCCGTCATTGCGAGCCGAAGGCGAAGCAGTCTCGTATAAACTCCGCAAACTTGGTTGTAAAAAAATCAACAACTTCGAGATTGCCGCGTCGCAAAAAACGCTCCTTGCAATGACATTTCGAGAGTTTTTTAACACCTGCTGAATTTCCAATCCCTCTCTCCAAGTGGTGCTAAAATAAGGGCAGAGCCTCGATACAGATTGAGGCGATCCGAACCATGCATCCTTCATCGAGACAACGCATAAACGTATGCCGCTGCTTGAAATAAACAATGTCGTTTTTGGAACCGGGCCCGACGGGAAGACGCCGATCCTCGAGGGGCTTTCCCTCTTCATCGAACCGGGGGAGGTCCATGCGCTCCTCGGCACGAACGGCACGGGCAAGAGCACCCTCGCCTGCCTCCTCATGGGCTGCGAAGGGTATCGGCCGTCGCAGGGGGAAATCCGCTTTGACGGCACGAACATCAACACGCTCGCTATCCACGAGCGCGCCCGGCTTGGGATCGCCATGGCGTGGCAGGAGCCGGTCCGTTTCGAAGGGATCATGGTCAGGGACTATCTCTCGATCGGGCGGAACGACGCTGATCCGGCGGCCTGTCTCGACATGGTCGGCCTCGCGCCCGCGCTCTACCTCACGCGCATGGTCGACAAATGCCTGAGCGGCGGCGAGCGCAAGCGGATCGAGCTGGCATCGATCCTGGCGCTGAGGCCCCGGCTCGCCATTCTCGACGAGCCCGATTCGGGCATCGACATGCTCTCGATCCAGGACGTGATCAACGTGATCACCGCTTTCAGGAAGAACGGGACCGCGGTCCTGCTCATAACCCACCGGGAGGAGATCGCGACGATCGCCGACCGGGCGTCGCAGCTCTGCTACGGAAAGATCATCTGCTCCGGCAGTCCCGGGAACGTCGCCGAGCATTACAAGTCGCGGCATTGCCTGACCTGTAACGGCGTGGAGTGCCACTATGTCTGAACTTGACGAACTCATGCAGGCGTTCGGAGAGGCGGGCGGAGATAAGGGCGCGCTTGCCGACGCCGGCATCGCCCACCTGTCGGTCAGCGGAAGCACTATCCTGAGCGCCCGTGAGGTCGAGGGGGTCGACGTTCATGCGAGGGAGACATGGAACGGCGTCAGCGCGAACGTCATTGTCCGCGAAGGGGTGAAGCTCCTGAAGCCCGTTCACCTCTGCTTCGGCGTGCTTCATAAAAAAGGGACCCAGAAGATCGTGATGGACGTGAAGCTCGAGAAGGATTCATCGGCGACCTTTCTCGCCCACTGCATATTCCCCAAGGCCGAGAAGGTGAGGCACATCATGGAAGCCGCGGTCGATGTCGGCGAAGGGGCCGAGATGCGCTATTCAGAGACCCATTATCACGGCCCTTACGGCGGCATCGAGGTTCTTCCCAAACTCACGGTCACTGTCGGCAAGAACGGCAGGTACTATACCGATTTCACGCTCGTGAACGGGAGGGTCGGCAGTCTCGCGATCGATTACGACGTTACGGCAGGCGAGAACGCCGTGGTCGAGCTTGTTGCCCGCGTTTTCGGCCATGCCGATGATGACGTGAAGATCAGGGAAAAGGTCACGCTCGCGGGCGAGAACGCGCGGGGACTCATCAAGGCGAGGGTGGCGGTCGAAGACGAGGCCACGGCCGAGATCACCGGCATCACCGAGGGCAATGCCGCGGGCTCACGGGGCCATGTCGACTGCATGGAGATCGTGAAGGACCATGCCGTGGCAAAGGCGTTCCCCTACGTGCAGGTGAACAATCCCCTGGCAAAGGTGACCCACGAGGCGGCGATCGGCAGCGTGGACAAGCGCCAGATGGAGACGCTCATGGCCCACGGCCTTTCGCCGGAAGAGGCCGTGGATGTGATCGTGAAGGGGATACTGCGGTAACTCGCGGGCGGTGAAGCCGCCGCAGCGCGCCAGCGCAAGGTCGGCTCTACCGCCTTGTTGTGCGTCTTAATTTCTTTGATTTTTTAGTTTATTTTAGTTTTTAACCTACTCGACCCCTCAAGTCAGCGAGACAGTTAGCGAGAAAAAGCTATAGCTTCATGTCTTTTTACTTTTGTGTACTTTCGCTCGAGTATCCGCAGGCGCTTTCTTCTTCAATTTGGCACGATTGTAATCAACAGCGGCACGGACGAGATTTTTTAGAGCACGCTCATTAATCTTATCGCCCTCGAAAAAATCGATTGCTCGTCTCGCGTCGCCTTCGAGGCCCGCGTTGAAAAGCTTGTCAGGATCTGGGAGGCTCGCCCCGTGGGCAAAGGTAAGCTTCACCTTCTCTTTGTGGGCGTTGGCGACCGCGATTATTCCGTCGTGAGACCACACTGGGCTTCCCATCCACTTCCATTCCTCGATTATCTCCCGGTCGGTCTCAAGGATGCTCTTGCGGATGCTGGCGAACGTTTTGCCACGCCAGTCTGTGAGTTCTGCGATCAGCTGGTCAATACGTTCCGATGGATTCATAGGATCTTTATGCCGTCCTTTTCAGTTTTTTTATCTTTGAAGGGGCGCGGCCCTGAGGAATTGTCGGGGGTTGAGCGAAGGGATCGAATGGTTATTCTATTACGATTGGTGTCTGCTATCTTGTCGCTACCTGGAATGAAAAAACATGGGCATTTCTTTAAATCTTCTCAATGCCCGCTGCTCAAGCGTGCCCGGCCTTTTTAGAGTCCTGTTTCCTTTTCAGTCTGAATTGTGCAATGAGATTATGCAGGGCAGCGGCCGCCTGGATCGCGGGGCGCCGGTAGGACGGGTGTGTTAATGCGATAGCAGGCGAGGAATGTACTGATGAAGCGGGACGGGCATTGCTGGCGCTCATTTTCATGGCATGGCCTCCGGAAGATTGTTGTGTCACCGGGTGAAATGGCTGCTTCTGGGATGAGACTACAGTTTAATAATTATAATTTGAGATGTCAATGAAAATTATTGTTCATTATTGTTTATATAGTTTAGCGGTCGCTAAACTATGAAGGTGCGTACTTTTTGAATACGAGCGCGGCGTTGATCCCGCCGAAGCCGAGGGAGAGGGAAAGGGCGGTCTGTATGTCTTTCTTTCTGGCCTTGTTCGGGACGAAGTCCAGGTCGCATTCGGGGTCGGGGGTTTCGTAGTTGATCGTGGGCGGGATCATGCCGTGGCTCAGGGCAAGGGCGGTGATCGCGGCCTCGACCGCGCCTGCCGCGCCGAGCATGTGGCCGAGCATGGATTTGGACGAGCTCACCGCGAGGTTACACGCCTGTTCGCCGAAGGCCTTTTTGATCGCGAGCGTTTCGGCCCGGTCGTTCGACACGGTCGACGTCCCGTGGGCGTTGAGGTAGCCGAGCTCTTCCGGTCTCGTGCCGGCGTCGGAAAGCGCAAGCGACAGGGCGCGGCCGGGGCCGTCTCCCGAAGGTTCCGGGTTCGTGTAGTGGTACGCGTCCGAAGACAGGCCGTACCCTGCCAGTTCTGCGTAAATTTTCGCGCCCCGCTTTCGGGCGTGGTCCAGCTCTTCAAGCACGACCACGCCCGCGCCCTCTGAGAGCACGAAGCCGTCCCGGTGTTTGTCAAAGGGCCTGCTTGCTTTTTCCGGCTCGTCGTTCCTCAGGGAAAGGGCTTTGGCCCGGCAGAACCCCGCCAGCACGAGCGGCGTAAGCGATGCTTCGGCGCCCCCGGCCAGCATCACGTCCGCGTCGCCGCGCTGAATGATCTTCATGGCCTCGCCCAGGGCGTGGGTCCCCGTCGCGCATGCGGTGGAAACGTCGAGGCACGGCCCCTTCGCTCCGAGCTTCAGGGAGATAAACCCCGAGGCCATGTTGACGAGCGACATGGGCGTGAAGAACGGAGAGACCCCCTTCGGCCCTTTGGCGAGCAGCTCAATCATGTTCTTCTCCATGGTGGTCACCCCGCCGCGACCGGAGCCGACCAGGACACCGGTTCGGAGTTCGGAGTCCGGAGTCAGGGAAAGACGGGCATCTTCGACTGCCATCAAGGCGGCGGCCAGGGCGTACTGGATGAAGGGGTCCGTCTTGTGCACTTCCTTCCGGGTCATGAACCTGATCGGATCGAACCCCTTGATCTCGCCTGCGATGCGGCAGGTAAAGGCCGAGGCATCGAAGCGCGTGACCCGGCCGATGCCCGATGAACCATCGAGCAGTTTTCTCCAGGTCTCTTCCATGCTGTTGCCGAGCGGCGTGAGCGCCCCCAGTCCTGTAATGACCACCCGAGCTTTCATGGCGCGCAGTATAAGATTTTTTACGCTCTTTGTCAAAAAGTGATTTTTTGAGACAGGGATTAAGTTTGACAAGCTCCTGTTTTATGCTATAGTTTAAACGTGAGTCGGACCTCAATCGCTTCAAGGAAGGGGGTATTGAGCATGAAAAAGTCAGAACTGCAAGTCATGATAGTAAGTGAACTCAAAGCCCTGGCCAAGAAGATGAAAGTAGTCGTGCCCCCGGGGGCCAAGAAGGCCGATATCGTTGAAGCCTTGTCAGCAGCGTTTAAGCGTAACAATAAGACCAAGACCGCGGCAGTCAAGAAGACCTCGAAGAGCGGGAAAACGAGCGCCGGAAAAACGACAGTACGGAAGCGCACGCCGGTGAAAAAACCGGCCCAAGCTCCACTAGCCGCGCCCGCGCGTGAATGGAAACTGCCGCCGGGAGCAGAGGAACCGCTCATGGCGCAGGAGCGCGTGTCCGAGGCAAAGTATTATACCGGGCCGGTACAGGAACATCGTCCGGGCCATGAAGATCTTCCCGACGGCTACGGTGAAGAGAAGATCGCGCTCATGGTGCGGGACCCCTATCTTGTCCATGCCTACTGGGAAGTGACGCCCGCGCGCATCGAGCGTGAGAAGGCCTGGTTCGGATGGAACAGCAAGCTCGCCGTGCGCATCTACGATGTGACCGGCATCCAGTTCGACGGACGGAACGCCCTCGGGTATTTCGACCAGGAAATCTTCGAGAGGCTGGGAAGCTGGTATTTCGACGTGGGACGGCCCTCGCATGCCTTTGTCGCGGACGTAGGCCTCCTTTCTCCTGAAGGAAAGTTCCTTACCCTGGCGAGATCGAACCCTATCTCAATGCCGCGGGACGGCGTGTCCGATGTGCTCGATGAGGAGTGGATGCTCGTGGATGAGGAGTTCTGGAAGCTCTACGGTTTCCCGGGCGGGCCTTCCTCGCCGCAGATCCAGGAGATGATAAAGCGCAGGCGCATGCAGCAGATCACTTCGCCGGGCACCTTTGCGCGGGCAAAGAGGAAATAGACATTGGGGCCCGCTTTGCGCGGAGGTCGCGCGGCAATGAGATCAAAGTCCATCCTTCTGTGGATGGACTTTTTGTTTGCAGTTTGTCTTTCGTGCTCTCGCAGAGATTATGAAAAACAGCAGGATCAAGGACAATAAAAAGCACGTGAAGCCCGCAGCCGCCGTGAAGCCCGGAGGAATGAAAAGACACATGGAAAAAGGCTACCTCGCGCTGGTGTTCCACAGTCATTTGCCCTTTGTACGGCATCCGGAACACGACCGGTTCCTGGAGGAAGACTGGCTGTACGAGGCGATTACCGAGACCTACATCCCGATCATCAACGTGTTCGACGGGCTCGTGAACGACGGCGTGGACTTCCGCGTCACCATGAGCCTCACCCCGACGCTCATCGCCATGCTCACGGACCCCCTGCTGCAGCAGCGCTACGTCCGGCATATCACGAAGCTGATCGAGCTGGCGGAAAAGGAAGTAACGAGGACCGCGAACCAGCCCGAGTTCAACCCCATCGCGCACATGTACCTCAACCTGTTCAGGAACGCCCTCGCCGTGTTCGAGGAAAAGTACGGCCGCAACCTCGTGGCCGCCTTCAAAAAATTCCAGGACCTGGGAAAGGTGGAGATCATCACCTGCGGCGCCACGCACGGGTTCCTGCCCCTGATGCTGAACCAGAAGGCCGTCCGCGCTCAGATCATGGTTGCCGTCGAACAGCACACGAAGCACCTCGGCAGGGCGCCGAAGGGGATCTGGCTGCCGGAGTGCGGTTATTACGAAGGGCTCGACGAGATCCTGCACGAGGCCGGCATCCGCTACTTTTTTACGGACTCCCACGGCGTGTTCCACGCTTCGCCCCGGCCGAAATACGGCGTTTACGCGCCGATCTACTGCAAGTCCGGTGTCGCCGCTTTCGGCCGGGACCTCGAGTCTTCAAAACAGGTCTGGAGCTCGGTCGAGGGCTACCCCGGCGATTACAACTACCGAGAATTCTACCGTGATGTCGGATTTGACCTGGACTACGAGTATGTCAAGCCGTATCTCCATCCCGACGGCGTGCGCGTGAACCTGGGGGTCAAGTATTACAAGATCACGGGCACGACGGACCACAAGGACCCCTACATCCGGCAGTGGGCGCTCGACCGGGCGGCCGCTCACGCGGGCAACTTTCTCTTCAACCGGGAGAAGCAGGTCGAGTGGCTTGCCGGCATCTTCAACGACCGGAAGCCGATCATCGTTGCTCCCTATGACGCCGAGCTCTACGGCCACTGGTGGTTCGAAGGGCCGGACTGGATCAACTTTCTCATCCGAAAGATCGCGTATGACCAAAAGACCGTCCGCCTTATCACGCCGACGGAATACCTCGCCGAGAACCCCACATGCCAGGTCTCGAACCCGTCCCTGTCGAGCTGGGGCTACAAGGGGTATTCGGAGGTATGGCTCGACGGTTCGAACGACTGGATCTACCGCCACCTGCACAAAGCCGCTGACCGAATGGTCGAGCTTGCCGGCTCTTTCCCTCATGCCGAGGGGATTCTTCTGCGGGCGCTGAACCAGGCGGCGCGGGAACTGCTCCTGGCGCAGAGCTCGGACTGGGCCTTCATCCTCAAGACCGGCAGTCACGTCGAATACGCCGTCAAACGGACCAGGGACCACGTACTCCGCTTCACAAGACTCTACGACGATATTAAAAGAAATAGCATTGACGAAGGATGGCTCGGGGATATAGAATACAAGGACAATATTTTCCCTGATATGGACTATCGCGTGTATGCTTAAGCCGTCCGTTGTCAAAGAACTGAAAACGATCGTCGGTCCCGACAACCTGTTCACTGCGCCCGAAGAACTTGTCGTCTATTCCTACGATGCCACGCAGCGGGAGTCCCTCCCGTGGGCCGTGGCGCGCCCGGCCGCTACCGAAGAAGTGTCAAGGATACTCATCCTTGCGAACCGCGAACGGTTCCCCGTGATACCGCGCGGAGCAGGGACCGGCATGTCGGGCGGTTCGGTCCCGGTCCAAGGCGGCGTTGTCCTCTCCTTCGAGCGCATGAACCATATCCTCGAGATCGACGAGGACGATCTCCTTGCCGTGGTCGAGCCGGGTGTCGTGACCGGCGATTTGCAACGGGAGGTAGAATCCCGCGGGCTGTTCTACCCGCCGGACCCGGCCAGCCATCAGTTCTGCACTATGGGCGGGAACGTGGCCGAGTGCGCGGGCGGCCTTCGCGCCGTGAAATACGGCGTCACCAAGGACTATGTATTGGGCCTTGAAGTCGTGCTGCCTACCGGCGAGGTCATCCGCACGGGCGCACGGACCGCTAAAAGCGTTGCGGGCTACGACCTCACCAGGCTCATGGTAGGGTCCGAGGGCACCCTCGGCATCGCGACCAAGATCATCGTCAAGCTCCTTCCCCTGCCCGAAAGCGTGCGTACGCTCTCCGCTTTTTTCAGGTCCGTCGAGAACGCCGCGGTCGCGGCATCGAGCATCATCGCGGGCCGTATCCTTCCCCGCGCTCTCGAACTCGTGGACCAGGCCGCTCTCCGCGCCGTCGAGCGTTATCTTAAGCAGGACCTGTCAGGCGGCGCCGCGGCAATGCTCATTGTAGAAGTAGACGGGCCGATTGAGTCAACGGCGCGCGACATCGGGCGCGTGGAAGAGCTCATGACCCGGGCCGGAGCGATGCGGGTTACGAGGGCGGAGACCGACGTTGAACGGGAACAGATATGGAAGGCGCGGCGGGCGATCTCCCCGGCACTGTACACCATAAAGCCGAAAAAAGTGAATGAAGACATCGTGGTGCCGCGAAGCAAGATCCCCGACATCCTGCGGGCCATCGATGAGATAGCAAAGCGTCATGACCTCCTGATCGTGAATTTCGGCCATGCCGGGGACGGCAACATTCATACGAACATCATGATCGACGAAGCCGGGGCGGAGCGCGCCGAAATCGCGGTAAAAGAGCTTTTTGAGGCGACCCTGCGCCTGGGCGGAAGCATCTCGGGAGAGCACGGCATCGGCCTGTCCAAGGCCCGCTACCTCCCGATGGAACTGGGAGATGTCGCGCTCGGCGTGATGAAAAAAATAAAGGGTACGCTCGATCCGAACAACATACTGAACCCGGGAAAGATATTTCTCAATGAGGAACCACCCCTCACCCCGCCCTCTCCCCTGAGGGGGCAAGTGAAGGTTCGCATAGGAAGGGATTAAAGGTGAGGGGCGTCATGTTGCGGAATGCGGAGTGCGGGATGCGGAGTGAAAGACACAAAGGCCTCAGCACGGCGACCGGCATCGCTGTTGTTTTGACCTTCCTGCTCTGGTCATATTCAGTATGCTGGGCCGGGACTGATCCCGTCCCCTCTTCGATCGAGGGGCTCCGCGCAGAGGTCCAGACCCTGGAGCAGGAGGCTGCCCAGCTTGAGGAAGAGAACCAGGGGCTCAGAAACATGCTCAAGGACGCTGACGATGACAAGCTCTACCTGGTCGTTGACACGGAAAACAACCGGCTTACGATGAGACAGGGAGGCGCAATCCTGCTCACGGCAATCGTCGGAACGGGAAGCCGGCAGTCCGTGGAATCCGAGACGGGCAGGGACTGGTATTTCGAGAGCCCCACCGGATCCCTTACGGTCCTCGGCAAGGAGCGGAACCCAGCCTGGATCAGGCCGGACTGGTCCTACGTGGAAGAGAACATGCCCGTGCCGCCCGAGCATGACCCGGACAGGATCGTGCGGGGGGTGCTGGGCAAATACGCTCTCATCCTCGGGAACGGCTACAAAATACACGGGACCAAGTGGACCAGCCTTCTGGGGACCCACTTTACCCACGGGTGCATATCCGTGGGCGACAAAAACCTCGAGATACTGTACAAGTCCGTTCAGATCGGCACCAAGGTGTACATTTATTAGCGCGGAGCTTGCTTTGCCGGAGATTCATCATCGCGGGGATAAAGGCCGGGCGATTGAGGGCCGAATAACGAAGTCCGGAACCAGATTGTCTGTGCTCAAGCTCTGACCGGGGGAAAGGCGCGCGGTGTTTTATGGACTATCGACGGGTGATCTTGCTTCTTGCCGCCTCGCTGTTTCTTATGGGCGCGGACAACGGCGGACCGGGAGCGGACGAGCAGGCAAAGCTCCTGGAACAGCGAAAACAGCTGAACGCCAGGATCGCGACGCTCAATCAAGAGCAGGATTACCTGCTCTTTCAGAAGATGATGTACGCCTCCGACTCCAAGTACCTGGTCATCGATATCACGGCGCGCACCGGGCAATTGAAGTACAAGAACCGGATACTCAAGGATTTTCATTTTACTTCAGCGGGCCGTATCGGCATGCTGAAACGGGGGGCGTTCACGCTTACGAAAAAGAGCGAGGGGCCAAAAACCGGGAATCTGCTGATCTTCGACCCATCCCTGGTCCTGCAGGGCAAACACGTTCAGGCTACCCGGCTTCCGGCGGGAATTCCGCGTTTTTTGCTTTCGAAAAAAGACCTCCGGTCCGTTTTTTATGCAGTCGAGGCCGGGGCGAAAGCGTATATCATGCCTTGAGGGAACATGCTCTGATGATTACGCCGGATATTCTCAGCGACGATAGTGTCCGCGCTCCCCGCTGCATACCCAGGTCTTGTTTCTGCCCCGACGTGCGGTTTGTCCGGTCCGTTGACCAGGCGTCTGCGCCCGCTTTCACCGGTTTAATAGGTTGGTTCCAGTTGGACCGTTATCTTAATATCGCTGGTTCGCGTGGAGAACACGCCCGATGAGCTGTCACGAAGTATGAGATAATAATCACCGCCGCTGATATCCGCCGAGTGTCGGTAGTTCTTGCTTTTCGTGACCATAAAATCAGCGGCCTTTTGGAACTCTTTTTGCTGCTTGAAATTTTCCAATTCCGAGCTCGGTATCACACATGCGTCAATGGGGTTGCCGTGAACGACGCTCATAACCAGGCTGAGAGCGCCGCCGGAGGCCAGGCGCAGGGGAAAGGCTTTCCAATCGCCTATTTTTATCTTTTCAACGGCATCGATAAGAGTAATCGGCGCATGAGTGACGCCGGCGGCCGGTTTCTCCTGCCTGTCTTGTCTGGCAATGCCGAGGATTTCACCGTCTTTGACCCTGACCACTTTGACCAATGCGGTTACGGCGTTGCCGGATACAAACGCTTTCCCGGTCACGATCACGTCCATCCCCGTGATGCGGCCGATCTCGGCGGCGGTCCGCTCTGAGAGAGCTTGCGCGGGCAGGTTCTTTTCGCGCAGGATATCATCCAGCCTGCCGGGATCAATGATGGCGATAGTGTCCCGTTTTCCCGAATCGTCAATCTTCCTCATGACGTTCGCGGTGAACTCTTCCGTGAACCGGGCCCCCCTGTCTTTTAATTCGTCTTCCGATAATTTTTTTTCAGTATCCACGGACGAAACGCTGAAATCAAAAATAACGACTTTTATCTTCCCGTGGGAGGACTCCCCGATGAGAAGATGGGCAACCTGGTCCGCTACCGGTTCGCCGGCCGCGTACGCATATGGTTTTTCGTACAGCGGAAGGGCGCTTGATCCTACAAAAAATACCGTCAACAGCAGCAGACGAACGAACGGATTTTTCACGTGCATTTCTCCTTCATCAACCGGTAACAAAAAACCATGAGGGCATCGCTTCTGTTTTTGCGTGTCGCTAACAGGCCGTGGGGCGGCAAAAAAATATTCCGAGGAACGCTGATCACCAATGTGCCTGGCTTCGAATGCGATATGGGTTGGTCTCCGCAATGCCGGTCTTGCGGGGGACGCGCAATCACCCGCTCTTCTTTGATGCATACAGGTAATCGACATAACCGAGGATCTGAATCTTCGCCTCTCCTGAAACCTGCCGAAACTTTCTTACCAGCTGTATCTCGTCGTTCGTCATGATCTTGGATAAATAGGCGCATTGCTCGGCGGAAAGGGGGTATTTCCGTTTTCCGCTTCCGAATTTCGACGGCGAGGGAGAAAGGAAAAAACCCTTCACGTCAACAGGCACTTTCTCCCGGTGGGCGGCAAGGACCAACAGCGACTTGTCCAGCTTCAGCTTGTTCGCCATGAGAATAAGGGTATTGTCCTTCGGGATGTGTCCTTTATTGAGGGTAACCCGCAGAAGTTCAGGGCTTATTTCGAGATGCTTCGATGCGTCCTTCAGGTTCCGCAGGCCTTTTTTTTCGAGCGCCTGCTTGATGATTTCGGATACATTCATTGCTCCATCCTCCTCGCGATATCCCTGTTGACTACGGCCCTCTTCGTCGCATCGGGTGTTGGAATGAAAAGTGGTCCTCGAAGATGACTATATCATAAAATCGGGATTCCATACAGTATTTCTTGGCGGAATATTCCTGAGGGGGCGGTGACAATGGGAGCAGACTGATTGTCGAAAGGGGATATGCAGTTGCTTCACCGGCATTGCTTGATGATTTTCTCGATAATTCCCGTCGTGGACGCGCCTTCCACGTAAGGCACATTCACTACTTTTCCGCCCCGGGCTTCGACAACGTCTCTCCCGATGATCTTTTCAACGGGCCAGTCGCCGCCCTTGACCAGGACATCCGGCTGGAGTTCCGAAATGACACGGTAAGGGTCGGGTTCCCCAAAGAGCGTGACGAAATCCACGGCTTCCAGAGCGGCCAGGGTTTCCATGCGGTCTGCCTCGGCGTTGATCGGCCTTTTTTTGCCTTTGATCACGCGGACCGATGCGTCGCTGTTAACGGCGACCACGAGCACGTCCCCGAAGGATTTTGCCTGTGCCAGATAGCGCGTGTGGCCGGCATGGATCAAGTCAAAGCAGCCGTTCGTGAAGACGATTTTCCTGCCTGCCGCCCGGAGAATGGCAAGGAGGGGAAGGAGTTCCTGAACCGTCTTGATCTTCCTGTGCATGCGAAAATATAATATAAATGAGGAAAGAAAGCAAGCGGCGTTTAAAAGCGGGAACAACAGCCGGGTGGGTCGTGAGCGTTCCTGCGCGCTGTTCTTGATGCGCATGATGCGGCAGCGCGAACGCTATGAATCTTCGTGGGTGTTATAAATCTGATCGAACACCGGGGCGATCTCAATAAACGCCTTCAATACCGCGGGATCGAAGTGTCCCGGCAGGGTGCGCCCGTCGCCCACGGTTATCGTCTTAACGGTCTTTTCATGGTCGAGCGCCGGCTTGTACGGCCTTTTGCTCCGCAGGGCGTCGTACTGGTCGGCAAGCATGACGATCCTGCCTTCGATGGGGGTTTTATCTTTCTTGAGCCCGCGCGGGTAGCCGGTGCTGTCCCACCGTTCGTGATGGTTGAGCGCGATGGAGGCGGCCATTTGAATGGTGGGATAGGTCGATCCGGCGAGTATCTTCTCACCCATGGTCGTGTGGGTCTTCATGATTTCGAACTCCTGCCGCGTCAGCGGGGCCGGTTTCAACAGGATATTGTCGGGGATCCCTATCTTCCCGATGTCGTGCATGGCGCTCGCGAAGGTCAGGGTCTCTATAAAGTCCGCGGACAGGCCCAATGCCTCGGCGATCTTGTTCGAATAGAGCCCGATCCGGGAGATGTGGGCGCCCGTATCAGTGTCCCGGTATTCCGCAGCGGCGGTCAAACGGGTGGTAACTTCCCTGGCGATGTTCTTGACCAACTGCAGCGCATCGCCCAGTTCCTGTGTCCTCTTCCTGACGGTTTCTTCGAGCATGGACTTATAGTTTTTTTCCATTTCGATGAGCTTTGTATACTTCACCGCCTTGTCCACCGCGTGGACCAGATATTCGGGATTGTACGGTTTTGTTATGAAGTCGAAGGCGCCTCGTTTGATGGCGTCGACCGCCACATCAAGCTCGGCAAAGGCCGTGAGGAGAATGACGGGGAGCTGCGGATCGATGAGGTGGATGTGGCGCAGGAGTTCCATGCCGGTGACCTCCGGCATGTTTATGTCGGTCAGTACGACGTCGAAGCCGAGCTCCTTTATCTTGTCGAGCGCATCGCGGCCGTTCCGGCAGGCGCTTACGGTATAGCCGAATTCCGTAAGCAACGATGACAGGGACTCGAGGACATAGGGATCGTCATCGACAATGAGCAGGTTGTTGTTCTTCAATTCGACCATTTGAAACCCAGGACCTTTCGCGCCATCCGGGACCAAAAGCCCGCCACCGGTGAAACAGTGTTTCCATTTTGGGTAGAATCATCTGATGTATGCTTCCGTCACATACCGGCGCATCATGCGGTGGCTGTTGAAATAGTAGGCGTTCTTGCTGATGGCGTTCCTCATCATGCGGCTCCAGCCGCTCTTGTTGGGATCATAATATTTGGGGATGATCAGGTTCTCAAGCTTGTAGTACAGGTCCGCCGCGTCTTCGGCGTCCGCCGCACCCGGCTCCGACGTTTCGGTCGGCCTGGCGCCGATGGACCATCCCGTAAAGCCTTCAATGTGCCCCTCGATCCACCACCCGTCGAGCACGCTGAAATTCATCACGCCGTTGTGCGCGGCCTTCATGCCGCTCGTCCCCGACGCCTCGAGCGGCCGGAGCGGCGTGTTGAGCCATATGTCCACGCCCGAAACGAGCTTGAGCGCGATGTCCATGTCGTAGCCGGGCAGGAAGGCGATCTCGATCTTTCCCTTGAGCTTGTCCTGGTAGGCATGGATCCCCTGGATGAGCCGCTTTCCGTTGTCGTCGTGGGGATGCGCTTTTCCGGCGTAGACGACCTGGAGCTTCCCTTTTTCGCCGATCTTCAGGAGCCGCTCGACATCATGGAAGAGCAGGTGGGGCCGCTTGTAGGCCGTTGCCCGCCGCGCGAACCCCAGGGTGAGGACATTGGGGTCCATGACCACCCCCGTGGTCTGGCCGACGTAGGTAAGCAGCTTTCGCTTCGCCTCCCGGTGCGCCTCCCACAGCTCGAGTTCGGGGATGTTGCCGGACCGCACGAAAAGCTCGGGCTCGTTCGCCCATCCGGGAATATACTTGTCGAACAGCTTCGCCATGTCTTCGCAGGTCCAGGTGAAGGTGTGCACGCCGTTCGTGATGGCGTGGATATGGTAGCCGGGAAACATGTGCTGCGACACTTCCCCGTGCTTTTTCGCGACGCCGTTTATATAGTTGCTCAGGTTGAGGGCGAGGAGCGTCATGTTGAGGCTGTCCTTGCCTGCAATGTCCCTGAGCACGTCGAAGGGAATGATCTCCCCGAGCACCTGCTTGACGAGGGGATAGGGAAACTTATCATGGCCCGCCTCGACCGGGGTATGGGTGGTGAACACGCAGAGCTCTCTCACCCTCGTAATGTCCCAGACCGAGCGCTCGTCCCACACGCTCTCGATATCGCGCTTGAACTTGAGGAGCAGCTCGAGGGCCAGGAAACTGGCATGTCCCTCGTTCATGTGATATTTTTTGATGTGAAAATCGAGCGCTTGGAGCATGCGTACGCCGCCCATGCCGAGGACGACCTCCTGCTTGATCCGGTATGCGCTGTCCCCGCCGTAGAGATAATCGGTCAGGCCCCGGTCCTCGGGCGTGTTCTCCGGAAGGTCGGTATCCAGGAAGAAGATGGGGACCTTTCCGCCCGTCGGGCTGATGACAATGTAGACCCAGGCCTGGATGTAGACGTCGCGGCCCTCGATCTGGACCCTGACTTTTTCGGACAGGAGGGTCATATATTTCGCCGGGTCCCAGACCACGGGTTTTTCCCGCTGCCATCCCAGGCTGTCGAGTTCCTGGGTAAAGTACCCCTTGCGCGTGATGAGCGTTACGGCGACAAGCGGGAGTTCCAGATCGGCGGCCGACTTGATGGTGTCGCCGGCCAGAATGCCGAGACCGCCGCTGTAAGTAGGAATGTCGTTCTTAACGCCGATCTCCATGGAAAAATAGGCGATCATGGGCTCGGCAATAAACTCGTGCAGGTTGTTCATACTCCTCCTTGACTGAAGGTGAGGACAATAATGACCGTGAAGCGGGTCTCCGATAAAAGATAACAGAAACGGACGGCTATTTCAACAGCAAGCAATCGCTCCGTTTCATTATAACACTTGACAGAGCATGTTTTTGCGGATATTTTGCTGCTATTACAATGCAGCTGTTGCCCCTCGCCTTTGTCCTCTCCCCAGCGGGAAGCGGGTAGGGAGAAGGGGATTCCGTAGGAATGTAACAATTTATTATTTCGTTTGTATTAGATCCAATGGCGTATGCCGAACCAGCGCGGAGGACAGGGTGAATATTATTGCGTTCAATGGCAGCCCGAGGAAGGGAGGCAACACGCAGATCCTGCTCGAGGAGGCAATGCGGGGCGCGAAGGAGCAGGGCGCGGACCTGACGGTCTTCAATCTGAACGCCTTGAACCTCAGGCCGTGCCAGAACTGCGGCGGCTGCGACGACACCGGCCGCTGCGTGATCCAGGACGACATGCAGGCAATCCACGGCGCGATCCGTTCCGCGGACCGGATCATCGTCGCCTCGCCGATATTTTTTTTCAGCGTGAGCGCACAGACCAAGATCATGATCGACCGCTGCCAGGCTTTCTGGTCCGAGAAGTACGTGCATAAGAAGCCGGTGCCTCCGGGACCGGCCGGGCGCAAGGGGCTCCTCATCCTGGTCGGCGGCATGAAACGGGACGCGAAGAACAAGGGGTTCGAGTGCGCCGAGGCGACGGCGCGGGCTTTTTTCAGGACCGTGAACGTGCAGGAGCACGCGACGCTCGAGTACGGTTCAGTGGACAAAAAAGGCGAGATCAAGGATGCCCCCGCGGCGCTCCGCGAGGCTTACGAGGCGGGGAAGGCGCTGGCGGTGTAAAAACCCAAGGCAAGAGTATTTCTCGCAAAGGCGCAAAGCTCGCAAAGAACGCCAAGAAAATCCAAGGCCACGTGCTTTTGGTTTTAAACCAAAAAATTAATTTTGACTCAAGATCTTCTTTGCGACCTTTGCGCCTTTGCGAGAGACGCCGTTGGCTTCGCTTTTTCGGCTCCGGTTTGTCCGGGTCGGGAGTTACATCCCCAGTTTTTTTCTCGCCAGCTCAACCAGCCCGAACACCTTCAGGTCCACCAGCAGGCCCTGTTTCTGCCGGTCCTGGAGATATTCCTGGGCGCTCTGCAGCGGGACCTCGATCACCTCGATGATCTCATTGTCGTCTCCGCCGTTTTTCCCCACCCGCTTGAGGTCCGTGCACAGATAGGCCCTGAGCGCCTCGGTCGAAGCTCCTGTTGAAATGGGGCCTTCGGCAAGGAACTCGAGTTTACCTGCCGACCAGCCGGTCTCCTCGATCAGCTCCCGTTTTGCCGCAACTTCCATGGTTTCATCGGACTCGACCAGGCCTGCGGGCAGTTCGATAACGTCGCGACCCACCGGAGGCCGGAATTGCCGTTCGAGGATAACATCCCCGGAGGGTGTGACCGCGACCATGACCACGATGCCGCCGATCCCCAAGCGCTCAAGCGCCTCCCACGTGCGCACGACACCCTTGGCGTCGCGGTAGGTGATTTCCACGGCGCTCATGAAATTGCCTTTCCAAACGGTCTTTTTGCTGATGATTTCCATACTAATCAGTAGACAGTAGACAGCCGGCAGGTAAATGATCGACCCCTATGCTTGCGGGTTTTTTGTTTTGTATCTGACTACTACCTGCTGTTTACTGTCTACCGGTTTGTTCACAGCCACTTCTTCAAATCCAGCGTCAGGGCCGCGGGAATAATGGTGTCCACTTCGCGGATGCGCTTGCGGCCCGCCTTCTTGAACATGGCAAGCTGCATTGCCTTCTCTTCCTCGTAATGGTCCAGGATCGGGTAGTCTTCCTCGGGGATGTCTTTTTTGAAGTAGCCGCAGCCTTCCAGCCGGACCGCGCGCCGCGGGCCGCGTATGGTCGGGCCGAAAATGCGGCAAATGTGCGGTCGCTGGTCGTAGATGAGGCATGCGCCTTTCTCGCCAAGGGCGGGGCAGGACATCTTCGCGGACCGGCGTGAAATGGCGTCGATGGAGGGCAGCGTTTTCAAGAGCGGGTCTTTCCGCGAAAAGGCCTTTTTCTTTTCGAGGACGTCGAGCTGCTCATTGGCCTTCGCGATCACCCGTTCACGGACCCGGGCGGGGACCCGCTTCAGCGCGGCGCGCAGGTGGAGCGCGTCGAGGAGCGTAATGTCGAAGAACCCGACGGAACAGCACTCATAACAGCCGCGCTTGCACTGTACCCCGTGCTTTTTAGAGGCCTTGCGGAACTGTTCGCTGGTCTTGTTGAGAAAATTCGAGTATTTTTTTACGATTCGATGCATTCCGGTGGCGCCTTTCTTGAGAACGGTAGGGGATTATACGTGTTTGAAGGGAGGTTTGTCAACACCAGGAATGCCGGCGGAAGTTATTCTCAGTTCATCCTTGTATTTGGATTTATAATGTTTTTCCTTGTATCGGGGACCTGCCTTACCCCATACGAAAATTTCAGGCGGGCGACCGAGTCCGAGGGTGAAGCATTTCGGATGCCTGCACCCAGCGCTTATGCTTATGAGTGTTTACGCGAATGCAGGGCGTCCGAAGCCCGCAGGTTGGCAAGCCTGCGGCCAGCGTTTATGAGTGCAACGCGCGAATGCAGGCTGTTTCCGAAATGTACCGAGGACGACCGGGCACGCCGGTAAAAATTTTTTGTCGGGTGCCCTTCTTTGGGGCACCTTTCTTGGGCACGCAAGAAAGGTGACAATAATACTCAAAGTATTGCTGCCCAAAAAAAACAAGGACCTGGAGCCCAGAACGTTTCTCTAAAGTTCACGATCCTTTTCTTTTTTGCACAACCCCTTCGCGTCAGAGCTACCCGGCACAGGGTTTACTTCTTACTTCCGTTCCGGTCCGTTGCCCGCTCCCGGGCCTGCGCCCGTCCGGTTGCCGGGACCGCGCGCTCCGGCGATCATGCCGCGCAGCTCGCGTCTGAACTCCTGCTGGAAAATCACATAGCGGGCCTGCTGCTCGACCGAGAGTATGTCCTTGACCCCGCCGGTCTCTTTTCCCTCGAGCTCCACCATGTCCCGGCGGACCTTCTCGAGCTTGTCGAGATGGGATTTTAATTTCTTTTCGTCCGGTTTTCCCGTCTTCAATACGGCCCGGAGGTCCCTCATGGTCTCCATGCGCTCATGCATGAGTCCGCGGCGTTTCTCGTCCATTGCGCTCAAAAAAGATGCAAGCTTGGCGCCGGTCTTCTCGTCGAGCTTGAGCTCTTCCGTAAGTCTCCACATCCTGACGGTTTCTATCTTTTTTCTGACCTCTTCCCGTTTCCCGGCGTCCGGTTCACCCCGGCCCTGAGCGTCGTCAAAGCCCGGCTCGTTCCGGTATTGACCGCCCGTTTGTCCCGGCCCTTGCTGGGCATGGACCGTCGCTCCCGCCACGATCAACGCTGCCGCCATGATCGTTAAACGCACGCGTTTCATGGTCATCCCTCCTCATCCGGTTCTTCGTAGTGTCGATCTTTTGCCATTAACCACAGCGCACAGTATCTCATTGGAAAATCAAAATACCGTGTTCATGCTTTGATCGGGGATCCTTCCGTGTCCTCCGGGTTTCCTTTTCAGCCATTATCCAGTTCTTTTAACATCGTGGACAACCGCTCAACTTCACGAGCATTTAATTCAGCCAGTTCCTCATTGGGATCGGTATCGAAAATATCCGCTGCGTTCGCCCCGGCCTCACGCGCAAGGGAGGACAGTTCCGCGGCCGTCCAGGCGTCCGCTGCATCGAGCTCCGAAGGCGTCAATTCGGCGATGGTCACGGAGGTATGCCTGAGAACAGGATCGCGGGGGGAAACATCCTCGGAGGCATATTCCTCCCCGGGAAGCGCAGGCGCGGTCGTCTCCTGCAAAGACGGATGCATGAGGAGCCAGGAGACCGCGAAAACGATCCCCGCAGCGGCTGCGGCCCAGGCCCAACGCGGAAGGGCCACCCGCCGCAGCAGTTCATGAAGAGGCAGCCGCGGACGCCTCTTTTCCTTCTGTTGGACAGCGCGATACACGCGCTCCGGCATCCCGGCCCAGAAGGCCTCGCCGGGATCGGGAACGGGCTCGTCCGCCATCATGCGGAGCAGCGCTGCTTCCTGCGCGCAGTCCGCGCAGGCAATGAGATGCTCCCTTACCCGGGCACTGTCCGCTTCTTCGAGCGCATCGGCGACATACGCCGGGAGCAGGTCTTTTATGTCATTATTTTTGCAAAGCATGTGAATACCCCGGCATCAGGTTGAATGAATACCTTCAGACTTCTGTTGCGGCCTCTCTTTTTCCCCCATGATGCCCTTCAGCTTCTGTACCGCGTGGTGGTAGTTCGCCTTGGCAGTGCCGACCGAGCATTTCATGATACCGGCAATTTCCTCGAACTTTTTGTCCTCCTGGATCCTGAGCAGGAGCGTGATCCGCTGTTTTTCCGGGAGCCCCGAGAGCGCCTGCCTGAGCAGCATCCTGTTCTCTTTCACGATCAACGTTTCGACCGTCCGCGGGTTTCTCCCGATGACCACGTTCTCGATCTGCACGTATTCGGCCCGCGAGCGGTCGCGATATACGTTCTTCGCGAGATTGATCGCAATCTGGTAGAGCCAGGTCTTGAAGCTCGACCGCCGCTCGAAGGAGCCCAAGCCGGTGAAGGCCTTGACAAAGGCGTTCTGGAGGAGGTCCGCGGCGTCTTCGCGGCTGCTCACCATTCGGTAAAGCAGGGAGTAGAGAGGCTTCTGGTATTTTATGACCAGTTCGTCGAATGCCGCCCGCTCGCCTGCCGTGGCCCTCGCGATGAGGTCAAGGTCTTCATCCATGGAGAGACCTTGTCATGATAATTAAGACACCGGATTTTAAAAAAGGTTTAAAAAACATGGCGATCTCGTAAAAAAAATAAATTTGCCATTGAGACCCTTGATTCCCGTCTCGCGATTTTCGGCGAGATGGTACGAAAACGGGTCTAAGCATTACCCTTGATTCCCGTCTCGCGATTTTCGGCGAGATGGTACGAAAACGGGTCTAAGCATTACCCTTGATTCCCGTCTCGCGATTTTCGGCGAGATGGTACGAAAACGGGTCTAAGCATTACCCTTGATTCCCGTCTCGCGATTCCCAGCGAGATGGTACGATAATGGGTCTAAGTATTGTGACTTCTCCGCGTCTCCGCGGTGAAAAGTTTCAGCCGTGGGCCGGGAACTACCGCTTTTCCTGCGGCCGCGCACCCGTTGCCTCCGCGCCGCGGGTTTCATGATAGACACAGACCCTGTTCCTTCCCGCCTGCTTCGCCTGGTAGAGGGCCCGGTCCGCCTGGTCGATGAGGGTCTCTTTTTTCGCGCACCCCGGATAGTAGAAAGCAACGCCGATGCTCAGGGTCCGTTTTAAAACTACTTTCCCCGCGGTAATGGCCGCATTTTCAACGGCCTTCCTGATGCGCTCGGCCATTTTTTGGGCGCCTGCGCTGTCTGCGCCGACCATTCCCACGGCAAACTCCTCGCCGCCGTAGCGCGCCACGAAATCTATCCCGCGCGCCATCTCCCGGATGACGCCGGCAATGGTTTTGAGCGCCACATCCCCGACGGGGTGGCCGTGGTCGTCGTTGACCTGTTTGAAAAAATCTATGTCGAGGAGGAGAAGGGAAAAGTGCCGCTCCTCGTTACGGTCGAGCCGTTTGAATTCCAGGTCGAGCTTGTCCATGAAGGTCCGGTGGTTCAAGAGGCCGGTGAGCCCGTCGGTGAGGGCCATGTTCTGCACCTGTTGATGAAGGATGACATTGTCCATCACGACCGCAACCTGGTTCATCAGCGTATCGAGGAAATAACGGTGGTATTCGGAAAAGGCGTTCGGCCGGAGGGACCCGAGGAAAAAAACGCCGATGAACTTCTCGCCGGTGACGAGGGGCCAGCAGGAGAGGGACCGCAGCTGACGGCTCAAGCCCGTCGTGGTATTGAACAGCCCGTTCACTTTGCGCTCACCAAGGTCGAAAAAGTGGTAGGGCGCAACTTGGTCCTGCTCCCACTGGTTCAGCATCTGGTTCAGGAGCGTGCCCTGCTCGACAGGGAAACGCTTGTCCTGCTCCGCGCCGGCCCCATCGCTCCCCGCCGGTTTCACAACGGACGTGATCTTGCCGAGCAAGGAAGGGCCGGGACTGGTGAACGTCACCGCGCCGGACTGGTGGGCAATTGCAACGGTCCGGTCCCGGTCGTCGTATTGCGCAAAGACGCAAAAGTCGTAGGGGACGAGGACGTTCATTTCCCTTGCCAGGCGTTCCAGGATGTTGTCGAGCTCAAGGCTGCTGCCCAGTACCGCGCTCAGCTTGTGCAGGCCGGCGAAGGTGCTCGCCCTGATGTCCAGCTCCTGGGACACCCGGATCTTGTCGATGATCTGGATGAAGAACGGCGCAAAGCGGGAGAGCATGTCCTGGGTCTCAAGGGAAAACGCGCCGTCCTCAAGGCTGTCCACCGCCAGCACTCCCGCGGTTTCCTCATGGCTGATGATCGGCATGGTGAGAAGGGATTTTATGGCGACCGGCTGCGTGTAATATCCGAGGTTCCCGGGAGTGTGTTCCATGTTGGAAAGGTAACGGGGCTGGTTGTCGCGAGCGCAGCCGATGATGGGGCCGTGATCGTTCTCGGGGTCCAGGATCGTCCCGATGGGGGCCGTGTAGCGGCCGTCGTCATCGCTTCGCTTCGCCCTGAGCGTGAATACGCTGCCCTCCTCCCTGGTTTCCTTCAAGAACAGGGCATAGGTATGGGCGGGCACGAATTCGTAGATCATGTCTATGAGCCCGGCAAAGGCGTCCTCGCGCTGTATCGCCGCATTGACATTCGAGGCCTGCCGGGCCTCGGTCGTCAGCATCGCGAGCTGCGACCGGCCGGCAAGGGGGTCGACGGCGTTCGCGCGGGCGAGCAGCCGCTCATGGGCGTCCTTGAACCGGTCCGCCTCCCGGCGGGTGCGGCGCACGATGTGCGATATGGCGATCGATACGCCGATGAGGGACAGCGCGAAGCCGGCGTAGAACGGCCATTTCTCCAATTTCCCCTGGCCGGAGAAGAACAGGTTGCAGCTCTCGATGCCGAGAATGAGCCCGATCGTCGCGTAGGTCCGGCGGGGCGGGGAAAGGGCCGCGACCAGAACGGCGAACAGAAAGTAGACCGGCCAGAGGGATGAATGGACCCCTCCGGAGACCTGGACGAGAAAATTCAACGGGAGGACTCCCAGGACGATGAAGGGGAAAACAATCGGGCGTTCAGTTTCGAACAGCGCGTGAAAGGAGACGGCAAAGACGAGGAAAAGGTAGCCGGCGATCCAGTAAAACAGAAAGGGGCTGGACAAGCCTGGGCCGAGGAACAGTCCCCAGCCGGCCAAAATACAGTATAGGACCAGGCCGGGGAGAAAGATTTTTTTCAAATCTTTTTTCTCCTGTTGAGCTCTTCTTCGAAATATTTCCGGTAGAGGACGTCCCACTCCCGGCTGCCCTCGGGGACCTTGCGCGAGAGCGACTGGATGGTGCGCCGCGCCGCTTCGTCCGCCTCATCCTCGAACTTGAGCTCGCCTGCAATGGTGTGCTTGATCTCGCGGAGGAGCTTTTCCTCAGGCTGGATCGGATCGACGTTCCGGTTGCGGACCAGCATGTCCAGGACCAGGTGGGAAACATGGGATATCCGGTCTTCGCTCAATCGCATAGGTTCAATCCTAAATTATTTTTGACGTGGTTTTGATCTTATCCCGCACTCCGCTTCAAACTTCACCCTTCAGACTTCACCCTTACAACACAAACCCTCTCTCCTTCGCCAGCTTATTCTTGGTGAGCTCGAACACCTTGCGGTAGTCCATGTTCTCCTTGGCGATCTCGGCCTCGTGCGCGGAAAGAAGCTTCTCAACGTCCTTGTTGAGCTTGTCTTCCTCCGCCATGTTCGCGAGAATCACCTCCGCGATCTTCTCTGCGATCGCGCTCTTGGGCACTTCATACTCGACGATGCCTTTTTTCTCCAGGTTCTCGGCGATCGCATCGGCCATATGCTTGATCATTTCTTTGGGAAGACGCATCAGGACTCCTTTTGTTTGGTTCATTATACCAGAAAAGGAGGAAAAGACGAGGGAAAATAAAAGCCGCGTGCGCCCTGCTTCACCCTTCTTACTTCTGAATTGTCCTCCCATTCGGAAAGGCAGTACTAAAGGCCACTATCTTTCCCGGCTTTCTTGACATATCGCCCCGCCGGTGCCAAGCTTTAAGTATCTCTCTCACACAGGCATCTTCGCATCCAGTTCGACAACAATCCCATAAGAAATTCACGAAGACTTCCGGTGAGCTGCGATAGGAGGGTCACCATGAAAACACTGGTCATAGGTGGAACAGGGAAGGTAGGAAGCATGGTCGTAGCAGGCCTGCTGAAGCAGGGGGCCATGGTGCGGGTCATGAGCCATTCACCGGAAAAACTGAAAAAGCTGCCGTCGGGCGTGGAAGGGTACCGGGGCGATCTTGACATTCCCGATACGCTCCCGGAGGCATTCAAAAGCGTCGACAGCGTGTTCCTGCTGAATACCGTGGGGCCGAACGAGACCGCGGGAGGACTGAACGCCGTGTCCGCGGCAAAGGCGGCAAAGGTCAGGAAGATCGTCTATATGTCGGTTGCCATGCCCGCGGGGTCGGAAACAATACCGCACTTCCGGAGCAAGCTCCCGGTGGAGAAGGCCATCCGGGAATCGGGGATCTCCTTACACGATTCTCCGGCCGAACAACTTCTTCCAGAACGATCTCTGGCTGAAGGACGCGATCCTGCAGCACGGCGTCTACCCGCAGCCCACTCGGCACGAAAGGGCTGAACCGGGTCGATGTACGCGACATCGCCGACTGCGCGGTCAACGCGCTCACGAAACCCGGTTACGAGAACGAGACGTATGATATCCACGGACCCGATACCCTGACCGGCGAAGGGATTGCCGGGATCTACACGAAGCACTTGGGACAAAAGGTCCGCTACGCCGGGGATGATATCGAAGCCTGGGCGGAGAGTTCAAAAGGCATGATGCCGGAGTTTTTGATCGCCGATATGCGCATCATGTACCGGTTCTTCCAGGACAACGGGATGATCGCCTCGAAGGAGGACCTCGAAAAGACGGAGAAGCTCCTGGGCAACAAGTCCCGGGCCTTTGACGCTTTCGTCAAGGAGATTGCTTTAGAGTGGAAGATCAAGGTTGCGAAAGCCGCGTAAAAGGTAAGGGAAGCGCTGCCGGATGCCGCATCAAGGCCATCCGGCATTTTTTTGCTCTTGCACCTGAACTGTTATGATCCTAAACTCCGAACCACGAACGCTTCTATTAAACGACCGCCGACTATCGACTGATGACTGTAACCTGTCCTTCACCCTTCAGCCTGAATCTAATCTAAGGTTTTTCGAAGTGAAAACTCAGGGAATCCCTGATGCCAGATATTATCCCGTTCTCTTCGGTCTTTGCTTGATTTTTCAGGGTAAGTGTACTATTCTCGTGCTGTTATAACTTCATTTACGGTTGTTGATTTGAGATTGACGATTTGAGCGTGACGATCCGAGATTGATGATTTGCGATTGACGATGTGCAGATCTGAAATCGGGAATCGGCAATCTTAAATCGGAAGATGAAAGGCATCATGTCCCTTGGCCCCGAAGGCATAGCACGTGAACAGATCGACCGGATGCTGGAACAGGCAGGCTGGGCTGTTCAGGACGCGAAGGCGGTCAACCTGTACGCAAAACAAGGCATGGCTATCCGCGAGTTCGAGCTTAAGGCCGGGTACGGCACTGCTGATTACCTTCTATATATAGATGGCTAGGCAGCAGGTGTTATCGAAGCGAAGAAAGAAGGCACAACACTCACCGGCGTCGAGGTCCAGTCGGATAGATACAGCAAAGGCCTTCCTGAAAGTCTTCCTGCCTGGTTCCGGCCTCTCCCGTTCTGCTATCAATCAACAGGCAAGGAAACACGCTTCACGAACGGGTTGGATCCCGAGCCGCGTTCCCGGAATGTATTCGCCTTCCATCGTCCCGAAATGCTGGCATACTGGCTGGAGGACGGCATTCCCGCGGATTACGGTCTTGCAGCGGAGCGGCAGCAGCTGTACAGCCCCGAAACCTTCCTCTACCGCATGCACCGGATGCCGCATCTTATTGAATCCGGCCTCTGGCCCGCGCAGATCGTAGCGATCAAGAACCTCGAACGATCGCTTGCCGAGAACCGCCCTCGCGCTCTCATCCAGATGGCGACGGGCAGCGGCAAAACCTTCACAGCCATAAACTTCCTGTACCGGTTGATCAAGTTCGGCGGGGCAAAGCGGGTCCTGTTCCTCGTTGACCGGGGCAATCTCGGCAGGCAGGCCTTGAAGGAATTCCAACAGTACCTCTCGCCCTACAATAACTTTAAATTCACCGAAGAGTTCATCGTCCAGCGCCTCACGTCGAACACGCTCGATACAACCGCCCGGGTCTGCATCTGCACGATCCAGAGACTCTACTCCATGAAGAAAACAGCCATCATCGAATCGCCCTCAGCATATTTCGGAAACAGCCTGCATTCGCGCTTTGCACTCATAAACGCTGGCCGCAGGCTTGCCACCCTGCGGGCTCAGACACCCTGCACTCGCTCCTACGCACTCGTGAACGCCGGGTGCAGGCAGTCCGAAATGCTCCACCTTCGGACTCAATCGCCTGCCTGAATTTTCGCATGGGGAATTGAAAGAAAGACTCAAACCTGCTCCAAAGCCGAAGAGAATGAAAAAGAACAGTCTATCATCGCCCATGTCCGTCAAGACCGATAAACCCTCGAAGGCCGATCTCCAGGCAGCCTACGGAAAGACGGTCCCGGATATTATTGCTCCCCGGCTGAAGGTCCTGTTCGTGGGCATCAATCCCGGCTTGTATTCCGGCGCTGTGGGGCATCATTTCGCCCGGCCGGGGAACCGCTTCTGGCCTGTTCTTTACAAGGCGGGGTTCACCCAGAGGCAGCTTTCGCCGCAAGAAGAGCGGGAGCTGATACCATGCGGATACGGCATCACGAACATCGTGAGCAGGTCGACCGCATCGGCAGCGGAGCTCGACCAGGAAGAGCTGCTGGCGGGAGGCCGGCTCCTTGCGGCAAAGATCAAGCGCTATCGTCCCCATATTGTGGCGGTCCTCGGTCTTCAGGCATTTCGCATCGCCTTCGGGCAGCCGAAGGCCGGCTTCGGCCCCCGGGAGGAGCGCCTCGGCACATCGAAGCTCTGGGTCCTGCCGAACCCGAGCGGACTGAACGCGAGCTATCAGCTTCGCGCGCCCACGCGAATGTTTCGGCTGGTCCGCCTCGCCGCGGAAGAACGACGGGGACGGTAACCTCTCAGGGTCTATAATGTTCATACCCATCTGTTCATGACCCGGCTGCCATAAGTCTCCGACCCTGGCGCATATCGTAAATCCCATGGTCTCTTCAGAGATACCCGGACGTGCGTGGTCCTTGGAACGTTTTCCCACCTGCAAATGTATCGCCAATGACGTATAATGACGTGCTACGGTGAAACAACGGCGCCACAACAGCGGGACGTGAGAGAGAGGATAGGACTGATGGGAAATACGTTAACGAGCTACTCAGACGACAGCCTGACGCGCGAGGCGCTCACGAAGGTCGGATCGGACCGAACGCTCCATGAAATCTACGGCCTTTTTTACGGAGGCGTGGCCGCGCCGGATCAATCCGATCCTGGAGAGTATCTGCCCGTGATTTTCGAGGAAGACCCTGCCTCTCCTGTTTCAGAAGAAGACGCTGAAACCCTGAGGGATAATCTGCTGTCGCTCTGGAACTTCATCGCCCAATGGAAGCCGGAAGAGGATCCCTTTTACTTTCCCGAACAAGAGTATCCGGACAATTATCAGGGCCTGCTGCAGCACCTGACAGACGATGCGTCGATGGTGCAATTCTTTATAGCGGGACTCAATCTGGGCGGAACGGAAGAAGACGATTTTTCCGAGGATGCGGTTGATGCGATGCACGAACTTGCGGAAGCGTCGGCACGATTGCAGAAAAATATCGCTGTGTGCGCGAAATTGGACCCGACGGCTGCGGATGATGACCCCGATTCAACAGCAACAATGCTGGATGAGATCGAGGATGTCCTCGCCGATTGTATCGCCCGGGTGGCCATCGGGCTGAAAGATGCGAAGCGCTGAACAAAACATCTTGGAGTCACTCAAACATCCTGAGATGATCACGGTCCTTTATTTTGTTGCCCATCCCCTTCGCGTCCTGAACGAAATTTTTGACCCGTCTAAAGCCACGTCCGCTCGCCCGAGCAAACTCCGCGATAGAATTATCCTTGTCCACCAGCCCTCTCCCTTCTGGGAGAGGGACCGGGTGAGGGGCCTCAGACATGCGCGTTCTCGGCCGGAAGTGAACTATAAAGTCGGTTGAGCTAAGGAATATC
Source organism: Nitrospirota bacterium (assembly GCA_963790205.1). Classification (GTDB taxonomy): domain Bacteria; phylum Nitrospirota; class UBA9217; order UBA9217; family UBA9217; genus CAWBNQ01. The sequence continues at coordinate 91,042 of CAWBNQ010000008.1, forward strand.
CGGACGGCCCGGAACCGGCGTTTTTCTCATATACCTGCGGCTTTTTTGCCGGCTATAGGCAATCCCGTGCGCTCGCATTGGCGTAGAAATCGCACCTGCCGCAATAGGCGATCTGCTCATCCAAGCTTGAGAACTCTTTCTCCCCTCCTTGGCACTTTACACCTGCGAGCATCCAGCAGCCGGAACCGCTGTCGGGATACGCAGGACAGGTCTTGAACACCTCTTCCGCGCAGTTTTTGAATTCCCAGCAATTCATTCTTTCAGCCCACCTTTCATAGAAAAGTGATGAATTCAGACTTTTAAAAAGCAACATTTATGCCAATGCATAACCTGCCGCATATATACGATTTTCAATACACTCGACCGGATTAATTTCCCGGTGATATACGTTTTTGGGCACTTCCGTTGACAAATTTTGGCAAAGGAACATCTTTGATGCAGGAGCGAGATAGAGGGGGGCAAATCTTCGATATTGACACATAGAGGGGGCCACGCGGAGACGCGGAGACCGCGGAGAAATCATGCAGGAACTGGGTATATTACAGATAAAATTATTAATTATGTTTTGGAAGCGCAGAAGGGGTGAACGTCATGAAGCCTTCTCCGTGACTCCGCGTCTCCGCGTGAAATGATTACGGTTTGCGGGATTTCATGAGGAAGCTTCGAACCGGTATGCGGTCGACTTATGACGGCGAAAGGGGGCCGCGCACTTTGCGGAAGTCCGCCCAGATATCGACTACGCCGAGCGCCATGACACCGGCGACGGTCGGCGGCAGGGCCAGAATGATCACGAGGATCAACCCCCGCACGAGCGTGTGGACGCGCGCCTTCCTGAGATAATGTTCGACGATCGAGATCCCTTGAATAAAGTAAATGACGGAGTAAAGGATCGCCAGGTTCCATCCCGTGAACTTCACGGTTTCATTCGAGACCAGGATGAGGACCAGGGTGACGATCAGCCCCCAGACCCAGACATCGGGCGCGTGCCACAGTGCGAGGGACGGCACGGCAGGCGCCGGCGCCGTCCCCGGCCTCCGGGTGATGATACGCGCGGCAAGGACGAAGCACCCTAAAGCCAGGAGTATCATGGACGTGACCACGATGCCCGGAAGCAGCAGTACGAAGTAATGAAGGAACGTGTCCGGGACCGACGAGACGGCTGCGGCAACTTCGGTCAGTTTGAGGTCCGTATACAGCTTCGCGGCCAGGGCGCGCTGCCCCTGCAGAAACGCCTCGGTGAACGTGACGGGATTTTTGTTCGTATGGAGAAAAAAGCGCGCTGCGACGAGCGTGAGGGCGGCCACGGGCAGGAGCCCGCCCGCAAGCGCCGCTGCTTCAGGCTTCCACTGCCGCCGCAGGCCTTCCGCCGTACCGACGGCCATGAGCCCGAAGGAGAGCAAAAGAACGGCCGCAACCTGCCAGCCCGCGATGGCGCCGACGACGGCGATCGAAAGGCCGAGGGCGGACAGCCCCTCGCGTCTCCCCTGGCGTACGTAGGCGAGCACGAGCGGCACCGGGGTGAACATCATCCCGAGCAGGGGAATGAAAAACCCCGAAAGAAAAAGGAGTACGGCTTGCGCGGCCGCGACCAGCGTTGCCTTGTAATTCATCAACGTCTCCAAAAAAAGGGGAAACCCCTGGCGGCTGATGCACCCCCGAGTTTCCCCTGTATCGTATCGGGATCACCGCGCTGTCGCGCGAGGACCTTACTTTTCTCCGGAGAAGGGAACGAGCGCGATGTTCCTGCACCGCTGCACCGCGACCGTGACCTCTCTCTGGTGACGGGCGCAGTTGCCGGATATGCGGCGGGGAAGTATCTTTCCGCGCTCCGTCAGAAAGAACCGGATGGTCTTAACGTCCTTGTAATCGATGAAGGGCGTTTTATCCACGCAGAACCGGCATACTTTTTTTCTGACCGTAAACCGTCTTCTCTTGTCCGGGCCCCTGCTGTCCCGGGTGTCCCTGCCTCTCGAATCAGAGGGCCGCTGGGGTGATCGTGCGGGAAATTCTGCCATAATAGTGACTCCTCATAATATTTTTGTAAAACATTGGACTTGCAATTCCCCGCAGCTTGCTGCGGGGAGGTTCATTCGGCGCCAAAACGACCGTCAGAACGGGATATCTCCGTCATCCACCGGCGCTTCCGGCGCGGGCTCCGGACGGCCCTGGCCGCCGCCCTGCCCGGCCGCTGAACGCTTGGGCATGAAGGTCACGGACTGCGCCGCCACTTCCACTTTGCTTCGTTTCTGGCCGGAATCCTTGTCTTCCCACCGGCGCTGCTGCAGGCGGCCTTCGATCAGGGCCCCGTCTCCCTTGTTGAGATACTGGCCGCAGTTTTCCGCCTGCTTGCCGAAAACGACGATGTCGATGTAGCTGACCTCTTCCTTGGTCTCTTCGCCCTGCTTGTACTTCCGGTTGACCGCGATGGCGAAGCTCGCTACCGCGCTGCCGTTCGGCGTATAGCGCACCTCGGGATCGCGGGTCAGATTGCCCAGCAGGATTACTTTATTAAAGCTCGTCATGGCGCTACCTCATGGTTCCGATATTCCGTCCGGCAAAAGCGGGAGCGGTCATCGGGCTATGGTCCGTTGCGGCCAAGGCTACGCCGTGGCCGGACCGGCCGCTTCTGCCTTGGCAAGATCCTTCTTCTTCGGCTTGGGGGCCGGCCTGGTGCGCAGCTCTTTCTCGAGCTTGACGGTTATGAACTTGATCACGGAATCCGTCATCTTGTACGTTCGCTCGAGCTCGCTCACCGCAGCGGGCGCCGACTTGAACTGAAAGAACGCGTAGTGGCCCCGTTTGTGCTTTTTGATCTCGTAGGCGAGCTTCTTCTTGCCCCAGTCCTCGAACTTGAGCATCTCTCCGCCCTGGCTGGCGACCACGTCCTGCATTTTCTTGATGACAGCGGCGGTCTCTTCGTCCGAGAGGTTGGGGTTGATGATGAAGATTGATTCGTAGATATGCATTGTCTTTTATCTCCTCATGGGTTATAGCCCCCTGTCTATTTCGCAGGGAGCAAGGAGTAATCCCCCGCCAACGCAGGAGAATCGACCTTACTCGTTTTTGGGAAACATAAAATTATCACAGACGGCGCGAAAATGCAAGCGTTTTTCTATAAAAGTAAAAGCACTTCATTGGGTTTGTCACCTGACCCGACTAGCCGGAACCAAAACAAAACTTAAAAGGCGTCTCTCGCAAAGCCCGCAAAGGGAACCTTGAGTCAAAATCTTTTTTTGGTTTTAAACCAAAAACAAGAAGTAGCCTAAGATTTTCTTGGCGTCCTTTGCGAGCTTTGCGAGAAATATTCCTGCCATTTTGAGTAGAATTTGGTTTGTGCCTTACTAAAGCCATAACCGGGCGAGCCCGACAACGAAAACCAGGAACACCGGCAGGACCATGAGCCGGTACGTTCCCGCCAGGTCCGCCTTGAAGTACCGCACCGTCAGGATCAGGCAGAGGTGAGTGGGGGAGAGCATGACGCCGGCAAAGCCGCTGGCAAAGGCGAAGGTCACGGCCCCGGTATCCGGAGTTCCTCCCATCATGGCCGTGATGATCGGGAAGGTCGCCCCCACCACTCCGACCGTGAGGCCCGTCAGGAGGCCGACGAGGAAGGGAAGGACGAACAGGACCGCAGTGGTCGGTATGCCGGTCTGCCTGAAGAAGGCCGGCAGGGCCAGGATAGCGCCGGTGGCGTCGAGCATGCCCTTGAATACCATGATGCCGACGACCATCAGCATGACGTTCAGGGACAGGCTTTCACGGAGCGTGGTCAGAACATCGTTTGCGGAATACCGGTAGAACAAAAACATGACGCCCACGACGGACAGCATTGCCAGCGCAAGGGGCATTTTGAACACTACCACGAGGACGATCGACAGGGTGATCGGCAGGAGGGTCGCAAAAAGGGCTTTGAACTGTTCCCGGTTCCTCATGCCCGCGACGCGGCCCGTCTTGACTCCCCGGAACCCCAGGAGCGCGCCTACTCCCACGACCGCGAGCGGCAGGGGAAGTTGAGAGAGGAGGAACGTGTTCATCGGCAGCCTGGTCACGGCCGCGGCGAGCACGACGCCGGGGTAGAGCGGCGAGATGTACTCCCAGATGTGCCGGAACCAGTAGTTGATGAAGGCCTTGCGCTCGGGCCCCATCTCGGCGTCGGCGGCCGCTTCCTGCACCATGGGCGCCGAGAAGGCCGCCCCGCCGGCCGAGGGCAAAAGCCCGATCACGCCGGGCAGCACGGCCATGGCGATGCGCCGGTCCCGGGCCACGTTCACGACGGCTTCCATCATCCGCTTTAACAGGCCGCGTTTTCTGATGATGTTCTCAAGCACCATGATCAGCACCAGCCCGGCCACGAGGTTGATCGTGATCGGGTCGAGGCTCGATGCGACGAGGACCCGCAGCTGCCCGGCTGGTCCGATCCGGTACAGCGACCCGAGGAAGAGGGCGGCAAGGAGCATCACGAGCCCGAAGTTCCAGCGGAGCCGCAGCAGGACCACGATAAGGGCGAAGGCGGCGCCGATCCTGGCGAGGTCCGTCACCGGATGTAGCCCTCGCCAAGGTAGAATATCACCGCGGCGCGAATGGAATAGCGCTCCATGTTCCAATCATCGGGGAGCGGCTGGAACGGGGCTGAAGCGCGGATCGAGCGCAGGGCCTCGTCATCCAGAATTTTATACCCCGACGATTTCAGGACCTCGAGCCCCCCGAGGGAACCGTCCTTCATAATGTCGAACTTTATGAAAAGCGTTCCCTGGTACCCGGATATGGCGGCGAGCTCGGGATATTTAAGCACGCTTTCGACCTTGATCTTGAGCCAGCGGTTGTAGGAGATGAACTTGAACTCATCCGTATCGAGCGTGACCGAGTCATCGCCGGGTTTCTTCTCGGGCATGCCCTTGCGGGCGAGCTCGTCAATATCATTCTGCGAGAGGAAGGGGAGCGGTCCGGCCTGCTTCTGCGTCCTCGGCAACGCTGTTTTTCCCGTTTCCTTGCCCTGCTCCGCTCCCTCCGGAACGCCGGCCCGCGGCAGCGTCTTGGGCAGCTTTACCTCATCGCTTGTGCCGAACTTCTTCGGCAGGGGCACGGCGCCCGGAGGGAGGGGTTTTTCCGGGACGACGTGTTGGGGAACGGGAGGCGCGGGAGGAACGGGCCGCGGGGGAGGAACGGGCCGCTGCAACGGCGGCAGATTCCTGACCTCCTTCTGCGGCAGGTTCACGATGTTCACCGGTATGGGCAACGACAGCGGCGTCCGGTTGGCCTGAACAAGAAAAATAGCCGCAGCAATCATCACATGGAGAACGACCGAGATGACGAAGGAGACGGCTACGAACTTAATGGAGTATTGGCGAGGGAGCATGATTTGTTAAAAAAATTGGACACGGGTTTTCGCGGAAAAGGCGGATCAAGCTTTACGTCTTCAAGTTTAATCCGTTTTTTCAGACTGTATCCGTGTCCAAAAGGATTTGTTCTCTATCCTGGTCTTTCTGTGTACATCCCGTTATACGTTCTTCTGCATCCTGTCCGACACCTGCCGCAAGAGCTTCAGGATCGCCTCTGCCTTGTCCGGCGTAAGGCTGCCCAGGCCGCAGGAGGGAGTGATCAGGCACTGGCGCAGGAGGTCCCGGCGGGCGATGCCCTGTTTTTCGAGCCGCTTCATGCCCTCGTCCAGCTTGGCGACGAGCTGTTCCGCTGTCTCGGCCCCGGTGAAGGCGCCGGCCGGCACAACGCCCCAGGCAAGCGCGCCGCCGCGGGCCAGGAAGGTTTGGATGTCCGCGGGGTAAAGCTGTACCTTATCCATGTACCCGAAGGCGTCGAAGTTCACGATGTCCACATCGGTCCGAAAGAGCATGGGCCAGTCCGCGTTACCGCAGCAGTGGATCCCCGCAATGCCGCCCTGCTCGTGAATGACGGCGATGATCTCGTTCAGTTTTTCCGCGACCACTTCCGACGATACGGCGGAGAAACCCGAGCCCAGGGACTCCATGGCGGGCTCGTCGATGAAGATGATGACCGGTTTGTTGAACTGCTTAAGCTCCCGGATCTGCCAGGCGGCTTTCATGGCGAGCCCCTTGACCACGGCGTCGAAGAGCACATCATTATGGATGATGTCCTTTCCGGTCTCGTCCTTGAATGCCGTCCCGGCCGTGAGCGGGCCGGTGATGTGCCCCTTGATGAACCGGGCCCCTTTCGGCAGCCCTTTTTTCAAAGCGCGCAGCAGGGCGTAGAACCCGGCCGCGTACTCTTCGGTCATCTTGAAAAAACCATAGTCCTTTTCGATATATCGTCCGAAGAATTTTTCGAGTTCCGGCGTGAGGTCCTTTGCCGCGTCGAAAAAGAAGCGCTGCTTTGCCGCGTCGAGCCGGAGACCGGGCAGGGACTCGCTGTACTGGCCGTCCATGCGCTCGCGAAAATCCTTCTGCGGCAGCTGGGGCCAGATAGGCGCTTCCGGCAGATACCGGAGCGACAGCGCCGCAGCCTTGTCGGGGTCCGTGACGGGCAGGCTGCCGATGCCGGTGGCAATGCAGTTGAAATTGTGCGTCATGATGCTCCCTTGTCCTCAATGATTGATGATGTCGTAAAGGTTATTATATATTCAGCAACCGGAAAAAACAACTTAAATTGAGCGGACAGGGAGGGCCGGTCAGGTCGAGAACGCTTTCGGAACTTTCCGATCAATCCATAACCGCCTCTCCGGTTCAACTTTCACCTTTACAGGATAATGCAAAATCTGTAATATGAAGCTCATGAAATACGGTGCGAAGGCGATCAAACAGGCGAAGCTCGAATTGTGGCCCAACCCCAACCCGGACCGGGATTACGTGATCGACATATCCTATCCTGAATTCACCTGCCTCTGTCCGCGGTCGGGCTACCCGGATTTCGCCACGATCAGGGTGACGTATACGCCCGATAAAAAAGTTGTCGAGCTTAAGAGCTTAAAACTCTATTTGAACGGTTTCCGGGACACGGGCGTGTCCCACGAGGCCGTGACAAACCTTATCTTTGATACCCTGGTCAAAAACCTGAAGCCGCGCACGCTCGAGGTTGTCGGTGATTTCAATGCACGGGGAAATGTAAAGACGGTGATCCGCGTCTCCCTGTAGCCGGAACGGCATGCCGCGGGGAGAGCCGTCCGCGGTTGTCTTTCAAATCATCTTTCCCGCCCCAGGTCATTCCGGTACGGCAGCTTATCCCGTGATACATCTTGACTATTTCATGGCGGCGTGCTATCTATAGATACATTGTCATTGAACATCGTACCGGAGGTTCCGTTGAGAATTACGATCAAGACCGCGCCTCTTGCCGTTCTTTTATTGTTCTTCGTTTTTGTTCCCGCTGGTTCAAAGGCCGCTTCCGCTCCCGAGTCCTTCGCTCCCCTCGTCAAAAAAGAAATGCCCGCCGTGGTGAACATATCGACCAGGCAGGTGGTAAAGGTTCAGCAGCCGTCTCCCTTCGGCGACCCGCAGATGGATGAGTTCTTCTACCGTTTTTTCGGGGGCAGGCCGCAGCGCGAACAGGTGAGGCAGAGCCTCGGCTCCGGGTTCGTCATCAGCCCCGACGGCTATATCCTGACGAACAACCATGTCGTGGACATGGCGCGGGACATCAAAGTGGCGCTTTCCGACGGCCGGGTGATGGATGCCAGGCTCGTCGGCAAATCCAGGGAGATCGACATCGCCCTCATCAAGGTTGAGGCGAAAGACCTTCCCTCCGTCACCCTGGGGGATTCCGACGCTCTTGAGGTGGGGGACTGGGTCCTGGCCATCGGGAACCCTTTCGGACTGTCTCATACGGTGACGGCGGGTATTGTGTCCGCCAAAGGCCGCGTCATCGGTGTTGGTCCTTATGATGACCTTATCCAGACCGATGCTGCCATCAATCCCGGCAACAGCGGCGGGCCGCTTTTCAACACCAATGGCGAGGTGGTCGGGATCAACACGGTGATCATCGCGCAGGGCCAGAATCTCGGTTTTGCGATCCCTGTCAGCATGGTGAAGGACGTGTTGCCTTCAATCAAAGAGAAAGGCAGGCCCGACATGGGCTGGCTCGGCGTCTCCGCGCAGGCGGTCACGCCCAACCTTGCCGCGGCCCTGGGCCTGCCCGAACCCATCGGCGCACTGGTCAACGGCGTCAGCAAGGGAGGACCGGCCGAGAAAGCCGGTCTGCAGCGAGGCGACGTGATCGTCGAGCTGGACGGTAAAAAGATCCTTGATCCGTCGGAACTGCCGAGAATGGTCGCCTTCGGCCACATCGGCAAGACCGTGACCATGAAAATAATGCGCCAGGGCAAGCCGATGGAAGTCAAAACCCTGATCGAGTTGAAGCCGGAACAGAAGTGATTCCGCAAGGAGTAAGGAGTAAGGAGTAAGGAGTAAAGATCGACCCCTCGCCTCACGGGTTCATTCCACACATCGCATCGGCAATAAGGAGAACCTATGTTCGGTCTCGGAATACCTGAACTAATCGTTATATTCGTCATTGCCCTGGTTGTTTTCGGCCCCAAGAAAGCTGCCCGACCTGGGAAAGTCCATCGGCCGCGCCATGGCGGAGTTCAAAAAGGCGTCGGAAGAGTTCCAGGAATCCGTGCGGTCCGAGATGAGAGAGGTTGAGAAGAGCGCGGACCTGGAGGAGGTCAAGAAGCTCGGGAGGCTCGACAACCTGTCAGCGGACAAAGAGACTGATGCGGGAAAACCCGCGGCCGGGCAGACGCCTGAGCAGAAGACCGAACAGGAACCGGAAAAGAAAAAGGGCGAGGAGGCCAAAGGGAATGGCTGAGGAAGAGTTGCGGATGTCGTTCTGGAGCCATCTGACGGAGCTCCGGAAAAGGATCGTCTATACCGCTATCGCCATCGGCGTCGGTTTCCTTGTCTGCTTCAACTATTCAGAGCAGATCCTCGGGCTCCTGTTGCTGCCGATGAACTCAACGATGACGTTTCAGGCGAGCGCTCCCTTCCTGCATTTCGAACCCAACAAAACCACGCAGGAGCTCTATTTTACCACGCTCATCGAGCCCATCATGTCGCACTTGAAGATCGGGTTCATCGCCGGCATCATGCTGACGGTTCCCGTTATCCTCTACCAGATATGGAAATTCATCTCGCCCGGTCTTTTGCCGCGGGAACGGAAGTACGCCGGACAATTCGTCTTCTTTGCGACTTTTTTTTTCTTTATCGGCGTCCTGTTCTGTTTCTTCCTGCTTCTGCCGTTCGCCGTACCTTTTCTGATCACCTATAAGACCGAGCACCTGAAGCCGATCATCAAGCTTGCGGACTATATCGATTTCACCCTCAAGTTCATGCTTGCCTCGGGAGCCGTGTTCGAGCTGCCCCTGGTCATGATCATTCTCGGCCGCATGGGGATCATCAATCCGGATGTACTCAGCAGGTTCCGGAAGTACGCGTTCCTGATCTCCTTCATTATCGGAGGCTATTGTCACGCCCACGCCGGATGTGTTCAATATGACGCTCATGTCCCTGCCCATTTATTGCCTCTATGAGATCGGCATCCTCGGCGTGCGTTTCTTCGGCAGGCGGAGGAAGCCGGAATCCAAGGATTTGACGGAGACATAATGGCTTCAACCGTCTCGTTCGTCTCTGCCGCTTCAAACAGCGGCAAGACCACGCTCATCGAAAAAGTCGTGAAGCTGCTGAAGGCCCGCGGGCTTCGCGTGGCGGTGGTCAAGCATGCCTCCGCCGGGTTCGAGCTCGATAGGCCGGGGAAGGATTCATGGCGCTTCCAGGAGGCGGGCGCCGATTCCGTGGTCCTCGTGGGCCCCGGGAAAATGGCGGTGATCAGGAACATCGATGAGGCACCGTCGCCCAAAGAGATTGAAAGGGCCGCCGGCGACACTGACCTCGTGATCCATGAGGGGTCCAAGAAGAGCGCGAAGAACAAGATCGAGGTTTTTCGATCCGCCGCCTCAGGAGACCGTCCGCTCTGCCTCGAAGATCGTTCCTATCTCGCGCTGGTGAGCGATAGACCTTTTCCTGTTTCCATTCCCTGCTTCGATCTGAATGACGCCGAGGGAGTCGCAAATTATCTTGTAAAAAATTTCATTGCCGAATAGCGTTGCAATACGCTGATGATAATTCTAATTGTAATATTATATTTACTTTTAGTTATCCCGTAATAACAACGTTTTTCGTTGACTTTCGCACCGGTTTTCCCTTATTTTATGCTGAACAACTTTGGATGCGCGCATTGAGGAAAGGAGCATGCATGGCAGGACCGAGATCGAGGAAGCTGTTTGAGGAAGCGAAGAAGCATATTCCCGGCGGGGTGAACAGCCCGGTGCGTGCCTTCCGTTCCGTGGGTGGAGAGCCGCTCTTCATCAAGAAAGCGAAGGGTTCGAAGATCGTCGATGCTGACGGCAAGACGTATATCGATTATGTGCTCTCCTGGGGCCCCATGATCCTCGGCCATGCTCACCCGCGTGTTACCGCGGCGCTGAAAAAGGCCATCTCCAACGGAACGAGCTTCGGGGCGCCGACGGAACTGGAGATCACGCTCGCCAAAATGGTCAAGAAGGCCTTTCCCTCGATCGAGATGGTCCGCATGGTAAGTTCAGGAACGGAAGCGACGATGAGCGCCATCCGCGCTGCCCGGGGGTTCACCGGGAGGGACAAGATCCTGAAATTCGAGGGCGGCTACCACGGCCATGGCGAACAGCCTGCTCGTGAAGGCCGGGAGCGGCGTGGCCACCTTCGGCCTGCCCGACAGTCCCGGCGTGCCTGCTGACCTGGCCAAGCTCACGCTGACGGTCGCTTATAACGACCTCGCGGCGGTGAAGGAGATCATCTCCCGCGAAGGCGAGCAGATCGCCTGCATCATCGTGGAGCCCGTGGCCGGGAACATGGGGTGCGTGCCGCCGGAACCTGGATTTCTCGAAGGCCTGCGGCAGGTCTGCGATCAATACGGTATTGTTCTGATCCTGGATGAAGTCATGACCGGGTTCCGCGTGGCCTATGGCGGGGCGCAGCAGCTCTATAAGATCAAGCCCGATCTGACCTGCCTCGGCAAGGTGATCGGCGGCGGGCTCCCGGTAGGCGCTTTCGGCGGCAAGCTTGAGATCATGCAAAAGATCGCGCCCCTCGGCCCCATCTATCAGGCGGGAACGCTCTCGGGAAACCCCCTGGCCATGACCGCCGGCATTGAGACGCTTAAGCAGCTGGCGAAGCCGGGGGTCTACAAAACGCTCGAGAAACTCTCGGCTGAGCTCGAACAGGGGCTTCGCGCAGCGGCCTCGGAGGCGGGTGTCCCGGTCACGCTCAACCGCGTGGGTTCCATGTTCACCGGTTTTTTCACGGACCAAAGGGTCAAGGACTTTGCGAGCGCCAAAACATCGGACACCGGCCGCTTCGGCAGGTACTTCCTGTCCATGCTTAGGAACGGGGTGAACCTCGCGCCGTCACAATTCGAGGCGGCGTTCCTGTCCCTCGCGCATACGAAGGCGGACATCGACAGGACGGTCGAGGCTGCGAGAAAAAGCCTGAAAGGATTGTAATCGCAGAAGGTGTGAGGGTGCGAAGTTGGGAAGTTGGGAATAAAGAATTCAAGAACCTCCTCTCTTCCTTACTTCACTTAACTTAATTTAATTTAACTTCCCTTTCTCTCTTCTCAAACTTCTGGTTTTTCTATGGAAGAAAAAGACAGCAGGTTTCTCCGCAGGCTCGGCTTGCTGAGTACCATGGCGCTCACGCCGGTTTTCGCCATGATCATAGGCTTCTTCATCGGCCTCAAGCTTGACCAATGGCTCGGCACCTCTCCGTGGCTGACCGGTTTCTTTGTCATACTCGGAATCGTTGCGGGCTTTCGGGAATTTTTTCGGTTTGTCAGGCGCAGTCAGGAGAACCTGGAGGACGAAGGCAAAAAAGATGACTGACGAAGCCCGGACAGGAAACCAGGCCGTAACGGCAATTATCAAAGGAGTGGCAACGAAGACCGCTTTGCTTGTCGCAGTCGGCACCGCTGTCTTTCTCGGCTACGTGCTTCTTCGCGGTGTTGACCAGCGCTGGTGGTTCCTTCCTCTCAGTGTTCTTTTCGGCGGCGTACTCGGCCTGCTGAATTTCCGGTGGCTTGCGATTGCCGTGGAGCGGGTTTACCTCAAACAGGGCGCCACGCCCGTCGCTTCGAACTTTGCCGCGGTCATCATCAGCGTCCTCAAACTCTCGCTGATATTCATCGTGCTCTTCATTGTCATTAAATTTCAGATAGTTCATGTCGTTGGCCTGGTGGCCGGACTTTCGTTCTGTTTCCTTGCAATCCTTTGGGAGGGAGCAACGGCGATGAAACAGGCCTTAAGGGATAATGAAAATGAAAAGGAGTAGAGGATGATAAAACGAAGCGACGGCTCAGCATCGAGCCTGTATTCGAAAGGAGGAATGTGCGTATGAGGAATCATGTCTTGAGGCCGCTCTACGTTGTTCTGGGTATGGTGGCGCTCATCCTGATTGCCCGGGTCTTTTACGTCCCCAAGGATTTCGGCGTGCATGAACGCGGGTACATGTATGGCTGGCACCGGCTGGGCAATGAGCAAGACTGGAAGAATTTTAAGGTCAAGTACATGGGCAAGGAGTACTGCAAGGACTGCCACAGCGACAAGTACGACAGCATCAACAAAACGCCGCACAAGATCATCCAGTGCGAAAACTGCCACGGTCCCGCCGGGACCCCGGAGGGCATCGTCCACTACGACGCCGACAAGAGGCCTAAGCTCCCGATCGACAAAAGCAGGGCGCTGTGCCTGAGATGTCACTATCCTTTGCCCTATCCCACGAGCGGACGTTCGAAGATCAGGAGCATCGATCCGGACAAACATAATCCGGACATCGAGTGTTCCACCTGTCACAACCCGCACAATCCGATGGAGGGCCTGAGATGATTACGCGAAGGGATTTTCTGAAAAATTCCGTTATGACGATAGCCGGCGTGGCGCTCCCGCTTGCCGCATTCGAGATCATAGACCCGAAAAAACTGATTGCCCAGGAAGCGGCGGACAGTACAAAAGTCCGCTGGGTGTTTCTGGTCGATACGTATAAATGCGTAGGCTGCGGACTCTGCGTAAAGGCCTGCAAGCTGGAGAACGAGATTCCCTACGACGCCAATGTGACCAGGACCTGGGTCGAGCGCTACGTGCTGACCAAGGACGGCAAGGTCTGGGCGGACAGCCCGAAGGGCGCCCGCGACGGTTTCACGACTACGAAGATCGATCTCGCCTCAGACGGCTTCAAGGACATCAAAAATGAGGACATCGACAAGGCGTTCTTCGTTCCCAAGCTCTGCAACCAGTGCGAAAATCCGCCCTGCGTGCAGGTTTGCCCCGTGGGGCGACCTACCAGACGCCCGACGGCGTCGTGCTGGTGGACCGGACCTGGTGCATCGGCTGCGGCTACTGCATCATGGGCTGCCCCTACGGCGTGCGCTTCTTCCATCCCGTCTATCATACCGCGGAGAAGTGCAATTTCTGCTATCACCGGATTACGAAGGGCCTGAAGACCGCATGTGTCCAGGCGTGTCCCTTCGGCGCCCGGCAGATCGGCAATATCAAGGACCCCAATGACCCGGTCACGAAGATCATCATGACCGAGCGGGTCGGGGTGCTCAAGGAAGAGTACGGAACGAAACCGCAGGTCTTCTACATCGGCCTCAGCAGGGAGGTGAAGTAATGTTAGTCCACGGAGAATTATGGACGGTTAAAGAGCTTTTTGTGTATCCGAACGAATATATTTACTGGAGCATTCAGATCGTGATGTACCCCTTCATGACGGGCCTGGTGGCGGGCGCCTTCGTGCTGTCGTCGCTCTATCACGTTTTCGGCATCAAGCAGCTCAAGGACATGGCGCGTTTCGCCCTGGTGTTCTCGTTCGCGCTGCTGTTCGTCGCTCCGTTGCCTATCGTGCTTCATTTGCAGTTCCCGTTCCGGGGCATTAACGTATTCATGACGCCCCACTTCACCTCGGCCATCGCAGCCTTCGGCGTCGTGTTCTTCTCCTACGGCGCCATCGTGGCGTCCGAGCTCTGGTTTCTCTACCGGAAGCACTTTGTCGAGGTCTCCCTGTCGCTCAGGGAAAAGCAGGACAAGAGCATCGGGGATTGGTTCAGGTACCTCATTTTTTGTTCGCTCACGCTGGGTGTTTATGACGTCAGCGAGGAGGCGCTGCACCGGGATGAAAAGGCCATCAAGGTCCTTGCGGGCATCGGCATCCCCGTGGCCTGTTTCCTCCACGGCTACGCCGGTTTCATCTTCGGCTCCGTCAAGGCGAACGCGCTCTGGATGACGCCGCTCATGCCGGTCATCTTCATCATGTCCGCCATCGTGTCGGGTATCGCGCTCTGCATGCTCACCTACATCATCGTCATGGAGATCAAAAAGTTCCTGGCATCGCGCAAGAGGACGATGTCCCGCGGCACGTTCTCCTCGAAAGAGGAGATCAAGGGCGTCGAGATCCACGTGATCCAGATGACTGCCAAGTATCTGCTCTTCTTCATGGTTGCCGCGATCAGCCTCGAGCTCCTTGACCTGATCTTCCGCGGCTACACAGCGGTCAAGTCCTGGGACGTGATCCGGAGCGTCATCTACGGCAAGGATTTTACTGATATCTTCATCATGCAGTACGGCATCGGGAACCTCATACCGCTCATTCTGTTTCTGTTTCCGGGACTCACCATCCGGCGGGCGGTGCTGGGTGTTGTGCTCGTGCTCTTCGGCGTGTTCATGATGCGGTGGAACGTGGTGATCGGAGGCCAGGCTTTCTCGCTCTCCTTTGCCGGATACATGCACTACCACATGCCGATCATTCCACACAACTGGGAAACATTCAAGGAAGGGCTTTTCGGGGCCGTGAGCATCTTTGTCATGCCCTTTGTCCTGTTCTGGGTCATTGCCAAGATATTCCCGGTGTTTGCCGAGGCCGGGCAGGAGTAACAGCCGGAACAGAAATCGGCTTCAAGATTTTTACCTTACAGCGGCGGGAGTTTTTCCCGCCGTTTTTTTTATGAGCAAGGAAGCGAGGAGGTGAAAGGATTTTTCTGAAATTTCCACAAAATTGCGCGGCAAAGAAGAGAACGGTTTTTTATAAAATTATAACTGTAATAAACCTATTGACATGTTTCGTTCCCTATGATATATACTTAGGGCTTATTGAAATGTAACTTTTTGTAAGTCTTTTTAAAGGGGGCGGAAATGAAGTTAATGAGTTGGATGAAGGATAGGTACGGCAGGCTGAGGAATAGACTGAAGGAGCCTATTTCCCTGAAAGCAAAGCTCGTTATTATTGCGCTCATCATGGTAATAGTTTTCGGCGGAGGTTTTGTTGCCTACAAATTCTACGATTTCACCCAGAACAATCCCAAATTCTGCGTCGGCTGTCATCTGATGCAGCCCGCTTACGACGCCTGGGCAAAAAGCGAGCACAAGGCCCTGAGTTGCCATCAGTGCCATCATCTGACGATCCCCGAGCAAAACCAGCTTTTAATCAGCTTTGTGCTGCATCGGCCGACCAGGGTGCCTGATCGGCACAAAGGCCAGGTGATCGTGGGTCAGCATGTCTGCAATCAGTGCCATACGGAAGGCCCCGGAGAGCGTATCAATAAATCATTGTTCCACGCTAAGCATGTCTACATGGAGCAGATCGAATGCACCGAATGCCACGGCGAGGTGAAGCCCGACAAGTCGGGTCTCCACAGTTTCCTGCCCACGGAAAAGTTCTGTGTCAAGTGTCATAAGGACAAGCAGGTGCACGGTGTTGGCATGGGCGAACTTGCGTGCATCAATTGCCACACCGACCGAACCAAGGACCTCAAACCGGGACGGAAAAAGTGCCTCTACTGTCACAGCAGCAGTGATACCATCCGGAAGGAGCTGATTGCCGACGGCACCATGGATGTGCGGTTCTTCCCGCCGAACTCCGCAGTTATCAAGAAGGCGATCAAGATCCAGTTCAACAACGACTCGCCCATGCAATTCTACTGCTATGAATGTCATAAACCGCATACGCCGGGCAAGGTAAAGCCGAAGAATGAGGATTGCCTGAAGTGTCATGCGAATGTGCCGAAGATAGGCAAACACAAGCTCCATCTCAATATGGACATGCAGTGCAAAGATTGCCATAAGCCGCATCTCTGGAAAGTGACCGAGGCGTCAGCCAAGAAAGACTGCATTACCTGTCATGAGTACAGGAGCCCGAAAGCGTTCCTGTAACATTCTATCTCCAGGATAAAAAGGCTTCAACCTTTTGGGGATACCGGTGTCACTATAAGCAGTATACATCTTATCGATGGAAGGAGGTGAAACCTATTATGAAAAAGCTTTTCGTCACAGCGATCGTAGTCGTAGCAACCTTCGTTCTCTCCGTCTCCGCCTTTGCAGTGCCGGCGGGTAAGACCGTTGAGTTCGATGCAAAGGGCGCCGGCAAGGTGATCTTCGACGGCGGAGTCCATGCCGCCAAAGGCCTCAAGTGCGCAGATTGCCATGGGGCGGGCATCTTCAAGATGAAGAAGGGTGCAGACGCCATCACCATGAAGGACATCAATGAGGGCAAGTTCTGCGGCGCCTGCCACAACGGCACCAAGGCCTTCAGCGCGAAGGACGCAGCCAACTGCGGCAAGTGCCACCAAAAGTAAGATGTCATTATCCAGAAGCATCCGGCAACAAAACCTCACGGGTAACCGTGAGGTTTTTTTTTGCGATTACGTCAACAAGGCCATCCGGAAAGCTGAAGTCTGCCTGCAAAATTAAAGAGGACCTCAGAAACCATACGATAACCATAATTTTGATGAGACGATGGCGAGACAGAATATTGCAATATTCGAACAGCGTAAATTACTATATGGTTCTTGACATAAATAGATTTGTAGATTAAAATTCGAACGTTACATTCTCTCTAATTGTAAATATCATGTGTCTGCGGCCGAGGAAAGTTTTATCTCCATAAGAGTTTTTGATGTTGCTCTTTGCACTATCTTCTCGATGAAAGGAGGTGAAACTATGAAGAAGCTTCTCGTAATCGCACTCGTAGCGGTTGTATCCTTTGTTCTGGCTGCCTCAGCGTTTGCCGTCGGCCCGGGCAAGACGGTGGAGTTTGAGAAAGGCGGTAAAGTGGTATTCAGCGGGGACGTGCATGCCAAGGCAGGTCTTAAGTGCAATGATTGCCACCCGGCCATTTTCAAGATGAAAAAGGGAGCCGACACCATCACCATGGCAGAGATCAACGCCGGCAAGTTCTGCGGTACCTGCCACAAAGAGGGCGGCAAGGCATTCGCGACAAAGGACTGCGCCAAGTGCCACCAGAAGAAGTAGAAGGTCATTAATGCGGCGACAAAAAACCCTCACGGCAAAACCGTGAGGGTTTTTTTATTTGTGGCGGGAGAGCATGAGAATCGAAATAATCTCAGCCTATGATTTATCACGTCTTTTTTGCCGTTACGGGGAGAACGCGGGGAGAGGTTCTTCGAGCCAGTACGTCCCGCAGATATTCCGTTCGGCTGTGCGTGTAGCGTGCCGTAGAACGCGCATCAGCGTGCCTCATGAGCGCTTGGGCTGCCACACCTTCCGCGACCTCTGAAATCTGCGTACAGAAAGAATGGCGACCGCCCTCGTAATGGGTACAGGGCAACTTCGTATATTTTTTCCAGTAATGGCCGAGCCGTTGAACTGTGTAATGACTCTTGCTTGTCGGATTGATGAAAACCCAATCCTCGGGAAACCGGCCAGCTGACCTCGATCGTGCAATTTCCAGGGCCACGTCAGACAAAGGGACCGTCTTTTTGTGAGCTTCCTTGTCAGCTTCCCTGAGCCTCCGCATGGTGAACGTCCGCTGCACTCTCATGGTCCGACTCTGGAAGTCTATATCTTTAATCTTGAGTGCGCACGTTTCCCCTGGTCGGATGCCTGTCTCGAATTCAAACTTATAAACGTCTCGGTGGATCTCCGGTATTTTTTTAAGGGCTGCCGCCTGATCTTCGAGTGTGAGCGCTATACGCGGCTCCGAATCGTTGCCATTGATGGTAGGGAAGGGGGGCACTTCTGATATAAGGCCCTTCTTCCACATCCATTTCATAGCGGCGTGCAGAGTGTTTAAGATTTCCCGTTTCGTTTTGAGCTTGATCGTGTTTGGCAACTCATCTTTGAAATTCTCAATATCCGAGAACCTGATTTCCTTAACGTCCAGGTGCCCGAGAATAGGGGATAGGTGAGTTTTGGTTCTTGATTGATAAGCGTGGAGGGTACCGTAGGAGAGTTCGCCGCTTTTTACTTCTTCTTTTTTCTGATCTAGCCAGCGTTCTAGCACAGCGGATAGCTGCCGAGCCTTAATGCTCTCAGGCTGCCAGCTGGCAGGGTCAAAACGCTTCTTCTCTTTGGTGATGGATTCGTTTATTTCTTTTAGAAGGGAAAATGCTTGGAGGAAACCGAGCTTTGCATCTGGGTTCTTGCTGTCGCGGTAATACTTGAACTTCCGTCTATTGTGATACAGCTCAACATAGCACCATGCTTGGTCGCACTTCGGACAGGTCCCGGTGATGTCGGACATGGCAGTACCACACCGCCTGCACCTTATCGCGCCCTTGAAGTTCTTCATCGCCACCCCCAAGATCGTAGAGGGTGCGATTTTATTCTGATTCACCGCCAAAGTCAAGCTGCCGTCCTCGACGGTAGACACTACCAAATTATTACCCAAAGGCAAAAATCAGATGCGGCAGATCACGGACTTACCGGGGCCTGACCCCAGGGCTGAATGGGTAATAAAAAATCATTTCTCAATAACGGAAAGGAGAATGAAGATGGAAAAGGCGATTTACGAAGTTGTCTGTCTGAACAGTGAAAGAGAGCGGTATTCGATATTCCCGGTTATAGTAGAGCATCCGAGGGCAGAGGATGTCATAGCGGAGGCCAACAGAACATTGGGAGCCAGGCTGTTTGCAAAAGTTGACATACAGAATAAGATCAAGGAGTCTCTCCGACGGCTTGCCGGCACTGTCAAGAGCATCTCGTGCTGCCTCCTGAAGCGAATCAATAGTAATGAGCAGGCCCATAACATCTGTATCTGCCGAGAAGTGGCCGCCTTCATGAAGAGCATTCACGCTTATGATGGTATCGCCTTCTTTGTACTGGCCCGATTCTGCTGATCGTGGAGAGCAACCGCATCGTATGGCCGCCTGTGTAGAATTGAAATCAACAATGTATTCAAAGGGAAAGCGCTCTTCTCGCATCTCTTTTTTTTTCGTCCTGGCCTTATCCCCCCCCGCCTTCCCCATGGATATATGCCCTTCTTACGCGCCAGTGCCGGGAACCGCATCACCCGACTTGGTGGAACCTGGGATTCGGTGCGATTCAGAGTATAGGGCCTGTGTGAAATGAAGTAGCGGCCAGGGTAGTCAGATCCCCAGAAAAAGGCCGGGATGAAAATTCAATAAAGCCGACTTTTTTCTCTTGACACAAAGATTTCATTGTGATAAATTTTATTCAATGACCATTGAGCGGTTTTTTCGCTCGCGCATGAAAAACTAAATACTCACCAGCGGCACTCTGAACAAACAGACCCGCTCTTTATCGCAATTACTGCGATGGGAGCGGGTTTTTTATTGGTCTTTTGCAGTTCGACTTACTGAGCCCTCGAACGCGAGTTCATGGCAATGATCGGATCGCGCGGTCCGGCGTTGACGATGAACACCAAGTTCCGAGAGCTTGGCAGTCGAGGCAGCACTTCAGGCTTCTTCGTTTCAGTGAATACTCCGCGAATCGGGAAATTCGCGGAATCACTGGACGGCAGGTTGTTCACCATCGACCCCGGCCCGCGGGATACTCGGCTGATGAACGACATGCGGCGGATGAATCCGCGAGAAGACATGCGTTGGAAACCCGTGAAGTTTGCGGCACCGATAGGGTTTTGCGGCCGTTAAAACGTGGCCCGTGAGCCGCGGACGGCCGAAGTTGCACCGCATTATTGAAAAAAAAAGAAATTACGAAAAAAAAGGAGATTCCATGAAAAAGCTTCCCGAAGTCAAAAATATCTTTTCCGATCCTAAGCCGGAAATTCTGGAAATCAGCCACATCGCGTCTTTACCCGCATCCGTTTCAACCATTCCGATCGACAATCTCGAAATGTCCGCATACTTGTGTGCGACCACCCCCTTTGATCCCACGCTTGAAATGGCAGGCAGCCGCGTCGCGTTCCACTTTCCGAATTGCCCCGAAGTTCAAACTGCCATAATGCTATTTTTGGGCAATGCTGCATGCCCAATTCAGGGCTACTTGAACCATTTCAAGTTCCTGAGGCGGCGTCTTTTTGAGGCCAAGGGCGGCGGACTGTCAACGCCTTCAAGATCAGCAGCGCCCAGGGGTTAAGGGGGGGCCGCCATGACGACTATCCTCGACAAGCCGGACATTCTCCCGGTCATCGAACAATACACGTCTCTCCGAAAAGTCGGGAAGAATTACTCGGGCCTTTGCCCTTTTCACGACGAGAGAACTCCGAGCTTTATCGTGGACACGAACCGGCAGCGTTTTAAGTGCTTCGGTTGCGGTGAGTCCGGGGATGTTCTCGACTTTGTGCAAAAGATTCATGGTGCAGACTTCAAGGGATCTCTTTCGATTCTCGGCATTGCAAGTGGCCGGAAAAATCGTCCGGACCCAGTGCAAGTCCGCAAACGTGATCTTGAACGGGCTTTCAGGCTTTGGGAGCGCGAATACTTCGCCAAGGTTTCTGCAGAATACCGACTACTGAACAAGGCGCTTGATGCGTTGAACCCCGAGAGCGCGGACGAGCTCTTGAAGCGCCGAACTATCCTTGAATACCACCTGGATATTCTCTCAGGGTGTGACGAGGACAAAGTTGAGTTATACCGGGCGGTGCGCCATGGATAAAAAATATGACGTGGGCACGGCATTACTTGAGATAGAAAAACCAGAGAATCTCGAAACGATAACATCGGATGTCCGCGGCCAAATTCTTACTGTCTTGACGAACGCTAACATTAAGGGCTCTGCCAGAAGCCGGAAAGTGGCAGAGATTGCGCTATCGGCCCTGTTGAAAGTCGGGCGCCTGTATTATCATGCCGAACTACGGGACTTTCACTCGGCCATGCTCTTCGACCTGCACGCGAAACGCCTCTTACGAATACGCTCTGATGCTTTCGGTTCCTGGCTCTCTGAGTGGCTTGGCATCAATCGCGCCGACACATTATATAAATTTGTATTCGCAGAGATCGAAACCGCTGCACTTTCAGACAACCACTCCACGCCGATCCTTCCAGAAGCCTATTGGGCGAGCCGTCCTGATGCAGTTTATCTTTCCAATGGTGATGGACATGCCATCAAAATCACGGCCGATGGCGTTCAACTCGTGGACAACGGCACAGACGGCGTTTTGTTTCCTGCAGGACATACACTTGCTCCGTGGAAACTTACTGAACCCCGCGATGCTTTTGAAGTCTGCCGCCTTTTTCGAGAAGCCCATTGCAGTGATACGCACGGTATGGATTTATTACGGCTCTGGCTTTACAGCCTGCCAAGTAATCCGCGAAGTAAGCCTCCGCTATGTCTACCTGGAAACGTCGGATCTGGTAAAACGCGGACCGCGAAAGGCTTCGCTGAATTATTCGGAATTCCTTTTGTCGCACACAAGGTTGAGGAATATAAGGAGGACGACTTCTGGCCGGCTTGCAACGTGGGCGGACTGCTCGTGCTCGACAATGCAGACACCCGGTGTCGATGGCTAGCGGACGCACTCGCAAACGCAGCAACGGACGGATGCTCTCAGCAGCGCAAAAAATACACCAATTCTGAAATTGTAACTCTCCGCCCCCGCGCATGGTTGGCAGTTACCACAGCGAACCCAACTTTCGCGGCTGACTCCGGCCTCGCTGATCGCTTAATCGTTGCTCGCATGGAGCGCCGGGATGGCGAAGACACCGGCGATGCGGAACTCGGAGCGGAAATATCAGCAGCCCGAGACGCAGGGCTTTCTCATATAGCGCAGACTTTAAGCACTGCACTTGCCGATAAGGCACCCGTGCCTGGGGGTTTGAATCGACGACATCCTGATTTCGCCGAGTTTGCTGTGCGGATTGGGCGCGCGCTGGGCCGCGAGCGCGAAACCATAGCCGCCCTCAAAAATGCCGAGCAGGACAAGTCGGCATTCTGCCTGGAGAATGATTCCATTGCAACGGCGCTCATGGCATACCTTGAGCAAGTCGAGATGTTTACAGGGATGGCCTCTGAGCTTTGCTCTAGGCTCATTGAAACCGACGCGGAACTTTCTGGGCATCTAAGCCCAAAGCGGCTCTCGAAACGGCTTTCTGCCCTTTGGCCGCACCTACAGGCTATCCTAAAAACTGCCAAGCGTGAGCAGGATCGCAAGCGTTTCGTAATATTCACACTCGAAAAGAGGGATTCTGCCGAGTTTGCCGATATTGAAAGGCCAATTCCTATAAAGTCCCTATATGATTCTCCCGCGAGAGTTTTAGAGAAACAGCCTTTCAATATCGGCAAACTCGGCAAGTCTGAAAAATGTTCCACCTGTGGGCGGGTTTCGGCCTGCATGATGGTGGACGGGATGCGGGATCTTTGCGGCGGACCTTTTCCCGAATAGGCGGGGATGATCTGAGATGAGGCAGTACCAAAATACGGAACACGGAAAGGAGAAAATCATGGGAACACGATCGGCTTTACCAGCAGAGGATGTAGCAACGCTCAGGGCACGGCGGGACGAGAACACCCGGAAGATTACGGACCTTCGGGCTTCCCTGGGCACCGCGCAGACTAAGTTTTTGCGGATCGACCAAGAACTTAAAGATCACTCGGCGGCATTCAAGGTCGAAAAGGCAAGGCTCATGGATGAGATCGCAGATTTGAAATCCCAGGTCGTGGCGCTCGGGCAGCAGTTGGGACAGGATTTTTAGGAAACAAGGCAGGTAGAGAGGGCGACATGGATAAGAACAAACGCAAGAGATCAACCAAGCTTTCCGAAAGGGAGAGGCGGTTCGTTCAACTGGTCGCCGAAGGCCGCCATTGCCTCTCCCGCTGCTTACTGATGTCCGGATATTCCCGAACCACGGCCATAAGCCAGGCCGCCCGCATCAGACGGAGGCCCCGAGTGCAAAAGGCAATCATTGAGGAGCGGATCAAGCGCGGTTTATTCTGCTCCAATGAAGAGCTTGCGCTCGTCGGGAAAAGTAGTGATGGTCGCGGTAGCAATTGAGATCGGGTGGGTCGGGATTGACAAGGAGAAAACCGGTATAAAATTCCCCATACATAAATTTCGACGTGAGAGGGAAAACATTGAAAGCACAGATACATTCAACGTTTTTCATGAAATTATGTGGAATAGGTGTCCGGTCGAATCCGAACTGAGAAAAGTCATGAAACTTTTGTCGAAAAAGTCGAGAATTTTTCGGCTGAAAATTTGTTGACCTCTTCCTAGGGAAACCTAGGGTTTGGAAACATCCTGACCGGACACACCGGACCTCCGGAACCGGCAGGGCAAGCAGTACACCGGACACCCGTTTAACGGCCCGGTGGGCGGATACTCGCTGTTAGCGACCCGCAAAAAAGGAGAGAGTCATGACTACAGTAATGTCTCACGAAGTGACCACGCCGACAAGTGTGAAGGCGAGTGCTGATCAGGCACGGGCAATGATGGCCGAGATGGTGAAGGCCGACCTTGATGCTGGGTCGGTCATGGTCGTTCAGCATGAGGGTGCCCCAACGATACTGGCACCGGCAGCACCACAACCCACGATGACCCCGCCGTCGGCACCGGCTGGTCCTGATGGCGGTGCAGCAAGGATCGCTCAGCTCGAAGCGGCACTCGGCCAGTTGCAAGGCATTCTAAGTGACGAGAGCCGTGACACGTGGCGCCAGAAGTATCGCACTATTGACGGCATCCTGAAAAAGCGAAAAACAGAGGATCTCGCTAAAATCGCCGAGTTGGAGGTTGAGGTCAGAACTCTCCAGGGTGAGCTTGCACGGCATGAGCGCGGCGGCAGCGTCGAACTCGATGAACCTGTAGATTTGGATGCCGAGGATCAGCGGCTTGTTGACCGGCTCGGAGTCGCCCCGGAAGACTACGCCTTAATGAAGCGAAAAATGACTGGTCAACCCTCCCGCGCCGACAAAGCGCAGGATGTTGCCAAGCAGAGCTATCTTTCAACCTTGAACGTTCTGGCTCCCGGCTGGCAGGATACGAAGGATGATCCGATGTTCAGCGACTACCTGAACGGGTTTCAAGATAACGCAAGCGGCCGAACGCTCCTGGAGGTCTTGCGCCAGGCCGACGCCGACGCCGATTCCGTGATGGTCGCAAAGGTTTACAATGAATTTTTTTCCCTGAGCAAAACCTCCCGTGGGAAGCTGGCCCGCACTCTTGAACCCAACAGCGGCTCTCGCGGCGGCAGACAGATCAGAGACAATACCAAGCCACTCCTTTCCCAGGCTGATTACCTCGCCTTTAGCCACAGTATCACGCAGGGCACCTTCAAGGGTACTCCCGCGGAGGCTGAGAACATGCGGAAAATGTATACGGAGGCCATCGCAGAGGGTCGCCTGGTTAATTAGCCCCATTCAACAAATTATCCCGAGGCTCACAGCCTCGGGCTTTTTCGAGGTGACGCATGGGAAAGCGCATGCAGAAGGATGTCCAGAGCATTGTATTTGGAGTAGCTGATACGCTCAAGTCCAGCCAGGGGTTCAACGAAAACGGATTCATTGAGCTCATAGTGCTCAAGGTGCCGAGTTTCACGAATGGCGTCACCGTCACCAAGCTGGAAATCCTTGACGACGACGGCGACGTAATCTGGACCCTCAGTACCGGCTGGGCTCAGAACGCGACGTTCCAGATCACCTCGGTAGACACGCTGGGCGTCCCGGTGAATACTCCGCGGAGCAACAATTATTACCAGGTGCGCGTCACGCTTTCCGGAGCACCCGGCGGGACCGGAGGGACAGTGACCGTCAAGAGCTATATCAAGGCCAACAGCGTTTAACAGCCGCACAGCGGCGGAAAGGATGCATGGACATGGCACAGCAAAGACTTTTGTTACAGCGCAGCACGGGCAGGATCTACGTTTGGAACGAGCCGTTTTCCAAACAGGAAGACATGATGGAGTATAACGGTCCGGTCCCTGAAGGTGGCCGTATCTCGCCAGATGAACTGAAAAAGATCATCGCTGAGTCAAAAAGTGATTTTAGAGCCATTTCCACCGATGGCCAGGAAAAATATTTCGGGCGCATGGTCTGTTAATTTTGATATTTCATCTCTATGGGGTGATGCAATGAAGACCTTCGGATTAGCGGTCAGGGAGTATCAGATAGGGGTCTTGCGCCGGGCACAAGATGACCTTGCAAAACCAAAGGCTAGCGGGTTCAACCTACCGGCGGATGTAGCCATTGAACTGGATGAGATCGTTGGCAGGATTTCTATGATCATCAAACGCATGGAGGACCAGCCGGAGCTTGAGGGCACAGCTCCAGGCTACCCGACTTCAATCCAGGGCGTTCTCGACGATGCACGAGCAAAACTTATGCGAGCAGTAACGGAGCATAACTTTAATATCGCCAAGGACTACGCGCTGTGCATCGAGAGCGCCATGCAGAGTGTTTCTATGGCCGCAACAACTTGCGGGTGCCCTACTGATTGTTTTGACGACGCAGCAGCATTTGCGCACCGTGCGCACGGCGTCAGCACTCAACCAGAGTTTGGAGATTTAATGCTCAGTGCAGTTGACTCGTTTAATTCAGGCTTAAAAGCCTTGGATGCTTGTTCCCATAGAGCCGAAGAGTCCTAAGCCTTCGGTGCGACGTTAACTTGACAGAGTAAGGGCGATGATCATGCCCGAAAAGGAGGGAGAAAAATGGCAGAACCGATGGAAGATCTCGACAAGGTGAAATACCCCGCAGGGATTAAAAACACCAACTTAGCGAAGGGTATGGTGGATCTCGGCGATACGCTGGGTCATACCGCACGGGCCGGCCTGCGGGCGCTCCCCGATGTCGGCGGCATGGCACTCAATACAGCGGCTGCCGTTGGTGCCGGTGCGGCCAACATGGGAAACGAAGCCCTCGGGAAGGCCACGGGGTATAAATTCAAACCGCTTGAGTATCAGCCGTATAAAACTGATTACACGGCGCCGGCCTTGGCTGATGCCAAACGCTCGGGCTTGCGTTTGATGCGACGCATGGGCATGACGCCCGTGCCGGCTGAGAGTGCGGTGCCGTATTCTCAGCCCGGCCACCCGGCGGCACTGCCGTTGCCAAAAACTACTGCAGTGCCACCGCAGAAGCCTGTCGCACGAGACAGACAGGGCGGGACATTCACCTATAACGGCAAGACCACCGCTGTCCCCAAGTCCACCATGACCGCCGAAGATGCCAGTGCTCAGTATGCAAAGAACACAGCCATGCCCGAAGGCTGGGTGTGGGACCCCAAAAGCTATACGGCCATCAACTCCAAGACCGGCGCAACCTTTGACCCTCGGGGCGGCAAAACCACGCTGCCGAAAAACAGATGGTTTGGCCCCGACGGCAAGCCGATCATGTCGGACATCACCGATGACCAGGGCAATGTCGTGGGCAGGCGGCCCATGGTGCAGGAAGGGACCGCGGACGAACTCGACGCCCAGGCGCGGCGGGGCGGCAGTGCAATGCCGAGCCTTGATTACAGCAGCCCCGCAAATCTTTTATCCTCCGCCATGCCTATGGCCATGAATGTCGGACGGGCGAGACAGGAGGCCATTCAGCGACACCTGAATAACGAGGAGCTTCAGAGAAAGTGGGGCGTCAATTTCGATCTCATAAAAGCCGGCATGGCGCAACAGCTACAGCCTTACCAGGTTGCAAAGATGAAGGCCGAGACCGATAAGGACAAGGCACTGGCAGAGGCTGTTGGTGCTAAAGGCCAAAAACTTGATACCGAACAGCGCAAGTTTTTGATTGACCAACTTGAATTACACCCCACGCATTTCGGACTCCCAAAGCCTAAAGATGCAGATGAGGCCACAAAAGCGGCATATAATAAACAGGTCACTGATTTATACTGGAAGATCATAAATGGCGAGTGGAGCGGCCCTGGCGGTGGCGGGCGTGCTGAGGTCGAAGCCGCAACGCCTGCAACTCCCTCTGGGCAGATGCCGAAAAAGGGAGAGACTAAAACTCTGAGCGATGGTCAGACAAAGATAATCTTTAAGGACGGGAAGTGGCAGAGGGCATAAACCTCCGTCACCTCAGTAGGACCGTAATCGTTTCGGTCATACGTGCGGACAGAAAGGCTGTAAGTATTTGAATTTCAAAAGGCGGATATCCCCCACTGGATTCCAAATCCAACGGGGTCGAGGAGGTAGTGTCTCAGTTTGAATTATTTCACCGTTGAACCTGGGGCCGGACTATGCTATTATCTGGTCATGCCAAAAGGACCGCAAGGACAGAAGAGGCCCGCTGATGTTATCGGGGCCGCAATAAAGATCGCTCGGATCGCGGACGTTTCGATCAACACGGTGACGAAGCTGCTTGTAGACGCCGGGGAAGCGTCTGCGGCCTATCATAACGAGCATGTGAAGGGGCTACAGGTCAAGCGCGTCCAGGCCGATGAGATATGGAGTTTCGTTTATTCCAAGGACAAGAACGTACCGAAAGACAAAGAGGGCGAGTTCGGCTATGGCGACGTATGGACCTTTACAGCGATTGATGCTGATTCAAAATTAATAATATCCTGGCATGTCGGCAGTAGGGACTTGGAAAACGCCACGATGTTTATGCATGACGTAGCATCAAGGCTTGCTAACCGCGTCCAGCTTACCACAGACGGGCATAAGATGTACTTGGACGCTGTTGAGAGTGCTTTCGGTTCTGAGGTTGATTTTGCACAGCTTGTGAAGATATACAGGAGTGTGTCGAGTAAAGAAACGCGGTATAGTCCGGCTAAATACGTTGGCGCAGAGAAAACCAAGATCACCGGGAACCCCGATAAGAGGGACGTATCTACATCACACGTTGAACGGCAGAACCTTAACATGCGCATGGGTATGCGCCGATTTACCCGGCTGACGAACGCTTTCTCAAAGAAACTGGAAAACCACTACCATGCGCTTTCGCTCTATTTCATGTTTTATAACTTTGTCAGGATTCACAAAACGCTTAGTGTAACTCCGGCTATGTCAGCGGGGTTAACCGATCATCTTTGGACCATGGAGGATATTGTTGATTTAATCCGATAAAAAATCAAATCACATTTGACTGTTTTTTATAATTAGTTGAAATTGCTTATTATTTGGAAGGTGTGCCAGCACTTTTTTTCTTGCAAAACGTACTTTCTACCTGTTATACTGCGTTCACTCACCTGAGCCCGTTCGTCTCGTCTATCCCGTTTAACGCTATTTATGCTATTATAGAAGAAAGAGAAGAGATGTTACAACAACATACTTTTGCCGAGAAAAATATGATTTGCACAATGGGTTCAGAAGTAATGGGAGTGCAAAACAGAATATTACATATTGATATTCCGCTATATGTTCATGCATTGCTCAAGTATTTACAAAGTGCCAAGCAGATTGTCGGCATATCGAGAGTTGCCTATCTTGTAAGTGGGAATACAATATTTATTCGCACATACTTCAACGGTCCAAATAGAGAAATTTCAGATAAGATTTATGAACTAGAAATGGAACTAATGGATCATTTCAGAGATACTTTGAGATTTGATTTCGTCCTTGTCTTCGACCCAGAAGAAACAAATCCCTCCGGATTTAGCGCTGAATATTTTTAACAAATAATGTCAAATGAGAAAGCACATCTCGCCAAAGCTGTAAGGAACGAGGAGTTCTATGAGAACGTGCTTGAACTTAACAGTGATTGGGCAGTAGTGGGCTTATTTTATTCAGCCGTCCACTATATAGAGGCTTACTTGGCAAAACGTCTGTCTATACATAGCGATAACCATGAAGACAGAAAAAACTATGTAAACCAATTTTCAAATTTGAAACCTATCTATAAAGAGTACAGCGAGTTACAGAATCTTAGTTGGGGTATACGATATAGCAGTTTAAATCCAACTAGAGATAAGGCATTAGAGATTAAACGTGATGTTTACGACCCCATAAAA
This sequence comes from Nitrospirota bacterium, assembly GCA_963790205.1. Taxonomy (GTDB): domain Bacteria; phylum Nitrospirota; class UBA9217; order UBA9217; family UBA9217; genus CAWBNQ01. The sequence goes on from CAWBNQ010000008.1 coordinate 120,129, forward strand.
ACCCACATGGAAAAACTCTTAAAACAGTAGTGCCTTTGCCTTGGTTTTCTCCCTTCCTCGGATATAACTCAACCAATTCCACTTTATTGGTTAATTATTATCCAATATCTTACTTTATTTCAAACTGAGACACTACCAATAATTTGTATGGTTCTATTACCCATTGCCAGAACTCCCCCTATAGGCCGAACTGCAACCGAGCCACAGCGTCGATCTTCTTTTCGTCAGATGTATGACAGTAAACCTCCGTAGTACGTATGTGCGCGTGGCCCAGGAGCTCCTGCACGGTCCTGAGATCCACGCCCTTGTCCAGGAGAGACGTTGCAAAGGTGTGGCGCGTCGTGTGCGGTGTGATCCGCTTCGTGAGCAGCGCGCCCTTCTTCACCCGCCTCATAAGGCAATCAACGGCCTTGGGCGTGAGCGGCGCCGGCTGGGTGTTCCCGCGCTCACCCAGGGTGAAGAAGAGTGGCCGGGCCGCGGGCTCGGTTGACTTTGGCGGGCGATGACGGAAATCGGCGTTCTTCAGCGACTTCTGGTAATCAAGGACCGCCTCCATGACCTTACCCGTGAGGGCAACGCGGCGCTGCTTCTGTCCCTTGCCGATCACGTCGACAACGGTCTGATTCCGATACGTGGTCAGGTTCTCGATGCAGAGGCTGCACACCTCGGCCTTTCTGAGGCCCGAGGAGAGCATAAGGAGTAAGAGGGCATAGTCACGTCTGCCTTTGAGGGTCCGCCGATCCGGGACCCGGAGGAGAGCTTTTACTTCATCCGCGGCCAAAAACTCTGAGGGTCTTTTTATCGTACCCATTGTTCTACCTCGTTTTCTTTTTCATTGTTATGGCTATAACTCACAACTAGTGCTCAGCCCCAATCTTATGCGGCTTTAACTTTTTGCTTTTTTCTGCATTGGCATTTCGACATCCTTAAAGCGTATAAACCTTCAAAGGCGAGGCCTTCTCCCATATCAATACCGGCCGCATAGGCTTCCAGAGCAGAGAGTGTGCCGATACGACGTGCAAAGTCTTCCTGCATGGGAAGTGTAGTATTAGAAATTTTCCTGAGGCGAACTTGTGCGCATTTCCTTGGATTATTCAACCCCCATTCCTCGTTATAGCGATTGAAACGGGCGCGGATTAGCTTGTGAATCCGGGCAGCAAATAGAAGGTCATTCTTTGTAATTTCCTTTTTCGTTTTCATCGGTAATCCTCCTTTATTTTTTTTTTGGCTTCACGATCTCAAATTCTTCTTCATTCACCGGACTGATGACTACTGCAGGTTGACCGTTCACAGTAACCACGACCTGCCGCCCGGTTCGCTTCACCTCGGCCACAATCGCCGTTGCCTTGGCCTTAAATTCCGTTATGGTCACAAACTTGATGGGGCTCATTCGCTCACCTCCTTTTATAAGGACTTCTTTTTCATGCTGATAGTCTGTATTATAGTCTTTAAACAGACTATTGTCAAGTAAAGAAAAAGCCCGGCTGTATGACCGGGCTTGCGCTGCGGGGAGACTGCGGGGAGAATCAGAAGTCATTCCCCGATGTAACTCATTGAAATTCTAAAAAAGAATGGCGGGAGAGCATGAGAATCGAACTCACCTCACCGTGCTCACGCACGGCGACAGCGGCTTTGAAGGCCGGGACGGGCACCAGCTCCGTAACCTCTCCCTCATGTATGGCTCACCTGGAACTTGAAGATTGGAAACTGGAAAATGAGCACCGGATGTCCGGTGTTGATTTCAGGCGGTATTGGTGTTGATTATACTCAAGACTCAACTGATTGGCAACAGTAAATTATTTTTTTGCGGCAAATGAGCTTCCTCGAATCATCCCTTCTCCGCGTCCTGCTTCTTCTCGTGCTCGTGTGTTGTTTTCGTCAACAGGTTCACCGCCCCGTCGAGGTCCCGATGGGCGCCTATCAGCACGACGATGTCGTCGGGCTCGAGCCTGAAGTCCGGGCCGGGATTGGTATTCGCCTCGCCGTTTCTCGCAATTGCGATGACCGTGGCTCCCGTGTTCTTTCGGATGTCGAGTTCCCGCAGGGTTCTGCCTGCAGCCGGGGAATCTGCCTGGAGTTGAATGTTGTCCACCGTTGCGCCTGCAAAAAGCGCTGCAACACGTCCGACGTTCTCCTGGTCCAGGGACAGTCCCCGAAGCATTTTATAGCCTTCGAAGCGGACGAGCTGAACCTGATTGGCGATAATGTTGCTCGGGATGTGATACTCGTGGAGCACGCGCGAGAATATTTCGACGGAGGTCTCGAACTCTTCGGGGATCACCTGGTCAGCTCCGAGCCGGTAAAGCTCATCCACTTCTGCGGCGTACCGGGTGCGGACGAGTATAAAGATGGCGCTGTTAAGCTGTCTCGACTGGCGTACGGCCATCCGGGTCGCGTTGTAATCCGATATGGCGAAGACGATGGCCTTTGCGCATTCAACACCGGCGCGCTGGAGCACGTCCATTCGCGTGATGTCTCCGTAGATAAGAGGTTCTCCCTCTTCCCGCGCCTTGCGGATGGTATCGGCGTTCACCTCGAGCACCACGTAGGGAATATGCGTGGCCTTGAGCGTTTTTGCCAGGTTCCTGCCGTTTAAACCGTAGCCTGCGATGATCGTATGTCCCGTGAGCGAGCAGGCGTCTTCCTTTTCCTTGGGCCGGCCCGAGATTGCCGGAAGTTTGGCGGTGAGCCACGGCCCGGCCTGGATGATGAAGGGAGTGGCGAGCATGCTCAGGATGGAAGCGTTGATGAAGGTCTGAAAAACGTCGTTGCTCATCAGCTTGTGATCAAGTCCCTGCTGTGCAAGAAGGAAGGAGAATTCGCCGACCTGCGCCAGGCCGAGGCCCGCGAGCAGGGCGCTCCGGATGGGATAGCGGAGCGTTTTCGCGGTGATGACCACCAGCCCGGTTTTTATGAGTGCCAGCATCACGGTAAGAAAAAGAAGCAGGGGCCAATGCATCCTGAAATAATCGGTATGGAGCAGCATACCGATGGAGATAAAGAAGATGCTCGCAAAGTAATCCCGAAAAGGCATGATCTCGGCCACGATGTGGTGGCTGTATTCCGATTCGGAGATGATCAGCCCGGCAAGAAAAGCGCCGAGCGCGAGCGACAAACCGAGGCTGAAGGTGACCCACGCCGCGCCGAGACAGAGGAGTACGACGAGGAGGAAGAACATCTCCCGGTTCTTGAGTCGGATGACCTGATGGAGCAGGAAGGGCACGACCCGACGGGCGGAGAAATAGACCGCAATAAGACCCAGCACGGCCTTGCTCAGGGAAATGAGCACCGAGAGCGGGGTGACTTCCCCGGCCGCGCTCGCTTCTCCGAGCACCGGCAGGAGGAGCATCATAGGAACGACGGCGATGTCCTGGAACAGGAGGATGCCGGTCGAAAGCTTCCCGTGGGCCGTGTCGAGCTCGGCGCGGTCCGAGTACATCTTGAGGACAATGGCCGTGCTGCTCAAGGACGCAAGAAATCCGAAAAATACCGCCTGGGGCAGGGGGAAGCGGAAGAGGAGGGAAAGTCCTGTCACTGCCGCTAGGGTCAGAAGGACCTGAATCCCTCCACCGATCAGAAACTGACGGCCTGATTTCAGGATATCTTCAATGGAGAATTCGAGCCCTACGGTGAACAAGAGAAGGACCACGCCCATGTCCGCGAGCCGCTCGACCACCCGGGTCTCGGTAATAATGGCCGCGCCATGGGGCCCGATGAGAACCCCGGTGATCAGGAACCCGACGAGCGCAGGCACCTTTACCCGATGAAAGATATAGGTGATCGGGAGCGATACGGCAAGCAGGATAATGAGCTCCCGCAGTATGGTGGCTTCCTGTTGCTGCATGGTTGCTATGATAGCATATTCCGCCTCTTTATGGGAGGAGAGGCCTGATGCCGAGGCGGCGTTGACAGTTCTTTTTACTCAGTGATATCTTTACTCCGACTGCCATGCGCCGATCTTCCGTCGTTTCAAAATTACGACGAGAAAGACGACCCCGCTGATCAACCCGCCCAAGGCAAAAGTGAGAGGGGCCTTGAGCACATGGGCGACCGAGCCGGCGAACAGGCTGCCAATGGGCGTGAGGCCGCCGAAGGTGAAGGTGTAAACGCTCATGACCCTGCCGCGCAGCCGGTCTTCGGTGTTGAGCTGGACCGTCGTGTTCGCCATGCCGAAGAAGGTGACCATGCACCAGCCCGACAAGGCGAGCAGGAGCGCGGTAATTCCGTAGGTCTTCTGGAGGCCGATCAATATCAACACGAGCGACAGCCCCAGGCCTCCGCCCAGGAGGACGCCCGGTTTCGGACCGTAGCGGCTCAGGTATGCCAGCGAGACAGCGCCGATCAATGCGCCGACGCCGAAGGAAGACAAGAGAAAGCCGAAGGCCGCGGCGTCCCGATGGAGTTCCTGACGGGAGAAGACCGGGACCAGCACCGTGAAGTTCGTCGCGAAGATACTGACTACTGCCACCAGAAGGATCGTGATCATGAGCACCGGTGTCGCTTTTATGTAGCGCATTGCCTCGGTAATATCATTCACGACATTATAGACCCTAGGTTTTCCCGCGGGAATCCTCTCGAACTTCATAAGCAGCAGTCCCCACAACACGGCGAGGAAGCTCAGGCCATTCACAAAAAAGCAGAGGGTCGTGCCAGCGGCGCCGATAAGCAGTCCTGCGATCGCGGGGCCCACCGCCCGGGCGGCATTAAAGATGGACGAGTTCATGGCTATCGCATTCATGAGGTCTTCTTTGCCGACCATCTCGATGATGAATGCCTGGCGTGCCGGCATGTCGATGGTGTTTACGACGCCCAAAAGCGTTGCGAGGACCAGGACGTGCCAGTATTTGACAACACCCGTGAAGTCGAGAAGGGCCAGCGTAAAGGCGAGGAGCATCAAGGCGGTCTGGGTAAAAATGATTATTTTCCGCTTGGAGAAATAATCGATGAAAGGACCTGTGAAGAAAGAGAAAAACAGCATGGGAAGGAACTGAAGGGCGGAGACGACGCCAAGCTTAAAGGCAGAATGGGTCAGTTCCAGCACGAGCCACGCCTGTCCCACGTTCTGCATCCAGGTGCCGATGAGGGACACGAGTTGCCCGGAAAAGAAAAGTCGAAAATTCCGGTGCCTCAAAGATCGGAAAAGGGTTTTTATCATTGATGGTTCATGCATAGGGGCGGACCGTCTTTCTTTCTACAGTATAACACGTGACGGGCTGGAAGCGAAATAGAGAAACAATGAAAGAGCGAGTCTGGTTGCGCCGGAGGAGCGCAAGGAAGATATGATAATTATAAATTTAACTATAAAAAACAGTCTTGACAAATTAAAATGGCTATAATAATATTAAGTCGTTCAGTCGCCTTCATTTTGGTGAGGTTTGGAAAAGGGCGAAAACTGCGCGTGGCAGCGGGCAGCGTAGCGAATTACAGCGGAATTTTTACCTGTTCATCTCTGATAATCATGAACAAATCATGACTGCCGGCAATTAAAGAATAGCTGGATTCAAATGTATAATGAAAGCGTTACCAATACAAAGGACCTGAAGAAGCGGCTCACCTGGCTCGTGAACCTCAGATGGGGCGGCATCCTCGGGGTCCTGATCGCCACGTCTGTTGCGCGGGAGACATCCTTTCTGTCCATCTCCTTCATCCCGGTGGGCCTCATCCTCGGCGTCGCTGCCTTTGGTAACCTGTTCTACCAGTGGAGGCTGAAACACTCCCGGGAAAATCTAGAGCGTCTGGCGCGCGTTCAGATCCTCGGCGACCAGTTCATCCTGGTCTCTTCGGTCTATTTCTCAGGCGGGTGTGACAGCCCCTTCATTTACTTTTTTATTTTTCATGTAGTCATCAGCGGAATCATCCTCCCGCGGCGACAGGCGTACGGCATCGCCGGTATGGCCGTGCTCCTCCCCGCACTCGTCATCGAGCTCAAGCACGCTGGAATACTCCCTCATTACGGGATCTTCAGGCAGGAGCCCGTGTTTACCGGCACGGCGATGATCGTCTCCTATGGGCTCGCCTTTATCGCCACCATTTTTCTGACCGCCTACTTCGTGACGCACCTGAGCCGGCAGCTCTATAAAAAGAACGAGGAAGTAACGCAGCTCTACAGCCTGTCGGAGCGGGTCCGGTCGTCTATCCGCTTCAAGGACGTTATCGGGGTCATTGAGCGGGAACTGCGGGAGTTTACGGGCGCACGGTCGAGCGTCTACATACCGCTCGACAAGGAGAGAAGGACCCTGTCAATGAAGATCGGGGACAGGGAACTGCACATCCCGCTTATCGACAAAAACAGTTTTACCGACGCAGTGCTCCGCGGTGCAGCGCTCATCCTGGACCGTCGCTCTGTCACGTCGGAGTACGACGTCAAGGCTCTTGAGCTTATGGGCGCAGAACGGTGCCTGGTGCTGCCGCTGACATCGGCAACGCATCAACCGTGTCATGGGTACTTTCACTGCAAGGACAGCCAATGCGCGGCCTATGAAAATAAGGAGGGGAAATGCTGGCAGTTCTCGGGAACGCACTGCAAGGGGGCGATCTACGGGATCAACGCGGACAAAATCGCCGCCTGCCTCGCCTGCGAACTTTTTACACCCGTGGGGGCCTTCCTCCTGGACATCTCAAAGGAGAGCGTGCCGCTCCCGGACCTGGATACGGAAGCGGCCATGAGGCTTCTCGATGCGGCGAGCCTCGCTGTATCGAATGCCCTCCTGCACGAAAAGACCGTGCAGCTTTCGAAGACGGACGGCCTCACCGGCCTTAAAAACTACCGTGAGTTCAAGGAAGCTATTCAGGCCGAACTATTGCGCTCGAAACGTTACCAGAGGGCTTCCAGCCTCTTGATGATCGATGTCGACCATTTCAAGCGCTATAATGACGCGTACGGACATCCCCGGGGAGACGTGCTTCTTAAGAATATGGCCGAGCTTATTCAAAACAATTTTAAAGATACGGACATTGTTGCGAGGTACGGGGGAGAGGAATTCGCGGTCCTCCTCGTAGAGACAGGGGCCAAGGACCAGGCTGTTGCCGTGGCGGAGCGGCTCAGGGCCATGGTGGAAGGGCATAAATTTTCGTACGAAGAAACGCAGCCGGGAGGCAGCTTCACGATCAGCATCGGGGTCAGCTGCTATCCCGAGGACGGACTGGCAGCGGATGAGCTCATTCAGGCGGCTGATGAAGCCTTGTACCGGGCCAAGAATGAAGGCAGGAACAGGGTAGTTGCTGCGGGTCGTTCTTCGGGGCAGAAGGTATCCACACCGCGGATATAAGAAAAAGTAGAAGTAAGAAGTAAGAAATTAGGAAATAGGAAATCGGTTTTCGCCTTGACCCCGCGCCGATGTTCAAGATACTTGTCTTTTTCTGCACCGCCGACTCACAGCTCCGCGCAGACATGCCAGATTACCTTTTACTTTTCTTGTTGATACAGCAGTCCATGAGCGCTTACGCTAACGCACGCGCATGCATGATTTGTGGTTTACTGGGCTCTCTACCGGGCATGTAAAGCGCGTCCCTGTTCGCGGGATGCAGGGGCCTCTGGAAAGGCAAAAATCCAACGCCAAAGCCAAACTCATTTTTTACTTCTTACTTCTTACTTCTTACTTCTTACTTCTTACTTCAAATTTCTCTTTACCTACCCCCGCAACACCCGCTTGTCCCCGACCCGCTGCGTGAGCTTCTGCGAGTCGAAGTATTCCATGAGCGGCACGGCGAACTTGCGCGAGGTCCCGGCCAGGTCGCGGAACTCCGCCATGGTGATCTCTTTCTTTTCCTCAAGGTGTCTTTTCAGGTCGGCCCTGATCTTCTCGACAATGTCCTTATCGAGATGGAGCGAGTCGTTGATCCTGATCGTCCGGCCTTCATCGGCAAGGAGCTTCAAGAGGTCCCTGGCGTCCTTGTCCGTGATGCCGAAGAGAGCGGGCAGCTCTTCCCTGACCGGCGGCTGCGTCCCGCCTTTCCTGATGGCCCCGACGATCTTGTCTTTGACAGCGTCCTGGTCCTTGCCGACTGCCGCCTTGAAGCCCGGCAATCTCAGCTTCGAACCCTCCGCCTCGATCTGTTTCTTTTTTAAAAGCCCTTCGACGGCCATATTCAGGACCTTGGCCGACAGCCGCATCCTGAGCATGCCTTTGAGTTCTTCCTTGTCCAGTCCGGGCTTGAGCGGGTTGTCCTTGTGGTACTGCCTGATGAGGTCGAGCGCTTTTTTCTCAAGCGTGCCGAGATGTGCCGCATGCACGTAGAGATTGTCAACGCGAAGAACGGACCTCTTCTGCGCAAGGGATGCCAGCGCCGCCGTGATTTCCTGTTTGTCCGCGGCAATGGCGCCGATGGCATCGGTCTCTTCCATTCCCGCGAGGCCTTGTCCTGATATGAAGAGGGCGAGTTTCTCTTCGAGAGCGCCTTTTTCGAGGACGCCGAGGTTCTTGAGCGACTCCTGCATGGCCGCCTGTTTGTGCCTCCGGGGGTGGGGGTCCAGGACCATGCCGCCTCCCAATGTTTCCATGGGCGAATAGAACCGCAGAATATACCGGTCGCCGTGCTGCACGATCACCGGCTGTTCGAAGCGAAGCTGGACAAAGGCGTCCTCGCCCGGTGCGAGCACGTTCGTTCCGAGGAGCGTGATCCTGCCGATGGCTTCCTGCGTCGTGTTGTAGAAGCGGATGCGCGAGCCGGTCCTGAGGCCCCGGGGCGCCTGTTTGAGCAGGCCAAGCTTTGCATCGATCGTTTTCGTCGGCGCGAAAAAGCCGGCGCTCACGATGATGTCCCCGCGCGAGAGCTGGTCCTTTTCGACACCCTGGAGGTTCACTGCCGTGCGCTGGCCCGCGACCACGCGCTGGACCGCCTGGTTGTGGGATTGCAGCCCTCTCACTTTTGTTTTGATCCCTTTGGGCAGGACCTCTACTTCCTGGTCCGTGCTGATCGTGCCGGAAAGCAGGGTGCCGGTGATGACCGTGCCGAAGCCTTTCATCGTAAAGACGCGGTCGATCGGGAGCCGCAGAATCCCGTTCGATGATTTGGGTGAGACCTCGGCAGCAAGCTTCGACAACTCATGTACAAGAATAGGCAGGTTCTCGCCGGTCGTTGACGAGATTGGTACGATAGGGGACTTTTCGAGGAAGGTGCCCTTGACGAACTCGCGGACCTCGTCCTGCACCAGGGCGAGCCAGTCTTTCTCTGCAACGTCCATCTTCGTGAGCGCGATCAGACCTTGTTTCACATGCAGGAGGTCGCAGATGGCAAGGTGCTCGCGGGTCTGGGGCATGATGCCCTCGTCTGCGGCGATCACCAGCATCACGATGTCGATGCCGCCCACGCCGGCCAGCATGTTCTTGATGAGCCCTTCATGACCGGGAACGTCCACGATGCCGAGGCGGTTGCCGTTGGGAAGGTCGAGGGAAGCAAAACCGAGGTCGAGGGTGATGCCGCGCTCTTTTTCTTCCTTAAGGCGGTCCGGGTCAGTGCCGGTAAGGGCCTTGACGAGGGTCGATTTACCGTGGTCGATATGTCCGGCAGTGCCGAGGATGATGTATTTCATGGGATTAACAACTCAGGGACCAAATTCATCAAAACGGGAAGAAATTTTCTCGCAAAGCACGCAAAGGTCGCAAAGGGAATCTAGATCAAAATCTTTTTTGGGTTTAAAACCAAAACAAAGCTTGGTTTAATATTTTCTTGGCGTCCTTTGCGGGCTTTGCGAGAGACACCTTTTGTTCCGGCTTGGTTATGAAGTGATTATTTTTCTTACTGCTTCGACAATCTGACCGATCTCCCCGTCGTTCAGCGTCCGAGGGTCGAAGACGACCATGCCTTCCTTGATGCGCGCGATGATGTGCGGCGTGCCGAGGCGGAGATGCGACTCGATCCGGTTCGCGCTTAGGCGCTCGTGGCGGACGCAGACGGTCCTCGTCGGAAAGTTCCCCATAGGCAGCGCGCCGCCGCCGCTTTGCGAGGTATCGTCCTGGATGGTTACCGACAGTTCGTTCCCGCCGATGCTTTCGAGGCCGTCAGCCATGAGCCGGGCCTTTCGCTCGATCTCGGAAAGCGGCTGTGTCAGCATCCAGAGCGTGGGAATCTCCTTTACGGCCTTTTCCCGGTCCAGATACTGGCTGAGCGTGGCGTCGAGCGCGGCAAGGGTGAGCTTGTCGATGCGGAGCGCGCGGGCAAGGGGATTGGACCTGATAGGATCGAGCCACGTCTTTTTGCCGAGGATCATGCCTGCCTGCGGCCCGCCCAAAAGTTTGTCCCCGCTGAAGGTGAGCAGGTCCACGCCTGAATCAACGGCCTGCTGCACGGTCGGTTCGCTGCCGGCGCCGTAGGCCGCGAGATCGATGAAGCTTCCGCTGCCAAGGTCCCACATGACCGGAATATTATATTTTTTCCCGAGCGCTGAAAGCTCCCCGGGCGGGACTTCCTTGGTGAAACCCACGATCTTGTAATTGCTCGTATGGACCTTCAGGATAAGGCCGGTGTTCTCGTTGATGGCTTTTTCGTAATCCTTGAGATGGGTCTTGTTCGTGGTGCCTATTTCGCGGAGGATGGCGCCGCTCCGCTCCATCACGTCGGGCACGCGGAAGGAGCCGCCTATCTCGACGAGTTCGCCGCGCGATACGATCACCTCTTTGCCGCGGGCGATGGTGTTCAGGCAAAGAAGGACCGCGGCCGCATTGTTGTTCACGGCCGTGGCGGCCTCGCAGCCGGTGAGCCGCCGGAGGATGCCTTCCACATGCACGTAGCGCTTGCCGCGTTCGCCGGCGGGAATATCGTACTCAAGGTTCGAGTAGCTGCGGCCCACGTCGATGATGCGCTGGAGCGCTTTTTCCGACAGGATGGAGCGGCCGAGGTTCGTATGCACGACCACCCCGGTGGCGTTGATGACCGGCTGAAGGCTCGGCTCGGACAGTTCTTTCAGAACGGCCTCGGCTTCGTCGAGGATCCCGCTCATGCTGATGGACTGTTCGCCCATGGTTTTCGCGGAAGACCGTTCATTGGCTTCGAGGATGGCCTTGCGCCTGCGGTCGAGGGCGGTCCTGACAGCGTCCAGCACCAGGACCCGGGGATAGGTCTCAAGCCACTGCTTTGTTCTGCTCTCCTTCAGGATCTCGTCAACGGCGGGAAGTTTTCGGAGCAGTTCCTTCATAAGCAGTAAGATAGCATAGCCGTACTTGAATTTCAACAGGCGTTTCATCAGTCCTGTTGTGTCTTTTTGCCCTTGACATCCGGCGGGGAATATGTCAATTTTACCGGCAGTACATTGCATGTTATTGGACCACGGAGACAGACCATGAAATGCTATGAATGCGCCAAAATGGGCAAGGAAGAAGATGCCGTGGCGATATGCGTGATCTGCGGCATGGGGCTCTGCATGGCGCACGCGCTCAGGGAAAACCTGCCCGTCGTGGACATCATTGACTGGGGTTTCGGCAAGGAGGAACATCGTTACCCGGTGGACATCCCGCGGTTTCTCTGTTCGGAGTGCAAGACAGCTGTTGATATCAGAAAAAAAGAACGATCAGCATAGAGGGGACGGATTGAAATGGTGATGAACAGGCGCAGGTTCCTCAAGAACGTCGCAGCGGGCGCCGCGATGGCCGGCATGGGCGGTCTGGGGGAGTTTTTCATTCCCTTTGCCGAGGCCGTGGAAGTGCCGAAATTCAACTTTGCCCATATAACGGACCTCCACCTCGATGTCAAGGGCGAGAGTTCCTGGCAGTACCGGGAAAAGAGCGTTCCGCTCTTCTACGGCGCACTCCGTCAGTTGGGACGGCTGCCGAAAATGAAATTCGTGGTCTTCGGCGGCGACCAGATCCATTACGGTCCGCGCGACAAGGAGTCGCTCGACGTATTCCAGAAGTGGACGGCGCAGCTGAACATGCCTTTCTACATCCTGCTCGGCAATACGGAGGTGTCGCCTGTCACCGGCGCCTCCAAGCTGGACCGGGACGATTATCTAAAGGCATGGGCAGGCAGGGGCCTGCGGCCCGGGCATTCGTCGTGGGCCTTCGATCCGGTAAAGAACGTGCGGGTCATCGGCTTCGATGTCACGGTAGACGGCAAACCGTATGGTGAAGCGAGCGTTCCGGAGCTGAAATGGCTCGAAAACGAGCTCAAGACGAACAAATCGAAGAAGCTTATCATCATTTTCACCCACCAGCTGCTTATGCCCACCACACCCAGGGACAATAGCCATGAATGGTCGTTCTGGATGGTGAAGAACCACGCCCGGGTCAGGGAAGTTCTTGAAGCGCACCCGAACGTCCGTCTCGTCGTTTCCGGCCATCACCATGTGTCCAAAGTGGAGACCGTGGGAAAAATCACCTATGTGTCCGATCCCGCCGTCGTCACGTATCCCTGCGCGTTCAGGGCGTACTCCGTGGCCCCCGACGGCATCCACCTGCGAAATGTCGGCTTGGACGACAAGGCGACCGTAAACCGCGCCAGGGAGCTCCTCGAATCAGACCCGTATGCCAAAATGTACGACCCCGATGCGCCGCAGAAGGTCACTGCTTACAGCATGGGGCTCACCGAGCAAGGACCGCGAGACCACGATAAAATTGTAAGGTGCGAAGCATACAGGGCGGCGGTGCTGGATCCGTATCTCAAGCATCGGGGCGCAAACGAGAAGCCGGTTGGAAGTGAAGGAATTCATTTTTGACCGGCTTTTTCATTTTCAGAGTATTGATGTGGCGGGCATGTCATACCCCGATCCGGGTATTTTCAGGGTATTTACTTGGGCCGGTCCCCATGGTAACCTCTGCATGCCGGACTTAAGCTGCCAGGGTGATATTTATAAATGCACGAACCTTCGAAAACCAAGGAATAGAAATCAGAAAGTTTATGATGCCATAAACTCTTAAAAGTTTATGCTACCATAAACCTGGTCCTTATAGTCAATAACATGTTGACCTCAGAGGAAAAGAAGCCATGCCAATAACTCGTGCACTCAGCATTCAGCAGCCTTTTGCTGAGCTGATTATCATCGGTAAAAAAGAGTTCGAGTACCGCAGCATTCCAACCAACATCCGTGAGCGAATTTACATTTACGCTTCCAAAAAATCAGGCCCCGACAAACGATGGAAAGAAAGCGGTTATGAGCCTGGCAGCCTGCCAACAGGCGTACTGATCGGAAGCGTCGAAATTATTAGCTGCGATGGAAACTCGGGTGATTATGCATGGAAGTTAGCTCGTCCAAAGCGGGCCAAACGCATGCTCAAACCAAAGAACAAACCTCAACCCGTATGGTTCCGTCCATTCTAAATATGTCAAGGAGCAAAATTGTATGAGAATTTGGCGCATGTCATTCCGAGTTGGTGAGGGCGGATACGAAATGTGGCCACACTGCTTGGAACATGGCGTAGCAGCGATTACTTATCGCAATATGGCGAAGATCGATCTCTCCAAATATCCGCGAGACGAGCCGCGTGATCTATGGGCACAACTGGCTCCGGCTCGGAAATACAGCCTGCGAAAAGTAGCATACGAAATGAAAAAGGGTGACATTATATTTGTTAAAAATGGCCCAAACATAATCGCTAGAGGCATTGTAAAAGGTTCATACCGGTTTGATAGCAAGTTTCGGATCGTAGATCCTAATGGTGTTCCGTGGGCGCATCAAGTTCCAGTTGAGTGGTCTCTAAATTTCTCTCCGATTCGCATGTCGCTCGGTAATCAGCAAAGATATACAGTGCGTGAACTTTCTTCATCCGATGTGAAGCAAATCGATTCCAAACTCGCAACAACGCGAGAGGATGCCGCGCTTGAAGGGCAGGTGTATACGCGTGAAAGCGTTTTTCGTCGTAGAAATGCAGCACTGATCCAAGCGAAGAAAGTGAACTCTGATTATAAGTGCGAGGTGTGTGGTTTTAACTTTGAAGAGACTTATGGAAGTATCGGGCATGAATACATCATCGCACATCATAACGAGCCAGTGTCCACGCGTAAACGACCTTCGATGACATCCATAAAAGAAATTACTTTACTTTGTGCAAATTGTCATGCGATGGTCCATGCAGCCAATCCGCCACTACTACCACATAAATTGAGGACCAAATTAAAAATCGACCGATAGCGGATTACAACCTGGCGCTCGACGGCGACGCGCCAAAGGCGGCGCGTCAGCGCCGCGATTGATTTGGATTATAAGCTATGGCTATGCAAAAACTCCCGCTTACTGAAAGAAAACTCCGCGCCTTCATACAGAAGGCGCGGCACTACAACATATTTCCTATCGATCTGCCTCGATACCTTCATGATAAGCATCCCATAACAGATGATTTAAAGGATCTTGTCGATGAGGCTCACCAGTTCTTGAAAATATGTACTGAAAGTGATATCCGCGAGTTGTTTGACCACCTCTCGCCCGCATATCGGATGTTTTTAGAGGGTGAAATTAAAACGGAGGAAGAGCGCCAACGCTTCGCAGTTTATTACCTATCTTCCGAGATTCAGCGTAGTTACTTTTCGCTCACGGATTCTTTCGACCAGAATCTTGAAACGAGTGAGGTTTTGAAGATATACCCCGAACTGTTTGAACGGATTGACAAGAATGGCCTGTTGCATATCGGGATCGATATGGTTCTTCATGATGGTGGAATCGAGTACAAGGATCACTTCTTGCACTACCATCAGTTACTACGAAGAAATTATACTGCTAATCCGAATTTTGACTTTTTAGGTCGCTTCATGCAGCACTACTACCGCACAAATAAATATAATACATTTAGAATTGCCATAGACCACCGAAGAATTATGCCTAAAGAATTTTATCAACAACTATTTGAATGCGATACTTGGTACGGTCCACCATTTGCGGTCAATAAACTCGATGAGCCAACACCCAACTCTCTAATAGTCCTAACGAGAAATAAAAAATCATTATTCGAGCGGACATATAGCCTAGATCGTACTGAATTTTATTGGAGTTACAACCATCCTATTAAAACGCTTGAAATAGAGGAAGTAGTCGGGGATAGTAATAACTTTGGTCAATATTATTTCAATCGCTATATACACAGTGAACGAAACACTTCGACTCATGCATTCCGCCATTTGGATGGAGCCGTAAAAATTTATTTGCATGACAGTTTCTCCAAACGTAAAGATACTTTCATGCCTGAAGAGTATAAATGCTACAAAAAGGAGAAGCTTTGGCGAATTGATGGCAAAATTGAGCTGAATGATTGGGTCGATCTGATATCATTTTTCTTTAAAAGTAATGAGATGATCATAGAATATTTTAACCCCGAGCAATTTATTGAAATGTTTGAACTACGTATACGCGATTTTGAGGCATGGAAATGTAAACAGGACGATAAAGGCGTTAGTGGGCCGTAATTCCACACCTTGTGAATCAACCAGCGCGTCGAGTGAGTCGCGAAGACCTCGCTCCTCACTCGCGCGTTGGCTCCTGCAAACTACCGCTCTACGCCAACCAGCAGTCCAAGCGGACAAGAGCCGCTTAACTTTTTAAGGAGGACTCCTTGCTTACACTTTTACGAGTATGCATGTTTGTCTTGGTGTTTGGTGTATCGGTGTCTGATGCAATGTCTTTGAGTCAATTACTGAAAGATAACGGCAAATATCGCTCCTCCTTAGTCATGGTGGAAGGTGTATCAATAGCAAGCCCACGTCTTGTTGCAAAAACTTTTTACCAAATTACCATCTCTGACGGGCGACGTTCCTGCGTCGTTGCATGCCCGTATGATATGGGTCCTGTAATCGAAACGATTTTCCCGGACTTGAAAGGAAAAACCAAACGAATATTTAACCTTCAATTAATGTGGCTAGAGCCGGACTCCCGCCTCCCCGAGTTGCGAAACGGAATTTTCCAGATTGTGCATCTCCATGTGCCGGTTGAAAATGGCATGTGGTTTGTGTGGCCCGGTGGAGATGATGGGAATTATCTCACCAAGCAAGAATATAAGCGTCAAATGGAACTTTATCGTATGATGGGCGGGAAGTAATTACAGTCAGAAGCAGGCGCGTGCTTCTGGATCGGGTAAGAAAGATAAACGCAAAGCGGACAAACCTTTCTATAAGGAGATCACAATGGTTAAATTCAAATTGATTTTCATAATTTTGGTCGCAATGGTTATGCTTGGCGGGCAGATGTTTATTGCGAATAAGATTTGCGCTGAAGACGCATCTATACTTCGCTATTTCCCCCTCAAGGTAGGAAATGTTTGGAAATACGAAGTTGGTGGTGGCAGTATGGGTGGCACTATTAGACGGGATGAAGTTCTTGAGTATTTAGATAAATATAATGCATATGTAATAAATCATGTTTCAAGGGTAGATATGTCTGTCGGTTCATATCCGCCCATTGAATTTGATTCAGTTGTTGAAATACGAGGTGGAACACACATTCTTGAGATCGCTTCGCGTGCCGCAGGAAAAACAGCGCTTACAATGCGAGCACAACCGGAAATAATTTTACAAGGTCCTCTCGGTATTGGACAAACTTGGAAATATACGGAGAGAGATGCGGGCGATTCTGTAAAAAATGAATATAAAGTTCTATCATTAGTAGATTACCAAGTGAAAGCAGGAAGTTTTAAGAATGTTTGCAAGATCGAGAAAAAACAAGCGATAAAACTTGATGGCAAGTTGTTTTCTTGGAGTATATCAAATCTCTATTATGCCCCTAATATTGGATTAATAGCTGAAGTGGTACTTAAAAACAATAAAAGCAATAAGCCGCAAACCATATTAGAGCTTATAGAATACAAAATTCGTTAAAATAATTCATAAATACTATGAAAAACGAGCCATGGTTTGTTACTGGTTATGGACAACATGGGTGACGTTGATACCTGACGTGCATTTATCGGAACGATGATTTTAACCAGCGCGTTGTTAGGGTCCGCTACGCGCCCCATGCGTGCGTGAATGGTGCTATGGAAGATAAACGTTACATAACCGCTAACGGGCGTGATTAAGGATTGACTGCCCTGATTCTGCGTCCGCCTGTAAAAACAACTAGACCTCTCTGGCATAAAAATGATAAAATATTCAGCAGTGGAGGATATAACTATGGGCAACAAAGTTAAAACATTGGAGAAAGAGGTTCGGGAACTGTCGCGCGATGAACTTTCGATTTTTCGTGATTGGTTCGTCAAGTTCGATGCAGATGGATGGGATCGTCAGATAGAATCCGACATTGAGGCCGGCAAGCTTGACAAATTGGCGGCAAAGGCGCTGTCCCAACACAAACGAGGGGAGAGCCGCGACCTTTGAAGCACTTTGCGTCTCTGGATTTTTGGACATGTTTCAAAAATCTCCCCGACGCTGTACAGGAGTTGGCTCGTAGAGACTATGAGCTTCTGAAAGAAAATCCTTATCATCCTTCCCTCCATTTCAAAAAAATTAAAACGTATAGCTCAGTTCGTATTGGCCTCCATTACCGCGCACTGGGGATCGAAGTCCCAGATGGCATCCTCTGGTTTTGGATCGGCAAGCACTCGGATTATGATAAACTTCTGAGTTAACTTGTCAATCGAGAACGACGCGAAAAGCCACGCATCTCACTTCCGCGTTCCCATCGCTTTAAATGTGTCTAATCCTTCGCCAGCGAAAAATCGATCCGCTTCCTGCACCGTATCGACGCGGTCCACGCGCACCCGTATGGCATCGCCGATGCGGTATACGCATTTGCGGCGCTCCCCGCGGAGGCAGTGCAGTTTCTCGACATAATGGTAGTAATCATCGGTGAGCGTGGAGACGTGCACCAGCCCCTCGACGAAGAGCTCGCGGAGCTGCACGAACAACCCGAACTGCGTTACGCCGGTGACGATGCCGTCGTAGACCTCGCCGAGCTTGTCCTTCATATACTCGAGCTTGAGCATGGTGATCACGTCCCGTTCCGCTTCCATGGCGGTCCGTTCGCGGACCGAGCAGTGCGCGGCCGCCTCCGGCAGGGTCTCGGCCAGGTGCGTTGTGTAGGCCGCGTCCTTGAGCTTTCCCTGCAGGTCCGCTTTCAGGATCCGGTGCACGATGAGGTCCGGGTAGCGGCGGATGGGCGAGGTGAAGTGCGTGTAGGTGTCGGCCGCGAGGCCGAAGTGGCCGACGTTCTCGGCCGAGTACCGGGCCTGTTTCATGGTGCGGAGCAGGACCGTGTTGATCAGGGTCTCCTCCGGCGTGCCCTTGGCCTTGGCCAGGGCCTTCTGCAAATGCAGCGGCTTGAGCTTTTTCACCGCCGGCAGGCGTGATGCCGAGGGTGGCCAGGAACTCGATGAGGTCCGCCAGCTTTTCCTCGGCCGGCTCTTCATGGATACGGTAAATGAAGGGCGCTTCCTTCTTCTCGATGTGTCCGGCCACGGTCTCGTTCGCCGCGAGCATGAATTCTTCGACGATCTGGTGCGCCATGTTCCGTTCGGCCCTGATGATCTCGGTCATGCGGCCCTGGAGGTCGAGCACGATCTGCGGCTCGGGCAGGTCGAAGTCGATGCTTCCCCGCTTGGACCTCTTGGAACGCAGGACCTCCATGAGCTCCGCCATGAGCTCGAATTCCGGGAGGAGCGCGGCGTAGCGCTTCCGCTGCAGGGGGTCCTTGTCCGCGAGGATCTCGCGCACGGCCGTATAGGTCATGCGCTCGTTGCTGTTGATGACACTTTCGTAGATATCGTACTTCAGGATATCGCCCGCGGGCGAGATGTCCATCTCGCAGGTGAGCGTGAGCCGGTCTACGTTCGGGTTCAAACTGCAGATGCCGTTCGAGAGCGCGGGGGGCAGCATGGGGATGGCCCGGTCCGGGAGGTATACGCTCGTGCCGCGCTGGTAGGCCTCTTCGTTGAGATACGAGCCCTCTTTCACGTAGTGGGCCACATCGGCGATATGCACCCAGAGCCGGAATCCCGCCCTGGTCTTTTCGATGGAGATGGCGTCGTCGAAGTCACGCGCTGTCTCGCCGTCGATCGTGACCGTGGGCTGCTCCCTGAGGTCGTGCCGACCCTTGTGCATCGTTGTCGTGACCTGTTGCGGGATCTCGCCGGCCTCGCGGAGCGTGGCAAGGGAGAACTGCGACCGGGAGCTCATACTGTTCGATAATGAGCTCGGAATCGATGCCCGGCTGGCCGGGCCGTCCGATGACCCTGATGATCCTGCCTTCCGGCGGCCTGCCCCGCAGGGGGTAGGCGATGATCTCGGCGGAGACGATGTCGCCCGGCTTCGCGTTGTTGACGTTCTCCCTGCTGATGAGAACGTCCTGCGTGATCCGCGGGTTCGACGACGTTACGAACCCGATGGAAGTTGTTTGTGCATCCGGAAGCTCATAGGTCCCGACAACCCTTGTGTGCGCCCGTTCGAGGATGCGGATGATCACGCCCTCGCGTTTGCCCTCGGTCTTTTTCCGGCCCACGGGCGGCGATACGCGGGCCACGACCTTGTCGCCGTCCATGGCATCGAGCCTGCCCCGCGCCGGGATGTAGACGTCCGGCGTCCCTTTTTTCTCCGGGAGCACGAACCCGAAGCCCGACGGATGGGCCTGGAAGATGCCGGTCTCAAGGTCCATCTTTTCGGGCAGCCCGTAGCGGTTGCCCCGCGTTTTGATGATGTCGCCGCTCTGGACCAGCTCGTTCAACGCGTGCTTGAGGTCGTGACGGTCATCGGTCTTGAGCCTGAGCAGGCGCATGAGCTCGCGCACGAGCATGGGCTTGCCGGTCCTGGTCCTGATAATTTCAAGGAGTTGTTTGTGGGTGTAGTTCATAACAATTCAGTAGACAGTAAACAGGATGCGGTAAGCAGGGGAGGCCCTTTCTCCTGCCTGCTCCCTGTTTTTCGCAGTCGACTGTTTGCTGATTCAGATTCTCAGCAGTTTTCCTTTCGCTTCGGCGATTATAACCAGTCCTTTTTCAATGACAGCCTCTGCTTCTATCAACCTGTGCGTTTCGCGCTTAAGCCTGCCGGAGATGCTGAGCTCCTCGCCGGGAGCGGCAGGGTACCTGAATTTTACCGTCATCTCGGCGGTGACGGCGGGTATGCCGAGGCTATAGGCCAGCTTGGCCATGGCCTCGTCGAGCAGGGCGGAGAGGATGCCGCCGTGGACGATCCCTTCGTAGCCCTGGTGCGAAGGCAGCGGAGTGAACCGGGCGCGTATGGAGCGCGCGTCCCTGTTTACCTCGAAAGCAACGCCGAGGCCGACCGGGTTCTCTTTGCCGCATACGTAACAACGCTGGTTGTCGCGGAGTTCTTTCATACATACGGGTCGGAACATAAGACGGCCGCGAAGTCGCCAAGGCACGAAGATATCTGCAAATGCTTATTGGTGAAAAGGTTGCCTTGTTTTGTTCATGATGACAAAGTTCAGGCTCAACGTTTTCCTTCGTGCCTTTGCCTGCGCCCAGCGTTTACGAGTGGAACCGCGAGTGCAAGGTGCGTCTTCGTGGCAAGAATGCGTGCTTGTACATCCCAATACTTGCCAGTATAATATAAAAAATGTCATTTGACAATTATATAACGCTCACCCCGGAACAATTGCAGCATCTCGGGGTTGAGGACCACGCGCAGGCGGAAAAAAACCTGGAGCTTCTGCGGAGCGCGCTGGGAGCGGATGGTTTCACGGAGCTTTTACCGGGCCTGCTTGCCGCTTGTTCTGGCGCCGCGGACCCCGACATGGCACTAACCAATTGCGAGCGTTTTGTGAGCGCGCTGGGCGATGTCCCTTCATTCCTCTCGCTTTCCAGGACGAAACCTGACATTCTCCTTTCCCTTATTACGGTCTTCGGCGCAAGCCGGTTCCTTTCTGCCTTCCTTGTTATCATCTGCCGATGAAAGCTTGTCGCTGCTGACCGACCCCGAGTTCCTCGCTTACCGGAACGGCAAAGAGCCCCTCCTGGAAAGGTTCTCCGCTCTGATGGGGAGCAAAAGCGATGATAAGAGCTTTTTCGGCATCCTGAGACTCTTCCGCAAGCAGGAGATGCTTCGGATCGGGCTGCGGGATCTGCTCGGCAAGGCAGACCTCCGGGAAACGGTGTCGGACCTGTCGGACCTTGCCGAGGTTTGTCTGCAAAAAGCCTATGAATGGGCGGAGGCCGGGCTCCGGTCGCGGTACGGACAGCCGCTGATCGAGAGGCCTGACGGCACGCAGATCCCCGCCGGGTTCGCGGTCATTGCCATGGGCAAACTGGGCGGGCGGGAGCTGAACTTCAGTTCCGACGTGGACCTCATGTACGCCTACACCGCGGACGGCGAGACCGAGGGAGTGCCATCCGCAGACGGGATTGTGACGAACAGGATCACGAACCACCAGTATTTCATCAAACTTTCAGAGAAGTTGAGCGCGGCCATCGGCGAGAAGACCGAAGACGGTTTCGTGTTCCGTGTGGACCTCCGCTTGAGGCCCGAGGGACAGCAGGGCCCGCTCGCACAGAGCCTTGGCGGCTACGAGCTCTATTACGAATCCTGGGGCCAGACGTGGGAGCGGTCGGCCCTTATCAAGGCCCGGCCCGTGGCGGGCGACGGGGCCGTGGGCAGGGAGTTCATGGAACGGATCGCCCCCTTCGTATACCGGAAGTATCTTGACTACGGCGCTATTGCCGAGATCGGCGATATGAAACAGAAGATCAACAAGGACGTGGAGCAAAGAGGGAAAACGCACCGCGACGTGAAGCTCGGCTACGGCGGCATCCGCGAGATCGAGTTCGTTATCCAGGCGCTCCAGCTCATCTACGCGGGACGGGACCGGTCCCTGCGCGAAAAAAACGCGCTCAGAGCGCTGCATATTCTTTCCCAAAAAGGATTGATCACGTACCAGGAGCACGCCGAGCTTTCGAAGGCCTACATCTTTCTCAGGACCGTCGAGCACCGCATTCAGATCCTGGACGACCTCCAAACCCAGATAATTCCGTCGGACGAGCGGGAGCAGCGTACGCTTGCCCGGCGCACGGGATACCTGGAACGCGGGAAGGAAGCGGAAGCGCTGCTGCGCGATTATGCCGGGCACACCCGGAAGGTAAGAAGCATCTATGACGAGTTGTTCGCATTCTCGGGAGAAGAGAGGGTATCGGAAAAGGTTGACGATGGCTACGGTCTGCTGCTCGATCCAGAAACTTCTGAACAGGACGCGGTCGTCTCGCTCAAGAGCTTTGGGTTCCGCGATCCGGAAAAGGCATACCGCAACCTGCTCCTGCTTCGGGAAGGAGCGGCCTTTGTTCACCAGACACCGAGGAGCCGAAAGCTGTTCAATGAGATTTTTCCATCGCTCTTCCGCGAGCTCGTCGTTTCACCCGATCCGGACATGGCGCTCAATCATCTTGAATCTTTCCTTGCGGCCCAGGGCTCCTGGGAGACCTTTCAAGCGTTGCTGAAGCTCGACACCTCGGCCGGCAAGGTACTGGTTGCTGTTTTCGCCAACAGTGAGTATCTTTCGCGCATGCTCGTGGGAAGGCCCGCGCTTCTCCAAAACCTGCTCGAATCGAGGAAGGCCTACGGCGTTGGAACATACGCCTTGTTTACAAAAGAGCTGGCCGAGGCGCTTGACCGGGCATCGGGCATATCGGAAAAACTGGACGCCCTCCGCCGGTTTAAACACCAGGAAGAGGTCCGGATCGGCATGGCGGACTTGTTGTCCAACCTGAAGCTGACAGCGGTGTCCCGGGACCTGTCAAAGCTTGCGGAGGTCTGCCTTGAGGCAGCGCTGAGGCTTGCCAATTCCGAGACCGGGAGACGGTACGGCATACATGGTCCTCTCTCCGGCCTTGCGGTCATAGGAGCGGGCAAACTCGGCGGCAGGGAACTTTCCTACGGATCGGACCTCGATATTCTCTTTGTCTTCAAGGAAGACCTCGCCCCGCCGCCCCCGCCGGGACTGACCGTGTTCGAGTACTTCAGCAAGATAGCCGAGAAGACCATTTCATACCTTTCCGCGCTCACCCGTGAAGGTTTCGCCTTTCGGATGGACACGAGACTCAGGCCCACCGGATCGAAGGGGCCGCTTGTGCAGAGCATCAATGCGTTCAAAGGTTACTATTTCACTCAGGCGGAGACGTGGGAGCGCCAGGCTTTGCTCAGGGCGCGGCCTGTGGCCGGAGACCCCGCCGTGGGAGCGGATTTTTGCAGCGCGATCCAGGACCTTATCTATCGGGACGCGGACAAGGAGTCCCTGGCCGACGATATCCGCGCCATGCGCAGAAGGATGGAGGAAGAGGTTGGAAAAGAGAGCGGGAAAAATTACAACATCAAGCAAGGCGTGGGCGGGCTTGTGGACATCGAGTTTCTTGTCCAGTATCTGCAGCTGCTTCACGGAAAGAAACACCGCTGGATACGGGTGCCGGGAACGTATAATGCGCTGAGAGCACTCGGCAGGGAGCGCCTGCTGAGCAAGGAAGGCTGCCGCGTCCTTATGGACTCCTACCTGTTCCTGCGTCAACTGGAGAGCAGGATGAGAATTGTCTCCAACCAGGCCACGAGCGAACTAAACAGGGATCCCGCGAAGCTGTGGTCTCTCGCCCGACGAATGGGATATTCCGATACCGACCTCCCGGCAGGGCAAAAGCTCCTTCACGATTATGAAGGCTTGAGCAGGCGCGTCAGGGAAATGTTTGAACGGGTCCTTGGATGCTAGCAGGTTGCCGAAAAAGTATTTTAGCTGTCTTTACGAGCGGTCCCTCACCATCATCGCGAGCGTAGCGAAACAATCTCTCTTTTGCAGTTCGGGATAAACTCCGCAATCTCGGTTTTAAAGAAATCGATAACTTCGGGCTTGCCGCGTCGCGAATATCGCTCTTCGCAATGATATTTCGAGAGTTTCTCGGCATCCTGCCAGGGAACTCAAATATTTTCCTTGACAACATCTCGGTCATTATAATAATATTACAACTGTACAGAATTGAAACGTCATATTTGCATTATGCAATAGTAAGTTATGAATTGCGCCGCTTTGGTGGATTTCTCAATTTGATTAAGGGAGGAAGGGTAATAAGATGGTACACCGTTATTCGAGTGTAATTCTGCTGTTGTTTCTTGCGATGGCGCTTCTCGCGGGTAATGCGGCGTATGCGTCGCCTGATGCGCACGAGGCGGCCCTGGCAATCGCGGAGCCGGCAACTGAACAGGGCGATACGCATGCGTCTGTCGCGGCCTCCGCAGCACCGGCGTCGACTGCGCCTTGGTGGATTTGGCCGCTGTCCCTGCTGATCGTCACGTTCATCCTCGGCATTCTCGCGGTGCTGGGCGGCGTGGGCGGGGGTGTGTTGTTCGTGCCGATCGTGGGCGGATTTTTCCCGTTCCATCTCGATTTTGTGAGGGGCGCGGGACTGCTCGTGGCTCTGTCGGGCGCCCTGGCCGCGGGCCCCGGCCTCCTCAAGCGGAACCTGGCAAGCTTGCGGCTTTCGCTGCCCGTGGCTCTTATCGCGTCGGCGGCGGCCATCGGAGGGGCCATAATCGGCCTGGCGCTTCCGACGAACGTCATCCAGACGCTTCTCGGCGCGACGATCCTGTTCATTGTGCTCATCATGGCCATAGCGAAGAAGTCCGATTTTCCCGTGGTGCCGAAGCCGGACAGCCTGTCCCAGAGCCTGGGCATCATGGGCATCTACCGGGAAGAGTCGCTCGGCAAGGACGTTGAGTGGAACGTTCACAAGACGCCGTTGGGCTTGGCGCTTTTCATCGTGATCGGCATCATGGCCGGTATGTTCGGCTTGGGCGCGGGCTGGGCGAACGTGCCCGTGCTGAACCTCATGATGGGCGCCCCGCTCAAAGTATCGGTGGCCACGAGCAAGTTCCTGCTTTCCATCACCGACACATCGGCGGCGTGGGTGTACCTGAACCAAGGCGCGGTGCTCCCCATGATCGTGGTCCCTTCGATCGTCGGTATCATGATGGGTTCCATCGTGGGCGTCAAGATACTCGCCAAGGCGAAACCAAAGGCCATCAAGTGGATGGTTATCGGCCTGCTGCTGTTTGCGGGCCTTCGGGCCTTGCTCAAGGGGCTCGGAATCTGGCCATAGGAGGGGAACATGTCAATCGATAGAGTCAAAGCAGTCGCTCTTAAGGCGGGTCTGGAAATGGAGGGGAAAACGATGGCGGTCGAACGGACCAAGGCATCGGAAGAACAATTCGCCTATGCGGGCGTGCTCAATATCGGAATGTGGCTGGGGCTTGCCATCCTCGTGGTCACGTTCTTTGTCTATATATCAGGAGCGCTCTCCTGCCACGTTCCCATAGACGATCTGCCCCAATACTGGAGCAAATCGTCGAAGGAATTCATTCATTCCTGTAATGCGCCGACAGGGTGGGGGTGGACCATGCTGGTGGGGAAGGGCGATTATCTCAATTTTATCGGCGTTGCGATCCTGGCGGGGCTCACCATTCTTTGTTACCTCGTGATACTGCCGATCCTGATCCGGAAAAAGGACACGCCGTATGTCGTCATCGCCATTCTCGAGATCGCCGTGCTGGCGCTCGCGGCGAGCGGCATCATGAAAGTCGGCGGACATTAATCACATTCGGAACAGCCTCTGATAAAATACTATCGCAGGGCGGTTGAAAAGCCGCCCTTTTTGTTTGACATCCTTTCCGACCACTGTTACCATGACGGTCATATTGTTGTTCCTGTCTTAACACGGTTCGATCATGAAAGAGCGTTTCAACCTGCTTCGCGAATTTTCCGTCCCGCTTCTGCTCGGGGTCGTCACCGCGCTTGCCTGGGTGAACCGAGCACCGGACAGCTACCGCCATTTTCTGCACGATCATTTCCTCGGCCCTGCCAGTCTTCACTTTCTGACAAACGATATCTTCATGGTCTTCTTCTTCGGGATCGCCACGGTCGAGATAACGCAGAGCCTTCTGCCCGGAGGGGATCTTCATCCTGTCAAAAAGTCGGTGAACCCACTCCTTGCCACCCTCGGGGGGGTGGTCGGCCCTGCAGTCGTCTATCTCGCGTTCAATCATTTCATCGGTGCCGCCGAACTACGCAGGGGATGGGGGATCCCGACGGCCACGGACATTGCCTTCGCATGGCTTATTGCCCGAATGGTATTCGGGAGCAATCATCCGGCCGTTTCATTCCTGGTACTGCTCGCAGTGGCCGATGACGGGATCGGACTCGCCATCATCGCCATATTCTATCCGGACCCGCTCCTGCCGGTAAAGCCGCTCTGGCTGCTTTTGATCCTTGCGGGAATGGCAGCGGCATTTCTTGCACGCAGGAATCACGTGAAATCATACTGGCCTTATGTTCTCGCCGGCGGCGGCCTTTCCTGGGCCGGGCTCTCTAACGCACACCTGCACCCCGCGCTTGCTCTTGCCTTCATTGTGCCGTTCATGCCTCACCGCTCATTCGAGGAAAAACACATGTTCGAGGAGGACATCTCCGACCGTTCAACCATCGCGCAGTTCGAGCACGAGTGGAAGATCATCGTGGATTTCGGCTTGTTCATGTTCGGACTGGCGAACGCGGGGGTTGAATTCTCCAGCGTGGGAACGGCGACGTGGCTGGTCCTGGCTGCTCTCTTGATGGGAAAAACCGCCGGCATATTCTCTCTCGGCTATCTTGCAAATCGACTGGGGTTCCCTCTGCCTCACGGGATGCGGAAGAAGGAACTGCTGGTTGTCGGCATCATCGCGGGCTTCGGCTTTACCGTCGCGCTCTTCGTCGCCGGAGAAGCGTTCATCGACCCGGCGGACCAGGGCGCGGCGAAGATGGGCGCCATGCTGAGCTGCGGTTCGGCCGTGATCGCCGTGATCGCGGCCAGACTCCTTAAGATCAGGAGAGTTGCCTGATACCGATGTCCGTCAGTTTCGATGCTTCGGAAGGCGAGGTTCCGTTTCTTCCGATGTATTTCTGCCGCATATTTCGGTGGTTGAACGGTTCTGGGGGGACAAATCATGCCCACGATCATAATCTTCACCGACCTCGACGGGACCCTGCTCCATCCGAGGACATATTCCTTCGATGAGGCGCGTTCTGCGCTTGAATTGATACGTCGTCGGGACATTCCTCTCGTCCTTTGTTCCAGCAAGACCAGGGCTGAGGTTGAAGTCTACCGTCGCAGGCTTGCGAACGATCATCCCTTTATTTCCGAGAACGGAGGCGGCGTATTCATTCCTGAAGGGTATTTTCCCTCTGCCGTCGACGGCAAAATACAGGCCGGCTACCGGCTTATCTGTTTCGGGAGTCCGTACCAGGAGCTTCGGAACACGCTGACGGACCTGCGGGAACGGCTGTCGATCAAGGTCAGGGGATTCGGCGACATGTCTGCACAGGAGATCGCATTCATTTCGGGCCTGAGCGAATCGGAAGCCGCTCTCGCAAAGATGCGCGACTTCGACGAACCGTTCATTTTTGAAGGAAGCGGCGCACAGGCGGATGTTTTTTTGCAGGCAATCGAAGCCCGGGGATACCGCTGGACCAGGGGGGCATTTTATCACATCACCGGCGAGAACGACAAAGGCAGGGCGGCGACATTCCTGAACGATCTATACGAAAAAAAGTACGGCCCGATACTGACCATCGGGATCGGCGACAGCCTGAATGATCTTCCGCTCCTGCGAGCGGTTGATCTTCCGGTCCTGGTTCAGAAGGAGAACGGGACGTACGAGGAGGGGATCACCCTGCCCAATCTTAAACGGGCGGACGGCATCGGTCCCGGGGGGTGGAACCGCATGATCATGAGTCTTCTGTCATGAAAAGAGCGGAACTTATCGATATCTATCAGTCGGCTCTCAAGGCGGCCGATCCCTATCGTGCCGTGATGGACCACCTGCTCCTGACCGGCGACATGCTTTCCGCCGCCGGTGTCGAATATGACCTGAAAGGCTTCAGCAAGATCGTCGTCATCGGCGCGGGAAAAGGGACAGCGCCCATGGCCCGGGCAGTGGAGGACATTCTCGGCGACCGGATCAAAGAGGGGATCATTGTGGTCAAGTACGGCCATACAGGGCCTTTACGCAAAATCGTTCAGAGAGAAGCGGCGCACCCCTTGCCTGATGAAGCGGGACTGCATGCGACAGCGGAGATCAGGGAACTGCTCAAAAAAGCGGGAGAAGAGACCCTCGTTATCTGCCTTCTTTCCGGCGGAGCTTCTTCACTCCTCGTTGCGCCCGCGGACGGCGTTACTCTGAACGATAAACGGGCGATAACGGACCTGCTTCTTTCCGCAGGCGCGGATATCCAGGAGCTGAACACGGTGAGAAAACATATTTCTGCTGTAAAAGGCGGAAGGCTTGCGGAAACCGCATATCCTGCTACAATTATTACCATGGTCCTTTCCGATGTGATTGGCGACAGGCTTGATGTCATTGCCTCCGGCCCTACCGTCCCCGACAGCACGGGCTTCAGGGACGCGCTGAGTGTGGTCCATAAGTATACCCTCGAAGAAAAAATTCCGTACAGCGTATTCAGCCTGCTGCACGCGGGTGCGGCAGGCGTGATCCCGGACACGCCGAAAAGCGGGGCCGTTTTTTTTAAAAAAACGCGGAACATCATCGTCGGGAGCATACGTCAGTCCCTTGATGCGGCTCGAGAGAAGGCGGCGGAACTGGGGTTCAAGCCCCAGCTCCTGACGTCCGAACTGCAAGGAGAGGCGCGCGAAGCTGCCCGCTTTCTGGCGCAGACCGCCCTCTTGGCACGGGACAGGATGAAGGCCGAAGAGCGGCGATGCCTGCTTTCGGGCGGAGAGACCACGGTCACGGTCCGGGGAACGGGGAAGGGCGGCAGAAACCAGGAAGTGGCCCTCGCCTTTGCCTTGGAGACCGAAGGAAGAGGCGGGATTTCGCTGCTTTCAGCGGGTACGGACGGAACGGACGGCCCGACGGACGCGGCCGGCGCACTCGTCGACGGGTCAACGGCGCGCAAAGCCCGGGAACTCGGCGTCCACCCGGAAACTTATTTGTCGAACAACGATTCTTATACGTTTTTCAGCAGGCTCGACGAACTTTCGGGAGAACGATATCATCTCAAGACCGGCCCAACGGGAACGAACGTGATGGACATGCAGATTCTCATGATTGAGAGCACGGAAACGGTTTAAGCCTGATGCCTACCATTCTTGAAAGAAAAGAAGTGCTTGAGCAGATCGGGAAGATCAAGACCGCCGACATCGTGGTGGGTATCCCGAGTTTCAACAATGCGGGAACGATCGGCCACGTCGTCCGCGCGGTCCAGGCAGGACTTGCGAAATATTTTCCCGGCAAAAAGAGCGTATTGGTAAACTCCGACGGAGGTTCCAAGGACGACACGCTCGCGGTGGTGCGGAACACGTCCATCGAAGATTACGCCTCTATCCTTCTGCACCACCGCGTGGAGCCTGTGTTCAAGATTGCAACCTCGTATTCAGGGATCCCGGGCAAGGGGAGCGCCTTTCGCACCATCTTTGAGATCGCCGAGGCATTGGATGCGAAAGCATGCGTTGTCGTCGACTCGGACCTCAGGAGCATCACGCCAGAATGGATCGAACTCCTCGTGAAACCCGTGCTGGAGGACGGGTTCGATTATGTCGCTCCCCTGTATCACCGGCATAAATATGACGGCACTATCACGAACAGCATCGTTTACCCGCTCACCAGGGCGCTCTACGGCAAACGTGTGCGCCAGCCCATTGGCGGCGACTTCGGCTTCTCGGGCAGGCTCTCCAAATTTTATCTCACCAAGGATGTCTGGCAAACCGACGTCGCCCGGTTCGGCATCGACATCTGGATGACGACGACGGCCCTCGCGAACCGGTTCAAGGTCACCCAGTCCTTTCTCGGAGCCAAGATCCACGATATCAAGGACCCCGGCTCCGACCTGAGCGCCATGCTCTACCAGGTGGTCGGCGCAACGTTCGAACTTATGGAGACCTATCATGATGTCTGGAAACCGGTCCGCGGGTCCGAGCCGGTGTCCGCCTTCGGATTTGAATACACGGTCGGCCTCGAACAGGTCAAGGTGAATACGGGCCGGATGCTGAACGTATTCCGGGAAGGCCTCAACAACCTCCGCGAGCTGTGGATCGATGTTCTCGGGGCCGGCGACTTCAGGGAGCTGGAAAGGACCGGAACGCTGGCGGACAAGGAGTTCAGATTCCCTCCCG
Source organism: Nitrospirota bacterium (assembly GCA_963790205.1). Lineage (GTDB taxonomy): Bacteria > Nitrospirota > UBA9217 > UBA9217 > UBA9217 > CAWBNQ01. The sequence continues at coordinate 150,128 of CAWBNQ010000008.1, forward strand.
CGCTCTGGACGCGGGTCATCTATGATTACGCCATAGCCTATCATAAGAAGAAACTGCCGGCCGAGCATCTGATAAAGTCCCTGACGCCGCTCTACCTCGGAAAGACCGCGTCGTTCATCATCGAGGCTGAGCAGATGGGCCAGCGGGACGCGGAGGCCGAGATCGAAAAACTCTGCATGGAGTTTGAGAACAGCAAGGACTATCTTGTCAACAACTGGAAATAATCCCCGGGAGGTGCGCCATGATGGATTTTCTGAACCTGATACTCGAACCATTGCAGGACGTGTTTCTCAAGATCAAGCAGTTCCTGCCGAACCTGCTGGCCATGCTGGTCATTCTTATCATCGGGATCCTCGTTGCCCGCCTGCTGCGGGCGGTCCTCGTGAGATTTCTGACGGCGATCAAGTTTGACAGCTGGTCCGACCGGACGGGTGTGACGACGCTCATGCGCAAGGGTGATCTGTGGGCCAAACCCTCTCTCGCGCTCGGCTCGATCCTGTTCTGGATCCTGGTCATCGTTGCGCTGATGATGGGTATGAGCGCGCTCAAGATCCACGCCGTCGACCAGCTGGTAATGCAGTTTTTTATGTATCTGCCCCGCGCCTTTTCCGCGATCCTGATCCTGATCATCGGCTATGTGCTCGCCGGGTTCGTCGGCCGGGCGGTGCTGATCGCCGCGGTGAACAGCGGGTACCACTATGCCAAGCTCCTCGCCGAAGCGATACGGCTCCTGCTGACGGTCCTGATCATGGCCATGGTGCTGGAGCAGCTCCAGGTCGCGCCGGGGATCGTGCTCGCCGCCTTCTCGATCATCTTCGGCGGGATCGTGGCGGCCCTGGCCATATCGTTCGGCGTGGGGGGCATTGATGCGGCGAAACGGATGATCGAGCGGGAGACCGTGGAAAAACGCGCGACCGGTGCGAAGGAAGATATCGAGCATATATAATATAAGGCAAGCACCCGGCGCGAGGCAAATCCCAAATGACAAGCAACAAAATTCAAACAAGCTCCAAGTACCAAGCGGCAAATTCTAAATGTTTTGAAAATTGATCATTGGAATTTATTTTGGATTTGGAACTTGAGATTTGGAATTCCCACGAGGGGGTTTTCATGGCTGACTTCTACCAGACCGGAATCATCACCACGCTTCACCGGCTCGGCAAACCGTCGCTTGAACGGATCGAAGGGGAACTGATGCAATTCTCGCGGACCCGTCCCGTCGCGCTGGTCCTTCCCGCCCTCTATTCTGAGTTCGAGGGGCCGGCCATGCCGAAGATCGTTGAGGAACTGGCAAAGGTGAAGTATCTTTGCGAGCTCGTGCTCGTGCTGGACAAGGCATCGGACAACGAGTTCCAGCGTGTCAGGGAACTTATGGCCCCCATCCCGGGCAGCGTCAGGATCATCCACAATGACGGCAAACGGGTCATGGAGATCTACGATACGTTCAAGCGGAACGGACTGGAGGTCGGCGAGCGCGGAAAGGGGCGGTCCGCCTGGCTGGCCTACGGGTACGTGATTGCGAACGGCAAGTGCGACGTGATCGCGCTCCATGATTGCGACATCGTGGGCTATAGCAGGGAACTCCTCGCGCGGCTGTGTTATCCCGTGGCTAATCCGGGCCTGGACTATGTTTTTTGCAAAGGATACTACAGCAGGGTGACGAACAAGATGCACGGCCGCGTCACCCGTCTCTTGGTGACGCCGCTCGTTCGCTCGCTCCAGAACCTGGGAGGGGAACACCTGTTCCTCAAGTTCATTGACAGCTTCCGCTACCCTCTTGCCGGCGAGTTCGCAATGAGCACAGATATGGCGAGGGTCAACCGGATTCCCTGGGACTGGGGGCTCGAGGTAGGCTCCCTCGCAGAGGTGTACCGCAACTACTCGCCGCGGCGTGTGTGCCAGGTGGACATAGCAGAAACCTACGAGCACAAACACCAGGCCCTCTCGTCCGAAGACCCTCAGAAGGGCTTGATGAAGATGGCCGTGGACATCTGCAAGTCCATCTTCCGGACGCTCGCTTCGGAAGGCGTCGTCTTCTCCGACGGTTTTTTCAAGTCCCTGTCCGTGGCTTATCTGCGCCTGGCCGAAGACACGATCATGAAGTACGAGGCCGACGCGGCCATCAACGGCCTCGAGTTCGACCGGCACGAGGAAGCAAAGGCCGTGGAGGCGTTCACGCGTGCGATCTCCCTGGCAGCCCAGAACTTCATGGAGAATCCGATGGGTTCTCCGCTCATCCCGAACTGGAACCGGGTGACCTCTGCCATTCCGGGCATCCTGGATATGCTCAAGAAAGCGGTGGACGAGGACAATCGATGAAACCTCGCGCCAGCTTGGCGGGAATCTGATTTTTGGTTGCGAAAAAATTAAGGCATTGTTCCCCCTCCCTGACGGGTCTGTTTGTAGGCATACAATACCCCTCAGCGGGAAGGAAATTGCGTCGGTGAGGTCTTTGTCATCGCCGCTTTTGGAAAGGGGCCGCCGTGTTCGGCGACCCCTGGAAACTATCCCTGTCCTTACCTAATCCTCGTCGTGTCTGCCCCTGCCGTGACCTCTTCCTCGGCCCGGGCCGCCGCGCTCGCCTCTTTCGCCCCTGCGATTGTCCCAGTGGCGTTCCCGCTCCCAGCCCCGCCAGTTTTTCTGGACCATGCCGTACGGCATACGTTCATGTCCGGGTGGCATGCGGCGGAACGCGGGCGGCACCTTAAAGAGGGCGCGAGGCACGAACCTGGGGCCGACGGTGCGCCACGGTCCATTATAGCCGTTGGCGATATACCACCCTCCCCGGTACGGGCGATACCAATACCCGTGGTAAAAGAAAATGTCCACGTCGACATCGGGTGGATAATACACATACGTACCGGGGATCACGATCAGGGGGGGCGGCGCCGGTATGACCAGCCCGGGCAGGGGGATGTTAATATTGACGCTCACCTCCGCATTGCCCGTTGCCGGAGACAAGAGGCCGAATACCAGAAACATGGTACAAACAGCGAACGCGCTCATTAATAATCTTCTTGCCAAACTCTTCATCATGCAATCTCCTTTCGCGCTTCATTTTCTTTTGACACCGGAAAAGAATATTAGTTTACAATATAAACATAAACGACGTGGATATATAGAGAATATCTTCTTTTTTTATTATTACATATATAGGCATTTTTTGCAAGATAGTGTCAATATGAGTGTGTTGCAATTTTCACTATAAAATTTTTTTCAACCTACCTGTGACAAAAGAAGTTTTTTTCAGTTTTGATCGTGCATCTAAGGGCGCACAAAAAATTTATCACAATCTTTCATAAGAACTCTCAGGCAGGCAACGCATTTTATTCCCTGGGTATACTCTGCAGCCATGACTTCCTGTCCAGAGCTGTCATTAATGTAGGATATCCTTCAGTCCATTGAGGCATAGGCTCCATCAGTTACAATGCGCTCTGGGAACTATGTGATTTAGCAGAGGAAAAATCGGCACGTGAAATGCATCCGTTTGTAGAGGTAAATGAATTTTTTAGCAATTAAACTGAGGGGGATTGGAATCATGAAAAAGAGCTTTTTGATGGTATTGGTTGTTGCAATGGCGTTGCCGCTGATCACAGGCTGTTCAAAAGGGTATGTGTCGCAAAAAACGGAGGACAGCATGAGCATCACGCTCAAGGCAGACCGGTATCCGCTGGTCAAGGGAGACAATAATTTGTCCGTGAGCATTGCCGATGCGAGCGGGAAAACCGTGACCGATGCCGCAGTACAGGTGCGTTACTATATGCCGCCTATGCCTGGTATGGCACCTATGGAATTCAACGCTGCAACCCAGGCGAAAGGCGGCGGATATGCATGCACCGCCAACATCCCGATGGAGGGAGGTTGGAAGATCGATGCAACAGTGACGCAGCCGGGGAAACCGGCGGTTACCGCAACATTTAATGTTGATGCGCGGTAGGATTTGGATCTCTGAGGGCATCAAGGGAGGTTCATCATGATGAATTGGGGAAACTGGGGTGGTTACGGATGGGGCATGGGGTTCGGCTGGGTATTCATGGTCCTCTTCTGGGCACTGGTTATTCTCGGGATCGTGTATATCGTCCAGACAATATCGCGGAGGGCCGGCCAGTCACGGCCGGAAGAGGCGCCCCTCGATATTCTGAAGAAGAGATACGCGAAAGGAGAAATCACCAAAGAGGAATTCGAGCGAATGAAGGACGACCTCATGAAAAAATGAAGGGGTAAAGAGATGCACCGGGATCCTGCTCCATCTGCGGCATGGAGCTTTGGCTGCGGGAGTGTGCTCTACCCGTTCCTCGGTATTCTCTTAAGCCCGATCTTCGCCGCGACGGCAATGAGCTTCAGCTCCGTGTCGGTCATCGGGAACGCTTCTGCGGCTCCGAAGGACGAAGATATGAAAGACAGCACTAACCCACATTCCGTTTCCCCGAAGAGGAGGGCCAGGGATCTTGGGAAAAGGGGGGATCTGCCTGTTCATGGTGATCGCTTCACTGAGGGCCATTTTAGCACCCGTATTCGTATGGGGAGAGGGGAAAAAACAGACATTAAAGAATGAATACCGATGATAATGGGCCATAATCGATGTCTTGTATCAAATATCTTTATTATAAAAAGGAGGGATGACCTGATATGGCAAAAAAGCGTGTAAGGACATGTCTGCCGCATACGTGATACTGTATTCAGTCCACCTCGCCGAACACCGACGGCTCTTTCTTCACCAGAAAGATGGAGCACGGCATTCTCCGCACGATTTCTTCATTACTACGTCCGAACAGAAAGTGCTCCATCCGGCCTTCCTCGTGCGCGAGCATGATGAGGAGGTCGATATCCTCCTCCTTGACGACTTCCAGGACAACGGCCGTGGGCTCTCCCTCCCTGATTATTTCTTCTATGGCCATCCCTTTGTCCCGCTCTGCGTTGATCGCGGCGTCGATAGCCTCCTTGCTTTTTTGGAGAAGTATCCCAAAGTCCCGTTCAAAGGGCGGCAGGTTCCATCCCTCAAGCCCGAAGGGATTATGCACGACATGCATCACGTAGAGCGCAGCGCCGTATCGTTTCGCAATTGAGATGCCGTAATGCACCGCCTTCCGGCAGTGCGCGGTCAACCTGCTCACGACGAGAATCCGTTTGATGTCGTCCATCATATCCTCCTTAATAGGGAATTCGCATGAAAGATCTCCTGGGCGGGTGAATAGACGTCAGGCCGGACCCTGCTCCGCCTTCACCAGGAGCACGGAACAGGGCATTGTTCTGATGAGCTCATCAGTGCAATGTCCGAACAGCACGTGTTCAAGGCGGCCCTCCTCATGAGCAGCCATGATGATGAGATCGATATGCTCATCTTTGACGACCTCCGATATCACCTCGACGGGGTCTTCCTCCTTGATCAATTCCGTTATTTTCAGGCCCTTCTCCTTTTCCACGTTGATGACCGTATCGATATCTTCCTTGTTCTTCACGAGCAGTTTTTTATAATCTTCCGCAATGACCCACACCGGAATCGACGGCGGCAGCTCAAATGCGAACGGGTCGTGCGTGCAGTGGATAAAATAAAGCTCCGCGCCGTATTTTTTCGCGAGCGAGATGCCGTAATGCACGGCCTTTTTGCAGAAAGAGGTCATTCTGCTCACGACAAGGATGCGTTTGACATCGTCCATGGTTTTCTCCTCCGGCGCTGCCCTGACGGAAAGCGTTTATTCCCTGTCAATACTATAACATATCAAGATACCTGTATGGCCAGCTTGCGAGGGGCGAATAACCCGCGTAAGGGCAGATAGTATCATTTGGAGGTGCTATACTGATAAAAAATATCAATATCTGCGATTTTCAATATTCGAGGTGCTGATGATTGCAGAAGGTTACATAACCGCGGTGCACGGAGACGTGGTCGAGATCGAATTTTCCGGAGAACTTCCACCCATCAACGACGCCCTTGTTGTTGCAGGGACGGACAGGAAGAACGTCATTCTCGAAGTATCTTCTCATGCCACCCGCACCACGGTGAGGTCGATCTCGCTCGGGTTCACGCAGGGACTGAAGCGCGGCATGACGATAACGCGCGTCGGCGGTCCTCTCGGGATACCCGCGAGCGGGAACTGTCTCGGGCGGGCCTTCAACATCTTCGGCGAACCTATCGACGGCCTGCCCCCTCTGGTTGATGCTGTGTCCGTGCCGATACACAAGCCCCCGCCCGGACTCGATGATCAGGTCCCTGCATCGGGGATCCTCGAGACGGGCATCAAGATCATCGACCTCTTGTCCCCGTTCCCGAAGGGGGGGAAGATCGGGCTGTTCGGGGGCGCGGGGGTAGGGAAGACGGTCCTCCTCATGGAATTCATTTACAAGATCGCGAAGCTCCATTCGGGGATATCCGTCTTCTGCGGCGTCGGAGAACGGGTGCGGGAAGGTCACGAGCTCTGGAAGGGGATGGAGGCGAAAGGGATCATGGAGAACGCCGTGCTCCTCTTCGGCCAGATGTGCGAATCTCCCGGCGTCCGGTTCCGGGCGCCGCTGGCGGCGATCGCCCTGGCGGAGTTCTTTCGGGACGAGACATGCCGAGACGTGCTCTTCCTCGCGGACAACATATATCGGTTCGTGCAGGCGGGAAACGAGGTCTCCGTTGTGCTGGGCAGGCTTTCCTCCCGGGTCGGTTACCAGCCGACGCTCCTGTCCGAGCTTGCCGAAGTCGAGGAGCGTCTCGTTTCCACGAAAAAGGGCGCCATCACGTCCGTGCAGGCGATTTACGTGCCTGCCGACGACATCACCGATCCGGCGGTGGCCGGCGTCTTTCCCCATCTCGACACGACCGTGGTTCTCTCGCGGGACATCGCCTCCAAGGGCCTCTATCCGGCCATCGACCCCCTCCAGTCCACCTCGAAATTCCTGAGCGTCGAGGACGTGGGGGAGCGCCACTACGACATCGCCCAGCGGGTGCGGGAGCACCTGGCCCGGTATACCGAACTCCAGGACATCATCGCCATGCTCGGCGTCGAGGAGCTTTCCCCCACGGACCGGCTTATCGTCAGGAGAGCGCGGCGGCTCGAACGGTTTCTGACGCAGCCTTTTTTCCTGACCGAGGAGTTTACGGGCAGGAAAGGGAAGCACGTCCTGCTCGGGACGACGCTCGAAGGATGCGAGCAGATCCTGTCTGGCGCCATGGACGAATTTTCCGAAGAGGCGTTTTTCATGATTGGCGGCCTGGAGGAACTGCGATGAGCGACCTCTCCTTTCACTTCACGATCATTACGCCGACAAAGACCATGGAGCGCGACATCACACATATCCGGCTCAGGGACGAAACAGCGTATTTTGGCATCATGAAGGGCCATATCGATTTCCTGACAACGCTTGTCCCTTCGCTGTGCTACTACCGGGACGCCGGGGGCAGGGAGACGTTCCTTGCCGTGGATGGGGGGATCCTGAGCGTGCGGGGCGGGGCCGTAACGCTTACGTCGCGGGAAGTGTACGAGGGGGATGACTCGGAACAGCTCTCAAAAATCATCGAGGGCGCCATCGCGAAACGAATCGAATCGGAGCGCGCGCTCGTCACGATGCTCGAAAGCCTTGAACGCTCGTTCATCGAAAAGGCCGCCGTCGTAACGAGATGAAGCCCGAAAGCGACAACAGACGATTCCCCCGGGAAGTCGATAAATCCGCCCGGGAACTGATCAAGGCCCGCCGGGAGAAAAGGACGTTCTGGCGCTACGTCTATCTCCTGGGGGCCGGGGGCTGGCTGTTCGTCATCCCCGTGGTTGGCGGCGCGTATCTCGGGAAGTACCTCGACGGGAAATTCGGAGGCAAGGGGATTTCCTGGACGCTTACGTTCCTCGTTCTCGGAATTGTCCTCGGCGTCTATAATGTCTGGCGTTTCTTTACCAGGGAGTTTCGGCCATGAATCGCCTCGCGGTCTTTCCGGAAACCGTTTTTTCCGTCGGTCCGGTGCAGGTCACCGACACGGTCATCTTCACCTGGGTCGTCATGACCGTCATTGTCCTCACGTCCTGGCTGCTGACCAGGCGGCTTTCCGCCGACCGACCGACGCTCATACAGGAGATGCTCGAGGCCGGGTTCGAGGCCGTTGAAAAGACCGTACAGGAGGTCGTGCCGTTCGACCCCTGGCTCGTCGTGCCCCTGCTCGGCACGCTCTGGATCCTCATCGGCTTCTCGAACCTCGTGGGGCTTGTGCCCGGAATAAAGACGCCGACTGCGGACATCAACACGACCTTCGCCTTTGCCGTCCTTTCCTATGCGGCGGCCCACGCCGTGGGAATTGCGAACCAGGGGTTCCGGAAATACCTGGCGCATTACGGGAGACCCACGTGGATCGTGCTGCCGTTCCACCTCGTCGCGGAGGTCACGAGGACCGTCGCGCTTGCCGTGCGGCTCTTCGGGAACATGCTGAGCGGCGACATGGTGGCCGTCATCATTCTCGGGATCGCCGGGCTGCTTGCGCCGGTGCCCTTTGCGCTGCTCCATATCGTCATCGGCCTCATCCAGGCTTATATCTTCGGCGTGCTGACCCTCGTGTTCATCGCGGGCGGGTTCGGTGAGGAAGAGTAGACCCGGAAAGAACTGTTTAGCCACAAAAGGCACATAAATAAACCAAAGAACCAAGTGTCTCTATGTAATAAGCACATCACAATGAAGATGATTCTTGTTTCTGTGTTGTGAAGTTGTTTTTCTTTTGTGAATTTTGTGCCCTCTGTGGCCAATTGCTGCTTTAAGCATGAAAGGAGCACCAGATGGACAATATGACGATCATCATCACCGCCTCGATCATCACCGCCGGCCTGACCATGGCCGCGGGCGGCTTCGGCCCGGCCCGGTCCCTGGGCGAGGCCCTTACCAAGGCCCTCGATTCCATCGCCCGTCAACCCGAGGCGTCGGCCCAGATCATGCGCACGCTCATCGTCGGCATGGCGCTCATCGAGTCGATCGCGATCTACGCCTTCGTGATCGCCCTGATCATCCTGTTCGCGAACCCGCTCCTGGGGTATATGGTAAAATGAAATTCAACGTCTGGACCCTGATCTTTCAAATAATCAATTTCGTCGTCCTGCTCGTTATTCTCAGGCGGGTCCTCTATAAGCCCGTGCGCGAGATCATGGAGAAGCGGCGGGGGCTTGTCGAGCAGAAAATGCGTGAAGCCGGACAGGCGCGGAGCGAGGCGCAGGCCTTGAAGGACAGATACGAGGCCGAGATGACCGGCATGAAGGAGCGGAAGTCCCGGATGGTCGAAGAACTTCAGACGGAAGTAGATGAAGAACGAAAGAGATTGATCAACAAGGCGCGGGAAGACGCGGACCGAATCGCCATGCGGGAGAAAGCACAATTGAGCGTGGAACAACGGACGATCGAGGCGGAGATCAAGGAAAAAGTACTCGACTCGGTCTCGGTTTTTTCATCGAACCTCTTGAGGGACGTTGCCGATGAAACGCTCCATAAGGCCGTATTCCGAACGTTTCTTGACGGGCTGGAGGGATTCGCCCGGGAGCTTGGAGAACTGAAAGAACAGCAGGCCCCTTTGATTGTCGAGATCGCCTCGGCCTATCCGCTGACCACCGGGGAGATCGAGAAGGTCAGGGAAGCTATCCAGGCGCATACCGTGCGAACGGTTACGGTCAATGCAGCGGTCGAGCCGTTGCTTATCGCGGGGGTGCGGATGAAAGCCGAAGACTGGGTGTTCGATGCCTCGCTGGCGGGACAGGTCAGTGCCTTGAAAGAGAAGCTCAAAGAGACCTCGTAAAATGGAAAAAGAACTGACCCTTGTTTTGGAAAATATCCGACGGACCGTGGAGCAAACGGGTTTCTCGCCCGTGAGCTCGGAAGAGGGGACGGTCCTGTCCGCGGGGGACGGTATCGTCCACGCGGCCGGGCTCTCGGACGCGAGACTCTACGAGGTCATTGTGTTTGAAAACGGCGATGAGGGGATCGTATTCGATCTCGACACCTCCAGTATCGGGATTGTGCTGCTTTCGGGAAGCAACGGAATCAAGGCCGGGGACCGGGCGTACAAGACGGAGCGGATCGCCTCGGTCAATGCGGGGGCGGCACTCCTGGGGAACGTCGTGGACGCCCTCGGCAGACCGATCGACGGTGGGCCGCTTTCGGGGCCGATGCAGGCCTATCCCGTGGAACGGGAGGCCCCGCCTTTGGTCATGAGGGACTTCGTGTCTGAGCCGCTTTTCACGGGGCTCAAAGTGATCGATGCCATGTTTCCCATCGGCAGGGGCCAGCGTGAGTTGATCATCGGCGACCCTTCGACGGGAAAGACGGCCATCGCCCTCGACGCGATCATCAGCCAGAAGCACACCGACGTGATCTGCATCTATGCGGCCATCGGCCAGAAGAAGTCGCGCGTCCTGAAGGTGATCGAGGAAATAAAACGGTACGGCGACTTCTCGAAATGCATCTGTGTCGTTGCCGACGCCTCGGCCTCGCTGGGGCTTCAGTATATCGCTCCCTACGGCGCCACCGCCCTGGCCGAGTATTTCATCGACCGGGGCAGGGACGTCCTCATCATCTATGACGACCTGACAAAGCACGCCGAGGCGTATCGCTCGCTCAGCCTTCTTTTGCGGCGGCCGCCCGGTCGGGAGGCGTATCCCGGAGACATCTTCTTCATCCATTCGCGGCTGCTCGAGCGCTCAGCAAAGCTCGGCCGCGAGTACGGCGGCGGTTCGATCACGGCGCTCCCGATCGTCGAGACCCAGCAAGGCAGGATCTCGTCGTACATCCCGACGAACCTGATCTCCATCACCGACGGGCAGATCTATCTCGACACGCTTCTGTTCAACAAGGGGTTCCGGCCGGCGGTGAACGTCGGCAAATCGGTATCGAGGATCGGGGGCAAGGCGCAGGTCGAGGCGATGAAGGCCGTAGCGGAGAGGCTCAAGATCGACTATTCGCGGTTTATCGAGGTCGAGGTGTTCACGAAATTCGGGGCCCGCGTGGAAGAAGAGACGGCGCAGCTCATCCGGCGCGGGGAGCGTCTGCGGGAAGTGCTGAAACAGCCGCGGTTCCGGCCCTGCACCCTCGACGAAGAAGTGCTGAGCTTTTTGATCGTGGAGTCGGGCGTCCTTGATACCGCGGACCTCGTTCCCGCGGAGACGCTCTGCCGGGGGCTGCTTTCCCGGATACGGCGCGAGCTCCCGGAACTCACGGAACGGATACGGCGCGAAGGCAGGCTGAGCGAACCCGACCTGGCCAGGGTGAAGGAATATATCGGGAAGGGAGGGACGTAGCCGTGCGCTCTTCGTCGGATATCGAACGAACGATCGGAAGCTTCCGCGCCATCGACGACATCGTCGGCGCCATGAAGGCCTACGCCGGAATGGCAATCCGGAAGACTGGGGAACTGGTGCAGAACGTCAGGGTCTACGAAAACAACGTGCTCCTCGCCATGGCGGATCTTTCGGCCCATGATCCCGGAATAACGCTGGAAATACCGACCCCGGGAAAGCGGATTGTCATGACCTTCGGCTCTTCCCAGGGGCTCTGCGGCCCCTATAACGAAATGGTCGCCGATGCCGCGGCCGCCTTCGCACTTCCGGGTGACGCCCTCTTCGTCATCGGCAAGCGGCTCCAAGGTGTCTTCGAGGCCCGGCACATCGACTGCGTTGCGTACGAAGACACCGTGGGGAGCGTGAGCGGTATCGGGGAGGCGCTGAAAAATACGGTGGAACGTCTCAAACTCGTGTACGCGCATGAAGAATACGACAGCATCACCCTTGTCTTCATGAGAATATCGGAAAAAAAACCGCAGGTCAACGTGGAACGGATCCTGCCCCCCGACCGGGAGCTGGTGCGTGCGCTCCGGCCAGTTTGCTTTCCGCCGCTGACCTATCTCGGACCTCGTGACGTCTTCGCGAGGGTTCTGGAGGAATTCCTTTTCATAAGTCTCTACCGGTGCTACCTCGAATCACTCAGGAGCGAAAACTGGTTCCGCCTGCGGAGCATGGAAGGGGCGACCGAAAGTCTGAAAAGGCGGCTGGCGGACCTAGGCTCGCTCCAGAAGTTCGCTCGACAGGAGGAGATTACGGAAGAGATGCTCGAGATACTCGGGAGCGGGGCATTCTACCGGTGAGAAGAGACGGGCGGGTCAGTCCGAATGAGTCAACAGTGTTTGTATTTCATGAGGACGGCGATTATGATCGTTATGTGCCGGGCAGGTGAGCACCTTGTCTGATGAGCAAAAGACGCTTCCCATGAAGATGCCGTTTCGCTTTATCCTCCGGCTGATGCTGATTTTGATGGCCGCTACGGCCTTTGCCGGCAGTGGTGCGACGGGGGACGCGGCAGTGGCAATAAAAACCGGCTTGAGCAACGGGTCCTACACCGATACCGAGACGGGCATGGAATTCGTGCTCGTCAAAGGCGGCTGCTACCAGATGGGCGATACGTTCGGCGACGGCTATGCCAACGAAAAGCCCGTGCATGAGGTGTGTGTCGATGATTATTACATCGGCAAATTTAAAGTGACGCAGGGCCAGTGGAAAAAAGTGCGAGGTACTAATCCGTCGTATTTTATAAATTGCGGCGACGACTGTCCTGTGGAGAATGTAAGCTGGAACGACGCGCAGGAGTTCATCCGCGTCCTGAACCGGCGCACCGGCAAGACCTATCGGCTGCTCACCGAGGCGGAGTGGGAATACGCGGCCCGGAGCAGAGGCAAACGGGAGAGATGGGCAGGCACGAACAACGAAGCAGAGCTGGGCGATTATGCCTGGTACAGCGCCAACTCCGGCAATCAGACCCACCCTGTAGGCAGGAAGAAACCGAACGGGATCGGCATCTATGATATGAGCGGGAGTGTGTGGGAATGGGTTCAGGACAGGTACAGCAGCACGGCGTATTCTTCTCATAGCAGAAACAATCCCTTATATATGGGGAGCGGTACCGGGCATGTATTTCGAGGCGGCAGCTGGTACTACAATCCGACGGGTGTCCGTGCCGCATTTCGCAATCGCCGCTCTCCGTCTAACATCATCAGGCATCATAATATCGGTTTCCGCCTTGCCATGACCCCGTAACATTATCGGGAGGAGACGCTCCATGAACTCTCTAGGAAAATATCTACGCAGCGTCGTCCGTTTTGTCACGATTTTAATTATACTGGCCAGACAGCTGTTTATTAATCTGCCCTACCGGTTCATATTCGTACCCAGGCCGAAGAGCAGAAAGGCGATCGGCAAATACCTGAAGACCAGAGGACCGAAGATCAGCGCGCCGGCCGTTGCGAAAGACACCCTTGAGATGCTCGGGCCTACCTATGTGAAATTCGGGCAATTCCTGAGCATCAGACCGGACTTGATTCCACCTGAGTTTTGCAACGAATTCAGGAAACTGCAGGACAAGGTCCCCCCGTTTTCCTACGCGCACGTGAAAAAGGAACTCGAAAAAGAATTAAAACGGGACCACACCGAGGTCTTCAGCGAGTTCGACGAAACGCCGGTGGCAGCGGCCTCAGTGTCCCAGGTCCACCGCGCGCGGCTCCGGACGGGTGAAGAAGTGGCGGTGAAGGTCCAGCGCCCGGGGATACGGGAAGAGATGGAGGAAGATATCCTGATCATGCTGTTCTTCGCGATCCTCCTGGAGAAGTTCGTGCCCTCGCTCAGGAAGAACCAGCCTGTCATGCTCATCCATGAGTTCTCGCGATGGACCGACCGCGAGCTCGATTTCTGCCAGGAAGGGAAAAATGCGCTGCATTTCTTCTATTTCTTCAAGGACTATCCGCGGGTAAAAATCCCGAAGGTCTTCCTGGAGCACACGACCGAGAAAATCCTCGTCATGGAGTTCATCCACGGCGTCAATACGCTCGAGGCCCCTCCGGAGTCCATCGACAAGAAAGCAACGGCCCGCCTCATTGCGGAGTCCATGCTGAAACAGATATTTGTGGACGGGTTCTTTCATGGAGACCCTCATGCGGGGAACATCTTTCTCCTGGGGAAAAATGCCATCGCCTATCTTGATTTCGGGATCGTGGGTTATTTATCCGAGGACTTGAGGGCGTGGACGTTCGACATCCTCTACGGCATGTCGGAGGGAAACGTTGATAGGGTCATCGAGTCGTTCCTGGAACTCTGCAATGTCAGTGAAGAGGAAGTGAACGTCGCCGTCTATCGCCGCCAGATGAATGAAGTGCTTTCCGAATTGCACATTTGTGAAATGGCCGGGATCCCTTTTACGCACATGATGGAGCGGTTCCTGAACACGAGCCTCGAATACGGCATCGATATTCCGCATGATTTCGTGATGATGTCCAAGGCGATCGCCACGCTCGAAGGAACATGCATGTCGCTCGATCCGGAAATAAGGATCGTCGAGTATCTGAAGCCGTTCGTACAGAAATATATAACGACCGTCCCGGAATGGGACGACGTCATAAAACAGCTGAAGGCGGGTCCCTTTGAATTGGGCAAGCTGAGGCGGTTGATCGTCAAGCACGGCATGAGAGCGCTTCACCTCCTTGAAAGGCCCACCTTCCGGATCGAGGGAGGAGAATTCAGAAACATCGTGCGGGAGGTGGAGAAATCAAGCGTCAACGTCGCCTATGGACTTCTCATCGCCGCCCTGGTTGTATTCGCGGCCAGCGTCAGCAATGAAAGCGCATTCGAACAATGGCTGATGGGAGTATTCCATCTGCCCATCATGCCGATTCTTTCGATCGGCAGCCTGGTTGTCGCCGGCTATCTGTGGCTGCGGCTTTACCTGCGGAACCGGCCGGCAAAAAGAAGATAAATTCCGCTTTTCATACATGGAGAGAAACATGAGCCAACGAACGGACGATTATGCTCAGCACACGATAGAGGAAACTCTCAAGTCTTTGCAGGCGAACGCTGAACGCGGCCTGAGTAACGGGGAGGCGGTCAAACGCCTCGCGCAGTACGGCTACAACGAGATCAGGGAAAAGGAAGAGCCGCTCTGGCACCGTATCTTCCGGCGTTTCTGGGGGCCGATCCCCTGGATGATCGAGACCGCGGCCATCCTCTCGGCGATGGTCCAGAAGTGGGATGACTTCATCATCATTGCCGTCCTGCTTCTGGTGAACGCGGGCCTCGATTTTTTCCAGGAGCACCGCGCCCTGAACGCGCTCCGGGCTCTGAAGCAGCGCATGACCGCCGAGATCATCGTGCTGCGCGATGGGGAGTTCAAGACCATCCCCTCGCGGGAGCTGGTGTCCGGCGACATCGTCAAGCTGCGGATCGGAAACATCGTGCCCGCCGACGTGCAGCTGCTCAAGGGCGATTACCTCCTTATCGACCAGTCGGCCCTTACCGGCGAGTCCCTGCCGGTGAGCAAGAAGGCGAACGAGGTTGCCTATGCCAGCACCATCGTCAAGCAGGGCGAGATGCTGGCCGTGGTGGTGAACACCGGTGCGGACACCAACTTCCATACCGTCGTGGCCCTGGTGGCCAGTGCGTCGCTGGAGGAGCGCAGCCACTTCCAGAAGATGGTGATCAAGATCGGCGACTTCCTTATCATGATCACCGTGGTCCTGGTGGTGCTCATCGTCATGACGGCCCTGTTCCGCCATGAGCATTTCCTCGAGATCGCGCGCTTCGCCCTGGTCTTGACCGTGGCGTCCATTCCCGTGGCCCTGCCGGCGGTGCTGTCGGTCACCATGGCCGTGGGCGCCATGAACCTGGCGCGGCGCCAGGCCATCGTCTCGCGGCTTACCGCCATCGAGGAACTTGCCGGGGTGGACGTGTTCTGCTCGGACAAGACCGGCACGCTTACCAAAAACGAGATGCAGGTGGCCGAGCCGGTCGTGCTCGGTAAGCATACGGAGCAGGAACTCTTCCTGGTTGCGGCCCTGGCCTCCCGGCTGGAGAACCGCGATCCCATCGAACTTCCCCTATTCCATTATCTGAAGGAGCATTTTCCTGATGGGGACTGGAAGACCTACAGGCAGCTCGGTTTCACGCCCTTTGATCCCGTGCGCAAGCGCACGGAGGCCGAGATCGAAAAAGGAGGGGAGCGTTTTGTAGCAATGAAGGGAGCGGCGCAAGTCCTGCTCGGAATGACCCAACTCTCAGACGACCAAACGCATTCCGTCAATCAAACAGTGGACCAGCTTGCGGCCAAGGGGTATCGGACCCTGGCCGTGGGACGAAAAACGGGGGGCGCGCCCCTGGACCTGCTGGGGCTGATCCCGATGTACGATCCGCCGCGCGACGATTCCAAACAGGTCATCGCGGACATGCAGAATCATGGGGTCGAAGTAAAGATGGTCACCGGCGACAACATGGCCATCGCCCGGGAGATCGGCGGCATCCTGGGACTGAAGCAGCGCACCATGCGTTCCGAACAGCTCTCCGGCTCCGGCAGCAGCGAGTTGTTATCTCTGGCGTCCGTTCTTTCGGCGGCAATTTACCAGAGGCTCAAGCCGGAGGTCACGCGCAAGGAGGCGCAGCGCTTCGCCGGCGAAGTGATGGAGGCGGTCGCGGCACTGTACGATACCCGCCTGCTTGAGCGTGAGTTTCTCCACACCCACGAGTCGGCCATCGTCGGGATGATCGAAGCGGTGGACATCTTCGCCGAGGTCGTGCCGGAGGACAAGTACCGCATCGTGGACACGCTCCAGAAGGGCGGACACATCGTGGCCATGACCGGCGACGGGGTGAACGACGCGCCGGCGCTCAAGAAGGCCGACTGCGGCATCGCCGTGTCCAACGCCACGGACGCGGCCCGGGCCGCGGCGGATATCATCCTGACCGCGCCGGGCCTGGGGGTCATCAACGAGGCGGTCAAACAGGCGCGCATCACCTTCGAGCGCATGAAGAGCTACTCCATCTTCCGCATCGCCGAGACGATCCGCATAATCCTGTTCATGACGCTTTCCATCGTGGTGTTCAATTTCTATCCCATCACGGCGCTCATGATCATCCTCCTGGCCCTCTTGAACGACATCCCTATCCTGGCCATCGCCTACGACAACACGAAGGTGGATGTCAAACCGGTGCGCTGGAACATGCCTGAGATGCTCACGGTTTCGAGCGTGCTGGGAATCGCCGGCGTGTTCGCTTCGTTTCTCCTGTTTTTCCTGCTCAAGGAATACGGCTTTGCTGAGGACGTGATCCGGAGCATGCTGTTCCTCAAGCTGATCGTGGCCGGCCACAGCACCCTCTACATCACGCGCACCGACGGCTGGTTCTGGCAGCGGCCCTGGCCCGCGCCTCTCCTCTTCGGCGCGACCTTCGGCACGGAGATCATCGGGACCCTGATCGCGGTGTACGGTTTTCTGATCACGCCCGTGGGCTGGAAGTACGCGCTCTGGATGTGGGCCTATGCGCTCGTGTGGTTCGTGTTCAACAACGTCGTAAAGATAGGGGCCTATCGGTTGATGCGGAGGCGGGAAGTGATCGGCTAGTTCATTGTCAAGGGGTGCGACTCGAGCTGCTCGATCGTGGCTTAACGAGCGTGATCATTTGGACAGCATTTACGCTCTTTCTGTTTTGAGGAGGATATGATAAAGACGGCGTTCGACATTATGAGAAAACCAATGAAAAGGGCGGGGTTTCTGATCCTTGCTACGCTCACCGGACTGATCGCCGGACTAGGCGCCGTCGTTTTCCGCGCGCTCATCGCGTTCGTACACAACGGACTCTTTTACGGCAGGTTCTCGACCGTCTATGACGCGAACCTGCACACTGCTCCCAGTACCTGGGGTCCCTTCGTTATTCTGGTGCCGGTGCTCGGCTCATTGGGCGTGACCTTCCTCGTCACCCGGTTTGCTCCGGAAGCGAAGGGCCACGGCGTGCCCGAGGTGATGGACGCCGTGTACTACGGCAAGGGCGTAGTGCGTCCCGTCGTTGCCGTGTTCAAGTCCCTTGCCTCGGCTCTTTCCATCGGCAGCGGCGGGTCCGTGGGAAGGGAGGGGCCGATCGCTCAGATCGGCTCGGCCTTCGGGTCCACTTTGGGCCGGATCTTCACCATGACCACGAAGCAGCGCATCACGCTGATAGCCGCCGGCGCGGGCGGGGGTATCGCCGCGACCTTCAACACGCCCATCGGCGGCATCCTATTCGCGGTCGAGCTGCTGCTGCACGAAGTGAGCGTGGCTACGTTGGTGCCTGTTGCGGTCACCACGGTCACGGCAACGTACGTAGGTCAGCTTTTCTTCGGCGTCCATCCGTCCTTCGTCATCCCTGCGCTGCAGCAGCCTTACTTCCATCCGCTCAACCCTTGGCTCCTCGGCCCCTATGCCGCGCTCGGCGTGGTCATGGGCCTGGCGTCCACAATATATATCCATTCGCTCTACGTGGCCGAGGACTTTTTCGAGAAACGCACTGTGAAAAATCCCTATCTGCAACACGGAATGGGCATGCTGGCCGTGGGAGGGCTGATGTACGTCCTGATGACCACGACCGGCAATTATTATGTCGACGGCGTCGGCTACTCGACGATCCAGGACATCCTGACAGGGAAAATGAATGCTGTACCTATTCTCGTGCTGCTGTTCTTTCTGAAGCTCCTGGCGACCGCCCTCACCCTGGGTTCGGGGGGCTCGGGCGGGATCTTCTCGCCGTCACTGTTCCTGGGCGCAACCGCCGGAGGCGCCTTCGGGATCGTTCTCCAGCATGTGTTTCCGCATACGCCGGTAAGCCCGACAGCCTTTGCCGTGGCGGGCATGGCAGGAATGGTGGGCGGCGCCACGGGCGCGGCCATGACGGCGATCGTCATGATTTTCGAGATGACCCTGGATTACAGCGTCATCCTGCCGATGACGATGACCGTAGTGCTGAGTTACGGCACCCGCACACTGCTCACGAGGGAAAGCATCTATACGATGAAACTCGCCCGTCGGGAGCACTATATTCCCGCGGCCCTTCAGGCGAACCTGCTGCATGTCAGGCGTGCACGGGACATTATGGAGAAGCCCGTCGTGACAATATCATCATCGGACAGTCTGGATGTTCTTGCCAGCCGCTCTGTTGAGCATCAGCATGTACGGTGGTTCCTCGTGGTTGATGGCGGTCATATCGCCGGTGTTGCGCCGAGGGATTATGCGCTGTCTGCCTCTGAGACCGAGCGCAGGGGCTGGCACTCCGTGGCTGACGTGATGCGGCGCGACTTTATTCTTGCCCGCGAGAAAGAGACGATGGACAGCATCGTTGCACGCATGCACCGGCCGCACGCCGCGGTGGCAATCGTGCTTAGATATCCGAGCTCCCCGCCATCGGCCGTCGACGTTAGGGGTATTATCACCTGGGAGCGTGTCGCAGAACTGCTGGAGGAGAATGTTGATCTGTTTTCGGAAGCTCGGGAATAGTATCTTCCGCTCCTTTCACCGAAGGGTGATGACCGTACCTGCGGGATTCCGCCCCCCAGAAACTGATAGAAAATGGCCAACGACGCAGCCTTGTGAAACTGCAACTCCTGCGCGTCGTTTTCGCTGTTATGCCTGCCAGGGGTAGGGCGCCGGCTTCGGCTCTCGCTTCACGAGAAGGATCGAGCAGGGCATCCTCCGGATAAGGTCTTCATTGTCCCTTCCGAAGAGGAAGTGTTCGAGCCGCGATTCTTCATGTGCCGGGAGCACAAGGAGGTCGATCTTTTCCTCCCGTATGATCTTCTCGATCTCCTCAACAGGCTTCCCTTCCCGGATCAGTTCTTTGACGGCCATGCCCTGACGTTTTTCCTCGGCAACGAGGTCGTCCATCTCTTTCCTCGTTTTCTCGAGCAGACGGCGAAGGTCCTGCTCCAGCGATGGGAGAGGAAGGTTCCATCCCTCGATTCCGAAAGGATTGTGAATGATGTGTGCGACGTATAACTCCGCGCCAAAGCTCCGGGTCTGGTCCACAGCAGCACGGACCACGGGGCCGCAACGGCTCGTCAGCCTGCAGACGACGAGAACCCGTTTGGTGCTGTCCATGGTTAGCTCCTTTCTTCGGGTCAGCCTATGACAATATAATTACGCGGCTTTCAGTTTCTGGGCCTTTTCGCGGAGCATCTTCATGGTTTCCCGCAGGAACGCCGGCAGGTCAGAAGGCTGTCGCGAGGTCACGAGGTTGCCGTCCACAACGACGTCTTTGTACTCGAAGATCGCTCCCGCTGATTCCAACTCATCCACGACGGCCGGGTCACCGGTGGCGTGTTTGCCCTTCAGCACCCCCGCAGTGATCAGCGTCTGAGGCCCGTGGCAGATGGCGGCGACCGGTTTATCCTTCATGAAGAAGTCCCGCGCGATCTCCACCGCCTTCGGTTCTTTTCGCACCGCCTCGGTCGCATCTCCTCCGGGCAGCACCAGGATGTCGTAGTCATCGGGGCTGACCTCTGCCAGGGTCTTTGTTACGGCCACTTCATATCCATGTTTGCCTTTGATCGGTTCTTTTTTCTGCATGGACGCAATGTCCACTTTGATGCCTTCTTCCAGGAACCGGTAGTAGGGTACGAGCAGTTCCGCATCATCATACCCGTCCGCGCTGATGAATAGTGCTTTCATGGAATTACCTCCTTAATCTGATCGGATCGTATCTCGTCTTCGCGTTTAAAAACAATCGAACTCAGGATGTTCGCCGGTATTTTAGCGGAGCAAACCGTGTCTGATATAAGTTTATCACTCTTTTGAGAATAATCGGAACGAACAGGCGTACTAAGGTAGGAGAAAGATAAAACCGATCAACGTCCATGGAAAGTCATATCAAAATTATTTTTGAAGCTCCGGCTTGTCCCGCTTGGGCAGGATGGGTGAAATGATATCAACGGGCAAATGAATGATATTTTCAAAAATCTCGACGATCCTCGTTCCGACAGCCGAGGGGGACAGGTAGACAACATCAGGATTCGAGATATCCCCCGTCACTTTGACCGGGATTGAGATGAGCGTTCCACCGAGCACCTTGCCGACAAGCGGTATATGCCTGATAACCCAGTTAATCGTTGAAAAAGGCGCTACGAGCACCACGAGATCCAGGTCTTTTTTTGTCAGATCGACCCTTCCTTCGGCAATGATGTCGAGCGACGAACCGTCGATGAATGCATGATCGAGTTTCAACGTGCCCTCCTGAATACTTGCATTTACGATCAGCGAGTGATACGGAAATCCGCTCCCTCCCAGTTCGGGAATCCTGCCGCGGAAAATATCGGTTACGCTCAGGATCGAGAATATTTTTGCCAGGAGCGGGTAGCGGTATATTTTCCCGTCTTTCGCCTTGAACTGCAACTGACCCTCCAGAAAGTGCGTGAGCTCGCCGGCCTTGCCTTGCGAATGGAATTCCGCATTTAAAGAGAACATACCGCTCATCTTTACGTTTTCGCTCATAAGGCAGGTTATGGCTTGTTCAAGCTGGCCAGCCGCGGCTTTCGCCTGAAAATCAATGGTGGTGGTGCCGTGGTCCACGATGATTGTGCCGGGGATCGAAATCCCACAGGACTCCGCGCTGGTGAACGTTATATTGAAATAGTTCGGACGGAATACTACCCGGGCCAGCGGCGCATCGATCCTGTACTTGCCATAGAGGAGTTCCCGGGCCTTGATCCGCAGCAGCCCGTATATGGCGGTTCGCCCGGCGGCCGAGGCCGCGCGCATGTTTTGTTGTCCGTGCGTTTCCATCAGCCGGGTCAGGGATTCGGTCAATTCTTCCACGATGATGCGGTCGGCAGCGATGTCGCCATCCAGGACCAGACCTTTTTCAGAAAAAGTCGCTGTGCCGGAAAGATCATAATGCGTGTTGCCCCACGTAACTGCCGCGGCTGTCAGGGTCGCGATATGACCGCCGGCGCGGAGGGACGCGCGATCGACCATGAGCGGGGTCCTGAAACCCCACGGAATGACCAGATGGTCGGCTTCGAGGACTCCCTGTGCAAGCGAGTCCAGGGGATGGTCCGTGCTGATCATGACGCGCAGGTCCCCCTGCACTTTCCCGGTACCGAATGTAGTTCTTTTGAATATCCTGTTCAGGGTCGGCAGAGAAAGTACCCCGGAAAAAGACAATTCCGCCGTCTTTGCCGAGTGGTGAAGGGCTAGGGTCGCATGGGTATCCCGGTCCGTCACTGAAACACGTTTAAGCGTGAACTCAGCGGGGGTTCGCTGAAATGCCATGTCCAGCGCCGGACCGTTTCCCGTGACGATCTTGCCGTCAAATGATACACCGGCGGTCTTTTGCCAGGCCAGGCGGGCCTGCTCGACAATCAGCGGCGCATTCACCTGCAGTTCGGGAGGCACGTTGAATTTTGCGAACAACCAGCCCATGATTTCCGGCCCCATGCGGCAGTTCAGGGCGAGGTCCGCATTTCGGACATCGTAAGGGAATGCCTGAATCGTGCCGGACAGGGCGCCGGACAAGTCCCTGATCGCAGTATGCACATCGAAAAAGGAGAGTTTCTTCCGGACGAAGCTGAACGTTCCCTGCGACAGGATAACGGGTCCGGGCAATAACGCAGTGTTCAGGAGCACCTTTTCCAGTGAGCCGGTTGCATCAATCCGCCATGTTCGGGGCTCCCAAAGCGGTCCGGAGAGACGAATGGCGGACAGTTTTACCGTGCCTTCCAGAGAACCGATGTTTTTCCGTAATGCACTCATTGCATCAGACCGGGAACTCCACTGGTACACATCGTTTAAAGCGATGACCGCATTCCCCGAAAAAACCTTGAGATAGAGAGGTTTTTTCCAGGTGAGTCGAGCGGTTGCCCGGGAAAAAGATGATCTGCCCAGCCGCGCCGACAGCCCGGTCACGGCCAATTTATTATCTTCCAGGTTGAATCCGCCGTTTACGGTGAGGGGCGCGGGCAAACGGTTTGATTCCACGGTGACGTTCTTTAATTGCCCTCTTACTCTTCTTTGCCATGACGCCGGCTTTGCTATCAGGCCGCCGCCCTGCATCGAGTCCACGACGACTGAGCCTTTTAATGATGTTATGTCATGCAGAAGAGGGATATCGCCGGCCGAGGAAGACAGCCATGGAAAGAGCTGATCGAACATGAGCCTGGCACTGCCTGCGAGCACTTCGATGCTGGGTCGATGCTCCCAGACAAGATTGGCGTAAAGACCGCTCACGGTGGAGCGGCCCAGCCTCAGGGAAAGGTCCTTTACTTCCGTTTTGTCCCCCGTAAACGAGAAGGATCCGCCGAGGTCGAAATCGCCCCATCGATCCGTTCTCGCTTTGAGTTGTATGCCCATTTCTCCCGGCGGTGCATTAAACCGGGCGGACGCCTTTCTCAAGGATAGAAAAAAACGGCCCTTTCTCCTCAGAACAAACGTGCCGTCGTTCAGTTCGACGACAAGGCCAGGGCCGATCGAGGCCAGGTAATTCAGCACAAGCCGGATATCCTTGTGCACTTCAGACAGAGAGAGCGTTGCGGGCTTCACCTCCTCAACGGTCTCCGGAAGCGTTATCAAAAAATCGGGCTTCCGGACCTGGATTTTTGCAATCAGCATTTTCCCTTTGAAGAAAGGAACTATCTGGGGATAAACCCTGATGGATTCGATCGTCCCGGCGAGCATTTTCGGGATCGCGATAGTTGATTGTTGCAGAGAGACAGCCGGGCGGGGAAAGGGGACAATCACGAGTCGCCTGAAATGGACTTCCCCGCCCAGTTTCCGGGATATAGCCGCTTCAATATTTTTTTTTATAAATGGCTTGTTGAGATAGACCGGCGCCAGGAACGCCACGGCAGTGATCAAGGCCATGAAAAGAAAGGGGAGGGCCAACCATTGAAACAGTTTTTTATATTGGGTGCTCATGATTTTTGCTCAATACCCTTACTTTTATTATACATGGGCCATTGATGTTTGGTTGCCCGGGACAAATGCGGCGCCAATACCTTGGAACCAGCAAAGACGCGAAGGACGAGAAAAAAGCTGAAATTTCAGCGGATTTGAAATCAGGAATCATGCTTTCTTTCTCAGTCTTCGCGCGATTCGCCAAGTGTGCCGCTTTTTAATATGTTAGAATAAAACCATGGACAGCCTCGAAAAGCACATGCCTGTTCTCGACGTCCAAGCCGCGGCCCTTATATTATGAAGAAAAAAGAGTTCCTTGGCAGGGCATAGATCGAACGCATCTTTGCGGAGAAGAATAAAAAGACAGCCCTCAGAAAACGGGCGCCTGTTTTGTTTTGCACAAATAGGACACAGGGCAGGAGCATGAGTATGAAGAATATACGAGGTTTTGCATATTGGTTTTTACCGTTGGCACTGGGAATCATGATCGGTGTGTTATTCCATCAAATCATCCGTCTCGATCCCGTGCCGTCCGCGGATATTCCCCGCGCAGCAACCCCGGACTTCCGACTGATGGCCGAGGCCTGGAACGCGATCGAGCAGCACTATGTAGACCGGTCCGCTGTACAACCGAAAACGATGACCTACGGGGCCATCAGCGGCATGGTGGAATCCCTGGGCGACACCGGACACAGCGTCTTTTTGACCCCGGAGCTGGTGGAGGTCGAACACAGCCTGGAAAGCGGAGAATTTGCCGGCATAGGCGCGGAGCTCCAGATAAAAAATAAACAGCTTGTCATTGTTGCGCCTATGGATGGATCGCCTGCTCAAAAAGCCGGCATTCGGCCTGGAGACGTGATCATATCGGTTGACGGCCGGAACATAGAAGGCTTGCCGATACAACAGGTAATCGGGAAGATCAAAGGTCCTGCCGGAACGCGGGTGTCGCTGACGCTGAAGGACCCGTTATCGGGAAATGTTCGCACGGTCGAGATCACCCGTGCGAACATTCCGCTCCGCAGCGTCACGTGGCGGAAGCTCCCGGGCACCGATGTGGCGCATGTGCGGATTGCCTTTTTCAGCAAGGAGACATCCACAGACCTGGGAAAAGCGCTCGCTGAGATCGAACAGGGCGGAGTAAAAGGACTGATTCTCGACCTTCGGAACGATCCTGGAGGCCTTCTGGACATGGCAGTAGGAGTGGCCAGTCAATTTCTGAAAGACGGGAGCGCGCTGCAGGAAAAGGACGCTCACGGCGTGGTGCGGTCCGTTCCTCTTGAAACCGGCGTCAAAAAAAGCGACCTCCCTCTTGTCGTTCTCATAAACGAAGGGACCGCGAGCGCGGCGGAGATCGTTGCCGGCGCTCTTCAGGATGCAAAACGGGCTACGATCGTGGGCCAAACCACATTCGGAACCGGCACGGTCTTGAAAACCATCCCGCTTTCCGACGGGTCGGCACTGCAGCTCGCAATCCTGGAATGGCTTACCCCCAAGGGCCGCACGATCTGGCATAAAGGCATCGCGCCCGACATCACCGTAACTCTTCCTGCCGGGGTCTCACCGCTGGTTCCCGAAGCGGAGAAGGGCATGACGGGTACCCAGCTCATGGCAAGCAAGGACCGGCAGTTGCTTCGTGCGATCGAACTCGTGCAGGGGAAAAAGCCGTTGCGAAAATGATCAGTCTTCATATTTTTAACCTCTTTGGCGCGGCTGCGCCATGATATAAAAAAGGCAATTTGTCACTGTTGATCCACATCGGGAAAGTTTCTCATTTTTTGATGGGGAAAAATGTCTCTGCCACCGCCGGTAACCACGATCTTGTCCCTCCTTTTTCTCTTCGCAGGAGGCGTTTGCCTTGTCATCATGATGAGGAAGCTGGGCGGGAAGCAGTTTGCCCGTCCGGAGCTCGCAACGCGCATCCACCGCGTCATGGGTTGGAGCTTCACGGTCCTGTACCTGATCCTGTTTGTCGTAATGGTAGGAAGGATCGAACGGTACTGGGAGGTGGCGCCCGCGCGCATTGCGATCCATGTTGCCCTGGCCGTCAGCCTGTTCGTGCTCCTGGCCGTCAAGCTCGCAATCCCGAGACTGCTCCCGGCCCTGTCCAGACACCTCTTCGTTTTCGGTGTTTCTGCATACCTCGTAGGATTCGTCCTGGTAGGTATAACGGCGGGTTACTACCTGGTGCAGGTTTTCCGCGGCGTACCGTACATCTCCCACACTATGCTGCCCGGCAGAATGGAGGACCCCCGGTTTGGCCAGGAACTTTTCATTACGAGATGTTCCGTTTGCCATCAACTGCGGGACATCATGACCCCGCGCAAGCCGAGGGAGTGGGAGGAGATCGTCACGCGCATGGTCGGGCTTGCTGAACCGCGGATCAGTCCTGCCGAGGCGGGCCAGATCCTGGATTATTTGCAGGCGACCTACATTCCGAAGCCTTACACTCCGGGGCCGACGGCATCGTTGATCGTCCGTTTCTGTTCGCCCTGCCATGCGATGGAGGACATCGAGCGCCGGCATTTCGGCCGCACGGAATGGGGGAATATCGTGCGCAGGATGAGCAAACGCGCGCCTGATATCGTCCCTGCGGGCAAAATTAAAATAATTGCCGACGCTCTCGTGAAAGGTAATTTCTGATGCGGCCCTTATTCCTCCGGCATAAACAATGAATCCGGCAGTTCCGGGTTCACCCGGTACTCACGGATACGGACTTCCCCGACCCTTTGCCCGCCGGCATAATTCACAACCCGGAAGGGAAACAACCGTCCGTCGACTTTCCTGAAATCATGAAATTCCGATGACAGCTCCGTTTCCGCGCCGTTCATGCTGAAAACCCCCGAGTCCTTGACGATCCGGCGGCTCTTCCGGTCGATATACAGCTTCATGGGAGGACCTTCCTTGTCCTTGAGCATGAGAATCTTGACCGGGATGCCGTTCACCACGCTTTGGCCTCCATCGGTGATCGTGAAGGCGGACGTCATGAGTTGATACGGCATGGTGAGCTCTTTGAACTGGTAGGCCATGGAAAGAAAACGGGACCCCGAGACCTCGATCATGGGAGAACCCGCCGTCCGGTAATAGCCTTGAGCGCCATTCAGTATCCGCACCTCGAGCGAGGCGCCGGACCGCGTTTCGACGCGGAGCCTGCGATCACGCCTGAGGTAAAACGAGTATTCTGCGGTGCCCCCATACAGAGGCGATTCGATCACGCCCTTTGCGGAGAGAGCGCGAATTTTATCCAGCACCGCTTTTCCTCCGTATGCGTCCACGATCCCCCGCACGAGCAGCTCCTTCTTCACGGAGGCATCGGATGCCTCCGAGGCCGCCGTGTTTTGGGAAATGACAATCAGGATCGAGGCGCACAAAAGCAGCGAAAATTTTTTCCAACGTTCGGCACGAACCATGTGCATGACCGACCTCGCGCTCTATCCATTTAACTCATCAACGCTGTATCGTAAGATAGGCCGACCCGCCGTCCCGGTAGATCAGCAGGAGGACCGTGTCGTGGCTGCCGATCTTGGAAGCGAGCTCCTCGTACTCCTGCGCGCTCCGGACCGGCTTGCGGTCCACTTCCTGGATCACGTCGTTCGCCTGCAGCAACCCCTGGGCCGGGCTGTCCGACCCGACGGCGGTGACCACGACGCCTGTCATATCCTCCGGCAGGTTGAGCTTGTCCCGCAGGCTCGGAGTAAGCTCCTGGATCGTTACTCCCTTGAGCGCATTGTCGTACTCCGTCTTCTTTATGATCTTCTTTTCCCGGTACTCGCCGAGGGTCGCCGCAATCGTCTGTTCCTTGCCGTTCCTGATGATCTTGAAATCGACCCGTGTTCCCGGCGCCGTTGCTGCGACCGTATTCCTGAGGTTCGTCACATCGGTAATTTTTTTGCCGTTCATTTCAACGACAAGATCGCCCCGCTTCAGGCCCGCCTTGTCCGCGGGACTGCCGCTTTCGACGCCCGCTATCAGGGCGCCTTCCGTTTCCTTGATCCCCAGCGGTTTGGCAAGCTCCGGGGTAAGGTTCTGAATGCTTACGCCAAGCCAGCCGCGGATCACTTTGCCGTATTTAATGATGCTGTCCATGACCGATTTCGCCATGTCCGACGGGATGGCGAACCCGATCCCCATGTATCCGCCGCTGGTCGAAAAAATCGCCGTATTGATCCCCACAAGCTCCCCCCTGCCGTTCACCAGGGCGCCCCCGGAATTGCCCGGGTTGATGGCCGCATCGGTCTGGATGAAGTCCTCGAAATCGGCCAGGCCGATGTTGGAACGGCCCACGGCGCTCACGATCCCCATGGTGATGGTCTGGTTCAGGCCGAAGGGATTGCCGATCGCCAGGACGATATCGCCGGTCCTCAGCTTGCCGGAGTCGCCGAACGAGAGGGTCGGCAGGTCCTTCGCATCGATCTTGACCACGGCGAGGTCCGTTCGGGGGTCGGTGCCGACGACCTTGCCTTTGAATTCACGCTTGTCGTAGAGAATGACCTTGATCTCCTCTGCGCCCTTTACCACGTGGTTGTTCGTCAATATATAACCGTTCCCCGACACGATCACCCCGGAGCCGAGGGCCGATGATTTGAATGTTCGCTTTTGTTCCGGACGCCCGCCCCCGAACTGGTCGCCGA
Source organism: Nitrospirota bacterium (assembly GCA_963790205.1). GTDB lineage: Bacteria > Nitrospirota > UBA9217 > UBA9217 > UBA9217 > CAWBNQ01. Next base: position 178,418 of record CAWBNQ010000008.1, read on the forward strand.
AAAAGTGCCTGAAAAAGGGGTCGTTGAACATACCGCCTAAGGGGTTTTCTTCCATGGTCTCGACCGAGGTCGTAGATATGTTCACGACAGCAGGGCGCACGGTATCGGCCACCTCAGCCAGGGCGTCGCTTAATCTGCCGAGCGTTTTTATTGATTCCTGCGAAATGATCTTTTCCCTGGCTGAAGCCATGCCGGCCGTGAAAAAACTCGCTGTCAGCAAAAGAGCTACGGATAAAGCAAGATAGTTGCGGAGTAACGTGTGTTTCCTCTTCATTTTCATTGATGCCTCCCGGTGTGAAGTTCGGATTAGTGAGTCTGTTTTCAAAGGTACCAAATAAAATTATACTACACAAAGCGGAGGCTATGACCGGTCGCGTGCTTTTTATAAAACTTAAGTTTTAAACTGGTCTCATAATGATTCTTGACAGAGGTCTGCAGAAGGGATAGGTTTTAAGCAGAGGGGTGAGGGTTAGTCGTGAACAAGATCATAAAAATTACGGTGCTCGTTCTTATGGGAACAGTCCTCGTGTAGACAGCGTGGTGCGCGGAGACGAAGGAAATCTACAAAGCGACGATCGAGAGCGACGTCCAAAAGGTCGAGATGTGTGGCGACAGCTGTTTTTTCAAACCGGATTACGTCATCGTGAAAGTGAATGTGCCTGTCGAGCTCACGATTAAAAAGAATCCGGTTCGTGCTGCATATGATATCGTCTTTCATGCCCCAGAGGCAGGGATCGACTTTAAAGTTGAACTTAGTACGGATCCAAAAGTGATTAAGTTCACGCCGACGAAGGTCGGGAAGTATCCTTTTTACTGCGACCATCGGTTTCTCTTCTGGTCGCATAAGGCAAGGGGCAGGGAGGGAGTTCTGGAGGTCACGGAGCAGGCGGGCCTTGGACCGCGATGAATTTTTATGAAACGTGAATTTACAACCGCGGATGCCAAGAAATTTTACGACCGCTTCGGGTCTAAGCAGGATCTGCAGGCATTTTACGAAAATCCGGCTATTGATGAACTTATCGCCCAAGCCGACTTCGAGCACGCCAGGGCGGTGTTTGAACTCGGATTCGGGACCGGCAGATTGGCACAGCAGTTGCTCGAACATTATCTTCCGCCTGACGCAATTTATTCCGGCATCGATATCAGTGCGGCCATGGCCAGACTTGCCGGAGAAAGGCTGCGGCCCTGGCAAAAGCGTGCGACGCTCAAAATCGGGGATGCATCGAAGGGGATTGATCTGTCCGACGCTTCTTTTGACCGGTTTGTTGCGACCTATGTGCTCGATCTTTTGCGGCCTGACGATATCCGTAAGATGATCAGTGAGGGCTATCGCATGTTGAAACCAGGCGGGCTGCTCTGCCTGGTGAGTTTAACGGAGGGGACAGGTGCGTGGAGCCGCGTCGTCACCGGGGCATGGAAGGCTCTTTACCGGAGGAACCCGCGTGTTGTCGGCGGTTGCCGGCCGGTCGCGCTGCTCGAACATCTTACGCACGATCGCTGGCACATCAATTACCATAATACGGCATCTTCCTTCGGAATCACTTCAGAGGTCGTCGTTGCATCACGCCAAGCATGATTGGCAAGAAGTCAATCGCCATGATAAACAACCCAGGTGGCCAGGATGTCGCTCCCAAGAATGCCACCGTGCATCGCGCGGAGAAGGTTATTTTTTCACTCCATCGAACCTATTGCTGTTGGGACCGATTAGCCGGTGATGCTCCATCAGGAAACCTCGGATACCAGGTATCCTGAAAGACAGGAAGGAGGGGCATTACGATTGCATGTCGACTTCCTCATAGACAAGCTTCGTAACGTCGTGGATGATCTTCGTAAGCGAGTTTGCGTCATCTCCCCGCACCATGATACCGAGAAGAAAAGGACGCCGGGGATGATAGATAATGCCGAACTCGTGCATCTGCTCGAATTCCTTTTCTTTTCCGTTTTCCACGATTTTGACTGTTCGTTCTCCGAACTTGCTGGCGATGTCAATGTTCAAGGGAATGCCTGACGCCATGCCATGCTTCAAGGAGGACTTGGTGAGGTACCTGAGGGCCTTTTCCGACATTTCCTCGTTCAGATAGGAGGCATTAAAGAGAACACGGTAAAAGGAGGCAAATGCCCTGAGAGATAACGAGTCGTCGTCATTATGAGGGTCGTATTCCACGTTCAGGTCCTTGAACACCGTGTCTATCCTTGGGTGCGGGATGTTGGCGAACAACAGTGAATAGGCGTCGTTATCATCCTCGGTTATCATCCTGAAGATAAGATCATTTACCGTATACTGTTTGCCCGGTTCCAATCCTGTTTTTTCGTTGTTTTGTTCCGGGTCGAGGGGGCGTTGTGGAGCGTTATCGGTAAGCCTTTTCCGCAAAACCAGTGGATTCGATTCAGCCCATTTGAAATAGGCCATCATAAGAGGAAGCTTCAAAAGGCTCTTGGGCGAAAACTTCTCTTTTTCTCCGATACCGAACCAATTCCCGTTGTTCAGATCGCGAAAATAAACCGATGCCGCCTTTGCTTCATTCCTGTTGATCTTTTCATCTATGAGAGCCTTGATCTTATAGCGAAAAGGCGCAAGCTCCGTGTTCGGGCGGTGTTCATCATCGTCCTTTAAAGCTATCGCGGTGCGGATGAACTTAAAATTTTCCTCCCTGCCATTGGAAGCTGTCTTCCCCGTTTGGACGGGGGTGATCATTACCATAAACCCGCTGCCGATAAAAACGCCGATTGCGAAAGCGGCCAGGACGGCTCTCCAGAAGAAGTTCCTGTTAACCGGGAAAGTGTTTTCTTGATCTTTTGTGTTCATAAATTACCCGACACCCGTAAAAAATCAGCGTGATCGCGTTCTCCTGGATCCTGGCTTCACCGGCCTGTTCACTTCCGGGGAAAGAAGAAGCCGGGGAGGGATGTTTTGTGCACCGAGGATGCCCGCCATTTGATCCAGCCCCTCATTGATATTTACCAGTTTGTTCGTGTTCAGCTTTTCAAGCCCTGCGACCAGGAGGCCTTGTGCCACTTCCGGCGCTTTCTTGACTAAGGCCCGGCCCTGTCGGGTTAGTTCCACTCTCACCACGCGGCGGTCTTCTGTCGAACGTATGCGTATGACCAGACCTTGTTTTTCAAGACGGTCCAGAATGCCGACCACCGTGGCAGGGTGAAGGTACATGCGCCGCGCGATCTCCGAGACCATGATAGGGGCCTCCTGAGCTATGGTCTTGATCGCCCAGAGCTGGGGGCCCGTCAGGCCTGTCGCATGCTCAGCTTTCTTTGATTGTTCATTGACGACGTGAAATACCCGGCGCAGGTTGTCGATGATTTCCGCGACCGTATCAGATCTCTTGCTCAAGAAAGGACCTCCTCAAAACGGGCTTGACAAACAGGCGGCGAAGTGCTAATTAATTGGTATGCAAACTATTTTAGCACATACAATATGGATTGCAAATAAAAAATATTGATCCAGTAAACTAAATGGCGGCTTTCGTGTCTTATATTATGGAGAGCAGGAAGCAATAAAAATGCTGAACGGCTCCGCAAAGAGAAAGAAGGCCGAAGAATGAAACTGAATGTAAAGGCATTCGCCCTGATGTGCGGTATAGTGTGGGGCGTCGGACTGTTCGCTCTTACGTGGTGGATTATGGCTTTTGATGGAGCGACGCACGAAGTTACCCTCATTGGCCGACTATACCGTGGATACAATATAAGTCCTCTCGGCAGTGTTGTCGGGCTCGTTTATGGTTTCTTCGACGCATTGGTCGGCGGTGCGATAATGGCATGGCTTTACAACTTCATCGTTGAACGCTCCGGGAACAAAGAACCATAGTTTGCCCAGTTTAGACGCCCTCATAAGGACCCTCTCGTAGCATAGGGTCCTGAGAGTATCCTCTGAAAAATGACAGTGCGGGAGGTGACATCCATGAAATATGGTTAAAAGGTTAAATTCGGCGTCACTCCGAAATATAAATATAATATATCACGATAGTCATGGCCACAAGCAGTATTATCCCTAAAAGAACGAACCATCAATTAATCACAATTAACCAATGGAGGAGCATCGACATGAATCGCAGAAGCCTACTGTATCTATCATTTATCTTACTGGCTGGCATTGTTACCTTGTGGGGCTGTCCGAAAAAGGCGGAAGTGACAACGGCGCCGGAAGCGCAAACGCAGACGGAAAAAGCAACATCGCCCGCGACGTCGGCTCCGGCGACAGAAGCTACGACAGTCGAAACGAATGAAAAGGCGGAGTTGACGGCGGAAGGTCTCAAGCCTATTTATTTCGATTTTGATAAATCCTTTATTCGCGCAGACGCGATGGATTTGATGAAGGCGAACGCCGAATGGTTGAAAATCCATCCGAAGGCGAAAATAAAGATCGAAGGGAATTGCGACGAACGGGGGACGAAAGAGTACAACCAGGCGCTCGGTCAGCGGCGTGCAGCGAGCGCAAAAAAATATCTGGCCGATATGGGGGTCTCGGGACGCCGGATTTCTCTCATCAGCTATGGCAAGGAAAAACCGATTTGCAGCGAACACGAGGAATCCTGCTGGCAGAAGAACCGGCGCGATGATTTCGTTGTTGTGGGAGAATAGGCGAGCTTGGGCGGAACTCCCGATTCGACAGATAGATCAAAAGAGGTGAGGCAGAGACCGCCTCGTTCGAAAAAACGCGTCGAAAATCATCGGAACGGAGAATCGGAGGAGTTGCATGTATCTTCCCGGCTGTTTCTGATGCAATATGTGTTTTATTTTGACGGGCGCCGGAGGTTATGTCTTTTCGGCGCCCTTTTTTTCGCTCTTGTTAAGCGATAACAACCAAGTAAGGACGGCCCACTGCGTGTTTAACTATATCAAGGTGAAATCTCTGCAGGTCTACCGCATGGCGGCAGGCCTGCGCACGGACGAGGGGACGTTCCTGATCGTATCCTCGGCGATCGTCGGTGTTCTCGGGGCCGCTGCCAATATCCTGTTTCGGTCATCCCTGCAGTTCGTCCATGATGTCGTTTTCGTGCACGGCTCGGAGCTGCTCGGCATCGCGGGGGGCGGATGGCGCCGCATGCTGCTCCCGTTGCTGCCGATGGCGGGCGCGCTCCTGCTGATACCGCTTTCAGTCCTTTTCCCGGGAGAGGTAAACGGATACGGCTTCGCCAAGTTCCTCGAAACGGTGAACATCAAGGGCGGTTTTTTGAAATTCAGGAACATCATTCTCAAGACCATCGCGCCGGCCCTGACGATCGGGTCCGGCGGCTCGGCGGGCGTCGAAGGTCCGATCGCCATTATCGGCGGCACCGTGGGTTCCACGGTTGGTCGCTTCTTCAAAACGTCGGGGAACCGCACGAAGCTCCTGATCGCGGCAGGTTCGGCGGCCGCAATTGCGGCCACGTTCAATGCCCCGATCGCGGGCGTCATGTTTGCAACCGAGATCGTGCTGCTGGGAGATTACGAGATCGCGTCGTTCGCCGCCATTGTTATCGCGTCGGGGATCGCCACGGTCGTTTCCCGCGCTTACTACGGGGCCACCCCGGCCTTCATCGTGCCGCAGTACGACCTGGTGAGCATCTTCGAACTTCCCCTTTACCTGGTCCTGGGGCTGATCATCGGTTTTACGTCCGTTTTCTACATCCGCACCTTCTATCGCCTGAAAGACGAGTTCGAAGCCTTAAAAATACATCCCCAGTTGAGGCCCGTCCTAGGCGCCTTTCTGGTGGGATGTCTCGGCATCTTCCTGCCTCAGATCATGGGCAACGGCTACGAATTCATCGAAAAAGCGCTGCACGAAAACATGCTGTTCCCGGTCCTCATCCTGCTCGTTTTTTTCAAGGTCCTGGCCACCTCGATCACGCTCGGGTCCGGCGGGGCAGGGGGCGTTTTCGCGCCGGCGCTCTTCATCGGGGCAATGACCGGAGGCAGTTTCGGGTACGTGGTGCATGCGCTGTTTCCTCATTCGACGGCGACTCCCGGCGCCTATGCGACCGTCGGCATCGGAGCGTTCCTTGCCGCCGCCACCCACGCGCCGCTGACCGGTATTTTCCTCCTGTTCGAAATGACGGGGAACTACAAGATCATCGTGCCCCTCATGTTCAGCGCCATCATCGGGACCCTGATCGCAAAACGGCTGTACCATGACTCCATCGACACCGCCGAGCTCACCCGGAAGGGTATCGCGCTCCACGCCGGGAAAGAGAAATCCATCATGGGCCGCATCAAGGTCGCTGACGTCATGGTTCCCAAGGTCGTGACGGTCGCCCCTGAGACGCCCCTTCACCGGCTGATCGAAATCATGGTCGAAGAGGAACGGTTCTATATTCCCGTCGTCGATTCCGCCGGCGAGATGGCGGGAATCGTGTCCATCCACGACGTACGGCCGGTCCTTCTCGAAGAGCGAGTGACGCATATCGTGAACGCGGGAGACATCGCAACGACAGACGTAATCGTGCTCGCGCCCGAGGACGATCTCAACACGGCCATGGAGAAGTTGTCCGTGAAGGACATTGAGGAAATCCCCGTAGTGGACCGGAGAGGGTCGAAAAGAATCGTCGGCATGGTGAAGCGCAGAGACGTAATCGACGTCTATAATCGGGAAGTCCTGAAAAGAGAGAGCGGACTGAAGTAGCCGGCTGACGTGCTTCGTTTCGGACTTCTCTTGATAGTATACCGGGAACAAAAGGAGGCCGCCGGCCGCTGTGCGGGCCAACCCTCCCGGAGCGTAAAGCTGATACTTTTGATCATTATTTCCCGCTTTTATATCCTCTATGGTCAAAATATTCAAACGCACTTGTTGAATAGGATTATTTTACGCGTTCGTTACCGCGTGCTCCTTTTTACACAGGCTTGACAAAGCCTGTATTTTCCCTTGACATTGCCCACCCATTTGTTGTAAATTCTTTTCGTTTTGCGTTTTTCTGGAGCACGACCTCATCGCCCGAAAGTCGGAAAGGTCGTCGGACTTTGAAAATTAAGATTGCTTCTTAATCGCGTGCATGGTTCGGGCGTGCGGTTGGCGAGTTAAGATCATTCCGGTCTTTTAATAAACATGGATGTAGCGAGTATGTTTTCTATAGGCAGTATCTGTTTTATTTTCGGCGCAGCCGTTTCACAGCTTCCGCTCTCGAAAGTACGAAACTTCAGCTATCTCTTCCCCTTGATCGGCGCGCTCCTCTTCCTCGCCGCAGGCGTGGGCCTTCTCGTTCCCCCTTTTTTTACCGGCGCGGCCGTTCCCGTATCATCCTTCTTCAGCTTCGCCTTCTCGGGCGACGCGCTCTCGGGTTTTTTTGTCGTCCTTATATCGCTTATCACCATTGCCGTTTCGCTCTACTCCATCGGTTTTACCCGGGGGATCAAAAACGCCGGCTCCATGGGGTTCTTCTATAACTTCCTTATCCTGAGCATGTACGGCGTGGTCCTTTCCGCGAACATCTTCACCTTCCTCGTGTCCTGGGAGACCATGGCCGTGGCCTCATACTTCCTCGTGGTCCATGAGCGGAACGAGGAGACGGCAAAAGCGGGCCTCTTTACCGTGGCGATGACCCACATCGGAACGGCCTTCATCATCGGCCTCTTCCTGGTGCTCTCGCACTACACGGGCAGCATGGATTTCGTATCCATGCGGCTGGCCGCCGCGAATCTGCCGCAAGGCGTCAGGTCCCTGGTCTTCATTTTCGCCGTCATCGGCTTCGGCACCAAGGCGGGCATCATCCCGCTCCACACCTGGATACCCCGGGCCTATCCTGTTGCGCCTTCGAACATTACGCCCCTCATGTCGGCCGTCATGATCAAGATCGCGGTGTACGGCTTCCTGCGGATCGCCCTGGACGTACTGGGTCCGGGGCCCGAGTGGTGGGGAATAGCGGTCATCGCGATCGGGGCCGTCTCGGCGGTCCTGGGCATCCTCTATGCGATCATGGAGAACGACCTCAAGGTCTTTCTCGCCTATTCGAGCGTGGAGAACGTCGGGATCATGCTTCTTGGCATCGGCGCGTCCATGGTGTTCCGGAGCAGCGGGCTGCTCGTCCTCTCCGGCTTCGCCCTTGCGGCGGCGCTCTACCATGCCATGAACCACGCCCTCTTCAAAGGCCTTCTGTTCATGGGGGCGGGCTCGGTCGTCAGCGCCACGCGGACAAGAAACATGGAGAAACTGGGCGGGCTCCTTAAACTCATGCCCTACACCGGCTTCTTTTTTCTCCTGGGGGCCCTTGCCATCACAGCCCTTCCGCCCCTGAACGGATTTGTGAGCGAATGGCTCACGTATCAGTCTCTTCTTCTCGGTTTCAAGTCCACCTCCGTTGTTGCGAAGATAGTCTTGCCGCTGGGCGGAGCGGCCCTGGCGCTCACCGGTGCGATCGTTGCCGCGGGCTTCGTCAAGACCTTCGGCACAACTTTCCTCGGGAAGGCGCGGAGCGAACACGCAACTTCGGTCAACGAGTCCCCGTCCTGGATGGTCCTTGGCATGGCGCTCCTCGCGCTTCTCTGTATCGTCTTCGGCGTCTTCCCGCAGGTCCCTATCGCGCTCCTCGGACCGGCTGTCTTTACCATCACGGGATCAAGCCTTGAGCTGCACCAGAACGGTATCCTGATGACGCCCGGGACCGCCGGATCACTTTCGACCACTGCGCTCGCCGCGGTCATGGCGCTGATATTCGTCGCTGCGGTCGTTTTCGTGAGGCTCTCTGGCGGCAGGAGAAAAACTGTGTATGCCGACTCCTGGGACTGCGGCATACCGGGGCTTTCGCCCCGCATGCAGTATACGGCCACGGCGTTTACCAAGCCGCTTCGCATCATCTATAAAAGGATCTATCTCCCCAGCAGGGACCTCAAGGTATCGTATCTGATCAAACCGTTCTTCGTGAAATCCATTCGCTATGGCGGCGAGATCACGCCGTTTTTCGAGCGGTACGTGTACGAGCCGGTCACGAGCTCCGTTCAGACGCTTGCGGGAAAGGTGAAGCTGCTCCAGTCCGGGAGCCTGCAGCTCTATTTGGGGTATATACTGATAACGCTGATAGTGCTTTTGATCTTTGGAACATAAGGGGAATGTATATATATCAATATCTAACTCCGACATCCTAAGTAATATCAAATTATCAATAGACCGATGTTTTAAATCGTTTTGGATTTTGGATTTCACTCCTTGCTCTTTAGGGATTTAGAGTTTCGATATTAAAATTTAGGATTTGATTTTCTTCATGGATAAATTTCAGTTTCTCATAATCGTCCTCTTCTCGCCCCTGGTGAACGGGGTGATCAAGAAGCTCAAGGCGAACATGCAGGGCCGCAAGGGCCCCAGCGTGCTGCAGGCCTACTACGACCTCATGCGTCTTTTCAAGAAGGACATGGTGGTCTCCAACGTCACGTCGTGGGTATTCAAGGTCACGCCCTATATCGTATTTATCGCGACCATTACCGCTGCCGTGATCGTTCCCGTGACTACCGCGAGGTCTGCTTACGGCATGATGGGCGATGTGATCGCCCTTATTTATATTTTCGCCCTGGCCCGCTTCTTCATGGCCCTTGCCGGGCTTGACGCCGGCACGGCCTTCGGAGGCGAGGGGAGCAGCAGGGAAATGACCGTTGCGATCCTTGTCGAGCCCATGATGATGCTCGCGCTCTTTACCGCCGCCATAGCCGCGGGATCAACGAATATTGCGAGCATCGCCGGAGCGCGGGGGGCCGGCTTCTCTCCATCGCATCTGCTCGCTCTTGCTGCATTCATGGTGGCCATCATCGCGGAGACGGGGAGGGTGCCGGTGGACAACCCGGACACGCATCTCGAGCTCACCATGATCCACGAAGGCATGGTCCTGGAATATTCGGGCCGGTACCTGGCGCTCATGGAATGGGCGCATTATATCAAGCAGATGGTCCTCTTCACCCTGGCGGTCGACATATTTTTCCCTTTTGGGATCGCCCGTGACTCCGGCACCTCGGGACTTGCTCTATCGCTTGGAGCTTATGTTGCCAAGATGTTCGGCATGGCCTTCCTGATGGCCTTGGTGGAGTCCACACGCGCTAAGGTCAGGTTCTTCCAGCTTCCGTCGATCCTCGGCGGGGCCTTTGTGCTCGCGTCCTTGTCGTTGGTCACGTACATCATGATGGGGAAGTAAACGACTGCTTCGCATGTCGAAAGGAGCGCAGCGACATGAAATCCTGGATTGAGGCTTTTTCGATCATTGACTTCATTTCCGTCGGCATTCTTCTGACGGCCGTGACTTTGAACGCCTTCAAGAGCATCGAGTCTTACGTGACGGCGTATACGATCAATTCCTGGCTCCTGTCGAGTCTGATCGCCGTGGTGGCGGTACTCGTGGGCGAGACGCACCTCTACGTCGCCGCGCTGCTCACGCTTGCGACCAAAGGGATCCTTATCCCGCTTTTCCTGCGGCGGATCGTGCGTCAGATGCGGGTGACCCATGAGGTGCAGCCCTACATAAGCAATTCGCTGTCGCTGGCCATATCGGGAATTCTCGTGGCCGTGGTGTACGCGTCGCTCAAAGAAGGGATCTTTGTTACGGGTTTTTCCCGGAACGTGCTCCAGATTTCCATCGCCGTGATCCTCATCAGTCTTTTCATCATGATCACGAGAAAAAAAGCGCTGACGCTGGTGGTGGGGCTTTTGTTCATGGAGAACGGGCTTTTTCTGGCAGGGTTTTCGCTGACCTTCGGCATGCCGACGATCATCGAACTAGGCGTGCTGTTCGACATGCTCATGGGCGTCATCATCCTGGGGATCTTCGCCGTCCAGATCAAGCGGGCCTTTGCCTCGGCCGACCTGGACAAGCTGACGGTGTTGAAAGGCTAGTTTGGAGTTCGGAGTTCATAGTTCGGAGTAGAGGAAAAGAATCAAGTGATTACCATATTGATCATACCGATCGTGACGGCCGTCCTATGCTACGCGCTGAAGAAGGCGCGACTGACGGGCTACGTGAGCCTCGCCGGCGCCATTGCCCTCGCGGTCTCTGCCTGGCCGACCATCGCGGCATCGGTGTCCGCGCCGGTATCCGCAATGGGCGGCGCGTTCTCCATGGATGCGCTCTCGGGATATATCATGGGGCTTGTGATATTTCTGAGCCTTGCCTCGGCCATCTATTCCATCAGCTACCTTGAGCACGAGCTCGAGACGGAGCTCATTGACCTCCGCGGGGTGCGGCGGTACTACGGCCTGCTGCATCTCTTCATCTTTACCATGCTCCTCGTGACGATGGCGAACAACCTGGCGATCATGTGGATCGGGATCGAGGCCACGACCATCGTGTCGGCGCTCCTCATCGGCCTCGGGTTCCACAAGCGGCCCCTGGCAGTCGAGGCCGCCTGGAAATACATCATCCTCTGCACCGTGGGCATCACCTTTGCGCTCCTCGGGACCTTCATCACCTATTACGCTTCTACGGCGGTCATGGGGACGGAGGGGGCGCTCAACTGGACCGTGCTCAGGACCGTTGCCCCGCGGCTCAATCCCGAGACCATGAAGCTCGCCTTCATCTTCGTGCTCGTGGGCTACGGCACCAAGGCAGGTCTGGCGCCGGTGCATAACTGGCTGCCTGACGCGCACAGCCAGGCGCCGAGTCCCATCAGCGCCTTGCTCTCCGGCATCCTCCTGAATACCGCATTTTACGGCATCATGCGCTTTGTATCGATCGTCGAACCGTCGACGGGAGAGGCGTTCACCGGCAACCTCTTGGTCATCTTCGGGCTCATCTCGGTTGGCATCGCCGCCATTTTCATTCTTGTCCAGGAGAACTACAAGCGGCTCCTTGCGTACAGCAGCATCGAACATATGGGCATCATCTCTCTTGGCGTCGGCATCGGCGGACCGATCGGCCTCTATGGAGCTCTCCTTCATATATTGAACCACGCGCTGTCAAAGCCGCTCATGTTCTTCGCCTCGGGCAAGATCCAGTCCCGTTTCGGGTCCCAGAACATCGCGAGCGTGAGGGGCGTGCTCACCTCCATGCCGCTCCTTGGCACGCTGACGTTCATCGGCGCTCTGTCGCTCTCGGGCACGCCGCCCTTTAACATCTTCGTGAGCGAATTCACGGTCCTCAAGGCGGGGGTGGACAAGGGAATGTGGACTGTCGTGGCTCTTTTCCTGCTTTTCGTGGTCATTGTGTTCTACGGAGTCCTGTCGGGGTTCGGGAAGATGTTGTTTGGAAAACCCGGTGATGCGGTCGGAAGCGGGACAGGTCATCACCCCGCGCCTGCCCTGAGTCTCGGCCGCGTTCTCGGCAACGGCATCATGATCATCATGGCCCTCTCGGTCATCTTCATGGGTCTCAGAGTGCCCGGCTTTATCGATGAGACGATCAAAACCTGCATTCAAGTACTTGGAGCAAAATGATGGAGTATGTTTTTCAAAAAGCGATAACGAGGCGGGAACGGGACAATGAGGTCGCCATCGAGGTCGGTAAAGAAGACTTCAAGGACGTCTGCGTGTATCTTAACTCCGCTCGGCATGCGCTTTTGCGCCTCATGTTCGCCGTTGACGAGCGTGAGAAGGAAGGCGTTTTCAGAATTTACACGGTCTTCTCCATTCCCGGTAAGGACACGTTTTACTTCATCATCCTGTCGTTAAAAAACGAGACCTCGTTTCCGTCACTCACGAGCGTCATCCCCGCGGCCCATTGGTATGAGCGTGAGATAAACGATATGTTCGGCCTCGCGCCGCGGGGACACCCGGACCTTCGCAGGCTGGTCTTTCATGAGGCTTTCCCTTCCGGTTCTCACCCGCTCAGGAAAGATTGGAATATGACGGAAGCCGACAAGAAAGAATGGGGAGCGGGAACAGCCGTAAAGGTCCCGCATCCGTTCATGGAGGTGGCCGGCGAGGGGATCATCGAGATTCCCGTTGGTCCGGTGCATGCGGGCATCATCGAACCGGGTCATTTCCGGTTCAGCGCCGTGGGTGAGACCATCTTCTTCCTGGAACCGCGTTTGTCCTATACCCACAAGGGTACGGAGAAACATTTCGAGACGCTGGGCTTTGCCGAGGGGGTGCAGCTTGCCGAGCGTGTTTCGGGCACCTCGTCCTTCTCCCACGGGGCCGCTTATTGCATGGCCGTCGAGCGGATGACCGGGGCCAATATCTCGGAAAAGGCCGCTGCCGTGCGGACACTCCTGCTCGAGCTCGAGCGGCTCTATAACCATATCGGCGACATCGGGAACATGTGCGCCGGAACGGCGCTTGGCGTGGGCTATATGAACGGCGCGGTCATCAAGGAGCAGCTTATGCAGCTCAATGAGCGGCTCACGGGGAGCCGCTATTTGCGAGGCGTGAACGTTGTGGGCGGCGTTACCAGGGACGTCTTCAGCCAGGCCGACGACATCCTGAAGACCGTTGACAAGGCCACGAAAGACTACAAGGATCTCATGCAGCTCCTGTTGGGATCGGTCTCGCATATAGAACGGCTCCAGAACACCGGCAGGCTCTCGAAGGACATCGCCGCGAAGCTCGGCGTCACCGGAGTGGCCGCACGGGCATCGGGCCTGCCCGACGATATGAGGAAGTCCCATCCTCACCTCCTGTACGACCGGCTGATCTTCGAAGCGCATACGCTCGAAAAAGGGGACGTATACGCGCGCATGATGCTCCGGGGGGAAGAAGTGGAATGTTCCGTGTCCATCATCCAGGCGCTCATCGAGAGCGGGTATCAGGGTGAACTGGCAGCGCCGGTGAAACAGGCCGATGCGTATGCCTCGGCCTTGGGCTATGCGGAATCGCCGCGCGGTTCGCTGTTCTACTGGGTCATGGCGGACAAGGACGGCAGGCCGCTCAGAGTGAAACTCCGTTCCCCGTCGTATTGCAACTGGCCCGCCGTACCCTTCGCGGTCCACGGCAACATCGTGCCCGATTTCCCGCTCTGCAATAAAAGCTTTAATTTATCGTATTCAGGGACGGACATGTAGGAGGCCGTAAGAAAGTAAGAAATAAGAAGTAAGAATAATGGTATGACTATGCTGAAAGAGATTTTTAAGAACATAACTTCGAGAAAAAAAGTCATTTCATTTCCGGATGGGTTCGCCGTCACCCCCGAGCAGGCGGCGAAGATTGTTGACTTTCAGAGGAAAATTGATACAATCTTCGGAAGGTCGCTCCGGATCAGGCAGGTGGACGCCGGTTCCTGCAATGCCTGCGAATGGGAATGTACGGCCCTCACCAATCCGATCTACGACATCCAGCGTTTCGGCATCGATTTTGTCGCTTCGCCGCGGCATGCCGACGTGCTGCTCGTGACCGGCCCGGTATCGCGTCAGATGGAGCTTGCGCTCAAGCGGACGTATATCGCGACCCCCGAGCCGAGGCTCGTGGTGGCCTGCGGTGACTGCGCGCAAGACGGCGGTATATATAAAGGAAGCTACGCGGTCGCGAACGGCGTGGCGAACGTCGTCCCCGTCAACGGCTACATTCCCGGATGCCCGCCGACGCCGGCCGCGATCATAATGGGACTTTTTCGGATCATCGAAGCATACACGAGATGAACCGGATATAATAATAAAGAGTATTTTTCATGAACTGATCGGTTTCAGGTTAACGACGATAACCAGGGAGGCAGGAACGTGCTTCTTTCGCCTTTCAGTCTCATATCCACATCTTTCGCAGTGCTCCTGCTCGCGCTCGCGCTGACGCCGCTTCTGCGCTTCAGCCAACGCCTTCTCATCAAGACGGGTTTTTTCCTTACTGCCATTGCTTCTGTTCTCGCCACGGCCGCCGGTATATGGACCGTGGCAAGCGGCATTATAACCCAGGTCGTGCTCCCCCTCGGCCTGCCCGACCTGCCGTTTCACCTGAGACTCGACCTCCTGTCCGGGTATTTCCTCGTGGTCGTCGGGTTGCTCGCCACGTTCGCATCCATCTACTCGATCGGGTACGTCAAGGGGTTTCTCGGCCTTCGATCCGTAACAAGCCTCGTGGTCTTTTACACCCTTTTTCTCGCGGGAATGTTCCTGGTGGTCCTGGCCGATGACGCATTGTTCTTCCTTATCGCCTGGGAGATGATGGCGGCGGCTTCCTACTTTCTCGTGCTTTTCGAGGACGAGAAAGTCGAGAACAGGCGGGCCGCTTTTCTCTATCTCGTCGTGGCTCACGTGGGGGCCATCGCTATCCTTCTCTCGTTCGGGGTCATGGCCGGCCTCGCTACGGGGTTCAAGGGTTTTGAGGGGTATACCTTCGATGCCATGCGCGGGACGGTCCTCCCGGCGGGATGGGCCACTGTTGCGTTCCTCCTGGCATTCTTCGGGTTTGCGGCCAAGGCCGGCGTGGTCCCTCTCCACGTCTGGCTGCCCGAAGCGCACCCGGTGGCGCCGTCGAACGTCTCGGCCCTCATGAGCGGGGTGATGCTCAAGACCGCGATCTACGGCATCGTACGGGTTGTCTTCGACCTGATCGGCCATTTCCCCTGGTGGTGGGGCGCGCTTGTCCTGGTCTTCGGGCTCGTGTCGTCGGTCATGGGGGTCCTCTACGCCCTGATGCAGCACGATCTGAAGAGGCTTCTCGCGTACCATTCCGTGGAGAACATCGGCATCATCCTGATCGGCATCGGCCTTGCCATGATATTCACCTCTTTCATATGTCCCTCCTGGCCGCCCTGGCGCTCATTGCCGGCCTGTATCACACGCTCAATCACGCGATGTTCAAGGGGCTCCTGTTCATGGGCGCCGGCTCCGTGCTGCACGCCACCCATGAACGGAACATGGAAGAGATGGGCGGCCTCATCCGGTTCATGCCGTGGACGGCGGCCCTCTTTCTCATCGGCTGCGTCTCGATCTCGGCCCTGCCGCCCTTTAACGGGTTCGTGTCGGAATGGCTGACCTATCAGGCGTTTCTGCTGTCGCCCGCGCTTCCCAGCCCGCTCCTGAACCTGCTCATCCCGCTGGGTGCGGCGCTCCTGGCGCTCACGAGCGCGCTTGCGGCGGCCTGTTTCGTGAAGGCCTTCGGCGTGACGTTCCTGGGTCATCAGCGCGGGCACCATCACGGCCTTGTCCACGAGGCGGGCTGGTCCATGCGCATCGGCATGCTGCTGGCCGCGCTCACCTGTCTCGCCCTCGGTGTACTGCCGACGGTCATGATCAAATGGATGGACCCGCTCGCAGAAAAGCTGGTGGGCGGCACGATCGCCTCTTCCGCCTCGGGCCTCGGCTGGATGTGGCTCACCCCGATCGCGGCCGAACGGGCTTCCTATTCAGCTCCCATGGCGTTTATGGGCATCCTGTCCGTCGTGATCGTGACCTACCTGCTGCTTCATACGCGTCCCGGCGCGATCCACAGAAGGCCCCTCTGGGACTGCGGTTTTGAAAGGATCACCAGCCGCATGCAGTATACGGCAACGTCTTTTTCCATGCCTTTGCGCAGGATCTTCGGGTATCTCTTCAGCATCAAGGAACACGTGCGTCAGCTTCCGCCGGCAACGCATCCGGCCTTTCCCGAACGCCTGCATTACCATCTCCGGGTGCGGGACCGTTTCTGGGGCTGGATCTATCAGCCGATCATTGACGCAAGCTTCTGGCTTTCCCGCAGGATCGGAAGGATGCAGCACGGCCGCATCCAGATATACCTTATTTACTCGTTCGTGACGATACTGGTGCTGTTGATATTTTCACGATGAAAAAGAAATTTTAATACAGAAGACAATTTTCACACAGAGCCATGAAGCCACGAAGGAAAGCAAAGCAGATTTAATTATATCTTCGTGTCTTAGTGTCTTCGTGTGAGACAAGTATTGTTTTTGAAGTTATGCTTCAAGAATAGGAGTCGTAATTGACCATTCATCCGCTCCTCATAGAAATAGCGCAGGTCGTCGTGCTCCTCGCCCTGGCCCCCGTGTTCACGGGCTGGGTGAAGATGGTGAAGTGCTGGTTTCAGGGACGCACGTCGCCGAACCTGTTCCAGCCTTACCGGGACATCATGAAGCTTTTCTCGAAGGACGTCGTGCTGGCCGAGAACGCGTCGTGGATATTCCGGTTCACGCCCTATCTCGTTTTCGGCGTTTCGGTCATGGCAGGCGGGATCATCCCCATCCTGTCGACGGACCTGCCGCTGTCGGCCACGGCGGACGTCATAGCCTTGGTGGCGCTCTTTGCCATCGCGCGGTTCTTTACGGCGCTGGCGGGCATGGACATCGGCACCGCCTTCGGCGGCATGGGTTCGAGCCGGGAGATGACCATCGCTTCACTTGCCGAGCCCGCCATGCTTATGGCCGTATTCGCCGTGTCCCTGGTGAGCAAGTCCACGTCCCTCTCGCAGATGACCTTTGTCATCTCCCAAGGGCACTCCATGCTCCGGCCGTCCTTGGTCTTCGCGCTTTTGGCGTTCATCCTCATTGCCCTGGCCGAGACGGGAAGGGTGCCCGTGGACAACCCTGCGACGCACCTGGAACTTACCATGATCCACGAAGCCATGATCCTCGAATATTCAGGGCGGCATCTCGCCCTCATCGAGTGGGCGAGCATGATGAAACTTTTTCTCTTTACCGTCCTCGGGATCGCGTCCTTTTTCCCCTGGGGGATATCCTTGAACGACGACCTGGTATCCGTGCTCGCCGCGTTCCCGGTCCTGCTGTTCAAGCTCGGGATCGTGGGTCTCGGCCTGGTTATGATCGAGACCGGTATGGCAAAGATGCGGATCTTTCGCATCACCGAATTCCTGGGGAGCGCTTTTCTGTTTGCCACGCTCGGGATGCTGTCGTATTTCATGCTGGAGTAATATGGAGTTTTACCGCAGAGACGCGGAGATGCAGAGGAAGGCCAAACGCTAAGGCTTTCAGTGCATTTTACTTTTCACGGTTTTCTCCGCGCCTCAGCGTCTCTGCGGTTATCTCAAGTTTGCGTTTATAAAGAGGTGCTTTATGAACATGCAAATCGCATCACAGGTCAACAGTCTCCTCGCCGCCCTGATCCTTTTAACGGCCTTCGGCCTGGTCGTGCAGAGGAGGATGAACGCGCTTCTGCACCTCTTTGCCTGGCAGGGGTTCTTCCTTGCCGTGAGCACCGCCATCGTGGGTTATGTGGGAGGCCAGCACGATCTTTATATTTCTTCCGTGCTGACGCTTTCCATGAAGGTCGTTCTTCTGCCCTATATTTTGCACAGACTGATCGTGAAACTCCGGATCCATAAGGAGGTGGAGACGGTCGTGAACATCCCGACGACCATGCTGATGGGCATCGTGCTCGTGATATTCTCCTATCATCTTACCGCGCCGATCAGGGAGCTCTCGACGCTCGTGACCCGCTCCACCCTGGCGGTGGCCCTGGCAACGGTCATGCTCGGCTTTCTCATGATGATCACCCGTAAGCACGCGGTGACCCAGATCATCGGGTTTCTGGCAATGGAGAACGGGCTTCTGTTCGCGGCCACGAGCGCAACGTACGGCATGCCTCTCGTGGTCGAGCTGGGCGTGGCCCTGGACCTGTTGATCGCCGCCTTTATCTTCGGCATGTTCTTTTTCCACATCAGCACAACCTTCGACAGCCTTGACGTGGACCAGATGGCGAGGCTGAAGGAAGAAGATTAGCGGCAAACTCGAAGCCCGAAGCACTAATTGTCGAAACAATGTCAAATTAATGCAACGAGTAATGTTTCAAACATTTGGATTTTGGATTTATTTAGGATTTCGACATTCGAATTTCGGATTTGTACTGTTTTGAGGTGTAAATGGCTCTTCTGATTCTCTTAGTCATTCCGCTCTTCGCGTCCCTGGCGCTGGCCTTCATCGGCGACCGGAAGCTTGCGCCCGAAGTGAACATCCTCGGATCCGCAGCGACCTTTGCCGCGAGCGTCCGCCTGGCGCTCCAGGTCTACGAGCAGGGGCCCATACTGGCGGGGGACAATTTCTTTTTTGTCGACGCCTTCAGCGTTTACCTGACGGTCCTCACGTCGCTTGTCTCCATGACCACAGCCATCTTCAGCAGGAGATATATGCGTCGCGAGCGCGAGCACGGGACCATCGGTTCTCATCGGATTCGCTTCTACCACGCCATGTTCCAGCTCTTTATCTTCGCCATGCTGCTCTGCCTTCTGACGAACAACGTGGGCATTCTCTGGATTTCCATGGAACTTGCCACGCTCTCCACGGTCCTTCTGGTGTCCCTCTACCGCACGCCGGCGGCGATCGAGGCCGCATGGAAGTATTTCATTCTCTGCGGCGTGGGCATCGCTCTGGCGCTCTTTGGGACCGTGCTCCTGTACTTCGCCGCGGAAAAGGTGCTCGGCGCGGGCGGCGCGGCGCTCCACTGGACGAACCTCGCACAGGTGAGCAACCAACTGGAGCCCACGATCCTGTCCCTTGCCTTTGTCTTCCTCATGGTGGGATACGGCACGAAGGTGGGGCTCGTTCCGATCCATAACTGGCTGCCTGACGCGCATAGCGAAGGCCCAACGCCCATCTCCGCCGTGCTCTCCGGGCTGCTGCTCAACATCGCTCTCTATGCCCTGGTCCGGTGCAAGGTCCTCGTCGACGGGTCCACGGGAACGCACCATTCCGGCAATATCATGATGGGCTTCGGAATCCTCTCGATCATTGTCGCGTCCTTTTCCCTCCTGCGCCAGAAGGACATCAAGCGGATGTTCGCGTATTCGTCCATCGAACACATGGGGATCGCGACGTTTGCTTTCGGTCTCGGCGGTCCGGTGGCCACGTTCGGCGCCCTGCTGCACATGCTGGTCCACAGCCTGACGAAGTCGTCCATTTTCTTCACGGTGGGGCACGCCTCGCAGATGCACAGAACGCAGGAGATGGGAAAAGATCAAAGGACTCATTCGCGGCAATCCGCTCGTGGGTTGGGGCATGGCGCTCGGGGTCATGGCGATCGTGGGCATGCCGCCCTTCGGCGTGTTCACGAGCGAGTTCCTGATCCTCACGGCAACGATCAAGGACGCGCCGCTCTTTGCGCCCTTTCTTCTCCTGGGTCTCGCGGTGTCCTTTGCCGCCCTGTTCAGGAGGGTGCAGCCCATGGTCGGAGGCGCGGTTCCGGGCTATCAGGAGAGGATCAAAGCCGCGCATATTCCGGTGATCGTGCATATGCTCGTGGTGCTCCTTCTCGGCCTGTATATGCCGAGATTTCTTGCCGGGTGGTTCCAGACGGCAGTGGGGCTGTTGAAATAAACGAGGGACGAGGGACGCAAAGGCTTTTTCGTTCGTCGTCTCAGCGAGCAAGGCGAGCGGTCGTCCATCGTCCATCGGTACTCTTAGCGGGAATTAACATGATCAGACTGAGGAACCTTATCGAGAACCTGTTCGGTCCCGACGCGCGGGAGGATGACACCCTCGCCCCATCGTCCGTCATGTCCCTTGCGGTCCCCCGCAGGCGTTTCGCCGAAGCGGCGCTGGCGCTGAAGCATGAGTATGCTCTGCTTGCCGCGGAGTGGGCCGTTGACGAGACGCCCTTTGGCAGGGGATTCGGCATCTATGCCTGTTTTCGCCGCGAGCAGGAGTATCTGGTCGTCAGGACCGAGGCGCCCGCGGATGATCCGACCTTCCCCAGCCTCACGAAGAAGTTTGCGGCAGCCTACCGGTTCGAGCGCCAGATCCAGAGCCTCATGGGCATCACACCCGTGGGCAATCCCGACGACCGCCCGTGGATCAAGCACGAAGACTGGCCTGAAAACGCCTGGCCGCTCAGAAAATCTTTTGACGCGTCGATGAAATTGCCCAGAGTTGCCGGAGAGTACCGCTGGATCCGGGCCGAAGGCGAGGGGGTCTATGAGATACCCGTGGGACCCGTTCATGCAGGCATCATCGAGCCCGGCCATTTCCGGTTTCAGGCCGTGGGAGAGGACATCATCAACCTCGAGGCGAAGTTGGGGTACGTGCACAAAGGAATTGAAAAAAAGTTCGAGTCCTTATCCTGGCGGGATGCGTCACGCCTGGCAGGCCGGGTGTCCGGCGACACGACGGTCGCACACAGCCTTACGTATGCGCAGGCCGCAGAGGCCATCTCCGGGTGCATCGTGCCGGACCGGGCGCTGTGGCTGCGGGCGCTCTTTCTGGAACGGGAACGCATTGCGAACCATCTGGGCGACCTGGGCGCTATCTGCAATGACGTGGCCTTTGCGATCCTTCTCTATCAGTTCCATCGTCTGAAGGAGATGCTGCTCCGCACGAACTTGAAGCTTTTCGGTCATCGCTTTATGATGGACAGGATCGTGCCGGGGGGGACGGCCGTCGATATCGATGCGGAAGGCGTCAAGACGGTCCTTGCGGAGATGGACTGGCTTGCACAGGAGTTCGAGACGGCTTGTCGTCATCTACGATGAAAACTCCTCCGTTGAAGACCGCGTACGGGACACGGGCATCCTTAAATCCGATAAGGCCCGGGACCTCGGCATGGTGGGTTTTGTTGCGCGCGCAAGCGGCCTGAACCTCGATTGCCGTATCCATCATCCGTTTCCTCCTTACGACCGCATCAGCGTGAGCATCCCGGTGCTCGTCTCCGGCGACGTCCACGCCCGGGCATGGGTCAGGGTTGAGGAGATCAGGGATTCCATCCGGATTATCCGGGAGATATTGAAGTCCCTTCCCGATGGAGCAATCACCGTCCCTGTCAGAGAGCCGATGCCGGACAGGTCCGGTTTCGCGGCGGTCGAGGGCTGGCGGGGCGAGATCATTTACTGGGTCCAGTCCGGGCCGAAGGGTGAGATAAACCGCTGCATGGTCAGGGACCCGTCGAGCGTGAACTGGCTGGGGCTCGAACAGTGCATCCACGGGAACATCGTCCCCGACTTCCCGGTGTGCAATAAGAGCTTTAACCAGTCGTATTCGGGGAATGATCTGTGAAGTGCGAAGGACGAGTGACGATAAAGCTTATTCGTCCGTCGTCTTAGCGTACGAAGTGAGCGGTCGTCTATCGTCCGTCGTGTTTAAACGGCCTGCTGCCGAAACATTTTTTTAACCGGCATTATAACGGGAGTCTTATGATCCGTATCCTTAAGCAGATTTTCCATACCGGCATCGTTACCGAGCCGCTCCCTCCCATCACCGACCCGGAGATCGAGAAGATCGGCGTACAGCTGGAGGAGGTCATCAAGAGGCGCTTCCGGAGAAGCCTTACGATCCGCCAGGTCGATGCCGGCTCCTGCAACGGGTGCGAGCTCGAGATCCATGCGATCAACAATCCCCTCTATAACTGCGAGCGCTTCGGCATCCATTTTACCGCCTCGCCGCGGTTCGCCGACCTGCTGCTCGTCACGGGACCGGTCTCCCATAACATGGAGATAGCCCTCCGCAGGACCTATAACGCCACGCCGCCCCCGAAGCTCGTGGTTGCCGTGGGAGATTGCGGCTGTACGGGCGGCATTTTCGGCGAGAGCTATGCTTCCCTGGGCGGGATCGACAAGGTGATCCCGGTGGATGCTTGTATCCCCGGATGTCCTCCCACGCCAACGGCGCTGCTGCAGGGTATCCTTAAAGCCATTGGAGTCTGATTTTTTTCGACCGGGATCATACCGATCAAGCCCGGCTTTTTTCAAGGTATTTATTAAAAGGGGAGCGGGACACGTGAACATTGCGATGAACTTGCGCGCCGTATGCAGACTTTGCGCAACGCTTCTGTTTCTTCTTCCGGTTTTCGGTTGTAATCCTCCCTATCGTCCGCCCACGGTCCCCATCGGCACCCTGCGGTATGATGCGCCGGGAGGTCCGCACCGGGAGCTTCTGGTATATCTTCCCGGCTACGGGGACAAGCCTTCCGCCATTGAACAGCACGGCCTCGTACGGGCCGCGAGGGCGCGGGGCCTGACAGCCGACATCGTGGCCGTTGACGCCCACCTGGCCTATTATGAGGAGGGGACCATCTTCACCCGGCTGAAGGAAGACGTGATCGATCCCGCCAAAGCCGGGGGATATAAAGACATCTGGCTCGTCGGGAACTCTCTCGGGGCCTATGGCGCGGTCTTGTACGCGAGACGCTATCCGCAGGACATAACGGGCGTCGTGCTGTTAGGCCCTTTTCTCGGAGAGAAGAAGACCATCGACGAAATCAGACAGGCAGGCGGGCTCCAGCAATGGGACCCCGGCGAGGTGGGAGACAAGACGAGAGAGGATTGGGAAAAACAGATCTGGCTCTGGCTGAAGCACCGCCAAAAGCAGGGTGATTTCCGGCTCTGGTCGAAAGAATGCGACCGGGAAAGAGGCTGCCTGCCGAAAATCTATCTCGGATACGGCGAGTTCGACCGGTACTCCCGCGGGCAGGACCTCCTGGCGTCGCTGCTGCCGCCGGAGTACGTCGTAGCTCTCTTTGGCGGCCATGGCTGGATGACGTGGAGCAGAGCGTGGGACAAGATTCTTGACAGAATGGCCGTCACAAAGCACGGCGGCCGCTTGACGATGCCGGCTGACGAGCGCAATTGAATCCGTTACCGCATTGCCCCTCACCTTTTGTCCCTTCCTTTTACGAACCTTCACTTTCCCCGGAGGGGAGAGGGTTCGGTAAGGGGAACTTTCCTGGATGGAATTATCGCTACTTCGTTTGTATTGCCTTTTGTTCTCCCAGCCGCCTGCGGCATGAGGTCCCCGTGTTTTTCTTGACCTGAATCCTGTTTTCAAGTAAACTCGTCCAAATGGAGCGGACCTACAATCTATGACAAATATGATCGGGGCGGTGTGGGGACTCACAGGCGTAATGATGCTGCTGGCAAGCGCTATCTATCGGCTGACACCGCTGGCAATGGACGCCTTCGGGTATGAGCTGCGCTGGTATCACTGGATGTTTCTCGCATTCGTCCTCCTCTTTATGGCCTACCTCGAAGGATACCGCGCGTTCCAGCAGGGGTTTTCGCCGAGGGTCGCCGCCCGCGCCCGGTATTTGAAGCATCATCGTAACGCCCTCCACACGGTCCTTGCCCCCCTGCTCTGCATGGGCTATTTTCATGCGACGAAAAGAAGACGGATAACGTCCCTCTCGGTAACGGCGGGCATCATCGTCCTGATCATCCTTGTCCGGTTCCTGCCCCAGCCCTGGCGCGGTATTGTGGACGCGGGCGTTGTCGTGGGCCTTGCGTGGGGTCTGGTATCTCTCCTCATATTCGGTCTCCAGGCCTTGAGCAGGGAACGGTTCAACTATTCACCCGAAGTGCCCGAAGAGCAGGAATAATCATTTCCGTCATTCCAGAGTTATCGTCATACAAATTCAGGTTCGTTCTTGAAGGGGGATGGATGCGTAGAATTTTCGTTGTGTTGCTCGTGTCGGGTTTCCTGGGAGCTACGCTTGCGTACGCCGGCCTCATGGACAAAGTGCGGGACTACCGCGAGAAGACGCAGGGGACGAACGGAGAACCCGATACGAACACGGTCATCGCGGGGCTCAAAGAGGCACTGAACGTCGGGGCCCGGAACGGCGTCTCGTCCGTCTCGAAGCCCGACGGGTACTTCGGCAATCAGCTGATCAGGATCCCGATGCCGCCGAATATCGAAAGGATCGAGCGGACCCTCAGACGGTACGGGATGCACAAAGAGGCGGACGCCTTTATCCTGAGCATGAACCGGGCCGCGGAAAAAGCGGCGCCGCAGGCCCTTTCTTTCTTCGTTGCTGCTGTCAGGGAAATGAGCATTCCCGACGCCGTAAAAATATTGCACGGCGGCGACACGGCGGCAACGGATTTCTTGAAAGCGAAGACCTATGACCGCATATACGGCGCATTCAAGCCCGCGGTCTCTTCGGCCATGAGCGATGTGGGGGTTACGCGCTCATTCAAACAAATGATGGACAAGGCAAGGACCGTCCCCTTTTTGAAAAGCGAGGTCGTGGACCTCGACTCCTATGTAACGTCCAAGGCCCTGGACGGGCTGTTCGTCGTCGTGGGACAGGAAGAGAGAAAGATCAGGAAAGACCCGAGGGCGCGGGTCACCGAACTGCTCCGGACCGTTTTCAAGTAATATCTGGTGCGGAAGCTCTTTCATCCCGCGTACTTCTCCTTGATTCTGAATCGGGAAACAGAGATAAAGGCAGGTATATAAAATATGACTGAACCGGAAATAAAGAAGTTCCCCGGCAAGTTGGTGGTGTTCCTCGTCGGCCAGACAGATCAAAACCTTTCGGCCACGGACGTGGTCGAGATCAAGACCGTAAAGAGCGCCCCGAGCTACCTGGACGTCATCCCCAAGCAAAAAATCATCAGAGCCGACAAGCGCAAGATCGACGGTGTCGAGGTCGGTTTTCTGGTCAAGGCCTATTTGCCCGACGCGGTCGTGGTCGAAGCTTCGCTTGAAATGACCGATATCCTTTCCGACATGACCCTGGAGTTTAAGCGCTCGATCCTCGGGGAATGCAGGAGCATCCTGGAGGAATTTACCTGCTGCCAGGAATTCGACGAAGAATACACGGTGTACTGCATTTCCGGCTACAGTGGCGACCCCAAAACGTACCTGGCCATGTACCGCGACAAGGTCGCGGCTTTTCTCAAGAACGAGCGGATGCCGCTCGACGAAGAGGAGGTGCAGGCCACGTTGTCCTCGTACCTGAAATACGGCAAGCACGATATCACGGTCGTTGACTGGGACGGCGCGTTCATCTTCGATTCAACCGGAGATTTTGACAGCAACATCGAGTTGTTCCAGATCGCCAACCTGCAGCTCCTGAAGTCCCGCATGCTCGACGATGAGCTCGACGACCGGCTCGAGAAGACCCTGAAGCTCCTCAAGGCGCCCAAGCGGTTCCCGATCATCAGGTCCAGCGAGATGAAAAGAGTGCTCAAAGAGATCATCGAGATACGGACCCAGTCCATCTTCGAGTCTGAGACCATGGAGCGCAACATCAAGTTGATCGGCGATTGGTACTCTGCAAAGCTTTACTCACTGATCGCCAAGAAGTTCCACCTCGAGGACTGGAAAGCGGAGATCAAGGAAAAGCTCGACACCCTCGAAGACATCTCCACCATGGCCACGGAGAACTTCAGCGTGTCCTACCGTGCGACGCTGGAATTCATCATCCTTGCCGGGTGGTTCATCCTCCTGCTCCTCTATGTGGGCGAGTTCCTGTTCACGAAGAAGTGATGCTGATCCATTGCCGGATACTCCCGTTACAAACAATTTTTCTTTTGATGATATCCTCGCTTATCTCGCCGGAAAGGGATCCCCGTGTCAATAGACCACATCAGCATCATCGCCGCAGAGCTCACGGTAAATAAACAACAGGTCCAGGCCTGCGCAGCGCTCCTCGATGAAGGCGCTACGGTGCCGTTTATCTCCCGCTACCGGAAGGAGGCCACCGGCTCTCTTGATGAAGTGGCTGTTGCCGCAGTCCGCGACCGGCTTGCGCAGCTCAGGGAACTGGACAAGCGGCGCGAGGCCATCCTGAAATCGCTTGAAGAGACGGGAAAACTGACGGACGAGCTGAAGGAAAAGGTCTTCTCGGCCCAAACGCTGACGATGCTCGAGGATATTTATCTTCCTTACCGCCCAAAGCGGCGCACCAGGGCGATGATCGCCCGGGAGAAGGGACTTGAGCCGCTGGCACAGCGCATATTTTCTCAGGAGCCCGGAATCGATCCAGCGGGCGAGGCAGCTGCGTACGTTGATGCGGAAAAAGGCGTCGATACCGCGGATGACGCTCTTGCAGGAGCGCGGGACATTATTGCCGAGCTGGTGAATGAGGACCGGAACGCGCGGCAGAAAATGCGCGAACTCTATACCACAAAGGGACAGTTCAAGACGAAGGTCTTAACGGGAAAAGAAGAAGAGGGGATCAAGTACAAGGACTATTTCGAATGGCAGGAACCGATCAACGCTGCCCCGTCCCATCGCATCCTGGCCATGAGGCGGGGAGAGAAAGAAGGTTTCCTGGTCCTTCGCGCCAACCCGCCCGAGGAAGAGGCGCTTTTGCTCCTGGAAGCGCTGTTCATCCACGGCGAGGGCCCCGCAGTGCAGCAGATGAAGCTCGCGGTCCATGACTGCTACAAGAGACTCCTCTCCCTGTCCATGGAAACCGAGATACGGGTTTCGACCAAGGAACGGGCGGACGCCGAGGCCATTCGCGTGTTCGGAGAAAACCTCCGTCAGCTCCTGCTTGCACCGCCGCTCGGGCAGAAAAACGTGCTGGCCATCGACCCGGGGTTCCGCACGGGATGCAAAGTGGTCTGCGTGGACCGACAGGGGAAGTTTCTGCGGAACGACACGATCTATCCGCATTTTTCAGAAAAGAACTCAGGCGAGGCAGGGGAGAAGATCGTCGAGCTCTGCAGGAAATATAACATAGAAGCCATCGCGATCGGGAACGGCACCGCGGGGCGGGAAACGGAGTCTTTCGTAAGAAAACTCGGACTTCCGGCATCGATCCAGATCGTGATGGTGAATGAGAGCGGAGCGTCGGTCTATTCAGCGTCCGACGTGGCGCGCGAGGAATTTCCCGACCAGGACTTGACCGTGCGGGGGGCCGTCTCGATCGGCCGGAGAATAATGGACCCTCTTGCCGAGCTCGTCAAGATCGACCCCAAGGCGATCGGGGTGGGCCAGTATCAGCACGACGTGGACCAGACGGCGCTCATGCGAAGCCTCGACGACACGGTCGGCAATTGCGTGAACGCCGTCGGGGTCGAGGTCAATACGGCAAGCAAGCAGCTGCTCATGTATGTCTCGGGTCTCGGCCCGCAGCTTGCCGCGAACATTGTCGAGTATCGAAATCAGCATGGGCCTTTTACATCGCGCGAAGAACTTACAAAGGTGCCCAAGCTGGGACCGAAGACCTTTGAGCAGGCAGCGGGTTTTTTACGCGTCCGGGGCGGGAAGCATCCGCTTGATGCGAGTGCTGTCCATCCGGAAAGCTATCACCTCGTGGATGCCATAGCAAGGGACCTGAATTGTTCGGTACTCGATCTGCTGCAAAGCGAGGACCTGAGAAAGAAGATCGATCTGAATAACTATGTGACCGACTCGATCGGCCTCCCGACGCTGAAGGACATCCTGTCCGAACTCGCCAAGCCGGGAAGGGACCCGCGCGAGCAGTTCGAGACCTTCAGCTTTGCCGAGGGGATCGAGAAGATCGAGGACGTGCAGCCGGGGATGAAACTGCCCGGCATCGTGACGAACATAACCGCTTTCGGGGCCTTTATCGATATCGGCGTGCACCAGGACGGCCTGGCGCACATCAGCCAGCTTTCGGACCGGTTTATAAAAGATGTGAACGAGACGGTAAAGGTCCGGCAGCACGTAATGGCCACAGTGCTCGAAGTGGATGTAAAGCGGAAGAGGATATCTCTGTCTTTGAAAAGAAATCCGCAACAGCCGGGGAACCAGGAGAGACAGCAGAAGCGGCAACCGAAGGAAAAACCGAAGGAGAAACCGCGAACAGATTACAATGCCTTACAACAGGCGTTTACGAAGAACCGGACATGAGGCATCTGACAGGCCTCTGAAAAACCATTTTGTTCTGTCATCTGATCGAAGATCATTTCATGTTCATTGGTTTTGCCTTTTCTGCTGACTTCTTCCTGTCGGCCGGTTTGACGACCCCGGCCTCCCGCTCTATTCTTTTTTCGTATCTCTTCTTCACGATCATTTCCGCCTTGAACCAATCTTCCATGTCCTGTCCATGGACCCTTCCTCTTTTTTCATAAAGTTCATATGCTACTTTTTCCACCTCATCATAGAAATTCGTGAGCTCATTCATTCGGCGTCTCCTGCCTTTCACTTGCAGTTTTGGAATACTGTATCAGGGAAGAAAAGACTTTGCGCAGCTGGTGAAAAGTATAGCTGAATTTGATTCTGATGGAAAGGACAAAAGGGGATCTTAACAAGTACGCTTTTGAGGTGACAAACAAACAGGCAGACAGATTTGGCGCCTGGACCTTTGCGCGCCAACCTGCCTGTTATTGCTGCTCTCGTATTGTCTCTTAGGACTTCTTTTCTTCTTTCTGCGCTTCCGTCCCGGCTTCTTCCTTATCTGAAGAAAGGGCTTTTTTAAATGCCTTTATGCTTTTGCCAAGCCCCTCGCCCAGTTCCGGAAGTTTTCCCGGACCGAAGATGATCAAAACGATGAAAAGGATAAGCAGCAGATGCATCGGCTGGAACAGGCCTCTACCCATGTGAATTTCCTCCTTATTGTTTATCGACGCACGATGTTTGTACGCGAAAATCAAGAGATCGTTATTCCGCTGCCAGCCCGTACTTCTTGAGTTTCCTCCAAAGCGAGACGCGGTCGATGCCTAGGATCTGGGCGGCGAGGGTCTTGTTGCCGCCGACTTCGTTCAGCACCCATTTGATATAGGACTCCTCCTGCTCGTCAAGCGACGGGATCTTGCCTTCCTTTTTTCTGAAGGTCTTGATGCTCAGCTCCCGTAAATCCTCGGGTAGATGGGCGAGCTCGACTGTGCCGCCGGTGGCGAGCGCCACGCCGCGCTCCATGATGTTCTCGAGCTCCCGCACGTTGCCGGGGAAATCGTAGTTCACCAGCAGGCCGAGCACTTCCGGAGAGATCTCATTGACGTTCTTTTTCATGATCACGGCGTACTTTTTCAGGAAATAGTACGAGAGCAGAGGAACGTCGTCCTTGCGTTCCGACAGGGGGGGGATGCGCAGAGACACCACGTTCAGCCTGAAGTAAAGGTCCTGCCGGAAGGCGCCCTCCTTGATCGTGTCCTGGATGTTCCGGTTCGTGGCGGCGACGAGCCGTACGTCGACTTTGATCGCCTCGGTGCCGCCCACCCGCATCATCTCCCGTTCCTGGATCACCCGCAGGAGCTTTACCTGCATGGACGGCGGCATCTCGGTGATTTCATCGAGGAATAGGGTCCCGCCGCTGGCCATCTCGATGAGGCCTTTCTTCATCGTATTTGCACCGGTGAACGCGCCCCTTTCATGGCCGAAAAGCTCGTTCGAAAGAAGCTCCTCGGTGAAGGCGCCGCAGTTGATTGCGGAGAAGGGCCCCTCCACGCGTTTGCTGCTGATGTGGATGTACCGTGCGAAGAGCTCCTTGCCGGCGCCGCTCTCGCCGGTGATGAGCACGTTGCAGTCCGTGGGTGCTATCTGC
Organism: Nitrospirota bacterium; assembly: GCA_963790205.1. Classification (GTDB taxonomy): domain Bacteria; phylum Nitrospirota; class UBA9217; order UBA9217; family UBA9217; genus CAWBNQ01. The sequence goes on from CAWBNQ010000008.1 coordinate 208,358, forward strand.
CGCGCGGTTTCGAGGAGGCGCCGCATGTTCGGGTCCTGGGTGATGATCTTGACCCGCCCCTGGTAGTGTTCGAGGTGCTCCCGGAGCTGCTGGTTCTCCTTCTTGAGCAAGACCTTGGTAACGGCCTCCTTCACGACCTTCCGCACCTCGTCGAGCTTGAAGGGTTTGGCGATATAGTAGAACGCGCCGTGCTTCATGGCCTCGACGCCGGATTCGAGCGTGGCGAAGCCGGTGATCATGACCACTTCCGTGTCGGGGTAGAGCTCGCGGCAGCGCCGGAGGATCTCCATGCCGTCGACCTTCTCCATGCGAAGGTCGGTGAGCACAACGTCGAACGGCTGCTCTTCGAGGAGCTTGAGCGCATTCGCCCCGCTCTGGGTGCCGAAGACGTCGTAGCCTTCCTTTTTCATGACGTGCTCGAGGTTCCTGAGCGCCACGCGCTCGTCGTCGATGATGAGAAGTTTCGTGCTGTTGTTCATTATCATTTCACTCCAGGTTTTTCAAAAAAGGATTTCTAGTTTAGAATTTATGGCTTATAGCTGAAGCAGTGACCTTAAACTACAAACTGATTTTATTCACCGGCAGCCGTATCAAGAACGTCGTGCCTTTCCCCGGCTCGCTGTCCACAGCGATGCAGCCGTCGTGCTCCTCGATGATCTCGTGCACGATGTAAAGGCCGAGGCCCGAGCCCTTGCCCACGTCCTTGGTCGTGAAAAAGGGGTCGAAGATCTTCGACAGGGCGTCAGCGGAAATGCCCGGGCCCGTGTCACGCACTTGGATATCGATGGTGTCCTCTTCGAGCGTGCATTTAGCGCGATATTTAAGATAATTGTAGATGCCCGTGTCGTCTCCGGCCTGGTCAAGGGCGCTGTGCCGATCTGGCGGTCACCAGGACCGCGCCCCCGTTCTCGGCTACGGCATCGAGGGCGTTCTTGATCAGGTTCAGAAAGGCCTGCTGGATGCGCTGCTTGTCCGCTATGATCGTGAGGTCATCGGGGATGTCCATAGAGACCGTCGTGTTTGCGGGCATCTGGCCTTTTACGAACCGGATCGTCTCCTCGAATAGGGACCTGACCGGCAAATCCTGCTTCTTAAAGTCCTTGTCGCGCGAGAACTCCAGGAGCGAGCGGACGATGTTCCTCGCCCGGTCGGTCTGGTCGTTTATCTGGGCCAGCATCTCCGTCACAAAGTCCGGGTTCACGCACAGGCGGCCGGAGGCCGGATTTTCCCGCGACTCTTTCAGCTCTTCCAGAAGGATCTGGTTGGACGACGAGATGTTCGACAGCGGATTGTTGAGTTCGTGCGCCACGCCCGAAAGGAGCGTGCCGAGGGAGGCAAGCTTCTCGGACTGGACCAGGTGGCGCTGCCTTAGTTCCAGTTCGCGCAGCATTTTATTGAAGGCGTTGGTCAAGGACGCGATCTCCCGGTCCCGGGAGTCGATCTCTATCTTCTCGAACCGTCCGTCCGCGATCACTTCCATGTTCTTCTCAATGAGCTTGAGGGGCTTCACGACCATCCGGGACAGGACCTGGCCGATGGCGATGACGGCGATAGAAAGCAGGATGATCGAAAAAATGAGGGTCTGCTGGGAGGTGGTCAACAGCGCTTGGACGCTGGTGCGCTCGGTCTTCGATATTTCCTCCGCGATCGTGATGATGTCCTTACCCGTGACGCGGATCCCGCTTTCGAGCATGGTCTTACGCGCTTTGTGCCCGACGCGTTTTTTTCTTGTGCCGGGCGCGGTCAGTGCGGCGTACTGTTCCATGAGCCCATGATAGACCGCGAGCCGGTCCCGGAGGGACTCTACCTGCGCCGTCGGGGCGAGAGCGGCAAAACCCTTGAGGTTACTTTCGAGGAGCTCACGGGCCTTGCTCACGTAGCGGGAATTTTCCCGGTAGTCCGACTGCTTCTCGTAAAGGAAATAGTTCTTTTCAAACCGCCTGATCTCGAGGGTGGTGTCGAAGAACTCGGAAATGGCCTCGCCGAAGATGATTTTCCGTTCGATGAACCGCAGTTCGAGGAACGTGAACAGGGTGAGTCCGATGATGATGACCACGATGGCATAGTAGCCAAAGGTGATCTTCTGTCTGATGCTTGGTTTGTAGTTGAACATGATTAAATCCAAACAAGTTTGAGGTCTCGAATTTGAAGTCTCAAGTTTGAAGTCTCAAGTTTAAAACCGAGACTTGAGACTATAACCTGCTCCTGCTTCATACAAGCACCGCATCGACCACTTCGGTGATGGAGTCCGCGAGCCGGATCTCGATGCCCTTCTTCATATCGTCGGACAGCTCTTCCACGTCGTCGCGGTTTCGCGCCGGTACGATGACCGTCTTGACCTTCGCGCGCCTGGCCGCAAGGACCTTTTCCTGGATGGCGCCGACGGGGAGAATCCTTCCCGTGAGAGTGATCTCTCCGGTCGTGGCCACCTCGCGCCGCGCCGGCCTTCTGGTGAGTAGCGACACAAGGGCTATCAATATGGTAATGCCAGCAGACGGGCCGTCTTTCTGGATCGCCCCGGAAGGCACGTGGATATGAATGTCGTGGTGCTCGAAAAAGTCCTCGGGTATGCCGAAGGCGCCGGCATTGCTCCTGACATAGCTCAAGGCCGCCTGCGCCGACTCCCGCATCACGTCGCCGAGAGAGCCGGTGATAATAAGTTCCTTCGTGCCCTTCATCTTCGCCGCCTCGACAAAGATAATGTCGCCGTCGCTTTCGGTGCGGACGAGGCCCGTGGCAACGCCGATCCGGTCCTTTCCCTCGATGACCTCGAAATGGTATTTTTTCCGTCCCAGGTAGCGCTCGATCTCGTCGGGGGTGATTTTCACGGACAGGGTCCCGTCCTGTCGTTCGACGGATTCCTTGGCGATCTTGCGGCAGACCGAGGCGATCTTTCGCTCGAGGTTCCGGATGCCCGCCTCGCGCGTGTATTCCTGGATGATCTTCATCACGGCCTCGTTGTTGAAAGCGACCTGCCCGGCGGAAAGGCCCTTTTCGTCTATCTGCTTGGGACAGAGAAACCGAGAGGCGATGTGCGTCTTCTCTTCCTGCGTGTAGCCCGTGAACTCGATCACCTCCATGCGGTCCCGGAGCGGGGCGGGGACGGCGTCGAGCATGTTCGCGGTCAGTATGAACATGATGCTCGAAAGGTCGAAGGGGATATCGAGGTAATGGTCCGTGAAGGTGCGGTTTTGCTCGGGGTCGAGCACCTCGAGCAGCGCCGACCCCGGGTCGCCCTTGAAGTCGCGGCCAATCTTATCGAGCTCGTCGAGCATGATGACAGGGTTGGCCGATTCTATCCGGCGGAGCTCTTCGATCACCCTGCCGGGCTTGGCCCCCACGTACGTGCGCCGGTGGCCGCGAATGTCAGCCTCGTCCTTCAACCCGCCGAGGGCGATGCGTGTGAATTTTCTGCCGAGGGCGCGCGCGATGGATTTGCCGAGCGAGGTCTTGCCCGTTCCCGGGGGGCCTGCAAAACAGAGCACGGACCCTTTTGTGTTTGCCCGGAGCGTCCTTTTCTCCAGCGCCCGCTTTACAACGTCGCGCACTTCGTCGAGTTTGAACGGTTTGGCGATGTAGTGAAAGGCACCCTTCTGCACAGCCTCGATCGCGGAAGGGACCGTGGCGAAGCCGGTCACCATGATGACCCGGGTCTCCGGATGGCGTATCCGGACGCGGTCGAGCAGTTCCATCCCGTCGATACTGCCCATCCTGAGGTCGGCCAGCACGACATCGAACTCCGACTTCTCCAGCTCCCGGAGCGCTGTCTCGCCGTCGGCAGCGGTCACCACGCCATAATCCTCTTTCATGAGCACGTGAGCGAGGTTCTTACGCACGATCGCTTCGTCATCAACCACCAGCAGGCGCGCCTTCCTGTTCTTCATGAGCACCTTGACCGCGAGGTGCTCCATGATCCTCTCCTTGATCGTGTTCAAGCCGTAATGGTTTTCGTTCAGGATCCGTTCAGCGCGGGCAATGTCGAGATTATCTTCGGTTTTTTTGTTCCAGGGCAGGGAGATGAAGTAGTCGATGTAGGTAAGGCCGATGGTATATTCCGCGGACGAGGGACTGATCTTGGCCAGAACCTCGAGTTCCTGGTCCGCGATCTTTGTCACGGCAGGGGGCATGTTCGCCAGGGATATCTTCCGGCGCAGTTCTCCGATGATGAATTCCTGATGGTTGTCTTCCGTCGTCTTGAAGAATTTCACTGTTCACCTTATTTTACCAGGAAGCCTGTCAATGCGACGAGTAAAAGACAAAGCTGTTCGGGCCTGATGAAACGATGTCACTGCGTTTTCGCATCCCCGCTGCAGCGGGTCATCTATTGCCGCGTCTCTCCGCTCCTCGCAATGACAACAACGGGGACTTTTTACGAGATCATCAAGGATAATATAGTTGCATTTTACAACGTTTCCATTTCCAATGCAACAAATTAATTTAACCCTTATATTCAAGATGTAAGCTGGTTTTAAGGAAATACTATTGCATTATAAAACAGACCGGTCATCATTACATTATGACTATCCCTAAAATAGCCGCATTATTTCAATGTGTTCATCCGTTTTGTTCTTTTGGCACGGGAGTTGTAATTAAGTAAGGTAAGACTACAGGAAAGGAGGCATGACCATGAAGACCTTACTCAAGAAATTTGAAGCAGCGATGGTAGCTGCGACCTTTGCGGAAGCAGGGGAATTCGAGACCGCACGACAGATCATGAACGAAGGCCGGCCCAGAAAGAGCGATCGGCCCTCTGCCCATGATTACCAGAGACCGGCAGCCAGTAAAGAATTGCGCGCCGACTAAGGGCCGAAGTGGTTTCATTATGAACCTGGCTCTGGCGGGGATGAAGCATGAGCGCAAACAAACTGAAGAAGATAATGAAAAAGATGGAAGACGTGCTCGCTGCAACGTCGTTCGCTGAAGAAGGGGAGGGCGACGCGGCACGATCGATTCTGACCGAAGGAAGGCGCGTACTGCTGGCGCTCAAGGAGGGAAGGATCGACATCAAAACCCTGAAATATGCCGTGAACACTTCCAAGCGTATCGGTGCCAATCTCGATGTTCTCTATGTTGCCTCTGTGGGGAGACAGGGCGTCGCCGATGATCCCTTGCTCGGGGTTCTTCAGTCTGAACTTTCCGCGGAAGACGTACCATACCGGCTGATCCGGAAAACTGGCTGCCTCAAACAGGCGGTCATCGATTACACGAACCGGGAGAAGGAAATCCTGTTCGCAGTGGTCGAGTCGCCGAACAGCCTGGACGCCGACTGCAACAACAAGGACACACGGCTCTCGGAATTATGGCAGCAGCTCAAATGCCCGCTCGTCGTGGTCATGGACGAGGCACGGGCGTGAACCAAACAACTTTCACCACGAAGACACACCCTACATTCGCGTTATCACTCGTAACCGCTGGGTGCAGGCGAAGTCATTAAGAAAAGCAAAGACCGAACGTTTGTGTCTTAGTGCCTTAGCGGTAAATAATTTACTTACTTTAAGGAGGAACTATCATGGCACAGAGCGCCACACGAAAGAAGCCGGTGGGCGCGTTGATCGTTATGGGCATTATTTCCATAGCGCTCTACGCGACCCTTCTGCTCAAGCAGGATTGGGTAAACAACACCTTCGCGAAGGGCGGAGTGTACGCACTGTTACCGATCGTCACGGCATTTGTATTCTCATACGTACACGGCACGTTTACGGGCCACTTTTGGACCGTTTTCGGCATCGAGGCCGCGAAGAAAAAAAAGGAGGTAAAGTAACATGCACGACATTATGACGAACTTCATCAATCTCGATGCCATCACCATTTTTTACCTGTTTGGGGTAGGGTTTGTGGGCGGCCTGGTCAGCGGATTCATCGGTTCAGGTGGCGCGTTCGTTCTTACGCCGGGCATGATGAGCCTGGGCGTGCCCGGGCTTGTGGCCGTGGCGAGCAACATGTGCCACAAATTTCCCAAGGCGCTCGTAGGTTCGCTCAAACGCGCTAAATACGGGCAGGTGGACGTAAAACTCGGCATCGTCCTCGGCATCTCGGCGGAAGCCGGGGTGCTGTACGGCGCTCAAATTCAGGAAAATATCAAGAAGTCCTTCGGCGACGCGGGCTCCAATCTCTATGTGAGCGTTGCCTTTGTCGTGATCCTCGCTACGGTCGGCGGTTTTGTCCTTTACGACGCGTGGAAGACCTATAAGTCCGGAAACTCGCAGTCAGCGGAAAAAACCGGGAAGTTGGCACAGTGGGTACAGTCCATCAATATTCCCGGCACCATGGTTTATTTTAAGGCGCTCAACGCCCGCGTGTCGATACTCTTTACCATTCCCCTGGGGTTCGCGACCGGAATGCTGGCGGCCACGATCGCGGTGGGTGGATTCATCGGCGTCCCGGCAATGATCTATGTCCTCGGCGCGCCGAGTCTCATGGCCTCGGCCACGGAGCTCGTGATCGCCTTTGTGATGGGCCTCGGCGGCTCGCTCAAGTATGCCATGCACGGGCTGGTCGACATCCGTCTCGCCATGATCATCCTCGCCGGTTCCCTCTTCGGCATTCAGCTCGGCGCCATCGGCACCACCTATGTGAAGCCATTCATGATCAAAGTGGTGATGGGCCTGATCATGGTGATCGTGCTCTTCAGCCGCGGCCTGATGGTCCCGGTTTACCTGGCCCAGCTCGGGCTCATCGATAAGCTCGGTGACGGCACGGTAGCGTTGCTGAAGACCACCAGCTTTGCTATCATGATATTTGCATTGCTCACGGGGGCTTTCATCGTCTTGCGCGCCATGTGGCAGGGTCGCGAGGCCGAGAAACTGCGACATGCAGCGGGGGCCCTGGAACATGGGGAAATATAGGAAAATTCTTGTTGCCGTGGACGGTTCGCAATCAAGCCGGAACGCGCTCACGCAGGCGTTCCGGTTTGCTGTTGACGAGAAATGCTGGATCACGGTCACGTCCGTGGTGCCGCCCTACGAAGGCGAGATCGAGATACTCGGCATCAAGGATATCAAGGCGGCCCTCCGGAAGCCATGCGAAGATGCCCTGGGCGAGGCGCAAAGCCTGGCGGAAAAAGAACGGGCGCTCATCAAAACGGTCTGCGAGGAAGGCGAGATCTACGAACGAATTGTAGATTTAGCCGACGCCGAGAACTGCGATCTGATTATCATGGGGCGGCGGGGACAGCGGCGCCGCACGCTGGTCGGCAGCGTTACCGCGAGGGTCATCGGGCACACGCAGCGTGAAGTACTCGTGGTGCCGGACGACACCCTTGTCGGATGGAAAAGGATCGTGTTCGCGACCGACGGGTCGAAGTACAGCGCGGCGGCTGCGGAGCGGGCAATCGCTTTCGCAAAGTCATATGGCGGGGAGTTGAAGGTACTCTCGGTTGTGGATGTTCCTTCGGAATTTTATGCCGATGCGCCCCGGGCGGTGGAGGACCTCGTCCGCAAGGCAAAAGGCTTTGTGGCTGACGTGAAAAAACAGGCTGAGGCCGCGGGCGTACCGGCCGAGACCTTTGTGGGGGAGTCCGAAGCATATCAGGCGATCAACAACCTGGTCCCGGAACAGAAGGCTGATATCATTATTCTGGGGTCACACGGCCGTACCGGCCTCCGCCGTCTCCTGATGGGGAGCGTGACCGAAAATGTCATCGGCCATGCGACCTGCCCGGTGCTGGTGGTCAAGAACTGATGATATCCTGTCGCTGCATGCTCTCTGCAGTGATAGTGGCCTGCTTCGCGGTTTCCGGCCCCTGCGTTCGTGGAATTTCAATTGACAGGCATACGTATGAGCAGTATAATCCAAACACGCGAAGGAGGAATAAACCCATGTTTGAAGGACTTTTTCAGCCCATGCATCTGGTCCTGATCCTTGTGATCGTTCTCATTATTTTCGGTCCCGGAAAGCTTCCGGAACTGGGGGAGGGGCTGGGAAAGAGCATCAAGGCCTTCAAAAAAGCGATAAAGGACGAGCAGTGCCCTTCAACCATCGAGCACAACGAGGAAAAGAAGGCCTGAACTTCTCGTGTCCGCGCACTACGCCTGGCGACGAATAACTGTCCGGTAGAGGGACAAAAGCTGGCGGATCCTGCCTTTTATTTTTTTGAAACAGCCCCCTTCAACCTTTCGCCTTGCGTTTTTCCGAAATCTATATTATCCTTTCTTCAATCCTATGCTCAAGAAAACCGCGTGAACCTTACTTTCCTCCGGTATGCCTGATAAAACCTCCCCATTAAAAGGCACGTTGAAGTCCCTCGGCCTCGTGTTCGGCGACATCGGCACGAGCCCGATCTACACGCTGACCGTCATTTTCTTGCTCACCAAACCGACGGTCGACAATATCATCGGAGTCCTTTCCCTGATCGTCTGGACGCTGATCCTGCTGGTGACGGTCCAGTACGCATGGCTGGCCATGAGCCTCGGCAAGCGGGGCGAAGGCGGCACGATCGTTCTGCGGGAGCTTCTGGTCCCGCTTCTCAAATCGGGGAGGCAGGTCGCTCTCGTCACCCTTCTTTCTTTCGTCGGGATTTCGCTTATCATCGGCGACGGCGTCATTACTCCCGCCATCAGTATCCTCTCCGCTGTCGAGGGTATTCTCCTGATCCCCAGCTTTGAACGTATGCCACAAACGACGCTCATTATCATAGCGGGGGCCATTGCCTTCATCCTTTTCTCGTTCCAGAAAAAGGGCACCGAGAAAGTCGCCGGCGCGTTCGGGCCGATCATGCTTATCTGGTTCGCTGCGCTCACGGTCTCAGGACTGGCCTCCATCAACCATGCGCCTGCGGTGATCAAGGCGGTGAATCCCTATCATGCGTTCACGTTCCTGGTCCACAACGGCATTACGGGATTTTTCGTTCTTTCCGAGGTCATCCTGTGCGCCACGGGCGGCGAGGCGCTGTACGCGGACATGGGACACCTGGGGCGCGCGCCCATCGTCAAGTCCTGGTATTTCGTTTTTTTCGCGCTCGTGCTGAATTATCTGGGCCAGGGCGCTTTTCTTATGGGGCATCCCGAGGCGAAGAACGTGCTCTTTGAGATGGTGTACCATCAGGCAGAGTTCCTCTACATGCCGTTCCTGGTCCTCTCGATCATGGCCACGGTGATTGCATCGCAGGCCATGATCAGCGGCATGTTCTCGATCGTGTACCAGGGCATAACGACGCGCATCATGCCCATGTTCAAGGTGGACTACACGTCGGAGGAGCGGCACTCCCAGATCTATATCGGTTTCGTGAACTGGTTCCTTCTTATCGCCGTGCTCTATATTATCTCGGAGTTCAAAGAATCGAGCAAACTCGCGGCAGCATACGGCCTTGCGGTGACGGGGACCATGACCCTCACCGGCATATTCATGACCTGGATCTTCTTTCTCAGACGGCAATACGGCCGTTCCGCGCTCTCGCTCTTCGTCACCTTCGTGACCATGATGTTCCTCGTGTCCAATACCTATAAGATCCCCCACGGCGGCTACTGGTCCATCATCATCGCCGCCATCCCGTTCTCGATCATCATGCTCTACCGTACCGGCCAGCGGAAGCTCTACTATTCGCTGCAGCCGCTGCCGATCGATGTTTTTCTGCTGAGCTACAACCAGATCTATAAGGCGATGAACAAGATCAGCGGTACCGCGCTTTTCTTTGCCCGGGACGCACAAGAGATACCCCCCTATATCGTCCACACCATGTTCAAGAACAATATCATTTATGAAGACAATATCATCGTCTCGATCGTCAAACGCGAGGACCCCTTCGGCGTCACCGGGTTTCTCAAGGAAGAGCTCGCCCCGGGCCTCAGGACCTTCGAGGTCCAGATGGGATACATGGAAGTGCCGGATGTGGAGGAAATCCTGCGAGAAGCCGGGATCACCGAGAAGACCATTTTCTACGGCGTCGAGGAGATCATCCCCACGAACATCATATGGCAGATGTTCTCGGTCATGAAGCGGCTCACGCCGAACATCGTCCAGTTCTACAAGCTCCCGGCGAACAAGCTCCACGGCGTGGTCACCCGGGTGGAGATGTAAATTATATTGCGAATTTCGGAATGCGGAGTGCGGAATGAAAATATTCGAGATGTCCGGCGGGATCAAAGAATCAGGAGAGTCCATCCTCGGGTCTCGTGAAACGGGCAGCCACGCCTGCTATCTCGTCTACGGAGTGCTCAAGCCGGGAGAGCGCGGGCGGGTCCTGAAACCCGGTCATGGCCATGAGGAAATCATCCTTGCCCTCCATGGCGATCTTGCGCTGACCGGAAAGGAGACGGGAATCCTGAAACAAGGCCAAGCGCTCCACCTGCAAGGCGAGGAATCGGTTTCCGTTGAGAACGACGGCAGTGAACAGGCAATATATGTCATCTCCGGCGGGCATTCGGAACACGGACATGATTGAGTCGTGGTCCTGCGATCAACAAGGAGGAAAACAAAAATGATGAGAACGGCAAATCCTGCACTGAACGACAACACTTTTAGGGGCTACGGGCGGGCAATCGCTTCGGGCGACAGCATGACGATCCATGGAACGGTGAACAAGGCCGCGGTGCTGTTGCTGCTTGTGCTGCTGACCGCATCCTTGACATGGAAACTGTATTACACAGCTACGAACTCGCTTGGAATCTGGATTTTAGGCGGGGCGATCGGCGGCTTTATCGTCGCCATGGTCACGGTCTTCAGGAAACAATGGGCCGCATTGACGGCCCCGCTCTATGCCCTCCTGGAAGGGCTGGTGCTCGGCGGGATATCGTCAGTGCTCGAAGCCCGCTACCCGGGCATCGTGATCCAGGCCGTGGGGCTCACCTTCGGCACGCTCTTCGGGCTCCTGTTCGCGTACAAGTCGGGGATGATCAAAGCGACGGAGAACTTCAAGCTCGGCGTTGTCGCGGCAACGGGCGGGATCGCGGTCGTATATCTGGTTACGATGTTGCTCGGCTTCTTCGGAATCCGTATGCCCTATATCCATGAGAGCGGGATGATCGGGATCGGCTTCAGCCTCTTCGTCGTCATCATCGCGGCCCTGAACCTCGTCCTCGACTTCGATTTTATCGAGAGCGGCGCGGCGCAGGGTGCTCCGAAGTATATGGAGTGGTACGGCGCCTTCGGCCTCATGGTCACGCTGATCTGGCTCTATATCGAGATATTGAGGCTGCTTTCGAAGATGCGGAGCAGGAGATAAGTGGCTTAACCCCCTCTCTCCCCCGCGGAGGGGCTTAGCTTTGGATTATTTACTTTATCTTCGCAGTATGCTAATATTGAAACAGAGATAATGAGGGCGGAGAAGCGGCGTCTTGAGATGATGGTTCAGATAGTAAAAACATCCCATGATTGGGAGAGTGAGGACGAAAAAGAAGGCAGAGTAAAGACAGGCCGTCGAAAAAAGCTGCTATAAAAAAACTTGTCATTCCGAGCGACAGCGAAAAATCCGGCAAGACAACACTGAGGATTAACTTCGCGAAGAATATCATGGTGGCGCAAGTATTGGGCCAGTAGTGCTTTGAGAGAGAGGTCAGAGCGTTTTTTAAGACAGCTGTTATCGCTTCACGGTGATATATAAGTGCTCTGTCGAAGGAGTTGCCCTCAAGGGGTGGCCCTATCCTTTACCGTCTTGTCTTTCACAAACAAGGCAAGAAAAAAAGGAGAACAGGCAATGAAAAAGTATGCCTTACTCTGTTTCGCGATGGGTTTAGCTTTGACTTTTGGTACAAGTGCGATGGCGGCAGGTGACGTCCCGGGAACCGGCATCATGAACACGCCTCACGACCTGAGGTTTCCCGGCACGCCTGGTTATGGCGAGAGGGTAGAGCAGGCTGGTCTGGAGGGGATATGCATGTATTGCCATGCCCCGCACAATGCCAGGAAGCTTGACAGCATGGTTTCGTATGTGCCTCTCTGGAATCATACCATTGCCCTGGACACGGTATTTACGATGTACATGAAGATGGATAGCACCGGTTTGTCAGGCCCAGGACAGCAGGAGCTAACGGTCATAAATCTGGCCTTTGCTCCCGGCTCCGTGTCCCAGCTCTGCCTGAGCTGCCATGACGGCTCTGTTGCCACGAACGAGTACGGATTCATGCTCTCCCTATCGAAAAGAGGAGCAGGGCAGCACTACATAACCAGCCCTCCCTTAAAAAACGGCTTCGGCACTACTTTCTCGGCTGGTCATCCAATCGGTTTTGACTATCAGTCCTTTGTAAATGTTAATGATGCAATCAATCCCGTCACGGCTCCCGTGGTAGGAACTTTGAATGGCGGTCCTGCAACAATCGGCGAACTTCTCTGGAACGGCCGAGTGGAATGCATCACCTGTCATGATGTGCACAACTACAAGAACGGCGGGCCGAAATTCACCTGGGTTAACGACACGAAGAGCAAACTGTGCCGGATTTGCCACGGCGTATGAGGAGAATATCACCGGTGTTCTCCGCCGAACCCGATTGACGCATACGCTATTCCCGGGAGGGGGGTAATTTATGCAATTAGAGCGGCAGCTTCTTTGTTTCTTCGATCTCGTGGCCGGCTTCGGTCCCGGTCAACGACTGGAGCTTGTCGCCGAACTTCAAGAGCCGCTTGTCCGCTTCGTCATATCTTGCCTTGGTATTCGTCAGATGCTTCCCGACCAATTCGAACTCGTCTTGAAATTTTCTGAAGTCACCCGATAGTCTCGCGAGGTTTTTCAGGATCTCCTGGGCCTGTTCCTCGATGTGCAGGCCTTTGAGGCCCAAAAGGATGGTCTGAAGGTAGGCGTAGAAGCTGTTCGGTGAGACCGGGATCACGCGCTTCGTGAAAGCGTAGCTCAAGAGCGCCTTGTCCGTGTCCACGGCCTCGTCCTTGATGATGAGCTCGTAGTACACGTTTTCGGCCGGGATGTACATGAGGGCGAAGTCGAAGGTGCCTTCGTCGGGCAGGATATATTTTCCGGCAATGGCATCTACGTGTTTTTTCACGTCAGCGATGAACTTCCGCTTGGCTGCTTTGCGCTCTTCTTCCGAGGCCGTATCGACAACGCGCCTGAAGTTTTCGAGAGGGAACTTGGCGTCCACGGGAACGAGGCTCTGCCCGATCTTGATGACCGCGTCCACTGCCTCGCCGCTCTTGAACCGGTGCTGGAGCGTGTAGTGCGCTGGAGGGAAGATCTGGGCCAGGAGGTCTCCGAGGAAGAGCTCGCCCAATCCGCCGCGAAGCTTCGGAGAGCGGAGTATCTCCTGCAGACTCGCGATGTCTTTTCCCACGTCGAAAACTTTTTTTGTGGCTTCGGAGAGGCTCCCGAGCCCCTTGCTCACTTCCTGCACGACCCGGGCCGCGTTGTCCAACCTCGTATTCAAATCGCCCGTTGATTTTTGGAGCTGTTGCGTTACTTGATTCAGCTGATTATTCACCTGCAGATTGATCTGGGAGAGCTGCTGGTTGACCGTATCCTGATTTTTTAACATGGCGTCCGTGAGCTGGCCCCGGAGGGACTGCACCTCCTGCTGCATCAGGCCGATGGACGGATCCGCGGTCTTCTTCATGGACTGAACAATCAGCCAGAAAAGGAGGACGATGACCGCTGCAAGAAGTATGAGGATGGTGATCTGCATTTTATTCAGGTTAAGGTTGAGGCTGAGACGTCCGGATTTATCCTTAATCTTGGCCTCAGCCTGTTTTATTTGATTTCAAGCATTCTGTCCAGTGCCCGCTTGGCCGGCACCCGTATCTCCTCCGGCACCTTGATCACGTACTGCATCTTCTCCATGGCCGCAAGCACGCTCGTAAGCTTCGTCCTCTTCATGTTCGGGCAGACCATTTCTTTATTCAGGATGTAAAATTGTTTGTCCGGGCTGTCCTTCCTGAGCCGGTAAAGGATGCCTTCCTCGGTGCCGATGATGAATTCCCGGTTGCTCGATTCCTTGCAGAAGCGAAGCATGCCCGAGGTGCTCGTGATCCGGTCGGCCATGTCCTGGACTGCCGGGGGGCATTCGGGATGGACGACCAGAACCGCATCGGGATGCTCGGTCTTCGCCCTGGTAACGTCCTCGATATCGAGGTGCGCGTGATGGACGTTACAGAAGCCGTCCCAGGATATGATCTTCTTCTTCGTTCTTTTGGCGGCGTAGGCCGAGAGGTTCCGGTCAGGGATGCAGATGACGGTGTCCTCTTTGAGGGATCCCACGACCTTCACGACATTCGACGAGGTGCAGCAGATATCGCTTTCGGCCTTGACAGCGGCCGAGGTGTTCACGTAGGCAACGACCGGCGCGCCGGGATACTTTTTCTTCATGTCCAAAAGCGTGAATTCGTCGGCAAACTCGAAGGTAATGCCCAAGATGTCGGTGTACAGGTCCCGCCGTGTCTTGCGCGGACCGTTGACCGTGACCATGTCGGCCATGGGGCAGCCGGCGCCGAGCTCGGGGAGCAGGACGATCTTGTCCGGCGAGAGGATCGAGGCGCTTTCGGCCATGAAATGGACGCCGCAGAACACGATGACCTGGTAATCCGTTTTCGCCGCGGCGCGCGAGAGTTCGAGCGAGTCGCCGGTGAAGTCCGCGATGTCCTGGACCTCGGGCCGCTGATAATTATGCGCGAGGATGATCGCGTTCAGGTCTTTTTTGAGTTTCAGGATTTTGTCACGGGTAATAGCGATGTCGGTCTTCTGGGCGGTCATAGGTAAGCTGATAATACAGACAACGGCACGGTGTTGTCAAATGGAAATTCTTTCATTGGGCCACAAAGGCAAGAAGGGTCAAAGTAAACATCGTTCTTTACTTCGTGTCTTAGCCTGCACCCAGCGGTTACGAGTGGTAACGCGAGTGCAGGGTGTGATCACATGCAAGTATAGGCTTAACGGCTTTTCTGTTGCACGCCAAGCTGATTTCGGGTATTCTATCGCTTATGACTGATGAGCAGAAATTCAAATCCGGTTTCATTTCCATCATCGGCAGGCCGAACGTGGGCAAATCCACGCTCCTGAACGCGCTTTTGGGCGAGAAGATCGCCATCATCTCCGACAAGCCGCAGACCACGCGAAACCGCATTCTGGGCATCGTGAGCCGGGCCGGAGCGCAGATGGTGTTCATGGACACGCCGGGCATCCACAAGCCCATGCACAAGATGAACGAGTTCATGGTCAAGACCGCGCTTGCGACGTACAACGAAGTGGATGTGATCCTGATGCTCGTCGAGGCCACGGAGCAGCCAGGCGGGGGAGACCGGTTTATCATTGAAACCCTTTCTCAACTGAAAACACCGGTCTTTCTCCTTATCAACAAAACAGACCTTATCAAAAAAGAAGCTTTGCTGCCGCTCATGCAGGAGTATGGCAGGCTCTATGACTTTGCCGAGATCATTCCCATATCCGCGCTCCGGAACGACCTCGGGGGCCTTATTGACATCATCCTTAAGCGGCTGCCCCAGGGGCCGAAATATTTCCCCGATGACCAGCTTACGGACCAGCCCGAGCGCTTCGTCGTGAGCGAGCTTATCCGGGAAAAGATCTTTGAATTGACCAAGGAAGAGATCCCCTATTCCACGGCCGTGGCCATCGAGGAAATGAAGGAAGAGCCGGACATCACGCGCATCACCGCAGTTATCTACGTGGAGCGCGACTCGCAGAAGGGCATCCTGATCGGCAAGGGCGGGGGAATGCTCAAACAGATCGGCACATTCGCCCGGCAGGACGCGGAGAAACTGCTCGGGACGAAGATCTTCCTCCAGCTCTGGGTCAAGGTGAAGAAGGGCTGGCGCGAAGACGAGCGCATGCTGAAGAACCTTGGGCTGATGACGGAAGAATAGAGCAAGCACCAAATCTCAAATAGCAAGTCCCAAATTAGCTCCAAGCATAAATTCAAAATACGAAATCCTTGAAACCTTGAATTTGAAATTTTGGTGTGTATTATTTGTGATTTGGATATTGTGATTTGAAATTTTATTTTGAGGTGTAAAAAAGTGCATGAACTGATAAACTGGCTGGTCATGACCATCGGGGCGCTCGGTTATCCCGGGATTTTCCTGCTCATGGCCATGGAGAGTTCCGTCATCCCCCTCCCGAGCGAGCTCGTGATGCCGCCCGCGGGGTATCTCGCGCAGCAGGGGCAGATGCACATGGCGATCGCCATCCTCTGCGGGACCCTTGGGAGCCTCGCGGGCGCCTATGTGAACTACTTTGCGGCGCATTACCTCGGCAGGCCGCTTCTTCTCAAATACGGAAAGTACGTCTGGATCACGGAGGAGAAATTCGAGAAGGTCGATCAATACTTCAAGAACCACGGGGAAATATCGATCTTTATCGCCCGGCTCCTGCCTGTGGTCCGCCACCTCATCTCTCTGCCGGCGGGCCTTGCCCGTATGAACCATTGGAAGTTCTCGCTCTATACCCTGGCCGGAGCGGGGCTCTGGGTCACGGTGTTGACCTTCATCGGCTATTTCATCGGGGCCGAGAGGGAACTCATCATGCAGTACTCGCACCAGGCCCTTATCGGGGCAGTCGTGCTGAGTGTTGCGATCGTCTCCGTGTATGTCTGGAACCACCGGAGGAAGAAACAGAAAACGGACACGGCCGAAACCGGTGAATAAGATGTCGAAGGAAGAAAATCTTTGCGTGACTCGACTGATTTCAATCTCAAAGGGGAATATGCATGAAAAAAAGCCCCGGTTGTTCTTCTTCTTGTGCTCATTCCATTTTTACCGTTGCACGCCTGGGGGAAAAAGAGGATCACCGGATACGGCCCCTTCGATTTCGCCGGCACGGTCAGCCCGGGAGAGGTGGAAAAGGCAGGGAGCTCCGAACTTTCACCGATCGAAAAAGGGCAGGACTATTCCTTCAAAGCCTACGAACGGTTCGAGGGGCTTGTTGACTTCCTGCAGTACCATAAGATGGGCAAGATTACGCCTGCGCGACAGAGCGGGTCTGTGCCGAAGATCACGGCCACCGAGGTCCACCTGGAAGACGGAAAGCTGCGGCTGATCATTCTTTATTTTAATCGTAACTCCGGGTTGAATTCCCCGCCGCTTGCGGCGGGGTAGTTTTATTCCGCACGATTACGATGAGTATCTCAGGGTCATCAGGCTTGAGTATGGTGAGCCGACGGTTCCCTCGCGGAAAAAGAAAAACAGCCTGAGAAAAGATCTCTGGCTGAGCGGGGGCAGCTGCATCGTCCTTCAGCAGGTCACCATGAAGAACATCGTAAGCGGCGGCGAGCTGAAGATCCAGAAAGGCCGATGCGAGGGAGCGGGGAGCGCACAGTGATTGCCGGGCAACCTTTCTCGGCATGGTGCGGAGCTCCTGCTAGGAACAAAAAGTGGAACATTCTTTTTTGCGACCCATTCATGAAACCTTGCCCGGTCTCCGTGTTCCTCGACGCCTGCAGCCCCGAGCACCAGGTGAAGGTGCTGCACTTCCTCGAACTGCTTGAAGAAATGGGTCCGATGCTGCCGCGTCCCTATGCCGACCTGCTGGAGGACGGTATACACGAGCTGCGCGTCAGGCTGTCCGGGATCCAGATGCGGCTGCTCTATTTCTTTTGTTTCGAGACCTACATCATTGTTTACCGGGCGCTGCGAAAGAGCACCAGTAAAGTTCCCGATGAATACATCCGCGAGACGAGGCGCTATCGGGAAATATTCCTGGGCCGCATGGACCACAACGCTCTCAGGAGGCTCACCGATGTGGAGCTTTAGAGCTTACCTGAAGGCTAAATGTGCTGATCCGGAGTTCCTTGATCGGTATCGCGAACAGTGCAACATATGTTCGAAGACGGTGATGATCATCAGTTCGATCAGGGAGCAAGGGCTTACGAATGAGGACGTGGCGCGAAGAGCGGGAGTAGAGCTTGAACATCTGGAGTTGCTCGAAGCAGCGGACCAATGCATCTTCGAGGACGTGCAGAAGCTTGGTCGTTGCCTAAACCTTTCCCTGACCGGCGGATGCAAAAAAACGGACGGGAATAGGGCGAAGCTCTAGCAAGTTGCTGAAAAACTCTTGAAATGTCATTGTGACGAGCGTTTTTCGCGACGCGGCAATCTTGAAGTTATTGCTTTCTTTGGGATCAGACTCGGGTACTAAGGTATTGACCGTTCCGCCGTTTTCTGCACGCCTCCTTTCAACCCCTTGATACTACTCGTAAACACAAACTTTTCCCCTTTTTCCATCTTTCGTCTTAATCTCCAACAGAAATCTTTTTCCGACATTTTCTGTCATTGCATTGCCTCCTCATCTGACGAAAAAGAACACTGCGTTCACATTTTACACAAGTCCGTCTCTATGAAATAAGTGGTATGACATATATGAAAAAGTATTGTGCTATACTAAAATGATACGAATCACTATGAGTGCGGGAGGTGTGAGCGATGATATCCAAAGAGCTGGAAGCCGTTGCATGGTCCTTGGTAGAGGAAGGCAAGGGGATCCTGGCGGCCGACGAGAGCTTTCCGACGATCCAGAAACGCTTTACTGCGCTGAACATCGAATCATCGGAAGAGAACCGGCGCGCGTACCGTGAGCTGCTGTTCACAACGCCGGGTATCGAGGAGTTCATCAGCGGGGTCATCCTGTTCGACGAGACCATCCGCCAAAAGGCAAAGGACAACAGGCCGTTCGTTGATGTTCTGAAAGGCAAAGGCATCATCCCCGGCATCAAGGTGGACAAGGGGACCATTGCCATGCCCGGCTTTCCGAACGAAAAGATAACAGCAGGCCTCGACGGCCTGCGGGAGCGCCTGAAGGAATACCGCGACATGGGGGCAGGGTTCGCCAAGTGGCGGGCTGTCATAACCATCGGGCCCGGCCTTCCCACACGCGCAAACATCAATGCCAACGCCCATGCCCTTGCGCATTATGCCGCGCTTTCGCAGGAAGCGGGGCTGGTGCCTATCGTGGAACCGGAAGTATTGATGGACGGCGACCATGGCATCGAACGCTGCGAGGAAGCGACCCTGGCCGTGCTCGTCGGAGTGTTTCATGAACTCCGCGAGTACAACGTGGCGCTCGAAGGCATGCTGCTTAAGCCCAATATGGTCCTTGCGGGCAAAAAGTCCGCGAAGCAGGCAAGCGTCGACCAGGTGGCGGAAGCGACCTTAAGGACGCTCCGGCGCGCGGTACCGGCTGCGGTCCCGGGCATGGTGTTCCTTTCCGGCGGCCAGAGCCCTGAGCCGGCCACGGAGCACCTGAATGCCATGAACGCGATGGGTGCGCAACCCTGGGAGATCAGCTTCTCCTTCGGGCGGGCGCTGCAGGATCCCGCGCTCAAGGCCTGGAAGGGATCAGCAGCGAACATTGCTGCGGCACAGATGCAGCTCTATCAACGGGCGAAGTGCAACGGCGCGGCGCGCTCCGGCAAGTATTCGGGTACGATGGAGAAGGCCGCGTAGTAAGTTAAGTAAAATCTGCAAGCTGTTCTCTGAGTACTCTGTGTTCTCTGTGGTAAAAAAGGTTTTAGTTTCGGCTTGTCCGGTTCAGGTATCTGGAACAGAAGCAAAATCTCATCAAGGAGGCACTATTATGCCGTCACTCGAAAGTGTGAAGAAATCAGTCTCGTCAGGCATGAAGTCGAAGGCCCGTGAGCAGTATGTAGAGTTCACGTATTTTGCGCCGAACGCAAAAAAGGTCTGTCTCGCCGGAACGTTCAATGCATGGAACACCAAGGCGCTGCCTATGCAGAAAGGCAACGACGGCACCTGGAAAGTCAAGGTGATGTTGCCGCCGGGAAAGCACGAGTATAAATATTTCGTGGACAATGCCTGGAGCGAAAGGGTCCCCGGCGCCGAGATGATGCCGAATGCGTTCGGGACCAGCAATTGTGTGATGGCCGTCAAGTAAGCCCGCCTTGCGTCCGACACCATTCATCTCAGGGCATGATCATGGCTCATGCCCTGAGATATCCTGCCGGAGGAAGAGCCGCTCTTTCGGCTGCCGAACTGCTTCTGTCTTCGATCCGTTGATTCTTCCTTTTCTCTTTTCCCCAGCCGGTGTATAATGTCGTCACTTCATGAAATCCAAGACCGAAGCCATCATCATCAGCAGCATGAACCTGGGCGAAGCGGACAAGCTCGTCGCCTTCTTCTCGCTCGACCGGGGAATGCTCAAAGGCGTGGCCAAGAACGCGCGAAAGTCCTTCAAGCGCTTCGGCGCGGGGCTCGAGAGCTTTACCCTCTCCCGGCTCCATCTCTATGAGCGCGAGCATCAGGAGCTGGCGCGGATCGAGTCCGCGGACATCATCGAGCAGCACTCCGCCATCAGCGCCGACCTGGGCCGCGCCGCGGCCGGGGCGGTCATGATCGAGCTGGTGCGGGAAATGGCGCCGCTGGGGGAGCGCAACGCCCCGGCTTTCCTGCTCCTCGCCCAGGTGCTTCACCTTCTGGACCAGGGCGAAGATCCGGCCTTTCTGCTCAGGATCTTCGAAATAAAGTTCCTGTCGCTTCTGGGATACCAGCCCAGGCTGGAACACTGCCTTTCGTGCGGAGCATTGCCGAAAGGGGAGATGATCTTCGAGAGCATGAAGGGCGGCGTGCTCTGTCCTGATTGCGTGGTGTCCTCCGGCGATCCGCAGGTGCGCCTGTCTTCCGGCGCAGTCGGTTTCTACTACCAGTCTCTCAGGATGGAGATGGACAAGGTGTGCAGGCTCAAGCCATCCGCCGGCATCATGCGGGAGCTCGACCAGACATTCTCGGCGCACACGTTCCACATCCTCGGGAAAAGGCTCAAGTCCATGGAGTTTCTCCGAACAATAAACTCGCTCGAAAAGGCGGCAGGATAACCACAGAGACACGGAGTCACGCAGAAAAGCAATATCAAATTTGCTATTACCGTAAAAATCAGATTTAACCACAGGGCCTCGGAGGACGCTGGAGGGAACCGTTTCATTATTAAATTTATTTCTCTGTGTCTCAGTGCCTCTGTGGTAAAAAAAGTTTTCATCGAGAAATGAGCAAAATTCATTTTGACTTTGGAGCGGCGCTGTGATATAAAACCATCACCTATACGAACGACCACATCCAGGCGAAGGGAATCCCGTGAAAATCGGGAGCGGACCCGCCGCTGTAATCCCGGCCCCGCAGAAAGCGGGGTCTTATATCTCTGTCGAAACAGGCCACTGACCTTTATTGGTTGGGAAGGCGGGCAGGGAGGGGAGAGCCAGAAGACCTGTCTGGATGTTCTCGCACAGTCTTCGGCGTTAAGATCCTGTGTGGGTTAATAGCATCTATTAATCCCCAGTCTTCTCGAGAAGACTGGGGATTTTTGTTTTTTCACTGCAGGGACACAGAGAGCGCAGAGCTATTTAATTTAAAATCATATTTTATCCATGTAAATCAGTGCCCAAGGTTTTTGACTTATGAAAAAACTTTTTATCATCATATCGCTTGTTCTCGGCATAACGCATTTTGCCGATACAGCCGAACTTGCTTCGCCCCCGAAGCGGATCGTGTCGCTTGCGCCGAGCATGACGGAGATCCTCTATGCCCTGGGGCTCGGGGACAACATCGTGGGCGTGACCACGTTCTGCGATTCTCCTGAGGAGGCGAAGAAGAAACCGAAGATAGGCGGCATGTCCAATCCCTCGCTGGAAGCCGTGATCTCGTTAAAACCCGATATGGTCGTATTGACAACCGACGGCAATCCGAAGGAATTTGAGGAGCGGCTCGTTTCATTAAAGATCAATACCTTCGTATTTCAAGCCCGCAGACTTTCTGAACTTCCTCAGGGCATCAGGGAATTGGGCGCGGCGCTCAGGGTAAAAGAAAAGTCGGAAACGCTGGCAAAGGAAATTGAAGTTGGCGTCAACAATTTTAAAACAAAGTTCGCAATCCGCACACCCTGCACTCGCGGGTCCACTCGTAAACGCGGGTGCAAGGTTCCGCAATCCGCAATTCACAAGAAGGTCCTTTTCATCGTCTGGCCGGAGCCGCTTATCGTTGCCGGGCCCGGCACGGTCATCGACGACGCCATTACGCTGCTGGGGCAGGAGAACATCGCGGCGTCGGCGAAGACCGCGTATCCCAAGTATTCGATCGAAGAAGTCATCCATCGTGCGCCTGACGTCATTTTCATCGGCAGGTCCATGGGAATGGATATGCGATCCGTTTCGGAGGGCGTCCTCGCCAGGATGGGCTCGGTGCCGGCGATCAGAAGCGGCCACGTCTTTTACGTGAGCGATAAACTGTTCCGTCTCGGCCCCCGGGTCGTCAAGGGTATCGAGGAGCTTGCCGAATGTCTAAAGTAAGAATCGTACTTTTGATCGTCTTCGCAATCCTGATCGCGGCGGGGTCCGTATTTTTCGGGCCGCGGGTCATCAGTCCGTTCGGCATGAGCGATACGGACCGGGAGATTCTTATTTCCATCCGGCTGCCGCGGGTGCTCGTCGCATTTCTCATGGGCATGGCGCTCGGCGCGTCGGGCGCGCTTTTGCAGGGGATCCTCCGGAACCCGCTTGCCGACCCCTATATCCTCGGCATATCGAGCGGGGCGTCGCTCACGGCGGCGCTCGGCATCATCGGCGGTTTCTCCTTTCTCGGGTCTTTTACCGTGCCGGCGATGGCCTTTGTGGGCGCCGCGGTCACCGGCGGCATCGTGGGGGTGATGGGGTGGAAACGGGGGGGGCTCTGGCCTGAGCGCCTTCTTCTCGCGGGCGTGGGCCTGAGCTTTCTCTTCTCAGCTCTTCTTATGCTCATGATGAGCATCTCGACCGATGAGGGCCTTCGGCGGGCCATGCTCTGGATCTTCGGGGACCTGTCCATGTCCGAGTGGTCCCGCATCCCCTACGGGCTTGCCTTTGTCGCAGCCGGCCTTCTCTTGTCCGCAACGAGGGCAAAGGCCTTGAACGCGCTCATTCTGGGAGACGAGTTTGCCCACAGCCTGGGCTTCGCGCCGCAGCGGGAACGGCTCATTCTCTTCGTCTCCGTGGGCCTCATGACCGCAGCCTCGGTCTCGCTCGGCGGCATGATCGGCTTTATCGGCCTTCTCATCCCGCATATTATGCGTTTTTTTCTCGGGGCCGACAGCAGGCTGCTGATCCCCGCTTCAGCCCTGGGCGGCGGTTCGCTCCTCTGCGTCGCCGATCTTGTGAGCAGGTCGGCGCTGCCCCCGATGGAACTTCCGGCCGGCGTGATCACGGCCATCATCGGCGCGCCCTATTTTCTGTATTTGCTCAGGAGGAAGAATGTCCTCAGCATCTAAAGCGTCAATCCTTGAGCTTGAACGGGCCGCTTACTCCTACGAAAAGAACACGGTGTTCATCCGCGATCTGTCATGTGCCGTATACGAGGGCGATTTTATCGGTCTTCTGGGCGCGAACGGCTCGGGCAAGTCGACGATCATGAAGCTGGGATGCGGGATTCTCAAACCCTCCTCGGGCACGGTCTCGCTCTGGGGCAAGGTCCTCGATACCTTCAACGGCCGGGACCGCGCAAAGCTGATCAGTTATCTCCCGCAAACACTCGATATCACGGTGCCGTTCACGGTCAGGGAACTGGTGAGCATGGGGCTGTATCCCTACGACATTCCTCCGGCAATGGGCGTTGATGAAGCGTTGGACATGGTCGGCCTCATGGGAAAGTCCCGCGCTCACCTGACGGACCTCTCCGGCGGAGAGAGGCGGCGGACCTTCATCGCCATGACGCTCGTGCAGGGCGCGGGATTGCTCCTTCTCGACGAGCCACTTGCCAACCTCGACATAAAATACCAGATCGAGCTGGTAAGGCTCCTCAAGAAGCTTCGGGCATCGAAGAACATCACCGTGGTCATGGCGCTCCACGACATCAATATTGCGCTCCAGTTCGACACGGTGATGCTGATCAAGGACGGCGGCATTATCGGCACGGGCAGGCCCGAGACGATATTGACACGAGATATGCTGAAGCAGGCGTTCGATGTGAACATGGAAGTCAGGCGATCTGAAGAGGGCAACACCTACGTGAGTTTCGGAAATAATTTCTGAGGAGACTTCTGCATGTATATTGTCTCATGGAGCGGCGGTAAGGACAGCTGCCTTGCCTGTTATCTCGCGATCAAGAAGGGGATGAAAATATCTCATCTGCTCCATTTCGACCGGCCGAACAATCTTCACGGCGTGGACCCGGCGATGATACGGCTTCAGGCGGAGCTCGCCGGCATTCCGATCGTACAACGAAAGGTCGTTTCCGAGGATTTTGAGCGCGAGTTCAAAAAAACAGTCGGCGAGCTCGCGAAGAGCGGAACCAAAGGAATGATATTCGGCGATATCTTTCTAGAGCCGCACAAGGAATGGGTGGACCGGACCTGTGCGGAGCTTGGCATCGAACCGATCGAGCCGCTCTGGGGAATGAAGACGGAAAACATCATGAAGGATTTTTTTAGTCTGGGGTTCGAGACCATTGTCGCGAGCGGAGATCAAAAGCTGATTGATGAGAAGTGGATAGGCCGGAATATGGACCCGGACTTTATCGGACACCTCCAATCCAAAAAGCTCGATGTGTGCGGCGAGAGAGGGGAATTCCACACGTTCGTTACGAACGGGCCGCTTTTCCGGGGGAAGATAGAGATCACCGATTCAGCTGTCACGAGCAGGGACGGGTTCTGGTTTCTGGAAATACAAAAATTTAACGTAGTTTAGCCAGTGGCGGCAATTTCAAAGCATAGAAGGGAAGAGCATGACTCAAAGAGAGAAGGCAACCGCAGGCATAGTACCGATGAAATCAAAAACGTGGCCTTGGATGACCAACAACCCCTGCCTTGCGCCGCCTCAGGGATTCAGCCGCCTCGTAATCGAAGCGGTAAAGGACGGATGCATGGAGGAAGACGCCAATAAAAACTGGCGGTGGTCGTTAGCCGCGACACCGATCGTCTTTCGGAAGAAGGTGTTCTGCGCGCAACCATAGAGACCCTCTCAGGTTCAGGAACGCGCGGGAAGTGATCGCGGGACTTGAGCAAAAGGGGATACTCGTGCGGGACTGCTCGAACTTCACGGGCATGGACGATACCTGCATCCGGATCGCGATGCGATCGAGAAAAGAGAACAGGATACTCATGAAAGAAATGGCCGGTTTATGCGATTGACACTGAGGGGTGAGTGTGGCTAAGGCACTCATGATACAAGGCACCGGCTCGGGTGTCGGAAAAAGCATTATCGTCGCCGGTCTCTGCAGGATCTTCCGCGACCAGGGCGTCAACGTCGCCCCCTTTAAGGCGCAGAACATGGCCTTGAACTCGTTCATTACGCGAGAGGGCGGCGAGATCGGACGCGCCCAGGCGTATCAGGCCGAGGCGGCACGCGTCGAGCCGTCCGTGGATATGAACCCCGTATTGCTTAAGGCGACGGGGGAGGCCGGCTGCCAGGTGGTCCTGAACGGCAAGGTCCATTCGAACATGCAGGCGCGGGAGTACTATTCATTCAAGAAAGAGGCATGGGCCGCGGTAACGGAAGCATATGAACGTTTATCAAAACGGCATGACCTCGTCATCATTGAAGGAGCCGGCAGCCCCGCGGAGATCAATCTCAGGAACGACGAGGTCGTGAACATGAGCGTTGCCCGGCATGCGAACGCGCCGGTGCTGCTCGTCGGGGACATCGACAAGGGGGGGGTGTTCGCCTCCCTGTACGGGACCATTGCGCTTTTAGATGATGAGGCCGATTACATCAAGGCGTTCATCATCAATAAATTCCGGGGGGACCTGTCGATCCTGGAGCCGGGGCTTGCGATGATACACGGGAAAACAGGCAGGCCGGTCCTCGGCGTCATTCCCTATCTCGGCGATCTCGGCCTGCACGAGGAGGACGGTATCCCTCCCGAACGGCTCTGGTGCTCGAATAACGGGAAGTCCTCACAGCCGAGGATCAAGGTCGTGGTAATCAGGCTCAGGTATATTTCCAACTTCACGGATTTCGACCCGTTCCTGTACGAACAGGATGTCGAGCTGGTCTATTCCCTGCGGGACGTCGATATCGAGCATGCGGACCTCGTCATCATCCCGGGTTCGAAAAACACGGTACAGGACCTTTTGTTCCTGCGCGAAGCGGGCATTGAAAGAAGCATCCAAAGGGCCGTTGAAAAGGGCATTCCGCTCATCGGTATTTGCGGCGGCTACCAGATGCTCGGGAAGAAGATCCTCGATCCTCACGGCGTGGAAAGCGGGCAACGTGAAGTTCGCGGGCTGGAATATCTTGACGTTGAGACGATACTCGAGAGGACAAAAGTCACTTCACAGGTGGAAGCCTTTGCAAATACGGAATGCGGAATGTGGAATTCGGAATGGTGCGGCAATGACATCCTTAAAGGCTATGAGATTCATATGGGTAGGACAACGGGCGATGTGGGATTGTTCAAGCTCAAAAGGCTTGATGCGGATTCCATATTCGGCATTCCGCATTTCGAATTCGTGCCGGATGGTTCGCAAAAGGGCGCGGTCTGGGGCACGTACCTGCACGGGATATTTGATAATGACCGGTTCAGACGGGGGCTCATCAATGATCTCCGGGCCAAACGGGGGTTGACGCACGTGGATGGTGCTACGGATTTCGCGAAAGCACGAGATTTAGCTCTTGATAAATGGGCTGACGTCCTGCGGGAGAGTATTAATATGAGTTTCATACAGGAGCTTATCATAAGATCATCAAATACGGCCCCGTGAACATTACATCGTTTTGTCGCAGGGACTGCGAAGGAGGTGTTGATCAAAATATCGAGCATGATCATTCAGACAGGAAGATGATAAACACGTAACTACAGTCCGGGAATGAAGAAGCGGAAGGGGGTGCGATTCCCCCGCTGTCGCGCAACTGTGATGGAAACGAAAGCCTGTTTTGCCACTGGAGGGACAGTTCAAACGGTTTAAATTGTTTAACCGGCTTGAACCGTGTTTCCGGGAAGGCGGGCGAGTAGGACGTCCTAAGCCAGGAGACCTCTTCATTCCCAAAACCTCGAAAGAAGGAGAGTCTATTATATGGTCAAGAGAAGTGTTGTGGCAGTGGCTATGATTTGGTGTGTGTCGGCATCGGCAGCGCCGGTGGTCATGGCGGATGATACCGGGGTGCAATTAAAGGAAGTGGTGGTTACGGCCACGAAAACGGAGAAAGAGCCGCAAGACGTGACACAGACGGTCACGGTCATCACCGCCGACGATATTCAGAAGTCGGGGGCAACGACCGCAGCCGAGGTCGTCGAACGGGTAGCCGGCGTTGAGGTGAATGACTACGGAGCAAAAGGTTCAACGAGTAGTATCAATATCAGGGGGGCGAATTACGAGCAAGTCCTGGTGCTTTTGGACGGCAGACGGCTGAACTCTGCGAGCGCCGGGGGGTTCGATATGGCCGATTTGCCGGTGTCTCTTGAAGACATCGAAAGGATCGAGATCGTACGCGGCCCTTCTTCCGCGTTGTATGGCGCGGACGCCGTTGGAGGCGTCGTTAACATTATTACAAAAAAACCGACGGGAGCATCGACGACGGTCACCGGCGCGGCGGGGAGCCACGGCTACGAGTCGCTCTCGCTCAGCAATTCGAATAAGCTTGATAAGTTTTATTACACGCTCTCCGCCGGCAGGGAGAAGTCCGCGGGTTTTCGCATGAACAGCGACCTTGATCAGGGTACGGTGGGAGCAAAGCTGGGCTACGAGATCAATCCAGATTCGAACGTGGAATTCGAGACGGATTATCTCGGGAAAGAGATCGGCGTACCCGGCTCTATCCAATTTCCGAGCCCGCTGGCGCGACAGTGGGACCGCAACCTGGGCTCATCCCTGACGTATAAAACTAAATTCTCCAAGGAGCTCGATCTCAAGCTGAACATGTATCAGACCCGTGACGACCTCATCTATATAAATCCTGACCCGCTATTTTCGGTGAACAGCAAACACCGAGGCATAGCGACCGGCGGAGAGGCCCAAACCAATTGGCTTGCCAACTCATGGAACCAGCTTACCTTCGGTATGGAGTCAAAACAGGACCACCTTACAAGCACCGATGCGGGGGTGCATACGGCATCGCTCCAGTCCGCCTATCTCCAGGATGAAATTTCCCTTGGTGAGCCGCTCATTGTCGTTATTGGTGATCGATATGATAATCATTCGCTCTACGGCGATAAGGCCAGTCCCAAGGTGAGTGCGCGCTATCTCATTGCCGGGCCGGGAACCATTATCAGGGCCTCGGCGGGCGAAGCCTTCAGGGCGCCTACGCTGAACGAACTCTTTTGGACCTTTGACGGCTTTGAGAAAGGAAACCGGGACCTCTTGCCCGAGACTTCGAAAGAATACGAAGCGGGGATCGAACAACCGTTCGGAAAAGGAAACTCGGTCAAGGTCTCCTATTTTGAACGAAAGATCAATAATCTCATCCAATGGGTGCCGGATTCGAGCTTCATATACAGCCCCATCAATATCGGAAAGGCCCGCATCACGGGAACGGAATCGGAGGCCAGGTTCACGCCCTTCGAGCTGCTGACTTGGGCGGTCAACTATACTTATATGAACGCGGTGGATGAAACTTCGGGGGCGAGGATATATGATGTTATCCCTTCGGATCAGCTCAAGAGCTATGTCAACCTTGCACTTCCAACAAAGACGAATTTATATATAGAAGGCAGGTGGGTGAAAAACTACGTGAAGCCCGGAGATCCGTCATGGCACTACACCGCTGTCGATGGGAAAATCAGCCAGATGGTCGCGGTCAGCCAAGGCGTGAAGGCCGATGTGTTCGTCGGCGTTAAGAATGCCTTCAACCGTCAATACGAAATCGTCAGAGGTTATCCCATGCCGCGTGAGGAAATGTACGGAGGTGTTTCGGTCCGGTTCTAGGCAGGAGAAAACCATGTAGTTGCAGAGTCGCGGAGGGTTCGGGACGGGCTTTTTTGGGCCCTCCGCGCACTCTCTATCCCTGTGGTAAGATATTTATCATGACGTTTCAACGCTCACTCTATACATCCGTCTTTATTCATGTCCTGATCTTCGGCAGCGCCATCGCCTTTGCCCAGTTCACCAGGGGTGCGCTCTGGGGAAATCGGGACGCGGTTATGGTATCCCTTGTCGGTTCCGGGTCGGGATCGGAGGGCAGGATTTTACAAAGAGCGGGACATCGGGAGGCGCGGTCCGAGGACCGGCCGGTTGTGACAGACACGACAACCGCTCCTGCAATACAGCCGGAAACGCCGGCGCATAAACCATCTGCGCGAGAGGAAACGTCGGTCCCGGCGGATACTGAAAGCAGAAGATCAGGCCATGGCGATGCCGGTGCCCGGCAGGGACAGGGGGGGAGCGGGACAACGGGATCGGACCCGGGCGCGCAGTTCGGGCTTATTCCCGCAGAACAGTGGGCTGTTATCGAGTCGCAAATCGAGCGGTCAAAGAACTATCCTCGAGTGGCGCGGGAGCGGGGCATCCAGGGCGTGGTCCATGTGCGGTTCAAGCTGAAACCAACCGGTGATGTGGAAACCGTTGAAATCGTCCAAAGCTCGGGGTATGATATTCTCGACACTGCTTCAGTCCGGACGGTGTACCGCGCCGCTCCGATGCCCTATGTCAGCGGATGGGTTGAAGTGCCGATGGCGTATGTGCTTAAATGAAAATTCGGGATTCGGGATGCGGGATGAAAGTCAAGAAGACGCGATGTCCGATATGCAGGAAAGAAGCTTCGTGGGACGATAATCCCTTCAGACCCTTCTGCTCCGAGCGGTGCAGGCTGATCGATCTGGGGAAATGGGCATCGGAAGACTATCGGATCGCGGATGAGAAGAAGGACTTGCCCTGCGATGATCGGGACGAAAAAAATAACTCGCAGAGGTAGATAATTTATTAAAAATATATTACAATAAGGCAATCAGAAATCCTGACACCGAAATCATGCACGATTTCAAAATTCAAGATTCAATGGTTATGGATGTCGGGCGTCGGATATTTTATTCGGTACCGGGATCAGCAATCAGGATTTGTCGTAACCAGGAGGCCAGGCTGCATGGAAGTCCGGTGTGGAAAATGTAACAAGCTCTTCCGTGTCTCGGATGACAAAATTGCCGGACCGGGGGTCAAGTTCGCGTGTTCACGGTGCGGCGAATACGTAAAGATCACGAAGGCAGACTTTGAACAGTACAACCTGTCCCAGGCGACGGCCTCGGTCCTTGCATCCCATGAGCCAAAACCAAAAACTGTCAAGGCGTCCCCTGAGACGGCAAGAGATAGGGTTGGTTCAGCTCCCGCCGCAACTCCTCCGGGCTTTGACCTCAGTGAGCCTCCTGCAAATGAGTTCCCGCCTGAAGACCAGGCCCCGCCGGCATTCGTTAAGCCGGCGCCTGCGCCCCGGCCGGCCCCGGAGCCGCCACCTGTTCAGCCTAAGCCTCAATCTAAGGTGGGACCCAAAGAATCAAAACCAACAGCACCCGTCATGCAGCCCTCGGTGACGCCGCCCAAACCAGCTGCGGCAGTCAAACCGGAATCGGGAGCGCATTCTTTCCCGCAAGGGTCGTCGGCCCCTTCCGCGCCAGCAGGTGAAGCGGCGCAGCCTGCCATGCCTCTGTTATCAACACCTTCGGCAGGGCCTGCTGCTTCTTCCGGAACAGGGAAGAGGCTTTTGGTCTTCATTGCCGTGCTCCTCGTCATCATTCTAGCGGCCGTATTCGGCGCAAAATGGTATTTCGGACGGGCTTCACATCAGGTCTCTGACGCCGTTAAAGCGGTGACGTCACCCGAGGGACTGCTGATAACGAGCGCATCGGGCGCCATAGATCCCGGCACCCAGGATCTGGTCATAACCGGCGTCATCGAAAATACCACGGACAAACCGAGACCGGCCTGGTATGTCGTTGCCGATGTGTACGACGCGCAGAACACGGTCCTGATCCGGGCGAAAATGCTGAGCGGAAAGCAGATCTATACCCGACGGGATTATGACATTTTCGCCAAACGCGGTTACAATATGCAGGACCTGAAAATGAAAATGCAGGAACCGGGAATCATTATCCAGCCCAAAGGTACGGTGAATTTCGAGATCCGTATCATGGAACCGCCGGTCGGTATCGCGAGCTTTAACGCCACACTTCAACCCTTCGATCCCGTGCAGCTGTTCAAAGAGATCGTTGAAGACCAGAAACAGCAATAACCCGGCGTGCCAAAATCCATCATGTCCATTGCCCGGTTCCGGTGCCGGGCAAAGCGTCCTCTATGCTGCGTTCCGCCGCATTTTTTTGAAACGGGCTGCGCGCGACGCCGTTCAAAAGCCAGACCATGCCCCTTAACTCCTTTGTTTCTCCCGCCCGAGTATCTGCGACGCATTTTAAGCCTCAAGCTCTTTCTTGGGGACATGGGTCCGTTCCGGGTGAAAATTCTATTGAAAAGTCCATCAAGTTAATGTATTGTGCTACCTTGTCAGCCGTCGCCAGGGCTGTCCCGAGGACGGCAGCGATAAATCTAGGGGTTACAGCAAATTTTTTCTTGACAAATACCGTGGCTATGCTATAAAAACGAAATTTTTATGGTCCGAAAGGCCGGGAGGAAAACAAATGAGTAGTTGTACCAGAAATTACCTTTTTACTTCGGAATCGGTTACCGAGGGGCATCCTGATAAAATAGCCGACCAGATATCCGACGCGGTCCTCGACGCGCTGCTCACGCAGGACCCCACGAGCCGCGTTGCGTGCGAGACGCTTTTGACAACCGGTCTTGCGATAGTAGCGGGAGAGATCACGACGAAGGGATACGTTGAGATTCCCGACATCGTACGCCAGACGATCAAGGACATCGGGTACACCCGCGCAAAGTACGGGTTCGATTACGAGACCTGCGGCGTCATCACCTCGGTTCACTCACAGTCTCCGGATATTGCCATGGGCGTGGACACCGGCGGGGCCGGCGACCAGGGCCTCATGTTCGGCTATGCCTGCGATGAGACCCCCGAACTTATGCCGATGACCATCATGTTGGCGCACAAACTGACCCGGCAGCTGTCCGAAGTGAGAAAGACGGAAGTGCTTCCCTACCTCAGGCCTGACGGAAAATCCCAGGTCACGATCGAGTACCGGGACGGCAAGCCCTACAAAATCCACACCATCGTCGTTTCCTCGCAACACAGCCCCGACGTGCACCTCAAGGACCTGCGTGAGGACGTGATCGAGAAGGTTATAAAACCCGTGGTGCCGAAGCACCTTCTTGACGAAGAAACCATTATTTATCACATCAACCCCACCGGCAGGTTCGTGGTGGGAGGGCCCATGGGAGATACGGGCCTCACCGGACGCAAGATCATCGTGGACACCTACGGCGGCGTGGGCAGCCACGGGGGGGGATGCTTCTCGGGCAAGGACCCGTCGAAGGTGGACCGCTCGGCTTCCTATATGGCCCGTTACGTTGCAAAAAATATCGTAGCGTCAGGCATCGCGTCGGAAGCAGAGGTGCAGCTCGCCTATGCCATCGGTGTTCCTGAACCGGTTTCCATCCATGTAGACGACTTCGGCACTGGCAAAGTCGATCACGACAAGCTGGTGAAGATCATCAGAGATAATTTCGACATGACCCCCAAGGGCATCATGACAACCCTCGATCTTCGCAGGCCCATCTACCGAAAGACCGCGGCCTACGGCCACTTCGGCAGGACCGAACCGGAATTCACCTGGGAGCGGACCGACAAGGCGGCCAAGATTAAAAAGGACGCGGGGCTCTGATTTTGAGACGGCAGAGTTCGCGTAAAGCAAACTGTGCCGAACACCATGCTCCTGCCGCACAGCATAGTTGTACGCTCGTTACGAGCTTCGGGCGGTATTTCCAGAATGCGGATAGTAACAGGCCGTTCCGGCAGGACCGGCCGTCTAGACTGTTCAACTCTCTATATAAAATATCATACGGAGGAGGTAGTAAGATGATGAAGAACGTTATTTTGTTGTTAGCCGCTTTGATGTTGTGTCTGGTCCCGCTAGCGGTTTTTGCCGCGGGCGCCCACGACGGGCTGGAGTGCACCGGCTGCCATGCGCTTCATACCGCGAAGGACGGCAAGCTTATCTTTGCCGTGGAAGCGAACAAGAAGGAAATCAATCCCAGGACCAAGCAGCCTTACGGCGGGGTCACCGCCCTGTGCCTGGGGTGCCATGATACTCCCGAAAAAGGCGGACAGGGAATCAAGCCCATAGACAGCCACACGAGCCATCCGTTCGGACTGACCTCGGTGAATTCAAAGATCGCCCGCGTTCCGAGCGAATTCATGAGGGACGGCAAGTTCGAATGTACCAGCTGCCATGACCCGCATCCCTCGAACACGAATTACAAATATCTCCGGGTCGATACTTCCAATGGTTCGAAGATGGATGTCTTTTGCGCGTCATGTCATCCGATGAAGGCCGATCCGAAATCCGCGGCAAGCGCGAAAACCACTCTCTTCAACAGCATGGATGAGAACCTGTATAAAGCGTCGGGCTCAGAGGCTCCTGCGGCACCGGCAGCGAAAAAGAAACAATAGTCACCAGGAATTCGGCAAGGATCGTTTTCTGCGTACATGACAGGAGACAGGGCGGACCGAGCCTGAGTTCACCAGGGAAAAGACGGATAAGACAGCAAAGCTCAAGAAGGAAGCGGGAGTGAAGTAATAGCTGATTGCAAAATTTGGATTGTCGCTAGAATCCAGACTATGCCTGAATGGCGTGAAAATTATGTAGGGGCAGCCCTGTGTGGCTGCCCTCAATATTGTGTGACTTATACTATTTGGCCGTGAAGAGCCGGAATTCAAGTGGGAAGCCACTGACAAGGCTGCCGCATTGCGCGCAGAAGCAGGACTGTAATTGAAACATCAACCTACCCGTCGAGGGGCGCTGCAGCAGTCACCGCAAGGTGGGTCTGTCAGGCTCGATGGGGTGGTTCAACATGCAGCAACGGCGCCCATTCATTAACCTGAATGGAGAGCTTTATGTCTACTAAAGACTACGTTATCGCCGACATCAACCTGGCCTCATGGGGCCGCAAGGAAATCGCCATCGCCGAAACCGAAATGCCCGGCCTGATGGCCATCCGTGCAGAATTCGCCAAGACGCAACCGCTGAAAGGCGCGCGCATCACCGGTTCGCTGCACATGACCATCCAGACCGCTGTGCTGATCGAAACGCTGAAGGCGCTCGGTGCGGAAGTGCGCTGGGCCTCGTGCAACATCTTCTCGACCCAGGATCACGCTGCCGCTGCTATCGCTGCGGGTGGCACGCCGGTGTTCGCGGTCAAGGGCGAATCGCTGACCGATTACTGGGATTACACGCACCGCATCTTCGAATGGGCGGATGGCGGCTTGTCCAACATGATTCTGGACGACGGCGGCGACGCCACGCTGCTGCTGCACCTGGGTGCGCGCGCAGAAAAAGATGCATCGCTGATAAGCAAGCCGACCTCGGAAGAAGAGACCTGTTTGTTCGCTTCGATCAAGGCCAAGCTGGCAACCGACAAGACCTGGTACTCCAAACGTCTCGCCGCGATCAAGGGCGTGACCGAGGAAACCACCACCGGCGTGCACCGCTTGTACCAAATGCACGAACGCGGTGAACTGAAATTCCCGGCGATCAACGTTAACGACTCCGTCACCAAGTCCAAGTTCGACAATCTGTACGGCTGCCGCGAATCGCTGGTGGACGGCATCAAACGCGCCACCGACGTGATGATCGCTGGCAAGATCGCGCTGATCTGCGGTTACGGCGATGTGGGCAAAGGTTCGGCACAAGCCATGCGCGCTCTCTCGGCACAGGTCTGGGTGACCGAGGTTGACCCGATCTGTGCGCTGCAAGCCGCAATGGAAGGCTTCCGCGTGGTCACCATGGAATACGCTGCCGACAAGGCCGACATTTTCGTGACCTGCACCGGCAACTACCACGTCATCACCCACGACCACATGGCGAAGATGAAGAACCAGGCCATCGTGTGCAACATCGGCCACTTCGATAACGAGATCGACGTCGCCTCGCTGGAAAAATACCAGTGGGAAGAGATCAAGCCGCAGGTCGACCACATCATCTTCCCGGACGGCAAGCGCATCATCCTGCTGGCCAAGGGACGCTTGGTGAACCTCGGTTGCGCCACCGGCCATCCGTCCTACGTGATGTCGTCGTCGTTCGCCAACCAGACCCTTGCACAGATCGAACTGTTCACCCGCACCAAGGACTACCCGATCAACGTGTACACCCTGCCCAAGCATCTGGACGAGAAGGTCGCGCGTTTGCAGCTGACGACGCTGAATGCTCAATTGAGCACCTTGACCGACCAGCAGGCTGCGTACATTGGCGTGCCCAAGCAAGGTCCGTACAAGTCGGAGCACTACCGCTACTAAGCGGGCTGTCGCTTCGCAAGGAGCACTTCCGGGTCATGAAGGACGGCGCCATCCCTTCAACGTTGAGATTGACCTCGATGCTCTGGACAGGGTGAAAAAGAAGAAGGGGATCATCCGCGACTTCGTTGAAGAATACACCACGCCGAACGGCGGGAAGATCAATGTTCTTGGAGAGGGCCGGCTCATCAACCTCGCTTCCGCAGAAGGTCATCCTTCGAGCGTGATGGACATGAGCTTTGCCAACCAGGCGCTTTCCGCCGAGTATGCTCAAGAACGCAAAGAAGCTCAAGAAGCGGGTGTACGGCGTGCCGCAGAACATCGATGCCGAGATTGCCCGGCTCAAGCTGAACGCCATGGGCATCAAGATCGACAAGCTTACTCCCGAACAGAAGAAGTACCTCGCCTCGTGGGGGATGGGAACGTAGCCGAATCCGGGATTCGGAATGTTGAATGCGGAATGTGAAAGAGTGCTTGAAACGCTTTCCATTCCGCATTTTTTTCGCTCTTATTCCGCATTCCGCATTCTGCATTCAGAATTGCGATGAAGCCCTACCTGAAAATCGTCCTCGCCATGCTTATCTGGAGCACCTGGGGCCCGCTGATCCGCTGGATGGCGCTTCCGCCCGTGGTGGTCCTGTTTTATACGTCCTTGAGCGCGGGTTTTATCGTTCCCACGGTCTTAAGGATGAGAGGCGATTTTCCCCACGCCATCTTCAGCCTGCAAGCATGGCCGCTCCTTGCCGGACTTTCACTTGCTTCGATCACGAACAATGTCGCGTATTTTTACTCCCTGGGGCATACTACGGTTTCGAATGCGGTTTTCAGCCATTATACGGCGCCGGTGATAGTCGCCGTGCTTGCACCGTTCCTGATCTCCGAACGTCTGCAGAGAGTGACCCTCATCTCGCTTCCGATGGCCGTTCTGGGCATGATCATGATCGTCGCAACGGGAGGAGGGCTGAGCCTGAACGGCGCACACACTGCGGGCATCGTCGCCGGCGCACTGTCGGGCCTGGCCTATGCGTTCGTTATTATTTTTTCCCGCAGTCTCAGCCGATTGCTCCTTCACCATAAGGCGATCATCGTCAATCTCTGGATTACCGCTGCAATCACCGCTCCGGCCGCGCTGACCCTTGACTATCATGTATCTATGCGCATCGGATTACTTCTCCTGGTCACGGGACTCTTGCACTCCAGCCTTGCTCCGCTCCTGTATTTCAGCGCTCTCAGGCGGGTGCTGGCGCAGCACGCCGCAATTTTAGGCTACATCGAGCCGCTCGCCGCCATCCCGCTTGCGTTCCTGTTCTTGTCAGAAAAGCCGCCGCTCATGGCCCTGTTCGGAGGCCTAATGATCCTTTTCTCTGGGTACCTGATTGTTCGTTCTAAAAAAGCCCACAATGGGACTCTGGCGCCGGAATAACACGAAGAGGATTGCACGCCAGCACGTTCTCGAGTACATCCCTGGGTTTTACGCGCCGTACAGGTTGATCCCGCTTCTCACCATATCTTTTTCTCCTATCCTTGAAAAATCCTATTTTTACGCTATACTTATCCAAGCGACCGGTATTGTTCATGCGCGAAAACGATCATGAACTGTCTCATCACGAACTAAAGTACCGGCCCGTAAAATTACCGGTTCAGATGAACCATAAGGAGGCCAGTCATGAACATCGGAATTCAGATAAAACAGTGTGCACTCCTGAAGGTATTCGTATTCATTGTATACGTTTTTTTTACCGCATTTTCTGTTGGCGCGAGCGCTTATGCGGCAACAGGGGATCAAGACCTTATCAATAAAGCAGGCCAGATTTTCGGCCCGTTGCCGCAATCAATGCCGACGGAGCAGAACCCGATCACTCCGGCAAAGGTAAAGCTGGGGAAAATGCTCTTTTATGAACTGCGGATATCGATAGACGGTACGGTGAGCTGTGCCAAGTGCCACCCCATCAGCCTGTATGCTGCAGACGGATTGAAAAAGGCGAGGGGGAACAACTGCAAGGAAAATCCCCGGAATGCGCCGACCGTTTTCAACGCAGCCGCGCAGATTTCCGAACATTGGATCGGCAACAGGACCAGCGTGGAAGACCAGGCGAAACAAGCAGTGACCGGCCCTCCTGCCTTCGGCATGCCGTCCTATGAGTCCGTGGAAAATATCCTGAAAGGTATGAAAGGGTATGTGACCCTGTTTCAAGATGCCTTCCCGGGAGAGAAAAACCCCGTGACGATCGATAATTTTGCGAAGGCGATCGGCGCCTTCGAACGCACACTGGTAACACTCGCACCGTTCGATGACTTCATGAAGGGGAATGCCGGAGCGATGACGGAGCAGCAGAAGAAGGGCCTGAAAACGTTCCTGGACACCGGGTGCATGACCTGCCATTTCAGCCCCTATGTGGGCGGTCAGATGTATCAGAAATTCGGCGTCTTCGAACCCTATATGAAGTACACTAAAAGTGAAAAAATAGACGAAGGACGCTTCGCGGTCACAAAAAACGAGGCTGATAGGTACTTCTTCAAGGTGCCGGTGCTCAGGAACGTGGCCATGACCCCGCCGTACTTCCATGACGGTTCCATAGATAAACTCGATCAGGCGGTATGGATCATGGCGAAGATCCAGCTCGGAAAAGATCTGACGAAAGAGGAGACAGGTGATATCACGGCATTCCTTTCATCATTGACCGGGCGGATTCCCGAAAACGCTATGACCGTGCCGATTTTACCGGCTATGGAGTAATACGGTATGCTATACTGATATAAAATGACTATTCAAGCGAAGCCGATTTGAAAGGAGATTAATATGAAGAACATCATTGTTTCAGCGGCAGGAATAGCCCTCTGTGCCGGTGTCATTATTATTTTATATGGCGGCAATGTATCGGGTGCGAGCCCGTCCGGTGAGGAGTTGTTCAAGCAGAATTGCTCTGTCTGTCATGTAAACGGCGGCAATATTATCAACCCGCAGAAGACGCTCCAAAAGAAGGACCGCGAAGCTAATAATATTAAAACGGTGAACGATATCATCAGAATCGTGAGAAATCCCGGGCCCGGCATGACGAAGTTCGATGAAAAGACCGTTTCGAACAAGGATGCTCATAAGATTGCCGAATATATTTTAAAAACGTTTTGACGGGTTTTAATCCGGGGCGTGCAAAGGATGCCGGTGCTTTTATAAAAGCTCTACATTATTTATTCTATGCCGGAAACTCAATCGGAAGAGAACATACCAGCGGTCACCCGAAATCGCCGCGTCCATATGGCGAATGAGCGGACGTTTCTCGCCTGGATCAGGACGAGCATCGGGATCATGGCCTTCGGTTTCGTTGTCGAGCGCTTTGCGCTTTTCATGAAGCAACTGACATTCTTTCTGGGGAAGAACGAGGTGCCCTCTCATCTTCAGACCGGTCACAGCTACTCGTTGATATTCGGTATTTTCCTCGTCGGCCTTGGAGTGCTTATCTCCGTACTCGCCTTTGTCCGTTATAAAAGGACCCAACGACAGATAAACGAAGATTCTTTCAGTCCCTCTTCCGGTCTCGATCTCCTCGTTACGCTGTCGGTCGTTGGTACGGGCCTGTTTTTAATTGGATTTCTTGTTCGCAGCCTATAAGCCGATGCGTCATGGATAAGGAGCCTGATTCGATCATGAGCGCTCTCATAAAAAAGAGGATCCCGTAATGGCCGTGACCGACACAGGCTTCTTTATGAGAGGCCATTTATAGATTCGGGGATTCAATGCGTGAGAAATGTAATACATCATCATGGAAGAAAGCTTCACTTTATAATAATGCACTAAATTGTTACAAATATCATTCGGTTCCGTTAAGTATTAAATTTAATAGTTTCTATATTTATTAATGATTAAGATTATTTTATAGATTTATAATTTTTGACAAATGACATTTTCTATGCTAACTTTTATACATTGTCACCATAGGTAACATCTTTCACAACAAGAACGGCTCCACTCTTCATTAACATCTCAGGCTATTCCGAATAATATTTAGGTTTGTTCAAACTATTGAAGGAGGATGCTTATGAGTAAGAAAGAAGAAGTGAGTAAGCAGTTTCTTGATGCATTGGAATTCCGTGGTGTCAAGCGAAGAGATTTTTTGAAGTTCTGCGGTGCAACAGCTGCCCTCCTCGGCCTCTCCGAATTATATGTCCCTCAAATCGCAGCAGCCTTAGAAAAAGCGTCCAAACGAACTCCGGTCATCTGGCTCAATTTCGCGTCCGATTCAGGCTGTACCGAAGCATTTATCAAGGCAACCTATCCGAGCCCCGCTGAAGTCATTCTCGACATCCTGAGCGTCGACTACAACGAGACCATCATGGCCGCAGCCGGCAAACAAGCAGAGGAAATACTTGCATCGTCAGCCAAGGTCGGCGGCTATATTCTGGTCGTAGAAGGCGGCGTCCCGACCAAGAAGGGGCACGGCATGATCGGGAACAAGGAGATGCTCGATGTCCTGAAAGAAATGGCAGCTCCGGCCGTTGCCGTGCTGGCCATCGGCAGCTGCGCTACTGACGGCGGCGTACCGGCGGCAAAGCCGAATCCCTCTCAGATCATCGGGACCGCCGAGGCGCTCAAAAGGGTCGGCATCGACAAGCCGCTCGTCAATCTTGACCTCTGCCCGGTGAACCCACAGTATCTCGTGGGCGTTGTTGTCAATTTCCTTCTTCTCGGAAAACTTCCTGATCTTGACAGCTTGGGGAGGCCCAAGATGTTCTATGGTCAGACCATCCACGACAACTGTGAACGTCGGGCGCACTTCGACGCGGGCAGATTTGTCGAGAAGTTCGGTTCCCAGGAAGAGGCCATGGGATATTGCCTGTACAAGATGGGCTGCAAGGGGCCGATGACCTATTCTGCATGCCCGAAGATCCAGTACAACAATCGGACCAGCTGGTGCATCAAAGCCGGCGGTCCCTGCATCGGATGCGCCGAGCGCGGGTGGACGGACAAGTTTGCGGGGTTCTATGAGCCACTTCCTGGCGTTAAGATCCCCGGCCTGGGCGGCGTTGAAGCAGGCGCCGACAAACTCGGAGCTATTGCAGCTGCAGCCACGGCTGTCGGTATCGCGGTCCATGCGGCGGCGACGGGTGCTTCCGGCAGGACTAAAGAAGAAAAGGGAGGTAAAAAATAATGGCCAGGATAACCATTGACCCGATGACAAGAATCGAAGGACATCTGAGGATCGACGTCGAGATCGAAGGTGGTATTGTCAAGGACGCATGGACAACGGGCACACTCTTCAGGGGATTTGAGATCATCCTGCATGGCAGGGACCCGCGCGACGCCTGGCATATCACGCAGCGGATCTGCGGCGTTTGTCCCACCTCTCATGGCCATGCCTCCTCGATGAGCATGGATGACGCTTTCAAAGTGAAACCGCCGGACAACGGCCGCATCATTAGAAACATCATCGAAGGGGCCCAGTTCCTCCACTCCCATATTCTCTGGTTCTATCACTTGAATGCCCTTGACTACGTTGATGTGGTTTCGGCGTTGAAAGCATCGCCCAAAGAGACGTCTTTAAAAAAAGTTCAAGCCAAATTGAAGTCCTTTGTTGATTCGGGCCAGCTCGGCCCCTTTGCGAATGCCTACTGGGGCCACCCTGCCTACAAGCTGCCTCCCGATGTGAACCTCCTGGCCGTGGCCCATTATCTCGAAGCTCTTGAGATGCAGGCAAAAGCGGCCCAAGTGAGCGCGCTCTTCGGCGGCAGGATGCCGATGACCATGACGAGCCCTCCCGGCGGCGTAACCCATGTGCCGACCGTAGACGATCTCAAGAACTACCTCTTTAGAGTAAAAGAGCTGCAGGCTTGGATCGACAGCGTGTTTATTGCCGACCTGTTGGCCATCGCTCCCTTCTACATCGGCGCGGCCGGCGTGGGCAAAGGGCCGGCGAATTTCCTCTCTTGGGGCGTTTTCGAGGATGCGTCTTTCGATCCCAAGAAACGGCTACTTCCGCGAGGGGCGATCTTTGCCGCGGACTTCCCCAAGGTGCATGATGCGAAGCCGGAGGATGTTACCGAGGACACCACGCACGGCTGGTATAAGGACTCCAAGCCGCTCAACCCGGCTGTAGGCGTGACGGAACCGGAGTACACCGGCTACGACCCGAACAAAAAATATACCTGGGCCAAGGCCCCGCGGCTTCAGGGAAAGCCCATGGAGGTTGGTGCGCTGGCGCGGATGGTCGTTGCTTATGCAGCGGGCCAGCCTACAGCCAAGAAACTGATAGACTATACTCTTGGACAGATAGGACATTCAGGACACCCGGAGGTGCTTTTCGGCATCATCGGCAGGATCGCTGCCCGAGCACTGGAATGCAAGATGGTCGCGGACTCAATGTATCAGTGGGGCCTGGATATCATCGAGAACATCAAAAAGGGCGATGCAGCGGTCTACACGGAATATAAGATTCCCGATAAGGCCCAGGGGATCGGGCTCTGGGAAGCTCCGCGAGGCGCGCTGGGGCACTGGATAGACGTGAACGGGCAGAAGATCAAGAACTACCAGTGTGTCGTGCCCACGACCTGGAACGTCTGCCCAAGGGACGACAAGGGTGTGCGCGGACCCATCGAACAAGCGCTTATCGGAACTCCGGTGCACGACGCCAACAAGCCGCTCGAGGTCTTGCGCGTGGTGCATTCCTTCGACCCATGCCTTGCCTGTACGGTGCATGTGATCCATCCCGAGTCGAACCGGATCATGGACTTCAAGGTCTCGTGAGGAGGGCACAATGACAAACGGAATGACAAAGGAATGGAGCAAGGGATACATTTTGGACCATTGGATCAGGGTCATCGCCATTGTGACGCTCATCTTCACCGGCCTCTATATCCACACGCCGTTCATCAAAGGCGGGCCGGAAAGCTTCATCATGGCCTGGATGCGGTTTTTCCATTTCGTTGCGGCCTATGCGCTCGTCCTGGGGCTCGTGGTGAGGGTCTACATGGCCTTTAAATCCACCTTCGACAGCGACTGGAAGGATTTCTCGGTCACCGAGAATCTGAAAAATGTTCCGGATATCCTGGGCTACTATCTCTTCATCAAGGGCTCGCACAAGGACTACCGTAAGTATAACCCGCTACAGGCGTTGTCCTATCTCTTTGTCGGGTTGGTGATCATTTTTACGGCTTTGACCGGGGGAGCCCTATATCACGGCAGGGTCTTCCTGATCCTGCCGGCGCCGGGCGCTTTCCGGTGGGTGAGCAGCCTCCTCGGCGGAGAATCCTACACCAGGATATGGCATATTCTCGCCATGTGGTTCTTTATTATCTTCATGTTGATCCATGTTTACATGGCCTTTATGATAGGCTGGGTGAATAAGGATAAAACGTTCACTTCGATGTTTACCGGGTATAAGCTCAAAAAGCATTAATATGATGATAGACGAACAGCATCGGGGAGGCGTTTCGGCGCCTCCCCAACAAGTCCTCATACTCGGAGTCGGCAATCTGCTGCTCAAGGACGATGGTTTTGGCGTCCATCTCGTCAATTCCCTTAAAGACACCGTTTTCCCGGAAAACATCAAGGTGCTTGAAGCTGGAACGGTCAGCCATCAGCTGATCCCTCTGCTTCACGAGATTGATTTTCTCATCGTCGTCGACGTAGTAGAGGCAGGCGATACGCCCGGCTCCTTGTTCCGGTTCTCTCCGGGCGACATGAAATTTGCGTCGGAGCAGAAGGTATCTCTGCACCAGATAAGTCTTGTCGACGTTCTTCAAATGGCCGAGATGACCGGGCGTAAACCGCAGACCGTGATCATCGGAGTACAGCCCAAGGACGTTTCCTCCTGGTCCCTGAAGCTGAGCGATGAGCTCAATGCGGTCATACCGAAGGTAAAGGAGTTGATATTCAAAGAACTAAAGAACATCAGTGCTCTTTGAACATAAGACACCTCCCACGTCAAGAAATATTCGCGCAACCGGACTTGACAGTGCCGTTCAGATGTGCGATAAATAGCTTTAGAAAATCCGTCATTAGTCCTCAGGATTTGATCGGAACGTTCAATGTGTTTGGCAATACCCTCGAAAATCATCAGCATAGACAACCTTTTTGCAACGATTGACGTGTTTGGGGCAAGAAAAGAAGTGAGCCTCATGCTCATGCCCGAAGAAACGCGGGTGGGGGACTACGTCCTTGTCCATGCTGGTTTTGCAATCCAAAAAGTAGACAAAGAGATCGTCGAATCGGGGAAATCCATGCATGAAACCGCGCTTGCACTCAGTATCCTTGATATTGTCGTTTCAAAATGCAGCGAGGCCGGCGGCCGCACGGTCGATTCGGTGCGGCTCCGCATCGGAAAGGCCGCTGGTGTCATGCCCGATGCCCTGGCGTTTGCCTTTGACGCGGCAAAAGCCACTACCGTTGCGGAACATGCCCACCTTGTTATAGAGCCCGTTCCCGTCGGCGGCGTCTGCAATGAATGCAAAAAAGAATTTTCCGTCGATGATGTCCAGTATGTGTTCGCCTGCCCGCTCTGCGGTGCCAGGTCCTTTGAAATAAAAAACGGCCGCGAGATGGAGATCGTGGATATGGAGATAAACTGATGAAGGTCAAGGTCGTCACCCGCATACTCGAAGCCAATGACCGCATCGCGGAAGAGAATCGGAAAACATTCAAAGACGCCGGTGTCTACGTCGTGAACCTCATGGGCGCGCCCGGAGCAGGCAAGACCACGCTGCTCGAACGGACGATCCGCGAGCTTAAGCCGCATCTGAAGATCGGCGTGATAGAAGGGGACATCGTCGGGAGCGACGATGCCGAGCGGATCGGCGCTCTTGATGTACCCGTCGTGCAGATCAATACCGGCGGGGCGTGCCACCTTGATGCGAACATGATCAACGAAGTACTGACCGAGCTTCCACTCGACGAGCTCGACCTGCTTATCATCGAGAACGTGGGGAACCTCGTCTGCCCCGCCGAATTCAAGGTCGGCGAGGACATGAAGATGATGGTCCTCTCCATCGCCGAAGGGCATGATAAGCCGCTTAAATATCCGCTCATGTTCCGCGAGTCATCGGCCCTGGTCCTCAATAAGATAGACCTTCTGCCTTACATGAACACGGACATGAACAAAGTGCGAAACGACTCTCTGGCGCTTAATCCCCAGCTGAAAATATTCGAAGTCTCGTGCGCCACCGGCGACGGGATCGACAAGTGGGCTCAATGGTTGAACGGGCTCAGATCATAGTCAAAGGCGTGGTGCAGGGTGTGGGCTTCCGGCCTTACGTCTTCAATCTCGCCGGGGCCCTCAACCTCAAGGG
The DNA here is from genome assembly GCA_963790205.1 of Nitrospirota bacterium. GTDB lineage: Bacteria > Nitrospirota > UBA9217 > UBA9217 > UBA9217 > CAWBNQ01. The sequence continues at coordinate 252,832 of CAWBNQ010000008.1, forward strand.
AGAGGTGACCAACACGAGCGAGGGGGTGTTCATTGACGTGGAGGGAACGAGCGTCTCTGAGTTCATCCGACGTCTTGAGAGCGAAGCCCCGCCCCTCTCGCAGATTACCGATATCTCGGTGATCCCGCTTCCTGTCCACGGTTACCCCGATTTTTCCATCAAAAAAAGCACGGATCGAGGGGGCAACCTGCCCTTTACCCTGATATCGCCCGATGTCTCGGTCTGCGATGACTGCCTGCGGGAACTGCTCGACCCCGCGAATCGGAGATACCTCTATCCCTTCATCAACTGCACGAACTGCGGTCCCCGCTACTCCATTACGAGATCTATTCCCTACGACCGGCCGAATACAACCATGGCCGGTTTTGCCCTCTGTGCCGACTGTCTCAAGGAATATAACGATCCCCGAGATCGGAGGTTTCATGCTCAGCCGAATGCGTGCCCTGTTTGCGGACCGGATGTCGAGTTTCGAATGCGGAATGCAGAATTCGGAATTCGGAATGGTGAAGCAATAACGGAAACTATTAAACTACTATCGAAGGGCGGCATTGTTGCGGTCAAGGGAATTGGAGGCTTTCATATAGCCTGTGACGCACTAAATGACGGCACTGTTAGATTATTGCGTCAGAAAAAGAGAAAGAGCAATAAACCTTTTGCGGTCATGGCCCCTTCAATCGACTCAGCACGGCAGTTCTGCTTGATTTCAGAGGAAGAAAAGAAGCTCCTTCTGTCAAGCAGGCGTCCTGTTGTGCTTTTGAGGAAAAGACCGGGTTGTTCTCTTTCCGACTTTGTTTCGCCGAATAACCAGTTTGTAGGCGTCATGCTTCCTTACACGCCGCTGCACTATTTGTTGTTCAATAATCCGTTCTACGCAGAAATCATGAGAGCGCCGTGCTTCAATGCGCTTGTTATGACGAGTGGGAACCTGTCCGAGGAGCCCATCGTACACGTCAATGATGACGCTTTGAAGAAACTGTCCCGTATCGTTGATGGGTATTTGCTTCATAATCGGGACATCTTCATGCGAGTCGATGATTCGGTTGTCAGAATAGGGAATGACAACTCCGAACTTCGAACTCCGAACTCAGCACTGAGTTTTATCCGCCGTTCCCGGGGTTACGCGCCTGAGGCCATAATGCTTGCCGAAGAGGGGCCGGAGGTCCTGGGATGCGGCGCCGATCTCAAGAACACGTTTACACTGACCAAGGGAAGATTCGCCATCGTAAGCCAGCATGTCGGCGATATGGAGAATTATGAAACTATTAAATTCTACGAAGAGTGTCTTCAAAATCTCAAGTCTGTTTACCGGGCCGACCCTCAAGCAATAGTTCACGATTTGCACCCCGGATATTTGTCGACCCAATGGGCCATTAATCACTCTGAACTCCGAACTCCGAACTCCGAACTCAAACACTTCGGTATTCAGCACCACTATGCTCACATAGGCTCTGTAATGGCGGAGCACGGCATTACTGATAAAGTCATTGGGGTGGCGTTCGACGGCACGGGATACGGCATTGACGGAAATCTCTGGGGCGGCGAATTCCTTATTGCAGATATCGATGATTTTGAAAGAGTAGGACAATTTAAATACATTGCTCTCCCCGGCGGTGAATCGGCGATCAGGGAGCCCTGGAAGACCGCAGTGAGCTGTATATTGGATGCAACGGGAGACCGGGCAGGGGATTATTTAACCAAGACAGGTTTCTTGAAAAAATATGGCAGCGAAACCCTTGAACAAGTAATGATGGTCGCGCGTTCGCGGGAACTGTCGCCTCTTGCTTCAGGGGCAGGCAGGCTCTTTGATGCGATCTCAGCATTACTCGGCCTGTGCGACAGGAATACCTTCGAGGGCGAGGCAGCCATGACCTTGGAAACCTTTACCCGTGAGGGGATTGAAGAAGAGTATCCCATTGAGTTCATGCGGGAAAAAGGGTATACTGTTGTGAATTTCAACCCAGCGATCATCGCCATGATTGACGATATTTCTCAAGCTGCGGGCAACAATGTCATCGCGACGAAGTTTCATAATACTGTCTGCTCGGCCATCCGGTCCATGGTCCGTTATTTAAGCAACCATTATAAGATGACAAAAGTAGCTTTGAGCGGCGGTACGTTCCAGAACCTTTACCTCCTGAACAGGACCGTTCGCTTGCTCTCGTCCGACGGCATGCAGGTATTTATAAATCAGAAAGTGCCGTGCAACGACGGGGGCATTTCTTTGGGCCAGGCTTACCTGGTAAGACAAAGACTTAAGAAATGCGGAATGCGAAATATGATATGAAGCAAATGCTGGAAGAATTGCATAGCTTAATGAAGGGGATCAACAGGCCGCTGAAACTCATGGAGGTCTGCGGAACGCATACCGTCGAGATCTTCAGGCATGGTATCCGCGATGTCATCCCTAAAAGCATCACACTCCTGAGCGGCCCCGGTTGTCCCGTCTGCGTGACCTCGGTACGCGACGTGGATGCGGCGATCGCCATCGCTAAAGTACCAGGAGTAATCCTCGCCACGTTTGGCGATATGATGCGCGTGCCCGGTGGAAAACAATCGATGCTTGAAGCCCGCTCTGAAGGCGCGGACATACGGGTACTCTATTCTCCGATAGACGCGTTGGCACTCGCACAGAAGGAAAAGGAACGGGAAGTCGTCTTCTTCGCGACCGGTTTTGAAACCACGTCACCGCTTATTGCCGGGACCATAGCGCATGCTGAGCAAACCAGTGTCAAGAATTTTACGGTCTATACAGCGCACAAGCTTGTCCCCCCGGCACTCAAAGCGCTGCTCGATTCGTCCGATGTACAAGTCGATGGGTTCATCCTCCCCGGGCATGTCAGCACCATTATCGGCAAAAAACCCTACGAATTCGTAGCAGGGCGGTATAAAAAACCGTCGGTGATCACCGGTTTCGAAGCAAAGGAGATCATCGAGGGCATTCTCATGATTGTAAGGCAGATCGCCCAGCAAAGGACCAGCGTTGAGATCCAGTATACCAGCGTCGTGAAGGAAGAGGGCAACCCCCGGGCCGTTGCGCTGCTCGATAACTACTTCCTGCCTGATGATGCCTACTGGCGGGGGATCGGCGTTATTCCGCAGAGCGGATTACGCCTCAGGGATGGCTATGCGGCGTTTGATGCGAACATAAAGTTCAAACCACCTCTTTCAGATGGAAAAGAACCCGAGCTCTGCTCCTGCGGCGATATCCTCCGCGGGGTGAAGATACCCACGGAATGTCCGCTCTTCGGCACCGCTTGCACGCCCGAAGCCCCCGTGGGGCCCTGCATGGTGAGCACCGAAGGCAGCTGCGCGGCATATTATAAGTACGGGAATAATCATGGATAGAATCCTTTTGGGCCACGGAAGCGGCGGTAAACTTATGCATGAGCTGATCCGCGAGCATTTCAGCCCGGCCTTTGGCATCGAAGGGGCCGGTGATTCCGCCATCATTGATCTACCGTCCCGGCGGTTGGCCTATACAACCGATTCCTACGTTGTCACGCCTTTGTTTTTCCCGGGCGGGAATATTGGCGAACTGGCTGTGAACGGCACAGTGAACGATCTTGCTGTTTCCGGTGCGAAACCGCTTTTTCTCACTGCAGGATTCGTCATAGAGGAAGGTTTTCCCCTGCTGGATCTGAAAACCATCATTGCTGCCATGTCCGCGGCCGCTGCCAAAGCAGGCGTCAAAATCGTCGCCGGGGACACCAAAGTTGTGAACAAAGGCAAGGCCGACGGCATATTCATCAATACATCCGGCATCGGTGCGCTGACCGACGGCAGGGACATTTCGGCCTCAAAAATCAAAAAAGGTGACAAGGTCATCATCAGCGGCGAGATCGGCAGCCACGGCGTCGCGGTCATATCGGAACGCAACGGCCTCACCTTCGTTCCGCCTATTACGAGTGATACCCGTTCGCTCAATGGTCTCGTCAGCGTCATGTATGATGTCAGCTCGGGAATTCACTTCATGCGCGATCCCACGAGGGGCGGGCTCGCCACGACGCTAAAAGAGGCGGCGCTCGAATCAGGACTGTGCCTGCGTATCCGTGAACAGGCCCTGCCGGTGCCTCTCGGCGTCAAAGGGGCATGCAGTCTTCTCGGTCTTGACCCGCTTTTTGTTGCGAACGAGGGCATCCTTATTGCGATTGTTGAGGCAGCAGTTGCCGAAGCTGTAGTCAGTGCAATGAAAAGGCACGAATACGGGCGGTACGCTGCGATCATCGGAGAAGCGGCGGAAGCCCCCGCTGGGATGGTCTTGCTCGAAACCGCGATCGGCGGCAGCCGTATCTTGGACATGCTCCAGGGCGAGCAGCTCCCGAGGATCTGTTGACAGTTTATTCTGCTGTCATGCCGCATAGATTTTCAGTAACTCATCAATTCATGACGTTATTCGCCCCTCATTAATCATGCAACAAAACATCCGATAACAGGTCTTTTCTCTCGCCCTTTTCGTTGTGCTTTCCAGTCCTCTCCAGCGCTCGGCTGGCATCGTTGACATTTTTCTCGTAGGCGGTCTCGGCTCATCAGCCATTGCTGCCGTCGGGATAACGCAGGTCTTGGTTTATGCTGTCATGAGCGTGTCCGGGGCATCAATGTCGGTTTCACGATGCTGGTCTCGCAATTATGGAGCGCGGGAAGGAAAGTAAGAATGCTGTTTTTTGCAGGGGCGATACCGCAGGAAAAACTAGGGTAGGCTGAAAATTTGGAATAGAACGAAGTTGGGAAAAAAGAAGACGGGAAGATGGGCATAACGTATCTTCTTAACTTCGTAGCTTCTCTGTTTGCTCAAGGAGGGAACATGCCTGATATTCAAAGTATGATAGGGAAGGAAGTCGAGGTTATCGCCAACGGGACGAGCTACCGGGGAGTTTTGGTCGAGATTTCGGACGCCGAGGTTCACCTGAAGACCACGATGCAGTGGATCTCCCTGCCTGTGTCCGACGTGAGCTCCGTCAAACTCGCCGGGCAGGCACAGCGTGAACCGGATCGAGAAGGGTTCTTCCCCGACGGCAGCGGCCCATCATGAACGATGCTTGCCGTCATGGTTGCTGTCCGGTCACATTGTCTCAATCCTCAGTTTTTTCAGCTTTCGATAAAGCGTTGCAAGGTCGATGCCGAGCTTGTTCGCTGCGTTTTCTTTGCTGCCCTTGTTTTCCGTCAGGCATCGTTTGATGTAATCACGCTCAAAATTGTCAAGCGCTTGGCGGAGCGATGACGTCGATACCCCTTCAATATCGAGCGTTCTGAACTTGTCCGGCAGGTCGTGGATGGTGATCAAATCGCCGTCGGCAAGCACGACCGCCCGCTCCATGGTGTTCCGAAGCTCCCGGATGTTTCCCGGCCAATCGTAAGCGAGAAGCGCCTGCATGGCCTCATAGTCGATGTCTTTAAGGTTTTTCCCCGCTTCTTTTGTGAATAGATCGAGGTAATGCTTGATAAGAACGGGAATATCATCGCTCCGTTCCCGGAGCGCCGGCATATTGATCTCGATGACGTTCAGGCGGTAGAAAAGGTCCTCCCGAAAACGTCCTTCCTTCACCCGCCGCATCAGGTCGGCGTTTGTGGCCGCGATAATTCTGACATCCACTGTGATGACCCTCGTGTCGCCGACGGGCGTGAGTTCACGGGTCTGGATTACGTGGAGGAGCTTTACCTGGAGCGCGGAGGGTAGCTCGCCGATTTCATCCAGGAACAAGGTGCCGCCGTGCGCCATGGTGATCAGACCTTTTTTGTCGTCCACGGCTGAGGTGAAAGAGCCTTTCTTATGACCGAAGAGCTCGCTTTCGAGCAGGTTTTCCGGGATCGCGCCGCAATTGATCGATATGAAGGGTTTGTCCTTTCGCGGGCCTGCTTCGTGTATTGCCTGCGCCACCAGCCCCTTACCCGTTCCGCTGTCTCCGGTTATTAAAATATTACTCTTGCTCGGGATCACTTTCTCCATGACGGAGAATACGCGCTGCATGGGCTCGGAATTGCCGATGATCTTCGAAAAGGCCGCCGGCCGCTGACTGAGTTCCTGGCGGAGAATGAGGTTTTCCATCTGCAGCGCGTGGCTCTGGAGGATTCTCCTGATGGTAAGCCTGATCTCGTCGTTGATGAACGGTTTTGTGATGTAGTCCGTTGCGCCCGCCCGCATTGCTTCGACAGCGGAGCCGACGGAAGCGAAAGCCGTCATCATAATTACCGATGTTTCAGGGCTTATCTTCTGCGCTTCCCTGAGGACCTCGAAACCGTCCATTTTTTCCATTTTGATGTCGGTCATGATGATATCGAAATTTTCTTTTTTTATGCGTTCCAGGGCCTGTTCCCCGTTGTGGGCCTCTTTCACGGCATGGCCGTCTTTCGTAAGGAGAATATTGAGAGCCATACAGATGTCTTTTTCGTCGTCTACAACGAGGATGTTCGCTTTTTGCATGATGATAGCTCCCTTACTCCTCAACCGGTATTAGGACGGTGAATGCGGTCCCCTTGCCGGCTTCGCTCTCCACTTTGATGTCGCCTTTGAACCTTTTGACGATATTATAGCTGAGCGAGAGGCCGAGACCGGTGCCTTTGCCTGCTTCTTTCGTTGTGTAGAAGGGGTCGAATATCTTTGCAAGTTCGCTCTTGGGGATGCCGGTGCCCGTATCGGTAAACACGATCATGATTGAGTCCCGCCCCTGATCGTCGGGTCCCCGGTGCGTGGCAACGGCCAGTTTCCCCCCGTCGGGCATGGCGTCGAGGGCGTTTAAAAAGATGTTGATGAATACCTGGGACAGTTGTCCTTCGTCGATCATGGTCTTGGGCAGCTGACGATCGAGGTCAACGGCGATTTCGATGGTATTCTTCATGCGTTTGTCGAGGCGCATGAGGTCGAGCGTCGAATTCAGCACATCGTTGATCTGGGTGGATTTGACATTGAGGGCATCCGCCCGCGAGAACGTGGACATTCTTCGCACGATCTCCGTGATCCGCTGGATGTGGTTGTTGATGATGTCGAGGCTGTTTTGCGTGAACTCATCCTGCGCCATCTCGCGCAGGAGCTGGGCAAAGGTGGAAATAGACGTGAGCGGATTGCCGATCTCATGAGCAACGCCGGCCGCGAGCCTGCCGAGGGCGGCAAGCTTTTCCGAATGCATGACCTGCTGCTCGAGTTTTTTTGCGGTGGCGGTCCCTTTGTCCACCTTGTCCTCAAGCTCGACGGTATAGAGTTTAAGAGCAGCTTCGAGCTCAACGCGCTTCGTGACGTTCGTACTCGTGATGAGAACGCCTGGAAATTTGCCGTCGATCTGGATCGGACTGATGTTCATGGCAAGATAAATCGCGGACTCCTGTAGCCCGGTTATCCGGTAGTCCCTGATCTCAAAGCTTCGGCCGGTGAGTGATTTCTGCAGGATTGCTTCCATCGGGATCCCCTCGTAGGGAGCGAGACCGTCCGGAAACAGGGACAAAAGCGGCTTGCCGAGGATGTCCTCTTTGGGCCGCCTGACCATCTGTGCCTGCGCCGTGTTCACGGTCCTGACTGTCAGGTCCTTGTCGACTACCATGAGGTTCGTTCTGGTGTTTTCAATGATGTTTTCCAGGTAATTTTTCGCGATTTCGATCTGCTGTTCGAGCCGTTGCTGGTTCTCGAGATGCATGGCCCTTTCTTCGGCCTTGATTTTTTTCTTGTAATTTATGATCGTGGCCCCCGAGGCCCCGATGGTCGTGATAAAAATAGAGAGGATGAGGAGCGAATAGAAGCCCTTGCTTTTCTGCATGAGCGCGATCACGTCGGAGTAAGGCGCCGAGACCACGACGAGCCAGGATTTTTTTGCAATGGGGAACCGGTAGAATGCCGCAAGCTTGTTTTCGCCGCCTGGAGCTTCGTAGTATCCGAACGTCTCCATTTTGCCTTCGATCATCCTCTTTTCGGTATCGAATGACTTGTGGCACCGGAAACAGGTCTGGTCGGTCTGGTAGAGATTCTTGCCGACCATCTGGGGCTGCGTCGGATGGTAGAGCAGGGTGCCGTCGCTGTCCATCATCCAGGCATAGCCGCGCATGCCGGACTTGATCGGAGAGAGAAATTTCTGCGTGATGCCGTCGAGTGAGAGAACCGCGAGCACGACCCCTCTGAATTCGGCTGTTCCGTGCCCCTTTCGGCGCGGATAGATCGCGGTTGCCACGATGAACTGCTTTGAGTCCGAGTCCCGGTTGGGCGCGGGAAACAAGTCGGTAATCAGCTTCTCGTTTCGGGGCAACAGCCGGGCCTTTTGAAAATAGTCGGTTTTGGACAGATTAACTCCCTCGCGTCCGGGGTACGAACTGTCATAGAGTACGATGCCGTTCCGGTCGAGCACCCGGATCGTGACAAGCATTTCGTTCTGGATGTTGAAGTTGATAGTTTCAGCAACCGAGCGGCTTTGGCTGTTCCGGTTGATTTTTTCGACCTCCGGGAGCCGGGAAATGATGTGGATGTCCCGGTACACATGATCGATAAAGCTCTCGATGTTCATCGACACTTCGCGGGCGAGCAGCAGCTGCTGCTTGTTGAACTGCCCGGCCATTTCTTCCTGGAGCGACTGATGGAAAAACTGCCCGAGGATGATGATGAGGGAAAGCACGACGAGGAGCGTAAGGATAATAACGGCCGGGGTCAGGAGTTCTTTTTGCTTAAGCGTGCGAATAAGGCTTTGAAACATGGAGTAATTTACAGCCAAAAGAGGGAGAAAGTCAAGGATGAAAAGGCTGAAGAAACGGTGAGTGACTTCTAACCCTTCTCCTGTCTGCCGTCGATGGCGTGCAGGCTGGAGAAGGGCAGAAGCAATCAGAATTTATAGCCTACGGTGACGGCTGCTAGCTGGGCGCTGGACTTGTAGGTGCCGTTCAGGGACGGGTCAGGCGTTAAGCCGCCGGCAAAACTGTTGCTGATGGTCCTGTTTTTAAACCACAGGTACATGTATGAAGCATCAACGGTGATATTGCCGACGGCATAGCCGGCGCCGATCGTAAGCCCCTGCCGGTCGGCGTCGGGGAGACCGGTCTCAAACCGGTCCGAGGGGACGGGGCTCTGATCATAAACATACCCTGCGCGGAGCTTCCACTGGTCTGATAGCCGGTACTGGCCCCCGATACGGAGCGCCCAGGTGTTTTTCCAGTCCTTTTCTTCAATTGAAGTGTTCGTGAGGCCCCCTGACAAGGCCAGAATAGTATTCGATTGTACGATGAGCCTCTCGTAGGTCGACCACCACGTATAATCGAGGTCCGTATTGATGGTAAGCCGATCAGACGCCTTGTAGGACGCTCCGAACTGTATCAGGTCCGGCAGCGTGACATCCGTCTGTGCGGTATTCGTGAACGTGAACGGTAGTCCAACCACATTTGCATTTCCATCCACCGTGACCTTGATCCTGCTCCGGTAGCTGAGCCCCAGATTGAGCTGCTCGTTCGCCTTGTACAGGAGAGCGGCATTGGCGCCCAGGCCCGTTCCTTCGCCGTTCAGTCTGAAGAGGGTGACGGGGGAGAGCATGCTTTCCAGGGTAGCCTGCAATTTCATAAAATCGAGACCCACGGCAGCGGAAAGGGAATCACTGATCTTATAGGCCACGTTCGGGTTGATCTCGATAGTCTTGACTCTGCTTAATGTTGCCACGTGGCTTGTGGGGCTGAATGCCGACCAGTCGGTGGAAAGGCCGAAGGGGCTAGTGATGCCAAGGCCGAGCGAGACCCGGTCGTTCATTCTGTCGGTGGCAAAGATCTCTGCAGGCCAGGCGACCGAGCGGTCGGACACATCCGTGGTCCCGTTCGTGTTCTCGTGGGTGAGGACCGGATAGATCATTTCGACGCCGGCCGATATCCTCACGCCGTCAAGATTGGAGATCCCGGCGGGATTATACCATACGGCCGAAGGGTTATCCGCCTGCCCCACGAATGCGCCTGCCATTCCCATGGCCGCAGCATCCTGATCAGGGAGCCTGAAGCCGGCAGCCAGGCTTTCCGAACAAAGCGCCGCGACTCCTGCCATCGCAATAACGAACATTACAAAGACTTTTCTCATAACATGTCCCCTCCTTAAGCTGTGATTATGGTTTGAAGAATGGAGCTGTTACTATTATTATGGGTGTATCCAGTGAGGAATCAAGGGGTGCTCACGGGCAGGCGGAAAAGGTGCCCACGGCAGATCGGGCAAACCTATTTCACAAAGATGCCACGAGCGACTGCTGTTCCCCTTCGATGTTCCATTCTTTTGTGAGTGGAAGCGTGAAAGTAAAGGTGCTTCCCTCTCCCTGCACGCTTTCGGCCCATACGGCGCCGCCATGATATTCCACGATCTGCCGGCTAATGGCAAGACCCAAGCCGGTGCCTTGAATATTGTTCGTGAGAATATCGCCGGAGCGTCGAAACTTTTCGAAAATCAGCTCCAGGTCGCTCGACGGGATGCCGATGCCGGTATCCGTCACCGTTACGACGAACTGAGGTTTCGGCGTTTGCTCATGGCGGGTCGTGATGTCGATTTTCCCGCCCTGGGGAGTGAATTTGATGGAGTTGGAGAGAATGTTCGTGATGACCTGGATGAGACGGTCCCGATCGCCGAAAAAAGGCGGCAGAAAATCGGGCAAGCCTACCTTGATGAGAATGCTTTTGTTGTCGGCGAGGGACTGAATGCCGGCTACCGAGGTCTGGATGATGTCGCCGAGGGACACCTTGGTGATGTGCCAGCTGAGCTTTCCTGCCTCGATTTTGGTAAGATCGAGAATGTCGTTGATGAGCCGAGACAGCCGGTCGGTTTCGCCGTTGATGATGTTCAGCAGTTTATTCCGCTTCTCGGGCTGCATTTTCGGCTTCATCAGGATGAGCTCCGCGAAAGCCTTGATAGAGGTGAGCGGGGTCCGGAGCTCATGGGAAACGATGGAGATGAAATCCGACTTGACCTTGTCGATTTCTTTCAACTTTTTATTGACTTCTTCAAGCTCGCGGTTGGCAATAGCGAGGTTCTGATTGGAAAACTGCAGCCGTTCATACGCTCTCGTCAGGTTATCGGTTTTCTCGGCCACGCGGAATTCAAGGTTGCGGTTCAAGTCCTCGAGCTCACTCCGGTTTTTTTCAAGTTGCAGCGCCATCTTGTCGAAGCTTCCCGACAGCACGCCGATTTCATCGTTTGAAATAAGATTTGCCCGCGCGTTCAGGTTGCCTTTCTCGAGCTCTTTGATGACGCTCACCATATGACCGAGTGGGTTAGAGATACTGTTGGCCAAAAGGACCCCGATGCCGGCGGCCAGAACCAAGGCAACGACGGTCACGATGAAGATCAGATCGAACAGCTGCGACATCACCGGCTGCGCCTGCGAAAGACTCCCGAGCCGGACGGTGAGGTCTACACCGACACGATGATAGACAAGCGCCCCGAGCGCCAGCAGCGGAGCGATTACGGTGGCCAGAAGAATGGAGAGCAGCCTCGTACGCGAGTTGATCTGGATGACTTTGGACTCATCGACCTGGACATCCTTGGTCTTTTCAGCGAGAATTTGTCTGATGGGATACAGGAACCGTTCTGTCAGGAAGAACGAAAAAATGGGGAAAATAGAGAGCCCCACGGCGGCATAGATTCCCAGGCGGATGTTTTCATTGAGGGGCAGATCGCCGATGGCCCCCATATAGAGGCAGTCGAAGAGCGTTACAATCTCATAGCGGATAAGAACAGTTGTGGCGTGGACCAGGGGAAGGTTGAGCGTACGCACCCGGGCTGCGGCCATGATGTCGTCGGGGGGGTCCAGCCGGCGCTCCAGGTAGAACGTGAGCATCTCGATGGGCCGGCACTCCCATCGGTCGATAAAATAGAACGCCGAGGCGATCCCGAGCGGGGAGAGGATGATCATCGTAACATTGATATAGTGAAACAGCTGCATGGGCTTGAAGTCCATGCTCATGAGGATGTAGGGGATGCAGGTCAGGTAAATGACCGCAATGATCACCAGCTCGCTGTAAACTATTTTGGCCGAGACGTTTAATTTCATCGTAAGTGCGCATATTACGGGAACAGGATTTTTACGGCTGCCGCACGCAGCGCGCTCACGTCGAGCCCGAGTTTTGCAAGGGACGCCGGGTCCGCTGTAAGCAGGTCCTTGGTCGTGTTCAGGTTTTCATTGTTGAGCTTCCCTTTAAGGGAATCGCTCAGGCCGGGGATGCGGCTGGTCGGTGTGTTGTTTTTCGATGTGTACATGGCGATCAACCGCGACTCTCCCTGGATGATCGGAAGGAAGAAATGATGTTTGATGCCGGCCTTCCGGATGAGCTCATCCGCTTCTTCTTCGGTGAAAAAGCCCGTATAATCCGTGAAGAGCGTCGAAAGCAGAACGTCGACGGCGATCGTCTGGAGCGTATTGACGATCAGTTGATTGAAGAAAATGCCGTATCGGGAAATCCGCATCATACTCCGCAGGAATTTTTCCCGCTTGTTGACAGGCAGAAAATGAAATACATTGACGGCGTATACCCAGTCAAAAGCGCCGTCTTTAAAGCGCGCCAGGTCCGTCACGTCGCCGGTCTGGAGATCGATCTGGTCCTGGAGGCCGGCATCGATATTTTTCCTTTTACCGAGTTCGAGGGTATGGACGTTGATGTCGATCCCGGTTGCGCTGATGCCGGGGCAGGCTTTGGCGGTCTCCCTGAGCACGGAACCGTCGCCGCAGCCCAGATCGAGGATGGTGTGGCCCGTGGAGAGCCCCGCCCATTTGAAGAAATCAGCGGAGGCCCTTGAAAGCTGTGATGCCACCCTTGGGATATAATCGCGGCTGATCTTTCCCTGCGTAATGCTATCGAGCCCGACCCCTTTTTGATATGCCTCTTTTGAGGACTGGACGGCCCGGGTAAAGTAGCTGAAAAGGTGATGGAGGCCGAGTAGATCGGGTGCAGGCGTACCCCGCCGCAAGAGCGCCCCTTTTGACGTCAGCATATACCCGCTGTCGGATTTGCTTACATACCCGTTGGCGAGCGCAAACCGTATCCACCGTTCCACCTTGCTGATATCGTAGCCCATCTGGACCGCAAGTTCCTGCGCCGTAATGCTCTTCTTTTCCGGGATCCAGTCGAAAAATCCGAGCTCGATTCCCTGAATAGTATCGAGGGCCACGGTGCCCTGGACAAGCATGCCCATGAGTTCCGTAGAGAATTTTTTCAACTCTTCTTGATCCATCTGTACTGTACCCTCCCGTCACTGATGGTGGACCAGGGCCTTAATCACGATGATACCGTAAATGGCCCATATTGCCGCCAGGATGCCCCATACGTAGATACTCGTTCGCTTCATGGCGGACTCATCCGACGTCTTCGACAGCCGCCTTATCTTGGAGTCTTTCTCTTTGGCGCGCTCATAAAAATCCTTATACTGCGGATAATGTTCCGGGGCAAGTTCATAGAGCCTGGCAAAAGGGACAATGTCCTGAGGAAGCGAATAAGGGAAGCGGAACGATACATCGATTTCAGGCGTTCGGCTCAGGAAGCTTACCCGGTCCACGCCGGAGCTTTCCAGAGTTTTTTCATAGCAGACGATCAGGTTTTCCGCGAGCATGTGCTTGAAGTCGCGTAAGGCTTTCTTTCTTTCAAATTTGGAATTGATCAGGCTCGTTTCGTAACAGGTCAGTGCAGCTTTGAAATCGCCGAGTTTCAGATAGCAGAGGCCGGACAGCGCAAGCGTATTGGCGAGGCCCGATATTCCGTCGGAAAGTCGGTCGGCAAAAGGATGACCGAGCGCGTCCCAGGCGCGGAAGGCATCCTCAGCCCGCCGCAGTTCGATGAGCGCTTCGTTGTACAGGCCTTCTTGAAAAAGGGCGCGGCCGGAATTGTACATATTCTCTGCCATTCGCCTTTTAGTGGAGGTCGACATATAACGATATTACTTAGCCAGGATATTTTTTATCTTGGTAAGTATTTCCATCGGGCTGAAAGGTTTTACAATGTATTCATCGGCGCCGACTTCTTTTCCCCGTTCCTGCTCGGCCACCTGCCCCTTGGCAGTCAGCATGATGACATAGGTATTTTTAAGCGACGGATCGGTCTTGATCGTGCGGCAGACGTCGTATCCGTTGATTTCGGGCATCATGATGTCGAGAAACAGGATGTCGGGTCGGAACTCCTTTACTTTTCTGAGCGTTTCAGCCCCGTCCTTTGCCAGAGACAATTTATACCCTTCATCTTCAAGTAGGTAGGTAAGTGCTTCTCTGATGTTTTCATTATCGTCGGCTATGAGGATTTTTTTCTGGTCCATATTTATTTGAGAAAAAACTACTACATTTTTAGTATTATATAAGATACTAACCGGGAAGCAAGGTTTTGTCAACTGAAAAAATGATGAAAATTCGAGTGGTTGCACGATAATGATCGAAAGGGCTTCTTGAAGAGCCTGCCTTGAAATGTCCTCTTTCGGGAGTCGCAAAGCAAGAGGTAAAAATGTGAAATTTTTGCATCATATTGCGAATATTGCATCACCCGAAAAGACAAAGCTATTAAGAGCCGTAGCACATCGGCGAGCAGTCACGGGTGCGTGGATTATCGGAAAAAAAGGAAATAATACAGAAAAATATGTAAAGCAAAATTAAAGTTGAAATTTCGGAAGTGCCAATGTATCATAAAATCGTTGTGCCGCTCTCGCCGCCTGAGAGGTCCAGCGGGAAGGCTAAGCATATTTTCGCACAACTTCTGCGGAGAGGGGAGTGCTCATGGAAATAGAAATTGATTATGCTGCTGTTTTGAAAAAGGCATTGAGCGGCGGCGGTGAGTATGCGGATATATTTATAGAACGAAGTTCGCCGTTTTCTATCGTTTGCGAAGACGGTAAAATAGAAAAGGTCGTCTCCGGTCTGGACTGCGGCGCAGGTGTGCGGCTTATTATAGGCCGGCGGACAGCCTATGCTTACACAAACGTCGTTACAACCGAATCACTCATAGAGATTGCCGATGCCGTGCGCCAGGCGGCTTCCGCAGGTGAGCATCATGCCAACATTCATCTTGTCCGGAAAAATCCGAGAGTGGATTTCCCGATAAAAAAGGCCCCTGAAACGGTCAGCGCGGCCGATAAAGTAGCGCTCGTGCTGCAGGCAAATGCGGTGGCCCGTTCTCTCGATCGGCGCATTCGGCAGGCCATGGTTACGTACCGGGAGAACAGGCAACAGGTGGTCATGGCGAATTCAGACGGCATAATGGCTGAGGATGACCGCCTGTATCTTACTGCACTGGTGCACGTTGTCGCTGCTGACGGCGATGTCGTTCAGACTGGATACGAGCCCGTTGGGGGTCTGGCCGGCTTGGAGCTCTTTGATAAGTATCCGCTGACAAAAGCAGCGGAGACCGCTGTGCGGCGCGCCGTGATGATGCTTTCAGCCCGGAAGGCCCCCGCCGGGAGGATGCCGGTCGTGCTCTCCTCCGAGGCGGGCGGGACCATGATCCACGAAGCGGTGGGGCACGGACTCGAGGCGGACCTGGCCCAGTCAGGTCTTTCTGTTTATTCAAACAGGATTGGAGACCGGATCGCGTCCCCGCTCATCACCGTTGTGGATGACGCGACCCTCGAAACGAAACGAGGGTCATTCCGTTTCGACGACGAAGGCATTGATGCTGCGCGCACGCTTCTGGTGGACAAGGGCATTCTCAAGACGTTCCTGTATGACCGGCTGACCGCCATGAAAGATGGAGCGACCTCCACCGGGAATGGCAGGCGCGAATCGTACAAGCACCGACCCATTCCCAGAATGACGAATACAATGATTACGCCCGGTGAAAGCGACCCCGGGGAGATTTTACGCTCAACTCCGCGGGGTCTTTTCGTAAAGAAAATGGGAGGCGGACAGGTGAACACCGTGAATGGGGATTTCGTTTTCGAGGTAAACGAAGGATATCTTATTGAGCACGGCAGCATTGGAGAGCCGGTGCGCGGCGCCACTCTCACGGGAAACGGACCGCAGGTGCTCATGTCCATCGATCGGGTAGGCTCCGATCTCGGTTTTTCCATCGGCACCTGCGGCAAGGACGGTCAGGGCTCTCCCGTAAGCGATGCCCAGCCTACGCTCAGAATACCGGAGATCACTGTCGGCGGGGTCGTGGCATAATTATGTATAAGGAATTCAGGGACATCATTTTTCCCTGGGGCAGAATGATATGAGCATTCGCACGGCAATCATAACCTTAAGCGATAAAGGTTCCGCGGGAGAACGTGAAGATGAAAGCGGACAAATCATCCGGGAACTGATCGCTGCCCTCGGTGCCTCTGCGGTTCACTATGAGATACTGCCGGATGAAAAATCCCGGATCAGTGAAACCTTGAAAAGGCTGTCCGACTCGGGGAACGTCGATCTTATCCTCACGACCGGCGGGACAGGTGTGGCGCCGCGGGATGTGACGCCCGAGGCCACGCTTGCGGTGATCGATCGCGAGCTCCCAGGGATGGCCGAAGCCATGCGCGCCGAGAGCCTCAAAAAAACTCCCCATGCCATGATTTCCCGGGCCGTGGCGGGCATCAGGAAGCAGACCTTGATCGTGAATCTTCCCGGCAGTCCCAAGGCAGTGCGCGAGAATCTGGCAGTCATTCTCCCTGCGCTTCCCCACGCGATAGAAAAAATCAAAGGCGATCCCTCCGACTGCGGAAGATCATAACCGACCACGCAAATTCCATTTGAGTCTCTTCGTTCTCTGTGATACACTGCTAACCAATCAGCACTAAAACCATCATCCAGGAGGAACCATGTTCTGTCCCCATTGCGGTAAAGAGGTGGCCGATGGCCAGATATTCTGTCAATACTGCGGAGCCAGGCTCTCTGAAGAAACTGCTCCGGAGCTGGCTGTAGAAACGGCCCTCTTGGGCGGAGGGAGGGAGAAAACCCCCTGGGAGGACCGTGAAGCGCGGGGGTTCTTCGGCGGTCTCTTCAAGACCCTCAACGAAACGCTATTTCACCCCTCCGAATTTTTTAAAAAGATGTCCGTGACCGGCGGGCTGACTGATCCCTTGCTCTATGCACTCATTGTCGGCATGGTCGGCCTCATGTTCTCCTATTTTTGGCAGATCGCACTGAAGAGCGCGATGCAAGGTATGTTGCCCGGGATGCAGGCCGCGGCAGGGCAGCGTCTGTTTCAGGGCATCGGCATGACCATCCTGGCTTTTCTATCCCCCTTTCTGATCATTCTTGGGTTGTTCATTTCATCGGGTCTCCTCCATCTGTTCCTCATGATGGTCAAAGGGGCGCGGGCGGGCTTCGAAGCAACCTTCAGAGTTGTCGCATACGTTTACAGTGCGAATATTCTTCTTATCCTTCCGTTCTGTGGAGGCATTCTTTATATTGTTTGGATGCTGGTTCTTCTCATTATCGGCCTACGGGAAGCCCATGAGACCACCGGCGGGAAAGCGGCCTTTGCCGTGTTTTTCCCGGTCGTCGTGTGCTGCGGCCTGATTGTGATTATGGCGGTCTTGATTATGGGAGCTGCCGCGTTCTCTCTCGGCACGATGATGCAGATGCAGAAATGACGGGAGATTGCCCTCATGCGAATTATGCTGAAGAAGAGAGCGCCCGGACAGATAGAGTTCGGGATTATTTACGGCGGGATCGTCCTCCTCGCGCTCCTTGCAGGCCGGTTTCTCCCCGTCCTCGCTTTAGCGCCGTCGTGCGTATTCAAAGCGCTTAGCGGTGTACCTTGTCCCACGTGCGCTTCCACGCGAACGATTGTGTATCTGTCGCACGGCGATATTGCTTCTGCTTTTTTCATGAACCCTTTGGTCCTTGCAGGCGTTCTTGCCGCTCTTGTCTATCTGTTTTACAGTCTTTTTACCTTCTTTTTTATTGTGCCGAGGATCGTTGTCGCTCTTTCCGGGAAAGAGAAGGACTGGATACGGGCCTTAGCAGTGCTGCTCATTCTCGCAAATTGGCTGTATCTCCTCATTACGCTGTAATTCCACCTCATTCAGCCTTATTTTCGGCAGCTAATAATATTATTATTTACATTTAACCGGTGTTATGTTAAGATAACAATCTTTTAGAATATTTTAAGGTTTTTCAGCAGTTACGGAGGGGGTAGTGTGGGCCGTGTGGTAATAGGCGTGGACCTCGGGGGCACGAACTTAAGAACGGCCATTCTGAGTCCTGATGGGAATATTCTCGACAGGCACAAGGAAGCTACTCATGCGGCCGACGGATGGGAGAAAGTCGTCGCGCGGCTCATTGAAAACATCAAACGCCAACGCGAAAGCGCGATCCAGCAGGGGTTCGATGTCGCGGCTGTCGGTGTCGGCGCTCCCGGCGTCATCCAGGCGGACAAGGGCATCGTGGTGAAGTCGCCCAACTTTCCGGACTGGAACAATCTGCCGCTCAAGGATCAGCTTGAAAAAGCGCTTGGCACCCCGGTCTTTTTGGAGAACGACGCTAATGCCGCCGCCCTAGGCGAGCAGTGGCGTGGCGCCGGCCGGGGTATCAGGAGCATGATCCTCCTTACCTTGGGGACCGGGGTGGGGGGCGGGATTATCCTCGATAATAAGATTTGGCACGGCGCTGACGGCATGGCCGGTGAGATCGGACATATGACGCTCATTCCCGACGGCAGACCTTGTACCTGCGGCAACACCGGATGCCTGGAGATGTATTCTTCGGCGCGCGGCATCGTGCAGAGCTTTCGTGAAGCGTTGGAGAAAACCTCCGGCGGGGTTCCTGATCAATTGAAGCAGATTTCCTCAGAGCAGGTATATGAGGCTGCCGGAGCAGGAAACAAAATTGCCGTCCAGGTCATGAAGGACATGGGCCGGGTGCTCGGTATCGGTATCGCAAGCCTGATCAATATTTTCAATCCGGAGCGGATTGTGATCGGCGGCGGGGTAAAGGACGCCTGGCCGTTGTTCATCGGCGCCACGCGTGAAGAAATTATGAAGCGGGCCTTCGCGGTTCCTGCCAAACGGACCGAGATTGTCCCGTCTCAACTCGGAGATGACGCCGGGATGGTGGGCGCCGCGGCTGTGGCATTCGAGCTTCAGAAGACGGCCTGTTGAAACGAGCTCGCCGCGGATAATGAGCAAAACATACATACACTATTTATGTACTCATTAGTCTCACCAGCCTGTAAAGGGGCCTTCCAACAGGGATCCCGTGAAGTAATGAGCCGAAGAGTGGAATAATAGGGAGTTATGAGCAGTAATAATATCAGAAATTTCTGCATCATTGCGCATATTGATCACGGTAAGTCTACTCTTGCCGATCGGATTCTGGAATTTACCGGCGCACTTTCGGACCGGGAAATGGCCGCAGCAGGCAGCGACCAGGTGCTCGACGACATGGACCTCGAGCGCGAGCGGGGTATCACGATCAAGGCCCATGCGGTCCGTCTGATCGTACAAAGCTTCTGACGGGCAGGACTATATTCTGAACCTGATCGATACGCCGGGGCATGTGGATTTCACCTACGAGGTTTCCAGGAGCATGGCCGCCTGCGAGGGCGCGCTGCTGGTTGTGGACGCGTCGCAGGGGGTCGAGGCGCAGACCCTGGCCAACGCCTACCTCGCGATCGACCACAATCTCGAGATGATCCCGGTGATCAACAAGATCGACCTGCCGAGCGCGAATATCGAAGAGGTGAAACGGCAGATCGAGGAATTGGTCGGGCTTGATTCCTCCGGCGCAATTCCCGCGAGCGCCAAGGCCGGGATCGGGACGAAAGAAATTCTTGAGTCTATCGTAAAAAATGTCCCGGCGCCTGTCGGGAACCCTGATGCGCCGCTCAGGGCGCTCCTGTTCGATTCGTGGTACGACACCTACCAGGGCGTGGTCATTCTCGTTCGGGTGGTTGACGGGATTGTTCGGCCGAAGCAGAAGATCAAACTTTTCTCGAACTCTGCGGTATATGAAGTGCAATCGGTCGGGATCTTTACGCCCAAGATGCAGCAGACCTCGGAACTGTCCCAGGGCGATGTAGGGTGCATCATCGCCGGCATCAAGCGGGTCTCGGACGCCAAGATCGGCGATACGATCATGGATGCCGACCGGCCGGCCGATGCGCCGCTTCCGGGATATAAAGATGTGAAGCCCATGGTCTTCGCGGGCATTTATCCCGTGGACAGCGACGGCTACGCGGATCTGCGCGACGCCCTGGAAAAACTGCGGCTGAACGACGCTTCGTTCACCTATGAGCCGGAAACGTCGCTCGCCCTCGGATTCGGGTTCCGGTGCGGTTTTCTGGGTCTTCTGCACATGGACATCATGAAGGAGCGGCTTGAACGGGAGTTCAAGCTTGCGCTCATACCCACGGCGCCGACGGTGGTATACCGCGTGACCAAGAATGACGGCGATATCGTGATGGTGGACAATCCCGCCAAACTGCCGAATATCCAGGACATCCAGCGTATCGAGGAGCCCATGATCGTGGCCTCGCTCATCACGCCGGAGCAGTATGTGGGATCGCTCATTGCCTTGTGTCAGGAGCGAAGAGGAATACAGAAAGAGATCACCTATATCACGAAAGATCGGGTTCTGCTGAGCTACGATCTGCCGCTGAACGAGATCGTGATGGATTTCTACGACAGACTGAAGTCCCTGACCAAGGGCTACGCATCACTCGACTATGAGCTCTCCGGTTATGTGGAGTCAGACCTCGTGAAGCTCGATATGCTTTTGAACGGCGAACCCGTGGATGCGCTGTCACTCATCAGCCATCGGGACAAGGCCGCGATCCGCGGCAGGCAGCTTGCGGAAAAGCTCAAGGAAGTGATCCCGCGGCAGCTGTACGAGGTGGTAATCCAGGCGGCGATCGGGGCCAAGATCATCGCGCGCGAGACGGTCAGGGCGCTCCGCAAGGACGTGACGGCGAAGTGCTACGGCGGCGACATTACCAGAAAGCGGAAACTCCTCGAGAAGCAGAAAGAAGGCAAGAAGCGCATGAAGCAGGTCGGCAGCGTGGAACTGCCGCAGGAGGCGTTCCTGGCCGTGCTCAAGGTGGGCGAGTAGATCAGGGTACTTATTGGAAATTGAAGGTCGGGAATTGTCAAGAGGCGCATTCTGCAAATTTAAAATATCTAATTTCAAATTTGAAATTTACAGTCCGTTGCGCTTTGCGCAATAGCTACGGAGGCATGATTGATGTCGGACGCACAGTCGAAAGTTCGTACCAAGAGATCATTTTACAAGGAATGGATCGAGCCATTTCTGATCGCAGCCGTCGTCGCGCTGTTCATCAGGCAGTTCGTGGTGGAGGCATTCAAGATTCCGTCCGGCTCCATGATCCCCACGCTCACCATCGGCGATCACCTGCTTGTGAACAAGTTCGTCTATGGTCCGCGGATTCCCTTTACGGACACCAGGATATTTACCTGGAAAGAGCCGAAGCGGGGAGATGTCATCGTTTTCAAGTATCCTCGAGGATGAAAGTAAAGACTTTATCAAGCGCGTCATCGGTGTTCCCGGAGACAAGATTGAGATCGACAACGGCAAACTCATCATTAACGACCAGGTTGTTGCCATAACGCCGATCGGACCTCCTGCTGATAAAACTGTGGAGGAGGCACAATCGTTCGGTAAACCGATGCTCTATGAGGAGCAGCTCGGGACGGTCAGGCATGAGATACAGTATCTCCATGACCAGTCAGAATGATAATTTCGGCCCGAAGATCGTGCCTGCAGGACTCGGTGTTCGTTATGGGCGATAACCGAGACAACAGCCAGGACAGTCGTTTCTGGGGCTTTGTAAAGTACAATAAGATTCTCGGCAGGGCACTGATCATTTACTGGTCATGGGACGGCGACGACCGGTGGGTGCGATGGGAACGGATAGGTTCTCTGATCAGATAGGCACAGGGGAGGGGAAAAATGCGCATTCTTTTAAACGAAAAAGGCGCTAGTAAGTTCAAAGTATATCTTTTTTTTATTTTTTTATTCCTCGTTATCCATGTCGGAATCAAGGTGGTGCCGATGTACATGGATGCTGCGCGAATGAAGGACGAAATGACGACGAAAGCCGGCTTGGCCCAGTTCCTCAAAGATGATCAAATCCGGGCAGATCTTGTCCGCAAGGCCAAGGACCTCGATTTACCCCTTACTGCGGACAGCTTTGTTCTTCAAAGAGATGAGGACCAGCGCAGGATGAAGATCAGTACCCGCTGGGACGTGGAGGTAAATTTTTTGTGGGGCGCATACATAAGGACGTTCCATTTCAAACCTGTGGTTGATGAGAATTTCATGAATGTCGTGCTGTGAGATGCGCGCGGTGTGTAGGTTTGACAATTACGAGCCGGTAGCGTAGTATTGTTTCCGGGGGACAGGACGGTGTACGGGTGATACGCAGCATGACGGGATACGGCCGGAAGGACGTGACCGGAGCCGGCATTCATGGTTCCATAGAAGTCCGGTCGGTGAACAACCGCTATCTCGATATCCAGGTGAAGACCCCGCGGTCCCTAGCCGCGCTGGAGCCTCGCGTCAAAAAGACGGTACAAGACCGCTTCGCCAGGGGACGGTTCGATGTATTCATAACCCGGAACGGCGAGCAGGAGAGGACCGGCAGGCTTACCCATGATGAAGCATTGGCAACCCAGTATATCGGCATCCTGAGAGACCTCAAGGCGCGTTTCAGCCTCAGTGGAGAGGTGGACCTCTCGCTGGTGGCGGGTTTTCAGGGCCTTATCGCCGTCACCGAGGAAAAGGAAGATATCGAAGCACTATGGCAGTTGCTGGCTGAAGGGCTTGGACAGGCGCTCGACGAACTCGACGGCATGCGGGGTGTAGAAGGACAGGCGCTGGTCAAGGACATGCTCCGACGGCTCGATATCCTCGCGTCACTCATGAAGGATATACAGATGCTTTCGCCTCTCAGCGTTGAGAGCGCACGAAAGAGGATGGCCGAAACGCTGACCCGGCTCCTGAACGAACGCCCCGATCCGGTCAGGCTGGCCCAGGAGATGGCGATTCTTGCCGAGCGCACCGATGTGACGGAAGAATTGACACGTTTGAGCAGCCACATATCGCAATTCCACGCCATGCTTGCCGGGGCGACCGGAGAGCCGGTCGGCAGAAAACTCGATTTCCTTCTGCAGGAGATGGGACGGGAAGCGAATACCATCTCGTCCAAGGCCATGGACGCGCAGATATCGTATCATGTAGTGAACATGAAGGCCGAACTCGAGAAGATCAGGGAGCAGGCCCAAAATATCGAATGAAACTATGGTCAAAACCCTTGTAAATATCGGATACGGCAACATGGTGATGGTCACGAAGGTTGTTGCGGTCCTCTCGCCCGAATCTGCGCCCATGCGCCGCCTTAAGGAAGAGGCCAAGGAACGCAAGATGCTTCTTGATGCAACGCAAGGGCGAAAGACGCGGGCCATGATCATCACCGACAGCGATCATGTCATTCTCTCCGCTGTTCAGGTCGAAACGCTTATGCAGCGCTTCGAGGGCCGGGGTGATGAATGAACAAAAGGGACGGACTGCTCTTCGTGGTATCGGCCCCTTCCGGCGCGGGCAAAACCACCCTCTGCCGTGCGGTCACCGACTCGCTGGAGAACCTGAGGCATTCGATCTCGTATACGACGCGCAAGCCCAGGCCGGGCGAGATTGACGGCAGAGATTATTACTTCGTCGCCGCGGACCGGTTCCGGGACATGATCCAGGCGGGCGATTTCGCAGAATGGGCAGAGGTCCATTCCAATTTTTACGGTACGTCTCGACGGGTGCTGGACGGCATGCGCGGCGAGGGGATTGACGTTATCCTCGACATCGACACCCAGGGCGCCAGACAGATCAAAGCAAAATATGAAGGACAGGCCGTCTTTATTTTCATCATGCCGCCTTCGCTCGGGATCCTCGAAGAACGACTTCGCAACCGCAAGTCTGACCACGAGAACGAGATTAAAAAGCGAATGCAGCGGGCCCGGGAAGAGATCAGAGATTATAGTATGTACGACTATGTCCTCGTGAACCGGGATTTCGAACGCGCTCTTATCGAACTGCGATCGATCATTACCGCGGAGCGCAGACGCACCCGGCTGGTCGATCATACCTGGATAGACGGATTTTTTCATACTGCATAGAACTCAAGTTCCCTCAGGAGGTGAACCATGCAACAACCACAGGCACAGGATATTATCTCCCTGCCGATCGAGCTCAACGACAGGATCTCCGACACCAAATTCCGGTTGGTCCATATTTCCGCGCAGCGCGTGCGGCAATTGTCGTCGGGAGCGCCGCTGCTCGTTTCCACGAGGTCCATTAAGGACACCACCATTGCCCTCGAGGAGAGCCTGACGGGGAAGTTTACGGTCGTCGTGGGCGAGGAAGCCAAGAAGGCGAAAGAGGAGTTCCGCAAACGCGAAGAGCGGGCACGCATGGAAGAGCAGCTCTCAGCCAAGGAAGAGGAAATCCGCAAGGAACTGAGCGCTTACCTGTCGGAGTCCCAGAACGAGGAAGGCGCCGATGAGGCCTCGTCGGTGGATATCGGCGATGAAGAGGCAGACGCCGAAGAAACCACGAAGGGCGGCGAATCGGACGAGCCGGGAGAATAATAAGGGTGGAAGAACGCCGGGGGAAGCTTGACGGGAAGCATATTCTGCTCGGGGTGTCCGGCAGCATCGCGGCCTATAAAGCCGTCGATATTCTGCGCAGGCTCCAGGAGCAGGGTTGCGACGTCAGCGTAGTGTTGACGAGAACATGCCGCCCGCTTCGTCTCGCGACTCACCTTCGAGACCTTGAGCGGAAAGCCTGTTTTCACTGATGAGTTCCAGGAAGCGGAGCGGAAAGGCATCGGGCATGTCGACATCACCGCGGGTCTCGATGTAGCGCTCGTTGCGCCGGCCACGGCCAACATCATCGGAAAAGTCGCCTCCGGAATCGCCGACGATGCGTTAACTACGGCCTTGACGGCGATTGCCTGCCCGCTTATTATGGCTCCCGCCATGAACGACCGGATGTACCGGAATGCGGTGCTCCGGAAAAACATCGCCTTCCTGAAAGAGCAAGGTGTACGCTTTGTGGACCCCGACACAGGCCCCCTTGCGTGCGGTACGATTGGCCAGGGACGGCTCGCGGAGATAGAGAAAATCGTACAGGCTGTCTCGTCGGCATTACCCGCAAACGATCTGTCGGGCGTGACCGTGCTCGTGACCGCCGGTCCGACGCGTGAGCAGATTGACGCTGTTCGCTTTATCAGTAATCCTTCCACGGGCAAGATGGGATACGCGATCGCCGAAGCAGCCCGTGACCGGGGAGCGACCGTTATTCTCATATCCGGCCCGACAGAAATTTCACCGCCGACAGGGGTAACCGTGATCCCTGTGCAAAGCGCCCGCGACATGCATAGGGCGGTCATGGATCATGTGGAAGGCTCCCGGATTGTGATCATGGCCGCAGCGGTGTCTGATTTTAAACCAACGGTCTCGTCTGACCGAAAAATCAAGAAACATGAGGCCTCTCCGGTGATCAACCTTGAACGCACCGTGGACATCCTGTCGGCTGCGGCCAGGGCCCCGGGCAGGAGACTGCTCGTGGGATTTGCCGCTGAAACGGATAACGTGCTGGACAACGCGCTTCAAAAGCTGAAGAGTAAAAATCTCGACATGATCGTGGTGAATGATCTGATGAAAAAAGGGGCCGGTTTCGGCTCCGATACGAACGCGGTCATCATCATTGACCGGGCGGGCGTGCAAACAGAGCTGCAGGTGATGCCGAAACGGGAAATAGCCCGGCGGATCATCGATAAGATCGCGGAACTCAAGGCAAATTAAAGGATTTTACCTTGACTTTACTTGCCGATTTTTGGTAATATTTTTTATATCAGTTTGATATGAAAAGCAAATTTTATGGATAAAGATACCTCCGAAATAGCCAAATTAACGGAGCGAATCTCGAAAGACCCCAAGTCCAAGCTCTTCGTGCCGCTTGCCGAAGAGTATAAAAAGGTCGGGGACCTGGAGATGTCTATCCATGTTCTGACGGAGGGACTCAAAAATAATCCCGGTTACGTAACGGCCAGATCGTTTCTTGGAAAACTCCTGTTCGAGAAGGGCGACTTCGCCGGAGCACAGAAGGAATTCGAGGAAGTTGTGAAGGCTATTCCCGACAAT
The DNA here is from genome assembly GCA_963790205.1 of Nitrospirota bacterium. Taxonomy (GTDB): domain Bacteria; phylum Nitrospirota; class UBA9217; order UBA9217; family UBA9217; genus CAWBNQ01. The sequence continues at coordinate 278,867 of CAWBNQ010000008.1, forward strand.
CTCATGGCTCAGAGGAAGTTGGCCGATCTCTATATTCTCCAGAATAGACCCGCAGACGCATTGCTGCATTACAAAACGGTGTTGTCTCTTAATCCGAAAGATCAGGAGACAGCATCGCTGGTCTCCGATGTTGAGGCGGGCCGGGATGTCAAGGCGCGTATTGCCGGACCGAAACCGCAGGCGCAGCAGGAGGAAGCTGCAAAAAAGCAGGAACCCCCTCAGGCCGTTGCGCCGATGACGCGACCCCTGGTTGCCGAAGAACCGGAAGAGGTTTTGATGGTCGAGCCGCTTGAGCCGGCAGGTCCCGTCGACCTTGAAGATGCATTATCATCGAAGGGACTCGATTTTCTGTCTGAATCGGTCCAGGAACCTGCGCAGACGGACTCAGGTGAAGAAAGCCGTGCGCTCTTTGATGAGGATCCCTTTGCTGTTCAGCAGCCGGCCAGGGGAACTCATGTTCCTGAAGAAACTTCGCTCGATGCCCAGGAAAGCGAGACGCCGGCAGTGTTTGCCGAGGAGCCGGACAAACAGGCCGATGATTTCACCACCGATACGCTCGCTGAGCTTTATATATCGCAAGGATTTTTTGAAAAAGCAGTGGATATCTATGAGCGCATGCTCGTCGATAACCCCAACAGCCAGGGGTTGAAAAACAAACTGGCCAACGTAAGGGCCATGGCTGCCGAGATTGCTCCTGCGGCCGAGCCGGAGGCTGAAGCCGGACCCCTCGCGGTCCCGGAAGATCTTGCAACTAGTCCCGCACCGCCGGAGATGCCGGCTGCGGATATGGCCCCGGGATTTTTTGATGAGTACGTGCCGCCGCCTTCCGGGGAAAGCGAGCTGTCGCAGTCTCCAGGCCGATGGAATTCACCGGCTCAGCCGCCGGAGCGCAAGAAAAAGGGACCTCTTTCAAGCCCGGCGTCCGGGCAGCCAAAACAGTTTGGCGCTGGATTTGAACCGGCAGAGTATGTGCCGCCTGCCGGGGCGCCGCCGCAGGGTGCCGAAGAAACCTTCGGCAAGACCGCTGATGAGAAACTCGCTGCCGGGAAAACCGGGACGAATATCGCCCGGCCGAGGAAGTCGCTGGTAACAGGCAGGAAAGAGACCATTGATCGGCTGGAAAACTGGCTTCAGCATATCATGAAGGAGAAATAAATGCCCTTTTCCGACATCTTGAAAGAAGTGGTAAACGGTACGGAAGGGGCGCTCGGCGCTCTCATTGTCGGGCTCGACGGCATTCCGGTGGAAGAGTATTCGCTGAACAGCGACCTGGATATCCAGTCCATGACCGTGGAATATTCCGCGCTTCTCAAAGAGATCGAACGGGGCTCGCAGGCGGTGCACCTCGGATCGACCAAGGAAGTGACGGTCATCGCGGACAAGGCCATGATCATGCTGCGCCGGCTCAATGACGAATATTTTTTTGTTCTCATAATCGGGCCCGATGGGAACTTCGGCAAGGGGAGATTTCTCCTCAGGATGTCGGTGCCCAAACTGCTCAAAGAGTTCTAGCGTGTAAGTTCCGCCGTCCACGGTCATTTCGGAAACTGCCTCAGGCAGTTTTTTATTTTCTATGGGGGCATCATGAAGATACTGGTCATTCACGGGCCGAATTTGAACCTTCTCGGAAAGCGCGAGCCGGACATCTACGGGACCTTCACGCTTGATGATGTCAACAGGCGTCTTACGGCGCTCGCAGCGGAACTCGGCGTTGAGGTGTCGTTCTTCCAGTCGAACCATGAAGGAGAACTGGTGCAGAAGATCCAGGACGCCATGGGAGAGCACCAGGCGATCGTGATCAACCCCGGCGCCTATACCCATACGAGCGTTGCGCTCCGGGACGCTATTTCATCGACGGGCATCCCGACGATCGAGGCCCATATCTCCAATATTTATAAACGCGAGGAGTTCAGGAAGCACTCCTATATTTCCGGCGTGGCCGTCGGCCAGATCACGGGCTTCGGTCCGGAAAGTTACCTCCTTGCGCTCCGGGCGGCAGCCGCACACGTGAACAAGGGCGGAAAGAAACAGTGATGAAGAAACCGGGAACGGCCCGTATCGACGGGCTCAGACAGCTTATGAACGCGGATGGCCTCGGAGCGCTCCTCGTGACCAGGCGCGAGAACGTTCGTTACCTTACCGGGTTTACCGGATCTGCGGGCGCTGTTCTGGTAGCTTCAGGCAGGCCGCAGCTGATCACGGATTTTCGTTACAAACTGCAGGCGCATAAGGAAACCTCCAGCACGTCTATTTTGATCCAGAAGACGGATTTTCCCGCGGCGCTCAGGGAAGCAGCCAACCGGGCGGGCGTGGGTATGCTCTGGTTCGATGAGTCCTCGCTCACCATGGACGGCCTGAAGAAACTCCGGAAACAGGGGCTGACACTCAAAGGGCACCGGGACCTCGTGAGCGAGCTTCGGCAGCGGAAAGACAGGCAGGAACTCGTGAGCATCCGCAAGGCGATCAGCCGTGCGGAAGAATCTTTCCGGGAATTGAAAAGATATATACGCCCCGGGGCCCGCGAGCGGGGCCTCGCGCTCATGCTTGAAGTCCTGATGAGGGAAAAGGGCGCCCGCAAAGCGGCTTTTGATACCATTGTCGCATCGGGGAAAAACGGCGCCATGCCGCATGCCGCCGTGACGGACCGTCGCATCAAAAAAGGCGATCTCGTGACCGTCGACTTCGGCGCCGAGGCAGACGGATATTTTTGCGATATCACACGGACCATCTGTGTCGGCAGGCCGACGGCGCGGCAACGTGAAATTCATGCCCTTGTTCTGAAGGCCCAGGCCGCGGCAATACAGAGCGTACGCCCCGGAGCGAGCGGTAAATCGGTGGATGCCGAGGCGCGGGACACGATTAAAAAAGCGGGCCAGGGAAATAATTTCGGACACGGCACCGGTCACGGTATTGGTCTCATGGTGCATGAGGGGCCGTCAATTTCGCCGCTGTCGCGGGACCAGGTGGAACAGGACATGATATTCACCGTTGAGCCCGGCGTCTATATCCCCGGTTGGGGCGGCGTCAGGATCGAGGACATGGTTTTGGTTACGGAAAAGGGCGCGAAGGTTCTGACCACACTGCCGAGAGAGCTGGAGGGATTGAAGCGGTTATAGAAGCAGTCGGCAATCAGAAGACCTCGAGTTTTACCGCAGAGAACGCAGGGGACACTGAATTGTGCGATTACAATAAAAAGTTTTTCTCCGCGGCCCCCTCGGACCTGACGGGGAACGATTTTTACGTTTTGCAAACATAAGATCTTGTTGTCGATGATGAAAGGGAGGTAGTACAAGGTGCCGGTATCTACGACTGAGTTCAGGAATGGTTTGAAAATTGAAATCGATGGTGAGCCCTATGTCATTGTGGAGTTTCAGCACGTGAAGCCAGGTAAGGGCGGGGCGTTCGTGAGGACCAAGTTTAAGAGCCTCAAATCGGGTAACGTAACCGATAAGACATTCAGAGCCGGTGAAAAAGTCGACGTGCCGGAGCTGGAGGAAAAGACCATGCAGTATCTTTATGCGGCGGACAAGGACCGCATATTCATGGACACGACCAGCTACGAGCAGGTATCCATGAGCGAGAAGCAGCTCGGCGACAGCATCAATTATCTCAAAGAGAACATGGAGATCAAGGTCCTCTATCATAAGGGACAACCCATTAATGTCGATCTGCCGATGTTCGTAGAGCTCGCAATCGCTAAAACCGATCCCGGGGTGCGCGGGGATACCGCGTCGGGGGGGTCGAAGCCGGCCACATTGGAGACAGGAGCCGTCGTCAAGGTCCCCTTCTATCTGAATGAAGGCGATGTGATCAAGGTAGACACGCGTACGGGAACCTTTATCGAGCGGGTCAAGAAGTAAGCCTCGATCACCATCACTACTGCAGCGCGGAAAAGGAGTAATCATGAACTTGAAAGAGCTCAGGGAACTGATAGAGATGCTGAAGGATACCGACATCTCGGAATTGGAGATCGAGCGTTCCGGTGTGAAGGTGAGGCTGAGGAAGGGCGGGGACGTTACCTTCCATCCCGCCATGCCGCGCATGGAATATCCGCCCGCCACGTTCGTTGCTCCCGCCATCGTAGAGACCCCGGCGCCGGCCGCAGATAAGCCCGTTGAGCAGGCCAGAACAAACCATGTCAAGGTGACCTCTCCCATCGTGGGCACGTTCTACCGCTCCAGTTCGCCGGACAAGCCGGCGTACGTGGAGGTCGGCGATATCGTGAAAAAAGGGCAAGTGCTCTGCATCATCGAGGCGATGAAGCTTATGAACGAGATCGAGTCCGAGGCCTCGGGGAAGATCGTTCAGGTCCTCATTGAGAACGGCCAGCCCGTGGAATACGGCCAGCCGCTTTTTGTGATCGAGTCGGCATAGCTCCGCACCGGTCGGAGCAATCCAAAGTTCACAATCCAGACCTGCAATACGTCCGTTTGGGATTTGAGCTTTCCTTTGAATGGTAGTTATTGAGGTGTTTGAGTGTTTAAGAAAATATTGATCGCCAACCGCGGCGAGATTGCGCTCCGCATCATACGGGCCTGCAAGGAGATGGGCATCAAGACCGTCGCGGTGCATTCCACCGCAGACGCCAATTCGCTCCACGTGCGGTTCGCCGATGAGAGCGTCTGCATAGGGCCGCCCAAGAGTTCCGACAGCTATCTGCACGTTCCGAGCATCATCAGCGCGGCCGAGATCACCGATACCGAGGCCATTCATCCGGGGTACGGCTTCCTGGCGGAAAATGCGAGCTTTGCCGAGATCTGCAATTCCACCGGGATGCGGTTCATCGGACCGAGCCCGGAGAGCATAAAACTCATGGGCGACAAGGCCAAGGCCCGGGAAACAGCGCAGAAGGCGGGCGTGCCGGTACTGCCGGGCAGCAACGGCGTCGTGACCGAAGAGAGCAGCGCCATCGAGATTGCGCGCGAACTCGGCTTCCCGGTGATCGTCAAGGCGGCGGCCGGCGGCGGCGGCAAGGGCATGCGCGTAGTAATGGAAGAGTCCGACTTCGCCAATGCCTTTGTCATGGCCCAGGCCGAGGCGCTCGCGGCGTTCAGCAACGCCGACGTTTACATCGAAAAGTACATCCTTCAGCCCCGCCACATCGAAATTCAGATAATGGCCGACGAGAAGGGCAACACGGTCTACCTCGGGGAACGGGAATGCTCCATCCAGCGCAGGCACCAGAAACTGATCGAGGAAGCGCCGTCGGTCATCGTGGACGCAGCGCTCCGGAAACAAATGGGCGAGATGGCCGTTGCGATCGCCAGGACGGTCCGGTACCGGAACGCCGGCACGATCGAGTTCCTCATGGATGAGGACCGGAAGTTCTACTTCATGGAGATGAACACGCGTATCCAGGTCGAGCACCCGGTGACCGAAATGGTAACGGCCATCGATCTCGTAAAGGAACAGATTCGCGTTGCGGCCGGGCTGCCGCTTTCCTTCACGCAGAATGACATCAAGATCAAGGGGCACAGCATTGAATGCAGGATCAACGCCGAGTGTCCGGACAAATTCACCCCTTCGCCGGGGACCATAACGGCCTTCAACCCGCCGGGCGGCCTGGGCATCCGGGTGGAAACCGCCGCGTATACCCAGTATGTGATCCCTCCCTATTATGATTCCATGATAGCGAAGCTGATCGTGCATGCTGAAACGAGGGAAGAAGCAATCGTCAGGATGCAACGCGCGCTTGATGAGTTTATCATAGAGGGCGTGAAAACAACGATCCCCATGCACAAGAAGATCCTTGCGGACCCCGATTTCCAGAAGGGGAATATTTCGACGAAATTCATGGAGCGATACTACAATCCGGCCAAGTAATCTCAAGGGAATCTGTCTGATCCTGGACCAGGACCGGCTCCGGACCCCGGCCGAGCGGGCCATGGCCTCCGCGCTCGCGGCGGGCATCAGGTTCTTTCAGTACCGGAACAAGAGCGGCACGAGAAGGGACATTTATGAAACGTCCCTGCGGCTCGCCTTGATGGCGTCAGAATCAGGCGCGCTGTTTATCGTAAATGACCATGCGGACATCGCCGCCGCGGTCGGCGCCGACGGCGTGCACCTGGGTCAGGACGATCTGCCGATAGCATCTGCGCGAATAGTGCTCGGCGGGGATAAACTCATCGGGATATCGACACACAGTGTGGAACAGGCGCGGGCCGCTTTGGCTGCAGGCGCTGACTACATCGGATTCGGTCCCGTATTTCGGACGGCAACCAAGAACGCGGGAGAAGCGCAGGGATGCGCCCGTATCGTCGATATCAAGCGGGCGGTTCCCATCCCGGTCATTGCGATCGGCGGCATTACTCATGAAAATGTTCAGGACGTTATGAGGGCCGGGGCTGATGGCGTCGCGGTGATATCGGCGATACTTTCCGAGCCCGATATTCAACGAGCGGCGGAAGAGCTGCTCTCTGTGATGAAGAGTTCAGAAGTGGAAACAAGGGGGAACTGACGATGCGCAAAATAGTCAACTATCTGTTCGTCCTGCTTGTAACGGTTCTCGTTCTGTCCGCGTGCGCGCGTCAGGATGAAAATGTTATCAAGATCGGCGCGGCCGGCCCCATGACGGGCAGCCAGAGCAAGATGGGGATGGACCTTAAGAATGCCGCCGAGCTTGCCGTTGCCGAATGGAACGCAAAGGGCGGCGTTCTGGGAAAGAAGATCGTCCTGGTTGCGGGTGACGACCAGGCCGATCCCAAACAGGCTGTTTCCATAGCGAACAAATTCATTAACGAGAAGGTAACGGCCGTCGTCGGCCACTGGAACTCGAGCTGTTCCATTCCCGCCTCAAAATATTATAATGACGCGAACATCGTCATGATCTCTCCGGCCACAACGAACCCGCAACTTACGCTCCAGGGATTTAAGCAGGTATTCCGTGTTTGCGGGACGGACGACCAGCAGGGCAGGGTGGCGGCCGAATTTGTCCTCAAGACGCTTCGCCCCAGGAGGGTCGCCGTCATCCATGATAAAACGGCCTACGGCCAGGGGCTGGCGGATTATTTCAAGAAAGCCCTGGGCGACAGGGTCCAGGTGGTCTATTACGGCGGCATCATCCAGGGGGACCCCGATTACAAGGCCGTGCTCACGACGATCAAGGAAGGCAAGCCCGACCTCTACTTCTTCGGAGGGATCTATCCCGAGGCGGGCAGGCTCGTGCGGCAGGCAAAGGAAGTGGGGCTGAACATTCCCATGGTCACCGGCGACGGCGTATTCGATCCCACCCTCATCAGCATAGCCGGCAAATCCGCAGACGGGACGTACGTGACCTTCGGCAGGGAGCCGGCGGGGCTGCCCTCCGCAAAAGCATTTATCGATCATTACCAGGCCCGCTACGGGGAGCCCGGCCCCTATTCCATTTACGCCTACGACGCTGCAAACATCATCCTCACCTCGATCGCGCAGACGGGCACAACGGACGGCGCCAAACTCGCGGAGTACATATCGAAGACCACGTTCCACGGGGCATTCGGGGACATCTCCTTTGACAAGAACGGCGATGTTACTAAAGCGCCCTACGTGATCTGGCAGGTCAAGGACGGGAAGTTCGTGGAAGTGCACTAATACAAACGCACTAAGTAATGTTACAAAGTCGCCTGACTTTGTGCTTTGACCACGAGTCAAGCGTCCTTTGGACCGTTGCCCAGATTGCGTCAAGGTTATCAAACCACCGGTTGGTAGTTGATTCATAGCGAATCTGGCGCCATATGCGTTCCTGCATATTCAAGGCAGGCTGATATGGTGGTAAGTACACAATCCGGAGTCGTTTATGCTTTCTGAGAAACTCCCGGATTGGGTCACCCCTATGCCAACGAGCTCGGTCAACATACAGCCAGATAGTGTAGCCACGAAGCTGGCTATAAAGGTGCCGCAGCACTTTGAGAAAACCTTCTCGGTTGCCACGTTCCGTTTGGATGACGCCGGCACGAGCCAGAAGAGGAGCCACCCAGCCGGAAACATTCAAACGTTTCTGATGCTGGCTGGTTGTCGGCACTTTCAACCGTTTCCCGATGAGCGCCCAGCCGCGGCCAAGCCGAGGGTGCAGAGTAAAACCGCATTCGTCCTGAAAAACCACAGTTTCTTTAGGACCCAGCGTTTTGAGTTTTTTTTAGGCTCCTGGCAAACTTCTTCGCGTCTTTCTGCCTTTGCCTGGAGATAAACGTGATTGGCTCGCTTTAACCGATACCCAAGTTGATGCATCCAGTATTGGGCCTGACGGACTTTCAGCTTTATCCCGAACTGGCGCTGTAAATGAGTTGCCAAAGTGGGGCCATCCCATCGAATACGATTTAAGCCGAACTTCTGGGGCGATTCCTCCAGTTGAAGCTCTAGCTGAGCTACGATCTTAGGAGTCATCCGAACTGGACGGCCTGACTGCTTTTTCGGGACAAGGGCTTCTACTCCGTCCTTGTTTACCGCCCGCGTCCAGCGGTTTACGTTCATCCGGGTCTGGCCTAGGACTTCTGAGATCCACCCCGGTCGTTGACCCTCCATTACCAAGAGGAGGGTAGCTATCTTTATGCCGATCCAAGCTCCTGGCACCTTCTCTGCGAGGGCCAGCAATTGCTCTTTGGACACCTTTATTGGGCTTGCAGGGGATGTTTTCATGCCCCCAGAATAACATAAAGTATGGTTAAAGTGTAACAATATTTACTGCGTTTGTATTAGTTCAGACGGTGAGAAGGTAAGAAGATGGGAAAATAAGAGGTACCTCGCACATTTTTTTCGTGTCTTCTCAATTTCATAACCTCGGTTCTTTAATCATGTTCACTCAACAGCTCATAAACGGCCTGGCCCTGGGCGCGGTGTACGCGCTCATCGCTCTCGGATATACCATGGTCTACGGTATTCTCCAGCTCATCAACTTCGCCCACGGCGAGGTATATATGCTCGGGGCTTACCTGGGGATCATCGTGCTCGGCGCGCTCACGTATCTGGGGCTGCCGGCTTACAGCCTGACACTTTCTCTCCTGATAACGGTACTCGTGTCCATGGCCTTCTGCGCTGTCTACGGCGCGGCCATCGAACGTATTGCCTACCGGCCGCTCCGGAACGCAACGAAGCTCGCGCCGCTCATCAGCGCCGTGGGCATGTCGATCATCCTGCAGAACATCGTCATGCTGACCCAGGGCAAGGACAACAAGAACTCCCGCCCATGCTCCCCTCGGAAGGGTTTACCCTCTTCGGGGCCAATATATCTCCGGTACAGGTCTTTATTCTGAGCGGATCGATACTGATCATGATCGCCCTTCATCTTTTTGTTAAAAAAACACGATTAGGCAAAGCCATGCGCGCCACATCGCAGGACCGGATCATGGCGGGTCTCGTGGGGGTAAACATCGACCAGGTCATTTCCATAACGTTTATGATCGGTTCGGCGCTCGCCGCCGTTGCAGGCGTTATGGTCACGCTTTATTACGGAGTGGTGCATTTTTTTATGGGCTATCTGGCCGGCATCAAGGCCTTTACCGCCGCGGTGCTCGGCGGGATCGGCAGCATCCCCGGCGCCATGCTCGGGGGGTTCATGCTCGGGCTCATCGAGAACTTCTGCGCGAGCTATATTTCGAGCGCGTACAAGGACGCCTTTGCCTTCCTGGTGCTCATTATTACGCTTATTCTCCGTCCCTCGGGCCTGCTCGGGCAGAAGGCCGCGGATAAGGTTTGAAATTAAAGTCGTCAGTCCGGCAGTCGTCAGTCGATGGTCAAAAAGCAACATCTGTTTCTTCGCTTTTGACTGATGACTGACGACGATCGACTATCGACTGTGCTAATTCAAGGAGGTTCCATGTCCAATATCAAAGAAATGTACAAGACCATCATGGCTGAATAATTTCCCGTCCGAGATGACCATTCTCTTTGGGGACCAGAAGCTGGTGTACCGGAAGAGGTCCTGGAAGCTGGCCGACGAAAGCACGGGGGAACTGATCGAGAAGGGCCTGCGCTACGGAGAGAACCCCGACCAGCAGGCCGCCATGTATCAGCTGGTGAACGGGAACCTCGCGCTGGCCGGCGTCAAGTTCATCGAGCCCGGAAATGGGCTCGTAAGCTCCATCACCGAAGAGCAGATGATCCAGGCCGGCAAGCACCCGGGCAAGACGAACTTCCAGATCATCTTACAACGCCCTGAATATCCTGAAGTTCCTGATGGA
>CAWBNQ010000009.1:0-36435 GCA_963790205.1 Nitrospirota bacterium
CGCCGAACCACGGCTCGGTGAAATGGAGGCGGAGCAATAGCTTCCGGTGATCGAGGCGGAAATGGTATTTTAGCCGGTGCCTGCCGAACCGGTAGGTGCGGTAGAGTTGCGGGATGTCGGTGCCGCGCACGGGTGTCATGGAATATCCGCAGCTCGCCAGATCGTTGGGAATGTTTTCGAAGTCATTTCCCCAACTCGTCCACCCCCAGGTTTCACCCGGAAGAAATTCCTGGTCCGGCTGCCAGCGCCTTCCCGCGAGATCGCGGAAGCCCTCGTCGTCCCCGCACGAGACACGGAATAGGCATGGGCCGGGGTCAGGCGGGAATGGCGCAGAGATTTTTGAAGTGGGCGACCTTCTCCACGGCCCCGTCGTGGACGATCAGGGCCGCGCTGGTGTACTGTTTGCTGCGTGCGTGCTGATGAGCATCGTCTCGGTGCGTGATGGCAGAACGTATGGCAATTGACGCAATCGCCACCGAAATACTCGCTGCTCAAGACGCAACGGATTCGTTGAAGCTCCGCAGGCCCCGCTGGTAGAGGCCCATCTCCGCGCCAGACCGAATGGACCGGCCGAATCCGCCGGTAGGCGAGGTACGGATCGATGTCCTGGGCGGCGCGGCAGTGATGCGCTGATCCAAGCCGCTGCTGATGTAGCACAGGCACTGTGCGAAGGCAGTAAGCAGGCAGCCCTTTGTTACGTTGTTCCGGAGTGCAACAGCATGGGCGCGGGACTCATGGGCGGAAAGAGTCTCGAAGATTTATTTACGTCTCCTTCGCTCCTTCAGGGACAGAGTCAAAGCAGCGAGACCGATACCGTCATTATTCTCGAAAACGATCTCTTTCGCAGGGGCGACGAAAAAACCGTCAACACATTCCTGAGCAAGGCGAAACACGTCATTAGCATCGATCATCTCATCAACGCGACATCGTCGAGATCGGAAGTGGCCCTGCCTGCCGCAACGTTCTCGGAATCCGACGGCACCCTGGTGAACAACGAAGGCCGGGCACAGCGATTTTATCAGGTCTTCTCGCCGAATCACGACGTGCGGGAGAGCTGGAAATGGATCCGTGATATAATCACGACATCGGGTCGTAACGAAGCGATCGCCTGGAATACGCTTGACGATATCGCGACTGCCGTGGCAGCGGCATTTCCGGTGTTAAAACCCATACAGGATATCGCGCCGCGTGCGGATTTTCGGATATCCGGACAAAAAGTGCCGCGCCAGCCCCATCGTTACAGCGGCCGGACGGCCGTGCTTGCGAACATCACCATGCACGAACCCAAGCCTCCGGATGATCCCGACTCCCCTCTCTCGTTCTCAATGGAAGGAAGCGACGGCCTGCCGCCCGCGCCTCTGGTCCCGCGCTACTGGTCGCCCGGATGGAATTCCGTCCAGGCGTTGAACAAATTTCAGCAGGAAGTCGCCGGTCCGCTCAAAGGCGGAGCTCCGGCCGGCAGATTGATCGAACCGTCACTGACGGTAAAGACGCCAAATTCCATCGTCACGCCCGAAGCCTTCCGGCCAAAAACAACTGAGTGGCTTATCGTCTCCCTCTTTGAAGTTTTCGGATCGGAAGAGCTGAGTATGCTCTCTCCCGGCATCGCAGAGCGTGCGCCGAAACCCTATGCTTTGCTCAATTCAGCAGATGCTTCGCGCATCGGGGTACAGGACGCGGACATGATAGAAGTATTGCTTGCAGATATGGATCAGCAATTCAAGGCAAGGATCGTGTCAGACCTTCCGGCAGGTACGGTTGGCCTCTATGCCGGGACTGCGATGGCATTCAGCGTTACTGCTCCCGTGTATTGTAAGATCAAAAAGGTATCTTCCAAATGAACGACATCATCCTGCATCTGATAATACTTTTCAGCATCCTGATCGCGGTGCTTTCCGTGGGAGGAGGCCTGATCTGGTACGAGCGGAGGCTCCTGGCGCTCTGGCAGGACCGGTACGGGCCGAACCGCGTGGGTCCGTTCGGCATCCTGCAGGTCGTGGCCGACATGATCAAGGTTTTCACCAAGGAGGACTGGATACCGCCCTTTGCGGACAAGGCGGTATTCATCATCGCGCCGGCAGTGATCGTCGTCATCGTGCTCATGTCCTACACCATCATCCCCTTTGCGCCCGGGATCGAGGTCGTGGACTTGAATATCGGACTGCTCTTCTTCCTGGCCATGTCCTCCCTCGGCGTATATAGTGTGGCCCTGGCCGGCTGGGCGTCGGATAGCAAGTATTCCCTTCTGGGAGGCCTGCGGGCATCGGCGCAGATGCTGAGCTATGAAGTATTTATGGGACTTTCGCTCATGGGAGTGGTTATGCTGGCGGGTTCCTTTAATCTGCGCGTAATCGTCGAAGCGCAGCGCCACATGTGGTTCGCTGTGCCGCAGTTCATCGGCCTGGTCATCTTCTTTATCGCCGGCATTGCCGAGACGCACCGGCTCCCGTTCGACCTGCCCGAAGCGGAGAGCGAACTGGTGGCCGGGTATCATTCCGAATATTCAGGCATGAAGTTCGGCATGTTCTTCGTCGGCGAATATCTCGGCATCGCGCTCATCTCGGCGCTCACGGTCGCGCTTTTTTTCGGAGGTTGGCTGGGGCCTGTTCTGCCGCCGCTCGCGTGGTTCCTGATCAAGACGCTCGTGTTCATCAGCTTTTTCATCCTGCTCCGGGCTTCGCTTCCCCGGCCGCGGTATGATCAGCTCATGTCCTTCGGCTGGAAGATCTTTTTGCCGCTTTCACTGTTGAACTTGTTGGTAACAGGGGCAGTTATTCTATTGAGAAAACATTAACGACGCTTATGTACAGCATACTCAAAACGATCTGGACGGTCTTCATGACCATGTTCCGAAAACGGGTTACGATCCAGTACCCCGAGGAGCGGCCCTATATCCCTCCCCGGTGGCGCGGCAGGATCATCCTCTCCCGCGACCCCGACGGACAGGAGCGCTGCGTGGCATGCTACCTCTGTGCAGCGGCATGCCCGGTCGACTGCATCTCGCTCCAGGCCACGGAGGACGATCACGGGCGCCGGTATCCCGAGTTCTTCCGCATCAACTTTTCGCGCTGCATCTTCTGCGGATACTGCGAAGAGGCATGCCCAACGTATGCCATCCAGCTGACGACCGACTTCGAAATGAGCGAATATAAACGAAAGAACCTGGTGTACGAAAAGGAAGACCTGCTCATCAGCGGCCCGGGCAAGTATCATGATTATAATTTTTACCGGGTCGCCGGTTTGTCTATCAAGGGGAAGGACAAGGGCGAGGCGGAGAACGAGGATAAACCGGTCGACGTGAAATCCCTGTTGCCCTGAGGCGAGAGATGAACTCATCTGTTTCTACATATCCGCAATCGTGGCCGTTGTTTCCACCTTCATGGTCATCACCAGGACGAACACGGTGCACGCGCTTCTGTACCTGATCGTCTCGCTCCTGGCCGTGGCTCTTATTTTTTTCCTCCTCGGCGCGCCTTTTGTGGCGGCGCTCGAAGTGATCGTCTACGCCGGGGCCATCATGGTCCTTTTCGTGTTCGTCATCATGATGCTGAACCTCGGCGCACAGGCGGCAAAGCAGGAATCACAATTGTTGAGCCCGGGAATATGGATAGGGCCATCGATCCTGATGGTTGTTCTCGCCGCAGAGCTCATCGTATGTATTCACGGCTGATCGCGCAAGACTGTATACGGCAAGTTTGATCGGCCCCCAGCAGGTCGGGATCGCTCTGTTCGGACCGTATGTCCTCGGCGTGGAACTCGCGTCCATGCTGCTCCTGGCAGGCTTGATCGGCGCGTACCATCTGGGCAGGCCGCATAAGCATTAGCAGTGACTGCGGAGAGACGCGGAGATAATGAGGAGTTGATATGGTCACAAACGTACCCATGGAACACGGACTCATCCTTGCGGCGATCCTGTTCGCGCTCGGACTCGCGGCGTTCTCGCGCGCAGGAACATCGTGTTCATGCTTATGTCCGTCGAGATCATGCTGAACGCCGTAGGCCTTGCGTTCGTTGTCGCCGGCGCGCGCTGGGGACAGGTCGACGGCCAGATCATGTTCATTTTCATTCTTACGATGGCTGCGGCCGAGGTCTCCGTCGGCCTGGCACTTGTTCTGCAGTTCTATCACAGTTTTCGGACACTCGATGCCGACGCTGCGTCTACGATGAAAGGGTAATTGTTCCACACTGAACCATGAACTAATTACTTTTCCTCATACCTGCCCTTCCCCTAGCCGGATTCCTTATCCTGGCCTTCATGGGCCGGCGTCTTTCGAAGCCTGCCATTGCCTCGATCGGTGCGGGTTCCGTGGGGCTGTCCGCTGTTATCACGATCCTTGCTTTCATCCGATTCATGAGCGCGCCGCCGCCGGGTCATGCCTTCACCCAGGTCCTCTGGACGTGGATGCAGTTCGACGGTTATGCGCCGACCATCTCTTTTTTGCTCGACCCGCTTTCACTCGTCATGGCGCTGGTGATCACCGTCGTGGGGTTCCTGATCCACGTCTATTCGGCCGAACACATGCTGGACGAGGAAGGATACAGCCGTTTCTTCGCTTACATGAACCTCTTTGTCAGTTCCATGCTCATCCTCGTGCTTGCCGATAACCTGCTGCTGCTCTATCTCGGATGGGAAGGCGTGGGTCTCTGCAGCTATCTTCTGATCGGCTTCTGGTATAAAGACCCGGCCAACGGCGCTGCGGCGCGCAAGGCCTTCATCGTGACCCGCATCGGAGACACGGCCATGGCGCTCGGTCTTTTCCTGCTCTTCACGAATCTCGGCACGCTCAATATCCAGGAGCTGATGCAGAATGCGTCGAGGCAGTGGCAGCCCGGCTCGCACGATGGCGGTCCTTGCCTCGGCGCTGCTGCTCGGCGGCGCCGTGGGAAAATCCGCCCAGCTTCCGCTCCAGACATGGCTGCCGGACGCCATGGCCGGCCCCTCGCCGGTGAGCGCCCTGATCCATGCCGCGACCATGGTGACCGCGGGCGTCTACCTGATCGCCCGGACGCACGTGCTCTTTGCGCTTGCTCCCTCGGTGCAGCTCATGGTCGCCGTGATCGGCGCCGCGACCCTGCTGCTCGCGGGATTCAGCGCCCTGACGCAGAAGGACATAAAGCGGGTCCTTGCGTATTCGACGATAAGCCAGCTCGGCTACATGTTCCTCGCCCTCGGCGTGGGCGCATGGTCCGCGGCCATGTTCCATTTCCTGACGCATGCATTCTTCAAGGCGCTCCTGTTCCTCGCTGCCGGCGTCGTGATCCTGGCGCAGCACCACGAGCATGATATGTTCAAAATGGGCGGGCTGCGCAACAAGCTGCCGCTCACGTTCTGGACATTTCTTATCGGCGCCTCCTCGCTCTCTGCCTTGCCGCTCGTGACCGCAGGATTTTACAGCAAGGACCTTATCTTGTGGAGCGCATTGAGCCTCGGGCGCGTGCGGCACTTGGCTCTGGGCGGCCGGTCTTGCAGGTGCGTTCATCACGTCGCTCTACACGTTCCGCATGGTCTTTATCACGTTCTTCGGTGAATCAAAATTGGACGTCAGCTGGAGGCCCGGCGCCCTCTCGATGCTGCCGCTCGTCATCCTCGCACTCTTTTCTATCATCGGGGGGTTCGTTGAGCTGCCGGACACGCTCGGCGGCATTCCTTATTTTTCCAGCTTCTTGCGGCCTGTTTTCCCGGCAACAACAGCGATGCCCGGCGCCGAAGGCGGGAACGAGTTGACGTTCCAGGTCATAGCATCGCTCGTGTCTCTTGCCGGCATTTTAACTGCGTATCTGATCTTCCTGCGAAGACCCCAACTGGCGGATCAAGTCGTTCAGAATCGTGCGTGCGCTGCGCTTCATCGCTTCTGGTCCTCGGGCTGGGGCTTTGACCGTTTGTATGATGCGCTCGTTGTCCGGCCCTTTCTTTGGGCGGTGCGCGTGAACAAGGCTGATGTTGTCGATTTCGGATATGCGTGGATCGCCGCATTCAATCGCTCTGCGCACTCTGTTCTAAGTTCTACGCAAACAGGCAGTATTCGTTGGTACACCGCGGGCATCGCCGTCGGTGCCGTAATCTTTCTCGGCATAGTGCTGATCTTTCATTAGAATAGAAGCCTCTTGATTCAATGAACGCTGAAGAATAACGTGAGAAGAGCAACCCAATGATCCTTGCATGGTTGATCATCATACCGCTTATAGGCGGCTTGCTTGCCTGGTTCGCTGCCGGGAAGAACGCGTCGGCGGCCCGATGGATATCCCTCGTCGCGCTCGCAATAGACAGCATATTGCTGGCATTGTTCTGGTCGGGATCATCGCAGACCATGCCCGGTTCCGGCACCTGGCTGGTTGAATTGAGCACGCCCTGGATCCCCCAGCTCGGCATCGGCTTTCACCTCGCCATGGACGGCCTCAGTCTGGTGATGGTGGCACTCACCCTTTTCCTCGGCATGATATCCGTTCTCTGCTCCTGGACCGAGATCCGCGAACGCGTAGGGTTTTTCCATATGAACCTCATGGCGATCCTTTCCGGCATCCTCGGCGTATTCCTCTCCCTGGACCTGTTCCTGTTCTATTTTTTCTGGGAGCTCATGCTCGTGCCTATGTATTTCCTGATCAGCATCTGGGGACACGAGAACCGTGTTTACGCCTCGCTCAAGTTCTTTCTCTTTACCCAGGCGGGCGGCCTGCTCATGCTGCTCTCGATCCTCGGTCTCTACTTCATCCACGGCAGCAACACGGGCATCTATACCTTTGACTATTCCCTTCTTCTCGGGACCGCCCTGACGCCCAAGGCAGCTTTCTGGCTCATGCTCGGGTTCTTCATTTCCTTTGCGGTGAAATTGCCCATGGTGCCCTTCCACCCCTGGCTGCCGGACGCGCATACGGAAGCGCCCACGGCCGGGAGCGTCATCCTCGCGGGGCTGCTGCTCAAGACCGGGGCGTACGGGCTCCTGCGCTTCGTGTTGCCGCTGTTCCCCGGAGCCGTCCTGGCCGCTGCTCCAATGATCATGATCATCTCGGTCATCGGCATCATTTACGGTGCAATGCTCGCGCTTGCCCAGACCGACCTCAAACGACTCGTAGCCTACACCAGCGTCAGTCATATGGGGTTCGTGCTCCTCGGCATCTTCGCGGGAACTTCGACGGCGTTGCAGGGGGCGGTCATGCAGATGCTTGCGCACGGAGTGAGCACGGGTGCCCTGTTCATTATCGTCGGCATGATACAGGAGCGCATTCATACCCGTGATATGGACAGCATGGGCGGGCTCTGGTCCTCGGTCCCCCGCTTGAGCGTCGTGGGCATGGTCTTCTGCCTGGCCTCCCTCGGGCTGCCGGGCTTCGGGAACTTCGTGGCAGAGTTCATGGTGCTGCTCGGAACTTATCACGTGAGCGCTATCGTAACCGCATTCGCGGCTACCGGGCTCATCTTCGCCGCGATCTACTCGCTCTGGATGGTCCAACGCGTCCTCCACGGAGAGCCGCGAAGGGTCTGTAGCATGCATGATCTCTCGATGCGCGAAACCGGGATCATGGCCGCCCTGGTCATCGCCATTTTCTGGCTTGGTCTCTACCCGCGGCCTTTTCTGAACGCCACAAGCCCTGCCCTGAGTTCGATCCAATTCCGTGCGCCTGCATCGCGCATCGATACGCCGCCCGCAACCGCGATTGATGCACGACAGCAACCTACAGAAGTGCAGGGAGGATCGAAATGAGCGCCGCGGACATGACAGCTCTCATTCCTCTCATCATTATTGCCGTCACCTCGGTCGTAGTCATGCTGATGATCGCCTTCCATCGGCACCACGGGCTCACTGCCGCATTGACGCTCTCGGGCCTGCTTTTAGCAGCTGCTGCGCTCCCTTTTCCGTCTTCGATAACGCCTCGAGCGATAACATCACTCTTGATCATCGATCAGTACGCGCTTTTTTATATGGGGCTGATATTCTTCGCGAGCTTCAGCGTGGCCGCGCTGGCATTCTCGTACCTCGGCATCCGGGGCGGGAACCACGAAGAGTTCTATCTCCTGCTGCTGCTCGCGACGCTCGGCACTGCGGTGCTTGCTGCAAGCACGCATTTTGTTTCGTTCTTCCTCGGCATCGAGATCTTAAGCGTGTCGCTCTACGCGATGACCGCCTATCTCAGGCACAGCGACCGCAGCATCGAAGCGGGCGTCAAGTACCTGATCCTGGCGGCAGTTTCGTCCGCGTTCATCCTGTTCGGCATGGCGCTTGTCTACGCTGAGACCGGCAACATGGAATTCGCGCAGATCGCCCTGCGCGCGCCATTGTCAGGCGGACATGGCCTTCCCTTCGCCGCCGGCCTCGTGATGATCGTCATCGGCCTGGGATTCAAGCTGGCCGTGGTCCCGTTCCATATGTGGACGCCCGATGTCTATGAAGGCGCGCCCGCTCCGGTCACTGCCTTTATCGCCACTGTGTCCAAAGGCGCTGTGTTCGCGCTCGTCTTACGGTACTTCACGCGCATCGACATCCACGCCCATCGGTCCTTGTTCATCGTCTTCACGGTCATCGCCGTCGCGTCCATGTTCGCCGGCAATCTGTTCGCCCTGCTCCAGCGGAACGTGAAACGCATCCTTGCGTACTCTTCCATATCTCATCTCGGCTACCTCCTCGTGACGCTGCTCGCGAGCGGTCCGATGGCGATAAGCGCCGCAGCATTTTATCTTACTGCTTACTTCGTGACCACCCTCGGTGCTTTCGGCGTTGTCACTGTGCTCTCGAATAAGGACCGGGATGCCGACAGCATGGACGATTACATGGGCCTTGCGTGGCGCAGGCCGTGGCTTGCAGGAGTCTTTACCGCTATGTTGCTCTCCCTGGCCGGGATTCCGCTTACCGCCGGATTCGTCGGGAAATTTTACGTCGTTGCCGCCGGCGTCGGGTCAGCGCTCTGGTTCCTCGTGATCGTCCTCGTGATCAACAGCGCCCTGGGACTGTTCTACTATCTACGGATCGTCGTGGCCGTCTATTCCCGCGCGGATGAAGGGGTTTCAGCCCCGCCCGCGCTCTCACGCTCGGGCAGCGCAATGCTCGCGGTACTTGCGATCGCGCTCGTCTGGCTCGGCGTGTATCCCGGGCCGCTGCTTGCCATTATTCAGAAAACGATACAGAGCCTGATATAAATAAGAGAAGAGGTGTAGCATGAACGATCTTGAATCCATCGCCAAGCTTATCCGTTACTACAGCCTGATCATGACCACGGAGGCGGGGTCGGGCCACCCATCGTCATCGCTGTCGGCTGCAGATCTGATGACAGGCCTCCTGTTCGGCGGGTCTTTTCGGTATGATCTTGACGAACCTCGTCATCCGAACAATGACCGGCTGATCTTCTCCAAGGGTCATGCGTCGCCGCTCTTCTACTCGCTGTGGGCCGCTGCAGGAAAGGTCACGGAAGAGGAACTCTTGAGCTTCAGAAAGTTCAACAGCCCCCTGGAAGGACATCCCACCCCCGCATTCCGATATACGGAGGCGGCCACGGGTTCGCTCGGACAGGGGCTGTCGATCGGCGTCGGCATGGCATTGAACGCAAAATATCTCGACAAGCTCCCCTATCGCACGTATCGTGCTTCTGGGAGACAGCGAGATGGCCGAAGGTTCGCAGTGGGAGGCCATGGAGATCGCGGCCCATTATAAGCTCGACAATCTCATCGGGATCATGGACGTGAACAGGCTGGGCCAGCGCGGCGAGACCATGTACGGTCATGACCTCTCCGTGTATAAGGACCGGGTGTCGGCCTTCGGCTGGGAACCGATCGTGATCGACGGCCACCATCTTCCCCAGATCCTTACCGCGTACAAACAGGCGCTGGAGGCCGGTGACAGGCCAGTCATGATCATTGCAAAAACGCTGAAGGGTAAGGGAGTATCGTTCATCGAGGACAAGAACGGCTGGCACGGTAAACCGCTCAAGAAGGATGAACTGGCCCGGGCGCTCGATGAACTGTCCCCGATCGACAAGACGGTCCGGGGTCAGATACCCAAACCCGAGGACCTCCATCCGATGGAACAGCCGAAACAGATGGCCCGCTCGGTCTCCTATCCCGCCGATAAGCCGGCATCCACGAGACACGCCTATGGAACCGCGCTGGCGCGGATCTCTCCCCGGTTCCCGGACATGGTGGTGCTTGACGCGGAGGTGAGCAACTCTACCTATGCGGAACTGTTCAAGGACGTGCATCCTGAGCGGTTCTTCGAAATGTTCATCGCGGAGCAGAATATGGTCGGGACGGCCCTCGGCCTCTCGATCCGCGGGAAGGTCCCTTTTGTCTCCACCTTTGCGGCTTTTCTGACGCGCGCCTTCGACCAGATACGAATGTCCCGGCACTCGCACGCCAACATAAAGTTCTGCGGTTCCCATGCCGGGGTTTCCATCGGCGAGGATGGCTCGTCGCAGATGGGGCTCGAAGACCTCGCCATGTTCAGGACGCTTTTAGACAGCGTCGTTCTCTACCCCTCGGACGCCGTCTCTACGGAAAAACTCGTCGAAGCATCCGCGCAACATGAAGGGATCGTATACCTGAGGACGACGCGGAAAGATACCCCGGTCCTGTATCACAATGACGAGGTGTTCCGGATCGGCGGGAGTAAAACGCTGAAATCGAGCAAGAAGGACGTCGCAACCATCGTGGCAGCGGGCATCACGGTGCATGAAGCGCTCAAGGCCTATGAAGAACTGAAAAATAACGATATCCTGGTCCGCGTGCTGGATCTCTATAGCGTAAAACCCCTCGATGAATGGACACTGTCCCTCGCTGGCCGTGAGACCGGCGTGATCATAACCGTTGAAGACCACTTTGCGGAAGGCGGGATCGGAGAAGCGGTAAAAAGCGCGCTGTCTGAACAGCGGACGCCGGTCTATTCCCTCGCCGTCAGAAAGATGCCGAAGAGCGGCAAACCCGAAGAGCTTCTCGAGTACGAAGAGATCTCCCAGAAGGCGATCGTCAGAAAGGTCAAGGACATCGCCGGGCAGCAAAAAGAAAAGCGGAAGCGGCAGATAAAGCGTGATAGGGTCGAACAGGGAGGAACGACAGAGATCAGGGGTTGAGGATGGAAACCCGGTTTTTCCCGCCTTGTTTTGAAACGTACATCGCGTCGTCTGCGCGCTTGACGAACGAATCTATGTTCTCGCCTTCACGCGCAACGTCCAGTCCGGCGATCCCGATGCTCACGGACATTCGGATATACTTGTCGTCCTGAAACTGCAGCTTGGTATCTCGAACAGCGGAAAGGAGCTTCTCCGCTAGGTTTTCCGCACTCTTGATCGAGGTCTCCGGCAGCATCGAGCATGAATTCATCCCCGCCGTACCTGCCCGCGATATCGGTTTTCCGGAAGATGGTCTTCAGCGTCGCGGAAAGCGCTTGCAAGGCCCGGTCGCCCACGTCGTGTCCGTAGGAGTCGTTGATCGCCTTAAAATTATCGACGTCGAACAAAATGAGGGCGAGGTCCGAATTATAGCGCTTTGCGCGGTCGATCTCGTAAGCGAGACTGTCGGTGAGCGCCCTCCGGTTGATCAAACCCGTCAGCATGTCGGTCTTCGAAAGATGTTCCAGTTTTTCTATCAGGCGCCGTTTCTCGTCCTCGGATTTTTTTCGATCGGTGATGTCGCGCGTATATTCAATAACGTGAGAAACCGCTCCCCTTTCATCGAGGATGGGATACGTATAGATTTCCATCCAGGTTTCCGTCCCGTCATGAAGCACGACCCGTTTGTCCTTGGCACAGGGATCGGCGGAATGATAGGTCTTGCCCACCACGCACCCTTCGCACATACTGTCCCGCCCTTCCAGGACCTCGTAGCATTTCGCGCCGATCAATTCCTCAACCGGTTTGTTCTTCAGTTGCGCGTAGGCTTGATTCACGCGGATGATCCTAAAGTCGCTGTCGAAAATACAGAAGGGGTCCCGGATGCTGTCAAAGATGGTATTGAGAAATCGCTCGGAACGCTGCAGACGCTCCTCGCTGCGTTTGCGCCAGGTTATATCGCGGACGATACAGACGCGACCTCCGTCTTCGAGCATGGTGATCGACGCCTCCTGGAAATACGTGCTCCCGTTCTTCCTGCGCGCAACCAGCTCCCCCCGCCATCGCTTGCTCTTTTCCAGCGTGGGCATGATCTGTTGCTGTATCCTCTGATACTCCTGTTCTTCGTATGCGATATCACAGGTCTTGCCGACGATCTCCCGGGGGCCCTCATAGCCGTTGACCGCGGCATAGGCCTGGTTCACATAGAGATATTCTCCCGCGTTGTTGTATATGGCGATGCCGTCCATTGAAGATTCCATGGCGGCGGAATTTTTATTGAGCTTTTCTTCGGCCTGGTTGCGTTTCGCTACGATATGGGAGATCGTCAGACCGAACAGAATGAAGCATGCCATAAAAAGAGAGCGGAAATAGAGCTCATGATGAGACACGTTGAGGAAAAATACGTCGGAGAAGGCGCCCTGCTTGAAGAGGAATGCATCTACCAGCGAATCCATGACCCAGATCGCAAGGGCGGCAGCCACGGTCACAAGAATGATCTTGCGTTCTAGTTTAATGGTAGCCCCCACCCCGACCTCCTGTCCTGCATGCCGTCATGCAAAATATACTCCGGGAACGAGCGCGTTCAGACATTCGTCTTGATGCTGTCTTCCTGGATCCCCAGGACCTTCTCCACGATATCGGCGAGCAGGATGTCGTGGTCGTGGTTCAGCGTAAATACCCGGCACTGCACTACCCGCGCGGGGATGTAGTCGAAGAAATCCCTGAGCGGCTCTTTTTCCACTTTGCGGGTTGAAGGATTGAAGACGTAGATCTGGCGCTCTCCCATCATGAGCGGGTTGACGGGACGCGGGTCCTGGCTGGCCATGTCCACGCGGAATGGCATGTCTTTGATCTTCTGCGGCAGGTTCTTTTTGATCCGTTTGACGAGCTCCCCGGCATCGATAATGGTCTTCCCTTTTTCAAAGGCCCTCATGGAGAGCGTGACGTCGTACGCCATCTTCCATTTTACCTCTCGGGAGAGGATCGTTGCCCACTCGCGGCCGAGCGCCGCAGTGGATCCGTTGTCCCGTGTCCTCCATTTACGGACCGCTTCGAGGAGCGACCAATCGGTAAGCTCAAGATACTGGGGAAGATTTTCTACCGGATTAAAAGGAAAAAGCGCGGCCATCGTGTCCTTGAACAATTCCTTGAGGTGCTCGTCAATGGCCCGCGTGGTGCGGTGATAGTAAACGTTCGTGTACAGGTACAGCCGGGCATTCAGGAACATGTTGAGCGCCGTGAGACCGGATTTATGGAGCGTCAACCCCTTGTCCGTAAAGAACGTATAGTACATGAGCCGCTCTACGTCAACCGCTCCGATAGCGACGCCGCACATGTAGGCGTCTCGCAGCACATAATCGAGATTGTCCACGGTGTAGATACCGGAAAGAAGCGGCTGGAGAAAGAGAAGCCAACGCGGTTGTTTGGACGAAGCAACAGCCCCTTTGCCGATGAGGAAGGCGATCTGGTCCGGGTTCAGCCGTTCGCCCTTGCCGAACTCACCCGTAGGACTTCGACGGACGGCCTTGATGATCTCGGCGAGTTCGGTCTTTATGATATGCTGGCCGAGCTTTTCGTGCGTCAGTCCGAACTGCTCAAGATAGTTGTCGTCGAAGAAATGGCCGAACGGGCCGTGACCGATGTCGTGGAGCAGCGCGGCGACGCGGAGCAGCTCCTCGATGAAATGTTCCGAGGGACAGTCGCTGACAGCAGCTTTGAGAGAAGGATAGAGATGGCGCGCGAACTTTCCCGCGAGTTGCATGGCGCCGAGAGAGTGCTGGAACCTGCTGTGTTCCGCGGAAGGATAGACCCACCGTGCGCTCTGCAGCTGGTATATCTGCCTCAGGCGCTGCATCCACGCCGTGTCGATCAGGTCTTTCTCGGTTTTTTCACCAGACGCGCGCGGAGTGGTGAACGTGATATATCCGTGCACCGGATCGCCGAGCAGCGCCGTGCCGT
Source organism: Nitrospirota bacterium (assembly GCA_963790205.1). Taxonomy (GTDB): domain Bacteria; phylum Nitrospirota; class UBA9217; order UBA9217; family UBA9217; genus CAWBNQ01. The sequence goes on from CAWBNQ010000009.1 coordinate 13,990, forward strand.
CGTAGAACTCTTCACCCCTCATGAGCTCACGCATGGCATGATTATACCGGGAAATATTCTTGAGTCAACCCGAAAATGCCTGCGGCGCGGCGGGCAAGGCGCGCCGTGTCGGCAGGACATCGCACGGGAAATAGGGCAAAATTTGATATAATCTTAAGAGACATGCGATAGGTAATGAGTTGAGGTAAAGGCGCAGGAAGGAGCGAAAAATGTCACAACGTTCGATCTTAGTTGCCGACGACATCGAGAACCAGACCGACTCCGGTAAACGACGTTCTCAAGCAGTACGGAAGGCCGCGTCGTTCCTGGCCCAACGCCTTAAAACGGGCATCGATCTACTGTATGTGGAAGATCTCGAGGCCTACCCCTTAAGCAAGCTCGGTTCATTCCGCTTCCCGGCATGGCACTTTTCGCACGAGGAACGACTCGAGGACATGGCCGGGCAATTCACTGTCCCCGTTTCCTGTTCGGTGAAAAGCGGTTCCCCGGCAGAGGAAATACTGAAGGTCTTGCGTTCCCGGCCGTCCCCGGAGCTTGCCGTCGTAGGAACGCAGGGCAGGAAAGGAATGAAACGTTTGCTCATCGGCAGTGTTGCGGAAGAAGTGGTCCGTCACTCCAGGCGCCCGGTGATGGTGATCGGACCGCTGGCCAAGGGCCTCTCCCGTCAGAAGCAGCTTAAATTGCTCGTACCGACCGACCTCGGGAAGAACAGCCGGGCAGCCGAGCATTATGCGCTCTCTCTTGCAACACGCATGGGAGCAAAGGTGACCCTGTTCCATTGCCTGTGGGACAGCATCAATGCGATCATGGTCAATACCGCGTACGCCGCGATGGCGGCGTTCAATATCAGTGAACTTATCGACGAGTCGCGGGAAGACGCCGTTGACGTCATGAAGCAGAAAACCGATTTTTTCCGGAAACACGGCGTAGCATGCGACTATAAGGTCGAAGACGAGGCGGTGACGTCAACATGCGCCGTGTCCCAGGAAAGTGACAGAGGCTATTCGGTCGTGGTCATGGGAACTCACGGAAGGAACGCGATGCTCAATGCTTTTTTCGGGAGCACGGCCCGGGAAACGATCTTGAACGCGTCGATCCCGGTCATCATCGTGCATTCCGGGACCTGAGGATTATCGTGCGCGCCCGGCCTATCAAGGATCATCGCAAGATATACGCCTTGGCGCCTGCCTCCAGTGCGTAATAGATCGACAGAAAATCTTTTTTCGTCAACGAAAAACGCAGCACACTCGCATCAAGCCTCGCCGACGGCGCTCTCTTGCCCTGCAGTATGAGATCATTTCCGAAGAGGAGTGCGTTTCGCTCTTTCGGGCCCTCGATCTTTTTGGTCAGTGCAATGGCGCCTCGCGCCGGCATGCCGGCTCTTCCCTGACTGAAGCGTGAAGTGAAAGTCCCTCAGCACGCGATTTTTATACTTCAGCTGGCCAGTCCGCGCAGTGATGTTGATGACCAGGTACTTTGAATCCGAGGCGTACATCGTCTTCTGAAAGAGCAGGTAGTCCTGCTCCTGCGTGAGCGTATCGATCTTCGCACTCAGCTGTTTTTGCTGCTCAACAAGCGCCGGTTCGCCGATCCCCTGTTCCCCATTTTCCATCCCCATAAGAAACAACGAGGCCGTCATTAGAACGAGTGACAAGAGATATTTGCGTAAACTCTGCAAGCTTCACCCCGTTAGAGTTTTAGTACTGACACTATAATTCTCTACCCCGTTATTCATCCACGTCGACTGGTGTTAATCCCCGCAATGATGAAACTCTAACGGGGTTAATAGATATACACCTTGGTCCCGATCTTCACCGTTCGGTACAGCGTTTCCAGGTCCTTGTCCCCCACGGACACACATCCGTGGGTAAAGTGCGTCCCCAGAAGGCTGGTCCATTTGGTCCCATGGATCTTGTAGCCGTTTCCGAGCAGGAGGGCGTACTTGCCCAATACGTCCCGCACGATCCGGTCCGGGTCGTTCTCGTCTGGCACCGGCATGTTCTCTTCCACATAGGACCAGTCCGGCCTGATCCAGACGGGATTGCGCTCTTTGCCGAGGACCGTAAGCGAACCGGTGGGGCTCTCGAAATACCAGTTCCGGCCGGTCTCCTCCTTGACGGATTGTCGGCTGCCGGTCCCCACTTTCGTCGTCAGCAAGACATCCGTGCCCTGCCTCATCGTGAGCCGGTTGTCCTCCGTATCAACGACAAGGTAGACGTCATTCGTATCCCATTCCTTGAGCATGCTTCTGAGCCCCTGGTTCTCTTCCTCCAGTTGAGCGGCCTCCTGCTCCAAGACATGAATTTTTGAGCGAAGCTCCTCGACCGAAGACATGAGGGGATCGGTTCCGGCCCAACCAGCTGAATATGAGCCGAGCAGGAATGTCACAACAAGAACGATGCCGGCCGTCCTCAGGCCCTTTTGTTTTTCACAGAGCATTCTGAGCTTCTTATTCCTCATTTAAAAATATCTTCCCGGGGTTCAGGATATTGTTCGGATCGAGCGTATGCTTGATCTTCCGCATAACGCCCAGAGCGCCCGGCCCCAGTTCCAGGGAAAGGTAGGCCGCCTTGGACAAACCGATGCCGTGTTCTCCTGTGATGCTTCCGCCGAGATACAGGGTTGCCTCGAAGATCTCTTTTACCGCTGTTTCGACGCGAGCGGCCTCCGGCTCGTCAAACATGATGTTCGTATGAATATTGCCGTCGCCGGCATGGCCGAAATTCACGATCAAAAGGTCATTGCGCTTTGCGATCTTGTCGATCGCACGCAGGATATCGGGGATCTTGCTTCGCGGCACCACGATGTCTTCATTCGCTTTTTTCGACTTGATGGTATACAACGCCGGGGAAATGGCCCGACGGGCCTTCCATATCTGTTCCCGTTCAACGTCCGTCTCGGCCCTCGTGACCCGCGTGGCCTTGGCCCGGGTCACGATTTCCTCCACGCGCCCGATGTCGCGCGCCGTCGACTCGACCGGCCCGTCTACTTCTACGATCAGCATGGCTGCCGCGCCGCTTGACAGGTCCTGCTTCAGATAGCTTTCTGCGGCGCGGAGAGCGGCCTGGTCTACGAGTTCGAGCGCGCGCGGAAGCATACGGTTCGCGATGATGCTCGATGCGGCGATTGCGGCGTTCTCGACGGTATCGAAAAAAGCGGAGAGCGTGCGAACGCTTTCAGGCAGGGGGAGCAGTCGTACGATGATCTTGGTCGCGATGCCGAGGGTGCCCTCGGAGCCGACCATGAGCTTTGTCAGGTCATAGCCCGCCACGCTTTTCGCGGTGCGCGCGCCCGTGCGGATGATCTCTCCCGTGGGCAGCACGACCTCGAGCCCCAGCACGTAGTCCTTGGTGACCCCGTACTTCACGGCGCGGAGACCGCCCGCGCACTCGGCCACGTTGCCGCCCATGGTGCAGAATTGATGGCTGGCAGGGTCCGGCGGGTAGAACAGCCCTCGTTTCTCGACCTCGCGCTGCAGGTCGCCGGTCACGACGCCGGGCTCCACCACGGCGATCAGGTTTTCCTCATCGATCTCGAGGATGCGGTTCATGCGCTCGAAGGAAAGGACGAGGCCGCCCTGGACCGGGACCGAGCCGCCGGACATCCCGGTCCCTGCCCCGCGCGGGACCACGGGGAAGCGCTCGCGGTTCGCGAGGATAAGGATCTTTGAGACCTCTTGCGCCGCGGCCGGGCGCGCCACGGCCCACGGGAGGGACTCCCTTTGCGTGGCATCGTAGGAATAGACGACGAGTTCTTCGGGAGAAGTGTACAGGTTGTCGGGACCGACGATGTTCTTCAGTTCTGTGACGACAGATGGCTTAAGCATATACGCGATAATCGATATCCGGGAATATATTGTCTTTGTATTCTATATCCCCGAGCCATCCCTCGTCAATACGATTTCCTCTGATATCGTCGTACAACCTGGTGAAGCGGAGCACGTGGTCCCTGGTCCTCTTGACGGCGTATTCGACATGGCTGCCGGTCTTGAGGATGAAGGCCCAGTCCGAGCTCTGCGCCAGGAGCAGCTCCCGCGAAGCCTGGTTCAGCGCCCGCAGAAGGAGCCCCTCGGCCTGCGGGAAAGATTCGGCCAGCTCGACCATGCGGTCGGCGGCCTTGTGCAGGTGACGGTAGATCCAGTCGTTCGATCCGTCGAGCCAGACCTCTGAGTATCCCTTGTAGCCCCAGCTCGACATGGACGGGTTCGCAACCTGACATTTCGGGTTCTCAGCAAGATATTCCGTCGGCGTGATCAGGCGCACGGTCTTTTGGTCGTACACGGTCTTCCGGATCAGGAAGTTGATCCAGTCCGGCCCCTCGAACCACCAGTGGCCGTAGAGTTCGGCGTCATACGGGGCAACGATGATCGGCTTCCGATCATTGAAGATGCCGGAAAGCCACTCGACCTGCTTTTCTCGGTTGAAAAGGAAATTGCCGGCATGAGCGGCGGCGCGATCGAGCGCCCATTGCCGGACATAGGGATCTTTGTGGTCCGTCTCGCCCGTGATCTTGTGGTACTTGATCCCGAGGTTCACGCGCACGCCGTCGGGATGGAGGTAGGGCTTGACGTACTCGTAGTCCAGATCGAAGCCGACATCGCGGTAGAATTCGCGGTAGTTGTAATCACCGGGGTAGCCTTCCACCGAGCTCCAGACCTGTTTCGACGATTCGAGGTCCCTGCCGAACGCGGCCACGCCGGATTTTTTGCAGTAGATCGGCGCGTAGACCCCGTATTTCGGCCGCGGCGATGCGTGGAACAGGCCGTGCGAATCCGTAAAGAAGTAGCGGATGCCCGCCTCGTGCAGGATCTCATCGAGACCCTCGTAGTATCCGCACTCCGGCAGCCAGATCCCTTTCGGCGCCCTGCCGAGGTGTTTTTCGTGCTGCTCCACGGCGACCATGATCTGCGCGCGCACGGCCTTCTGGTTCAGCATGAGGGGAAGGAACCCGTGCGTGGCGCTGCAGGTGATGATCTCGAGCTTGCCCAGGTCCTGGAACTTTTTGAACGCGGTCACGAGGTTGCGGCCGTACTTTTCCTCGAACACGGAAAGGGCGTTCTTGAACATGCCGAGGTACATGTGCGCGATGGGATTGAACTCGGGCTGGTTCGCGGTCCTCGTGACCTCTTTTTCCGCAAGCTCGATCAGCTTCGTGATATGCCGGACATAGCGCTGCTGGAGCAGCGGGTCCGTCAGCATGGCAATGAGTGTCGGGGTCAGGCTCATGGTGATGCGGAAGTCGACGCCGTCGTTCACCAATCCTTCGAACACATTGATGATCGGTATATAGGTCTCGGTGATCGCCTCGTACAACCAGTCTTCCTCGAGGAATCGGTCGTGCTCCGGATGCCGTACAAACGGCAAGTGACTGTGGAGCACCAACGCAAGGTAGCCTTTTTCCATCTTTTTTTCTGTTCCTCCCGGCTTCACAACGGATGCAGGGCTCACGATGTCTTCGGTATCCTTGATAGTACTATCCTCCATGATCTTCTGCGAGAGCGCGCCGGCGAACTACAAAATAAAAGTCCATCCACAAAAGGATGGACTTCTCAAATTTCGTTGCCGCGCACTGTCCCCGCGACGCGGGTCCCCGCTCCCTACTTCCTCTTCGCACGCGCAAATGTGCCGGGCGAAGTGATCTGTTGAGTGCGCCTGCGTTTGATCATTTCCTGCATCTGCGGCGAGGATGGGCCGCCCGGGAATCCGTAGAGTTTCCAGAACTCCTCATCCACGAGCATCCACTCCTCATCAAGCACATCGGACACGCCGTCCCGCGGCATCGCGATATAGTTCGATCTCGCCATGGTAAGGAATCTTCCCTCAGGCGAAAGAAGGCCAAGGTCCGCAACGAACGAATGCGAAGGCCGCCCAACGTCGAAATACCAGGCGCCCAGACTCTCGAACACCTCCTGGTCGAAATACCCGAGGGCGTTCCTGCCGTCGAACTGGACGCCGGTTATGTCGTAGATGCGCACGGAGAGCTTGCTGTTCCACCCGAACCATGCCTTCTCCCGCTCGATACGCGCGGGCGTCACTTCCCAGTAGGCGTGGACGAGATACGGGTCCCGTACCATGAGCGCGATCTTGTCTTCGCCGTAGCCGGCGGGAAGCGCTTCATAGGGAGGGCCCGGACGATGTTCTTTCACCGGTCCGGTATAATACTTTGCCTCGGACACGCGCTCCTGCGCCATAAGCGGCTCCTCGGCTCCCGGCGGCAGTTTCCATTCGCGCACCGGCGCGGTTGCCGGAGCTTTCGCCGGTCTCCGAGCGGGCGCGCGCTTGGGCGCAGCAGGCTTCCGAGAGAGAGAGGCTTTTTTTACAACCGTCTTCTTTTTCGCCAGTGTGGGTGCTGATAATGCTTTAACGATATCTGCCTTTTTGGCCCCAGCGGGCAAGACAACTTTCATCTTCTTGGCCAGGGCTTTGAGTTCATTTACTGCCATTGCGGTCAGTTCTGATTTTTTCATGCTCAAACCCCCTTCCTGAAGCGATTAAGTGTCAACTCACCTTTAAAATATAGCATAAAACAGGCCATTGTCAAACTTAATCCAGGACCTAAATAATCGTAATCGCACGGCAAAGCTGCAAACCCCTATCTCGCGCAAAGCCGCGCCCTGCACTCGCGCTAAGCACTCGTATTCGCTGGGTGCAGGCAAAGTACGCAAAGAAAAAAAGCATCAGAGGCATGTAAACGGTCTTAGGCATTCAGATGCAAAGTCTAACATCAATTATTTTAATTCTATTCTTACGGCCAGCAGTTTTTTTAGGTTCATCCTTTCTTTGCGGCTTTGCGTCTCTGCGCGAACATGCTTTTTCATTGAGGATACGCAGTCCTTTATCTATGTATGGCAATAAAGTAATTTCGACTAGAATGCAAAAGAAAAAATAAATATACGACAGACATTACAACCACTCTCGGTCTCATAGGGAGCAACGCTACCTCCGACCGATAAGCGCCCATTCTGCACAGTTTAACAATTGCTAACCCGTGGCGCATAGATAATTCCTGTTGACATCGCGCAGGAGAATAACTAAACTAGTGATTCATCCTAGAGGCATTTCTCACCTTGCCACGTCAGAATTATCCGGAGGCCAGTCCATGAAAGAGCTATCCCGAGATACCTGTTCCGTGTCAACCATACGCATCTCCCCCGCTGTTGCAGTCACGCATCCGTCCTACCGGAGACCCGCAGCGCAGGCCGCGGCCGCACTTCGTAATCTTGTTGCGCAATACCGGCTGAAAGGGCAACAGGACCTCAAAAAAACGGGGCGCGCTTAATCGGAGCACGTTCGCTCCGGGCTATAGCTCATGCCCAAACAGCTTGTCTTCATAGGCGACTCCCTCACCGAATGGTTTAACTGGCAGAAGCGCTTTCCCGATCATAACGTGATGAATCTCGGCATTTCCGGCGAGCCGGTCGAAGGCCTGCTTGCCCGACGGGAGCACATCCGCGCGACGATCCAAGACCCCGCCTTTCTCTTTCTCATGACCGGCATCAACAACCTCGCCATGGAGCACTACGACATCGCCGTCCCCTATCGTGAGATCGTGCGAAACCTGACCACCTGGTACAAACGATCCACGGTCGTAGTCCAAAGCATCTTGCCGGACACGCTCGAGTGGATCAGCAACGATATCATCAAGGACACGAACCGCCTCCTCGAACAGATCGCCCGCGAGTACGACGCCGAGTATCTCGATGTCTACCGCCTCTTTGTCGATCCGCAGGGGAACCCGAAGAACGCATATCTCCAGGATGACGGCGTGCACCTGAGCAGCATGGGATATGAAGTATGGGCGGATGAAGTGGAAAGCTTTTTTTAAAAAAATAATTCAGAAGTCCAGCGGGCTTTTCAAATATACTGTCAACTGCTCCAGAATGCCATTCTGAAATAAGCATTTCCCCTCAAAAGACTATTCCATTATTGCATATTAGCTACCTTTGGAAAGCTATCCCATAAATTGAATATTAGTCAATTGATCAGATTCTAATAAATACATATAGATACGTCAAGTTTTTCCCCAAATTCATTGACCATGTTAGCGAACTATGCTACTGTATTTTCGTACCGATAATAACATGTTAGAGGTTGATTGATATGATAGCAAAACTATGTACAGTGACAACAATGTTGCTGCTTTCAGCGTTGATAATGTTGCCCACAAAGGTGCAAGCTAAATGGGTCCCTCCGATTGCCGACGGTGGTGATGTTGAACCATCATTGCCATCTGTTCAGGGTTACCTCGTTAGAGTTACTAGTAATGAAATCACTCTCAAAAGAGATAGCCGCGACGGCAAGATGAAAGACACTGTAATTGTTCGGCTCCTGCCACGAACCGAATTCTTCTCGGCATATGGTGGCTTTTATAAATCGAACGAGCTACGTTCAGGACAATATGTGTGGGTATGGTACGTTAATGAAGATCCTAAAAAGGCAGGAACGCCGCCCCAAGCCGCAGTAGTTATGCTCTGGTCAACCGATCCATCCGATAAACCCACGGAAGAAATTCGATGGCACTTCGATAAAAAGTCGGCAGGTCGGGTAGAACGAAGTGAAACCCACCGCTAATTCTAACCATTCGGCTCGAGAGGGTCGCGGAAGCCGCGCCCCTCAGCCGAGCCGTTAGTTTAGGCTTAACCCACACGATGAGGTAAAACTATGAGAACGATGCTCCTCGCAACGTTGATTCTTATTCTTTTGACCGCCATGACCCTGGCGGTTAGCCCTTCTCAAAAATCTGAGCAAATTTCTCCTGAGGAGTATCGAATTTTCTTGGAGATTGAGAAGTCGCTCGCGAAGGTTGCGAAGAAATATCAAAAGAATCCCGATGAAGTTCATCAACTGTACCGTAGGATAACCTTGTCAGCAGATACCATCCCTAAATTTGGGAAAGGTGGAGTTTCTATATTGCGTGACAACATCTATATCGTTAACAGTGAAGAGAAGAATGAACTTGTTCTGGGTGGTGAAAGATGGGTTAGTAGTTTCGGCAATTCACCGGAACTTGTGATTCTATCCGGACGTAAAGTTCTTGGCACATTCCCAATATCCACGTTGCCCGATAAAAGTGATTTTATCTTTATTCTGTTCAATGGCAAGAAGGCACAGTACCTCGATTGGAAGACATTCGATGGCCAAACCACTTACAGACATTGAAGCTGATAGCATAAGCAATCTAAAGCATAGATCGATAAAAATAACTAACATGCGGGTCGCGTCCGACGCGCATGGAACGCGCGTCTCACCCGCGCCTTGATAAGGGGAAAAAATCCCTCTATGTTGACTAGCAGCAAACTGTCAAAGGGTTTGCTTAACTTTTAAGAGGTAATCATGAAACGATTTTTGATAGCAAGTTTTGCAATATTGTCTGCATCTTTAGGCATCATGTCTGTCAGTACGGTGGTTAGTTCTGGCGATAACACTAGCGCAAACCAACAACGTTTTCTCGCCAAGGGTGATGGTACGGTAATCGATCAGACAAACGACCTTGTATGGCAAGCAGCAGATGACTCTCAGCCAAGAAGCTGGGCAGATGCTGCTGCCTATTGCAGGAATCTTACGCTCAATAATAAATCGAGCTGGAGGTTGCCTACAAAAGAAGAGTTAAATTCGATTGTAGATCAAGAACGGAAACCAGCAATTGATACAAAATATTTTAAGATAAATGGATTAAGATATTGGACCTCAACGGTCTATGACGACAATCCCAGCTTGAAATGTTTCATATTCTTTCCAACTGGAGCTACCGCCTGCGCTGACAAAATAAACACATTTCTTGCGCGTTGCGTACGCAATGCACATGAAAGCGAGCATGTATCTGACGGAGAAAGCGACTATGCAAAATGGACCACGTCGTCAAAACTAAAATCAATAGTACGCGATATGGAAGACAACAGAATGTTTCCAAGCACAGTAGAGGGGCGCGAAGTTGAAGGCCGTGACAATAGTGGAAAAGTGTATCAATATCGTGCTAAGTTCATTCCATTTTTACCGGATATGCTCTCTTTTAAATCGCAATGGGGCATTGTTGACAGGTGGTACAAACATTACTCCGGCCAATATATTGAAGAAGGCTACACAGAGTATTCCCACACTACCTTTGTTGATAAATTTGGTTTTACCTTACATCAAGCAACTTGGGTGTTGATTTATAGAGAACGGGAACAGAAACAAAACGAGTTCTCTAACAGCAAACCGAATCTTTAGTGGGTTTGGTAATAATAGTGTCGTGCCTTGATGCTGACAAAACCGCCTCCGATTACGACTAGATATCGAACCAACTTGCGCGTCCACAGCGACGCGCCAGACGGCGGCGCGTGAGGCGCGCGTTGAAGGTGTAGAAAAAGTCATTTTATGCTATACTGACGCCATCGAAACGCATTAAGGAACCACCAAAACCCCTCACCCACGGGAGGCGTATGGCGAAGTACAAACACTACGACTATTCGCAAGGCAAGTTCATCCCGATCAGCTTCGACAAACAGATCCTTCCCGGCACTTTCGAGCACACCCTCCACTACATCATCGACAACGACCTCGACCTTTCCGTATTTGACCTCCGCTACCAGAACGACGAGACCGGCGCACCGGCATACGACCCCGCGATCCTGCTCAAAGATCGTCCTCTACGCCTATTCCAAGGGCATCACCTCAAGCCGGAAGATCGCCGATTGCTGCAACGAGAACGTCATCTTCATGGCCCTGTCCGCCGATACCCGACCGCACTTCACCACCATCGCCGACTTCATCTCCTCAAATGATCAGGAAACGGTGAAGCTCTTCCTCGAAGTGCTCCTGATCTGCGACGAGATGGGCCTGATCGGCAAAGAGATGTTCGCCGTGGACGGGTGCAAGCTGCCCTCGAACGCCTCGAAGGAGTGGAGCGGAACCAAGAAAGACCTCGCGCATAAAAAAGAGAAGATGGAAAAAGCCATCCGGCAGATCATCACGAAACACTAAGGAAAGAGACAGGACCGAGGCAGACAAGGCGGTCATTGAGAAGGAAGAACAGTATATAGCCACTCTCAAGGCCAAGATCAAGAAGATCAAGACCTGGCTCAACGACAACGACGACAAGCCGGCCAGCATCAGATGCAAGCCCCGAAAGAGCAACATTACCGATAATGAGAGCGCCACGATGAAGACCTCGCACGGGGTTGTCCAGGGGTACAACGGCGTAGCGATGGTCGACAGCAAACACCAGGTCGTCGTCCATGCTGAGGCGACCGGGGAGTCGGAAACCGCGATACTGAAACCGATGGTCGAAGAAACCCGTGAGAACTTCAGCTCGATCGGGAAAGAAGAAGACATCTTCAAAAAGACCAAGCTGTCAGGGGACACCGGCTTCCACTCCGAAAAGAACATGGAGATGTTGATCGAACAGGGCATCGACGCATACATCGCGGACAACAAGTTCCGTCACCGCGATCCCAGATACTCAACTGCCGACAGACACAAGGAGCGTTTCAATAAGGAAGTCGCTAAACGATTCGACCGAGCCATCATCTTCCAACCCCGCGACTTCACGGTGAGCCCGGACAAGAGCTTCTGCATCTGCCCGGCCGGCAAACGGATGTACAAATGCGGCAATGCGATCCATAACGGACTGCACGCCATCAAGTACCACGGGACCAAGAGAGATTGCATCCCTTGCCTGGTCCGGGCGCAGTGCATGAAGAACCCCGACGTGACCGTAACCCGTCAGTTCGCCCACTTTACGGGAAAGACCGACCAAAAGACCAAGACCTTCACGCAGAAAATGCGGGAGAAGATAGACTCGGTAGCAGGCAAGCTGATCTACGGACGAAGGATGGCAACAGTCGAACCCGTCTTTGCCGACATTCGATCGAGTCTTGGCCTCGATCGATTCAGCCTAAGAGGAAAAAAGAAGGTCAGCATCCAGTGGCGGCTCTACTGCATCGTTCACAATCTTCTGAAGGTGCATCGATACGGGCCGGGATTCGCGTGAGAAGCAGAAGCGAAGGGCAGCAAAGAGCAGTAGATGAAAGGCAACCCGGATAGAAATCGGGATGTGACGAAGCCAATCATCAAGCTGAACCAATAATCTGAACAGTAGAATAGATCAAAGACGATAAACTGAAGAAAGAGCCTTTCGCAAAATGACTTTTTCTACAGACTCGTTGAGTCTGTAGGAAAACCCCCAAAAGGGCTCATTTTCGCCCTTAAGGGCAGCGACGAGATTTCACTGATAATAATAAGAATAGCGGTGAGCGCGATTCTAAGCCCGGCTGGCGAGCTTTATCTCGTTTAGCCACCATCGAGAGACATCACGCGCGATTAATCGCGTTAAACGAAGCCTGGTGCGTCGGCACTTTAAAAGGGACTTATTCTACAGACTCGTTAACCCGATTCGGAGAGCATATGAAGAAAAAAACGATCTTATTTTTTGCTTGGTTCATCTTGGTGTCGTCCACGAGTTACGCAATGGATGCCAAACAATTTGACAGTTTGATGACAAACATCCACGAAGGGAAATTTGATTTAGTTGAAAGTTCCTTGCGTACGAATGAGACACTCCTTGGCAAGGACCCCGAATATTACGTCGTCCTGCTGAATTACGTGTTAGCCAGCTACAATCAAACGGGAATAGTTGCGGCAAAAGGAGCACCGCAACAAGATGATGTAGCCGTACGGGATCCGAAGACGGGTAAATCAGTCGGCTTTATCGGTCAACGCGCAGGACATGATGAAAAGTTGGTTGTTGACGGCATATCACGGGCAAATAAATCTCTGCCATTCTTTAAATCGAGGCTCGACATTCGTTTCGGCATCATTGCAGCGGCGGCGGAAATCAAACGATGGGATCTTCTTGGAGACCAGTTAGTAGAAACAGTGAACGTATCGAAAGAAATTGACAACAAATGGACATGGGGCTCCATTAACTCGATGTCAGGTGAGCCTGAGACATTTATGCTGGAAAATATTCAGGGACAGATTTCGTATCTCTTTAGAGCGGACGATCCAACTGCGGATGATGCACTCATTCGAGCTTCGGAAGCACTGATCAAGTGTTACCCGGAGATAACTTATGGGTATTCAAATTTGGGAGTACTCTACCTGTCTAAAAAAGAATACGATAAGGCCGACAGTTATTTAAAGCAAGCGCTTGCGATTGACCCCAACGATGAGATCGTTAAGGGAAACATTGAGTTACTTAAAAAGAACCGTAAAGGTAAATGACCACTTACTGTTGGAAGTTCTAATCTGCCATTGGGATCGAGAGAGTCGCAAAGACCGGCCCCTCAGCCGAGCCGTTGTACATGGAGGAATTTTTTATGAACGCTACTCAGCTACCCTTCCTCGTAGAAGGGATCCTGATTTTAGCGAGTATGCTCTTCGGACTTCTTCTTCACCGGGCAGGAAAACCTTATGGTAAAGTGAAACTGGTCATTCACTTGTTTTTATTCACATGGTTCACCGTGGGCTTTGCCTTTATACTGTACGGGCTTTTAAAAATTGATACAATGAAGGTAATGTGGATTCCCGTTGTTACGATGGGGTTGATGATTCTGACTCAACTTGGTACCGGAATCCTGATGATAGCTTCTAAGAAAGCAGGAAAGGTACTTCCGAGGATCCACATTATATCGGCAATTTTGTTGATTTTATCCGATATCTGTGCTTACATCATCACAGGGCATCGATCGTAAGGAAGCTTATGTACCTGTAAAGACGATTACTAGTCATTTGAAGCTGTGCCACTTTCCGCATTCCGACCGGGGTGATGAATGCGGAACCAGGCAGTATGATGTATGCATCCTACTAAAAGGGGGTTCTTATGAATAAGAATTTTTTTGGACTGATTATACTGTCGATCTTAATGTCCGGACCAGTATATGCCGCAGATTGGATATTTTGCGCGAATGAAGGTACGCTTTGTGATTTTACGAGTGTAAAAGCAGTACGATATGGCGCGGATGAAAAATTCGCATACAGAGTTTCCTCACATGGCGTAAGTTGCAACAATAAAGAATTCGGCGATCCGGCAACCGGGATAGTGAAACATTGCGATAAAGCTAACTTATCGCAGTGGAAATTCTGTTCAAATGAAAACGGCCGCTGTGATTTCAAGGGTGTAAAAGCTGTACGGTATGGCGCAGAGGGAAGATACGACTACAGAATCTATTCGGACGGCGTAAATTGCAATAATAATGAATTAGGTGATCCGGCGCATGGGATAGTGAAACATTGCTATACAGCGGATCTACGATAAGGCCCCTCGGTTCTTAATCAAGCTTATAACAACCCAAAAAGTAGAAGCCTGATAAATACCGGGGGTATTTATTTCAATAGGCACGTGAACAAGCTAGCAGATGATTCATCGGGACGGATCGGTTAATTTTTTATTACTTCATCTTACCCGACCATCCCCGGCACGACCATCCACTCCAGTGTCCATCTCCCGTCATCGGACCTCTTTAAACAAACGATCCCGCCCATCTTGAAATCGACGAACATTTTCTCCTTGTCCCCGCACAGGAGCAGGCCCGCGAGCTTCGCCAGATACGGGAGATGCCCGACAAGCATCACGTCTTCCTGGGTCTCCGACAGTCCCTTGGACCAGATCGCTGGATCGTCCATCGGCGCAAGGTCGTTGGCCTGGCATATTCCCCTTCCGGGCTTGAGGCGGTCTGCCAGTACCTGCGCGGTCTGCATGGCCCGGGTCTTGTCGCTGTGCATGATCCGGTCCACCTGAATGCCATGCTCCTCGGCATACAAAGCGGCCAGCGTGACGTCCCTGAAGCCTTTGTCCGTCAGGCCCCGCTGCGGGTCCTCCTCTTCTTTCTTTGCCTCGCCGTGCTGTACCAGATAGAGAAACATGGAGACACCCCTTTCGTTTAGATACGGATAGAATTCAAAGATTCACGTTCCAGGGGAATAACGAAAAACTCAACAATAATAGTATAGTCGAGAAACAGCGGTTAGGGTAGAACGAGGGATCATCCCTGTGGAAAGAGATGCTTTAATACTTTTCTTCTCATATCGCTCCAGTTGACGGGCTTGGTGCAGTATTCGTTCGCGCCGAGTGCAAGCCCCTGGTCCCGGTCGCCTTCTTCCCCCATGGTCGTGAGGATCACAATGGGGACGTCCTGCTCCAGCTCGGTGCGTATCTTCTTGACCAGCTCGGCGCCGCCCATCAATGGCATGTTCATGTCAGTGACCACGAGATCGTAGCGGTCCTTTTGAAGCTTAGTCAACGCGTCAACGCCGTGGACCGCCTCGGTAATGGAAGCCGCGATCATTCTCCTCAGGTTCATGCAGAGGAGCATCCTTACGGTAGTTGAATCGTCGACGACAAGTATGCGCTTCTTGGCCTGATCCATTGCAGTAGATACGCCTGTCCTTTTGGGTGTCACAGGAAATTTTAGGAAAGTATACTCTTTTTTTTGGGGAGTGAAAAGGTATTTGTTCTGTTCCGGCGTTCGAGAGGAAGGACTCGCAATAGTCAGATACTAGCTGATAGTTATCGAAGGATCCCTTTCACGATCACATCCACGGCCTCTTCCGGGGACAGGCCGTGCGCCATGAGCGTTTCCATCTGGCGTTTGTCCACGCTGCCGATAGCGGCCTCGTGGGTCACCTTCGCAAGGGGATTGTTCACCTGCACATAGGGGAATGCCTTTGCAACTGCACGGTCTTTCACGATCTCCATGCAGTCCACGTGGCCGCGAGCGCCCGCGGCATTGCCCACGGTGATGCCGGTGATCTCTGCGGTGGCATCGTCCTCGACCGCGACCCTCGCCTTGATGAGCCCCCGGGCATTATCGCCGGCAAGCGTGACCTTTTCCTTGATCTTTACATCGTCGTTCGCATGGCCGAAGACGCGGGCGGTGAGCTCAACCACGGAACCTTCGCCCGCTTCCACGTCGTAATCGATCGCGAGTGTTCCCACCCTGCCGTTCACGAGCGTGAAGTCAGTATAGTACCTGCCGTTCTTGGCAACGTGCACGACAAGCTTCGGTACGACCTCGATGCCGCCGTACAGGCCGTGGTAATGGGTCTCTGAATAGCGCATCTCCGCGCCCTCGCCGATATCGACCACGGCGTCCATGAGGTGCCGCACCTTCTCGGCCTTGGGGAATATGCAGTGGGCGATGATGGATGCCGACGAATTCTTTTCGAGCTTCACGTCCATCTTGATCTTCTGCGTGCCTTTTTTATGGAGCACGCCGAAGCACAGGTGCACCGGTTTTTGGAGCTTCACGCCTTCGCGGACCACGACCTTGACGCTCACGCCGTTCCGCATCTCCTTCGCCTGCACGTCGATCCCCTCGACCTGGCGGCTGCTCAGGATGTTGCTTCCGCTCACGGACAGGTGCGCGATGCCCGCGTCGGCGAGCGCGCCCCTGTTGCCGCCCGCCTCTCCGAACGCCTGCATCAGTTCGTCAAGTTCAGACATAATGGCACTCCGCGCCGTTACAGGTCAGGCAATGACGCGCCTTGTAATGCTCGGCAACTTTTTCAGGACTGCCGGAGCAGATGATCTTCCCGTAGCAGAGCTGTGACGCCCGGTCGGCGATCTTCGCGATCTCCTCCCGATGCGTGATGAGCAGCACGGCGGTCCCGTGTTCTCTAAATGCGGTGATGACGTTTATCACGTCCTGGATCGAGAGCATGTCGATGCCGGAGTCGGGCTCATCGAGAACGGCGAGTCGTGGTTTCAGCGCAAGTATAGACGCAAGCTCGATCCGCTTACGCTCGCCGCCGCTCAGGGATTTATCCACCATGCGTGCCAGGTAGAGCGCGGGCGTAAGACCGACCAGTTCGAGGTACGGCGCAGGATCTGCGTCGGCCTGTTTGATGCAAAGATAATCCCTGACGCTCATGCCCTCAAAGCGCACCGGCTCCTGCCAGGCCATGGTGATCCCGAGCCTGGCGCGCTCGTGGATGGCGAGCGTATTAATCGTCGCACCGTCAAATCGGAACTCCCCCGCTCGCGGGCGATATCCTTCGCATCCCATGAGAAGATAGGCCAGCGTGCTCTTTCCCGTGCCATTCGTCCCGAGGAGCGCATGCACCTCCCCGCCCTCGATGAACAGGGACAGTCCCGAAAGGATCGGCGCTGTATCGGGTCCTATCCCAAATACGAGATTATTTATATCAAGGAGCGGCATAGTTATATTCTAGCAGACATTCGAGAATGGAATTTTGAAACCTTCTGCAACGCCCGAGAAACATGTCTCACGCGGAGTCGCGGAGGATGCGGAGAAAATTTTAAGGAACATCCTATCCGCGGATAACGTAGCCTGTACTCGTTTATGGCCGCGTTTTCACAAGAGCAGGCTACGTCAGGCATGCCGCCTCGAGACACTGAAAAACAAAAATCTAAAAGCAGCGCGACCTGCTTCCAAAGGGGAAGCGCTGCAGGATTCGCACACAGCGGGAAGAAGCAAAAACCGGCTTAGGGGCATGCAAAGACGGCTCAGCGATGAGCCCCCAAAAAAAACAAGGGTCTTGAACATCTGAGGTGATCTGATCCTTTTTTTGTCTCGAGGTAAGGCAGAAACGAAAAAAATCGCCGCACTCTTTTCAGAATGCGGCGGTCATTGTAATCATCGAAGGTGAGCGGAACTTAGCAGGTGCTGCACGAAGAGCCGCAGGAACTCTGCTTCATGCCGGCGAGAACGAAACCCTGACTTTCCACGAAATCGATGTTCGTGTTCATCAGCATGTCGTTGGCCTTTTCCTCCAAGAAGAGCTTAAGGCCTTGCACCTCGAGGGTCGTATCCCCCCGCAGGGCTGCTTTGGCTATGTCCATAGCCAGAGAGGGGCTTCAGCCGCCGGGGACAACGAATATCCGTACCCCGTCTCCCTCAGTCCCTTGTTTTTCCACAACTTCTTTAAACTTTTTTACCGCGCCATCCGTTAAACTTACCATACTTCCTCCTTGCAAAATTCTGAGCACGTGCCGCCTCAGACATATAACTTGTTACTATATTACCAATATATTCAATTGACCGCAACTGTTTTTTCTGCATTCAGAAAGTTTTATCCTTCGTCAATGAAAGATATCATTTTGCTCCTAAGCAGCATCCTCATCGGATTTTTTTCGGCAACCTGCTAATGCGCGCATCCCCCGTCCTTGCTGTGGCCGCCGCAGCAGCCCTGGACCGTCAACACGGGAAGGCTTTTATCTTGAACCATCGAAAGATTCTTTCGTATCGTCTCCCCCTGCGAGCGATGCACCGTGATGCCCATCTGGTTCAGCCTCGTGAGCGCGCCCGCTCCGATCCCGCCGACCACGATCGCGTCAACCTTCTGGTTATCGAGCGCCTTCATCGGGTTGCATGCGCCATGCGTGTGGTGCTGGTCTTGATTGTTGATCGACGCAACACCGTTCGTGTCCGTATCGACGACAACAAAGACCGGCGCAGAGCCGAAATGATTGTACACCATGCTGTCTAACCCATCATCTTTCTGGACCGGAAAACAGATCTTCATAATTTCCTCCTGATCATTTTTTTGCCGAAGGCGGTGTCGGGATGTTCGTCCCGTGGCATTCGGTGCAATTTTGCTGTGCCGTGATCCCCATGTCCCTTGCGGCGGCCCAATCCGCTTTCGAAATATATTTGCCGTCCTTCCAGGCATTCAGATCCTGAACGAGCTTGTAGGCGACGCTCGCCGCGACCCGCGCGCAACGGTCCTTCCGTTCCGGACTGGAAAGGACATAGCCCGATTCCTTCATCCATTTACCGACCGATACATGGCAGAGCGGCGACTGGCTCGTTGTCTGTACGATCCTCGTCTTTTGCTTCGGCTCCTTAGGAGTATACACGGGAAGCGCCGTTTCGGAATACCATTGCATCATTTCCGAACCGATAAGAGCTCCGTTCTCGCAATCCGGGCCGACGATCCGAGGTCCGATGATCATATTGCTCACAATATTCGCTCCTGCGTTCGAACCGCAGATCGTCCCCCATCCCGCCGTCCCGCCCTCAAGGAAAACGAATGCATCAATCGGGAATGACGTATAGGGCTCGCCCACTTTGTCCCGAAGCTGGCTAAATACGCTGCTGATGACCGCGGCGCCGCAGAAGACACGATACCATTCGTTATACGCTATCTTCGCTGTCTTTTCGGGGTCCAGCTTCACATACGGCCACGGCCATTTCTCGGTCGATCCGCCGACAGCTTCGGCTTTGGCTGTAAACCCGGGGACCACGGATGCCAGAGCCGTGAAGCCTGCGACGCCGATGGCGCATTTCCCCGCATTGATGAGAAGATTTCTTCTGGTCAACCCGCTTTCAGAAAGCTTTTCGTTTTCCATAAGTTCATCCTTGGTTGCAGATACGTGATGTAAAAAATCCGCAGAGCGATCCTTTTCTGTCGCCCCTATTCAGTTCATAACTGCATCAGCTGCAGTGTCCACAATCTTGTAACTGACCCTTACATCCATGTCTTTTCTCAGCGAGTTATAGACCGAGCAGTATTTTTCGTGCGACAAGGACACGGCGCGGGCGACCCTCTTGGGATTCAGGTTTTTCCCTTTCAGATGCAGGACCAGGTCAACTATTTTAAAATATTGCGGCGGAGTCGGATTCCGCTCGCCGACAATGTCCACTTTGAAGCTCTCCAGTTCCATCTTCATCTTCTGCAGGAACATGACCACGTCAATTCCCATGCACCCGGCAAGACTCAAGAGAAGGCCGTCCGTCGGCTTGCAGCCCCACTGGACATGGGCGTCAAACTCCATTTCATATCCCTCCTGGGTCCTGCCGACGAATATGAGTTCCTTGTCCCAGGTCAATGTTGCTTTGGACACATGGTTGATTTTTTGTTTATATCCTGTTAAGGACCCTTCCAGTTCTTCCTTCTCACTCTCAGGCATACTCCCCATCGCTATCGCTCCCTTTTTATCAAGGAAAGGGCCCGCCCCGCTGAGAACGGGCCTCTTTTATTTTCTATCTTCTCCATCCTGCCCATGAGGGAACGCCCGTGCTGTCCCGCAGGACGAGGACACTGTCGCCTTTTTTGCACTCCGCCGCGATGATGGCTGGTTTGCCATCGAAGGTTATCCGCGATCCCTTCACGTCGATCTTGTCGCCTTTTTCAATTTTGACGTCCTGCCGCTCGATGTACCATTCCGGGCCGAGATGAACGGCGATGGTCTCCTTATCTGTCTTCAGCACGAGATGGACACCGGCGTACATCCCCTTCCTCGGCGTTATCTTGTCCACGGACTCAACGACGCCTGAAACAGTTTCCACCGTTGCCGGGTTGTACATCCTCTGGTAAGACGAGCCCATGCCCCATCCACCACTCCCGCGCCCGCCTTTCGACGGGCCCGCAAGGCCGATTGAAGAGACAAAAAAAACTGATAGCGCAAATCCCACGATGACAATTCTTGCCGTTCTCATGACTGCCTCCTTTTAGCCGGGATTAATGACGCGGTCGATCAGCCGACGAACGTTTACGAGCATAGTATGGCACGGCCTTACTTGCAGGACTTGCAAGTCGAAATACCAAGCAAGTGGTAGGGTGGGCACCATCCGATCAGTCCTGTAGCAAGCGGTATGAGCCCGAGATAACCCCACTTTGTTTCAGGTCCGATAAAAACCAGTGAAAGGATCCCAAGACCAGCTACTATCCTTATGATTCTTTCAATACCATCGATGTTCTTTTTCATTAGTTCTGTCTCCTTTTGCGTTAGTGTGAAATCTCACGTTCAGTGAATGCATTTTGTTATCGCTCATCCCCATAATGAGCGAGGTTGTTCAGATACTCGGGAAACACAGACTGGTTGAAGACAGACGCCATAATGTGGTTAAAATGTTACATTCTGGCGTTTCATGAGGAGTTCTCCGAGGTAGGAGCCGGGTTTGACCTCAGCGTTCTTTATCCACTCCGCACCCTCAAGGCCGTACGGCTTCACACAGGATGCGCATATATAGAACTTGCAGTCAAAGTCGTTCACCAGGCTTTTCATGAGTTCCGCCACAGGTGAAAATCCCTTCTGCCACGTAACCGATTCAGCAAACCCTTTTTTGGCGAGATGCACGCCTTCGTTCATCAGGAAGAAATCTATCTTGGCATCGAAGGCCGCCATGTTGGTGGCAAGCTGAAGCGCAGCCGCCGCTCGTTCAATTGCATCGTACGAGTGGGTTATGACAAATACGAATTCCTTGTTTTCCATCTTCTGCTCCTTATCAGTTTGAAGATTATTAATGTGCGCAGCCGCCGTCATTGCTGTGGCCCCGCAGCATCCTTGGACCGATTATTCAAATACGATAGCCTGGCCTTTGCTCAGGGCTTTCGCAACCTTTTTCCTCGCAACGGCAAGGATCCTCTGAATGGTCCCCCGAGACACGCCCATCTTCGCGCCGGCCTCAGCCTGCGTAAGGTCATCAAGGTCACAGAGCTTTAACGCCTCAAGCTCTTCCCGCAGCAGCGCTATCTGCTCGACCTCGGACATCGGGATGCAAGTGGGCTTGAACGCCTTGCCTTTAAACTTGCATTTACAATTCCTCGGCTTTTTACATCGTGGAGACATCTTGCTCCCCCGCCACCATTATGTGCATATGCACATAACAGTAACAGGCACGACGCGTCTTGTCAAGTTTAATTCGGCACGTGTTGGACTTTTCAGCTGCAGCCCTCAAAATACAATATCGTTCTATTTTGCGTTAGAAATCGCCCATGGCGCGCAGACTGCCTGTGACGCCATTCCCGGGAAAGTCAATGTGCAATATGATGCCTAATCCGCCCTCATGCCTGTTTTCCGCTTCATCTTCGGGTCAACTCAAGCGCCGCGGTATCTGGGTCATTCGTGTTCATATCGCATGGGTAACCCTTTCCCCCGCAGTATCTCGCCAGTCTCTCGATCGTGTCCTTGAATTCCTCTTTCAAGGTCATAAGTTCGCCGGTCCCTGAACAGCCCTTATGCCGCTGCTTCGCGAGCAGATAGACCTGCGCGTATTCCCTGGCTTCGTCCACCAGGACGGCAAGATGAGTGTCCGATCTTGATGCGTTGATGATAGCGTCGATCATAAGAGGATCTCCCAACAAATCGGCCCCGCCCCGGCTCAGAACGGGGCCGCTTGATTTTATTTACTTCCTCCAGCCCGCCCATGCGGGAATTCCGCTACCGTCTCTGAGAACGAGGGTGCTGTCGCCCTTCTTGATCTCAGCGGCGATAAGAGCAGGCTTGCTGGCAAAAGTCACCCGCGAGCCCTTCACCCCAATCTTGTCGCCTTTTTCGAGCTTCATATCCTGACGCTCTATGTACCATTCCGGTCCGACGTGAACCGAGATCGCCTCCTTCTCCGTCTTGAGCACGACGTGAATACCGGAGTTCATTCCCTTCATGGGCGTAATCTTATCCACCGATTCGATGACACCCGACACGGTCTCCACCGTTGCCGGGTTGTACATCCTGTTATACTGCGACCCCATGCCCCAGCCGCCGCTGCCGCGCCAGCCCTTC
>CAWBNQ010000010.1:0-157947 GCA_963790205.1 Nitrospirota bacterium
TCTACCCCGCCGCTACGTTCTTCTGTACCAGCGCATCGAGATAATGCAAGAGAGCCTTCTGGTCCCTTTTCGGAAGGCTCTCTATCTTTTTTAACCGCCGCCACAAGGCCGCGTGCTGCGGATCGCGCTGCTGCTTGACGAGCTTCACGCCGAGCAGTTCGTCAGTCGAGACCTTGAGCGCTTTCGCCAGCGGCTCGATCAGGTGCGCCGGGGGATAGCTGGTCTCTCCCTCGTAGTAGGCGATCACCCTGCAGGAGACGTTGACCTTTTCGCCCAGCTCGGTCTGGGTCAGCCCCAGTTCCTTCCGCAAGCTCGCCAGCCTCTTCCCGAAATCCTTCGCAGTGACAGTTGTCCTTTTCATGAACAGCATAATATCACGCATTTAAAAACTCCTTGACATGGATATACGAAAACCGTATATTCTTGACACCGCATTATACCATTTAGAATCCGCTTGACAAGTTTTTTCAAAGGGGGCCGAAATGAGGGTTTCAAAGGAGGAGATCGAGAAGATCAAGCAAACCTATGACCTCCGGGCGGTCATCGAGTCCTACGGCGTCACGCTCAAGAAGAAGGGCAGCAACTACGTCGGCCTCTGTCCCTTCCATAAGGAGAAAGCCCCGTCCTTTACCGTTAACCCCAAGACCAACCTTTACCACTGCTTCGGCTGCGATGCCGGCGGCGACGTGATCGGCTTTGTCAGCAAGAAAGAAGGTATCGGCTTCCGGGAGGCAATCGAGAAGCTCCAGGGCCGGAAGCCAGAGTCCAGGACGCAGAAGCCGGAGAAGAAGGCAAAGGAAAGCCCCGCTCCTGAATCATCCATCAACCGCACCCATCTCCTTAACCGCGTCGTCTCGTTCTACCATAAAACCTTCTGTGAAGATCCTCGCGCGCGTGAGTACATGCGCTCGCGCGGGATCACTGACAACGCTCTCTTCTCAGACTTCACGATCGGCTACAGCAACGGAACCTTGTTGAACACCATCCCGGACGAAGGCGATATCCGCGAGGCCCTCAAGGAGATCGGCATCCTGAACGAGCGCGGCCATGAGATGTTTTACGGCTCTGCGGTCTTCCCGATCTTCGACGAGAATAAAGACGCTGTCGGTCTCTACGGCCGCAGGATCACAGACGGAGAAACCGCGCACCTGTACTTACCCGGTCCCCGCCGCGGCGTCTTCAACTTCCCGGCGGCGAAGCGGTCAAAGTCCATCATCCTCACCGAATCGATCATCGATGCTCTCACCCTCTACAACGCGGGCTTCAAGGACGTGCTCCCATGCTACGGCGTGAACGGCTTTACTCAAGACATGCTCGATCTTCTTACCCGCAGCCAGGTCAAAGAGGTTTACATCTGCTTCGACCGTGACGATGCCGGGAAGGACGGCGCGGAGAAGATCGCAGGGCAGTTAAAAGAAAAAGGCATCGCTGCTTATATCGTGCAGCTCCCGGCGATTGAAGCCCAGGACAAGGTAGACATCAACTCTTTTATTCTCTTAACCGCTGACGCTTCTACGATCTTCGAGCGACTTCTTAAAGAATCCAATCACCGCGCATCGATCCGCTCCGACAAGATCGTGAAGCACGAACAGAAAGCATACGAGAAGACCGACACCGGTCTTGTCGTTCAGTACGGCGACCGGCGCTACGACGTGCGCGGGATCATGCGCGAGGGCGTGAAGCTCAAGGCAACGATCAAGGCGGTCCGGGGAGAGAAGGCAGCGCAGCGGTTCCACCTGGACACGGTCGATCTTTACTCCAATCGAAGCCGTCTCTTCTTCGCCAAAGCCTGCGCCGTGCTCTTCTCCGAGAAAGAAGAGATCATCACTGAAGACGTGACCAAGCTCATCGATCTGGCCGAGTCCTGGAAGCCGGAGACGAGCGACGCTTCGACAGTCCAGAAGATGACCAAGGCCGAGGAAGACGAGGCCCTGGAGTTTCTGAAAGACCCGGAACTCTTCTCCCAAATCCTCGTTGACTTCGAGACCGTGGGGATCACCGGCGAGGACGCAAACAAGCTCATGGGCTATCTCTCGGCCACCAGCCGCAAGCTCGATGAACCTTTATCCATCCTCGTCCAGTCCCGGAGCGCAGCAGGCAAGAGCACGCTGCAAGACGCCGTGCTCTCGCTCATCCCGGAAGAAGACTACATCAAATACACCCGCCTCACCGGCCAGGCGTTGTTCTACATGCAGGAAGACAGCCTTGTCCACAAGCTCCTTGCCATCGAAGAAGAGCACGGGGCAAGAGACGCGTCGTACTCGATCAGGAACATCCAATCATCAAAGTATCTATCCATCGCTGCCACGGGCAAGGACCCCGCGACCGGCAAGCTCAGGACAGAAGAGTACAAGGTAAAAGGCCCGGTTGCTCTCATGATCACCACAACCGAGGTAGAGCTTGATTACGAGACCGCTAATCGTTTCGTTACTCTCACCATCGATGAATCAAAAGAGATGACCGAACGCATCCTCCAGAAGCAGCGCGAGCGGCAAACCCTGGCCGGTCTCTTGAAGAAGGTCGAGACCGAGCGGATCACGAAGCGTCACCACAACGCGCAGCGCCTTCTTAGGCCCCTTCGCGTGATCAACCCCTATGCCGAGCTTCTCACCTATCCAGCCGAGACGCTGCGCGCCCGGCGCGATAACATGAAGTACCTGGGCCTTATCCTGGCCATCGCCTTCCTGCACCAGTACCAGCGCGAGATAAAGACGGTCCAGAACAACGGCGACCTCCTTCAATACATCGAGGTGACGCTAAACGACATCGAGAAGGCGAATACGCTCGCCGCCGAGATCCTCGGCCGCACCCTTGACGAGCTCGCCCCGCCGTCGCGCCTTCTTCTCAAGATGGTCCGCGAGATGGTCGAGGCCCGCTGCAAAGACAGCGAGCCGAAGAACTATCACTTCAACCGCCGCGACATACGCGAGTGGACCCGGTGGAGCGACTCGCAGATCAAGCGCCATATCCAGCAGCTCGAAGACCTCGAATACATCTACTCCGTCGCCGGGAAGAAGGGTAAAGAGTACGTGTACGAGCTTCTCTATCCAGGAGGCGGCGAAGACGGCAAGCCCTTCCTCATGGGCTTAACCAGCATCGAGGAGCTAAAGAAGAAGCTCGCCGCGCAGAAGAAAGGAGAACGCAATGGATGACACGAAAATCGCCATCGTGAAGAACTGGCGGAAGTACCATCTTCCGCACGTCATGTGCGGCTTCGTTCTCGAAAGCGACTTCCGCTGCTTCACATCCGCGTCGGTCTGCTTCGGCGACGGCAGCGGGATCGAGGTCCAGGCCGGAGACAAGGACGACCTCATTATCACGGATATCCCGTTCAGCGCTGTCGAGGAGTGAGCAACTTGGACGGCAAAAAAGGCAACTTGGACCCTACTTGGACCCCACTTGTCCGGTACTAGTCCGGTCTGGCCGAAGCTCATAAACTCCTTGATAGGAGCGGAGACAATCCACCTTTTTACTCAACTTGGCCGCTTTTGAGGAAAAGCACATATACCGGATGCAGGAAAAGCCCCGATCATAAGAATACATAACGAGGCGAATCATGAGCGCGTTTGACGATCATCTCTCCGGCTTCACCGAACACATGAAGGTCAAGAACTACTCTCCCGCGAGCATCGCGGTTTACTCTGAACACCTGCCCGGCCTGTTTGCTCATCTCAAAGAGCAGGGGATAACGGACGTGAAGCGCGTCAGCCGCGATCATCTCCAAGGCTATCAGCTCTCGATCATGGAGCACATCAGCACCAGAACCAACGACAAGTACTCTGTCGGCACGATCTGTACCAAGACCCGCGCAATGAAGCGCTTCTTCCAGTACCTCGAAGACAGCGGCGTTATCCTGATCAACCCCGCTGAGCACATCAAAGAGCCGAAGGCAGCAAAGCGCCTGCCTCGGTCGATCCTGAGTGAAGAAGAGGTCAAGAAGATCCTCGCAGCGCCCAAGCTTACCACGATCAACGGCATCCGTGCCCGCGCCATCCTCGAGGTCCTGTACTCAACCGGCATCCGTCTCGAAGAGCTGATCAACCTCACCATCTTCGACTGCGATCTCCAGGGCGGCTTGATCCGGGTCAAGGGCAAGTTTAGCAAGGACCGCGTCGTGCCTCTCGGCAAGCACGCCGTCCGCTTCCTGAAAGAGTACATCACGCAAGTGCGGCCGCAGCAGACCAGGAAGAACAAGGCCGTCAAGAACCTCTTCGTCAGCCGGTTCAGCGATCCGCTCTCAAAGCAAGTGATCGAGCTGATGGTCCGGGACTACGCCAGAAAAGCCGGGATCAAAAAGAAGGTGACGCCCCACACCTTCCGGCACACCTTCGCAACGGACCTGATCAGAAACGGAGCCGACATCATCGCGGTCCGGGACATGCTCGGCCACTCTTCCGTAAGCGCAACAAACATCTACATCCACGTTGCCGGCGTGGACGTAAAGAGAACGCACAGCCAGAGCCATCCGAGAGAGCGGGACAAAGAGACAAGGGAAGAGATCATCCCGGATATCCGGTCCTTGAAGGAGCGGCCACATCATGAGCGACTTTAACGCCTTCAAGGAAAAGTACCGCCAGCATCTTACGGTGATCCGCTACGCTGCCGACACCATCAAGCGCTACATCTACTTCCTTAACCGCTTCTTCGCCTGGCTCGAAGCTCAGAGCGTCACCGAGATCGGCGCAGTCACAAAGGACCATGTCCAGGATTACCAGACGCACCTTTACGAGACCGTGAACAGCAGGGGAGAGCCGAACAGCGTCTTCCACCAGAACAACACCTTAAAAGCCATCAAGGGCTTCTTCCGCTTCCTTGCCGAGCAGAACTACCTTGTCAGCGATCCAGCGAGGGACGTATCCTACGCGCGGACACCGAAGAGACTGCCGCGCTCGATCCTGACCGGACCGGAAGCAAAGAAGGTCATCCATGCGCCCAACACCAAGACCGCGACCGGATACCGGGACCGGGCCATCATCGAGGTCTTTTACTCAACCGGGATCAGAAGAAACGAACTGATCAACCTGCAGCTCTCCGACGTGGACTATCACGAGGGCTTTGTCAGGATCAACAGCGGGAAAGGGGAACAAGGACCGCGTCGTCCCGATCGGCAAGATCGCCTGCAGGTACATCGAGAACTACGTCAAGGCAGTCCGGCCGATGCTCGTCAAGGACCCGACTAGACAACCATCTCTTCCTCACGATCAACGGCAACACGATATCGCGCAGAACCGTGTATGGCAGACTCATCAAGACGCTACAGCAGAAAAGCGAAGATCAAGAAGAACATCACGCCGCACACCTTCCGGCACACGTGCGCCACGCTCATGCTCAGGAACAAAGCGAACATCAGGCACATCCAGGAGCTGCTCGGCCACTCCTCGCTTGGACTCGACCCAGGTCTATACATCAGTCACGATCACGGACTTGAAGGAAGTACACAGCAAGTGCCATCCGAGGGAGAAGGATCGTGAGTGACAGCGTGAGGCGTGAGTGATGATAGAGGCGAGGGACAGTGACAGCGCAGTGACAGTGCAGGGACAAAGGATAGCGGAGGCCTCCGGGCTTGCGGGATGGATCGCCCCGCAAACCCTGCGGCATGATTTTACCCCCGCCCGCCCCGCGAAACAGGGGCAGAGGCAAGCGCCGCGCCAGCCCTCCCCCCGCCGAGCCCTCCCCCTTTGGAAACCCCCTCCCTGGCACCCCCCTCCATCATCGGAACTCCCAAAGGGGGAGGGCTCTCTGCGCACATAGTGTAGCGCCTAGGGGGGAGGATGCTGCGCGGGGCCGACCCTCCCCGCGCCCTTCGGGTCACGGCGCTTGCAAACCTCTGCCCCTGCTTCGCTCCCGTCTGCCCCCAAGGGGGCGCCCAGGATCGAAAGCCGGGGACAAAGAACGAACCCTGTGCGGAAGTGTGCTTCACGCCTCCGCTTCGCTCCGGCGTCAAGCCCGCTATCTATGCTCGGTCACGATCCTTGCAAAGAAGCGCAAGGCTCGCGCCCTCGCACCCGCCCGCCCGCCGCGCGTGAGAGAGCGCCTGCGCTTCGCTCCTGCGCACTCTCCCGCGCTCCCATCCGCCCTGGAAGGGCTCCCCGGAATGCACGGCGGTTAAAAGAAAAGGGGAGAGATGAAGCGAAGAGATGAAGCTTGACTCGAAGGCGGTACGCGATTACAATAGCCCAACTATACTTATGACTTGAAGAAAAAACGTCGAAAAACGAGCGGAGTCGTAATAGTATGTTGTGCGCGGAAGACCGCATAGATACAGCGTTTTTCTCTTATGAGCCGGGGTCGCCAGGCGCGTTGATCCACAACGATCATTTAGCCACTCCTCAGAAGATGACAGACGGAACCGGCGCGGTTGTTTGGGCTGCGGACTACAAACCGTTCGGCGAAGTCAACATCACCACCAATACCATCACTAACAATCTCCGTTTCCCTGGTCAGTATTACGATGCTGAGTCGGGGCTGAACTACAACTATTATCGTGACTACAACGCTCAACTTGATCGCTATAACGAAGCTGATCCGGTGGGGTTGCGGGGTGGCATCAACCTTTATCTTTACGCGGGTGCGAATAGTATACGTTTCACTGATCCACGTGGATTACTTCTTGGTGGATCCGGTGCAACGATTGGAAATCCACCAGGAACAGCGATTGGCCCTCAACCGCCAGCACCGGGAACCTGTACAAGTGGTTGTCACCCTGGGATGCCTTCTCCTAGTCCGATACCACAGTGCAAGAAATGCACACTAAATACCGGTGAATTTAATACTTGTTTGCTAAGAGAATACGCTTTAGCCCAAGTAGAAGCTGATGCTTGCGCTTTTTTCTGTGCAGCTGCTATTGCTACGCCAAATCCGTATACAATTACGGCTTGCGCCATCTGTGTTGGTACTGCTGTTGCCCTGACAGTTAAATGTTATAATGAATCATGCCATTAAAATTGGAGAGTAAAATGGGAATTTCTAAAAGAATTTTGGTAACTAAAATATCTGTGCTGTGTCTCATAGGAATTCTTACCTATAGAGTAATATCTGTGTTTTGGATGTCGGGCCAAAATTTTGCTGCGAATAACATGAGTTCATCTATTGGACTGAAATGGCTATTCCTTCCTTTTACTAGTATAATATTTTTTGCGATGCTATGGAATGTACTCAAGCTTGAGTACATATTTTTCGCTTCGGGTCTTGCTTTAATTTTTGTTGTGTTATACGAATCGTTTTCCCTGCCTGTGCAGGCTCTCAAAGTGCTGCAGACTATTGGGCTAATTTTATATGTAATCGCTGTTGCGCGGATCAGTGTTTTTTTTATAAGCAAACAATCTAATGAATTTCTTGAAGACTCTATGAAAAAATGGATGGGCAAGAGTAAGTAAAGAGTTGGCTTAAATTATCCAAGATATTTTTACCCCGTCTTCTTCGCCTTCTCACTTCCCAGGAACGGATCGAGGATCTGCACGATCTGCTTACGCTTCGGGGCGGAAGTTAGGAACCATCTACACCTATGATCTTTGAAAAAAGTGTCGAAAAACGAGAGGTGGCACAAGAGTATGTAGCTCTCGTAGACCGCACGGTTTAAGACTATTTTACTTCTTAGTCGAAGTCGCTTTACGAGTTGATCCACAACGATCATCTCGCCACCCCGCAGAAGATGACGGATGCTTCCGGCACGGTTGTATGGGCTGCGGACTACAAACCGTTTGGAGAGGCGACGATCACCGTCAGCACGATCACGAACAACCTCCGGTTCCCCGGACAGTACTACGATGCAGAGACCGGGCTGCACTACAATTACTTCAGAGACCATAATCCTATTATCGGGAAATACATAGAACCTGATCGCATCAATTTAACATCTTTACATCTTCCCCTGCCGCTTTTTAAAACAAAGATTAATTATGCCGGCAAAAAAGACAAGATTCTGAAAAAAATACTAATCAACTATTCTCTTTATCATCCGCAAACGCAGAATCCGTATCCCTACGTAGAAAACAATCCGGTTAACCGAACTGATCCGAATGGTGACTATTCTATTGTGGCAGTGGTAGTTGTTGGAGCCGGTATAGCGGCTACTGTATGGTACCAGATTTATAGAGCATCACATCCTCCGAATATGCCCAACCCTTCACCACAGGAGCCGGTGATACAGCGACCTCCAGGACAAGAGCCTGCGATATGTCATGTTGTTCATCATCCTAGACCGGAAGCCCCAGAATTACCGGACCTCGATGACCCAGAACCAGCTGAAGGGCCAGAACTGCCGATGAGGTAGATGTAATCAATAGGAGATGAAATAAATGCTAAAAGAGAAATTAAATATTAATTTTATTGTAGTATGGCTTTACTTGTTGGTTGGAATAGAATCAGCCTTTTCAGGTATCTATTACGACATTCAGTATTTTTTGCAATCAAGAAATAAATTGTACTTTATAGATTTGTCTATCGACTGTCTTGATGCTATTGGATTGTTTGTAACGCTTGTAATCTCACTAAAGAAAACCTCTGAAATGATAAAGATATTGTTATTTCGTATTTTTATAGGGATCGGCTTGACGAGTGTATCAACATTAATGATATTGCGATTCTATTTTTATGTGCCAATACCGAGTTTTCCATCGGAGTTAATAATTGCTACTCTACTGATAGACGGCTACATAATTAAAATGATTCTTGATAAAAAAATAGAGCCGTTGCTTACTTGAGGATAACTTGTTGACATTCTTTGGCGGCAACCCTACTATTATCACAACGATCATCTCGGCACTCCCCACAAGATGACGGACTCGACCGGAGCCGTTGTTTGGTCTGCGTACTACAAACCCTTCGGTGCAGCGACGATCACCGTCAGCACGATCACAAACAATCTCCGGTTCCCGGGGCAGTATTACGATGCAGAAACGGGGCTACATCAGAACTGGAATCGTGATTACAATTCCTCAAATGGTCGATACCTTGAAGCGGATCCTTTTTTGCTTTCACTTTTTTATCAAGGCAAAATATTATTCGTCCCACCATATATCACAAAAAATCCAAGCCTCATACCCGTTTATCTTTATGGGGTAAATAATCCGACGAAATATTTCAATTCAAATGGTTATAAAGCAGCACAATGTAATCCATGTCCTTATGGAAATCAGCCATGGGTAGCATGCATCTTCTTGTGTGATACAATGTGTAACGTAGCTTTTGATATAGAGGCACCTCCCATAACAATCATTTGTATGATCACATGCCATGCAGGTTGCGAGAGTCAAAAGTGCGAGAAATAATAACCAATAGTTGACGGCCTGACTGCACTGCTTTTTAGCATTACAAGTTTAAATTATTTGAGTCGATTATATTTTATGCTAAATTGGAGGCGGAAATGATATCCGATTACATTGCATACCTAATCCCGCTGTGGATTATTGCACTCTATATAATTAATGATCAAATCCGAAAAGGATCACTAAAGAAAACACGTGCGCATTATAGTGAAAGATTCTTTACAAATCACCCACCTGATATAACTTTTAAAGCAATAATGGCATTCGCAACCCAAAATCGTTTTCGAATAGATGACTTTGACGAAAAACGTCTTGCAGTAATATTGAACGAAAGAATGACTTGGAATAGCTATGGTTCCCTATACCCAATTTATGTTTTTGAGCAGGCTGGCGGATCCATGGTAGAAGTTGGCATTACAAAGAAGGCAGGGAAATTTTCTCTATCCAGTCCATTCGTCCAGAGAGTCTTGACCTTGCGTCTGGAGCGTATGATCAATGCTCTGAAAGGCGCGGTGTTTGCATATGAGGGAACAGCCGGTAGGTCAGATTAAGCGAAGCGCAACCCGATATCACCCCGCCGCGTTCTTCTGTACGAGCACATCGAGATAATGCAAGAGAGCCTTCTGGTCCCTTTTCGGAAGACGCTCTATCTTTTTTAAGCGCCGCCACAAGGCCGCGTGCTGCGGATCGCGCTGCTGCTTCATGGCCTTGATCCCCAGGAGTTCATCCGTCGAGACCTTGAGCGCCTTTGCCAGCGGCTCGATCAGGTGCGCCGGGGGATATTGCGTCTCTCCCTCGTAGTAGGCGATCACCCGGTACGAAACACCGGCCGCTTTTCCGCCTAGCTGACCGGGCGGTTGTCGTGACTTTTGTCAGGATCTTGACATGCAATGATTCAACCGGAATTCGTTAGAGTTTCTACTCATCGAAACTCGCATGATTGTAGGTGGAGTTGCGATATCTGCCCGTGCTATATAATGCAGATTTACTGGTTGAACTATGTACTGTCCGGAATCTGCAGTCAGTGTCCGAATAGACCGGAATTGCTGTCCGAAGCAAATCGGAACGACTGTCCGATCTCATTGGAATACGCATATCCGCCGCCGCGGGCAACCCTGCCCATTCTACTTCTTATTATGACGCTCATCCAGGCTGCAGGCGTTCTCGTGCGCTTCGCTTTTCTTCTGCAGCGAATTGAAGATCATGTCCAGGACGTCTCTCTGCCTGCCCTCGTATTTATTGAGCACCGCCAGACAGCTCCCCATCGGAAAGCGCTGGTGCAGATACTCGGCGTCGCGGCCGGAAAGAATGACGATCCTGTTTTTGCTCAGCCCTTTGGAGACGGCGTAGGAGAGGATCTTGGAGCCGTCAATGCCCGGCATCTCCAGGTCGACCAACAAAAGATCGAGGTCGTCCGCGATGGAAACGAGACATTTTATCGGATCATTGCAGGTCAGTACGTGGAGGCCGGGATAGCGCTCCTCCACGTACTCTTCGAGCAGCTTCAGAAACGCCGCATCATCATCGATCAGAAGGATCTTGCCCATCGCCGGCAGTTTAACAGAATTCGCAGGGGGATGTAAACTGATTTTATCGCGTAAGATTATTGGGTCTTCCGGGTTTATTGTGGGTGATTTGAACCGGGTTTTAACTCGGTTGATCTTGAGCTCTATGGTTTTCTGCACATCCCCTTCGCGTCCTTAACGAAATTTTGGACCCGTTTAAGGCCACGTCCGCTCGACCGCGCAAACTCGGCCTACGGCCTCAGACATGCGCGTTCGCCCTGCGGGACGCTTCCTTAAGGCCAAGACGGGTGCCCCAAAATTTCGTAGGTCCGCTCCGGGGACGTGCGGGGTTTGGGGTAAAGATTAGAATCGGAACTTATTGCAGGGTTCCCATGCGAAAATTTAGCCATGCGACCGAGTCCGAGGGTGAAGCATTTCGGACTGTCTGAGCCCGAAGGGCGAGTTTCCGAAATGTACCGAGGACGACCGAGCATGGCGTTAAGAATTTTCGCCGGGTGCCCTTCTTTCGGTCACATTTCTTGGGCACGCAAGAAAGGTGACGAAGAAAAACGCTTTTGAAGTAACATAAATCAACACATTCACAGTTTAACGACCCACATAAATGTCAGAAGACCCTGATTATTTACTCGCCCTGGTTCTCTTCCCTGGCCGTGAGAATGTTCTTGACCCGCTTCAGCCGATAGAAAGACTCACGCTCGCGCTCGCCGATGTACTGGGTGATGGTCTTGATCTGGAGCTTCAGGGTGGGGAACACCATCTCTTCAAGCACCTTGATCCTCCGCGTGGTTCGCAATATCTCGTCTCCGAGCCGCTTGAGCTTGCTTTCGTACTCCGCGAGATGGAGCATGGATTCGAGCAGTTTTTCAAAAAGATTTGCCCCCTCCTCAAGATGCGGCGTTGTCCCATACTCGTTGTATCCCCGCTTGTCCGCGTCCCTGACCGGCGCGTCATGAAAAACAATGTCCTTGTACCGGAGCCCCCAGATGCTCTTCTCGATCACCTCGATCTTGAAATCCCGTTCCGTGGCCGTTGCGATGGACTCTATAGTGTCCTTTCCCTCATGCCCCAGGGACAGGGCAAGCTCGCGGAGCGCCTTGCCGTAGGACTGCCGGATGTCCTCCCGTGACCGGAGAAAAGGAAGGGTCGCTGCGAGGAACTCCTTGATCAGGGCCTGCTTTCTTGCCTTGAGAATGCCGATGCTGTTCAGCACAGAGCGGGCCTTGTCCTTGAGCAGAAGCAGGTTTGTGCGGGTCGGGTGGATCATGGGACCTCGAAGAAGCTTTGTCCGCAGATTTCGCAGATGACGCAGATCAATTCTCACGGAAGCTATGAATTCTTTTAATTTAAAATCTGTGAAATCTGCGTAATCTGTGGTTGAAAGTTTTTTATTATTCCGTCGCTATCTCTGGTTTCAGTTTCTTCATCACAATAATCATGCACCCCGCGACTACGATGACGGCCAGGAGCAGCCCGCCGGTCGCCGCAATGTTGTTCAAAAGACGCGGGATTGACAAGCAGGATCAGGCCGAGGAAGAACATCATAAGGCCGGACAGGAGCTTTAACTGCCTGCCCTGCCATTCGGTGAGTTTCCTTGCCCCAAGCGAAATGGTGATCACGAGCACGATGACTGCCAGGGGGACGACGTATACGATATTGTAGAACACGAGATACATATAGTATTGAAGCGTCGTGAGCTTGTGGAGCGTGAGCGCCCGCGTGTACACCATGGGGAACCCGACGGTGCAGAGCAGTTCATAGGCATTCGCGAATACGGCAAGGACCACGGTGCCCCCTATCATCGTTGTGAGGCTCGACGATTTAAGCAGGTTTCTCATCCGTTCGAAGAGCTTCGGCTTCGCCTTTTCCGGGATCACGAGCGAAATGCCTTTCTTAAAGAAAAAGAAGTCCTTGATGTTGATCAAAGCCACTGCAAGGGCCACGATGCCCGCCGTCACGGTGATCGCCGTGAGCTGGCCGATGATCAGGAAGATATTGAGCCACGCGGCCATGAACAGAAAATAGATGAAAGCCGAGAAGAAGACGAAGATGCCGCCGATAAAGAGCATCTTCTTCCGGGAATGGGCGTGGATCAGCATGCTGAGCAGAAAGAGCAGGACAAAGAACGCGCAGGGATTGAAGCTGTCCAGCGCGCCGATGACCACCGTAAGGAGAGGGAGCGAGACCTTCTCCGGGTCCAGCTCGCCCAGGAGGGGGACCTTCACGACCGCATGGCCCTCTTGCGCAGGCTGGGCGGGTGGTCCACTATTGAAGGCGAGGTCATCAACGCATCCCTGCTTCACACACTCCGCGACCGTCTCCTCGATTGCTTTTGCCGATTGTTCGCTATAACCGATGAACAGTCTCTTGCCGATCACCGTTGTCGGTACGCCGGCATGCTGAACGTGCGCAGACCGGAGGACCTGCGAAAAGAGAGCCGCGTTCTTCCTGTCGTACCAGACCTCGAACTCCCGGACCGCGAGCGTGGGATATTTTTTCTTGAGTTTTTCCAGAAAAACTTTTTCCTCGGCGCAGTGCGGGCACCCCCGGCCCTCGAACAGGTAGAGCGTTGCTGTTCCCTGTTTTTCCGAGGGAGCGTTCTGCGCCATTGCCCCCGGAGCAAGGAAGCGCGTCAACGCGGCAACGGCCAGTGCAATGAACACGATCGAACGATAAGCTTTTTTGGAAAAACATTTCATCCTTCTTATTTTACCTCCAGGGAAAACTTTTTCATAAGCTCCAGGCCCGTGTCAAGGGTCTCAAAGACCGTGCGCCTGGTCATGCCCTGTCCCACGAATTCCTTCTCAAAGGCGTCGGCGAAGTCGAGCATCAGGATGTCGGCCTTGGTCATGCCGTCCCTGCCCACGATGGCCTCGAGCCTGCGGAGGTCCCTGCCCTTGGCGTAGTATTTATAGAGATGGTTCGAGACCATGCGGTGGTCCGCCCGTGTGTGGCCTTCCCCGATGCCCTTCTGCATGAGCCTTGACAGGCTCGGGAGCACGTCCATGGGCGGAAAGATACCCTTCTGGTGCAGTTCCCGCGAGAGAACGATCTGGCCCTCGGTGATGTAGCCGGTCAGGTCCGGGATGGGGTGCGTAATGTCGTCCTCGGGCATGGTCACCACGGGAAGCATGGTGACCGACCCCTCGAGCCCGTAGATCCGGCCGGCTCGCTCGTAGAGCGAGGCCAGGTCCGAGTACATGTACCCGGGATAGCCGCGCCTGCCCGGGAGTTCCTCGCGTGCCGTGGATATCTCGCGAAGCGCGTCGCAGTAGTTCGTCATGTCCGTGATGATCACCAGGATGTCCATCCCTTTTTCGAAAGCAAGGTATTCCGCCACGGTCAGGGCGAACCGCGGGGCAAGGAGCCGCTCCATTACCGGTTCGTCGGCCATGTTCACGAAGGCGACGAAGCCGGTCTTCATCTCTACGAGCACGTTCAGATAGTACGAGTACTCGTGGAAGTTCAAGCCGAGGGCGGCAAAGACCACGACGAACCGCTTCGAGGTGTCGGCGAGCCGTGAGTTCCTCAGGATCGAGGCGACCACTTCCTTGGAAGGGAGTCCCGCAGCGGAGAAGATCGGGAGCTTCTGCCCCCGAACGAGCGTGTTCAGGCCGTCGATGGGCGAGAACCCGGTCTCGATGAAGTCCTCGGGCCGCGCTCGCGCCGAAGGGTTGATCGGGGAGCCGGTGATCGGCTTCCACTTCTCCGGGATGAACATGGGCGCGCCGTCCTTGGGTTCGAAGGAGCCGTTGAAGATCCGGCCCACGATGTCCGCTGACAGCGGGACCTTTTTTATGGCGTCGGTGAACGACACGGTCGTTCGTTCGATATCGAGTCCCTGCGTCCCCCCGTACACTTCGACAAGCACCGTGTCCCCGTCTATTTCAAGGACCTCGGCCTCCCTGTTCCTGCCGTCGGGCGCATGGACCATCACCACTTCCCCGATCCTAGCGCTGAAGACGTTCTTCACGAACAGGAGCGGTCCCGCAACGGTGGATATGGTGCGGTATATGTGTTCGGAAAGTCTCATGATCACCTCGAAACGATGCACGATGCATGATTCACAGGCAAAAGTTGATAGAAGATTTATCTACCAACAGGAACATCAAGACGCGATCCTATGGGTTCTCATAAGAATCTCGTTTCAGACATTTCTCAAAAGCCATTTTAAAATCATCATCAATATTATCTGGAATCTCATCTCGTAAACTATTATAAAAGAAGAAGTCGAAGTCACCCCCGGGTTGGTCTTCCCATGAGGAAAAAACAATCACAGGCTTGTCAGACACTTTTTTGATTTGAGTTATAAGCTGCTGCTCGCTTTTTCCTCCATAACCAATCGCAATAAAGATATCTGCTTCATCCTCGGCGATCTCCAGCAACTCCTCGCCGGAGGAAACCCACTTAATCGTTAAATCATATTTATCATTGAGGACATCCGTGACCCAACCAACTAATAAATCCTTCAAATGGTTGTAAATAGTCACTATTACTACCCGAATTTGACGCTTTTTTTGCAGGTCTATTGAGTGGCTTTGTTCGGGTCCACTCAGCGGGTGTGCCTTGAGTCGAGCGAGATCATCTAAAGCACGCTTGACGAGCGATGACGGTCTGTTAGAGACCAGGTCCCGATGCGCCTTCTCAAGGGAGTCAGATTCTTTTTTATCCTTTGTCATTGCCGCCTGCTTTTAAGAATGCGAGTCTGTTCTGTGCCTGTGTGATGCGATCATCGATGTCTCGGATCGACCAATGAAACTATAATTCCAAACGCGGAATTATGCCTCGTCGCAGTTAACCCGGCAAAGATGTCAATTAAATCTGCTTGGCTACGACTACTACGACAGTCACTGGAATTGCGATTCCCAAGATAATCATAACAAGACATCCGCCACCGGTGACCATTTTGCCAATCTTCCTTTGCCGTCCACTCTTTGTCAATGGTATACCAATAAACCGGGATATTTTAGATTTAACAGCGGAGATCCCAACAAATCTTTTCCACGAAAATCCACCACGGTTCATATAGTTTTCTCCTCCCTTGTATTCTATACAATGGCGTCGCCTTACGCAGCGATTTTTTTGCTCCACTGAAAGTCTTTGTGTGCCAAAATCATAACCACAAATGCGAGTAGAGAAAATGTCTTCAAGCTATTGATCCAAGTGCAGCCGATAGTTAAACAACAAGTCAGCTAGCGAATACCGTACCACGCTGCAATTTGTTCGTTCTCGCGGTCCGTCAATGGCGCGTCAGGCGAAGCACCTCGTCGCCACGACATCACGTCTAGTCGGTAGGAGTCCGATAAGACAACACCAGAAAGCGCTGCGAAATCGGGCAGTCGGAAACACTCGACAAGGGCCGCATCTGCCGATTCTCTGCTCGCACCCATGAGCGTGCGAGCGAGGAACAGTATGGTCGGCTTGCCGTTCGCCTTCGCTAGTTGCCGACCTTCCGCTACTTTCTTGCGAACCTTCTTTACAACTTGGTCGATTTCAACGTCCGGACTGCCAGAGAACACCCCAGTGAACTCAGGAATCACTCGCTGGATGGTATTCGTGGCTTCCACGAGGATGTCACGCCCATCGATCCGAATAGCACCATCGACTCCTGTCGCGCTGTCCTCGATGTCAACCAGTACGCCACGCAGGGCTAAGTCGCCGAGCACGTTGAGCTCGAACAGATGATTCTTGAATGAGGGAGCGTGCCGTGCGGAGCGAAGTTCATTGAGCTTCACCTTGACCTTGTCTGGCTTGAAAGGCAGAGCAACAACAGCGGCCAGCCGTTGTTCGATGACAGGCAGCATTGTTCTGAGTGGATCGAGCCCTGTGAAAGCAATGGCAAACTGACCTTCTTCGTCTATTTCCTTCAGACGTCCAGACAGAGCTAATTCCTGATCTTGTTCAAACCAAGCTACCCCGCGAAGCGGATGGCAGAAATCGTACAGAAAGCCTGTAGGGTCTGCCGGACTTGTGTGAGATGGCGACTCGCTCCGAATAGCGGCCTCGACGGTCTCAAACCAGCTATCGTCGAGAATGGTCTTTAACACTGAGGTGCTTGTCACTGCGACCCAAAGTGCGCCAAGATTGTTTAGAAGCCCGGTTTGAACCAGAGTCATGACTCACTCCTAATGACGTTCGTCAATTAACCACCACGTAAGCGTTCCAATAATAGGCAGCTTCACGGGAAGATTATGTTGTGCAACTACTTTTGTTTATCAGGTATTTTCATAATTCACCAATACATGATATAACGGCAAAAAGAACTATCATTATGTATTTCAATTCGCCCTCCTAAGAACCTCGTATATGCATTTTTCAAATGCCGTCCTGAAATCAGTCGTATCAGCTGAAAATGGAAGGTAGAAGTCGGCCCCAGTTTGCTTGACTCTTTCCTCTGCTATCTCGTACGGAAACGGGGGCCTCATGAGCTTTGTCTTAATTGGCAAATAAAGGACTATCATAGGCTTGTCAGATCCCTTTTTGATTTGCTTTATAAGCTGCAAGGATTGTTCTATGCGTTCTTGATTAGAATAGGAGGTACGAAAAAGAATATTGCTTACAATCACAATAAAGATATCAGCTTCAGCATTCTCGGCAATTTCGAGCAACTCCTCGCCGTAAAATACCGATTTAATCGTTAGAGCATATTTATCTTTGATGATTTCCTTAATCTCTGCTGAAAATAAATCAAATACATTTTTTTCTACATTACCTATTACTACTCGAATTTGACGTTTTTTTAGAATATCCATCGTATGTTCGAGTCCACTCGGCGGGTGTGCTTTGAGCCGAGCGAGATCATCTAAAGCGCGCTTGACGAGCGATGAGGGTCTGTTAGAGACCAGGTCCCGATGCACCTTCTCAAGGGAGTCAGATTCTTTTTTATCCTTTGTCATTGCCGCCTGCTTTTAAGGATGCGAGTCTGTTCTGCGCCTGTGTGATGCGATCATCGATGTCTCGTGCCATCTCGACCAGCATGTCCCTACCTTGGAGATCGGCTTCACGCACGGCAATCATAAGAGAATACAACTCTGAAGCGAGAATATCGGACAGCTCTTTCGCCACGTCCTTAATTCGTCGCCGGACTCTTGCGATCGCGCGGATAATCCGCACGAGTTCAACGGCTGGACCAACTCCTGCTACAGCCTCGGGACTCTCGTGCCATTTGGCGAGGACCTTCTTCATTCCATCCATATCTCGTTTGGAATAGGCATCATTCAATTCTGCCATGAGCCGCGTTCGTATTTCTTTTGTCGCGTCATCAAGCGCTTTGTCGGGGTGAATGAGAGATGCGATTTGTCTATACAGCGACTTGCACGCATCTGATGCCGGGGCGGATGCAGCAATCGGAATCTCATTCTGCTGACTACTATCGAACTCGCGTGCCGACTCTTTTGCCTGGCTGCGGGCCTGTGTCGCTGCGGTTTTTGCATTTTGATCGTATGGTTTCTTAGCAGCGGTAAGCTCAGCAATCTGGGCTAAGAGATCATCGAGAATAACGTATTTGCGACCGACAGTATTATAATAGCGCCTTTGGAACTGCCTCAGCGAAAGCCTGGCATCTTCGAGGTCCATTTCCTTCTGTGCGAGCTCTTCAGAAAGCCGGGACAGCTCCAGTTTTTTCTCCTGAATCTCAATTTCCTCTGGAGTTTCGGGTGTTGTTATGTTGTGATCTACCATATTTTATCGCCGATCATGTGTCGTATGATCTAACCCGTAGAGATTCCGGCTAGCCCTTATTTTTCATGACTTCATTATCTTGACTCGTAAAAGGAAACATTTTTTTACAGTGGGGACAGGTGACGCTGTAAATCTGCGTGTCTGCTTTGCCTCGTTTAATTTGGAAATCCATTGCTGCCAAAATGACAGAATAATTAACAGGTCTGTCGCAATTTTTACAATTAAACGTTTTCATCATCTTATCCTTTTAAGAGAAGAAAATAGCATGATTCACAGGCAAAGGTTGGTAGAAGATTTATCTACCAACAGCAACATTCAAGACGCGACCCTATGGGTTTTCTGAACAAGCTGCTTGCTTACGCCAATTTTTTCAGTAATTGAACCTCGCGTTCAGAGAGAGCGCAATTAGCATGCAAATTAAGAAACACCTTAGGGGACTGACGAAAGTGAAAACTGTATTGTACGATGACAGAGGGCGTACCTATATTTGATTCAAAAGCCGCCCTTATACCTTCCTCCATAAAGGCAAAGCTAGGATCATATCCTGGTACCATGCACAGAATAGACGGCTCATCCGCTGGAGTTATAGCCAGCTGCATGCCGCTACTCACCTTTCCGATGATGGCGCGCCTAACTCGATCAATGGTACCCTGTGGATCCATTACAAAATTATCAACTTGAGGGCTAACATCATGCGGCGAATATCCAAATAATTTTGCCTCAACATTACACCAACGACTATCAATTTGTATTTTTGCTTCTATATTACTATTGCCGGTGCCGACAGTTGGATAAAGAAGTATTTCGAAGTATTCTGCGGCACACAACATGGCAAAGCTGCCAAGAACAATGAATTCAAACACCGCAGCCTCGATCTGGTTTGCCTCTTTACTCTTGAGTTTTGCTTCAGTTTCTCTGAACGGTCGTAATTTGTTCTGCTTAGATGCAATCGGCGCTAAGATTGCTATTGACTCATCCAGTCTTTGCAACAGGCCTTCGTCGTGCAATAAACGGAATAATTGGAAGGCGTTGTCAGTAAATGAATAGTCAGGCGCTATACTGTCAATTACTTCATGAATTCTTTTAACCCAATCGGCATCCATGATCTCTCGAAGGCAGGCACTTTCAGCCAGCTTCATCTGGAATACCGAAAGATCGCGGTACCTCGCCTTTTTATATTCGCAGAGTTCAGTTCCTGTCATTTGAAAAATCATTTTTAAGTCTTGCATACCCTA
Organism: Nitrospirota bacterium; assembly: GCA_963790205.1. Classification (GTDB taxonomy): domain Bacteria; phylum Nitrospirota; class UBA9217; order UBA9217; family UBA9217; genus CAWBNQ01. The sequence goes on from CAWBNQ010000010.1 coordinate 19,706, forward strand.
TACAAGCATTAATAAGTAACATGTAAAAAAGGGGTCAACCAGTGATTACATAAACAGGATTATAGCACTCACGTTGAGCAGCGCGGAATTCGCAATTATAATGAGCATAAATGATTTATCCTCTATTAAGATAAGACCAGGCAACAATAATTGCATACACGATCCATAACCAAGGAAAAAATAAGGCAAGCCAAATTAGACCAACGATCACAACCAGCAAAGCGATGATCCTCATAAAGCCCCCCTGCCTTGAAATTAGCACAGCACCCTATTCTGAAAACAATTGATTTTTTCTCTTGGAAGAAGCAAAACGCTTGTGGCGATAATTGTCTTCATATTCCCCTCCCAAAAGGGCGGCTCGGTGATTTCACGGCTTACTTCCAATTATATCGTACAATTTGATAGGTAAATTACCGTTATTTTGTGCCAAAGCGGGATCTCCTTCTCTGGTTCCAGAACCGTCTCGATATCCTTTAACCTCTTGATTTCGACCTCGCTCTGTACTGGCAGTACAGTTCTTCCGGCGAGTCATACGCTCAACACGTTCTGCCGTGCATCCTGCATCATTCGTTTTCATTTCACCGCTTCTTCCAGTCCCATTCCCTGTTTCAGCTTCTCCGCGGCGCGGTCATGGGCGTCGAGGATGCCCTTGATGATCGCTAGCGTTTTGTCCGGCGGTGAAAAGGCGTCGGCGCTGTAGGCGTTCTGCTGGAGAAAGTCCGTCCGGACCAGCTCGGCCGTGCGCATCAGCAGCCGGTCGGCGTCCTGGAGCCCTTCGGCCCCGACGATCTCCGCCACTTCCCTGAGCGATTCCTCCTGCTGCAGGACCTGGCGGCAGCGCGCCAGCATGCCTTCCCATTCAACGGACACCTTCTCCCGGTAATGCCCGGACACCTCTTTGGCATAGAGCGAATAGCTCTGGAACCAGTTGATCGCGGGATAATGCCGCCGGTGCGCGAGCTCGGTATCGAGCATGAGGAAGGCGCCGGTCGTCCGGAGGCACGCCTGGGTCACGGGCTCGGTAAAGTCCCCGCCCGGCGGCGACACGGAGAGGATCATGCTGAGCGAGCCGATCCTGCCGTTCAGCGTTTCGACCACGCCCGCGCGCTCGAGGAACCCCGACAACCGCGAGGCAAGGTACGTGGGGTATCCCTCTTCGCCGGGCATCTCCTCGAGTGACGCCGATATCTCGCGAAGGGCCTCGGCCCACCGGGAAAGACTGTCGGCCAGGAACAGCACGTGATAGCCCATGTCCCGGTAATACTCCGCCATGGTGACCGCCGTATAGATGGACGCCTCGCGGGCGGCCACGGGCATGTTCGACGTATTCACGACAAGAACGGTGCGCTCCCTGAGCGGACGTTTGGACCAGGGGTCCTGCAGCTCCCCGAACTCGGCGATCATGTCCGCCATCTCGTTGCCCCGCTCGCCGCATCCCACGTAGACCACGATGTCCACGTCCGCGAACTTGGCCACCGCCTGTTCCAGGATCGTCTTTCCCGTGCCGAAGCCGCCGGGAAAGATGGCCGTGCCGCCCCGGGCAAGGGGGAAGAGGAAATCGATGCTCCGCTGGCCGGTGATGAGCGGCCCGGAGGGCGCGAACTTTCTCCGAAAGGGCCGCGCCATGCGCACCGGCCACTCATGGCAGCCGGGAATGTCCAGCCCTCCTTCATATTCGCCAAGCGGCTCGTTCAGGCTGATGTCTCCGTCCACGATGTCCGCGATCTTCCCCGCATCATCGCGGCCGCTCATGATGTAATGCTTAAAGGCCCCTTCGTCAACGGTCCCGAGCAGGGAGCCCTGCGCGGTCACGTCCCCTTTTTTCAGCAGCGGAGTGAACTTCCAGCGCTTCATGTAGTCGAGGGCGTAGATCTCCTTCCCGCCCGTTATAAAAGGCCCCATGTCCTCCCGCAGCCGTTCGAGCGGACGCTGGAGCCCGTCGAACATGCCCCCGAGAAGCCCCGGCCCCAGGCGCACCGTGAGCGGCATGCCCACACCCTTGACCGGCTCCCCTACGGCAAGGCCCCGCGTGTCTTCATAGACCTGGACCACGGCCTTGTCCCGCTCAAGCCGCACCACCTCGCCGGTGAGCATGGCATGTCCGATATAGATGCGCTCGTACAGTTTGAGCCCCTTGAGGTCAACGGTGACCGTGGGTCCGGATATGGCCTGAATTTTACCGCTCATGTTCGTCATAACTTCAGCCTCACATGGTACCCGATAGCCCTCCTGATCAGGCGCGCTGCATAGTCCTCTGCTTCCGCGGGGGGTTTCACGGGCGAGGGCAGGACCAGGAGTATCCCGTGCCACGCCTGTTCCAGCTCGCGCATCCGCTCCTCGGAAACTCCAAAGGCATCGCGCCCGGCTCCCACCAGGCGTTCGTCGATGATCACGAGTCCGTTGTCCGGCTCGTCCATGGCCTTTTTCAGCGTTCGTTCGAACTCCGGCATTTCCACGGCGTACTGGGGAACACCGGTCAGGCTGAAGCCGTAACCGGCGTCCGGGGGAGTAATAAAAGCTATTTTCTTCATTTCAGCCTCAACGGTTCAAAGCAAAGCCCTTTCTCGCAAAGACGGAAAGCGCGCAAAAAAAGCTTGTACGTCTGAATTTAAACAAATAAATCCTTTTGTTCTTGTGGTTCTTTGCGACCTTTGCGCCTTTGCGAGAGACAGATTTAAGGTTTCGTCTTATTATTCCGTCCATTTTGCGTAGATTACTTGCTCATCCTTACTGCACCAGCTCCGCCATCACGGCCTCCCGTTCAAGATCTTTGCCGTAAAACAGAACGCTCAGGTTCATAGCCTCGAGGGAGCATTTCCAGAGATAGTCCAGGACCGGTCCGGCTCCGAAGGGCTCCCTCCCCTCCTTCTTCAGAAAACGGGTCATCCCCTTGTAGAGGGAGGTCTCCACCTTCGTGGGATCGGGCGTTTCTATTTTGATGCCGGAAAACTCGCGGACCAGGGAGTTCACGCCGAACAGGTCCCCTTTCTCCGATGATCGCCCTGAGTTTTGCTTCAGGGATCATCCCGCCGGGGATGAACGGGAGAGCTGTGCGCTTTTCCAGCCTCAGACATTTATACGCGCTCATGATGTTGCGCGAATCGATCAGACGGGCAAAAAACGACTTCATGAGCGGATGAAGCCCCGTATCGATGATAACGGCAAGGTACGTATTCGTCAAGCGCTGCTCGACCCCTCGCAGGCCCTCGGCTTCCAGAGCATCGGTCAGCCCGCCGAATTGTCCGGACAGCCGCAGAAAGGCCCGTTCGAGGCCCCGCACCGCAAAGGTCAGGTCCTCGCTCGAGGAAAGAATTTCCGCGATCTCGGCGGAGAGCAGGCTGTCGCCCAGGAGCTCTTCGGCCTTGCCCGATTTTTCATCCTTCAGGTGCCGAAGGCAGATGAAGACCGTCCTGAGTTCGGTATACAGAAAGAAGGGCTGAAATAGTTCACGGAGCGCGTGGTTCATCTGTGAATAAACCCAACGGTATTCCCTGAGCAGGCTCCGCCAGACGCCTTCCGGCGACCGGTCCCGAACAAACCCCTGATAGCGGGCCGAGGCAAGATAGTCCATGGGCGCGGCGTCATAGATCAGCGGCCGCCAGTCATTGATCAGGCGCGACCTTCTGCCCCTGATTCTCGACAGGAGATACTCGACAGGATATCCCCGGTCTTCAAGATGCCGCAGGAATTCCACCGGAGCCCTCCCCGTAAACGTCCCTGATCAGGAGCGGCAGCATATCGCTCCATGCCCGTTCCAGCCTCTTTTCGAAAGTATTGATGACCCTGATCGAACCGTCTTTTGTCGAAACATCCATGCCGCCCGTAATATTCCGGTCCGGCACGATCTCCGCGCCGGGGAAAAATTTTTCGGCCAGCGCAACGTCCCCGGGGTTCACCCGCACCGTGTGCCAGGCAAGGGTCGGAAGCTCCCGGGCCATCTTCCCGAACGCGGTCTCATAGCCCGCTTTTCGGAGGCAGGGCAGGGATGATGCCGCAACGGCCTCCAGCCGGGCGGAAAGCTCCTTTTCGGCTGAAAGCATGATTTCCCTCGCCCGGTTGTTCGCTGCGGACAGGGCCTGGGCGTTCGCGTCCCTCTGCGCGGCCGCCTCTTTCCTCTTGGCTTCGTCGCGCCGCTGCTCCAGCCGGCGCGCGACATCCGCCTTTGCGGCACCGGCCTCCCGCTCCGATTCCTGCCGCATCAGGAGCACCCTCTCGTCCGCCGCTTTTTTGAGCGAGTCGATCAGCTCTTTGCAGCTCATCTCACTTCACCGTGAAGAGGATCATCGTCGCCACGACAAAGCCGAGGATGACCATGGTCTCGGGGATGGCGACAAGGATGACGATCGTGCCGGTCAACTCCGGCTTTTCGGCAAGCGAACCCGCCCCTGCGGCCCCGATCTTCGACTGCGCCCAGGCAGTGGCAATGGCGGTGAGACCGATTGCCAGTGCCGCGGCAAACGCGATGAGTACTTTTTCCAGGTTCATAGCATCCTCCTTTTGAATTTTAGCGTAATGTCAAACGTTAACCACAGAGGTCACAGAGAACTTCTTGAATCTCAGGAATAAAACGTTCTTAGAACCGCCTCCCCTTGTATACGGAGATCGAAACTATCATTTCTTCAACGGCTCGAACCTTCTCCCGCCGTGCTCGATGAATTTGCTGAAGAACTCCACGTAATGGAGCCTGAGCGAGTGTATGGTCGGAGAAAAGACTCCCAGGACGATGTTGAGCAGATGGATAAGCCCCGCCACCGCCACCCCGGTCACGACATCGCCGGTCAACCCGCCGAGATTGTTCGCCACAAAGGCGAGCAGCACCGAGGTGAGGCCGATGGCCATGATACGGACGTAGGAGATGATGTTGCCGATGCTTTTGAGGAGTTCCAGGGGCGCGAGCAGCCCCCCGGTGAAGAACAAAAACGGCGTAAGCAGGAGAATAACGATGATGACGGGCCGCTCGAGCACGGTCGGAAAGATCCCGAAGAACGAAGCGAGAACGGTGATCAGGCACAGGATAATGACGATGCTCAGAAGCTTGTAGACCGCCTCTTTTTTTTCTTTTTTCCTGAAACCCGCGATGGCCCCCAGGATGAGGCCGAGGAAGATATGGGCCACGCCCACGGCCAGTGCGAAGAAGATCATGGGGACCACGGCTTCGCGCCGCTCGATGCAAAGGGGTTTCAGGTGGAAGAACCGCTCGGGGAGGTCGCCGAAGAACTCCCCGAAGAGAATGCCGAAGAAGATCGAGTAGAGCGATGCGACCATCAGGATCTTTGCCCCGTTCCGGACAAGGCCCTGCCCCTTCATTTTTTTAACCAGGACCAAGGACACGGCGGCGAGCAGCAGGCCATACCCCGCGTCGCCCAGGATCATGCCGAAGAAGACGGGGAAAAAAATGCCGATGAACGGCGTGGGATCGTAGGAAGTATAGGCCGGAAGCGGAAGAAGGCTGGTAAAAAGCTCGAAGGGCCTGAAGTAGGGAGGGTTCTTCAGGATGATCGGGACCCGCTCGAGGTCATGTTCACGCATCTCTTTCTCCACCAGCATGACGTTCGCGCCGAACGATTCGGACACCCTTTTCCGGAGTTTCTCCACATCGCCCGCCGGCATCCATCCGTTGATAAAAAAACACATCCGCGTCTCGAAGGTCGCCGCAGTTGCCGACAGTAAGGACAGCCGGTCATCGATCCATTCCCTTACGCTTTCGTAGATGGGGACCCAGCGCTGGGCAAACTCGGACAACGCCCCATCGATCCGCGACAGCTCCACGGAGGCCTCGGCGCTCCTCTTTTTTACATAAGCGCCCTTTTCGGAAAAACTCAGGGCGTTGAAAGCGGCCGGGAAAACAAGCTCCGGCACGTGTTCGTCGCTCAACGACTTTTTTACTTTTTCCGAGAGTTCTTTTTCAACGGTGATGAGCCCCACCAGGGTGCCGTCCTCGGCGGTCTCGGTCATGAGCTCGAATTTCCAATCGGTGATGCGTGAAATCGCCTCGCGCAAGCGTTCGACCATGTCCGGCTCCCGGATCGTAAGGCCGATGAAGTCGAGATCGGGGGTCTCTTTGGTGGTATCGACGAGAGAGGCGAGCGCCCCGAGAAAAACAGCGTACTGGTCAAGCTCCTTCTTCTCTTTCCGGAGCCCGTCCCGCTTTTCAAAAAGCTCTTTGGCGGCGGCAATATGCCGTTCGATCGTCTTTGCGATGGTATCGATGATCGATTGCGGTTCGAGATAGCTTGCTCGCACCGGCTTTTTCGGAAGAAAGGAGAACAGCTCGGCAATCTTCTGCCGGAGGTTCTCGAGGAAAAGCCGTTCAAACATGGCCTTTTCATCGGGCATGAAGGAGCGGATATCTTCTTCCCGACCCTCTTCGATAAAGCCGACGGCGGCGGGCTCGATCTGAAATATGCTCATTTCCCTGAGCAGGGCGAGCACGTCCTGAAGCAGGCCTTTGGCCCCCACCATCTCGACTTTTGACATCCTGACTATCATGACTTTATTCCGGAAGAATGCCGGCAATCTGTTTCGCAACGATCCTCGAGAGGGTCTCCGTCTGCAATCGTCCAAGACGCTCTGCCGCGGCCGTTGCACGGCTCACGGTCCCGGCGGCCTTGATCCCCGCTTCTCTGGCCGCCTCAGCCGTCGTTTTTTCCAGGGCCTCCCTGATGTTCTTGTCCTCCCGGGTGAATGCTTCCTCGCATTCCTTCTTCACGCGTTCGAGCCACTCCCGGGCCTTTATCTTCTCAAGATCAAGGCCCTGCTGGATCTCTTTTTCGGCTTCTATGACCTGGCTCAGGATGTCTTTTTCCATAATTCTATTGTAGCAAAAATAACCGCGCCTAACATAACTTTCAAATTTTTACCTGATCCGGTCACGCCTGATCGAGCGCTGCTCATCTCCTAAGGAATTTGGGGAGATCGTCAACATCGCGCCTGCAACCCCTCATACTTGCAAATATAATTATCTTTGAACCGAGAATTCCAAAAATCGTAATTTTAGGGTATATTAAAAGATAGTCCGATAATGAGGAGTGCATGATGACGTTCGACCATAAAATTTTCGGGAGGTTGAAGAGTGCGCGACCGGTATGACGTAATCGTGGTCGGTGCCGGACCGGCTGGAGCTACGTGCGCACGAATATGCGCCCGTGAAGGGCTCAAAACGCTGCTCCTGGATAAAGACGTCTTTCCGAGGCAAAAACCCTGCGCCGGCGCGGTATCGGCACAGGCCCTTTCCCTCCTCGACTTTCCGCTTCCCGATGACGTGATCGAAAGGGAGTGTTTCGGGGTTCAGATCCGGTATCACAACCGTTCGATCGTCGTGCGGAAAAAAGAGCGCATAGCAGTGCTCGTGAGCCGGGACCGTTTCGACCGGTTCCTGGCGGACAAGGCGGTCGAAAGCGGAGCACGGTTCCTGGCGGGAGAAAAAGCGGTCGATGTCATTGAACCAGGGGACACCGTGACGGTAAGCACGGACAAAGCTCGTTACGAGGCCCGTTTTATCATCGGGGCGGACGGCATTCACAGCCGCGTCGCACGGTCCGTGCGGCCGCCCTTTCGAAAAGACGAGATGGTGCTTGCTTCGGTATGCAACATCCTGGCCGAGGACATCGTCATAGACAAGCGCCTGCATGATACCATTGCAATCGATTTCGGACTCGCGCCGCTGGGCTACGGCTGGCTTTTCCCGCACCGCGGCTACTTCTCGATGGGAATAGCGGGCCTGGCGTCTGAATTTTTCGACCCCAAAAAAACACTGTCGGAGTACGGCCGGTCTTTACATGTTAAACTCGAAGCAATTCGCGGGCACTTCATACCGCTCGGCGGGATAAAGCGAAGGGTTGCCGCAAACCGGATATTACTGGCCGGAGACGCGGCGGGGTTTGCCGACCCCTTTCACGGAGAAGGGATCGCGCATGCCGTCATTTCAGGAAAACTCGCGGCCGGGGCGGTTATCAACTGTCTCAAGAACGGCCATGAGCCGGCAACAGCCGTATCACGGTATACCGGTGAGTGCGAGCAACTGATCAGGAAACAATTGCGCATATCGCTTTACATGGCACGGCTGCTCGACCGGTTTCCAAAGCTTTTTGTCAGGATCTTCTTCGATAACCAGGCGGCGCTCGACCAATACCTGGAAATCCCTTCCGGCAGGATGGACTACCGGCGGTTCCTGAGATGGCTTGCGGTCCGTATACCTTTTTACCTGGCATCAAGCTTTTACAAGGGCTTCCGCGGGACACGGGCGGGGGATGCGGAAAGGAAATTTCCAAATTCTAAACAACAGGGTCCAAACCGCTTTGAATCCGGCCTTTGATGCCTGGAGCATAGGGTGTGAGGATTTGGTGCTTGAGAAGCGGGACTTACGCCCCGCGTTCCAACCTGTCTCCCTGCCGGGATTGTCTGTTCTCTTCAATGAAAAATAACGGCACGTGTATCGACTCTCCCTTGCAGACCGGGCACTTTCCCGGCTTTTTCAGCCGTTCCCGTTTCGAGAACACGAACCCGCACTTCCTGCATTCCGCGGGCGTGATTGCCAGATGCCGCCCCGTCGCGCTCATCGTCTTTCGGATGTGCTCGAGATGGCTGTAGACCTCTTTTTCCGATATTCCGACCTCTGAGGACAAATCTCTCGCAGAACGCTCCCCTTGCTCAAGGACCGCGATGATCTCCCGTCGGACCGTATCATGCATTTCCACCGGTATCGACGGCTCCCGGGATGTAGGTTTCATGGCATGGACCTCTTTACCGTTCATTATAGCGCAATAGCGCAAAGCAGGACCTGGGAGGGGTGATATCGTTTTTTGTGACTTCCAGCGTGTCATCATGTCCTTCTATTCTTTTACGTACTGCCGCGGCATCAGGAAAAATATTTTAAACGCGGCTCTCGGGAGTTCCTGGCGTTCTACCTTGACAGATGTCAATTCTTTGCTACAATCTAATCATGTTACGCGCGCTTCTGGCATTTATAACCGTATACTCCATGCTTTTAACGGCTGCATATGCCAGGAACGACTGTTATTCCTGCCACGGGCAGAAAGGCATGCGCGGCTACATAGACGTGGCTTCCTATGAACAATCCGTACATGGTCGCATCGCCTGCACCAAATGCCATCTCGATATCTCGGGCTACCCCCACGGCAAAGTTTTAAAGGTCAACTGCGGCATCTGCCATTTCCTCGGCAGGGAAGGTGCGCCCAAAGAAGAGGCGCAGCAATATAAACTAAGCGTTCACGGCCGTGCCGCGCTCGCGGGCAATGCAGCGGCCCCGAAGTGCCAGACCTGTCACGGATCGCACTATATCTACCCTTCCACCGAGGCCCGCTCAAAGACGAACCGCGAGAATATCCCCGCTCTGTGCTCTTCCTGCCACCCGAAAGAGTTCGAGGCCTACCGCATGAGCATCCACGGCAAAGAATTCCTCGAAAAGAAAAACCTGCTCGCCGCCAACTGTTTCGACTGCCATCTGGAGCACCTGACGCCCGACCCGCGCGGTGATCAGTTCAAGCTGCTGCTGGTCCGGCAGTGCGGCCTGTGCCATGCAGAAGAGATGAATACCTACCAGAATACCTATCACGGGAGGGTGGTCCGGCTCGGCTACGCCAATATCGCCAAATGCTCCGATTGCCACGGCGCGCATACCATCCTGCCGCCGTCCGACCCGGACTCGAGACTTTCGCGGGAAAATATCGTCGCCACCTGCAGGGCGTGCCACCCGGGGGCCACGGCAGGGTTTACCAAGTTCTATGCCCATGCCGAGGAGGGCAACCGGAAAAAATACCCCGTACTCTATTACACCTATATCTTTATGACAGCGCTTTTGATCGGGGTCTTTGCCTTCTTCTTCACCCACACGTTCCTGTGGGCATTCCGCGCATTAAAGGAGCGAATGGAAAAGAAGGGAGGCAGGTAGCATGACGGAGATCAAACGGTTCAATGTCTATCACCGGGTACTGCACGTGGCCATGGCCGTGAGCTTCATCGGGCTCGTTGCCTCGGGCATGCCGATCAAGTACGCCCAGGCCCCCTGGGCCGTGTGGCTCATGAAATTTCTCGGCGGTTACCAGTCGGCGGCGCTCATCCACCGGATCTGCGCGGTCATCACCTTCGGGTACTTTGCCGCCCATATCGGGTACGTGGTCTACGACATCGCCGTGACCAGGAAGTTCAGATTTAACCCCTTCGGCCCCGAATCCATGGTCCCTTGGATCAAGGACATCGAGGACATGTATAAGAACTTCCAATGGTTTCTCGGCCGGGGTCCGCGGCCGCAACTCGATCATTGGACCTACTGGGAAAAATTCGATTACTGGGCCGTGTTCTGGGGCGTCGGGATGATCGGCGTCTCGGGCCTGTTCCTCTGGTTCCCGGAGTTCTTCGGAAAGTTCCTGCCGGGCTGGACCTTTAATATCGCCACGATCATTCACAGCGATGAGGCGCTCCTCGCTGCGGGGTTCATCTTTACGATCCATTATTTCAACACGCACCTGCGGCCGGAGAAGTTCCCCATGGACCCTGTCATCTTCACCGGCCGGCTCAGCCTGCAGGAGCTGGAACACGAGCGGCCGCTCGAATACCAGCGCCTTGTCGCGGAAAACAGGCTCGAACAATATAAGACCGGGCCCCAGCCGCACTGGATCACGGACGCGGGGATCCTCTTTGGTTTTGCCATCGTATTGATCGGCCTCGTGTTACTCATTCTCATAGTCTTGGGGCAGTTCTTCTATTGACCATGTCCTTACAATCGAGAGACCTTTTTGTCAGGCAGATTTTCTCCACGGTAGCCCCCTACGTCGATTTTCTCAGCAGCGGTTTCAGCCTCGGGTTCGACCACTTCTGGCGCATGAAGGCGGTTTCCCTCTCGGGCATCCGCGAAGGGGAGCAGGTGCTCGACGTATGCACCGGCACGGGAGAACTGGCCTTCTTGCTTTCACGCCGGGTAGGCCCCCGGGGCTCGGTCACAGGCGCCGATTTCTGCGAGGAGATGCTCGCCCGGGCGCGAAAGAAGACCGGCAGGCGTCACCGTAACCTGTCGTACATCATGTCCGATGCGAAGCAACTCCCCTTTCCCGACGATACCTTCGACGCGGTCACGGTCGCCTTCGGCATGAGGAACATCCCCGATACGCTCCTCGCCCTGCAGGAAATCAAGCGGGTGCTCAAGCCCGGCGGTAAGTTCGTCTGTCTCGAACTGACCCGGCCCAGCGTCAAGTGGTTCCGGTCACTCTATGAGTGGTACGTGTTCAGGGTCATGCCCTTCATCGGCGAGATCGTCGTCAAAACGGCAGCGCCCTACTTGTACCTGCCGAGGTCCATCAACGCCTTTTATCCGCCTGACGAGTTCAGGCGGATCATCTCCGAATGCGGGTATTCGCGCGTTACCATCGACTCGCTGACCATGGGGATCGCGACGATCTACCGGGCGGTGAAGACGGAAAAAAACCAATAATAGTTATTGTAAAATTTAAATTGCACATTGAAAATTTTCAATTTGCATTGCCGTCGAGGTCTCTATGGATAAGGTCGGCATCCTGTGCGAAAAAGACAGCGTCATGATGCACGAATTCTCCCGCCTGAGCCTTGACCGTATCAAGGGTCACTCCCTGCTCTCCGTCACGGTCTCCCTCTTTTCCTCGTACATGGAAGCGAATGTAAAAAAAGAGGTGGAAAAGGACCGGCTCATCATCGAAGAAGCAGCTGCTGCCTTCGAGGCGGGGCGGCCCGCCTGCGACCTGGATCTGGAGGATATTTTTGAAAAAACGAAAGAAGTAGACAAGGAGTTTCTGGACAACCTCATGATCCCATCGTTCTCCTTCTCGGTCCGTTACAGCGATTTTGCCGACATCCGGTTACAACGGATCTGGCGCATAGCGAGGTCCGTCTATGCCCTCCTGGGAAAATGGCCGGAAGGAGCGCCGTTCTCCGATGCCGTGAAAAAGGCCTACGCAGGAAAAGCATTTAAAGAGCTCATCGTGGAAATATTGCACCTCTATAACCTTGAGACCAGGATGCTGGGTGATGCCATACGCTCACCGTTCCATAAGGCGATAAGCTCCACGATCGAGGCCCTCTTTCAGACAATGGAGAAAACGATGGAAGAGGTGGCAAACGACTACACAAAAAAAATATACGGAGTAACTGCTGAGCAGATCAGTCGCTGAGGGCGGGCGAAGAATGCGCGTTTCGCGATGAAGCGAAGTGGCTGGTCCGAAAGTCATTATACGGAGACGAAATCGTCTATGCCTAAAACAGACCTGGTCCTCCTCCATCCCCCAAGCGTTTTCAGGTTCCGCGAGCTGCCCCTCTTCTACGGGCCGGTAAGCGACGTCGTCCCGTCGTCATCCATTTTCGAGATTTATCCCATCGGGTTTCTGACCATATCGGACTACCTCAACCGGCACGGCCTGTCGGTCAGGATCGTCAACATCGCCTTAAAGATGCTGCGGGACAAGGCCTTCGACCCCGCACGGTTCCTTGCCCGGCTCACCCCGCCGGCCGCCTTCGGCATCGATCTCCACTGGCTCCCGCATGCGGACGGCAGCCTGAGCCTGGCGGAACTCGTCAAGAAGCTTCACCCGGACGTTCCCGTCATCCTCGGCGGCTTGAGCGCGACCTATTTTCAGGAAGAGCTCATGCGTGATTATCCCTTCGTCGATTTCATCGTCTGCGGCGAATCCACGGAAGAGCCTTTGCGCGGACTGATGGAGGCCATAAAGAAGGGTGGCGGGTATGAGTCGGTGCCGAACCTGGTATGGCGGGACAAGAACGGGCGGGTAACGGTGAACGAGCGCTCGTTCATGCCCGATGACCTCGATTACATAGACTTCAATTACCCCCATTTGCTGAAAATGGCGGTCAAATACCTTGACCCCTCCGGCTACATTCCCTTCAAGTACTGGCCCAGCTACCCCGTCACCGCGGTCTTCTCGGTGCGTGGCTGCAACCACAATTGCGGCACCTGCGGGGGATCCCTCTCTGCGTTCAAACGGGTCTGCAAGAGGCAGCGTCCCTGCTTCCGGTCTCCGGAACTCGTGGCCGACGATATTCGCCGGATCGCCGAGCTGACCGGCGCGCCCGTTATCGTTCTCGGGGACCTGCTCCAGGCCGGAAGGGAGTACGGCGAACGGTTTTTGTCCGCCATGAAAAGAAACTGCATCAGGAACGAGGTCTGCATAGAATTCTTCAGCCCGCCTCCCGCGGATTTTCTCGAAAAGGTGGCCGACTCCCTGGCGACCTTCAATATCGAGATCTCTCCCGAATCGCACGACATCAATGTCAGGAAGACCTTCGGGAAAAGCTATGACAATACGGCGCTGGAAGGCATGATCGAAACGCTCATCAGCGTGGGCTGCAAACGGGTCGACCTGTTCTTTATGGTGGGCCTCCCGAAGCAGACGTACGCGTCGGTCATGGACACGGTCAAGTACTGCGGCGAGCTCATGGAACGGTACGGCGGCAACGGAACGCCGGGCAGGATCCTGCCGCTGATCGCGCCCCTCGCGCCGTTCATCGACCCCGGCAGCGCGATATTCGAAGATCCGGAGAAGTACGGATACCGGTTCTTCTACCGGACCCTCAAGGAGCACCGGCGGGCCATGCTCATGCCGAGCTGGAAATTCGCGCTGAACTACGAGACGAAGTGGATGAGCCGGGACGAGATCGTGCGGGCCACGTACGACGGCGCGCTCAACCTTCTTGACCTCAAGGAGCGCTACGGGGTGATCGGAGCGAAAAAAGCGGAAAGGATACGGGACCATCTCACCCGCGCGATCGCGCTGAGCCGGAAGATCACCGATCCCCTGAACGTGGACAACGCCCTGCGTGAGGAGATCATGAACCTCAATACGCTCGACCTGGTCTGCGACAAGCACGAGCTCGACTGGCCCATTAAAGGATGGAAATTGAAGGTGCCGAACATATTGCGACTGATTTTCAAACCAACGGAACAGCGGCCCCGCCACATCTCTATTAAAGACCCTGGTAATAAACCACACGGGAAATCAGCAGTCACGACTCGGTGACCGTAGGATGAAAGCAGGCATAGAAACAACGAAGTTTTTTGTACAGCGTCATCTGGCAGGCATGAACAACAGGAACAAATCTGCGACACCCATAACGATAGCTGCGAAGCCTGCCAGTACGTTTACCACTGACACTATCCAACCAAGATACTGAAACCAGAGCCCTGCGATGATCCCCAGCATATATCCGGCACAAAGTCCCGCGACTGAGGTAGAGGCCCCAAGCCATGCAGAGTGGCTGTCAAGGCCGGCTAATACGCCGGAAGAGAACCCGAGAGAAACGATAAAGGCGAATATCCCGAACTGGAAGTTTCTGTAGGAAGGGGAAATACCCCGCTGGGAGTATATGCTGAAGCCGATAAGGGCTGCCATCCCGCCGACGCCCAGGATGCTCAGTATCCAGCCGAGGATCGATCCCAGCTTTATGACCATGGGGATGCCGATGGCAGCGAGAATCAGACAGATAGCAAGGCCTATCGCGCCTTCCATGAAGCTGTGGGAAACAAAGGTGGTGCCTTCACTTTTTTCCGGCTGGAAGCGTGATCTGATCAATTGAGGGAAAAAAGTCATGTGAAATTCCATGGAGAGGATCTTCGGGTGGACAATATCATCGGTCATTTCAAAACCTCCATTAGGGCTGTGTGTCAGCGCCTCATGAGACGCCCATATCAGAAAAACAAAATAGTACGTTTATTCCGAGACCATAGGCTCCTAATTAAAATATAGAAATAAAACTTTTACGAGAAATGCTTTATTAAAAGCAGCGGTCCTTAATATTGCAATTATGGAGCAGGGCGGAAATTATTCTGTTATGATGGGCATCCGCAGGATGCAGTTTACCCGGCGCATGAGACTGTGTAGCAATAATGGTCTTCATTTAGCATTTGCCGTTATCATCAGTTTCGCACTAATACAAACGCAGAATAAATTGATACAGTGAGGCAGCTTAACGCATTGATTATATGGGGCTACTATTTCGACTTTGCCACAATTCTTAGTGCGTTTGTATTAGATCAGGTTGAAAGCGCGCAACTCCTTCTCGTTCAGTAGGCGTTGACCTACGTAGATAAAATCGAAGTGAAAGCTCCATTCGCCCATAATGATGAGGCGCCAGCGCGACTGCCATTTCTGGCAGACGATCCATTCGCCGAGATCCCCCTCACCACAGTAGCTGATGTATGCAAAGTCCCCGGATACAGCGGATGTTTTCCTGGACGATGGCTCGGAAAGCAGAAGGTCCAGGGGTGACGTCTCGGGCGGTGGGTGAGGGTCAAAAGTGGTAACGACCTGTGCGAGTGGCAAAATCTCGAGCACATGGACTTTGAGCCATGCAAAATCTTTTGCTGCTGAGAAAACGTCTAACAACTTAACCCGTACGAAGGATGAAGGAGGAATTTCGTCTGGAGCATCATCCCAGCCGTTCAGTGCCGAGGAGGGAGGTTGGAACAGAATCCAGGGTCTAAAATTGCGATCCGACGACAGGAATGGCTGTTGGACCCTAATGAAATATGTATCATTCAAAATTGGGGTGACGCTAGGCCAGAGGAGTTTGTCTGTAGAAGCGGGAGCAAATTCAGACCACGTAACATTGTCATATGCCCAAAGGGAAGCCCAGGTCGGCAAGACTGGCAGAGCGCCCAGTTTGAGGAGTTCCGTGTCACAAGCTTTACAACGCGATGAAAGGATTGGAATGATGATATAACTCCCTTTTTGGATTTCTACGACTTTGCTCAACGGCAAAATTCTAAAGCAACGGAAGCGACTATTTCCACGGCGATTTAAGCAGCCCTCCAAGCCTTTCTCGACATACTCTCCTAATGACACGCTGAAAAGATTTCTCTCCAAAGAGTATTATTCGCTCAAACTCATCGCGCGAGAAGGTCCGCTCGTTATGGAAGTTTTGCTTTCTGCTCTGGCATGGGCAGTCGCTGCCAGGAATCGGGTCCAACTTGTTCGGGAGCACTCATTCATTTTTCTCACTTTTTCTCTAATACGATCTCAAAAGAGTATTCAGCCTACAACCTGCAATTCTTTATCATCCCTAGCAACGCTTTTGAGTTCTGGCATTCGTAAGTTGATATAATTTCGTTTCTATAGCTTATATATCCTTTCGACCCGCTGCACTTCAATCTTGCCTTTGCCGGAGGAAGATGCTGTCGCCTTCTACACGTTATCAGACGCCCATACCTCAAATCCGGTCTTCGTGTCCTGGACTACGGTTCCCTTCGAGGCGCCGAGGAGTTTGGCCGCGATCCAAAGATCGCCGACTGCGCCGATCGTGTTGATGGTGAAACAAAAGTTGGAAAAGAGTTTGAGCAAGTCCCGTGCATACAGAAGTCCGAATACGAGATCCAGAACGATTAGTGGAGCCAGGGCCACGAGGATGAAATGATTGCGTGGGATCTTGCTCGTAAAAGTGATGTAAACAAGAGGAGGTTTGAACCCGAATACAGGGTCATGTCCGAAGAGGGCGGCGACCGCACCGTGAATACCCTCATGCAGGCTGACGACAATGACTATCGCGGCGAGAAGCCAACCGACGAGAGAAAGTCTCAAGGTGAAATCCATATGCAAAAAGGAGTTCACTATGCCGGCGAGAATTCCCATGACAATGCATAATCCGTAAACGGCTTTTCGCGGTAGAGTAAATTCGCTGACCTTTTTCAATTTATGCATCCGCCTCATCACTTTGCCGAAGATAAATTGCCATTCGGTCTGAACCACGATCATCTGTTATTGACAATGGCTTGCTTATTTCAATAGAAATACGGCTTCATGATAATGTTTTAAGAGATCTGTCAATCTATGCAACAATTATGAATTATTCAAAACAACGTTTGAAACAACGCTGTTCTCTGTAACTCCATCAAAACATCTAACATGTAATTTCTCGCACTACTCCTCGCTCTTTTTCAACGTCGACTGTATTATCCTGCCGCCTTCCGATATGAATCCCAGGTCCGCCTCTGCGCCGGTTACGAGCGAGGGAATCTGCTTCTCTACGTTGAAACTTTGCCACATCTCTTTTTCCGTGCCTGCATTCCGCTGCCGGGCGACCTGAACATTCGCTTGCAGTACACCGGTTTGTTTCTGGCTCTCTACTACTCTGAGTTGCACCGGAGAGTCGATGAACTGCACGAAGGTACCGCCTACAGAGTTGTTTGTACCATCATAAATTATGTGAGCCTCATGATGTCCCCCTTGATAATATCGGGCTGCGGTCCCAGTTCATCGCCAAGGACTTCAAAGAGTACATTCGCGTGTCTGATATGATGCCTGTATGGACGTCGTCCTATGATCCCAGTCAAAGGGCAAACGGTAGAAAACGGCTCTCCCGGGTTTAGCATGGATACATGTCTAGCCCGCCGCAGTGAAAGTAAATTGCTGTCTTGAAGTGTTCCTTGTTCCGAAATCCGTAGGCCATCTTTTTGATTGTCTGTATCTTGCTGTTGAGCCCTTCGCTGACCGCATTCGTTATGCGGTGCTGAAGATAAGTCAGAACGTTAGCAATATGTCTTTTGATCGTTCCTGCTGCGTCAATGATTGGCTTCAGCCTGCTGTGTGTTGCCCAGAAATACCACCGCTTCCAGAATTTCCTCGCTGACTCGGCATAGTTGTAATGCCACAACTTCCGAAACGTCTCCTTGATGGCCCACGCGCGTCCTACCTTCAACTCAAGCTTTTGTAATGCGGCAAATTCCCTGCGGCGTTTCTCCGGAACGTTCTCCTTGCTGTACGGCCACAAGTACTTACTCCCCTTGAGCGTTTCGTCACCTTCTTTCATCCGCTGCCGATGTTCCTGCTTTCGTACCGTGTCTACCGCTTTCCCGAGGTAGCCCATAATGTGGAACCGGTCGAAAACGATCTTGCTCTCGGCACCAGGCACATGGGCACGCGTCGCCTCAAGGTAGGGCTCCCACATGTCCATTGCAACCGCCTCGAGGCCTTCTAATTGCTCCGGCGTCAGACTCTTGTAATAGCTCTCCAGACTGCTCTGTTTGCGGTCATCCTCAATGTGCTCTACCGTGCCTCCGTCTATATCGCTTACCAGCGTCAGGTATGTATGACCCTTGGCAATGGCTTTCTCATCGACGCCGATCCGGGGAACGACGCGGTCTTGTTTCCGAAGCTTTCCGCGCTCTACGGCGCGTTCCATGAGGTTCCATGCTTCGTCCCAGCTTATCCGCAAGATCTTCGTGGCCCCGGTTATATCGCACTCCCGAAGAACATCTATGGCCAACCGCTCAAATAAAACCGTGAATCGTGACTTCGGTTCCGCCCAAGGGACCCGAACCTGCAAAATCCCATGCTCTGCACACGTTATGCGGGGAATACGCGCATGCAAGTACGTCTTGAACTGGCAACTGTCAAGGTGACGCCATAACCGCTCTTCGGCATGATCATAGACCGTCGACTCCTTCGAGCATTCCGGACAAGACCATACTGCGTCCTTCTCATGTTCCACCCATACATCTACCCGCTGCTGCTTTACATCCAGTTCAACTTGACTGACACTCCAGGGTGACTTCAATCCCAGCAATTGCTGATAAAGTCCGGTATCCTGCATGATCGCCTCCTCAGGCGACCATCCTATCACATATTTCTACCCACGGGAAAGCCGGAAGAATCAAAAAAACAATCATCTATGGATGGCTCGGCCGACGACTTCAGCAAAAGCAGCAACTCCAATTCCACCCGCAAGTGCAGCGTATCCACTGACAAAAGACAAACAAAGGGCCGTAGTCAGTCCCAGCACGGCTGCCGTTCCTTCAGGCGAGTTAACTCCACCATTGCCAACGCCGCTACCAGGACAGGGGCCACAACCACCTCCGCAACTGCCCTGACACACATCATCCTTCTGCCACCCGGCTGCCGTCTGATGCAACAGTCCGCTGCTTCCGGCCTCTGCAGCAATAAGGGTTTTCATTTCAACGTTATTCAATGGTTGTATGGCTGAAGGAAGCACCTCACCAGCTTTTTGGTTCAGTAGTTCCCTGCTCCCGGAGCCCGCATTTAGTTTTGCGATTTCATCCGCTCCATTTGACGCAAAGGCATTTGCCACAAAGCCTTGCAGTACAATGCCGATAACCATGATGCAGGTAAGCGCACATTTCATAATTTTCATATCACTGCCTCCTTGTTTATTTGATTTAATTTTCTAATATCTGCTTGACTGTTACAGGCTTATCCTTATCCACTTTCTTTTGCATAGTTGCCGGAATTGCAAGAAGCGTAAACCGGTTAGCCAGCACCCAGCTTCTTTTGAAGTTCTCGAGCGGCACGGCAAGCTGGCCTCGGGCTGGGTCTAACAGAGCCACCAGATTGCGTTCAGGATCATATCCTGTAAGGAGCACATAGTGGTCGCTTTTGCCGTCCGCCGTTCCCAGCATGATTATCAGCGGTCTGTGGCTGTCCAAATGTCGGTATATGCCGGTCGTTTCGCGGTCAATTGTTCCCGGAAATACCGCAACGAAATAGCCGGCTTCTTCTAAGACAGCTTTAAGCACAGCGCCGCTGATACCTCGACTTTTTGCGGCTTCATCGGACAGGCTCTGCCGCTCAGCGTCATTCAGTGGCACGCTGTAGTAGCGGGTAAGCATCTCAACGGCAGCAAAACCGCACAGATTGGGAGTCTTCTGCGATTCAAACGGCAAGTCAAGCATTACCGCCTTGTCGGAAAACAGGTGAATGTCTTGTGAGGGCTTTGCTTGGACAAGGACTTGATTGAGCGTTGAACAAGCGGAGAATAGGAGAGCGCAAGTTATCGCCAAAAACAAAAAAGTAGACTGAGAAATCAGTCTGCTTTTTCTGGAAATAATTGAAAGGATATTTACAGCGATAAAAAATGAACGACGGAAGAAAAGAAAAAGCCTGAATTGCCCCACGTCATCTATCTCCTAATTTTACTTACGGGGTTACTACATGCCTCAGGTGACCATAGCCTTTGCTAGTACCTGAATTCATGTTCGCCATTCACACTGTTTAAATCGTACGGGAAAATATATGTGGTGAGTATTTCCGTGGATGCATGCGCTTCGCGTACTATACGCGAGTGCAACTTTTTGTCAAGACCTTTAAACGGGAGACTCGCACCAGCTTGGGAATGTGTTATCGTGAGTTTTAGTCGTAACAGGTAACTCATTACTCAGAGAGCAATTCCACTTACAATTTGGATGAATAATATAATTGGTTGAGAATCCCGAAATATGCTTATCCGGTTAACACAGCTAACGGATAATTGTCGCTTTATTTTGATGCTGTGGCTCGACCACCTAGAAATCCAAGTACGCCTGTTACGGTACTTGTAATTATCGGATACCCAATATCTGAACGGCCAGACTTTATCAGAACGTAACCGGATATGCCACCGATAACTGAAAGAAAAACAACTATGCCGTAAATGATTAATGTTATGATGAATCTATATTGCATGTCTTTTAGCCTTATTTTTTCATTACTTCCTACGTTTGTTTTATTCATTTCAATTTGTGTATTAGATACTGTATTAATTATTTCTTTTGCGGCTTCCATAATTGGCTCCAAATTAAACTTCGATTCATCTTTCGGAATCAGTTGTTTGTTTTCCATAACTCACCCCTTTGTCGAGATGGGGCGAGTATATCACTAATCGCTTTTCTGGTCACTCAAAAAAGGCTAGGCTGTATTAACCGGATAAGCATATCCCGAAAAGACCGCTCCCCTACTTGATCAAAAGCTTAAAGAACCTGTTCATGATGACTCCGGCGACCGCGCCGAGCATGGCGCCGAACGCGGCGAGAAAACCCATGACAAGCACGAGAACAAGCGTAACTGCGAACCAGTTCTGACCGCAGGCGGGCCCGAACATCCTGGTAACGTCCTTTGTTGCTGCGTCGCGCCACGTGCCCTGGAACGTGTCGGAAAAGAACATATCCAGGGACAGGGCCGTGCCGAGGGTTATGAGCGCCCCTGTTGCCGCGCCGATGATGATTGCTTTCTTAAGTCCCTTGTCGCTCATGAACGCCTCGAGAATAGTAAACAGTAAACGGCATACGAAACCGCATCCTGCCCTCCCTGTTTACCGCATACCGTCTACTTTAAAACTACCGTCTACTTCAAAATCTCGCCAGTCTTCCGCGACCACAGGAGCAGGTCCAGGTGGTCCATGTCGATGCCGAGCTCCCTGGCGAACTGCTCAAGCCTCTTTTCTATTTCAAGATACCCCGCCTGCGTGGAGGGCCGCATTCGTTTGTTGATCACGCCCATCTCGCGAAGGCTGTTCAGGATATGCTTGTCCAGAATGGCATAGCCGGGGAACCCTATGTTCCGGAGAAAGTGGCTCGATTCTTTGTAGCCCAGCCCTTTCACGGACTTGTTCTTCGCGAAAAAATCCCGGCGCGCATCCCGGCAGTCGAAGGATTCCAGGAGCCGGCGGAGCTTCATATCGCAGGCGTCCTCGAGATATTCCCTGGTCCGGACGATGTACGACGGCCGGATGCGCCAGAAGCGCACGCGGTGCGCCCGGGCGCGTTGTTGAAGCTCCGCCTCGGTCCCGGAATGGAGAATGTCCCTGAGCGCCTCGACGGTACGCATGCCCATTTTTGCGCTGCTGCCCGCGGTCAGGATACAGTAACACAGCTCTTCAAAGATCGCCCGGTCGCCCTTTTCATAGACCGCCTTGAACTCCGACAGGCGTTGTATGATCGCCGGCTTCTTTTTGCGGTAATCTTTCCTGAGCTCACCGATGAATTCTTTTCCAGGCACTGTAGCCGCCCTTCAGGTTGTAAAGATTTTTATAGCCCATGCCCATCAGGCGCTTGATGGCCCAGATGCTCTGGTTGCCGCTCCGGCAATAGACCACGAGGTCTTTGTCCTTTTTGAGCTTTTTGACTTTCTCGCCGACGTCCGCAAGCGGCACATGGACCGCGCCCGGGATGTGCCCCTGCTCGTATTCCTTGCCGGGGCGGACGTCAAGAAGCATCATTCCCTTCTTCTGGTCAAGCTCTTTCGGCGTGATCTGCTTGATCCCCAGCCGGCCGAGGAACTCCGAGCAGCTTGATGATAAGGTAGAGCGCAATGATACTGATAAGAATGGTTGATGCCGTATCCAAAATAGAACCCTCCCTATTATAATTTCCGAATTCCGCATTTGTTTTTACCCCTGCCTCACCGGCAATTCAATAAGAAACCGGGCACCCTTCGGCGCATTTTGCTCCACGCGGATGACTCCGCTGTGGTCCTTGATGATCCGAAGCACGATAGCGAGTCCCAGTCCGCTCTTTTTTTTCTTCCGGGAAAAATCGGGCTGAAACAGGCGCGGGAGGTCCTCTGCCGCTATCCCCGGCCCTTCATCGGCGACCTCTATCTGCGCCATGCCGCCCGGGGTCATCCGCGCCGCCACCCGGATCCTGCCCTTGCCGCCCATGGCCTCGACGGCATTCTCGAAGAGATTGATGAAGACCCGCTTCATCTGCTCATGGTCGAGGACCACGTCGGGCATGCCGGACGCAATCTCCTTCACCACGGAGATGTCCTTGTGCGCTCCGGCGTACAGGTTGATCACGCTCTCGATCACCGGCGCCAGCTGCTGCGGGACCGGGTTGGAACCGGGCATGCGCGCGAAATCCGCGAATTCGTCGACGAGCTTTCGCAGGCCGTCCGCCTCCTCCACGATCGTCCTGCTGCATTCGTCGAAAACGGCTTCAAAATCGGGCGCCCCTTCCGCGTGCTTTTTGCGCAGCCGCTCCGCGGAAAGCTTGATCGGCGTGAGGGGGTTTTTGAATTCGTGGGCGATCCTCCGCGCCACGTCCTGCCAGGTCTCGGCCTTCTTGGCCCGGATCAGCTCGGTCAGATCATCAAAGGTCACCACCGAGCCGATGGCCGTCCCGCTGCCGTCCCTGAGCGCGGAGACGCGCATCCGGAGCGTCAGGACCCTGCCGCGCACGTTGAGCGCCACTTCCTCCTCGGCCCGGCCGTGCCCTTCCTCAAGCCTTCGGAACAAATCACGGATCGGTCCGAGCTCGATGAACCCGAAGGCCTCATCGTACCGCTTATTGAGCACATCGCCTTCGTTCACCGCGAGGATTTCCGACGCCGCCCGGTTGATGGTCGTGATCTTGCCGGAGCGGTCCATGGACACCACGCCGGTGTCGACGTTGGAGAGGATCGTCTGCTTGTAGGAGACCTCCTGTTCGAGCTGCTCCCGGGAATGCTTGAGGTCGCGCGTCATTTTGTTGAACGAATCGATGAGCACGCCGACCTCGTCCCCGGTCTTTTCATCGATGTGATAATCGAACCTGCCCGCGGCAACGGCCGCCGTTCCCTCGGCCAGCTTGCGGATCGGCACGGTGATGCCCGCCGCCACGCGAAGCGCCACCCAGATCGCCGCCAGGAGGAGCGCGAGGGTGACCGTCAGGAACGCCAAGCCGGTAGGACAGCTTGATCGGCTCATCGCCCCTGAGCGATGACCGGTACTGGGCATATCCCGTGCGGATCTCGTTGACTTTCGCCGAGAGGCTTTGGGGGACGTAATAGCTCACGGCAACGGCGGCAATGACCTCTTTGTCCTCAAGCGATGCATAGACCGGGACCACGGTCCTCACGATCTCGCCTTTTTTCCCGAGGTCCAGGACCATGACCGCCTCCTCGGCCGCAAAGGCCCTGGCCGCGAGCTCGGATGACGTGGCGACAAAGGTCCTGGCCGGGAACTTTCCGGTAACAACGGTGATCGTCCGTTCACGGGGCGCGACAAAAAGCTCTATTGAACCGAGCCCGTACTCGGCCGCCTTTTTTGCGAGGTAATCTTTGAGCACCGGGTTCTCAAAACGGGAAAGAAGACGCTCCTCGGTCAGTCTGCCGGCTGATCTGCCGGCTGAAGTCAAAGGCCTGTTCGTGCAGCCGGTCGTAATAGGCCTGTGTTACGGCTGACCGAGTCCTGGAGCGAGTTCTCTATCTTGAGGCTGAAGAGCCGGTCCATGCTCCTGGTGAACATGCCGGTGCCGATCACGAAAAGCAGTATGGGAGGAATAAACGAGAAGCTGACGAAGGCAGCCACCAGCTTGGTCCTGAACTTCGCCCCGAGCACGCCGTGCTTGCGCTCGATCGACAGCTTCCACAGGCTCCGCGCCATCATGAAGATGACCGCGGCGAGGAGCAGGAAGTTCGCGTTGATCAGGATGATGATGAGGATGTTGTCCGAAAGCGGGCCTTCAAACCCCCGGTACTTGATCTGAAGGACCACGGCGAGCGCCGTCAGGACCATGACCCCGAGGAGGTACAGCACGCCCCGCAGTCCCGATTGTCCGTCTTTCCTGTCGGTCATCATGGTAAGGGCAGAATACCAAAAACACCCGTCAAAAGCAAGGTTTGCTTTCGTTTAATTCTCTTGACAAACAAGAGCTTTCTCGGCTATCTTTAGGTACACGAACCGCCGCATCACCCTTCACGAACAAGAGCGTGGCAGCGCAAATCAGAAGGAACACTGCGCCGCCCGGCTGCTGCGGAAGAATGGCAAACCGTGAACGTCATCGTCAGCCGGCCGAAATTCGCGCCCGAGCCAATGACTGGAGAGCGCAGGATCAAGCATTAACCGGCTGTACAAGTCCATACAGAGAGTCAGGAGGCAGGAATGACCACCAGGTCGCTAACCCTCGTCCAGGCAGTATTCATAGCCCTTCTCATTTCACTCGTACCCCCCGCAGCATGGTCCCAGCAGCAAGAACAGCCCGGTATGCCGCCGCAGGAGACAACCGCCGGAGAACCGTCTCAGGAGACGCCGGCCGGGACAGCTCCGGAGCAGCACCAGGGCGCTGCGATCATTCCCGGACAGGGGAACAACGCTCCCGAAAAGGCCGGGGCCACGCCGCAGCAAGCACCGCCAAAAAAAGAAGGCGGAAGCTACACGATCAAGCAGGGTGACACGCTCTGGGACATTTCAAATGCTTTTTTGAAGGACCCGTTCCTGTGGCCCTTCATCTGGAAGGCCAACCAGTATATAACCAACCCGGACCTTATCTATCCCGGCAACAAGCTTGCAATTCCGAGCCTCGCGCCGATCGAGCGGGCCTTGCAAACGCCGGCCGTGCCGCAAGAACAACTCGCCGAAAAGCAGACGACAACAGCGGAGGCGCCTCCTGTTAAACCAAAGGAAGAGAAGCAGGCGGCGGTGAGCAAGCT
Source organism: Nitrospirota bacterium (assembly GCA_963790205.1). Lineage (GTDB taxonomy): Bacteria > Nitrospirota > UBA9217 > UBA9217 > UBA9217 > CAWBNQ01. The sequence goes on from CAWBNQ010000010.1 coordinate 44,878, forward strand.
CATCGTGCCGGAGGAAGCCCCCGTCCCCATCGTGGACAAGTATTCAATGCTGAGCGCCGGCTTCGTAAACTCGGAAGAAAGCAAGGATGTTATCGTGGGATCGCAGGAAGGCAAGACTATTTTCGGCTATGACGACATCGTGTACGTCACCATCCACTCGAAAGACGCCTCCATCGGGGACAAGTTCATTATCTACACGAGGCTCAAAAAAGTGAAACATCCCGTCACGGGGAAGTATTACGGCAGGCTCATTAAAGTCCTCGGTGTTCTCCAGCTTACGGAAAAGGGGGCGCCGGGCACGTATGCCGCGCGGGTTACGCTCTCCTTCGATACCATTGAAAAAGGCAACCTGCTGACACCCTACCAGGAGCCGACCCTCATCTTCAAAACAGCCCAGGAGAAGCCGAAAGATATTAACGGTTATATCCTCGAGGTGAGGGACGGCCGCACTATCAATGCACAGGCAGACATCGTGTATCTGGACAAGGGAAGCACGGACGGGGTCGATCCCGGCGACCGGTTCACCATCTATGCCAGACCGCAAAAAAAGATATACCCGAAAGAAGTGATCGGAGAAGCGCAGGTCTTTCTGGTCAAGGAGCACACGGCGACCGCTCTCGTGACCAAAAGCGCCAATATCATAGTCAGAGGGGACGAGGTGGAATACAAGAAGCAGCCCGCGTCCGGCGATTCTTCTCCTCCGGAAGAGTCCGTGAAAAACCCGTAGTACCAAAACCAGCGGGGATAAAAATACAGAGCAGAACAAAAGGCAGCGGCCATTACAGGCCGCTGCCTTTTGTTGTAGTACGTGAAAAATAAGAACTGGCCTTACTTCATAAAGAGAAAGAACCCGTTAAAGAAGTACACCAGACCGAAGCACCCTGCCGCCATACCGAGAAACCAGAAAAGCCTTCTCTTCATCAAAGCCGCAATGGACGAAAGCAGGATGGCGATCTGGAGGAACATGGCCGCCAGGCCGAAGGCGCCGGAATGTTTCTGCGCATCGTCGCGCGTGGCTTCAAGGGCCTCGGCCTTTTTCTTGATCTCTTCCTTTTCCTTGTCGTATTTCTCGATCTTTTCCCTGTAGGCCGCGATCTTTTTCTCATACTCCGCGGTCACCGCGCGGGACGCGCCCTTCGCGGCCTTGAGGTCCATCTCGAACTTCTCCTTCTGAAGATCGTAGACGTATCCCTTGATGCTCTTGGCCTGGTAATAGGACCAATTGTCGGAAGCCTGCGCCTGGGACATGATCGCCCGCGAACCGAACCCGCCGCCCTTGAGCGTCGAAAGCGTTGCGCATACCGCGAAGATCACCGTGGTGAGCGCGAGATAATTAAGCCATGGTTCCTTTTTTTCGTCCGCCATGAAAACCCTCCTGAAGTATGATTTTCCGAGGGCACATACTACCCAAAACCGCGCTCTGAGTCAAGAGCTTCGTGGGCCGCGCTGCGTTGAAATAAACGGGAAGAAATGATACTATTTTACTAACAAGCTGCCGAAAATTGTTTTTGACTTCTTTGCCGTCATTCCTGCGCACGCGGGAATCCAGGGTTCAATATATATAATAGTGCGTCCAATGGTTCTTTAATTAAGCTGTCACCCTGAACGAAGTGAAGGGTCTTGCAGCGATCGGGAAACACGAGATTCTTCGCTGTGCTCAGAATGACCACTAAAGGGCTTTATGATGCGGCTACACTAGAGTACACTCACAACAGGAGGTATCATGATCATCGGCGTGCCGAAAGAAATAAAGACGGAGGAGTTTCGCGTGGGCATGACCCCCGTGGGCGCGCGCGAACTGGGGTTTGGCGGTCACACGGTCCTGGTGGAAAAAGCAGCCGGAGAAGGGAGCGGCTTTTCCGATGACGAGTACCAAAAGGCCGGCGCAGAGACAACGACCCGGGAAATCGTCTTTGATCGCGCCGAGCTTATCGTCAAGGTTAAGGAGCCTGTTCCCCGGGAATATCCCCTGCTGCGTGAGGGTGTCGCCCTTTTCACCTACCTCCACCTCGCTCCGAACCCCGGCCTCACGAAACAGCTGCTCCGGAAAAAGATAACAGGCCTCGCCTACGAGACCCTGGTGCGGGATGGCAAACTCCCCCTCCTTGCTCCCATGAGCGAGATCGCGGGCAGGATGGCGCCTCTCATGGCCGCGTTCTACCTCCAGAAGTTCAAGGGCGGCTCGGGCGTGCTGCCGACCGGCGTCTCGGGCGTACGGCCGGGAAAGATCGTGGTCCTGGGCGCCGGGGTCGTGGGGACCAACGCCGCCCGCGTGGGGGTGGGGCTCGGCATGGAGACCGTGGTGATCAACAAGGATACCGTAGGGCTCCAGCGGATCGACGAGCTGTTCAAGGGCCGCGTCAGGACGCTTCCCATGACCGCCCACGCCCTGGAAGAGGAGATCAAATTCGCCGATATCGTGATCGGCGCGGTTCTGGTGCCCGGCGGGAGGACGCCTGTTTTGATAACAAGAGCGATGCTCGGGACCATGAAGAAGGGCTCGGTGATCGTGGACGTTGCCGTGGACCAGGGCGGGTGCGTCGAGACGACCAGGCCGACCACCCATGACGACCCCGTGTTCGTGGTGGACGGCATCGTGCACTACTGCGTGGCCAACATGCCCGGCGCGTATCCGAGGACGTCAACGATAGCGCTCACGAACGCGACCCTTCCCTATGTCAAGACCATCGCTGAAGAGGGAATTACAAAGGCCGTGCAGGAAGACCCCGTCATCAAAAGCGCGCTGAACACGTATCAGGGCAAGATTGTAAACAAGGCCCTGGCTCAGTCGCTGGGGTTTGCGACGATTAAAACTAAGCAGTTTAAAATGAAATGATGAGTACACCTACAAGTTGTTAAAACAGCTAACAACAAATTCTGCGGATTTCCAGTTGTACTTTGCAAAATATTCGAATCGGGAATGGTATTCGAAACGTGATGAAACTGCGTACCTTAAATAATTTACATGGTGACCTAACTTTGGAGTGTCACCCTATTTCCTCAAATCATTGTTATCATAAACTGGTCGCTAGGACACTGATAATTTTACCCACTCGATAGGGAGATGACCTATTTTAGAAGTTGATTCCTAGGCCGAGTCTGATACCGTAAATGTCCGTTGTGCTTTTCGGCTCGAAGGCGGTGCCCACAGGCACCCCGCCTTGCGTAAGTACTATTGTGCCGGAAGCCCCGATATTCCATCTCTGGTAGTAGGGCGTACCGAAAACAAACATATTCATGTTTTCGTCCCTGTACACATTATAATTTATCGGGAACTCGGCGCGAAAGCCGAGGCGGGATTTGATATTGAAGGTGGCGTTGTCCACCTGCCCGGCAATATTGGTTGTCATTTCGGATTGGAACGGAAAGACCACGGCAGCATCAAAGCCAAGAAGCCACTCGTAATAGCGGTAAGCAAGGTTAGTTCCCACTGCAACATACCACCAACTGTAGTCTTCCCGGTAATCAGGAAGATTGTTCTCCCCTCTCTTCCAGTCCCGGTACCCGAGTCCGGCATACGGGGACAATGTTGCAGTACCGAAATTCAGAGCTTTATACCCGAAGTTTGTCTCAAACTGGGAAAATTCTTCCCTCGTTTTCATCGAGAGAGGGGTCCCGTTTTGGAGCGCACCGGCATAATTGGCGGAATTCGACATCGTGTAATCGATTATTATGCGCGTGAATGCATCATCGCTGTCATCCCTCAATTCAAGGAATCCGCCGTTTAACCAGCCCGTGTCCTTATCGATGACGCTACTATTGACGCATTCCTTGTATGATAATGAGCTGCCATCATAGCCAAAAGATAGCGTTGTTCCTGTTTGGCCGGCTCCCATGACGGGCTCCTCCGCGGCAGATGAAATGCCGCTGTACATCAGACATAATGCTATTGCTAATATGATCTTGATTTTCATCTTTGTTATTCTCTCTCAGATTATCGAATTACTCGTACTCTGCAATTTCCACAAGTTGAAACTACTACGATTTGCTGGAAGGAACGTTGACTAAAAATTTCAAACGGAATTATTCATTTTCTTGGCAATTCTGGCCTGCGAACTGCACATAATGGCTGTGCTGTTCTCCCGTTGCGCGAAAATTTCGCGGTAACTATCTATTGTTTTATATACCCATATGAGACTGTCCTGATTTCAGCTACCCTACCGTTTTTCAGAACAACGATACGAGTAAACTGGTCTGGCCCAAGATTATACGTCCACTCTTCCACAGTGATATAAACCTTTTGCTTTGTATCATAGTATATTTCCGGAAGAAATAAACATTGCATATTTCAAATTCAATTTTGTACTTCTGATTAATCCTGGCCCATATTAGGATCACCAACATACTGTGTAATTGCAATTGGTTGAAACAATCAACAGATACTGAATGAAACATGAAACTGCTAAGGCTGTTATTCTGCGTAAATATTTTACTCGCGGGCGATGATACTTTTCAGAGTTTTTCGACTTTGTAAATCGATGACTTCAGAGGGAATGACAGAAAGATCACCACATGATCTTTCGCTACCTCCATCGCATCAATACGTACTCGTATTCTTCGACAATCTCCCTCAAAAAACTCAGCTCCCCGCTAGCGCAAAAAAAACTCGGCAACGGTAGGGCTGTGGAGTACGTACGGCTTGATGAGAGACTATTCGTTTCTAGCTTTTTTCTCGTGAAGGCCTTTTAATGGGCGACCTCGCATGATCCCGTCCTACGGGGCTCCGGTAGTGAATGGCTGCGAGACAAGATGGGAAACATTGGAATAGCTCCCCTCGAAAACCCTTAAATTGTTAGGCTCTCCCGGGTTTAGCATGGATACATGTCTAGCCCGCCGCAGTGAAAGTAAATTGCTGTCTTGAAGTGTTCCTTGTTCCGAAATCCGTAGGCCATCTTTTTGATTGTCTGTATCTTGCTGTTGAGCCCTTCGCTGACCGCATTCGTTATGCGGTGCTGAAGATAAGTCAGAACGTTAGCAATATGTCTTTTGATCGTTCCTGCTGCGTCAATGATTGGCTTCAACCTGCTGTGTGTTGCCCAGAAATACCACCGCTTCCAGAATTTCCTCGCTGACTCGGCATAGTTGTAATGCCACAACTTCCGAAACGTCTCCTTGATGGCCCACGCGCGTCCTACCTTCAACTCAAGCTTTTGTAATGCGGCAAATTCCCTGCGGCGTTTCTCCGGAACGTTCTCCTTGCTGTACAGCCACAAGTACTTACTCCCCTTGAGCGTTTCGTCACCTTCTTTCATCCGCTGCCGATGTTCCTGCTTTCGTACCGTGTCTACCGCTTTCCCGAGGTAGCCCATAATGTGGAACCGGTCGAAAACGATCTTGCTCTCGGCACCAGGCACATGGGCACGCGTCGCCTCAAGGTAGGGCTCCCACATGTCCATTGCAACCGCCTCGAGGCCTTCTAATTGCTCCGGCGTCAGACTCTTGTAATAGCTCTCCAGACTGCTCTGTTTGCGGTCATCCTCGATGTGCTCTACCGTGCCTCCGTCTATATCGCTTACCAGCGTCAGGTATGTATGACCCTTGGCAATGGCTTTCTCATCGACGCCGATCCGGGGAACGACGCGGTCTTGTTTCCGAAGCTTTCCGCGCTCTACGGCGCGTTCCATGAGGTTCCATGCTTCGTCCCAGCTTATCCGCAAGATCTTCGTGGCCCCGGTTATATCGCACTCCCGAAGAACATCTATGGCCAACCGCTCAAATAAAACCGTGAATCGTGACTTCGGTTCCGCCCAAGGGACCCGAACCTGCAAAATCCCATGCTCTGCACACGTTATGCGGGGAATACGCGCATGCAAGTACGTCTTGAACTGGCAACTGTCAAGGTGACGCCATAACCGCTCTTCGGCATGATCATAGACCGTCGACTCCTTCGAGCATTCCGGACAAGACCATACTGCGTCCTTCTCATGTTCCACCCATACATCTACCCGCTGCTGCTTTACATCCAGTTCAACTTGACTGACACTCCAGGGTGACTTCAATCCCAGCAATTGCTGATAAAGTCCGGTATCCTGCATGATCGCCTCCTCAGGCGACCATCCTATCACATATTTCTACCCACGGGAAAGCCGGAAGAATCAATTGTTAATCTGAGCGAAGCATCGCTAATATTTAATAATAAAATTCACCCCCAAGCTCTGCGGCTCTGTTGTATGGCCTGTGCGAGGAGTGCCATTTGTACCATCAGTAATGGGTGCTGTCACTGTAAGCGTACTTTCACCCTTAAGTGCAAGGCCATAATAGGCATATGATCCTGAAGAATCGTGAACTACGTTGGTATTATTTGTAAGGTTGTGATAATGTCCTTGAAATTGGTCTTGATTGTATGCGCCAAGCATGCCGCTATAGAAGTTCCCCGATGCATCTTGCCCTGCCGCTCTATTTGTCGTTCCCGCGCCTTTTGGGAAAATACCTCGGAAATCGGGAAGGTTAAAAGTAGTAGAACCGTCCCCCGCGCCGTAGGTCGTGCCGATGACGGTGAACAAATTCGCGTAGGTCGTTCTCGACACCGCCGCTCCGTCACACAGGAGCCAGCCGGCCGGCGCCGCTTGACCGCCGAACATGGAAATAACCCCCGAAAGCGAGGGAAAGGCTGTGGCCGCGCCTGTTTGCACGGAACCGTCGGGGAACATGATTCCGCCCGTGGTTGATTGAATGACGCCGTTCACGGTAAGTGGCTGACTTGGCGATGATGTTCCGATGCCGACATTGCCATCCACGATCATGCTTCCGTTGATCTCCGCCTTGCCTGCCGGTGTGGACGTGCCAACCCCGAGATTGCCGTTCACGATGAGGTCGCCGTTTGCCGCATAAAGAATTTCTGCAAAAATTAATATTCCTGCCAATGCTGCAGTTCCCATCAACAGTCTGATTTTCATTGTCTCCTCCTCAAATTGTGAATTTTTCAGCGGCATGTTGCGCTGCACTTATTTTCCATAAATATATTTAATGCCAATCGCGATCAGAGAGTGAGGCTTTTCTCTTGACAACGAGCTTTAAAATGGATGCCCCCTGGACCTTCAGGGTCTCATTTTTCAGGGCTGACCCTTTACGGTCCCTGGCAACTCAATAAGCCGGCATTTTTGCAAAATTTCCAACGCCGCGTCTCTTGGAACTGAAGTAATGAAATAAACAGGGGTCCCGTAGGTTACAAATAGTCCCGGGCTAGTACTCACAAAACCAGCCCAATAACGAATATAGTATGTTCTGTCTCCCTGCAAATTAAACGTGTTTTCAACGTACAATTTGGAATTCCGGGAAACTGCAAAATTGTAAGTTCCAGGATCAAGAATCAACAAATGATATCCTTTGTTCTGTAGCGGTAAAGCATTCCCTCCATTTATTCTTAAATCTAAGGTCCATACGCTACCAGTGCTACTATTTCGAAAAAAATAAACCACCGCTTTTCCCTTATGCTCCTCCAACGGAACTTCATGAAACAAGGAACCGGTCGCGACAGAACAACCAATAATACTATTTGCAAAAAAAACAACTATTAATAAAATATGGTTCATCTTCATTTTTCGTTAATCTCCCATTTCATTAACGGTCAATGAATTGACCACGGGTAATGTTTCATTTTTTGAATTAGAATAAGTTAAATTCGAGTTCGCCTGCCCGCCAGTTGCATTTTGGGTTTTCTTAATTGGCGAACTTGTTAAACCACTTAGCAAACCACTTCCGACTGACCAGAGCAAGCGCCATTCGTTGGGGTTAATCGATGAAGGCCCTGGAAAAAATATATTCCAAAGTTCCTTGCCATATGGTGCAACATATGGTTCAGCATATCCCACACTGCCGCCAAAAATGGCGCTATATAAGCCGCTTGAGAGCATTGTATCAACATTTCCATTCCCGCCCGCATAGCCAGTAGCAACCCCGGATCCGAAACCTCTGATCGCGCCTTCAGCTATATTTGCTACGTCCGATCCTTCACCTATGGCGCCGTAAGCCTCTCCACCTAAATAGCCGGTCACACCACCTACGACACCTCCGACAACCACGCCATGAAGGAAATTCCCCCCAGATCGATAAGCGCTAATGCCCCCGGCTATTTCTCCAGCTAATGCACTTACGTACGCGCTTTCTACCGCATCCGCCGCCACACCGCCTGCCACCCCTCCGCACCCATCACAGTACCACGTTGCCACAGCAGTACCAATAATAATTTCATCTCCAAGAATATAGCTCCCAGTCTTGGACTTCGTCAACTCATATGAACCATATATTGGCTCCACACCCTGAATCAATAATTCCCCGACCCAGGTTGAAAACAGGTTTGAAAAGAAATCTCCCCAGTGCATATGCCCTGTGGGGTCGGTGTAAATCATCGGGTTATTGAGCACGTAACTGTACCTGTTGAGCGATTGCGGATTCGACGGGTCATTCACAAGTGAATCCGCGCTGATGAACCTGCCGAGCGCCGGGTTATAGAATCTTGCATTGTAGTTATACAGCCCGGTCTCCGCGTCAAACTCCTGCGCCGTGTACTTATGGTTTACGGGAATACCCCCCGCGTCAAAGTACGTTGCTCCAAACGGCAGGTAGTGCACCTGGTCCACTGAGTTGTCCGGATACCCGGATACGAGGAGCTCGAAGTTTTGGATGGTTAGCGAGCCCGCGTTGTCGCTCACCATGCCCACAAGCTCCGACCTTCCAGCTTGGCTCGTATAGGTGCAGTCGTAACCGCCGCTGAGCGTTACGGAGACGCCGTTGCTCAAATTGAGGTTTTCGATGAAGTTCCCGGCCATGGTCTGGATAACGTCGCCGTCCGACGCAGCGTCATAGGCCGCCTGGATCGTGGAGAAATACTGCGGCGTGGCCCCGGCGATTCGGACAGGCTGGTTGGAACATTGACCGTCCTGAACCGCCCCGACCTGACTGACGTCCTGGGTGCTTCCGAGATGGTCGTCGTGATAGTATAAAACAGCGGTGCCGGTCTTCATGGCCACCCGCGTGTCTCCGGCAAAAATGTACTTGGTGCAGTTCTCCGCCATGCACTCGTAGAACTTTCCAAAGTAGATGTCGTCGCCAAGAGATGTGGTCTTCTTGACCCGCGTGTCCGCCCCGTCGTACACGAAGCTTGTGGTCGCGCTGTTTACGGTCACGGACTGGGGCATGTTGTCGTAATCGTAGGAGATTGTCCTAATCCCATCCGAGATCATGTTGCCGTTTGCATCATAGGTATAGGCCCCTCCGTCCGAGGTGGATTTTACGGCATGGGGCTTTGGGCCGGTGTAGTCGTACGTTACACCCTCTTTCATCGTAATATTGCCTGCAGGAGAATAGTTATACCAGAGAGCGCCGTAGCTCTGGCTCTGCGCTTCCTGGATGCGGTTGTGCTCGTCATACCAGAACGACTGGGTATTCGCGCCGTTAACGTTGTCCACGATGTCTCTGATGCTTCCGCCGGGATTATAGTCATACGCGAGACTCATGATGGTCTGGTTCGCGTTTCCCGTGACGATTGATTGGAGGCGTTTGTTCGTGGAGTAATACTGGTAAGCGGTAGTGACGCCGTTGCCGTAGGTGATGGTCCCCGGCTGGCCGACGGCATTATAGTTATCATAGATCGCGTATGGCGAGCCCGCAGAGTTAATGGCTGCAGCAAGAGCGCCGGCATTATAAGCATAGCTCACCGTTTCGGTATCGGGATACGTAAGACTTGCGATTCTTCCAAGAGCATCGTATGACATCTTAAAATCGTATCTTGTCGAGCCTATGATTTTCGACGTTCCGGTCGACCTTCCGAGCTGGTCATAGTAATAGTTAGTCGTTCCCGATGCGTCGGACATTGTCGACAACCTGCCTATGGGATACGTGGGCATGGTGGAATCAGGCGCAACGTCGTACGTATAGACCACGTCGCTGCCCGTGGGATAATGTTTTCTGACAGGCCTGTTCAGCGGGTCGTAGTTGAATGTTATGGTCTGGACTTTGGCGTCCGTCTGGGAGACAAGGTTGCCGTTGGCGTCGTAGAAATACGTCCAGTCGTTTCCGTTGGGACCGCTCATGTCTGGATCGTGCATGAAGACTTTGCGGCCGAGGTGGTCGTAGCGCATCTCGGCCTGGTTGCCTTCCGCATCCGTCACGAAGCGCAGGCTTCCGAGCACGTCGTACTGATATGTGGTCGTTGCGTAGGAAGTAAGGGCATCGGTCGTGCAGGAGGAAAACGGCCCGGTATATTCTTCGACCTTGACGAGTTTGCCCTGCTCGTTTTTCGTTATGCGCTTGCGGTGCTGATCAGGATCGATGGACACTGTAACACCGTTGTAGTAGCATATGCTTGCGCTGCTGCCGTCAGGCGCGGTCATAGTCATCGCACGGCCCATCGCATCATACGTATAGCTAACCCATTGCGAAGTTTCTACCCCGTCAAAATAGGGCAGTGAAGTCTGAGACACCGTGCCGGTCGAATTATATTTCGTTTGGAATGCTATTATGTTCCCGTCCGGGCCGGCGCTTTTTTCTGCAATGGTCCTGCCGAGCCCGTCGAAATAGGACCACGTCGAAAGTCCGGCGGCGTTCGTGGTTTGGACGTTTTGCGATCCGACAGCGCCAATGATGTTGTACCCCCAGGTCGTCGAGGTGCCATCAGGCAGGATCACTTTAGTCTTTCTGCCGAGGGCATCATATTGCATAGTCGTGGTTGCGTAGTTGGAGTCTGTAGAACTTTTCACCTGACCATAAAGACCGGTATCTGTCTGGACGCCATCCACACCGTAATACGACGTCTTTTCCTGCTGACCGAGCGGGTTTGTTACAACCAGGGGGAACGTGAATGATCCGTCATAGGTTATTATCGATGGCGAATTCCCATTGGAGTCTCTCATACAGCTGACGTTTCCGTAGCCGTAGGGATCATACGCCATCCGAACATCGGGGTCGTGTGTTCCGTCCAGCCAGCGGACGATACGGGTGAGATTGCCTGGTGCAGGGACTTGATTCGAGGAGGCGGTATTACAGTCCGTTGTTCCGTCATAGTAGTACGTCGTTGTTGATGCTTTTTTTTGTTGGATCAAGGTTTGCAGTGTCGACCCCGGGGTAAGTCCCTTGATAGATCGTTTCACTTGCAGGCTTGTTCAAAATCCAGGCAGTGTTATTGAGAGCGTAACTTGTGACGATTGTCAAGTCGTCCGTCGGGTCGGCCAGATCGCCGTACCGGTCTTCGCGGAGATCATTGCCGTTGGTATTGTCATAGGTATAGACAGTCTGTATGTGCTGGGCAGAAGGGTTGCCCGCGCATGCGCCGGAGATTTTACCGTCGCAATTATAGATGTCCACCTGAAGAGGCGGATTGAAGTAAGGGGCGTAACCATCCGCATCAGCGGCATATGCAGTCGTCGTTTCCGTATATATTGCACTGCTCTGCGCGTCCGAAACTCGCGTGCGATAGGGGTTGCCCTTCATGTAGCCGATACTTCCCGAGGGGTCATTTGAATCAACCGCGATATCGTTGCCCTGGTGGAACCAAGTTTCCGATACTTCCTGCTCTCCATTCGGTCCGGCCTGCCCGGTGACCTTGACGTAGTTGAATCCTCTGAAATCGCGTTCGCCCGTGTGGTAATATCCGCCGGAATAGGTATAGGCTGTACTGGAAATCACGCCATTTCCATCATCAGAGGTCACGGAACTAACTGTTTGAACGGGAAACGGCAATTGAGTATTTTGGTACTGAGTGGAGGAACTGTATGCAATTGTTTTGGAGCCTCCGATTCCATTTTGAATGGACGTCAAAAGATCGGGAAGACCGCTCCCATCAACTATTGCCGTGTTCCACGTGCCGGAACTGGCCGCGGTCTCGCACCAGAAATCCGTCTTGCTGTCGCCGTTCAGGTCGCCCATGAAGCAGTGGTCACTCACTGGCGATCCTGTTATTGGACCGCTCCATTGCGAGGTAGTCCAGTCGCTGCCGGTTGAAAATGCAACGTTCCACAGACCGGAACTGGCCGCGGTCTCACACCAGAAATCCGTCTTACCGTCGCCGTTGAGATCACTCATAATACACAGGTTGGATACCGGAAGTCCGGTCGAGGGGCCGCTCCATTGATTGGTCGCCCAGCTGCTGCCGGTTGAAAATGCAACGTTCCAGAGACCGGAACTGGCCGCGGTCTCGCACCAAAAATCTGTTTTCCCGTCTCCATTGATATCGCCGGTAAAGCACGACTTGCCAACCGGTGATCCCACCTGCGGGCCACTCCACTGCGAGGTAGTCCAGGCATAGCCGATTGACAACGCCACGTTCCACAGGCCGGAACTGGCCGCGGTCTCGCACCATAAATCCGTCTTGCCGTCACCGTTCAGGTCGCCGGTAAAGCACAGGTTGCTCACCGGCCATCCCGCCTTCGGGCCGCTCCACTGAGACATCCCCCAGCCGCTACCGTTTAAAACTGCAACCATCCACAGACCGGAACTGGCCGCGGTCTCGCACCAGAAATCCGCCTTCCCGTCACCGTTCAGGTCGCCTATGAAGCATTGGTTACTCACTGGCGATCCCGTTATTGGACCCCACCATTGCGAGGTAGCCCAGCCGCTGCCGGTTGAAAATGCAACGTTCCAGAGACCGGAACTGGCCGCGGTCTCGCACCAGAAATCCGTCTTGCCGTCGCCATCAAGGTCGCCGGTAAAACACAGGTCGCTCACCGGCGAAGCTACTTTCGGACCGTTCCACTGTTCGGTCGTCCAAGTGCTGCCCGCTGACAGCGCCACGTTCCACAGACCGGAACTTGACGCGGTCTCGCACCAGAAATCCATATTGCCATCACCGTTGAGGTCGCCGGTGAAGCAAAGGTTGTATACGGGAAAGCCCGCTTTCAAGCCTGTATTTTGTTGGTTCGACCAGCTATCTGCCCCCATCTGCGTGCCGAAGGTAATTGCTGGAAGAGCGCTGCCGCCTGGTATTAATCCGCTTGACGGATCAACCGCTGCATCCGATCCAAACTGCTGCACACTGGAGAGCACACTGCGTCCGGTGCTCGAACTGTATGGCAGATAATTGAGCTGGTATGCCCTCACTCGGCTGCCATTAGCAAATACATCAATCGCCTTGAGCCGGTAGGCTGTTGTGACTTTAAAATTGATCGTGTACATGTCAGGGGCATCAGTCCGGCTCTCGCGGTAAAATTTTACATAATTCGTTGTTCCAGCCCCATTCAGATTGCCCGTGTAATCAATTTGGTCAAGATATATCTCTCCCTGGTCCTTGAAATAAGAGAGGGTCATATAATTACCGTTCGCATCTACGACCTGGTTTAGACACCACTTGAAGATTTGCGTACCCGAGGGATCGTCCTGCCGAGAGGCTGCAGTCTGTCCGTAGAAATAGCTCACTCCCGACTTATCCGTAATTTGCCAATAGATTTTACCATCTGTGGCCGTGAGTTTTTGTATTCTGTCGAATTTTCCTTCTATTTGTGCATGATAGAGTCCGCTTGCGTCGGCTATGAGCTCTATAGCCGATCCGGCTTTGCGAAGAATGTATTGGCTTGCAGCGTTGTCGTTATAATTGACGCCGAATCTCGCGCCCCGCTCTATAGCACCCACTTCCAAATCCCAGCCTACTCCCACCCAACCATTGCCATTACTACTGTTGTAGCTAAGCGCAAGGCTCGGTTCCATGCCATGCCGTCCGCTTGGAACTTCAATAGGAATTCCGTAGATCATAGTGCCGGTAAACAGACCAGGCGTCACTGCGCCAATAGGTGTAACAGAGCCGCCTCCTGCGGTAAAACCTCCGACATTTCCATCGCTCCCGCTGCCTCCGGAGGGGGGTATGAGGACTCCAGCAGCAACGTTGCTGGTGATTGCGTGGCAATTCATAGCGGTGAAGTGGATAATAAAAACACTAAGAGCGAAAATCAAGATGATTTTTTTCTTCGCCTTGGCCATGATACTCTCCTCCTCATGCAAAGTTATTCGGTTTTAAAGCTTGAGTTAAATACCGTGCTCGCTATGACGACCTACGGGGTATCCTTTTCCCGCATGAGAACCGACGGGATCACGAGATAACAAAGATAAGTATTTTATTATCCTTGGCCTCCTGGAGGTTTGTTGGGTGGCCTCATCCCCCCCGGGGTCATACCAGGCTGACCGGACTTGGGGGTACATACAAACTGCCACTCGCTGTACTTGGTCTTTCCTTCAAAATCCTTGTCCTGATCAGGAAAGTTGGCCTGCTTAAGCGGCTTTTTATCGCTCGGACTGTATACGCCGTTGATGCGGTTCGTCAGGGGATCGCGAATTTCCGAGAAATCCTTTCCGGTGATCGGGTCATTGTACTTTTGGCGAAGGTGGCGTTTCATCGCGCCGGTCCTTTTGTCCTGGACCAGGTCGTCGATGCTTTGGGGGTATTCCGTCCGCCCGGGTATGGCCTTCACGTATCGCTCGATGGCAGATCGGTACTGGTCGCCGCGAAAAAGGAGTTCTTGTTCCTTTTCGCGGAGCGAGATATTCGACCAATACTTGCCCGCGGCGCCAAGTGATATCCCGATGATGACGATCGCGACAAGAAGAGCGAGGTAAGCGAAACCTCGATCATTCACATGACGATTGGCCGCTATTTGACTTTTGATTTTTGATAAAAACATGTCACTGTACTTTTGAAGCAACCTGCGCTTTTTTTCGCATTTGCCTCAACGGTAACAATTTAAAACCAAAACGTCAATCGGGGAAACCCTGATATTTAGCTTCGAAAAACCTGAGAACACTTTGTTGCAGAAATCCATGGCCCGCCCCGCGTGCCGGGCGGCAAGTTGGTAGCTGATGGCAGCCGCAGCGATGCTGTTGGTCTCGGGTGTTTCGGCGATCTATTTCAGAAATCGGTGAAGGGCCAGCCTTATTCGTCATCCCCGAAAGGGACAGACTGGAAGCGCGAGACGAAAATCATTGACTATTCGATTGAAGAATACGACATGAAGTGTACAAGTTCGGCAAGATGCAACTGTCGCGGAGTACAGGAAGACAATGTCATTAAGAACTTCTACAGAAAATAATTACTCTTCGATGTCGTCCTGGTCCTCGAAGGCACCTACTATCATGCAGTGGCGAGCGCGGATGGGGCACCATTGCTCACGCAGTTCTGCGCTCGCAACCAAGATAGGCCAGCCATGAGGTGATTCCAGCCGAAATAGTCTTTACCATATCGTCTGGTACCCGCAAGCGTGACGTACTCAGCCAGCTGGTGTCGCGGCGCTTAGTTTACGGGTTCTTTAGGAATCTCAAATAGAAGGCTGCAAACACCAAGACAATACCGATGTTCACTATCAGCCGTTCCCATAATCGATTCTTAAAGAACAGTAAATCTACACTAACGACAACTGCTATCATCACCAGAATGTAAAGCACGACAGACATGTTTCTTGTCATTTCAATCACCAGTTCAAATATATCAACAGCCGCTTACCCATGGAGTTGCAGGATTTGCCTCAACATCCTCTTGCGGCTGTTCCTGTTCTCGACAGCCAAAAGACTCACCAGGAAGACATGCGGAGCATAAAATGTTGGATTTCAAGCGTATCCTCAATCGTCTGGCCCTCGGTGGGCCGTGGCGTCTTCATCGACCCAGTTCTCCTCGGTGTAGGACATACCTTTGCGCCCCGGAACTTTCCGGGCGGGTCCGGGCTGGTAAAAGGGGCAGCTTTTCGGGCCGTAACAGAAGGTTTCGAACCGGTACTGCTTCTTTGACGGATTCCACTGATCGATGCTCATATCCACTGGCATACGGCAGCCCCAGATGCAGGTCGTGCATTTGGCGTCGAAGGTCCTCGTGTCCAGGCGACGGTGTCCGCGGCTGCGATAGGTTTCCAGGTCAGGAGGCGCGCTTAGAAACGGAGGCCCGACAGGACCATCACCCTCGGCAGCCTTGACGAGCTTAATTCCGCTCGTCTTGTAGAAATCCGCTGTTTCTTTCCGTGGATCATCGACTCGGACTGATTGCCCCTCTAATTCCATGCCGGTTTGAAACCGATGCTTCTCATGCGCACCTTCACCGACCGCGATCAAAAATTCGCCGGTTTGCTCTCCACAAGTCCCGTCGATGCGAAGCACATACCCGAGGTAACTGTGACTGCGTTGATCGAAGGACCTCATAAGCCGGATGCGAGGTTGAACAGCCACGACACGGCCCGACCACGATATTTTCTCCGCGCTTGCCATTGCGCCGATCATCAGCCTCTATCAATTGAGTCAAGACCGCCGGCTACGCCGGTGGTCTTGACTGAAATGTTTAATCGGAAGTCTACACTACTTTCTGAAGTTCACACTCATCGGACTCTCAGTTCATTGTAGGTTTCATTCGAAAAGATGGAATGGTGGCCACGACCTGATATTATTTCATGAAATTCTAAAATTCTCCGGAAAAAAGAAGGCGGGATTTCTCCCGCCTCCAGCTCTTCTCCGACATTACTTAACCTGCACCCAGTCGATCCAGACCTGGCCTTTGTTCCCGTGGGGATATCCGGGGCCTCCTGAAACGTTGAGCGCGCCGGTGTTCGACGTGCCTCCCGTCTCGCTCATGATGTCGATGGTGTATCCGTTGCCGCCGCTGCCGGTTGATCCGGCCCCGCCCGCGCAGGCGATGCTTCCGGTGTTCGTCACCTTGCCGCCGGCATAGATCTGGACGGAGTCGCCACCGCCGCCAATGACTCCGCTACCACCCGAGGCATCTATGGGTCCGGAGTTGGTGATGTTCAGGCCTGATAGGATTCTGATGCTATCGCCATTTGCACCGTCTCCGCCGCCGGTTGAGCTGCCCCCCCGCGCAATAAGAGAGCCGGTGTTGCTCACACCGTCATGGCCACTGATATATATTCCTCCCGCAATGCCGCCGTCTCCGCTGCCGCCGGTGCCGCCTGACGTATCAAGCTTGCCGGTGTTGGTTATTGTCGATACACCGCCGGGGCCAAAATAAGCGTTAGTCCCTGTTTGCATACTGATACTGTCATAGTGGAATCCACCTCCGCCCGTACCGCCTGTAACATTCGAGTTTCCCCCCCTGGCCGTTATGTTTATTTGATTGATGATGGGCCCCGGCGGCATTGGCGTACTGCCGTTACCGGGATAATCGTTGTAGGTAATGACCTTCATGCTCAAATATCCGTCACCTGTTGGCACACCACCGCCTATGTCGCCAAAGCCGCCCGAGAGGTTTGCGGATGCGTATCCAAGGAACTGGATGCCGGTATTGGATGCTTCGGCTCCGGATTTGGCCTGGTAGACGTACAATTTCCCCCCGCGTCCTCCTGTGCCGGTCTGGCTCGCTCCGCCGTTTAGGTACATATTGCCGGAGACCTGAATCGGCCTGACAGGCGTTGGCGAGCTGCCAGACCCGGCAGCATAGTCATAGGGAACGTAGTTTTGAAGGGTCAGTGTTCCGGCGATCCCGCCGTTATTAGCCCCCATTGAGTCGCCGCCATTAATGGAAATCTTGCCGCTCGTCCTGATGGCGCCGGAGGCGTACAGGGAAATATTCCACCCATTGCCTCCTGAGCCGCTGTTCGTGGCACTGCCTGCGTCAGCCGTGATGCTCCCCGAGTTCACGACGTCGCCTGAATACCCCGATTTCCCGGCATAGAGAAGGAACGTTCCGCCATCGCCGCCTCCCGTGGTACCGTTCCCGCCTATCTGAGAAAGGGCCGCGGAATTATAGACGCTGCCGTAAAAGGACATGACCTGGAAAACCCCGACAAACCCGGATCCGCCGTTTCCGTTCTTACCTGTGCCCCCGTTTGCCGTGATGGGGCCTGTGTTGAACAGATCCGAATTGGCGATAATGGAGACTTCTGCGGGCTGACCGCCGGTTGCGCCGGTTCCGCCGTTCGAGATGAGTTTACCCGTGTTGATGATAACGCCGCCGAGGCCATAAGGTATGGGCCCGGTGCCTTGATCCGCGAGTATCTGGAGGTAAATACCGGAGCCCGAGCTCACACCCGCGCTGCCGCCGTCAGCAGTGGAGTCGAAGCTGTTGCCCCCCGAATTGTCGATCGTGCCCTGGTTGATGAAGTAATTGCCGGCTGAGAGACTGATGTATCCGCCGTCGCCGCCCCGCTGGCCCGCAGATGCGCCGTTCAGCCCTTTGGTGATGATCGACCCGGTCGAGCGGACGAAGATCTGCGTATTCGATGACAGGTTGAGGGCGCCCATGTCGCGGTCCGTGGAGGGTCCGAAATGGCGGGTGTCCGTGGAGCCGGAGGTCAAGAGGTCTTCTGTCTTGATCGTTCCCGCAATGTCCACATCATTTTGGAAATAAAGACAGGCCTCGTCCATACTCCCGTTGCTGTTCGTATCGTTATTAAGGCCAAGCGTGACCGTAACGCCCGCGTTCACCTTGAGGCCCGTGACATATGCTGCGGGGGGCGCAAAACCCGGCACCGGCACCGTCCCCGTGCCGGTGCTTATAAGTACACTACAGTCGCTGTCGCCCTGGATGAGATAGAGCGCGCCGCTCGCCAAGGTCTGCGAAGCGCCGCTGATTAATGCGGGGACGGTGGTATCAGCGGTTATGATCTCCCCGGCCGTACCGAGATCAGTCGGAGGGTTGTAGTTTGGTACGGTGAAGGTTGTCGAGGCGGCTCCGGCCTTCATGATCTTGACGCCTTGCTGCTGATACGTCTCCATGTACCAGTAGCCGCCATTCCCTCCTGTGCCGCCTGATCCGCCGACAGCGTTTATGGTCCACGATCCCGGAGAGCCGGTTTGCTCGGCCGTTGTTCCGCTCTCAAGGGGGGGAGTGCTGCTGTTACCACCGTTACCGCCGCTGCATGCTGTCAGCAGACCCGCTGACAGCAAAACAATTCCCCATAACCTGGTCAGCTTCTTCATACGTCGTTTCCTCCTTTCAACAAAAAAAGTCGTGAAAAAAGCCTTTGTTCCCGTACGGCTGCGAAGACGCAATTCGTCATCGCACATATTTTGGCATTATTGATTTGAATTAATTGATTAAATAGAAAAGCTGATCGTACCTGGATTTTCACTTCTCGGGTAGCTCGGCTATCTTAATAGTAAGACCCGCAGCTTTCCGTCGCCGTCTTACGACGGCTTTGGTTAAAAGTATAGCAAAGATTAATTGAACATTCCAACCTGAAAAGTATAATGCTGTTGGCAGTTTGTCCGTTCTACACTAGTAGGTGTGGGTCGGATTGCCAGAATAAGAAAGTGGCCATACCCATCCAAATACGCATTCAGGAAATAATTGATAGGCGTGGTGGGGACGAATTTGCGGAACACCGCTTGGATCAAGCACGCTGAAGATTCAAGGAAGGTGGTATGGCTGACACCAAGGGCGAGAAAGGAAATGAGGTTGAACTTTGCTTAATAAGGGACAGGTTGAAGAGACTGCCCTGAAAATTATCACAAACTGCCGCATTTTTCCTTGTAAATCAACTTCAGGCGTCCTTCGGGTTTATCGTTCATAACCTCAAGCATTATGCATCCGCTGGGCGTGCTCCAGATATCAAGTCTCTGGTAAAACGATATTTCCTCAGGTTTTGCTGATTTCGACGGCGTCCCGAACTCCGAGACCAAGACATTGAGAAACTCTTTGTAAGTGTCCAAAAGGTTATCGCGCGTTTTTAATTGGTTTTGTTCAATCTTGCCTTCAAATGTAATTTCGACCTCGTAAAGTTGTGAACTGATAAATCTTAAAATCGTTTCTTTTATCGGAGGCGTGAAAAGGTCATCCTTCCTGGCGATCCCGAACCCCCTGGAGAAATCAACGCCCTGGAATTCTTTTATCCTGTTGCAGAAGTAATAGTCTCCTTCTTTGCCAACCGCGAAATAAGGCCCGCACTTATCCTTAGCATTTTCAGGTGTCATTCTCCAATATAGGCCGGCATATCCGGTAATGTCCTTCTTTTCTCTCGCACCCGCAGATTGGCCGAAAAAAAAGGCACAAGACAAGATAATGGCAATTAAATATTTCATGCTCTCCTCGTTTGATGTTCCCATAATACTCATTCTCTGAACTCTTGTCTATATAATCATTGCTGCTTTTGAGTTGAAGTATGAATGTTCCTGAATGACGCAACTACCGCAAAGTTCAGGATGAAGTTTACAGTCGCTAACACCAGCCACTTTTTTTCATGTCAGCAGCAGCTGGTTCTCTTTCGACCTGCTCTCCCCCACATTCGACACGTAGATCGCCGGCCTGCCGAGCACCGGGCATTTGGCCTCGCAGATGCCGCAGCCGATGCAGAGTTCGAGGTCCACGTGGGGCTGCTTTACGGTTGTGACCTTTCCCTGCCGGTCGCGCACCCGGACTTCCTCGAACCAGATGGCCTTCTTCGAGGTGGGGCAGACCTCTTCGCACATGATGCACGGCCGGGCCTGCGCCCAGGGGAGGCACCTTCCCTTGTCGATCATGGCAAGGCCTATCCTGACCTTCGCCTTTTCTTCGAGGCTCAGCCGCTTGATCGCGCCCGTGGGGCAGACCTGGCCGCAGAGCGTGCAGCGATACTCGCAGTACCCGATGCGCGGCACGAGCATGGGCGACCAGATCCCCTCGACGCCGGCCTCGAACAGCGTGGGCTGGAGCCCGTTCGTGGTGCAGACCTTCATGCACTCGCCGCATTTCACGCAGCGTTTGAGAAACTCCTTCTCTTCAAGCGCTCCCGGAGGACGCAATAGCACCGGGTCCTGGGCGCCCGCTTTCGCGATCGGGACCGCGCGCAGGAGCGGCACGGTGACGACGCCGGTGACGAAGGAAGCGATAACGCGCCTTCTGCCCAGGTCCATGGCCGCGGTCCCCGTCTTTCGTTTGAACTCGAAGCTGACGGCATTCTGCGGGCAGATATCGTCGCAGTTCCTGCACCCGAGACATTCCGTATCGCGCCAGTGTTCTTTGACGTCAGGCTGGGCATTTCCCTGGCATGCGGTCGCACAGACGCCGCAGGAGGTGCAGTCTTCGCTCACCGACCGCTTCAGGAATGAAAAGCGGGAGAGGATGCCGAGGAACGCTCCGAGCGGACAGAGATATTTGCACCAGAACCTCTTCTCGATGAAGTTCAGCCCCAGGACAATGAAAAAGAGCGTACCGATGAGCACGCTCTGATTGTACGATGACTGCTCAAAGGTGAGCACGGTCTTTTTGAGGACCGTATACAAGGGCTCGGTGACAGCGGCGATGCCCGCCGGATTTACGCTGTATATCGTGTCGAAGAGGGAGCGGACGCCGTAATTGAAGAGTGGAAAGCCGCTGATCGAGAGCGACCGGATGAGGAGCGAGAGCGGGTCCATGACCCCCACGGGCTGGAGCGTGAACAGGGCCGAGGCCATGATGGCGATAAGGAGATAATACTTTACGCGGTACCATTTTTCGTACATCCCCACAGGCCGTTTTTTCCTGATCGAGCCTGCAAGGGTATTGAGCGTGCCCAGGGGGCAGGCCCAGCCGCAGAACACCCGGCCGAAGAGGATGGTGATGACGATCGTGACAAGGGAGAAATAGAACGCCTTTGCCGCTGCGTGGGCAGCGAGGAGAGTTGTAACCAGGATGAGGGGGTCGAAGTCGAGAAAGAGCCGCGCCGGATAGCCAAGCTCGTCGTTACCCTTGGACTCGGTCTGGATGAACAGAAAGAGGAAAAGGAGCAGGAAGAGGCCCTGGACAAGCCTGCGTGTATTTTGGATAGTGAATAAACGCATTTTCTAAGCCTCAATGCCTATCGATCTTTCATCCTCCCACCTCGCGGGGGAGGACCGAGGTGGGGGGCAGGTCGCTGCATGCTTCTCTTATTTTTTCCAGCACACCAGCAATGTTCATCAGAATATCATTATTCCAGAATCGCAATATCATAAAACCCTGCTTTTTCAAGTATTCATCGCGAATGCGATCTGTATCACTTCCGCTATGCTGTCCGCCGTCAGCCTCTATAATAAGTCTCTTTTCGAAGCAAACGAAATCAACAATGTAGTGGTCTATCGGAACCTGTCGCCTGAACCGCAGGCCCCCCATCTGGTTCAGCCGAATGTGTTTCCATAAAAAGCGTTCTGCCTCCGTGGGATTTTTTCTCAGCACCCTTGCCCTTGCAGTCAGTCGAGGCAATTCTTGCTACCCCCACCCTACCCCTCCCCCGTTACAGGGGGAGGGAATGCCGTCACAAGTTGTACGGGTCAGCTACGCCTGTACCTTCTTTATCCTCAGTTTATTCAAGTCCATCTGCCCGAGCCCCCTTTTGTGCGCAAGCGTCACATACCCGAGGTCGCTCCCCTTCATGCCGAAGAGCGTCGCCCCGTAGGAGTCGATCGCGACCGGATCGACGCCCACGATGACCGTATCCAGCTTTTTCACGTCCGCGAGGCTCCCTCCCTGCGGGCCGTTGGCCGTCAGGATGCGCACGGCGTCGAGGATCGTGAGCGTGGGTTTGATCTTCGTGGAAAGGTCCACGAGGCTCTCATCCAGCTTCTGGTGGATCTGGCGGCGCGACCCGCCCATCACGCCCATCCAGTTCTTCATGGACATGGTGAGCTTTGCAAGGCCATGGTGCTTTGCGATCGGGATATTGATCACCTTGTCGGCTTCAAAGACCTCGGTATACAGCGGCCAGGACTTGAGCGCCGAGCCGTTGATGTCCATGTCCTTGAACTTCCGGTCGTCCGCGTAATCCACGTTCGCGCCCAGCGCGCCGGCCGCAGCGGCGATCCCGCTCTGGACAAAGCACCGCCGCGGATCGTTCACCGGCCGGTCGAAGACCCTGACCTTTTTGGCACCCGCCTCGAAGCAGAGCTTGACGACCGCCGCGACAACCTCGGGGTTCGTGTTCCCCGCCTGCTCCGGCGTCCGGTCCCAGCCGATGTTCGGTTTAATGACCACCACGTCGCCGCGGGAAATGAACTTCCTGATGCCGCCCATGGCGTCAAGAGCGGCCTTCACGATCAGTTCGGGAGAGGCTCCGTGCGCGACCACGAGGTCCGGCCGCATTGCCCGCTCGGCCGCTTCGGCAAGCGCGTCCAGCCCTCCGGGCATCGACAACCCCGCGCCCGTAAGCGCGGCAAGCTTCAGGAACTTTCTGCGATCCATGGGTCACCTCACCTTTCCCCTCGCGAGCGACGCGAAGATGCCGGCGAAACAGAGAACGGCAAAAAGGGAGAACGCGGTCCGCACGCTCTTCAAAAAGAGCGGATAATTTTCCGGCGTGATGCGCGCGCTCCCGATATGCACCGAGAAGATGAGCATGGCGATGCCCATGGAGAGCATCTGGCCGGTGAGCCGCATGGTCCCGAGCGTAGCCGAACCGATGCCGTAGAACCGTTTGTCGATGGAGCTCATGACCGCGTTCGTGTTCGGCGACGAGAAAAGGGCGAACCCGAACCCGAGCAGCACGAGACCGGACACGATGGACCCGGGGTGCGTGTCCGCGTTCAGGAAGGTGAAGAGAAAAAGCCCGACCGCCGCGAACGCCATGCCGATGGACGCAACGACCCTCGGTTCTATTTTATCAGAAAGCTTGCCCGCGGAAGGCGAAAAGATGACCATGACCAGGGGCTGCGCAACGAGGACCAGGCCTGCGTGCTGGGGGGTAAATCCCTTGATATATTGCAGATAGAGGCTCAGGAGAAATCCCACGGCAAAGGTGGCGCTGTAGTTGATCAGGGCGGCGAGATTGGAGAAGGTAAAAGCGGCGTTCCCGATGAACAGGTCCATGTTGAGCAGCGGGCTTTCGGCCTTCCTTTCCCACGCGATGAAGAGGGCCGCTCCGCCGATGCCGATGAGGATCAGCCATGCGCCCGCTTGCGCAGGCAGGCGCGAGAGCCCCTCCATGAGCGCCACCAGGGTGACCCCGTAGATCACGGAGCCGGCGCGATCGAACTTCTCGCCCCGCGAACCCGCCCACTCTCCCTGCAGTTTGGTCAGGAGCAGATAGATCACGAGCAGTCCGATCGGGATGTTCACGAGAAAGATGCTCCGCCACCCGAACTGATGGGTCAAAAACCCGCCGAGAAAGGGGCCGAGCGACAGGCCGAGATACACGGCGGCCACATTGATCCCGAGCACTCTTCCCCGCTCGCCCGGAGGGAACACGGACGTAACGATCGCCATGCCCGTGCCGAAGATCATGGCCCCTCCGACCCCTTCAAGCACGCGGAACGCGATGAGCAGCGACGCGGTCGGGGAAAAGGCCAGGAGCAGGGCCGCCAGCGTGTAAAGCGAGATGCCGTAGAGGAATATCCTCTTCCGTCCGTAGATGTCGGCGATCCTGCCGAAGGGCACGAGGAACACGGCGGCCGCGAGCAGATAGGCCGTGGGGATCCAGCTCAAGGCCACGGCGCTCATGTTGAATTCCCGGCCGATGGCGGGAAGCGCGATATTGATCGACGATACCATGAAGGGAGTGAGGAACGCGGCGAGAACGGCGATCAGGAGGGCCGAGCGTTTTAGAGCATTATCATTCATGAACTCTGTCCTGCCCGGCAGGCGCTCCTATCTGAACTTCCCGATGAGATAGAGGATGAGGCTGATGATGATACTGATGATGATGCTCGTGGCCAGCGGAAAATAGAAGGTGAAATTATCTTTTTTGATGAGAATATCGCCGGGGAGCTTCCCCGGGAACGGCGTTTTCTGGAACAAGAGCAGAACGAGGCCGACCACGATGAGCACGACCCCGATCAGGATTATCGCTTTGGCCGTCTCACCCATAGCGGTCCTATTCGGAGAAAAAGTCGAGGATCCTGCCCAGGGTCGCGCGCATCTCCTTGCGCGGGACGATCATGTCGATCATGCCGTGATCGAGCAGGAACTCCGCCCGCTGGAACCCCGCGGGAAGCTGTTGCTTGATCGTCTGTTCGATCACGCGGGGGCCTGCAAACCCGATAAGGCTCTTGGGTTCCGCCACGATAAGGTCCCCGAGCATGGCGAAACTCGCCGTGACCCCGCCGAAGGTCGGATCGGTGAGCACCGAGATGAAGGGAAGCCCGGCCTCGCCCAGCCGCGCAACGGCCGCCGAGGTCTTGGCCATCTGCATGAGGGAAAGGATCCCCTCCTGCATCCGAGCCCCGCCCGAGGAAGCCACCGACACGAAGGGCGTCCTCTTCTCCAGCGCCCGCTCCACGGCCCGGGCGATCTTCTCGCCCACGACCGAACCCATGCTGCCGCCCATAAAGTTGAAGTCCATGATGACGAGCGAAACAGGTCTTCCGCCGATCTTGGCCTCGCCGGAGATGACCGCGTCCTTGAGACCGGTCTTTTTGCGGCTGCTCTTGAGCTTGTCCTTGTAGTCCTTGAACCCAAGAAAATCCTTGGGCGAGAGACCATCCTCAACCTCAAGAAAGCTCCCTTCGTCCACCAGGTAGGGCAGCCGCTCCGACGCCGTGATGCGGAAATGGTAGTCGCACTTGGGACAGACCTTGAAGTTCTTGTCTACCTCTTTGCGATAGATGATCTCTTTGCAATTGTCGCACTTGACCCACAATCCCTCGGGTATCTTGACCTTCTTGGGCGGGGCCTCGGGAGCGGCGCTTTCGGGCCGTTCTTTCTTAAACCAAGCCATGACTCTCCTCTACAACAAGCGCCAAATCTCAAGCATCAAATCTCAAATAATGTTCAAAATAACAATGACCGAAATTCAAAACTGTTTTGGATATTGAAATTTGGCATTTGGAGCTTATTGGTAATTTGGATTTTGCTCTTTAGAGCTTAAAAATGATACGTCTTCCCCTCCTGGAGGATCTTCACGTTCTTCCTGCCGAGGGCCTTGAGTTCGCTGAGCACTTTCCTTTTATGGACCGGCTTTACATGATAGACATAGATCGGCACGTCATTGCCGATCTTTGCCTTGGCAAGATCGTTGTGGAGCTGGCCCGGCGTAAAGTGACCGCTCAGGTGGGCGATCATATCGAGGCTGTTCGGGAACGAAGTGTCCACGATGATTGCCTTGAGATTCTTTACCTTGGCCGCCTCCTTCCAGAGGCCCTCATTCGGCCCGGTATCGGCGCTATAAAGGAGGGAAGCTTTCCCGTCATTCACGATGAAACCGACGGCGGGGACGGGGTGGTTCATGGGGATAGTCTTTACCTTCAGCCCGGCGATGCTCACCGTAGCGCCTATCGCCATCGGTTTATACGTCAGCACCGGATTTTTGGCATTCGGAATCTTGGTAAAGTCCGGCCAGATGATGTCGTTCATCAGGTGTTTTTTTATTGCATCGATCACCGCGGGGATTGCCCGGATATTCACCGGTTTTTTGATGCGGCCGATGATGTTGTCCGCCAGAAACAAGACCGATTTGATATGGTCAAGGTGCGTATGACTGATAAAAATATCGGTGATCCTGCTCTGCGCTTCGATGCTCAGCGCCGCCGTGATGGTGCCCGCGTCGAGCATCAGAACGTCGTTGACGAGAAAACCCGGAGGCATATGGCCGATCGTCTCCGAACCGGAGCATCCCAGTATCCTTACCTTCATTCACCCTCCTTCATATGCGGAACATTCTAATATCGAAGTCCCTCCTACCAAACAAAACCAGTATTCGAAAATCAAAAAAGTTTTGATTTACCTCTTTTTGAATTTATTCAGAGTTTAGAAATTCGTATTTAGGATTTGAGATCATCCCTTCACCCCGACCAGATCATAGACCACGACCGGAAGCTGCTTGCCTTTTACCGTCACCGCACCCAGCTCTTTAACCTCTACGATATGCTCTACCTTCGCATACGTATATTCCGATATGATGATATGATTATTGTATTGTCTTGTCAAGCTTTCTAACCGCGCGCCGAGGTTCACATTGTCCCCGATCACGGTATAATCCATCTTCTTGCCCTCGGCGCCCATATTGCCCACCACCATGTCGCCGGTGTTGATCCCGATCCCGATATCGATGGAGTATCTCCCCTCGGCAATCCACTTCGCCTGCAATTCCTTCAGCCGGGTAATCATGGCAAGGGCGCATCTGCACGCGCGTTCGGCATGATCAGGCTGGCCCACGGGGGCGCCCCAAAGCGCCATGATGGCGTCTCCCACGAACTTGTCCAGGGTCCCTTCATACTGAAATACGATCTCGGTCATGGCTCCCAGGTATTCATTCAGCAGGGAGACCACTTCTTCGGGCTGGTGTTTCTCGGAGAAGGAAGTAAAACCCCGGATGTCTGAGAAGAGGACCGTGATCTCCTTGCGATCGCCGCCGAGCTTTGCCTTGCTGGGGTCCTTGATGAGCTCATCCACGATACGTTTGGATACGTAACTGGAGAACATTTTTCGGATATCCCGCGCGCGCCGCTCTTCGGTGAAAAAGCGGTACGCCGTCTGGCTGGTGTACCCGAAGAAGAGCGCCGAAGCGGGATACACAAGGTTGAACCAGATGCCCTTGGCCGCAAACAGGTAGTATACCGCGCCCAGGTAGCCGATGAAAAGCGAGAGGAACAGCGCGGCGCCGGCCTTGGCCCCGAGCCGAGGGATCGTGACGCCAAGTGCGATCGCGAAGAAAAAGATGAGGAGCGTGACCGATGTCTCGGTGCGATGGATAAAATCGCCGCGCAGGATATTATCCACCACGCTCGCGTGCTTCTCGATTCCCGCCATGTTGGGCGAGAAGGGCGTAACGCGCAGGTCATAGATGCCGATGGCCGTTGCGCCGATGAGCACTATTTTATCTTTGAACGTCCCGGGCGTCGTGAGCCGGTCTAAAATGTCGGAGATCGAATACTGGGGGAACATCCCGTTCGGTCCGCGGTAGTTGATAAGCATGCGACCGTGTTCATCGGTGGGTATGGCCGTCGTGCCGAGACGGACCTCCCCCCGGTAGTCGAGGGCGAGATCTTCTTTCTTGAGCCCCCGGTACAGCCAGGCGGCCTGGAGCCCGATCGGCGCGTAAAAATCCCCCTGATAGCCGATCGCGAGCGCTTCCCACCGCAGGGTCCCGTCGGCGTCCGGGATCATGTTGATGTGCCCAAGGCTGTTGGCGACCGACGAGAAGCGCGGCAGCGTAGGCAGCACCATCTTGGCCTGGAGCGGATAGAACGGCTCGTCGGCATGCTTGATCACCGAATAGGCGGAAGGGACCAAAGATTCCAGCTTCTTGTCCGTGAAGCCCGATTCCTTGTATCCCGCCTCGGTAAAGTCGAATACCACCGGCAGGATCACGCGGCCGCTTCTCATAATGGCCCGCTGGAACAGATCGTCGGATTCCACGTTCTCGGGTTCTGTGAAAAACACGTCGAAGCAGATCACCTTCGCGCCGTCTTCCGTAAGGCGGTCCACCACCCTGCCCCAGACCGAACGGGGCCAGGGGAAGCGCCCGAGCCTGTTGATGCTCTTCTCGTCAATGGCGGCTATCACGGTCTCGGGCCCCGGGGCAATGGGACCACGCGCCAGAAACCGCATGTCGAGCGTTTTCTGTTCCAGGATTTCGAAAAATCTGAAATTTCCCAAGTGCATGACCGCAAGGGCAAAGGCCACGATCAGCGCTATGGTGATGCCGGCCCTTTTCCCCGTTCCCCGTCTCATGCGAGCTCCCCGTTTCCTCTCCCGGTGCAGTTATGAGCGATGAAGTTCAGCAGTTGAGAGGTCCGTAATCTCTTCCTCATTTCCGGACCTCTCCTGTTCCCGGCTTCTCCGCGTTTCCCTACGTCATCTCGCCGAAGATCTCCCTCATCTCGAGATACCGTAACAGCCTGTCGATCTGTTCCTGGCTCGATATGTGCACCGTGTCGCCGGCAAGCTCCACGATCCGGACGCTGGCCAGCTTTTCGAGAATCATCCTGGTCTGGGCGGTCTCTATGCCGGCAATGCCGGAGAGCTCGTCGACGGTGACTGAATATTCCCCGGACTTTTTCTGCTCACGCACCTGTTTGGCGAGGATGCTTACCAGCCGGCTCGTATTGTCCTTGATCATGAGGGCTTCCATCTGGTCGTTCGTCTCCCGCAAACGGTCGGCCAGTCGTTTAATGAACCGCACGGCGATCTCTACGTTGCCGCGGATGAGCGCGTCGAAGGTCTTCCGGTCGATGACGAGCATCTCGCACTCCTCGATCGTTTCGGCAGATGCGGAACGGGGCTTGTCGTTCAGGATCGCCATCTCGCCGAAAAACTCGCCCTTTTCGAGCGTGGCGAGGGTCTTCTCTACGCCGCGGATGCGTTTGCTGATCTTCACTCTGCCGGACTGGATGATGTACATCTCCTCGCCCTTATCACCCTCCTGAAAAAGCACCGTGCCTGCGGGAATTTTCCTGCCGAACCGTGAAAAAAGCTGTCCCTGCATATCTGCCATATGCTCCCCCTCGTGATCGAAGTAGAATGCGGACCGGCAATATCACGCTGTCCGGGACTTCCCTGAACAGTTCAAAATCACCGCCCCTGGACAAAGGCGACATCGCCCGCTTCACCTGCCCGCTTGCATGAATCCACGAGCAGGGCATCGTATTGACTCACCCTGTTTGTTCGCCATCACCCGCAAGGACACCCTGTTTCAATGCCTTGACAAAGGCCGCAGCCTTTGAGATAAGCTCGGGAGAACCGGTATTTTCTTCGATCACTTTCACCAGCGCGCTTCCGACGATAACGCCGTCAGCGCCCCATTGCGCAACCTGCGCCGCCTGGTCCGGCGAGGAAATGCCGAACCCCACGGCAACGGGCTTGTCCGTCACTTGTTTGATCTTTTGGAGCGAACCGGCGACCGAGCTCTGGACACCGGCCCTCGCGCCCGTCACCCCGGTCAGCGAAACATAATACACAAACCCCTGGGATAGTTTGCAAATCAGCTTGATCCGCTCATCGGTGCTCGTGGGGGCAAGCAAAAAGATCGTGTCCAGGCCCGCCTTCTTTGCCAGGGGGACCAGGGTCCCCGCCTCTTCGGGCGGAAGGTCCGGCAGGATAACGCCGTCCAGGCCCGCGGCCGCGGCGTCGTTCACGAATCGTTCCTCGCCATAGTGGAAGATCAGGTTGTAGTAGGTCATAAGGATGAGGGGAATCTTGCTCTCTTTGCGGACATCGGCGACAAGCCCCAGCACATCGGCGATGCTCGTATGGTTCCTCAGCGACCGGATGGCCGCCTTCTGGATCGTGGGCCCGTCCGCCAGGGGGTCGGAAAAGGGCGCGCCGAGCTCGATCATATCACAGCCCGCTTTTTCCATCTCAAGGATGAGCGTCTTCGTCGTCGCGAGGTCCGGGTCCCCGGCCATCACGTAGGGAATGAGCGCCGTCTCGTTCTTTTTCTTCAGCCGGTTGAAGGCATTTTTTATCCGTGACATTTTGATCCTATCTGCATTTCGTCATTCCCGCGAAAGCGGGAATCCAGCGGCTCTTCATAAAACAGCGGATTCCGGGTTATCATTTCTACTTCCGCATTCCGCGATCCGCACTCGCTACAGCTCCACGCCCTTGATCTTCGCCACCTGCATCACGTCCTTGTCCCCGCGGCCGGATAGGTTCACGATGATCACCTTGTCCTTGCCGAGCGCGGGCGCGAGTTTGAGGCAATAGGCCACGGCATGGGCGCTCTCCAACGCCGGGATGATGCCCTCAAGGCGCGAGAGGAGATCAAAAGCCTCCATGGCTTCTTCATCAATGGCGTAGGTATATTCGATGCGGCCGGAATCGCGCAGGAAGGCATGCTCCGGACCTACTGCCGCGTAGTCGAGGCCCGCGGATACCGAGTGCGTAAGTTCGATCTGGCCCTCTTCGTCCTGGAGCACGAAGGTCTTGGTTCCCTGCAATACGCCGAGGGACCCGCCGGCAAAGCGGGCCGCGTGCTTGCCGCGCTCGATGCCGAGACCGCCCGCCTCGACGCCGTACATCTT
The DNA here is from genome assembly GCA_963790205.1 of Nitrospirota bacterium. GTDB lineage: Bacteria > Nitrospirota > UBA9217 > UBA9217 > UBA9217 > CAWBNQ01. The sequence goes on from CAWBNQ010000010.1 coordinate 75,619, forward strand.
TATGGCTGCATCATCGAGAAACTCATAGAAGAGGCCGATGGCGTTCGAGCCTCCTCCCACGCACGCCACCAGGGCGTCCGGCAGCCTGTTTTCGAGTTTCATGATCTGCTGCTTGGCCTCCCGGCCGATAACGGACTGGAAATCCCGCACCATCATGGGGAACGGATGGGGTCCGAAGGCCGTGCCCAATACGTAATGCGTATTCGCAACGTTCGCGATCCAGTCTCGCATGGCCTCATTGATGGCGTCTTTCAAGGTCTTGCTGCCGAGATCGACGGGCCGGACGATCGTGCCGAGGAGCTTCATCCGGAACACGTTCAATGACTGGCGCGCCACATCGTCAGTGCCCATGTAGACCTCGCAGTCGAGCCCGAACATGGCGGCGGCCGTTGCCGTTGCAACGCCGTGCTGGCCCGCGCCGGTCTCGGCGATCACACGGGTCTTGCCCATCCGCTTTGCAAGCAGCACCTGGGCAAGGGAGTTGTTGATCTTGTGAGCGCCCGTATGGCAGAGGTCTTCACGCTTGAGATAGATCTTCGCGCCGCCAAGATGGTCGGTGAGCCGCCTGGCGAAATAGAGGGGGGTGGGACGGCCGATGAATTCCCGGGAGTAGTATTCGAGCTCTGCCTGGAACTCCTTATCTTTCCTTGCCGCACGGTAGGAGGCTTCGAGTTCGGCGAGCGCGGGCATCAGCGTCTCGGGAGCGAACTTTCCGCCGTAGATGCCGAAATGCCCCTTTTTATCCGGCATGCTCATGGCCGCGACGCCCTCCGGACCTCGGTAATGAATTTCTTGATCTTTGCATGGTCCTTGATGCCCTTTTCCCTCTCAACGCCGCCGGCCACGTCCACGCCGTAGGGTTGGACGAGCTTTACGGCCTCGACCACGTTTTCGGACGTAAGCCCGCCGGCCAGGATTATTCTCCCGAAGGTCTTGGCAACCACGGCCAAATGCCAGTCGAAGGTCGTGCCGGTGCCGCCCCGCACGCCGTCACGGTAGCTGTCGAGAAGCAGCGCGCTTACATGGTAATGCACCATGTGCTTGAGGCTCTCCTTGTCCTTCACCTGAAAGGCCTTGATCACCCGGGTAGCGAAACGCTCGCAGAATTCCGGGCTCTCGTCTCCATGGAATTGAAGGACCTTGATGCCGGTGGTGAACATGATGTCCCGAATCTTTTCCTCACGCTCGTTCACGAAGATGCCGACGGGCATGACAAAGGGAGGGAGCCGCTCGATGATCTCGGCCGCTTTGTCGGGCTCGATACAGCGGGGACTTTTCTTGTAGAAATTGAACCCCAGCGCATCCGCACCGAAATCGGCCGAGGCCAAAGCGTCGTCAAGATTGGTGATGCCGCAGATTTTGATTTTTATCATAAGAAAAACTTTTGACGCTGATGTGCACGAATGACTCTCTGATTTACGGTGATACGGCAACGCCGAACCCGTGTTAAGGATAATGGTTCAGTGCCCATCAGTGTCTCTCTCATTCCTTTCCTAAGAGTTCTTTTATTTTCTGTTCGATGTTCTTTTCCCGCATCAGGCTCTCGCCGACGAGGATGGCGTCCACGCCCGCCTGCCGGAGCATGAGCACGTCGTCCCGGGTCCCGATTCCGCTCTCGCTCACGACGATGCGGTCCTCGGGGACGTCCTTCAAGAGATCGAGCGTTGTCTGCAGACTCACCGCGAATGACGACAGGTCCCGGTTATTGATGCCCACAAGCAGTGCTCCCGCCAGAAGCGATTTGTCCAGCTCCTTGTACGTATGCGATTCGACCAGCACGTCGAGACCGAGCTCCTTGGCTACACCGAGAAAGTCCTCTATCCGCCGCCGCTCAAGACAGGCCGCGATCAAAAGCATCGCATCGGCGCCGGCCGCGCGCGCCTCGAACAGCTGGTACTCGTCGATAATGAAATCCTTGCGCAGAAGCGGGACCCCGACGGCCTTCCTGATCTCGCCGAGGTGCTCAAGTTTCCCCTGAAAGTACTTTCTCTCCGTGAGGACCGACAGGCATGACGCACCCGCCCTTCCGTAGGTCTTTGCTATCTCCACGGGATCGAAGTCTTCGCGGATCACGCCCTTTGACGGCGACGCTTTTTTCACCTCGGCGATGAGCCCGATCTCTTCGCGTCCGGAAAGGGCTTTTCCGAAACCCCGCGTCGGTCCCGCCTCAGCTGCCCGGCTTTTTATATCGGCAAGCGGGACCCGACGTTTCGTCTCCGCAAGCTCTTCTTTTTTATACGCGATGATCTCATCTAAAATCATTATTCTAAAACACTCGCCGCAAATACACGTTTTAAAATCTTCTCTTGGCGCCTTTGCCTGCACCCGGCGCTTTCGAGCCTGTGGCCGGTGCTTATGAGCCTGCACCCAGCGTTTATGAGTGGAACCGCGAATACAGGCCATGCGCATGCGCGGCCTGCTCTTGCGAAGACGCGGCCATAAACAAGAGCAGGGTGTGCCTTCGTGGTAAATCCTTTACGGTTTATTCGTAAACGCTTTCAGCTGTTCCAGTTTTTCCAATGCCGCGCCGGAATCGATGGATTCAGTTGCCAGCCTGATGCCTTCCTGAAAATCCGAAACCCGCCCCGCGGCAACCAGTGCTGCGGCAGTGTTCATCAGAACGATGTCGCGGCGCGGGCCTTTCTCTCCCTTGAGGATCCCGGTCGTGATCGCCGCGTTGTCCTTCGCGTCGCCGCCCCGGAGGTCTTCGACTTTGCCTGCCGCAAATCCGAAATCAGCGGGGTGGATGAAATAGTCTTTCACCTTGCCGTCCCTGAATTCCGAGACCTTGGTCTTGCCTGTGATCGTGATCTCGTCGAGCCCGTCCATGCCGTGGACCACGAAGGCGTGCGCGGCACCGAGGTTCCCCAGTGCCCGTGCCAAAAGGCCGGTCAGGTCCGCGGAATAGACGCCCATGATCTGGGACGTCACTTTTGCGGGATTGGTAAGGGGCCCCAGCACGTTGAAGATGGTGCGGATGCCGATCTCCCGCCGCGGACCGATCGCGTACTTCATTGCCAGGTGCATCATCGGCGCGAAAAGGAAGCCGATGCCTACTTCGTTGATGCACGCTTCCGCGCGAAGGGAAGGAATTTCAATGTTCACGCCGAGCGCCTGGAGCACGTCGGCGCTCCCGCTCTTACTCGACACCGAACGGTTGCCGTGCTTGGCCACGGTAACGCCCGAGGCAGCCACGACAAAGGCCGCGGTCGTCGAAATGTTGAACGTATGGGCCATATCGCCGCCGGTGCCGCAGGTGTCAACCTGGTAGCGGGCATCGAGTTTGATCGGCACCGCCTTCTCGCGCATGACCCTGGCCGAACCCGTGATCTCCTCCACGGTCTCGCCCTTCATCCGGAGCGCCGTGATGTACGATGCGATCTGGGCGTCTGTGGCCTCGCCCTGCATGATCTCGCGCATTACCGCTTCGGCTTCGGCTTCGCTGAGGTTCGTTTTGGCTATGACTTTTGCGATGGCTTCTTTGATCATAGGATCCCCATAAAACTCTGCCGCAGAGACACGGAGACACAGAAAAATAAAAACGAAATAAATTTATTGAATTTACTGCTCAGACCACAGTCGCCAATTATAAACTTTCGCGACTTCGCGGTTCAAATCCTGCTCTTCGATTCCCTCTGTGTCCTCTGTGCCTGTGGCTAATACGAATTTTGCTCTTACAGCTTCAAGAAGTTCCTGAGCAGGTCCTTGCCCACCGTGGTCAGGATCGATTCGGGATGGAACTGCACGCCCTCGACCTTGTACTGCTTGTGCCGCACGCCCATGATCACGCCGTCGTCGGTCCAGGCCGTCACCTCGAGTACCGGCGGCAGCGTCTCACGCTTGATGATGAGCGAATGGTAGCGCGTGGCCTCGAAGGGGTTCGGGAGGCCGCTGAAGAGGGTCTTGTTATCGTGATGGATCATCGAGGTCTTGCCGTGCATCAAATAGGGAGCCCGGATCACGTCCCCGCCGAAGGCCTCGCCGATGGACTGGTGGCCGAGGCAGACGCCGAGGACCGGAATCTTTCCGGCAAAATGCCTGATCACGTCTATCGAGATCCCCGCCTCCTTGGGCGTGCACGGCCCCGGCGAGATCACGATCCGCTCGGGCCTCATCTTTTCGATCTCCGCGATGGTGATCTTGTTGTTCCGGTACACCTGCAGGCTCTGCCCCAGTTCGCCCAGATACTGGACCAGGTTGTAGGTGAAGGAATCGTAATTGTCGATCATCAATAACATAGAAACAAACCTCTATCTCTCGCAGAGGCGCAGAGAGCGCAGAGTTAAAAAAATCACTTTACAAGGCTTTACTTTTCTCCGCGTCCTCAGCGTGCTCCGCGAGAAAAATGCTTTTGCTTTTTTGACTACTCCGAACTCTGCGCTCCACTCTCCGAGCTGTTTTCTAATCCAATCCCTTCTCCGCCATCTCCACCGCCCGCATCATGGCCTTGGCCTTGTTCACCGTTTCCTGGTACTCGGCAGCCGGGTCGCTGTCCGCCACGACGCCGCCGCCGGCCTGGATGTATGCCACGTTGTCCTTGATCACGAGCGTGCGGATGGTGATGCAGGTGTCCATGTTGCCCGAGAAGCCGAAGTACCCGACCGCGCCGGCATAGGGCCCGCGCCGCGTGGGCTCGAGCTCGTCGATGATCTGCATGGCCCTGATCTTCGGCGCGCCCGAGACCGTGCCCGCCGGAAAGCAGGCCCGGATCACGTCGTAGGAGTCCTTGCCGGCGGAGAGTTTGCCCCGCACGTTCGATACGATATGCATCACGTGGGAGTAGCGTTCGATCACCATGAGCTCGGAAACCTGAACGCTCCCCGGCTCGCTCACCCTGCCCACGTCGTTCCTGCCGAGGTCCACGAGCATGATATGCTCGGCCCGCTCCTTGGGATCGGCCAGAAGCTCGTCGGCAAGCGCCTTGTCCTCTTCCTCGGTCGCCCCGCGCCTGCGCGTGCCGGCGATCGGCCTGAGATCGATCCTGCCGTCCTCGAGCCTGACCATCACCTCCGGCGACGCCCCCACCACGGTCGCGTCACCGCACCGGAGAAAATACATATAGGGAGACGGGTTGATCAACCGGAGCGCCCGGTAAATTTCATAGGGCTCGACCTTGATCCCCGTCTGAAACCGCTGCGACGGCACCACCTGGAAAATATCGCCCGCCTTGATATACTCTTTGGCCTTGAGCACCGCCTGCTCGTACTGAGGCCGGGTAAAGTTCGAGGTGAGCGGCTGTTCCTTCGTCTTTTTTCGCCTCCCGCCTCCCGCCTCACGCTTCCCGGCCCCCTTCAGCTTCCTGACCAGCGCGTCGATCTTCTTCGTCGCTTCCTTATAGGAAGCCTCAACCGTCCTGCCTTTCACATGCGCGTTCGATACAACCTTGATCCGGTGCGTGACATTGTCGAAGATCACGAGCGTGTCGGTGATCATGAAAAAGATATCGGGAAGATCGAGGCCGTTCTTTTCCCGCTCCGGCAACTCTTCAAAAAAACGGATAACATCATAGCCCATGAATCCCACAGCCCCGCCGAAAAAGCGCGGCAGCGAAGGATCGGGAACGGGGGCGTAGGAGGACAGAAGGTCTTTTATCACTTCGAGCGGATCGCGGTCAAAGGGCAATCGTTCCTTCCTGCCGTTCCTGATGATTTCCGCGGTGCGGCCGAAGCTCTTGACGATCACCGACGGACGGCTGCCGAGGAAGGAATAGCGCGCCCACTTCTCGCCTCCCTCCATGCTTTCGAGGAGAAAGGAATGTCGTCCGTCGTCGATTTTAAGGAATGCCGAAACCGGGGTCTCCATGTCCGCGAGGATCTCGCGATACACCGGGATAAGATTGCCTTTTTTCGCCTTTTGCCTGAATTCCTCGAGTGAAGGCTGAAACATAAAACTCCTTAAAAATACACGGTTTTTGTACTATACCAAATAGGCTGAATCACTGTCAATCAAAAAACCTGCCGCATGTATGCGGCAGGTGCCGGAGTTTTAAGCGGTGAATATGCCGCTTCCGAGATGGGAGCAGAAGGAAGGGTGCCGTACAAGCCGGGAAAATACCATGAAGGAAGGGTCAAAAGATCGGCCTGTCGAACCTGGTTTTATTGTACTCGTCGATCTTTTTGACAGCAGCTTCCCGATAGGCGTCCTTGAGCGCCGGATCGGACTGTTCGAAAGTGATCAAGCCTGAGTCAAAGATACTGACGGACCGTTGTTTTGAGTCCTGCTGCCAGCGGGCCGTGATCCCGCCGGGCTGCGGGACGGTTTCGACAGGCGTTCCGTAGACCTTGATGAATCGATCAAGCTTCTGCTGTACGTCCGTGTAGACATGCATATCGGTGAACTTCGCCGTGGAAAAGGAGGCGTAATAAAGCTTTTTCTTCAGGCTGCTGTCCTTCCCGGCCCCGGCCTGGTCTCCCGTGAACTTCAGCACAATGGTGCCGAGATCCACCCCCTCAAAGGCCTGGGACTCATAATCCAGCGCCGTGAAGAAATCGTATTCTTTCGCCACATAGTCTGTAACAGCATACTGCGGGGCGGCCTCGTCACGCTCCTCATCCAGCTCGAGCCTGTTCTGATAGCGCTTCCAATAAAGCGCGGACGCTTCCTTGAGGGACATCCCCAACTTGAACTTCTGTACCGCGTCTATCCATTGATACAGCCAGCTGTTGATCTTCTTGGGACGCAGCTCCAAGCATGCCTGGACCAGCGCGTCATTGCCGAGTGTAAGCGCCAGTGTCCTCTTGTTCCCCTGCGGGGCCGTCGTCACGGCTGTTAATTTTATGCCGCCCGCCCCCTGCTCGCATTGCCCCCAGCAGAAGTCCAGCGGGTCGCCTTGAGCCCCCGAGAACAGCGGCGTGCCGTATTTGGCGACCAGTTTTTCCCTGAATTTCGGGACGGCAAGTTCGGTCTCTTCCGTCGTAAACGATGTAGTAAGTTCCACCTTCCCGAGAATGTATCCTTTGGCGCTGCAGGTCAACAGGAGCCTGATTTCCGTCCCCGGGGAAGGGCTGTAGGCAAAAATATCGGAGAAGCCCGTTTCGTAGCCATGGACCTTTTTTTTCCATAATAATTGTTTCACCTGCCCCACGGTCATGCCGATGCGAAAACCTTGGATATTCAGCGGAGCAGCGGTCTTTACGGTCTTTTTAGTTTTGACCGCTTTGGCGTACATCGGCTGCGCAATGCCGAGCAGTAAAACAGCGGCGAGCATAAGGGTCATGGTCGTTTTTTCTCTTTGCGGTCTTTCCATTGGGGTCTCCTTTTCCTCTTTTCGATTGGCGCTTACAGGGGGCACTAGCGTCAACTTGTCGCAACTGTTTCCCGCTGAACATTCTCCCGAAGGAAGCAGAAATCTCAGAAGATCGGAGCAGCGATTGTTGGTCCTTCCGGAACGGTCCTGATGATACCGCAAGAAAGGTTGAAGCAGAAAACTTCTTAAAAAAATAAATGTTTTTGTACTGTACCAAATAGGCGGAAGGACTGTCAATCAAAAAACCTGTTGCCCTGATACGGGCCATCGGCCTTATCACGTGCTGATATGCATGTGCGGGGAAAGGGCTGGCAGCGGCCATGCCGCCGCGAAGAGGGTCACTTGATCTTGACTTTGAATGTCACGGAAAAAATTGTGCTCTGGGGGCTGGGGGCCCCGTTAAACGTGCCTGAAGGCGTGATCTGAATGTTTGTCACATTCGAGTCATAGCCGTTGGAGTCGGCGGCCGGCGTATAGCCGTAGGACACGCCGCTGTTATTGGAGTATGTTAACGAAATCCCGGTCAGTCCGCAGACAGGCGACGCACTGCAGGTGAACCCCATGACCGGATTGCTGCAAAGGGTAGAAACGCACATGCTCGTGTTTGTCGGAATCGGATCAGTGATCACCGTGGTATTGGCGTCCACGGAGCCGTAGCTGCTGTTCGTCACCTGGACGGTGTAAAGTATCATCGCGCCGGGAATGGCCTTCGGATTGGTCGTTCCGTTATAGGGATCGGAATAGGTCTGGGCCGATTTAAGGACCGAGAGACTCGGCGTAATTTTGAATGTGCCGACCCTGGAGTCCGAAATCGCGCCTTCCGTGCCCTCCCATGCACGCACGGCCGCGGACCAATTCCCTGAGGCCGCGGGCGCTGTGGGCATGAACGCATACTCGAACGTTTTCGTCGCAGCGCCTGAGTCATTGACCAGGGGCATAGGGACATTCATTACTTTGTTGGCGCTGGTCGGGTCTGTGATCGTGAGCGTCGGGAGGCTGACGATGTCATAGCTTCCGAAGGGGTCGCTTACCACGGCGCGTACGTAGATCGTTCCGGTCGTGAAAGACGAGAGCGCCGTCCCGCCGCCGCTTAAATAACTCGCATTATAGGCAGTGACGCTGTTTATGTTGATGACGTTTTGTGAGGGCAGGTTGACGTACGAATTGTTCGTGCCGCTCATCGGGGACACGATTACGTTTAGAGTTCCGCCGCCGGCAGTCGTGTTTTGCACGGTGAGCGCCCAATTGGAAGCACAGGTCAGCGCTGCTCCGAGTGGCAAAGTGAATGTCTTCAGGGCTGCCGTAGTTGTGAGCGCCAGGGTCTGCGTCTGCGTGAGAGTCGTGCCTCCGCATGCAAGAGTAACAACAACCGTCCTACTTCCCGCTGCATTGCTGGCCAAATAAAGATAAACAGGCACGTTGGCGTTAATCGTGTCATTGGACTGCAAGGCCGGGTTGAGGGTCCAGACTTGGGATTGGCCCCCTTTTGTCAAGGGAACAGTGCCTGCGAGGCCGGTCGGCTTCGTCCGTGATAATTTATGGGTTGGAGTGGAAGTATTGTCATAGAGATACAGCGGCTTGTTGCCGCTGGCCGCGTTTACCGTGACCGTGCCGGCTGCCGGTGTCCCGCCCGTGCCCGCGGAGGGCGTGATCGTGGCGGTATTGCTGATCGTAGTGCCGTTAACAGCCGAGGAAGCGATGGTCACTGTAAATACGATGGTGACGGACCCGTTCGCGGGGACGGTGATGTTGGAGAGATTGAGATAGCCCGTTCCGTTTGTACCGCCCGTTGGCAAGGAGTTGTCGGAGCACGTCGGCTCGCTTACGATCGTGAAGTTGGTCACATTCGCGGGCATATTATCCGTTACCGTCACGCCCGTGGCATTGACGCCGGCGGTCTCTTTGAGCGTAATGGTATACTGCAGAGTGTCGCCGGGACTGGCGTTGGCCAGTGTGTTGTTAAGATCGGCAACCGCCTTGGTCGAGGTGGAGAAGTTGTTGTTCACCGCGAAGCTCACCGTGGCGCTGTTGTTGTTGGAGTTGTAGTCCGTGATCGAGCCCGGTATGACGAGGCTTGCGGTGTTGGTAAGCATACTGGGCGCGGGCGCGCTTACGGTGCCCCTGATCGTATAGGTCACATAGCCATTTAAGGGAAGGTTGGCGGTCGTGTTGATCGTGTTCCCGCTTCCCGAGGCCGCGCCGCAGGAAGAGGTGCCGTATGTTGATGATGTTGCCGTACAGGTCCAGGTAACGCCGGTGATGACCGACGGCACGGTGTCTTGGATCCCGACACCGTTCGCCGTCACGTTGTTGGGACCGGTATTAGCCGCGATCACGGTGTATTGGATCGTGTCACCCACAGACGCGGTCGTGGTCGAACCGCTCGTTACGTCCGTGAATGTCTTGGTAATGGCGAGGTCGATCGCGGAGGTCGTGGTCTGATTGCTCACCAGGAGGTTGCGGATCTCATGATAGTTCGTGGAGCCGCCGGTGCTGGCGGCGTATCCCATCATGAGCTGTTGGGATGTCGAGATCGCGGGGAGCGCCTGGTTCGTGATCATCTGCGTATAGACAAGCGGGGAGTTGTAGCCGAATGCGACCCAGACATTGGCAACCGGATTGGGCGCCGGGCTGATCTGTATGCGCACCTTGCGGTAATTCACGCCGGTTTGGGACGGTCGTGGCGTACCGTTGTACCACAGTGAGCCGGGGCTGCCGGAGGTGGCGATCCAGGGGTAAGAAGTTGTGCCAGTCGTTGACCCGATGGCGCCCCCGCCGAAGCCGACCACGGAGCCGCGTATTGTCACCGTGTTGGGCTGTTGTGAAGCTCCCAGGTAGCGTCCTTCACAGCCGTAGGCAAAATTACCGAACTCATCGACGCCGATCCCCACATAGCCGCCGCTGATTCCCGCTACGCTCGGTGTAACCGGATTGCACGCAGCAGTGGACAGCTTCTGTGCATAACCGAGGGAGCCGCCGAAGGCGCCGATATTGAAGGTACTTACCCCGGCGTCGAACAGGTAGACGCTGTAGCCGTCGGCGCCGTTCCCCCCCCAAGTGGCGTAATCGAACTCGATAAGAAGCCCTGCGCTCAGGTCAAAAGTGGTGGTGTTATAGGCAAACCCGGTCTGGTTGCCCGAAGCGCTGGTCAGCCGCAGCCATCCCTGCCCCACCGGATCGATGACGCCGTTTCCGGTCAGCAAGGCGGACGTGGGATTGCCCCCCAGGACCCAGCCCGCGCTGTTCGTGTCGGTCATCGGTGCGTTGATGATGATCGCGGCAGAAGCGCCGCCCACAAGGCCCCCTCCCAGCGCAACCAGGGCCAAGGCCAGGATAATGCAGGCGGCACGCAATTCTTCTCCTACCTTGTTGAAATTGAAAAAAGGTTTCATGCGGCAGGCGCTGTCTTTTTTTCGAGGATGACTCTTCATGACGATATAATTAAAAATGTTTATTACCGTATTCGTAATCCCGGAGTCAATGAATCCAGATCGAAAACCCCATACAACTCCGATACTGCTGCTGCCTGTATAGCAGCATATCTTTTTGAATACTATCAAAAAATTATTTTTTATTCAACAAAAAAACATGTATTTCCGCAGGGTTTGGATTCCACTCCCATGATCTGATCAGCGCGAAAAATCGCTTCATCATTTTAGTACGCTTTAAAAGCATGCCGCTCAACGGCTTCCACGAACTCGTCGGTCCTGAGCGGCTTGGACAAGTATCCGCACATGCCGGCATCCAGGCACAGCTTTTTCCCGTCACCCTCGGCAGCCGCCGAAACAGCAATAATGGGAACGTCATGCCTTCTTACCGGAGATGCATGACTTCTTATGATTCTCGTGGCTTCGATACCGTCCATCACGGGCATATGAACATCCATCAAGACGATGTCGAAATCCTCTTTCTCCAGTTGTTCTATTGCTTCCTTCCCGTTTTTAGCCGTCTTCACGCAGTGCCCCCGTTTTTCGAGGATCCGTGCGGTCAGCATCCGGTTGGTCAGGATATCATCTACGACAAGCACTCTCACTGGCTGCCATCTCCACGCTGCTATGAATCATACCTGTTCATGCCTGCTGCTCAGGCTGGGAAAAATACTGAAACCACAATCGCCATGGTCCGGTCCCGCACAGTCAAGTCATGAGAACTTTGCATAATGCAAAGATGGGACCTTGCTGGTTTATAATGTTTTATTTGCAAAAACACTGCCAGAAAACAACTATTTGATTATATGAACGTAATAGGTCGCGAATGAAGTGAATGAAGTCATCGAGGTAGGAATTATTACTGCTTACAAGGAAATATTCCCGTCCCAAGAGGTCTTGATGCTCGCAGGGGGCAACCCGCCCCTATTCAATGCCGTGCTCGCTCATCTTCGACCGGAGAGTTTTGACGTCAACCTGCAAAATTTCAGCGGCCCTGGCCTTGTTGCCCTTTGTCGTTTCGAGGGCCTTCCTGATGAGTTTCTTCTCGATACCGCTCACGGCTTCTCTCAGCGGCACTAAGGCGCTGTCCGCACTGGCCTCCTTTCCGCCCAGAAGAAATTCGACGTGGTCCGGCCCGATGTTCTCTCCGCCCGATAGCAGCACCGCCCTCCTGATCACATTCTTCAATTCCCTCAGGTTCCCCGGCCAGGGGTATTGCATCATGCGGTCCATGGCCTGACTGCTCATCACGGCGACCGGCATATTCAGTTCCGAGGCGGCCAATTCGCAAAATTTATTGGCGAAAAAAGGTATATCTTCGGCCCGCTCTCTCAAGGGCGGCAGCGTGATGATGAACTCGCCCAGCCGGAAAAACAGGTCCTCCCTGAATTTCCCCTCCTGCACGCTCTTCTGGAGGTCCGCATTGGTGGCGGCAATGAACCTGATGTCCAGGTTGATGATTTTTCTGCCGCCGAGGCGGCTGACCTCCCGGCTCTCCAGGACGCTCAGGAGCTTGCTCTGTACGGACAGGGGCACGTTCTCCAGGTCATCGAGGAACGCGGTGCCTTTGTCCGCGGCCTCAAAAAAACCTTTTTGGGTCTGAACAGCGCCGGTGAAGGCGCCCCTTTCATAGCCGAAAAGCTCGCCCTCGATGATGGTTTCGGGCATCGACCCCATGTCGATCTTCACGAACCCCTTGTCCGCCCGCCTGCTCATGTTGTGCAGGATCTTCGCCAGGAGCGTTTTCCCCGTGCCGGTTTCCCCCTGGATGATGACCGAGAAATCAGTCCCCGCCACCTGCTTCAGTTGCTCGGCGATCTTCTTCATGGCCGGCGCCTTACCCGCGAAGCGTTCCAGCGAGGCGTTCTCGGAGGTATGAAGCCTGGCCAGCTCACGCTCCAGCCGGTACTTTTCCAGCGCCCTTCGCACGGTGATGATGAGTTTCCCCGGCTCCACCGGTTTCACGAGAAAATCGTATGCGCCGAGTTTCATGGTTTCCACCGCCGTCGCTGTATCTCCGCTGGCGGTCGAGATGATGACCGGTATTGACGGGTCGATCTCCTTCAATATCCGTATGGTCTCAATACCGTCCATGACGGGCATGATGAGGTCGAGGATGACGATTGCCGGCGCTTCCCGTCGAAAACGGTCCACGGCCTGGCTGCCATCGGCCGCCTCGACTACCTGCAGTCCCTCCTTTTCCAGTATCCTGGCGAGCATGGTCCGCGTTACCTTCTCATCTTCCACAATGAGGACCTTGTCCATTCCCTCGTTCCCTCCCCGCCTCCTATTGAGAATCGCGACGCACATGCAGACGTTTAAACTATAGCACGGTGAGCGCTTCGAGGACAACCGATTTTTTTACCAAAACCGGCCTCTTGCCAAGACCCGCAAACTTTTGTATAGTAGGAGTGCAGCAAGGGAGCATAACCACGATGTTCTACCTCACGCCCTATGTCATCCAGCCCCTGTTCTCGGCCGTCGTCTGCGGAGGGCTGGCCGCTTATGCCTGGCGTCGGAGAAACGTGCCGGCGGCCGTGCCCGTCTTCGCGGCCATGCTCATCGCGGCTGTCTGGTCCCTCTGCTACGCGCTCAACACCGCCGCAACGAGCCTCGCCCTCAAGGTGTTCTTCTATCAGGCCGCCACCACCTTCGCGGCGTTCATAGGACCTGCGACGCTTGCCTTGGCGCTGGAGATCACGGGGTTCGGACAGTGGCTGACCCGCCGCAGGCTCGCCGTGCTGTGCGCCCTCTCCGGCGTCTTCGTCCTCCTGGCATGGAGCGGGGAGCATCACGCCCTTTTCCGATACGGGTTCTCGCTCATCCGAAACGGCCCTCTGCTGCTGCTCGACTTCAAGCAAGGGTGGGCCTGGTATATCTATAGTGCCTACGTAAACGGCCTCATGATCGCCGCCCTGGCCCTTTTCCTGGCGCGTGCCCTGCGCAGTCCCGCCGTGTCCCGGCCCCGTTTTTACCTTCTCTTCGTGGGAACGCTCATCCCCATGCTTGTGGAAAGCCTGAATCTCACGCCAATTGAAAAGTTCAGCATGACCACCTCAACCTTCTGGTTTACCGGCTGCTGCTACATCCTGGTCATCTTCCGGCACCGGCTGTTGGAGGTGGAGCCGGTCGCCCGCGCGGCGCTCTTCGACCAATTGGAGGAACCGATCCTTGTCTTCGACGACCAGGGCACGCTGGTGGATTGCAACCGCGCTGCGCAGAAATTGCTCAGCCCCGGAGCCGGACTCGCGAAGCTGAGCGCCGCCGCGTTCACCCGCTTTCCGATGCTCCAGTCACTGTCGAACCGGCCCCTGATCGTAATTGATGCTTTCGTAAAAGATGCCGAGGATGATCAGCGCTACTGGAGGATAAAGTCCCTGCCGCTCACAAGGGGGCTCCTCACGGTCGGGAACCTCGTTCAGCTGTACGACATCAGCGTCCTCAAGCGGAGCGAAGAGGAACGCCGTCGGGCGCACGATGCAGCGGAGGCGGCCAACCGCGCCAAATCGGTCTTTCTTGCGAACGTGAGCCATGAGCTTCGTACACCCCTGAACGCGATCATCGGCTTTACGGACCTTGTCCTCGACACTGAGTTGACCCTGGACCAGAAGAACTGTCTCGAAACCGTCAACCATTCGGCTGTGACGCTCCTTGCCATCCTGAACGACATCATGGATTTTTCAAAGATAGAGGCCGGGAAGATGGAGCTCGAAGAGGTCGATTTCGACCTGCGACAACTGGTTCACACAGCAATAAGGACGCTCTCCCTGCAGGCAGAAAATAAGGGGCTGAAACTGGAGTATTCCATCGACCCTGACGTTCCGACGGTCTTGACGGGGGATCCCCTGAGACTGCAGCAGATTTTGCTCAACCTTGCAGGGAACGCGATCAAGTTCACTGAACAAGGCGAAGTGAAGATATCGGTACAGACCGCGCCGTCGAACCCAGAGCTTAAATTGAGGCGTCGGACAGATCGTCCGCGTTCCTCCGTAGGGATCCTTTTTAAAGTTAGCGACACCGGCATAGGAATACCCGAGGACAAACTGCGCAGTATCTTCTCGAGTTTTACGCAGGCCGACAGCTCCATTACCAGAAGATACGGAGGCACAGGCCTGGGACTCACCATTTCGAACCAATTGGCCGGAATGATGGGAGAAGAGCTGAGGGTTGAAAGCACGCCGGGAGAAGGAAGCGTTTTTTACTTTACCGCGCGGTTCGCCCCCGGCCGCGAAGACTTTAACCAGGCAGCGAGAGGGGACGTACCTCAAACGCCGCTGCCCCATAAAAGCATGCATGTCCTTCTGGTAGAAGATAGTGCAACCAACCGGATGCTCACGGTACGCCTGCTCGAAAAACGAGGACACCTGGTGAGAACGGCGAACAGCGGGAAAGAAGCGATAGAGTTATTGGAGAGGCAAATTTTCGATGCCGTTCTCATGGACGTCCAGATGCCGGGGATGGATGGCTGTGAGGCCGCACGGATCATCAGGGACCCCCATTCGTCCGTACTGAGGCATGATGTCCCCATTATCGCGCTGACCGCCCATGCCATGGCCGGCGATAAGGAGCGCTGCCTTGCCGCCGGCATGAACGGATATCTATCCAAACCGCTACGGCTTGATGAATTTATCGAGGTTGTTGAGATGCATGCGGGTCGAGGTCCCCTGTCAACCATTACGCAGGCAGCGAACACGGATGTTTCGTATGATGCTGATCACGGCCCACCCGTGCCGGGAACACAACGTGAAACGATCGGCGGAGCAATCATCACGGGGGAAACAGACCCGCTGAAAAAAATCAAAGAAGTGCTCCTCATACAGTATGAGGGCGACGAACGGCTCGTTGAGGAACTGCTCGAAGTCTTCCGGAACGAGATACCCGGCCTCGTCCGTAGGATCCGGGACGCCGTTGAAGCACGTGATTTCGCGCATCTCGCGATGCATGCCCATGCCTGTAAGAGCGCGGTAGGAGCTGTCGGGCTCACTGCTGCGAGTGAAATCGTTTCCACAATCGAAAACGCGGCAAAAACGGAAGACATCGAGAACGCTGCCCGTAATTATGAAAAGCTCACACGGGAATTGAAAAGTTTTAAACTTCTGGCCAGTCGCCTGATACCATGAAGAACATAAAAGCCCTCTGTATGCCTGGTATTCGATCCGAGAGCTGGAAGCTCTTCCGGACCAAATGCCCGGACATGCCCGATTCAAAACGTATTTAGCCGCAGAAGGTTTTCGCCGCGCGGGAAATTCACCGGGAGAGCCCAAGATTAGCGGTGCTCACTGTGTGCAGCAAAGATGACCTGCAGTTTTAGAAGAACTGTTTTCCAGTATTTCTTCCCCGAATAAGTGATTTTTTCCCTCATCATCACCCCATAAATAAATTTTTTTTATTTAAAAACAACATATTACCATAAGGCACGCCATTTGCATAACTAAGCTTAATATAAACATAACACTTTATTATTATTTTTAAAAATTTTAATGAAATTGAACAGCTTTTAAAAACCTTGATAAAAATAACGCATTAGAAAACAACAAAAAAAAGTATTGCGTAAAAAAATTAATCGTTACTATATGTAACATAAAGTATTACAAATTTTTCGTGATTTTAATACAGTTTTTATGTATAACAATAAGTTATAATTTGACTAATTTTTTTGTTATCATCGGGATTTTTTTAAATGAATCAAGATGGATCTGAGAAAACCCGTTATCGTCAAATAGTTTTGACATGGGACCAGGCGCTGCTTATGGGAACGTTTAATAAAATAGTCTTGACGCTCGTGCATGGGGACGCACACACGCGTAAAAAATTGCGCGTGTTGTTTGCTGCCGTCCTCTTCATCGTGTCGTTCCTGTCCGCAATAGATGCCCATGCCGTGGGCACCCCTGTCGGAACAGTGCTCGGCAGCCAGGCCACAGCGCACTACACCATAGGCACGAGCAATTATTCCACGTTGAGCAATATGACCACCTTCAGGGTGGACGACAAGGTCTCATTTACCCTGACAGCCAGTGATTCCGCAAACGTAACGATCCTCCCCAACAGCAGGGCATACATGACGTATGTCCTGACCAACACCGGAAACGGCCCGCATGATTTTACGCTCACTCAGGCGGTCTCGGGAATTCCCACGCTGACGCCTGCAGCAGGCCCCACGTTTTATTCTGATCAGGCCGGTACGGCCGCGCTGCCGACCGACGTGAACGCCGGCGGCCTTCCCTACCTCAGCAGCCTGGCATCCGATGGGACCAAGACGATCTACTTGTATATAACGGCTCCCTCAACGCCAACGGACGGACAGACAGCCGATTATCTCATCACTGCCGAGGCCTACCAGCCCAATAATCTCGGCACGGTAAACCCGCCGGTGAAATCTTCAACGCAAGCCGCTGCCGATGCATCTATCGACAAAAATGCAAATTTCACGACTCAGTATGTCGTCCTGGCTGACGGGCAGGGCAACGGCGGAGATGCGCTCAGAGACGGCAAGTACGCCGAACTCGCGAAGGACGGGAGCAACAGAACCGTGGGGTTCAAAGCGCAATCAGGGTCGGTGAACGTGGCCAAAACGGCCACAGTAACGGACGAGCTCGGCGGCAGCCAGCCCATGACCGGAGCAACGATCCATTACATTCTCGCCGTGACGGTGACCGGTTCGGGGACGGCGATGAACGTGGTGATCGCGGACCCCATCCCGTTGAACACGACCTACACTGCCGGCACGCTCAAATTGAACGGCGTCACCCTTACTGATGCGGCGGACCCTGACGCTGGAGATGTGGGCGGAACGACACCGGGGACCGTTACGGTAAAGCTGGGGAGTTTGACGAACGCCTCGCCGGTCCAGACCGTCACGTTCGATGTGAAGATAAATTGATTCTGGGGAAGCTTGATTGAGAAAAATACGGCATGCGGGGATTTTGCAATCTCCAAAAGGAGGCGGGCCATGCGAACAGGATAATTGATACAGATGAAAAAAAACGACGATCGCGCAATCTCATGCGAAGACCTCTTTATCGAACGTCTTCGCGGCAACAATCAAGTTTGAAGGAGAATACCATGAGTACAATTCGTAAATCCATGTTTCCGGCCTTGCTCCTTATCGGAGTAATGGCCGTCCTGGCGCCGCAGCACGCTCTCGCGGCGGGCACCGCGTCGGGAACAATCATCAACAACAAGGCCACCATGAACTATCAGGCCGGAGGCGTTGCCCAGACGCTCATCGAGAGCTCTCCCACGGGCAACACGACCCCCGGCGCCGGGAACGGCGCCAACACGTGGTTCTACGTTGCCAACAAGGTCAATGTCGTGGTGACGAACACCGGCAACGCCACGGTGATTCCCGGCTCGACGAAGCAGGCGCTGGTGTTCACCATTACCAACAGCGGCAACACCCCTCAGAGTTATGCATTAGCGGCAAACCTTGTGTCCGGCCAGACCATGAGCAATGTCGCGATCTACTTGACCAATATCGCCCCTCCCACCCAGTATAATGCCGGCGACACTCCATACGTGGATGCAACCACCTTCGGCACTATCGCTTCGGACGCAACCTACACCGTGCTGGTCGTGGCGGACGCGCCGCTCTCATTGACCAACGGCCAGACCGGCGTATACAATCTGATCGCGACGACCACGAATGCAGGTACCACAACCGTTACTGCGCAAACAGCCGGCGCAGCCAACCTTCAGACCAACTCTCCGCTGGATGTGGTCTTTGCCGATGCCGCCGGAACCGATGACTCCGCCCGGGACGGAAAGATGTCGGCGCGAGGGACCTACACGGTTAGCGCGCCGGTGCTGACGGTCACCAAGACCACGGCGGTCTACTCTGATCCGTTCAATGGCACCACGAACCCGAAGGCGATCCCCGGCGCGGTCATGACCTACACGATCACGATCGCGAATGGGGCCGGCGGCGCGACCGCCACGTCAGTTTCGATCGTGGACGCCGTCCCGGCGAATACGACGTTCAAAACCACGTACGTTGACGCCTCTACCACCTGCTCAGGCGCAGACGGCATCGTGGTGGGCGCGGGGGCCGGGGTCTGCAAAACCAACACGAACGATGGGGACGGCGCGGACTACAACGTATCGAATGCAGGCGCGGTGACGGTGACAGGGCTTTCGGTCGCCGCCAGCGCCAGCGCTGTTGTCAGGTTCCAGGTTACGATCAATTAAGAGAAGCGATCATTCCATGATGGTCTAGTAAAAAACAGGAATGAAACAAAAAAGGAGGAACTCATGAAAAGAACGGTAATCAGCATCTTGGTCGCGCTTTTGCTCCTTCCTGCCGCGGCACGGGCGCAGCAAAAGGGAAGCGTAGAACTTAAATCGATTGCGGAAGTTGAGGTCACGAAAACGAACGCAAAGGGCGAAAAGGAGGTGAAACGCGTTGACACGGCCAAGGCCAAGGTCGTGCCGGGCGATATGGTCATCTTTACGACGACCTACACGAACATCGGCAAGCAACCGGCGGACAAGGTCGTGATCACGAACCCCGTGCCCGAACATATGGATTACCTGGACAAGAGCGCCGAGGGCAAAGGAGCGAAAATAGACTTCTCCGTGGACAAGGGAAAGAGCTACGAAACTCCCGATAAGCTTATGGTCACGGACGCGCAGGGAAAGACGCGGAAGGCGCGGCCTGCGGATTATACAACCATCCGGTGGACCCTGATCAAACCCGTGCCGCCGGGCGGCGCAGGCAGCGTCTCCTTCAGGGCCAAGCTGCAATAAAGCAGGAAATGACGTACCGTCCCGGTCACGTGGATCGGGAATGAATCAACAGAGATAATTTCGGGCACATTGGTTGAAAAATTTTAACAAGGAGGCAATTCGTGTGAAAGGATAATCAGAGGGGAAGCATCACAAAAGAAAGTTAATAATTATGAAACGCATCTACGGACTACGGTCCGAACAGGCACATAAAACCATATAAAACGCAGCAGAACGTAAAGGAGAAAAAATGAAGACAGTAACGAAAAACATAGCATTGGCGCTGCTCCTCATCGGAGCGATGGCAATGCTGGCGCCGCAAACGGCCCTGGCGCTCGGCACCGCCGCAGGCACCCCGATAACCAACAACGCCGCCGTTAACTATAGCGTGAACGGCACGGGTCAGCCCCAGGTAAATGCCTCAGCAACCTTCAAGGTTGACGACAAGGTCAGCTTCACGTTGACTGCCCAGGATTCCGCGAACGTGACGATCTCCCCCAGCGGCGCAGCATACCAGACCTATGTGTTGACCAATACCGGCAACGGCCCTCATGACTTTACCCTCGGTCCGGTAGTAATAGGCGGCAATACCCTTGCGCCTGCCACGGGGCCCACCTTGTATTCCACGAATACGGGTACGGGCGGCACGCAGTTGCCTATCGATGGAACCGCCACTCTTCCGTACATCAGCAATCTGGCGTCCGACGCGACAAGGACGGTCTATATGTACATAACCGCGTCAGCAACGCCCACTGATGGACAGTTTGCCGACTATACGGTTACCGCCACGGCATACCAGCCCGGTAATCTCGGGAACCCGACCCCCGTCAAATCCTCAGTGCAAGCAGCAACGGATGCGACCGTTGACAAGAATTTAAATCTTAACGGTCAGGTATATGTCGTCCTGGCGGACGGACAGGGCAACGGCGGAGATGGGCTCAGGGACGGCCTGTATGCCGTCATCGCGAAAAGCGGCGGCGGCTCCACCGTGGGCTTCCTTGTTTCGTCAGCCAATATTGCCGTCAATAAAACGGCCGCTCTCTACAGCGACCCTCTCGACGGCGTCTACAACGCTGTAACGAACAAGGCGCCGAAGGCCATTCCCGGCGCGTACATGATCTATACCCTGACCGTAACGAACAGCGGCACAGCCCCAACCAGCGCTCTCTCGATATCCGACACGCTGCCGGCGAGCCTGAGCTTTATCACTTATAACGACGGTGCGACCCCCTGCTCCAGCGGCCAGGTCGTTATCAACGGGTCCTGCTCTTCCGCCGGTGTGACCATCTCGGGCCAGAACCTGACAGTTACCGGCTTAAGCGCTGCATCAGGCGGTGGAACAGCAATCGTCAAGTACATGGTGACCATAAACTGATCTCAGTCGAAACGGCAAGAAAGAGCAAGGAAGTGAGAACGTCATTGTGAAAAATTTCTTCCCCATATCTGCCGCACTACGGCGCCTCTGCTTCGGCATCATTGCCGGGGCACGCGCCCTCGTGCGCCTTTTTGCGGAAGAGCTCGAGATCAGCCGCAAAGGCGCGGAGGGACCGAGATCGTCGTCTCGGCCTTTCCGTGCCTCTGCGGCGTCTGTTTTGTCCTTTGGCCCGCGCTCACGCGCGGCATTCGCTGTTTTATGCATGTCTTTATCATTTATTCTTTTTCATTCCCCTGTCCTGTGGGCCGCCACTCCCGCGGGAACGGTCATCAGCAACACCGCCCTGGCGAACTATACGGACGGCCCGTCGTCGGGCATCATCAGCAGGAATTCGAACACTTTTAACGTCACCACGGTCGCGTTCCGC
Organism: Nitrospirota bacterium; assembly: GCA_963790205.1. Classification (GTDB taxonomy): domain Bacteria; phylum Nitrospirota; class UBA9217; order UBA9217; family UBA9217; genus CAWBNQ01. The sequence goes on from CAWBNQ010000010.1 coordinate 96,816, forward strand.
ACACCGGCCACGATCGAGTTAATGGAGTACGCGCCAGCGTTGCCGGGCGTCCAGAGCATTCCGGTACCGGCGACAGCGTACAGCACCAGCGGCTCGACTGCCGGGCCTTTTACGGCCCTGGGCCCTCCCCTGACTCTGAGCGGCGCGACCATCAATCTGGGAAGCCCCGTCCCGCTCGCGGACACGGGCCTCTACCGCTCCGGAGAAGCAGTCTTTGTCCGCCTGACGGACCTAGACCAAAACACGGACCCCTCCACGGCCCAGACAGTGCTCGTGACCTTAACGGACGACCTGACCGGCGATACGGAAGTCCTCCGGCTCACGGAGACCGGGCCTAATACGGGCGTATTTACCGGTTATATCCAGACGACGGCCCAGCCCGCAGCCAATGGCAACGGACTGTTGAGCGTCTTGGATAATTCCCATATCACGGCCTCCTATGTAGACGCCGCGGATAGCACGGACAAGGCGAGCGCCAGGGCCTTGGTCAACCCGCTCTCCAAAGTGTTCAGCAGCGCTACCGGCCAACTTGTGAACGGGATCTCCATAACGCTCGTTGATGCGGCCACGAACCTGCCCGCGACGGTCTACGGCGATGATGGCGTGAGCATCTTCCCCTCGACGATCAAGACGGGTATGACCACGACGGACGGAAGCGGGAAGATCTATTCCTTCCCCAGCGGAGAGTACCAGTTCCCCTACATTCCGGCGGGCACCTACCGCCTCGCAGTGACGCCTCCGACGGGGTATAAAGCGCCGTCCACGGTCCCCACCGCAGCGCTCCAGAAACTGCCGGGCGGACCGTTCGTCATCGTTGACCCCGCTTCCCGGGGCGGTCAATTCACGGTGAGCGCCGGCTTCACGGCCCAGATCGACATCCCGGTGGATCCTGCAGGCAAGGGGCTCTTTCTGCTTAAATCCGCGGCAAATACCGACGCGGCGATCGGGGACTTTTTGCAATACCAACTGAGCGTGCAGAACACCAATGCGACCGCGGCCGTGACGGGCGTTGTCGTGAACGACACTCTGCCCCTGGGGTTCCGCTACCGGAAAGGCTCCACCAAGATCAACCTCATTGCTGCTCCGGACCCCTCCATATCCGGCGACGGCCTTACCCTGACGTTCACGGTCGGAAGTATCCCGGCCGCGACGACGACGAACATCTCCTACGTGACGGAGATCGCCGCCGGAGCGAAAATGGGAACGGCCATCAACACCGCCGTCGCCCTGGGCAAGGGGGCGGTTTCCAATCCGGCCACGGCCTCGGTCCTGGTAAAGAACGACTTTTTCAGCGATAAGGCCTTCATCATGGGCGCCGTGCGGGTGGACGGCTGCGGAAAATCCGAGGCAGCCGAGAAGGGCGGTCTTGAAGGGGTGCGCCTCTTCATGGAAGACGGGACATACGTTGTGACCGATAAGAACGGCATGTTCCACTTCGAGGGCGTCAACCCGGGCACTCATGTCGTGCAGCTCGATCTGGACACCCTGCCGGAAAAATACGAGGTCCTGTCCTGTGAAGAAAACGACCGGTTCGCGGAAACGCCCTATTCCCAGTTTGTGGACCTCCAGGGAGGGACCCTCTGGCGCGCCGACTTCCACCTGGGCCTCAAGGCCCGGGCCGTGGGCGAGGCGGGCCTGGAACTTCGGAGCGTCTTGAAAACAGCGCAGACCGGCAGCCGCGGCAATACGATCGAATACAGCGTTCCCCTCCGCGTGGGGTCCGTGCCGCTCCGCAACGTGCGTTTGACGGTCATGCTGCCCGAAGGTTCGACCTATCAGGCGGGGAGCAGCATGCTCAACACGGTCCCGCAGCCCGACCCGTCGAACGTGGAGAATGCTCTGACCTACCGCCTCGGGGATGTCCCCGCGGACTGGGAAGGCACACTGCGTTTCAACGCCGCCGTCCCCTTTGCAGGGAACGCCGGCGAGCTGGCGACCAAGGCGCTCCTCATCTTCGATACCCCGCAGAAAAAGAACGAGCGGACCCCCGTGGTGGACAACCTGCTCGTGCGGAACGTCGTGGAAGAGCGCCAGTCCGTTCCGGATGTCGTTCTGCACCCGAAGTTTGCGGTCCTGAGCGCTACCTTGAACAAGAAAGACAAGAAGGCCCTGAACCGCCTGATTAAAGATCTGAAAGAGTCAGGGGTGACACGCCTTATCGTGACGGGCCATACGGACTCCGGCAGGATCCGGGGACGGGCTGCGAAAAAATTCAAGGACAACTACGCGCTGTCCCGGGCCAGGGCCGAGACCGTGGGCCGCTACATCGCCGCGCGCCTCAAGCTCTCTCCCGAACAGGTGAACTTCATCGGAAAGGGAGCGGATGAACCCGTTGCAACGAACAAGACGGCGAAGGGACGCGCCCAGAACCGCCGCGTAGAGCTGCAGGTGGAAACCGAAAAAGTCATCGTCATGGCCGAACTGAAGAATGAAAAGGGCGCCAGCGGCGTTAAAACGGTGACAACCACGGGCCTGAGGCCGGGTGAGAAATGGACCGGACCGGAGACGAAAAAGCCCGTTCAGGACGAGAAGAAAATGCCCGAGTACACCCCTGAATGGCTCGAATCGGCGGAGCCGGGATTCGCGTGGCTCTGGCCCGGCGAGGGTTATTACCCGGCCATACCGGCCACGAAGATTGCCATCAAACACGACCCTGCGAAGAAGCTCAAGCTTTTCCTGAACGGAGAAGAGGTGAACGCGCTCTATCTCGACGGCACGCTCAAGCGGCAGGATGGCAAGGTCGCCGTCAGCGTCTGGCGGGGCGTGAATCTCCGGGACGGAGACAATATTTTCGAGGCCATACAGTATGATGAAAACGGCGCCGAGGCGGGGAAACTGAAACGGGTCCTGCATTATTCCACGCCTCCGGTAAAGGCGGAGCTGGCGCCGGCGCAGTCGAAACTCGTGGCTGACGGCAAGAACCCTCCGGTCATCGCCGTCCGGCTCACGGACAAGGACGGAGCTCCCGCGCGCGAGGGGGTCATCGGCGAGTACAGCATCGATCCTCCCCGTGTTTCGCGCCAGAGCGCCGAGGACCTCCAGAAGAACCCCCTGACCGCGTCCACGAGCGATAAGTTGAAATATCAGGTGGGAGCGAACGGCATCGCCCTCATCGAACTCCAGCCCACGACGACAACCGGCGCGGCGGTGATCAAGATCCCCCTGCCGGACGGCGTCCATGAGATCCGGGCATGGCTCACCCCGGAAAAACGCGACTGGATCCTGGTCGGCCTCGCCGATGGGACGGTCGGCTACAACGTGGTGAAAAGCAAAATGGAAAACGCGCCCTCCGGCCAGGACGACCAGATCTATAGAGACGGCCGGGTCGCGTTCTACGCCAAAGGAGCGATCAAGGGCGAGTGGCTCCTTACCATAGCCTACGACAGCGACAAGGGTGGAAATAAGGATACGAAGAGCCTCTATCAGACGATCGACCCGAACAAATACTATACCCTCTACGGCGATGCCACGGACCAGCGCGCGGACGCGGCAAGCTCTCAGACCCTTTACGTCAAGATCGAGCGCGACCAGTTCTACGCCCTGTTCGGCGACTACGATACGGGCCTGACGGTGACCGAGCTGTCGCGGTATTCCCGCCAGTTCACGGGCCTGAAGTCGGAGCTGAAATCGGAACATTACGATTACACGCTCTACGCAAGCCAGAATACCCAGGCGTTCGTAAAGGACGAGATCCAGGGCGACGGCACGTCCGGCCTCTACCGGCTGTCGCGGAAAAACATCATCGTCAATTCGGATTCAGTAGTCATCGAGACAAGAGACCGGTTCAGGAGTGAAGTGGTCCTCTCTTCCCAGCCGATGAGCCGCTTCGTCGATTACACCATCGATTACGACGCGGGAACCGTCTGGTTCAAGTCGCCCATATTCAACCGGGATGCCAACTTCAATCCCATTTTCATCGTCGTGCGGTATGAGTTGTTCGATACATCGGGATCTACTTATAATAATTACGGCGGACGCGGAGCGGTGCGGGTCCTGAACAACCGGCTCGAGGTCGGCGCCACGCACATCCACGAGGAACAAAACGGCGGCGCCGGAACTCTCACGGGCCTCGACACGACCGTCAAACTGGACGACCAGACGAAGATCAAGGCCGAGATGGCGATGACGAATACCGACGAAGGCGGCGGCGCGAGCGACGGCTCCGCCTGGCTGGCGGAAGTGTCCCACCGCTCGGATAAGCTGGAGGGAAAGACATACGTGCGCGAGCAGGAACCGGGTTTCGGTCTGGGTCAGCAGAACAACAGCGAGACGGGCACCAAAAAAACCGGCTTCGATCTTACCTACCATTTGAGCCAGTCATTCGACCTGACGAGTGACGCATTCCGTCAGGAAAACCTTACGAATAACGCGGTCAGGAACATGGCCGAGCTGCAGGGAAAGTACAGCGATAAACGCTACGAGCTTTTCAGCGGAGTGCGGTATGCGCAGGACGCGTTTGACGACGGCACAACGCAGACGTCGGACCAGATTTTCGTCGGCGGCAGGTACCTGATGACCGAGCGCCTTTCCGTCACCTTCCGCCAGGACCAGTCGATCGGCAATGAAAATGGGAACGCCGACTTCCCGACACGGACGACCCTGGGCGCGGATTACAAGTTGACCAACAGCTCGTCGCTCTTCGCGGCCGAGGAACTGACCCATGGAGCAGAGCTGGACACGGACACAACGCGTGTCGGACTGAGGTCGGCGCCGTGGACCGGCGGCCAGGTGAGTTCAACCGTGGAGGACCAGACCTCGGAAAACGGTGAGCGGCTCTTTTCCACCCTGGGCCTCAAGCAGACCTGGCAGGTGAGCAAACGGTGGACCGTTGACGCCGGCCTGGACCGCTCGCAAACGATCCAGCAGACGACGTCCGCGACGACCGTTGCGCCGGTGGATCAATTCAACACCAACGTGCCTCCGGCCTCGGGCGGCCCGGACTTCACCGCCCTGTCGCTCGGCGCGGGTTACAAGGCGGACAAATGGGCGTGGACGGGCCGCGTGGAAGAACGGCACTCGTCGGATGACAATAAGTTCAGCGTCCTTTCAGGCGTGAACGGAGAAGTTTCTGAAGGGCTCGGTCTTGCGGCGGGAGTGCAGGAGTTCCACTCGACATTCAATACGGGGGTCAGCACCAAGAACGATGACGTGCGTCTCGGCCTCGTTTATCGCCCGAAGAACAGCGACTGGATCGTGCTCGACCGCCTGGATCTCCTCCGCGATGAACAAAGTAACGGTGCTTTCAACTACGACAACTGGCGCGTGGTCAACAACATGAACACGAATTTCAAAGCTGGCCCGGACACGCAGCTTTCCCTGCAGTACGCCTGCAAATACGTGCGGGAGACCATCGATGATCTGGACTACCGGGGTTATACGGACCTCACCGGATTGGAAGTCCGGTACGACCTGACGAAGAAATGGGACATCGGGGTGCGGGGCAGAATACTGCACTCCTGGAGTGTCGACCAGTACCACTACGGGACCGGGCTCTCGCTGGGGTACAACTTCGTGAAAAACGTGTTGATACGCGCCGGCTATAATATCACAGGCTTCACGGACAAGGATTTCTCGAAAGCGGACTTCACCAGCGAAGGTCCTTTTTTCAAAATCAGCCTCAAGTTCGACCAGGTATCGGTCAGGAGCGCCGTGAAATGGATCACCGGACTGTAACCGTGATCGTGAAAATATGGTACTGCAACGCTATCGCAAAGCTATCAAGCACGATTACGTATGAAGTCACATCTGTCCAAAATAGATTTTGAATAATTGAAGGGGAAGCCTCACTTCAGGTATAGTAGGTTTGTCGAGGACCTAACTTTACTGAAGGAGGACATCCCCGTGAACAAGTTTAGCAGTATCTTCGGACAGATTCTACAGATATTTTCGCACCAGGAGTTTTATCGTGCGGTGCGGGAGACACAGGCAGAGAAAGGCGTAAAAGGATTTGGTTGCTGGGGCCAGTTCGTGGCCATGCTATTCTGTCAGCTGGGACAAGCGCATTCGCTTCGAGAGATCTGCGGCGGATTGGCTACCTGCTTCGGCAAGCTCAAACATCTCGGGATAGATGCTGCTCCCAAGCGTTCCACCTTGGCGTATGCCAACGCGCATCGGCCATGGCAATTGTATCAGAAGGTTTTTTATCAGTTGTTGGCAAAGTGCCGAGTCCTGGCGCACGGAAAGAAGCCGTTCCGGTTTAAGAACAAGCTGTTCAGCCTCGATGCGACACTGATCGAACTCTGTGTGACCCTGTTTGACTGGGCAAAATACCGGCAGACAAAAGGAGCGGTCAAGCTTCACCTGTTATTGGATCATGAGGGATATCTTCCGGTTTTCGCTACGATGACTGAAGGGAATGTGCACGAAGTAAACATCGCGCACACGCTGAAGTTCCCCAAGGGTTCCATTTTGGCGATTGACCGCGGATATGTCGATTATGAACAATTCGCACGCTGGACGGAGACCGGGATATTCTTCGTAACGAAAGAGAAGGATAATGCCGCCTTCCGGATCATCGAAAGACGAGAGGTGCCCGAGAATCGGAACATCATCAAAGACCAGCTCATTGAGCTGACGGGCTACGAATCGATCAAGAAGTGCCCGCATACGTTGCGACGGGTAGAGGTCTGGGACGCAGAAAATGAACGTATTATCGTTCTGTGGACGAACCATCTCACCTTTGGCGCGACGACCATAGCGAGCATTTACAAGGACCGCTGGCAGATTGAGGTATTTTTCAAGACGATCAAGCAGAATCTGAAGATCAAAACATTCGTTGGGACGAGTCGGAACGCTTTATTGGTACAGATTTGGACAGCATTAATCGCTATCCTGGTGTTGAAGTACTTGAAGTTCCGATCCACACTCGGATGGTCGTTGTCGAATCTGGTTGCCATGCTTCGTTATAATCTCTTCACCTATAGGGATTTATGGACATGGTTGGATAATCCATTTGAAACGCCGCCTATTGTGCCATTTGCGGAGCAACTGGTAATGAGTTATCGGTAATTGGACAGCAGAATAAGGAACCTGAATCCGAGATGATGGATTTGTCTGTCTAAAAGCATTGATTGGCGGGGTGTGGATCAGGAAATTAGATTATCTTGGACAGCAATGGTATGAAGTAAACAATGGAAGGCCACTGCAATGGGAAAACGGGCGGGACCGGCATCGCAACGCGCAGACCTGCTTCCCATTCCGGCCTTGCCCTCACCCGTCCGCTGACAGGCATCGTTGCAGTCCTTTGTTTCAAAATTGCGGTTACTGCGATGGAACATTCAGTGAACTTGTCAGATTCGGAACGATTTCGTGAACGACGTATGAAAAAAAAGGCCTTCATTTTGATCATGGCAGCAGCGCTCCTTGCGGGTTACGCCGGGAAAGCGCAATCAGGGACCGAACAACCTGCCGAACTCGACAGGAAGATCGCGGATCTTGCCGCGCAGATCGCTGCATTGCCCGCTCTGGCGCGAGGCGGCAAGATCGCCGTGTTTCCCATTTTAGAGCGACAGGACGGCGCTATGGACCCTTTTGGAATGTATGTCTCCAGGCGCATTATCGCACGCCTCGAAACGAGGGGCAGATTCGCCGTGGTGGAGAGCGGCCTGCTCATCAAGCTGCTCGATGAGCGCAAGGTCGGAATGCCCGGCGTGATGGATGATGATGCGGCGCGGAAAGCGGGTAAAGCCCTTGGCGTCGTGACCGCCGTGACAGGCGCCTACGCCTGTTCCGATTCGCGCGTCAGGATCAGCGTTCGGGTCCTTTCCGCGGAGGGCGGGCCGGGTATCGCAACGATCGAGACGATCATCAGCAGGACCAGGGAAGTGGATCAGCTTTTGGCCGTGAAGGGGCCGATCGAACGCCGCTTAGAGCAACCTTCAGCGCAGAAAGAAACAATCAAAGGCGCTACGATGGTCCCCGTCTCGCTCGGGGATGGGAGCTTTTCGACCGTGACCGGCATCCTGCCTCCCAAGTACCGGGGCTGCACCGTCCCTCTGCTCGATCAAAAACCCGCCGGCATTGTCCGCGAGCCCGACTACCGGGGATCGATTCGAAAGTACGGAACCATGAAGCTGGGCACCACCGGGAAGAACACCTTCCTGTTCGCCCTCGACATAACTCCCGGCGGATACGCGGCGCTCTATTTCGATAAGAACCAGAACGGCGATCTCGCCGACGACGGGCCGATCGCGAACCAGGGGAAGAGCGGGACCTACTTTGCAGGCGCGCTGACCTTGCCCTTCAGCAGCATCATGGACAAGGTGAACTTTTCTGAGTACCGCGGATGGTTTTGGGTCGATGCGGTGTCGTGGAGCCGGAATCGCATGTGCTACTTCAGTACTACGCAGCTCAAAGGCGAGGCGACCATCGAGAGCATGCCTTACCTGGTCTACGTCGTCGATTCCCGCGAGAACGATGCCGATTATACGAACGATGGGATATACATCGATTTGAACCAGGACAAAAGGATCGACGTTAAGACCGAGTATGTTCCGCCGGACGGCGCGGCAGTTATCAACGGCAAGAATTACTCCTTCAGGATATCCAGGGAAGCGGGGAGCAGGCGAGTGCTCTTCCAGGACCCGGCCGTCGGCCCGGGAGATGCGGCAAAAATCTTGAAAGTCACCCTTGTTCACGAGACCGAGCAGTGTCTCGTGCTTGATGTCGAATATTACCTGTCCGAAAAATTCCCGGGGAGAGCCATCGTCGGCGTCTATCCCGATATGCCGTATTGGACCGTTGACGCCACACGGGCGTATCCGGGCAGGCATACGGTCAGCATCAAGGTGGACCTGCATTTTGACGCCAAGGGAAAAATGAAGACGGTGAAATCCTCGACCCTGAGGTTTCAGATCGACGAGTACCAGGATTACAGTTATAAAGGCGAGATCTTTCGAAGGATCGTGCCGTTTGAGAAGCAGTGGAAAAGGCTTTCGGGAAACCTTCTGTGACGTTGTTTCTCATCATGTTTTTTGCATCAACCTTGCTGTAACTCCCCCTTCACCCGCCTCCGGGGGAGAGGAGAATAGTCACGTGTCGCGCCATGTCCTCTTTTCCCCCTTGGGGAGAAGACCGGAGTGAGGGGGAGAGGAGGTTTTCTCTTGGCAGCAACGTACCCCGCAAAAGACATTACCGTGCTCGAAGGGCTGGAGCCGGTCCGCAGCGCCGTGAAATGGATCACCGGACTGTAGCCGTGATCGTGAAAAGAAAAGACAGGCCAGCGGGCCTGCCTTTATGACGTTCCGTCCGTTTTCCTTCCTTAGTCCGTTCCGTACCATGAATCAAGCGGGCCCCCCTGGTTCAGGGCCAGCCGCGCTCCGCACGGATCAGATATCCAACTCCGCGAACTCCGCCCGTTCCTTGATGAACGAGAACCGGGCCTTGGGGTCCTTGCCCATAAGCCGCTCGAACACATCGCCCGTGGCCTTATGGTCCACGACCTGCACTTTCATGAGCGACCGGGTCCTGGGATTCATGGTGGTCTCCTTGAGCGTTTCGGGGTTCATTTCGCCGAGGCCCTTAAAACGCCCAACCTCGTATTTTCTGCCGTTCAACTTCGCCAGGATCTTCTCTTTTTCCATCTCATCCATTGCGTAAAATACTTCTTTCCCTGCCTCGATCTTGTACAGCGGCGGCATGGCCAGGTGTACATGCCCTTTGTTGATCAGCTCCGGCATGTACCGGTAGATAAAGGTGAGAAGCAGCACGCTGATGTGCGCGCCGTCCACGTCCGCGTCGGTCATCAGGATCACGCGGTTATAGCGGAGCTTGTTGAGGTCGAAGTGCGCGCCCACGCCGCAGCCGAGCGTGGCCAGGAGGTTCTTGATCTCGTTGTTCGCCTGGATCTTCTCGAGGGAAGCCACCTGTTCCACGTTCAGGATCTTCCCACGGAGCGAGAGCACGGCCTGGGTCTTCCGGTCCCGGGCCATCTTTGCCGAACCGCCCGCCGAGTCGCCTTCAACGATGAAGAGCTCGGTGTCTTCCACCTTGTTCGAGGAGCAGTCCGCAAGCTTGCCCGGCAGGTTCAGCTTCAGGGACGACAGCTTCCTCGTCACGTTCTCCTTGGCCGCGCGGGAGGCGAGCCGCGCCTCCGCGGCCAGAAGCACGCGTTTCACGACCGCTTCGGACATGGTGGGGTTCGCGAGCAAATAGGCCTCGCAGGCGTTCTTGACCGAAGCCTCGATGGGAGACGAGATCTCGGGGTTATTGAGCTTCTCCTTGGTCTGGCCCTGGAACTGGGGGTTCTTCACGAGCACGCTCACGATGCCGTAGAGCCCTTCGTACACGTCCTCGGGCGCGATGGCCTTGATGTTCTTGGGGACCAGGTTCTTGCGCTCGGCATAGGCGCGGACGGCCTTGGTAAGCCCTCCCCTGACCGCAAGCTCGTGCGTGCCGCCGTCGGAAGTGTTGATGGAGTTTGCGTAGGAGTGGATCTCGGTGTCCGTCGCGAGGGTCCAGTGCATTGCGCACTCGATCTTGAAATCGTCCTCTTTCTCGAAATAAAAGGGATCGGGATTGACGACCGTCGTGCCCGAGACGATCCGCTTGATGTAGTCCTGGATGCCGTTGTCGTACTTGAACGCGATCGGCTTCTCCCCGTCGCGGGGGTTCTCGATCGTGATCTTGAGGCCCTTGTTCAGAAAGGCCTTGCTCTCGGAGACATCGAGGATGTTCTTGTAATTGAAGCCTGTCTTTGAGAAGATGTCCGGGTCGGGCCGAAAATAGATCTGCGTGCCGTGCGCCTTGGTCGGCTTGCCCTTTTTGAGGTTCCCCTTGGGTTTGCCGCGCGAGAATTCCTGGGTCCACTCGTAGCCGTCGCGCCAGACCGTGGCAATGAAGACCTCTGAAAGGGCATTCACCACCGAAGCGCCCACGCCGTGGAGCCCTCCGGAAGACTTATACGCCGTATGGTCGAACTTCCCCCCGGCGTGCAGGGTGCAGAGGATCGTCTCGATGGCGGGCCGCTTTGTTTTCGGGTGGATGTCAACAGGGATACCGCGGCCGTTATCGATCACCGTTACGCCGCCGTCTTTTTCAAGCCTGAGGGTTATGGCCGTGCAATATCCGTTGAGCGCCTCGTCCACGGCGTTATCGAGGGTCTCCCATACAAGGTGGTGAAGTCCGCGCACGTCCGTCGAGCCGATGTACATGGCCGGCCGCTTGCGGACCGGCTCCAGCCCTTCGAGCACGGTAATGTCTTTTGCGGTATACGTTGCTGCCAAAAGAAAACCTCCTGTCCCCCTCATTCCGGTCTTCTCCCGGGAAGAAAAGAGGAAACGGCGCTACACGTGATTATTTTCCCTTTCCTCTTGGGGAGAGGTCAGGCGAGGAGGGGTTGTCGATAGGGACCCTTATCGGTGCAGATTATAAATCATGAGGAACGATAAAGCAATATGAAGTTTTTGCAACGGATTACCCTGCATATTATTGATGCCAAGGGACATTTCTATTTTGGCTTGCCATATTGATGCCAAGGGATTGATTTCCGGCAAAACTTCGGTTACACTTTAGTAAGTATGAGGAAGCGTACGTGGACGATATCAAAAAGAAAAAAGAGCAATTGGTCGCCGAGGTAAGGACCCTCCGGAGGCGTGCCGCCGAACTCGAGAGCGCAGCCGCCGGGCATGCTGGCGCCGCGACGCCGTGCGAAAGCGAGCAGCGCTACCGCCATCTGTTCGACGCGGCGCGGGACGGCATCGTGCTGGTGGAGGCTGATACCGGCTATATCATCGACATCAACCCCTCCTTCCTCGCCATGGCCGGCTATACGCGTAACGAACTGATGGGGAGTAAACTCTGGCAAATCGAGCCGTTTCAGAACACCGATGCTATCCAGGTCATGTTCAAGGAACTTCGGAACCAGGACCATATTTATTATGACGACCTGCCTCTGGATACAAGGAAGGGGAGCCGCATTCCCGTGGAGATCGTCGGGAGCGCGCACACGATCGGAGACCGGAAAATTCTGCAATACACCATCCGCGACATCGGCAAGCGCAAGGCGATGGAAGAGGAGTTGTGGAAAACCGAGTCGCGGTTCAGGATCCTCTTCCAAAAAGCCGCGATCGGAATCGCCATGGTCGACGCGGTGGGTGTCATCATTGAGTGTAATCCGGCGCTTGAGAAGATGCTCGGTTACAACGAAAAGGAGATGACCGGCAGGCACTTCACCGATTTCACCCACAAGGAAGACCTGCAGTCGGATACCGCGTGGTTCGAGGAGCTGCTCGCGCAGAAACGCGACAACTACCAGATGGCGATTCGCTGCCTGAGAAAAGACGGGGCCGTTGCCTGGGGGCTGCTCGCCGTCTCCCTGATCCGCAACAATAAAAACGAGCCCCTGTACGCCATCCGCATGATCGAGGACATCACCGACCGCAAACGGGCCGAGGAGGTCCGTCATCAAATCGCGCCATTTCTACCTGTCACTCATCGACGAGCTGCCGAACCCCATCCGGCGCACCGACGTCGATGCGCAGGCCGATTACTTCAACAAGGCCTGGCTCGAATTCACCGGGCGGTCCCTCAGCCAGGAAATCGGAAACGCATGGGGCGAGGGGGTCCATGCCGAAGACCGCGACCGGCTCATGAAGACCCATTCCGACTCTTTCGAACATCGTGCTCCGTACGTGACGGAATACAGGCTCCGGGACCGCAACGGCGAGTACCGCTGGATGGTGGAATACGGGAGACCGATCAAGGACCTCGACGGAAGTTTCAGCGGCTATATCAGCTCGTGCTATGATGTGCAGGACCGGAAGACCTTCGAAGAGAAGCTCCATTCCCTCTCTATGACCGATGATCTCACCGGCCTCCTGAATCGGCGCGGTTTTTTCTCCCTCGCCCAGCAGCAGCTCAAGGTGGCGAACCGGACCAAAAGAGGGTTCCTCCTCCTCTATGTGGACCTCGACGGGCTGAAAAAGATCAATGATACGCTCGGCCATCCCGAAGGCGATCAGGCGCTGGTCGAGACCGCGTCCATCCTCAGGGAAATATTCCGTGAATCGGACATCATCGGCCGCCTCGGCGGGGACGAATTCGCGGTCCTCGCGCTGGAACGAACAAGAGACGTCAAAGAGGAGGAGCGGGCGATCCTCAGGCGCATACAGGAAGGCGTTGAGGGCAGGAATGCGCTGCCGGACCGTCGCCGCACCCTGTCGCTCAGCGCGGGGATAAACACCTACGATCCGGAAAGGCCCTGCTCCCTCGACGAGTTTATCTCGCACGTGGATTCCATCATGTACGAGGAAAAGAAATCAAAGTACCGGTCTCAGAAACGGGGCCCATGACCCTCTTTCGCAATCCGGGAGGAGTTCCCGTCTCTGTTCCAAAATATCCCGCGCTGTTCCCTTCATGCCGTACCCGGAAATCCAGTCCCTTCCTTCCTCCCGAAGTACCTCGCGGTTTTATCTGCCGAATTACAACAGCGTGTTCAGAACATCGGCGTGGGCACCGCCCCCCACCCGCTTCCGTGCGGAAGATCTTGAATGTCCAGAAGCCGGAGGTTGTGCACGTCCACGTCGACCATGAACTGCGGCACGCGCAGGGCATTGATCGAGAAGCGGCCTGACGGAGTATTCACCTCCGCACCCTCCAGGGAAATGAAGATCAGCCGCCTGACCGCTCCGTCTCCCGGCACTGCGCCGGCATCGTGAGGTACCATGCCGTGCAGGGCGTGATGCCCCCCGCGCAAATGCCCGAAAGGGTTGAAGACCCAGTCCGCGATCATGCCGATCGTACGGTGCTGCTCAAAGAGTTTCCAGTCCCCTCCGGTGTCGGCGATCATGCCCTGCATGACATAGTCCCGGGGGATAAAGTAGACGAGATACCGTTTATTCTCCTGCATTCGTTCACGCACTTCCTTCATCTCCAGGATACCGGCCATACGGTGGTCCATCTTGAATCCGTCCTCCGGCAGGATGGCCAGGGCCGTTACGTTTTTTGCGTTTGTCCAGAGGGTGAGGTGATGGACCGTGTACGCCCTGAGGAGAAACGCCCCGGCGATGACAACACCGGTAAAAACAAGAAAGAGCAGGGCCTTCCCGAAACGCGATGACGGGACCAGCGTTTGCTCGATCCCTTTCAGCAGGAACATACCCGTTCTGTTCATATAAGCCTGATACGTCTCAGCGTGCGCCTTGAGCATGCGCCGCTCTTCGTCTTTAGCCAGGAAATAATAGACGAGCGCCATGAGAAGCCACAGTACGATGGTCAAGAACCTCGGCCAGAGTACGGCGAGGCCCAGACCCGCGGTCTCGAGCGCGAGATATTGAGGGTGCCGGATTCGGGAATAGAGGCCCGAAAGTACAGCTCCCCTTTTCCTGAATTTGGCGGTATATATTTGGCCGGCGCAGATAAGGAAGATCGTCATGCCCAGGACGAACAGAATTGATCCCATGATCCGCACGGACTGAAGGAACGGGTCCTGCGGCAGGACCAGGTGAGGCAGGAAAAAAGCGCTGAGCCATCTCGTTGTGGAATTGCCTGCGAGCGTGAGCAGCACGGGGTTGAAGACCGAGTAGAAGAACCCTGCAAAGGGGCTGATCATGATGAGCACTTCAAAGGCAATGATAAAGTAAAGAACAAGCGCGCTCCCGAGGAGCGTCTTCTTCGTATTCATAGGCACCTCCCTTACAAGTATAACGCATAAAAACAACCACTCTCGCCGTCGTACCCTTGCGGGGAGCGAAGCGGTCCTGAGCGCAGCGAAGGACCTCGGCGCATATTCCTCACTGCGCTCGGGACAGGCTCCGCAATCTCAGCCTCAATAAACGAGATTGTCGCGCCCCCGCCGGGCGCCTGCAACGACCGCATAGTAATTATGCCATTATCGTGATTTTTGTGATGGGCACGGGAAGCAGGCTTGAGAGCAGGCGCCTTTATTGCTTCAAAATTGCCGGCCCTTTATGACGGGCATCATAGCTCTTCTGTTCCCAACGCGAATATAGTATAGTATTGGAACGTCACAAAGGACTCGCCGGTCACTGCTGCGCCTGACCGCGCGTATACTATCAAACCTGTACAGGATGGTCCCATGGGAAAAGCCTTGTTTTTTTCAGCTCTGAAGGGAGGTCGCCCGGCATCAACGACGCTGCCTCTCCTCGCTCTTCTCTTGTTTTCAGCAGCCTGCGCGCCCCGGCGTGCGCCGTCGGTAACTGAAACAGCCCTGCACTACAGCCCTGTCAGGATAGCATACGACGTTCCCGCGAGACCAGGCAGCCTGGCGTGGTCGCCTGATGGAAAACGCCTGGCATTCATCGGCAAGACGCTGACCGTCTACGATACGGGATCCGGCGAAAAAAAGTCCTTTTCAATCGATAACCCTTACTATACGGCATGGGCGCCCGACAATACCCTCTACGTCCTGTCCCGCGACAGGGCGGGCAACGGCATTTTGTGTTCGCTTGAGGGGAAGGATTTTGCGATCAGGCCCATTTCCCTCGCTTATGATGCCGACGCGATCTACCCGACCGCTGACGGGAAAAGCCTGATCATCCTGTCCACAACGATGAAAAGTCTTTCCTTTGGAACGACGATCAGCAGCGCCGTTGTTCTTCGGAACGTGGCAACGGACAGGTCGAAAACCGTTTACCGCTCCACGAGAACCTATATGATGAAAAATCCGGACGCCGCTCTCTGGACGGCGTGGATGCATGCGGGCCCGAGCCCGCTCGATGATGCAATGCTGGTCATGGAGCACGTCAAGCCGCCGGAAGTCGCATTCTACACAAAAGTGAACAGTATCGATCTTGCGACAGGAGAGCTTTCGGAAATGTCCGATCCGAACACGAAGAGGACCTATCTCTCAGCGAGCTGGTCTCCTGACGGAAAACGGGCCGTGATGACCGACGGCAACGGCCGTATCGAGGTCCGGGACCGGCTGGGCAAAGGTATTGTTATCGACTGGTCGCTCACCGGCATTTACCCGTCATGGGACCCCAGGGGAAGCAGGATCTATTCCGGCGGTTGCCTCATCGATTCCGACGGAAAGAACAGGGAAACCTTGATTGCCAACGCCGCCGGAAGCATCGCACAATGGTCCCCGGACGGCGCCACGCTGGCGGTCGCGACGGGCGAGGAACTCCTGCTGTTTCGGGATATTCCCGCGTCTTACGTCTTGCCCGACCGGCCGCTCGACAAGGCCTTGTCCGAAAAGCTGTTTTTGCTGAAAGATCTTTTGGCAGAGGGCGTCATCTCTCCCCGGGAGTATACTGAAAGACGCAACAACCTTATCGGGAAGCCGGAGGAAGGGAAATGAGACGACTCTGCATGCCAGCGGTTCTGCTTTTCATCATGACCGCGCTTGCGGCCGCCGCTCTTGCCGGCGACGCCTGTCTTGAATGCCACGAGAAAAAGACGCCCGGCATCGTTCGTTACTGGCGGAAGAGCGCGCATTTTCAAAAGAAGGTGGGTTGCATTGACTGTCATGGCGACAATACCGGGGCCAACCATAAAAGGATCGTGGTCGTTGACGCTGCAAAGTGCGGCGGATGCCACAAGGCGGAACTTGCAGACCACAGGGACAGCAAACACAGTGCCGGTCTCAAGGCCGGAAGCGGGTGCACGAGAAACCAGAAAAAAACAGACGAGCAGCAAAAGAGCTGCGCCCTCTGCCATAAGCCGGACTCTGCCGAACCGCTCGCAAAAATCGATTGCGCCATGTTCCTCGCCCAGAGCCCGGAGATGCGGCGCCAGGGATGCACCGCCTGCCACCTGGTCGAGACCCGGTGCGACACCTGTCATACGAAGCACGGCACCGACCTCGCGTTCGCGCGCGACCCCGGCACCTGCGGTACCTGCCACATGGGCCCGGACCATCCGCAGGAAGAGATGTGGGAGACCTCCCGCCACGGCGTTCTGTACAAGCAGGCGGGAAAAGAGCTCTCGCCTTCCTGCGTCACGTGCCACATGCGGGCCGGCTCGCATAACGTCAGCAGGGGCATCAGTTCAGGCTTGCCAAAGGAAGCCCCGGGAAGGAGGAAGGAGGAGCGCGACTTCATGCTCACCATCTGTTCGGAATGCCATACCCGGGATTTCTCCGCGAGAAACCTGGCTGACGCGGACCGGGTCGAAGAGCAGAGCGCCCTGATGGTGGAAGAGGCAAGGCAGATCATCGAGGGGCTCCAGAAGGACGGGCTCCTTTCGCCCTCTCCCCGGGAACGGCCGGCCCATCCCCTCTTCGGCAGGACGCTCGTCCTCGACTCGCAGATGCTGTATGAGAATCTTTCATCTGTCGAAGCGCTGTTCTTCAAAATGAAAAAGTTCTACGCGCCTACCTCGTACAAAGGCGCCTTTCACCAAAACCCGGACTACGCCCATTGGTATGGGAACGCCCCTCTGAAGCTCACCCTCTCGGAGATAAAGAGCGAAGCGGCGCTGCTGCGCAGGGTGGACGCTCTCGGAAAGCGGCTCGACAACCTCGGGGCCGGGGCCGGGGAGGGAAGCGCGGGGTTCGAGGAGGTAAAAAGGAAGCTCCGGGAGCTGAACGAGCAACGGCTCAAGGCAGAGATATCCGAGCAGGAATATCAGAAGAGAAAGAACATCATCCTCGATGAAAAGGGACTGTAGCGTTCTTTAGCAGCCTGCGCTCCGCATTCCGAATTCCATCTTTCCTCATATCTTCATATCTTCTCAATCATCTTTCTGAAGTATCGGCAGTTCTCGACAAGGTCAGGGCCGTGCTTGAAGAGCCCGCCGCCGATGAGGAATATCAGGTCCTGGCCGTAGGTTTCGAGCATCTCCGGCACCCGATCGAGGCTCATGCCTCCGCCCGGCGCGGGGAAGATCGGTTTTAACTGTCCCAGGGGAATACTCGTTTCTTCGGCGATGTCCATGCACTCCTCGCGGCTAAAGGAAAAGCGTCCGCCGAAGTTCGGGAAAATGGTCGCGTCCGCGCCGCCGATACGGGCCAGCTGTCCGAAGATGACCCCGTGGGAAATACCGCTCCTGCCCGTCACGAAACTCCCCTGAAGAGCGGGGTGCGTCAGGATCGGGAGCGCAACGCTGTCATCGTCTGCCAGTTCGCGCATGAGGTCGAACCCGACGATCCCCGGCGCGACCATGAGGCCGCCGGTGCCGGCCTCTTTCGCGAACCTGGCCCGCTCCATCACGTCCTTGTGAGGGGCCGTAATGTTGGCGACATAGATGCTCCGGCCGCCTGTTTCCCTGTTCGCCCGGTCCACCGCCTCGGCGCAGCGCTTGACCCGCTCCTCAAAAGGAGAGCAGCACTGGTCCGTGAGCCCATGGTCGTCCTTGACCATGTCCATGCCGCCCAGGGCGAACTGGTACGCAAGGTCCGCAAGCTCCCGGCAGGACAGCCCCATAGGCTTTATTGCCGTGCACAAAAGCGGCCGCTTCGGGATCCTGAGCAGTTTTCTGATCCCTTCTCTGCCGAAGCGCGGGCCTTTAAAATGTCGGAGCAGCGACTCCGGAAGGTCGAGATGTTCCACGCGGATGCCGGGTTTGATGCTGCTGTTGCCGAACACGACATTCAGGAACTGGGGCAGCTCGCCCGCCGCAATCTCTATTGCGTAGCTGATGATCGCCTTGAAACTTTCCCGATCAAACCGCTCAAACAGTTCGATCCGTCCGAACACCTGGTCCCTGATGATGCCCTCCGGCACCTCGTCAGCAGGAAACTCCACGGTCTGCTCGATGCAGATGTCCCCGGCCTTGGCCCGGGCCTCCTGTTCGCCGCCGTAGATGCGGTACGTGACGGAGAAGCGGTCCCCGGAAAAGAGGGAGGCTGGTGTGCAGGTTTGCCGTATGATCATAAATAAAAAGATGCTTCTAATCCGGTAACAGCCGGTATTTCCGGCGACAGTACAATAATTGCGGGCGAAAAGCAAGGCTGAACAGAATGCGGCGTTAATAGATCAACGCGCCCGCCACACCTGCGCCGAGTATTATAAGCGTCGGTTCTCCTTTCATGAACACAAGCAGAGCAAAACTGCCGGCGGCTATGAGGCCTGTGGAGGCATCAACGATGGACGCCCTGCCCAGGGTTATCGCAACAGCGGCGAGAAGTCCGATCACGGCAGGCCGGATGCCTTGGAAGCCCGCCTTCACGATCCATGAGTTTTTAAACTTCAAATAGTAGTGACTGGCAAGCGTTACGAGGATGATCGAGGGCAGGTACGAGAAGACAGCCGCGCCGAGCGCGCCCCACAGCCCGAATATCCGGTAACCGATGAACACGTTCATGATCGTAAGCGGTCCGGGAGTGACCTGCCCTATGGCGATGCTGTCGATAAACTCCTTGTTGCCGAGCCAGTGATAATGGTCAACGACCTCCCGCTGAAGGAGCGGCAGCATCACATAGCCGCCGCCGATGGTAAACAGGTTGATGTAAAAGATCGTCCAGAAAAACCTAAGAATTTCCATTTTTTTGATCTCCTCTGAACATGAGCAGTCCTGCAACGCCTGCGGCGACGATCAGCCCGATCGGGTTGAGCCTGAACACGGCGAGACACAGGAAGGCGACGATGGCGATCACTATGCTTCTATATTCCTTCAGAAGTTTCCTGGCCATGTTATAAACAACCGATGCTATGAGACCGACAACGGCCGCACCGACCCCTTTCAGCACGGCTTTGAGCAATGCGATCTCCTGGTACTTGATATACAGAAAGGAAATGATCAGCACGAGGACAAAGGATGGCAGGACCTGGCCGAGAACGGTGGCAAGCGCTCCCCTCAACTTGTTCAGCGTGTAGCCGATGAATATGCCCGTATTGACGATGGGCGCGCCGGGCGTCAGTTGGCCCATGACCACGCTCTCGGCGAATTCTTCATGGCTGAGCCACTTCCTTTTCTCCACGAGTTCCCGTTCAAAAAAGGCAAGCATCGAATAGACGCCGCCGAACGCGAAGGTGCCGATTTTGAGAAAAACCTTTAATATGTTTTTTACGGACGCGTCTCTGACCTTCATAACCGCTTCTCCGATCAGGAATTTATCGATCTTTTACCTTGCCTCGTTCGCCATGGACGCCGAGACCGCCTTTTTCAAACTCCTTCCGGATCACCCGGTAGAACTCCTTCTTTTGCTCCGGGCTGAGTAGTTCTTTTTCCTGGAGAATGTGGTCGATCACTTCCCGCTCAAGCTTTGTCTGAAGGCCCGAGATCTCATTGCTTTTTTCCGCGATCGTCTTCATATCCAAGGACTCGGCAAAAAGGAGGTCGTTCAACTGGAGCCTCTTTTGACGAAGCGACTGCCGGATTTCTTCTACTTTCGGCAGGAAATCCCCGCGTATATCCTCGACCTGTCGCTTCTGCTCATTGGTCAGGGCGATTAGGTCAAGATAGCCTCTGATGGGCTTTTGGCGCATTCTTGCGATCAGCCTGACGGCGAGCTGAATAATGATGATTGCGGAAAGCAGAATCAGGAAAATATCTTTCAATTGCCGCCTCCTTGTATGGCAGTAAGGTAAACAGCCGCGAATGATCCTGGAGGAGAGTCGTCAAACGTGCGCAGATAGCCGCGCGAAGAAAGGTTCTTCCCGCCGGCAGCTCCGTATCCATCAGGGGCAAAGACAAAGAGCACCGCACTGCGCACAAAGGAAATAGCGGGATTGAGGAAGAGTTTGTTCCAGAAGGAGTGTCGCGGGATGACAGCGGCCTTATTGACGGTACTCTGTACAAAGGCCGGTGAAGGCGTCTCTTCGGGGATGGCCCCAAATAATATGCCGAGCTGATGAACAATTTCAGCCTCCCGTGCGCAGGAGGTACAGGTCTTTAGATGCTCCTCCATAAGTAAACGCTCTTCCGAGGAAAGTTCGTTGTCTATAAATGCCGATAACTTATCTTTACAGTAGTCGCAGTTCATTCTATATGTTTAAACACGGAGCTCAGGGAAAACCTTCGGCAGTTCGAAAATATTTTTAGAGAAAGGGGGAAGGTGATTTTTTCAGGCTTTGGCGAGCCCGCTGGAGCAGGGATTCGACGGCGGGCACGAAGCGGAACAAGGGGATGGAGTTGAGCTGTTCAAAGCACATCCCAAGGCTTGGGCTCCAACCGCCCCATGTCGCGTCCACCGTGGATAACCGTAAGAACCAGGATGCGGTCCGGCTCAACGCGGTATATGATCCGATAATTCTGGAAGAGCAATTCACGGATGACGTCGTCTTCAGCTTCGGGAACGGCCCTTCCGATGCGGGGATGGTCAGGCAGGGTTTCGGCAGCCTCGATGATCCGGGCGACAAATTGGGCCGCGTAATAAGCGGAATCCTTCGCGATATAGTCCCTGATGCTTTCAAGATCGAGAACCGCAGGCTCGGTCCATTCGAGCTTCATTTGGTGAGCAGCCTCTTTTTTGCCTCCTCATGGGAAACAACGCGGCCCTCGTCAGCGGCCGTGAGACCAGCGGCGATCTTTTTCTTCACGTACAACTCGTACATGATGTCGTCCCAGGTGGCCGTGTCAGGCAGCTTCTCGATCAGCTTTTTTGCTTCTTCTTTAATAAGGTTCATGGTTTTCATCTCCCGGCCTCTGCCCAATTGCATCTTGGTCTGAGTGCATTATATCATTTCGCCGAAGTCTCAACAATCCTTATCTCATTTTCCGTCAAGCCGTACAACGCATACCCCAACTGGTTAAGCTGCCGGACAACCGCGTCGGTCCGGCGCTAAAAAACGTTCTTTTCGTGGTCGATCTCGGCTGATGATAAATCCCCCCGACGCAATTTCAACAACAACGTCTCGGAATCGTCTCAGGAGATGCACATCTGAAGATGCCCCTCCATCAGCAAACGCTCCTCCGGGGAAAGTTCGTTGTCGATAAATGCCGATAACTTATCTTTACAGTAGTCGCAGTTCATTCTATATGTTTAAACACGGATCTCAGGGAAAACCTTCGGTAGGGCGAAAATATTTTTAAAGGGAGGAGAAAGCGACTTTTTCAGGTTTTGGCGCATTGCGGGGCAGAATCCCAAGCACCTGGACATTGTAGATAGGGGGTCAGCTGTTTTTTCAGGCTTTGGCGAGCCCGCTGGATCAGGGATTCGTTTGCGGGAACAAAGTGGAACAGCGTGGAGCGGAGTGCGCGGAACCGAGCGGGGCGGCGGAGCGCTATTCAAGAGCCCACATGAAATAACAAAAAATGAGACGCGCACCCGCATTCTACTCCCTTGCGATAATCCAGGTTTCGGTGGAGGTAGGTCGTCTTTGGCCTGCCCCCCCCCCCCGAATATTGTACGAGATGGAGAGTTGGACTTTTAGGTTAATTTTATGCTTTTCTGATGGTCATCTTTTTATATAGTATTTACCTTCAGAATGAATAACGCACGCCTATAGAAGCCGTGTAACGCGGTGCGAGTTGAATCCCATTGACATCCTGATAAACGGGCACTTGAACGAAGCCGTATGCCGAGACCTGCCGGCTGACCGACGCACTGATGCCGGGGCTGATATACAGCAATGTTCCACCGGTATTGCTTTGATCAGCGTTTGCTCCCTCATCATGCACAACGTTCCTAAGGTTAAGCTGAAGCAGGGGGGCAAAACCGGAAAAGCCCGCATAGCGCAAACCCACGTTCACGTTGAGACCTTCGCCTGGCTTGTACTGATTTCTTGAGTCCAGCGCTTTCTGATAGATCGCCTGGGTGAAGTAATCCCAGTTTTGATTCAAGGCATCGGAATAATAAGCGCCCAGTATCGCATCGGTTGTACCGGTGCCCGGTTGCAAACCACGGTCAATCGACACCGGACCGGGCGCGGTCGGGTCGGTCGATACTCCCTTTTCCATGAAACTGCCGGTCGGGAGCTTCACCCCGTAAAGAATGCCGAAGTTGCACTGGTGCGTAAATCCCTGATACCGGCCTATTACCTTTACGTCGCCGACGCTGGAAGTATGCGAATTGTACTGCCCCCCGCCGTCCCCCGGGGTGATCCCATCCGATGCGGTCCCGAGTGTGCTATGGTTTCGATTGATCCACGGTACTTGAACATTAACACCCCATTCGCGGCTGTTGCTGTAGTCGATGCCCATGGTCAGATAATTGTTCACCGTGTATTTCTCGACTTCCGCGGGATTCCCGTTTTCCACTACTTTGCCGGCGTCCGTTGGAGAAATCGTTCCATGTCCGCTCCGCAGCTGGTTCTGGTCCAGATAGTCGTAGCGAAGATCAAGCTTGATGCCCGGCGTGTAAGAAACGGGAGACTGCATATTTTCCCAATCGGAACTCAAGGAACAACCGCAGCTGGCGCAAGCCATGGCATCCATTGAGTTCATGAGAACGATGACTACAGTCAGGCCAAGCGCGGCTGCGGTTTTAAGCGTTTGACGGATGAATTTCTTCTGTACGACCGGATGCGCGAAAACTTTTTTTGTTCGCATGGTGAGACCTCCTCGTCAAGTAATTATTGCTGTTTCAGCAACTCAACAATTTCTTGTTCGTACATCTGCAGAAATTCCCTGCCGAACCCCATATGCACATATCGGATAACTCCGTCTTTACCGATGATGAATGCCGTGGGCAAAGTTCTAAAGTTATATTCTCTTCTGATGACGCTCTTTTTGTCGATAAGGACCGTAAACGCAACCGGGACCTTTTGGAGAAATTCAGCAACGAGTTTTTCGGAGGGATCGATAGATATTCCGATTACTTCAAGTCCGTCACTGCTATATTTCCTGTAAAGTGCGTCCAGTGAGGGGAATTCTTCTTGGCAGGGATCGCACCAGGGCGCCCAGAAGTCAAGGAACACGACCTTGCCCCTGAACTGCTTCAAGGTGACTGCTTTGCCGTTCACCTCTGCGAGACTGAAGTCCGGCGCCGAGGTTCCGACCTGTCCGGCATTTGCAAGAACGGGCAGGGCGAGCGCCAGCAATAGTGATAGTATGATGATTTTCACTGGCTGAGCTCCTGTCTTGTATTCAAGAGGCACCGCTGCTCGCAGGATAATAAACAAGCTTTTGCAAGCTTGCTCATTTTAGTGCTGATCTTAAACCGCATATATGGTACTCTCCAGAAACTCATTAAATTTCCTTTTACATTTTTAAACGTAACTACAATGATGTTCAGGGCTGTATTAAATCAAACCTTCTATTCTTTCTGATCTATCGCCGCGTCCTGTCCTTCTTTCAGCGCCTTTTTAAAGGACCTGATGCCTTTTCCGAGCCCTTCCCCGAGTTGGGGAAGCTTGCCCGGGCCGAAAACAATTAAAACGATCACGAGAATGACAATAAGGTGCAGGGGCTGAAACAAACCTTCGAACATTATTTCCACCACATGATACTGATTTTATGGAGCGGAAGGGTTTCCCCTTCCGCTCGCTCCTGTTTACTTTTCCAAAGACTCGTAGGTCTCTCTCGGCGACGGCGGGTTCTGGCCGTGGCAGTCCGAGCAGTTGTTCTGAGAGGTAATGCCGTTCGCGATAACATTGTAGAGCGGCTTGTGTTTCGGTTTATACGACCCGGTATCATGGTACTCGTTCAGCATCCCGGCCGCTTCCATAGCAACGTTTGCTGCCATGCGGGCGCACCGCTCCTGCCGCTCATTCGTCAGGAAGCCGACTCCTTCCGCCCGCATCCACTTCCCAACGGAAATATGGCAAATGGGGGTCCCGGACATGGTCATATGCTTGATCGGGGCCTTCTGCACCTTTGCCGGCGTGAAGCTCGGCAGGTCCGTATACGAATAATAAAAAGCAAGGTCATTGGTCATTGCTTCGGCTACGTCGGTGTCCTTGGTCACGAGACCGATGATTACTCCCGCGCCGGGCATGGTGCCGCACAGCGTGCCCCAGCCCGCGAACCCGCCGTGCGCCCATCGGTAGGCATCAATCGGAAAATCATTCCATCCGGCCGCGCCCTTCTTCTTCAGGTTCTCGGCAAAACCGGCAATGACCGAGGACGTGCACCATCTCTTGAAGTAGTTATCATATGTTATTTGGCCTACTTCGCGCGGGTCCAGCTTTGCATACTTGAATACCGCCGCTCCCGTGTTTTCGTAAGCATCAGATTTTTTTACCGCGCTGAGGACTGCCATGGATGCTATCGCAGCGCCTGCCGCGATCTTTCCGCCGGTGATCAGCATATCTCTTCTGGAAAGTTCATTTTTCGTTTCCGTGCTATTCATGATATAGCCTCCTGCCACGTGAGATTATTCAATGCGTTGCAGCATTGAAGATTGATTTGCCGTGCACAATTGAAAAATACGAATTTCACCATCGGGAGTCGAAAAAACGACTCGGCTTCGATCACATCATCATGTGCGAGCATGAGATCGCGGATATGCCGAAGCGGAGCCGAGCTTAAAGGGGAGGAATGTCCGTAACGGACAATCCGTGCGCAGACGTACGCACGCACGTATGCCTGCGCTGTTATGAAATTAAAAGCTCTCGACTTCGGTTTTTGTGATGAGAGGGCTGCTGATCAGGCTTTAGGGGGACGTTCGTCTTGAAAAATGATGACTGAAGGTTTAAAAAGGGGATTCGCGATTTCAGCAACTTTGTTCAATGCTAACGGAAGAGGACGGCATGCACATTCGTTTATACAGGGCATATCGCCGTTCGAGGAAAGGGCCGGCGTTGTCGAGTGGCAAACGTCGAGGGCACCGATTGCCGCCATCGCGCCGTGATCAGACAGAAAAGGCAACGAGGGTGGAACAGCGATACTGAGGGCGATTGCCGTAAGAACGATTAATGCTTGCCATTTCATGGTTGCAACAGAATACATAGAAACGAAGAGCGAAGTCAAGCTATAATTCTAAATTTAGATTCATTATCCATCTTCCGTTTCATGCTCTATTCTTGCATTCTCATCATCCAAGCTCTTTCCCCGTCGCCATGGTGAGTTTATCGTGTTTGACTCTTGATATAGACCCTTGCAAGTTCCCTTTGCCTAATTCGTGAACCCATGATTGCAATAAGCATGGATGGTGCCGCGAGAGACGGTAAAAAAGATGCATATACTTGATCCGCCTTCTTGGACTTTGACGTTAGCCGGTTTTGTGCGATATCAGAAATAGGGGGTCAGTTGTTTTTTCAGGCTTTGACGCGCCCGCTGGATCAGGGATTCGACCGCGGGATTGGAGGGGAGCGGGCTTCTTACTTACACGGAGCAGAGCGAACCATTTCATGTGCTGCAATATGCCTTGCAGCATCGAACATCATGCTGATACAGTTCACCAGGGCCAGACCTGTGAAGATCTATCCCGGGGACCGCTATTCGTAAAACTCGCCGCGCTCAAACATAGGGTAATGCTTCTTGTTCATTGTCCAGAGTTTGAAAACGTTCACTTTCGCGGCCGCTCCGACGAGGGCGTCCGCCATGGTCACCGAATGCGACTTGCCGTAGGTGTGAAGAAACTCGCCCGCGAGTTTCCCCATCCTCCTGTCGATATCAAGGATATTCAACGCATCGATAAACGTCTCCAGCTTGACTTTCTCTTTGGGCCGCATTCCGGAATATAATTCCGCCACCTGCACCGGCGTGATAAAGACATGCCCGTTTGTCTCAAGGAGGGTGTTTTTAAAGCGTTCCACGAGGGCCTGGTCCTGCCTCAGTATCCAGATGAGAATATCGGTGTCGGCCACTACCATGCCTTCCGGTCCCTTCGCGCGGCGCGGATGAACCCGTCAACGTCAAATTGCCTGTCCCTCCAAAGGCCGCTTACGCTGTCCGTCGCCCTGAGCATCTTTTCCACCCTGCTGCTCAGCTTTTTTTGCACGCTCTCCCGGATGATTTCCGATATAGAGAGGCCTTTGAGTCTGCTTTCCTTTTTCAAGTTCCCGTAGGTCTTGTCATCGATATAGATTTGGGTGCGTTTCATGTTCCGCCTCCGGTATGATGTATATATACATTATACTAAAAATATTATTCAAAGGCAACCGAAACCTTATTATTGATGCGTTTTCCATGACGGTGAATGAGGATCCTGGTCATGCTATGCCTTGCTGATCATCTCCACCAGTTCATCGTGCTTCTTTTCCGATATCTTCTTTCCCGGCAGGGTCCGGAACAGGATCGGCAGGCTTGTTTATGCGATGTCAAAGATAGGGGCTCAATTGTTTTTTCAGGTTTTGGCGTGCCCGCTGGATCAGGGAGTCCACCGCGGACGCGGAGATGCCCATTATCCTGCTGATCTCTTCGTAAGAGAACTCGTTGTATTGCCTTAAAAGTATTGCTATCCTCTGATTTCCCGGGAGGTTTTGGATTGCCTTGCGAACCGCTGCGCTCAGTTCCGAATTTTGAGCCGCTTTTTGGGGCGAGAAGGCCTCAGGAGCCGTGATGGGATATTCCTGCTCATGCAGGTCTGACAGATCGACAAGCTTCGGATTGTTCTTATTGTCCCTGAGTTCATTCAAGCACAGGTTCGTGGCTATGGTAAAAAGCCAGGTTTTGAATTTTGCCTGCGGCTTATAGTCCTTTGCAGCCTTGAATACCCGCAGAAATACTTCCTGGGCAATATCCTCCGCCGAATCCCTGTCTCCCGTAAACCGTGCGATAAAACTTATTAAAGGTTTATGATGGAGTTCAACGATGGTCCGGAATGCCGCCAGGTCCCCCCCGGCAACGTCTGTCATTATTTTTGCTTCAGGTTCCTTCATCTGCGGGTAATTCTGCCTTAAAAGGAGCAATGAAGCAAGTGGTTTGATCACGCACAAAAAAGGGCGGGATTTATTGCCTCCCGCCCTTCTCATTACAATTCAATAAATTACTTTTTAACCATCGGCGCTGTCGGAATGTTTGTCCCGTGGCATTCAGTGCAATCCTGCTGCGCCGTGATCCCCATATCTCTGACAGGCGCCCAATTCGCCTTTGAAACATACTTGCCGTCCTTCCAGTCGTTCAAATGCTGCACAAGCTGGTAGGCAACGCTCGCTGCGACCCTGGCGCACCGGTCTTTCCGTTCCGGACTGACAAAAGCATAGCCGGATGCTTTCATCCATTTGCCGACCGATACATGGCAGAGAGGCGACTGGCTTGTAGTCTGTATGATCTTTGTTTTCTGTTTCGGCTCCTTGGGGAGGTACACGGGAAGCGGCGTGTTGGAATACCAGTCCATTGTTTCAGACCCGATTAAAGCTCCATTTTCACAATCCGGTCCTGCGATCCGCGGGCCGATAATAACATTGCTGACTATATTTGCGCCCGCATTGGAGCCGCAGATCGTGCCCCATCCCGCCATGCCGCCTTCGAGAAAAACAAAAGCGTCGCTCGGAAACGACTTGTAGGGCTCGCCCACTTTTTCACGGAGCTGGCTGAACACGCTGTTGATGACCGCCGCGCCGCAGAAGACCCGATACCATTCGTTATATGCGATATCAGCGGTCTTTTCGGGGTCGAGTTTTACATAGGGCCAGGGCCACTTTTCCGTCGTGCCGCCAACAGCTTCGGCTTTGGATGTAAAACCGGGAAATGCAGATGCCAGTGCCGTGATGCCTGCGACTCCGGCAGCGCATTTCCCCGCGTTAATGAGAAGACCTCTTCTGGTTATTGCCATACCGGACTTTTTTTCCCCTTCCATGTTTTCCTCCTCGATATCTGGATTTGAGTTTCTATTCGGTGCTTGAACTCTTCATATGATCATGGATTTTTGTCAAGCCGGCCGTCCTTCAAGTGGTAAACACGGTCAAACCCCTCGATCATCCGTACGTCATGCGTCACCACGATGACCGCCGACTGGTTCTCCCTCGCGATCTTCTTCAACAGCTCCATTACCCTCTTCCCCCTGCCGGTGTCGAGGGAGGCCGTCGGCTCGTCGGCGAGGATCAGTTTCGCCTTGTTCGCCAGCGCGCGCGCGATGGCAACGCGTTGTTGTTCGCCGCCGGAAAGACGCGCCGGCAGGTAGTCCGCACGGTCCGCGATCTCCATGTATTCCAGAAGCTCCATAACCCGGCGGTCCGCTTCTTCTTTTTTCATGTCCACCAGGCTCAAAGGGAAGAACACGTTCTGCCGGGCGCTCAGGAAGGGGATGAGGTTGTGAGACTGGAAGATAAAGCCTATTTTTTCACGGCGCAGGCGGCGGATGTCCGGAGCAGGCCCCCCATTCTTGAGGAATATGTCCCGGCCGTCAAAAACGATCCTCCCTCCCGTCGGGTCCAGGATCAGACTGATGCAAAGAAGGAGGGTGGTCTTGCCCGACCCGCTCGGTCCCAGGAGCGCCACAAGCTCGCCCTGCGAAACAGACAGATTGATGTCTTCGAGCGCCCTGACCTCGAGGTGCCCGGACCCGAAAATCTTGGACAGGCCTTCGACTTTGAGAATCTCCACTAATCGCCTCCCAAAGCCATGGCGGGTTCGGTCCGCAGCGCATGCAAAAGCCCCAGGGTACTGGCAAGGATCCCCCCCGCGAAAGCCACGATGAACGTGAGAAGGTCGTCGCCCGGCACCCTCAGGATGGTCCTCGGGAACATCTGGTAGGTGTTCTGGATCAGGAGCCAGGCGAACAGGAAGGCGCTCACCGTCAGAAGGAGCGATTGTTCCATGATCATGCGGATGATCACTGAATTCGGGGCGCCGATGAGTTTCATTACGGCAATACTGCGGATTTTCTCCATGGTAAAGGTATAGACAACCAGGGAAATAATAACGACGGAAATGATCAGGAGGAGGGTCCTGAACAGCAGAAGCTGCTTGGTCATGCTGGCCAGCCGCCCCTTGAGCATCAGTTCGATCTCTTCCTGAGTGGTAAATGCGGAGAGGTACTGCCAGTGCTCGATCCGGCGCCCTATACCGGCACGATCAGCCCCGGGTTTTAATCGGACCAGGATGGCATTGATAATGTGGGTGTCGGGCCGCAAGAGCGTGAGCAATTTTCCGGCCTGGCTTGGCGATAAGGAGCTCTGCCCGGCAAGGGCACTGACCGACCGTTCCTGCTGGCTGCGCACCTCTTCGTTGTCTCTTTGATAAAGCACTTCCTGGGCGTCGGGCAGGGAGAGATACACCAATGCTTCTCCATCCGAAGAGACGGCCTCTTTGGTCAGCCCTACCACCGTATAGGTATGCAGACCCAGAGGGATCCTGTCTCCGATATGCGCTCCCAGCTTGGCATGAGCGACCATCTCGTAATGGGCCTGCTGGATGCCTCTGCCTGCAAAAATCTTCTGTGGCCCGCCGAGTCCGCCGAAGACATCATATCCGACGATGCTGAAATGCCGGCTTATTCCCGCTATCGGCCTTTCCACGGTATAGTAGATAAAAGGACTCGCCTTCTCCACGCCGGGGATAGCCGTGATGCTGTAATGGTAAAATTCCGGAAGGGTGGACTGCTCGTTAAAGGGCCCGCCCCGGTATCGTTCCACGACCCACAGATCGGGACTGGTAGCATTGATCAGGGCCAGGCCCTCGAAGATGTTTCCCCGATAGAGGCCGTTCATGGCCAGGACGATGGTGAACAGCAGGCCCACGCCCACGATAGTGGCAATGAACCGCACTTTATGAAGCTTCAGGTCATGTATTGCTAAATCCATAATCTCCTTCGATGTCCGGCTTCGATGCCGTGCTCCGGGTGGAATTCATTATCCGCCGTCATTACCGGTACTGTTTCTCCATGCCCGACTTGATCTCGGGTTTTATTTTTCTGCCCGGCTCGATTCCTGCCGGATTGATGATTACCCTGTCTCCTTCTTTGATCCCCTCCAAAACAGCGACCCGTTGTCCGTCCTGCAGCCCGGTAACGACGGGGCGGAACCCGGTTATACCGTCGGAAATCACCATCACTCCTTTGGCTCCGTTCCGCTCCGTTACGGCGGACAAGGGCACAACAGGAGCGGTCTGAATGCCCGTATCAATATCAACCTCGGTTTCTTCGCCGATGACCAGGGGGGCGGGAAGAGTGTCGAACAGCACATCCACCTCCAGTTCACGCGTCACGCTGTCCGCTTCCCTGTTGAGGCGCGTGACTGCTCCGGGGAAAACCCGCCCTGAGCGCAGCGTGATTACGGCTTTCTGTCCCTCGTGCAATTGGGCTATCTTGGTCTCGTCGATCCATGAGGCCGCCCAGATCTGGTAATTCACCATTTGAAAAATGGGCGCGCCGGGAGACACGGTATCACCCGCTTCCGCCTTGCGCACGATGATGATGCCGTCCATGGGGGCCACAATGCGCGCATAACCGGAGAGCGCTTCAGCCGCATGAGTTTCCGACTCCGCCTGGCTTACAGCCGATTCCATGGCATTCACGGCTGCCTGCTGAGCGGCGACATCGCTCTCTGCCACGCCAAGAGCGTTCTTCGTAGTGTCGAACGCAGCCTGGGAGATGTAGCCGGGCTTGAAGACTTCCAGGTCCCGCTGATAGTTGCTCCGGGCCAGGGCGAGGTTGGCCTGGGCCTTTACCAGGTCGGCCTTGGCACGGCCGAGGTCCCGCTCTGCGCGGCTTTTGGCGGCATGGGCCGCGGCCTCCCTCGCCCGCAGTTCGGCAGAATCCAGTTCAGCCAGGAGCATGCCCTTCCGCACCTTGTTTCCCTGGTCCGCATAGAGCTTCGTTATGATGCCCGTTATCTTGGTGCTCACCGTCACCGGCACCTTCGACTGCACGGTGCCGGGCCCGTGAACACTGCCGTGAATATCCGCTTTTTTCACCACGATTGCAGCTGCGCTCGGATGGCGCAGAAACATCCGGTAGCTGATAAAAAACAGGGCAAGAACGGCAACAGCGGCGATCATAATAATTTTTTTCCCTGGCAACTTCACTTTTCCCGACCTCCATTCTCTTGTTCCCCTGCGGTAAAGCGCTGTTTCGATCCCGCGATTTGTTCGACCCGCGCCCGCGCGATTTCGTAATACACCGCGTACCTGATGAAATCGAACCGGGATGCTGTCAGGTCCACCTGTGCCTGCAGCACATCCAAACCGATTGCCTTTCCATAGCGGTAAAGGGTCTCGGCGCTTTTATACGCCTCTTCCCTGGCAACCAGGATTTGCTGCGTGGCAGTCACGCCCTGACGGGCATTTTCCCACGCCCTCCATGCGGTTGACAAATCCACGTGGAGACCATTGAGGCGGTCCCTCTTTTGTTCGATCGACTGAAGGTACCGGGAGTCGGCCGCCGTGGTCCGGGCCTTCGTCAACCCGCCCTCAAAAAAGGGAAACTCTAAAAAGACCCCGGCCATCCATTCGTCCCTGCTACCTCCTGTGTCCTGGTGGCGCCTCCCAACGTTTCCCTGGAGGCTGACTTCCGGGAAGTAGCCTCCCTCTGCGGCCCTGGCAAGGGCACGGCTTTGCTCGACCTCCAGATCGAGCCGTCTGATTTCCGGATTGTTTTTCAACGTCTCCCGCCACAACGAGTCAATCCCGGGGGCCGGCATGAATTCCCGGGGCAACCCTTCGCGGATGTCCACTGCCGCCCGCTCTTTCAGGCCCATGGTCCGGACCAGGATTTCGCCTGCCAGAGAGACGGCGTTGTCAGCTTCCGTTCCGGCCAGCTCCGCATCCGATACCTGCGCTTGTGCCCTGAGTGAGTCGAGCCTGGTCGCCTTGCCGGCCTTGAAAAAGGCCTCGGTAAGAACGGCAAAATCCTGCCTTTGTTTCAAAGCCTCCGTAGCCGTCTTCAGGTCCTCTTTGGCCTCCAGAAGACGGTAGAAGGCTTCGGTAACGGCGTACGTCACCTCGTCGGCGGTCCTCAGTTCCTCCTGCCTCTGCGCGTCCGCGCCGATTCTTGCGGCCTGCGTGTCGTATCGTGTTTTCCCTCCGTTGAAGAGGACCTGTTTGCCGGTAACGCTTACCAGCCCTTCCTCTTTGAACAATGCCATAGTCGGATTGCCACCTCCGGGCGACAACCGGTCCGGGTTCGATCTTTCATAGTGGGAGACCAGGGCAAGCTTCGGGAAAAATTCCGATCGGGCAGCCTGATAGTCCGCGAGCAATTCCCGGACTCTTTCCGTTGCCCCGCTCAGGAGCGGGCTGTTTCCCCGTGCGAGTGCAAGGCAGTCTTCGAGGCTAAGCGACTGATACGCGCCGTCTTTGGCCGTTTCAGCCCGGGCATTCACCGACATTGTGAATAAGAGGAATAAGCAGAGAACAAGGAATTGCACGCATGTTCCGGGGCTGTCTTCTGTGCATTTCGACCGGAGAAATCCGCGCTGTGACGGTCCAAGATCGGTCAGTTTTTCGATGACAGACATCCCACCTGCCTCCCGCTTTTCATCGCCTGTTCTATCAGATCGAAGAACTTCTGCTGCTGGTCTAAGTCGAGAGACGACTTTATCTCAAGCATGTGGCCGACGATCATCCGCTGCATCTCCTCCTGTTTTCCGCTTATCTCCTTGATCGTGGCATCGATCGTCTTCTTGTCGGGATTTTGAGACCGCATGAACTCTACCAGTTCTTTTCTCTTCGTGTCTATCTCCAGCCTGCGCCGGTCGATCTCCGCGCGAAAGGGTATGGCCTTGTTTTTCATCGCAGTCAATTGTTCCGGCTTCAGGGACAGCTCTTCGAATAGGAATTTGTCCTTCTCCATGACCTTGCCGAAGGGCGACACCCAGTATCGGGACTGCTGATAATAATGGTATCCGGCGGTTGCGAATACCGTCAGGTTCAGAATCAGGGAAGCGGCCAGGGCGAATTTGAGGAGGCTATTTTTCATGACCAACCTCCGTCATGGCAAGATACGCGCCGCCCAAGGTTCCGGGAGGAGTGGCATCGAACAGATCGAGAGAAAGGGACGATGCAATGTTCGTCGTCTTCGCCGCCAGGGAGCTGATCGTCATGATCTTTCCTGTGAGAACGCCAACGGTAATGACAATAAGCAGAACTGCCGCCTCCGTGAATCTGATGAAAATCGGGACGAACCACGGCGACTTCTTTCTCTCCAGCTCTGCGGTTCGCGCCATGACCCTTGCGGCGAATCCGTAGGGGGCTTGATGACGCTTCGTTGTTGAGAATGCCGCGCGAAAAGATTGCAGCTCTTCAAGCGCATATGAACATCTGTCGCAGCCTTGTAAATGGGCTTCAAATGCGGTCTTTTCACCGAACCCCAATTCTTTGTCAAGGTATGCCGAGATAAGTTTTGACTTTGGACAACTCATTTTTATCTCCTATCCTGTTAAACGATCTACTAAGGATTTTGTTCCCTGAATTTTTTCATTAATTTTTGCAGTTCCTCCCGCGCCCTTGCTATGCGGGACTTGACTGTTCCTATTGAAATATCAAGGGTATCCGCGATCTCTTCGTAAGACAGCTCCTCAATTTCCTTGAGGAGGATGATTGCCCGGAATTTCGGGGACAATTTCCCAAGACTTTCCTGTAATGCCCGGCCTATCTGCTTTGACTGGTAGATTTGTTCCGGAGATGGCGCATCCGAAACCCGGTCATGAACGAGCCTTTCCCCTTCGCCTGAGTTGCCGAAGAGGGACTCAAAGACCGGCTTTTTCCTGTAATCAATGCAGGTGTTGGTTGCGATGCGATAGAGCCAGGTATAGAGCGATGCTTCGGGCTTGAATTTGGGCAGGGCCTGGTAGGCCTTCAGGAAAACGTTCTGCGCGACGTCCTCCGCGTCAGCAGCGTTCCCGAGCATGTGCCTGCAGAGGTTGTATATTTTGTCCTGGTACTTGTTGATGATCTCTCCGAATGCCGATGTATCCCCGTTCTTGAAGCTTTTTATGAGATTGAGATCATCAGAATTTTGCATAAGCGTATTCAAAACACGGGCGCGGGCACCGTCCACCACCCGCTCCCATGCGGGAGCTCCTTGTGAGGGCCGTAATGTTGGCGACATAGATGCTCCGGCCGCCTGTTTCCCTGTTTGCCCGATCCATTGCCTCGGCGCAGCGCTTGACCCGCTCCTCAAAAGGAGAGCAGCACTGGTCCGTGAACCCATGGTCGTCCTTGACCATGTCCATGTTAGCCAGCCAAGAATTTGTTGGGTTTGCTATCACGAACCCGATATGTATTCTGCGCATCCACTATGACTGGAGCATGTGCATGATTCAGGATGGAGAGTTCACTGCAAACCACTATTGGAATTCGTCACTTCACCACTGTCCCTGGCACTCCAAAAGCATGAATGCCCACGGATCTGCATTAATCATATCACCCAAGTTCACGCGGTACCTCCGCCGCTGGCTTTGTTTTTTTGCGGCCCAGAAAATAGACGGTGGAAGCCCCCAGGACGCAGAAAAGGCCGCCCGCCTGCAAGGCGTGGCCTGAACCGACCCGTTGGCCGATGACACCCATCCAAAAGCTGCCGATAGGCATGCTCCCGCCGAAGACCAGTGCCCAGATCCCCATCAGCCTTCCCCGCAGGTGATCAGGGGATTGGGTTTGGATGATGCTGTTCCCGATGGAGAAAAAGAGGATGATGCCGAACCCGGCGAAGAAAAGAAGGAAGGCCGCGCCGACCGGTTGATACATGAAACCGAAAAGAATGATGAACGCTCCATACATGCCCGCGCCGGTATACAGCGTTTTAGCGCGGACTAAGCGGGACCCTTGGGAGGCGACGAATAAAGCGGCGGTACAGGCGCCGAGACCGTTCAGGGCCAGAAGCCAGCCATAGCCCTGGGCGTCCATATGCAGTTGGGTCACCACGAAGGCGGAGAGCTGGGATTGGTAGGCCCAGCCTCCCAGTCCCATGATGAAAAGCAGGGTTATTGCCTGGGCTATGGTTGAATTTGCTTTTAGATATTTGAAGCCTTCTAAAATATGTTTCCAGTCGCCTTTTATCTTTTTCGGCGCGTAGTGCGACGCGGGAAGCTGGATTCTGTGAAGCGCGTAAAGGACCGCCAGATAACTCATGGCATCCAGAAGAAAGCACCAGGCAGCTCCGACGGAAGCCAGTAAAAGGCCTCCGACGGCGGGACCGATGACCCGGGTCGAATTCACCATGGCGCTGTTCAG
Source organism: Nitrospirota bacterium (assembly GCA_963790205.1). Classification (GTDB taxonomy): domain Bacteria; phylum Nitrospirota; class UBA9217; order UBA9217; family UBA9217; genus CAWBNQ01. The sequence continues at coordinate 132,591 of CAWBNQ010000010.1, forward strand.
CGCAATGGCGTTCACCAGATCTTTTTTGCCCACCAGCTCCACCATGAGGCTCTGCCGGGACGGCATCTCAAAGGCGATGGACAGCCCCCAGAGGGCGGAAAAGATCATGAGATAGGCAATGTGAACGGGACCACGGAACAACATGACGGCCAACGTCAATGAAGACAGCAGCGAAAACCAGCTCGTCAACGTAAAGATCCTGATCTTGGGTATACGGTCGGCCAGAGAACCGGCATACACGGCGAAAAGGAAAATAGGCAGGGAATTGAGCATGAACACAATACCCAGCAAAAATTCCGAATGAGTGAACTGAAAGGCAACCCAGCCCAGGGCCGCGGTGCGGGTCCAGGTGCCGATCAGGGAAACGGTCTGCCCCGAATAAAAATAGCGGTAATTGGGATTGCGTAAGGCGGAAAACGTTTTATGCCATCCTGCGGTAGGGGGCAGCCCCGCGTTCGTTGCCTCGGCTTGTTGCAGTGTTTCCTGGGAGTCTTCCGGTTTCAATCAATCCCCCTGTTCTGCGATGAAAGCATCCACGGTGAGGACCGCTGCCTGTGCCGGGAAGATCTTCTCGGTGAGTACGCGGTGAACTTCCTGATCAGCGTCGAAACAGGCGTCCTTGAGGACCACGCAGCGGAAATCCAGGTCGAATGCGCGCCGGAGGGTGGAGAGCGTGATGCCGCTCGTCGAAATGCCGAAGAATACCAGGTTTTCAATGCCACGGGAGCGGAGAATCAGGTGGAGATGGTTCTCCGAAAATGCGGATACTCGCTGCTTATAGACCACCAGCTCTCCGGGACGGGCGATAGCATCATCGAATTCGGCGGACGGGGTATCCTTCACGAAGAGATTGTTCTGCTTCACCCTCTTAAAGGGGGTGTCGATATCCGGAACCTCAGGATGGCCTTCGGAAAACCCAAGCCCCACATGGATAATGTGAAACTGTTTCTTTCGGGCGAATTCCACGGCCTTGGATGCATTCGGGATGATTACCTCGGCTCCGGGGACAAATCCAAAAATCCCTTTCTGGCAATCGAGCGTCAGCAAAGCTGTTTTTTTCGGATCAAGTTTCATATGCCTTCCTTTCTCGTTTTTTCGATGTCGTAAAAAATCACCGCGATGCCATCGAGCATTTTTTTCTGGTCGCTTGCAGAAGGATTTTTTATCGCGTCCACATACTTCTCTGTCGCTTTCAGGCGAACACGTCCCGTCATGGCAGTGCCCTTCGGAGTCAGGCTCGGTTTTATCTGCCTTCGATCAGCGGGATGAGGATCACGGCGGACAAAACCGAAGCTGACCAGATGATCAACGATTTTGGACATGGCAGGTTGGGCGATCTGTACGCTTCGGGCCAGTTTGCCGACTTGGTCTTTTTCATACTCAATGGCGAGCAAAATCCGAAGTTGAGTAAAGGTCAGCTCTTTAACGTCCGGATGAGAGCGCACCTTATACCTCGCGGGGTTGACTTCCTCCTTCAAGGAGACGATGTACGTTATGTGTTAGGGGAGCAACCTTCCTGGGTGCTACGTGTTGCCATTGAAAATTATAACACACCCATGATAAATCGGAGCGTCCCAATTATCTTGACATTATTTGACACAATGCTGTAATCTCAATAGAGTTCAACCTATAGGAGACAACGCTCGTGGTCATTAATAACTTAACCCAAAAAACCGCATCATATCGTTTTCTGATGAAGCTTGAGGCTGACGTACAGCACATTTGTAAGATGAAATCAACGGAATGGGAAAAATCATTAAATTGTGGGGCGTTCATTTTTGAGTTGAAGGACAGTATTAACGGATTTATATCGAAAGACTTGAAATCCTGTAAAAAGAATGAGAAAACGATTATAAAGGATTGCCTTGTTGAGATTCGCAAGATATTGCGATTACTTCAAATCTCCTATGGAACAAAAGTTTCTTCCCTTACGATTCATAGCATGGTTTCGGACATGCGGAGCTATATCCAGGACACTCGCACCAAGCTTGGGAATGTGTTATCGTGAGCTTTCGTTGATCTCGAATCGTTAGAACTGAATAAGCATTTTATTATGTGCTATTGTTGGCCTACAACGCCTCCGCCTTCGCCGCGCTGTGGACCGCCGTGATATGGGTCCTGGCAAGCTCGTCCTCGGAAACATCGAACTGCTGTCTGCTCATCGCCTCCACCTCTTTGATCAGGGAGAGCGCGTCCATCTTGTGTTCTTTCAGGAGATACTGTTTGCTCGCCCCATGGCTGAAAGTATCGCGAAGACCGATGCGCGCGAGCTTCTTATCCATGCCTGCTTCCGCCATCTTCTCCGCGATGATGCTGCCGAGCCCTCCAACGATGGTGTGGTTTTCCATGGTGATCACGCCGTAGCGCGATTTCGTTATCGCCTCAAGTACGGACTCGTCGTTGAACGGTTTGAGCGTCGAGATATGCATGTGCTGGATCGACATCCCCCGTTTCCGGAGCGCCTGCGCGGCCCGCATCGCCTCTTCGGTCATGATGCCGCTGGTCACGAGCGTGATATCGCTCCCTTCGGAAATCACTCTGGCCTTGCCGAACTTCATCGGGCTGTCAAAAAGCCGGGGTATCTCGCCCCGAAGCATGCGCACGTACACCGGGCCGTTGATCGTTTCGATCACATCGAGGACCGACTCCACATCTGCAGCGTCACCGCATTCGAGCACCGCCATGTTCGGGAGCGAGCGCATGAGCGAGATGTCCTCAATGGCCTGGTGGGTCGCGCCTCCCGGCGTCGTGATGCCGGGAAGGAATCCGATCATGCGTACAGGAAGGTTGGGATAGGCAACGGACATGGCGATCTGGTCATAGGAGCGGCGGTAGATGAAGACCGCGAAGGTGTGCACAAAGGGGATGAACCCTTCCCGCGCAAGACCGGCGGCAAAGCTCAGCATGTTCTGTTCGGCAATCCCCAGGGAAAGGAAGCGGTCGGGGTACGTATCTCGAAAAAGGTCGATCTCCGTCGAACTCGTGAGATCCGCCGAGAGCACCAGCACCTTCGGCTTGTCAGCGGCCCACGTGACGAGGTTCCTCGCATGCACCCGTGAAACAATTTCAGGTGAACCGGGTGGAGCAGGAGCAGGTTGAGGTCCAGGCCGAGGTTGAGAATTCCCCTTAACCTCAACCTTATCCTGAAGTTCAGCCAGAGCGTCCCTGTAGCGGCCCTTTTCCTCTTCGCTCGTAAAGCGGACATAGTGCATTTTCGGAACGCGTGATTTCAGGACCTCAAGCCCCCGCGCGGCATCGGTGTCGCACAGCACAACGATCGGCCTGCCGTCCGGTGTCACTGCTCCGGCCTCGGCAACCTTTTTGATATCGTGACCGCCCATCCGAAACACCCGCGCACCAAAGGACTCGATCCTCTTGTCCAGGGGTTCGATATCCATGACATTGCACATCTTCCCGTCGCACTGGAAACCGTTCACGTCAACATAAATGGTCACATTGTCAAGCATGTGGAAGGACATGACCTGGAGCGCCTCCCAGGTCTGGCCGATCTGGAACTCTCCGTCGGACATGAAGACGAAGACCCGGCCCTTCTCCCCTTTTCTCTTTCTGGCCATGGCAATGCCGGCAGCTTGGCTGATCCCCTGGCCGAGCGATCCGGTCATGGTCTCCATGCCGGGCGAGTGCTCTGCCCCGATCATCTCGACGGAGCTGCCGTCCTTGTTGAATTGAAGAAGCCCCTCTTCCGCCATGCGGCCGGTCTCGATGAGGGCAGCGTACAGGACCAGGGCATACTGGGCAGGCGAGAGGAAGAAGCGGTCGTGATCTTTACCGGGGCCGTTGAATGCGGCTCCTGTAAAGTAATCCGGATTTTTCGGGCCAGGTACGCCGGGAAACGGCTTTGGCACGAGCGGAACATCAATCTTTCCGAGATTCATGACCTTCACATAGAGGGTCGCGAGGATCTCTGCCGAGGAACAGGCCTGGGAAAGATACCCTCCGTTGTTTCTGATCGTATGCTCGAGCACGCGCCGCCGTATGCCGGCTGCAACGCGCCTTACTTCGTCCTGCCAGGGAGGGGATACCGTTCTTCTATCTGTCGCCTTCATAGTTCTCCGATTTTTCCAAAAAAAATCCTCTCCAGCCACCAAGGTCGCAGAGGGCTCAGAGAAAGGCCTTATTTATTAAGTTACAAGATCAACTCTGTGTTCTCTGCGGCAGGATGGCTAATGTTTGATGACGTTGATTATCACGCAAGGATGGATAGGAGTCAAGGTGAAATTGTTGCGGAAATTTCGCACTGAATGAAAGGGAATTTACGCACTGGCCTTGAACGGTTGCGGCGGCCCCTGTTGAGCGTGACCGTCGGTCTCACGGTCATCAGATTACGCCCGGACCCGGGGCATCAGTGAGAGATGTAATCGGCAAGGTCGAGCAGGCGCCGCGCGTATCCGTATTCATTGTCATACCACACGAGCATTTTGACAACCTTGTCCATGATGACTTTGGTGGCGTTGGCGTCCACAATACCCGAATGCTCGTCCCCGATAATATCAGCGGACACCAGTTCGTCTTCGGTGTATCCCAGAATGCCTTTCATTTCTCCTTCGGCAAACCGTTTAAATACGGCGTTCACCATCTCCGACGTCACGTCTTTCTTTACCCGCGCCGTAATGTCGATGAGCGACCCGTTGGCAACCGGAACGCGCACGGCGACGGCGGATATTTTCCCTTTGAGCTCCGGGAGAACGCGTTCCGTTGCCGTTGCGGCCCCCGTGCTGGCCGGTATCAGCGACACGGCTGCGGCCCGGCCACGCCGCCGGTGTCTGGGGGAGGACCTGTCTATGATTGCCTGGCTGGACGTATAAGCGTGGACCGTTGTTGCCGTGAGGTAATCAATCCCGAAGGCGTCATTCAGCGCCTTGGCCACGGGTGCCAGGCAGTTGGTGGTACAGGAAGCATTCGAGATTATACGATGTTTTTCAGGATCGTATAATTTCTCGTTCACTCCCAGCACAACGGTAAGGTCCTCGTTTTTCGCTTCCGCGCTGATGATGACTTTCGATGCCCCGGCTGTCAGGTGTTTTTCTGCATCTTCCCTCTTTCGAAAGAGTCCCGTGCACTCCAGGACCAGGTCCACCTTGTTCGTATGCCACGGCAGGTTTTCAGGGTCTTTCTCGTGGAAAATGGCTATTCTCCGGGGACCGATATCGAGATAATCCGGGCCGGTCTTGAGCTCGAACGGGGCCCGTCCGTGAACGGAATCGTACCTGATCAGATAGGCGAGCTCCTCGACCGGTGCCGGACTGTTGGCCGCGACAAGAGTGACATGCTTCGGCGGGTTCGTTACAGAGAGGCGCAGGACCAGGCGGCCGATGCGCCCCAGCCCGTTAATGGCCATTTTTTTCATGAAATAGCTCCTCGTTCCCATACCTCCTTGCAAATTGCATCTCGATCTGGAGCAGGTATTGGAATTTATTCTTGCATAAGGAAAGCCCCCATGCTATAACGTAACCCATGTCAACCACTCCCACCCTTGAAGAACAGGTATCCATGGCCGGCCTCGCCTACGGCAGGCGGCATGATATCTCTTACCGGGCTGGGCTCGTGCTGCAGGTGCTCGGCGCGGCCGTGCTGGCCGTTCTGTATCCGCTGGAGAATCCGTTTTACACCGCCGGGGTCATGCTCTTCGAACTCGGCGTACTCCTCTCTGCCGCTTACCTTCTCGTCTGGATGTCCTGGGTCAGGAAGATCGTACTAGGGTCGGTGCTTATCGGACTCGTGCTTCAGGTGGTTGCGTACCTCGTCGGACCGGAGCAGTACGCAGGGTCGGCCATAATTGCCGGGGTCGGCTTTGTATGCGCGGGTGCCGCGGGCATGGCGGGCAAGGAGGCCTATTGTTTCGGCTACCGAGAAGGCTGGCTGCTCATGATGGTGGTGTTCCCCGTCTTGGTGCTCGAAAATATCATCGGCCGGGAGAACCGCGTCTTCAATTCTCTCGGGTTCTCGGTCCTGTTCCTTCTGCTCCTTTCCCTCACAAGCAAGAAGCTCAGGCAGCGGCTGCTGTCGCCATGCACGGCGAACGTCTGCGGAACGTCGGATAAATGAGGATGTATAAGGGCCTTTAGTCTGTTTTTCTGCTTCCTTCCTACTTCCTGCTTTCCGTCTTCTGTCCTCTGTCTTCCTTGTCCGTCCCGGACGCATACTGGTGATAGGTATGCATCCCGAGCTTCAAAAGACCTTTTTCGATCAGGCGCCGGGCGGATTCAGCCACTTTTGGGTCAAACTGGCGGCCCGATTCGCGCTCAAGCTCCAGGAGCACTTCCTGGCTCGAAATGGTCCCGCGGTAGGGCCGCTCGGAGACCATGGCATCGATCGTATCAGCGACATTGAGCACTCTTGCCGGGAGCGTAATCTGCTCGCCGGAAAGCCCCCGGGGATAGCCTTTCCCATCGTAGCGTTCATGATGCTGAGAGATGGCATTGATAATGGTGGAAGAAAAACCGATGGGTTCCAGGATCCTGATCCCGTGTGCGGGATGCTCTTTCATGATGTCGAACTCCTCACGGCTCAGCCGGGCCGGCTTGCTGATAATGAGCTCGCTGATGCCGATCTTCCCCACATCGTGCAGGATCGCGGCGATGTGCATCTCTTCAAGCTGCGTGGGACTCATGCCCAGGTCTCGTGCTACCGCCACGGCATATTTCGCCACATTGGTCGAGTGCCAGCGCGTATAGGGGTCCTTGGCCTCCACCGCCGCCACGAGCGCCTGCACGGTACGGAAGTAGTTTTCCCTCAGGTCTTCATAAAGCGCCGCATTTTCCATGGCGGTCACGACCTGGCTTGACAGAATGAGCACCACCTGAAGATCGCTTGCGCTGAACGGCGCGCCCGAGAACTTGCTTACGTTGAGCACCCCGAACGCCTTGTTCTTCCCGATCAGCGGGGCTGACATGGAAGAGGATAGCATATCTTCTCTGTTAATGGCAGCCATTACGTCCTGATCAGGATGTTTCCCGGCCGTAATAATAAGTGGTTTCTTGTTCTTGAGCACCAGCCCGGCCACTCCCTCACCGGTCTTGCGCCGGGCCTTCATGGCCATGTCCGTCGGAAGCCCGTGAGAGGCCCGTATGAGCAAATCACCGCTTGCCTCATCGATGAGCATCAACGAGACCCGGTCCACCGAAAATTCCTGGACAAGGACTTCCGTGATGATCTTGAACAGATTGGCGAGGTCGATTTCGGTCACGAGGAGCTTGCTGATTTCAAAAAGGGGGATAAGCGCCTTAAGCCTGATATTCTCGTTTTGCAGCCGGCTGCGGGTTATCGCCCGTTCCACGGCTCCGAGCAGCTCTTCCTGAGTGAAGGGCTTGAGGACGAACCCGTCAACGCCCCGCATGAGGGACTCGATGGCCGTATCGAGTGTGCCGTGTCCCGTAATGAAAATCGTTACAATGTCCTGGTTCAGCTGCTTGACGCGCTCAAACAACTCGAGCCCGTCCATGCCGGGCATTTTGATGTCCGTAACGAGCATATCCACATCATTCCGGCTCAGCGCTTCATACGCCGCCGTCCCGTTGGGGGCCGTGGTCACCAGGTACCCTTCCGTGGTCAGAATATGGTAACAGAGGTCCCTGATCATTTCTTCATCATCAACTACGAGTATCTTTTCTCCTGACATTGCTGCTCCTTCAGTTTCTCTCGAGTTACCGTCATGTTTTGCTGTTTGATCGCTTACGATGACAAGCTAGAGGCCCGATGCGAGACCCGGCATTTTCCTCTCCACAGGCAGATACACGCGAAAGGTGGATCCCTCACCCACCTTGCTTTCGACCTCGATCCGGCCGCCATGATTCTGAACGATCATATAACTGACCGACAGACCGAGACCCGTTCCCTCTCCTTCAAGCCGCGTGGTGAAGAAGGGGTCGAATATCTTATCCAGCTGAGATTCAGGAATGCCGACCCCGGTATCGATGAACTCAACGACCACGACCTCCTTACCCGCCATATCCCTGCCGTTCACGCATCGGATCCTGAACGTGCCGCCGCTTGGCATGGCGAAGAATGCATTATTAATGAGGTTGACAAAAACGTTTTTCATTTCGTCGGGGTCCACCGCCACAGCCGGAAGCCCGTCCGTGCATTCCGCTATTATCTTGACATTCGTCGGGCGTGCCTGCCCGTTGAGGAACTTCAGCGTATCCTGTACAAGACTGCGGACATCCGTCTTCACCAGAAGGGGCGGTCTCCGGCGGGCAAAGTTCAGAAGATTCTTAAGAATCTCTCTGGCGCGCAGAGTCTCGTGCTCAATGGTCTTGAGATGTTCCTTTTTGTCCGTTGGGATGTCATCGGACTTGAGCAGCAATCCGGTATAACCGAGCACGCCCGTAAGCGGGTTATTGACCTCATAGGCGATGTTCGCGGCAAGTTCTCCGATGGCGGCAAGTTTGGCGCTCTGTACAAGCTGCCGCTGAGACTGATGCAGGTTCCGCGTCATCTCATTGAAGGCCTCTCCCAGCTCACGGAATTCACTGCCGGGGCTGTCATGGATATCCACCCGATACTGAAGCTCTCCGCGTGAGATACGCCTTATTGCCTCAAGAAGCTTCCTGAGCCTTCCATCGAGGCTTTTTGCGAGGACAACCGTGGCCACGAGCGCAAGAAGAAAACCGAGCAGGAGCGTGCCGCATAGCACGGTCCGCACCTCTCGGATGGTGCCCATCGTTTCTTGTGTCTTCTGCTGCAATCGGACATTTGCCGCGAAGGCCATGCCCTGGGTCATCGTAATAAGTTCCTGCCCCAGATCCTGCGCCCTGCGTTCAAGCGCCGCGATCTTCGCGGGGTTCGCAGAGGCGGTTACGAGACGGCTGATGGCGGTCTTGTAATCGTTCGCCATATCGCGCATCCCGAGAAGCCCCTGTGTCAGCTCCGGCGAATGGTGGCACCCTACGCAGGAATCCATGACTTTGTCCATCTCCTGCACCTGGGCGACAAGCACGTCGACATCACCGCCGTTTCGCGTCTTGTTGCGGAAAATATTCGATTGAACCTGTTGGACGTGAATGATGAGATCTTCGCGCAGGATTTCTACTTGATGGAGCAGGATCAGGCGGTCCATCCGCTGCGTGGTCCTGGTGATGTACACGACGGCAATCAGGCTTCCTGTCAAGAATATAAGGAGCAGTGAAGCGAACCCTATGAGAATTCTTTTTTTCATTGATCGCTCTCAGTCACCTGTTTTCGTAACGGTATGTTTTAAAATCAATGCTCACCTGCGACGCAAGCTTATAGAGGTACTCATAATCGCTGTCCCGCGTTTCAATAAAACCGCGGGCGCCGAATCTTCGCAATGTCTCCGTCCCTTCATCGTTCGTATCCATCTCGAGCAGCGCCTGCTGGAGCGCGCTCTTGAGTTCCGGGTCGAGGTCTTTGCGCACCGCAAGACAGTTCTGAGGAACAACGCCGGAAGCTGCGAGAATAACCAGCTCCTTCTCAATCCGGGGATTTTCGGCGGACAGTTGATCATAGATGGTATTCTTGGCTGCGCCGATGTCCGCTTCTTTGTTCAGCACCGCCAATATGGCGGCATCATGGCTGCCGGCGAAAAAGCTTTCTCCGAGAAAAGTATGCGGGTTGGAAATCCCATGCACCCTAAAGTAAGCCAGCGGAAATAGATAGCCGGCCAAGGTCGCACGCTCGACAAAGGCGAAGCGCTTGCCTTTCATATCTGCGGCACTCCTGATGCCGCTGTCCTTTCGTACGAAGATGTAACCATGGTAGGTTGAAGTTCCATCAAGATTTACCGGTCTGACAAGAGGTTCGACACCGAGCTGACGGTGGGCCAGAGCATAGGTAAAACTGCCGAAAAAAGCACCATCCATCTTTTCAGAGGAAAAGTGCTCCGTGATATTACCATACCTGCTCAGGCTGGTAAAATTAACAGTGATTCCGAGTCTATCGAAGAGATACTTTTTAAGGACTTGGTAGCGTTCACGCTGGCGGAAAACGTTCTGTTCAGGGATCAGTCCGATCAGAAGCTCTTGTTGTCCAAACGCCTTTTCCAAATGGCGCTCCCGCTGCGATTTTTCGCAACCGGTCGCAAGCTCGGCAAAAACAATCAGCACAACAATGATTACCCTGAAACGTATCATCGTCTTCTCCGGCTAAATTTTTTGTTGTCGAGGCATCAAGACAGGTCTTTTATAGAGCGGAAGAAAAACCTTAAACACAGTTCCCCTCCCGACCTCGCTCTCGACCTCGATTCTGCCCCCGTGGTTCTGAACAATCCGATAGCTGATGGAAAGTCCGAGTCCGGTACCATCTCCATTTTCTTTCGTGGAGAAAAAAGGCTCGAAAATCTTTTTCCTGTTTTCCGGCAAAATACCGACGCCGGTATCGGCAAACTCTATCAGGGCCTCGTGATGGGCCCCCGTAGTGAGACATATTCGAAGGTCGCCGCCCCGCGGCATGGCTTGAAACGCATTATTGATGATGTTGATAAATACCTGTTTCATCTCGTTGGTATCGATGCTTACCATGACGGGCGATTCGCGGTATTCTTCGTGTATTTTCACTGATGCCGACTCAGCAGCACCTTGAACAAAAGCCGCCGTTTCCTTGAGCGGCAACACGATGTCGGACGGTTGCATCCATGATGTCTTCTGGCGCGAAAAATCGAGGAGATTGCGGATAATTTTTCTCACCCTCAGGGTTTCCTGTTCCATCATCCCCAGGACCCTCTTCGGCGAGTCTGGCAGTTCAAGTGTCTTCAGAAGATGGGTCGTATAGCCGAGCACGCTCGTGAGCGGATTATTGACCTCATGTGCCACATTGGCTGCCAGCTCTCCGATGGCAGCCATCTTGGTCGAATGCACCAACTGTTCCTGGGCGTTATGCAGCTCGCTCATTTTTCCCATCAGGTCGGTATAAAGCGAGGCATTCTGCAGCGCAGCGCCAACCAAGTTGGAAAATACCGTGAAGAGCCTGAGATCATGCTTGTCGAAACAGGTGCCGCCTTTTTTGTTCACAGCGGTCAGCAAGCCCGTCATCGTGTTCGACGACCAGAGCGGGACTATCATAATGCATTTGATGCCGAGGGATTTCATGAGGTTGCTGTCAAGCCGGAAATCGGACTGCGCGTCCGGTATCAAAAGCGGCGTACCGTAACAGGCGAGCCAGTTGTAGATCCCGCCGCCCTCCAGAGGTATATCCATGTCCTTCAGCGCCTTAGCCTTGCTCCCATATACTCCCATATATTTTAACATTCGAATATTGCTGTCAATGATGGCCACCGAGGTCGTATCCGCCCTTACGAGGTCTTCAGCCCGTGCGGCAATTTTGACGAGCATCGCTTCGAGATCGAGGCTTTCCATAAGATCGAATCCTGCAGTGTGGAGGATGAACAGGTCCTTATTGCCACGTGAGAGGCTGAGTTCCCGTTGCTTCAAGGCGAGCGCCATCTGATTGAACGCACGGCCAAGCTTGCTGATTTCGTCCCTCCCTTTGACGGGAAGCGGGGAGTCCCAATTCTGCTGGCTGAGCTTTTCAACTGCATCACTAAGCTGTAAAATGGGTCTGGTAATGCCTAGGGCGATGATCTGGCTGAACGCCGCGCCAGCGAGGAAAATACCGAGCAGAACGATGACGGCTTGCTTCGCGATCCCGAATAATTTCTTTTCATATCTTTGGCTGGTGATGCCGACGCGCACAAAGCCAACCCGTTCATTGCCTGCCAGAACAGGAACTGTGAGATCGCAGATCACGGCTTTTTTGATGAAACGAGGCCCCTGCGTCTGTCTCGCTTCGCGACTCAACGCTGCTTCGTTCAACACAGTTCGGTTGCCGAAGGAAAGCAGGGCGGAAGAGGAATCGCTGTTAAAAAATGCTCCTGCAGCGTTGCTCCCGATGAGGAGTTCCCCCTTAGGGTTATATACCATAAGGTAGAGCAGGTCGCCGCCGTATGACGTGTCTTCATGTCCTGCGAAATGAGGCTTTAGCTTCTTGTAAAGATCGAGCTTATTGCCGGTAATGATGTCATCAACGGCTAATGCAGAGAACTCCTTGGCCATATACAGCGACCTACCTTGTATTTCTGCATCAAGCGCCTTTTTCCCCTGCCAAAAAAAGAAAGCGCCAACCAGCACGGCGACCAGAACAAGAGCGGTGGACATAAAAAAAGACACCCTGCATCCGACGCTTCCCCACCAGCGTGCGATGGCACGGCGGGCCCACTCTGATAAAATAGAGAGTATGTTTCTTGTATCCGTCATAGAGCGCGCCATTTACATGAGTTGTTTTATAGTAACATAAAAGCAACTTCCTGTAAACGCAATAAAAAAAGGCAAGGGTAATCCCTTGCCTTCTCATCACATTGCATATCATCCGGCAGTCGATGACCGGAGCGAATAATATCCACTATCCTGCCGGCCTAGTGCGCGTAACAATCCCGGACTACTCTGTTACGAAGTCTTGGCCTTTTTAGTTTCCTTGGGTTCTGCGCCTTCTTTTTTCTGGCGTTCGACCAGTTCGATAACGGCCATCGGAGCAGCGTCCCCGAATCTGGTCCGCGTCAGCACAATTCTTGTATATCCCCCGCTGCGAGCGGTAAAGCGCGGTGCGATCTGCGTAAATAACCCCCTCACCACTATTTCATCGTTGATGAAGCTGAGGGCCTGGCGACGCGCGTGCAAATCCCCACGCTTGGCAAGCGTAATCATTTTTTCGGCCAAGGGACGAATTTCCTTGGCTTTCGCGACCGTCGTCTCAATCTTTTCGTTTTTGAGCAGCGACGTAACGAGCATCCTGAGCAACGCCTTCCGGTGGCTCGTATCTCTTCCAAACTGCCTGCCTGCGCATCCATGTCTCATATCAGCATCCTTCTCTTACCGGTAATTGTATTATGCCTCGCTCGGCTTTTCCGCCAGAAGCCTTCTGGCCTCGGCAACGATTTTATCATCAACCTTCATTCCCAGTGAAAGGCCCATCTCGGCGAGTATCTCTTTAATTTCATTCAAGGACTTTCTGCCGAAATTCTTGGTTTTGAGCATCTCGCTCTCGGTCTTCTGCACCATTTCCGCAATCGTCTCAATTCCCGCATTTTTTAGACAGTTAGCCGCCCGTACGGAGAGTTCCAGTTCATTCACGCTGCGCAGAAGGTTCTCGTTGAACGAAGGAGTCTTTTTGATCTCCTCTTCCATGGCCGGGACCTCTTCTTCTTCCTCGGGCAGGTGAATAAAAATGGACAGGTGGTCCTTCAACAGTTTTGCGGCATGGGCCACGGCATCGTCGGGACGGATGCTCCCATCGGTCCATACTTCGAGGACGAGCTTATCGTAGTCCGTCTCCTGTCCCACCCGGGCATTCTCCACTTTGAAGTTAACCTTCCGGATCGGCGAGAAGATGGAGTCGATCGGGATAACGCCGATCGGCTGCCCCGCTTCCTTGTTCTTGTCCGAAGCGACGTAGCCCCGGCCCCGGCGGGCGCGCATTTCAACCTCAAGCTTTCCGTTTTTGTCGATTGTGGCAATGTGAAGATCAGGGTTCAGGATCTCCACCTCGGCATCGGCCTCGATATCTTTTGCCGTAACAGCGCCCGCCCCTTTAGCCTTGAGCGTAAGCGTCTTGGATTTGTCGGTATGGAGCTTCAACCTTATCTCTTTCAGGTTGAGAATCAGGTCGGTGGTGTCTTCAATAACACCGGAGATGCTCGAAAATTCGTGTTGCACTCCGGCAATCTTCAATGAAGTGATGGCCGAACCCTCAAGAGACGACAGAAGCACCCGGCGCAGTGAATTCCCGAGGGTGGTCCCGAAGCCTCGCTCCAGCGGCTCAGCGATGAATTTTCCGTACGTGTCGGTTATTTTTTTTGGATCATACTGTAGTTTTTTAGGCATCTGGAAATCTTTGGCTTTTTTGAGCATTATTCCTCCATAGCGGAGTGAAAAAACATTTTAAGAGACTGTTATGATAAGACCTGCGGGCGCCGCATCCCTGCGGACGCCGATCAGTCTCCTGAAGTGGTGTACTCTTAGGTGCCCGGGCCTACTTAGAATAAAGCTCGACCACCAACTGCTCTTTAACCGTCGGCATCGTCGATTCATCCCTGGCCGGCAATGCCAGCACCTTGCCCTTGAACTGAGCCTTATCGATCTCGAGCCAGCTAGGGAAACCGCGCTTCTCCACTGCGGCTAGCGTCTGTTGTATTTGGGCGATGTTTCTGCTCTTTTCACGCAGTTCCACGACATCTCCTGCCTTGAGCAGGTACGAAGGGATATTGACTTTTCTTCCATTCACGAGCAAGTGCCCGTGCCGTACCAGCTGCCGCGCCTCCTTCTTGGCCCCGGCGAACCCCATCCGCTGTACCACGCTATCAAGCCTGCGCTCCAGGATTTGCAGGAGGTTGTCTCCGGTGATGCCCTTCATGCGCTCCGCCTTCTCGAAATAGCCGCGAAACTGCCGTTCAAGAACTCCGTAAATGCGACGGATTTTCTGCTTTTCTCTGAGCTGTAAACTGTACTCGGAATGTTTTACGCGTCCCTGACCATGCTGTCCCGGCGGATAACTCCGCCTGGTAATGCCGCATTTGTCCGTATAACAGCGCTCGGCCTTCAAAAAGAGCTTGACGCCCTCTCTCCTGCAGAGCTTGCAGACTGATCCTATATACCGTGCCAAGTGGTTCCTCCGTTTCTCGCTTTGCGAGAATTGTAAAATGAAAATTGAAAATTTTAAATTGCGAATCTAGTTCTCTTTTTATCGTTAAATTTCCAATTTACAATTTCCAATTTTCAATGCGGCTATGCCGTCTACACCCTTCTTCGTTTCGGCGGCCTGCACCCGTTGTGGGGGATAGGCGTTACATCTTTTATCGCCACAATTTCAAGCCCTGCCGCCTGAATTGAGCGAATGGCCGACTCACGGCCCGTACCCGGACCTTTGACGTAGACTTCTACCTGCCGCATGCCGTGCTCCATGGCTTTTTTTGCAGCAGTCTCCGCAGCAAGCTGTGAGGCAAACGGCGTGCTTTTCCGCGATCCTTTGAAGCCCTTATTGCCGGCGCTCGACCACGTAATAACGTTTCCTGCCGTATCCGTGATCGTTACGATTGTATTGTTAAACGATGCATGGATATGCGCTATCCCATTGGCCACGTTCTTTCTCTCTTTGCCCTTCTTGGCCATCACTCCTCCTCATTGAAATACACCGTATGCCGCTGCCTGCACACCCGGGGTCATCAGCCTCAACACTGAGCGTGTTACTTCTTCGCCAGCGTTTTTTTCTTGCCTCTGCCCGACATCGCGGATTTCTTCGGTCCTTTTCGCGTCCTTGCGTTCGTCTTTGTCCTCTGTCCCCGCGCCGGCAATCCCCTGCGATGCCGGAGACCGCGGTAGCTGCCGATGTCCATCAAACGCTTGATGTGCATCGTAACATCTCTCCGGAGGTCTCCCTCCACCGTATAGTCGCGATCAAGAATAGCGCGGATCTTCACGATATCGGATTCGGTAATGTTCCCGCTCTTGGTGGTGGGGTCAATCCCCGTCTCCGCAAGAATCTTTTTTGCCGATGACGGACCTATGCCGTAGATATAGGTAAGACCGATCTCTATTTTTTTGTCCTTCGGTAAATCAACACCGGAAATTCGTGCCACGTTTCCTCCTCACGGTAAACAAATCCGAAACACTAAACCCGAAATCCTATGCGGTGAACGGTTTAGGATTTCGAAATTGGTTTTATCATCCCTGACGCTGCTTATGGCGTGCATTCTCACAGATAACACGCACAATGCCTTTGCGGCGAATAATTGAGCATTTTGGACAAATTTTTCGTACTGATGAGCGAACTTTCATAATTGCTACCATCCCGTTCTGTATTTTTTCCGACCCGCATTCCCGGTATCATTTAAACCGGTAGGTAATCCTGCCTCGCGTCAGATCATAGGGGGTGAGTTCCACAGTCACCTTGTCTCCCGGCAATATCTTAATAAAGTGCATCCTCATCTTGCCTGATATGTGAGCGAGTATCTTATGGCCGTTCTCTATCTCTACGCGAAACATGGCATTGGGGAGTGTTTCCAGAACCGTGCCTTGTACTTCTATGGAGTCTTCTTTAGCCATATCCTCTCAAATTTTCTCACCGGGCTACCGTAATGGCCGCCAGCAGCATGCTCTATTTCTGTGTCAGTATCCACGGACCTTCCGGCATCACTGCCAGGGTATGTTCAAAGTGCGCAGAGAGGCTTCCATCTGCGGTCACCGCTGTCCAGCCATCCTCCTTTACCACCGTTGCACTGCCGCCCCTGTTGACCATCGGTTCAATGGCGAATACCATGCCGGACTTTATTTTCGGTCCCTGCCCCCGCTCACCGAAGTTCGGGATCTGGGGGTCCTCATGCATATTTCTTCCGATGCCGTGCCCTACAAATTCCCGTACCACCGAGTAACCGTTCGACTCGACATGACTTTGTACGGCTGCAGAGATGTCGTAAAGCCGGTTTCCCGGCAGCGCCGCTGCGATCCCTTTATGCAACGCTTCTTCCGTTATCTTGATCAGACGCTCTGCTTCCGGGGCCACCTTGCCGACGGGAAAGGTCTTTGCCGCGTCACCATAGAAACCTTCGACAATCGCCCCCACATCGACGCTGATAATATCGCCCTCGTGGAGGATAACATTCCTCGAAGGGATGCCGTGCACCACCTGATCGTTCAGAGAAGTACACAATGTTTTCGGGTATCCACGATAGCCCTTGAAGGCAGGCTGCGCCTTCGATGATACGATTACCTTCTCGGCAAATTCATCTAGGGCAAGGGTAGTGATACCCGGCCTGATCAGATCGCGAATATCGTCTAAAACGCTTGCGACGATCAGGCAGGCCTTGCGTATTTTTTCTATCTCCTGACGGGACTTGAGGATAATCATGGGACAAAAGGACGATCAACGCCTGCCCTTGACTGAAGCGCCCTTCAGGAAACCTCCGTAATGCCGCTGTATCAAGTGAGACTCAATCTGCGATACCGTGTCGAGTGCGACGCCGATCACGATGAGGAGCGACGTCCCGCCGAAATAAAAGGGCACATTAAAAGCCTTGTAGAATATATCCGGCAGCACACAGACTGCCGACAGATAAAGCGCTCCGCCCAGCGTAATGCGGGTGAGCACGCGGTACAGATAATCGGAAGTCTTCTTGCCCGGCCTGATACCCGGGATGAAACCGCCGTATTTTTTCAAGTTATCCGCTATATCTACGGGGTTAAAAACGATCGCCGTATAAAAATACGCGAAGAATACGATCATTAACACGTACACCGTCGTATAGAGCGGCCTGCCCGGTGAAAGCTGTTGGGCAATCGAATGTATCCAGCCTACCTGGGCAAACCCGGCGATCGTAGCCGGGAACAGCAGAATCGAGGACGCGAAAATCGGGGGAATCACGCCAGCCGAGTTGATCTTGAGCGGCAAGTGAGTGCTCTGCCCCTTGTATATCTTCCTGCCTACCATCCGTTGTGCGTACTGAACAGCAATCTTTCTCTGTCCCCGTTCCATGATTATGATAGCGGCAACGACAGCAACGATCAAGGCAATGATGACAAACACCATGAAATACGCGATCTCGCCCGACCTGACAAGCTGGATGGTATTCGATACCGCCCGGGGGAAACCCGAAACAATGCCGGCAAAGATAATAAGCGAGATGCCGTTGCCGATACCGCGCTCGGTTATTTGTTCTCCGAGCCACATGATGAAGGTCGTCCCGGCGGTCAGCGTGATCATGGTGAGAATCCGGAACGACCATCCTGTGGACTCTACGAATGCGCCGCCTCCCATCTTTTCGAGGCCGACCGCCATCCAGAAGGACTGGAAGCCGGAGATCAGAACGGTCCCGTACCGGGTATATTCGGTAATCTTCTTGCGGCCCGCCTCGCCCTCTTTTGCCAGCGCCTGGAGCCGCGGTATCACGACCGTAAGAAGCTGGAGCACGATCGAGGCCGTAATATAGGGCATGATGCCGAGGGCAAAGATCGTGACCCGGGACAGCGCCCCGCCCGAGAACATATCAAAGAACCCCATCAAGCCGCCCGCTGCCTGGTGCAGGTACTGGCTGAGCGCTTCGCCTTTAATCCCCGGCGTCGGGATGTGCGCTCCGATACGATACACGGCAAGCATCAAAAGCGAAAAAAAAACGCGTTTCCTGAGCTCGGGGATGTTGAATATATTTTTTATACCGGAAAACACGCGTTAAATCACCTCGGCCTTTCCGCCGGCGGCCTGAATTTTTTCCATGGCGCTCTTGCTGAATTTATGCGCACGCACGGTAAGCTTGGTTTTCAGTTCACCCGTACCGAGTACCTTAAGCCCGTCTTTCATATCGTTGATCAGGCCCTTCTGTTTGAGCGTCTCGGGCGTCACGGGGTCTGAGCCGGTCACCTTGGCGAGGTCGTCGAGGTTCACGATAGCATACTCCTTGCGGAATATGTTGGTAAACCCTCTTTTCGGAATTCTGCGCTGAAGGGGCATCTGGCCGCCTTCAAAGCCGGCGCCCTTAACACCCCCGGAACGCGCCTTCTGTCCTTTATGTCCTTTTCCCGCGGTCTTGCCGGAGCCGGAACCGACCCCTCTGCCGACCCTCTTTGCTTTTTTCGTTGCCCCTTTTGCGGGCTTTAAATCTTCTAATCTCATAGTTTACTCACTGACTTGTCAATTTTATATTCGTTTTTAAATGATGATGACGTTATGCTTCTTCCACCTTTACGAGGTGAGAAACCTTGTTGATCATTCCGCGTATCTGCGGCGTATCCATGCGAACGACTGAATGGTTCAGTTTCCTGAGACCCAGTCCGATCAAAACAACCTTATGCTTCCCCGGTCGTGCTATGCCGCTCTTTACCAGCGTGATTTTAAGCTTTTTCGCGTCAGATTTTGCCATGCCTATCCAAGCTCCTCTACGGACCTGCCCCGAAGCGCTGCCACCTGTTCGGCGCTCCTCAATCTGGTCAATCCATCAATCGTAGCGCTTACGACGTTGTGCGGGTTGCTGGAGCCGAGGGACTTACAAAGCACGTTCCGCACGCCAACCACTTCCAGCACCGACCTGCTCGCGCCGCCCGCGATCAAACCGGTACCTTCCGAAGCCGGTTTGAGCAAGACCTTCCCGGCGCCATAGTGTCCGAGTATTGCGTGGGGGATCGTGTCTCCCTTCAGGGATACGAGAACCATGTTCTTTTTTGCCCGCTCCACTGCCTTTTTGATGGCTACCGGCGCCTCGGCTGCCTTGCCCTTACCCACGCCGATCCTGCCTTTGCCGTCGCCGACGACCACGAGGGCGGTGAAGTTGAAGCGCTTACCGCCTTTGACCACCTTAGCCACCCGGTTCAGGTAGACCAGTTTATCTTTCAGGCCGTCGCCTTCTTCCGCATCTTTACGATATCGCTCTGCCAATGCCGCCTCCGAATAACTACCCCTTACTAAAAATTCAGACCTTTTTCACGCGCCGCATCCGCAAGCGCCTTTACGCATCCATGATACTGGTAACCGCCGCGGTCAAACACGACGTCCTTGATATTTTTGCCCAACGCCCGTTCTGCAATGCTAGCGCCAACTTTCTTGGCCGCTTCAACATTCCCGCAGTGCTTCAATCCGGTGGCGACTGTCTTCTCGGCCGAGCATGCTGCAATAATGGTCCTGCCGCTCGTATCGTCTATGAGTTGAGCATAGATATGACTAAGGCTTTTATAGACACTCAGCCTCGGCTTCGCTGCAGTCCCGATCACCTTCTTGCGTATTCTTGCATGCCTTCTTTGTTTGGCCTTAAGCTTGCTTTGTGCCACGTTCACTCTCCATTTTAAATCAGCTCTTCGCTCTTTGCCCTTGGTTATCAGCTATGAGTATGAGCCAGAATCTTGATGCTATTTGCCGCCCTTGCCGGCTTTACCTTCTTTGCGATGAATGACCTCGGTGCTGTACTTTATGCCCTTACCTTTATACGGCTCAGGCTTCTTCAGGCTTCTCAGGTTGGCCGCTATCTGGCCGACGAGTTGTTTGTCGATACCCTTAAGCGTTATCTGCGTCTGCTTGGCGTCAACCGTTGCCTTGATCCCCTTCGGCAGGGGATATACGATCGGATGCGAGAACCCGAGGCTGAGCATCAGGTTTGTCCCCTGAGCTGCGGCCTTGAAACCGACGCCGGTAATATCAAGGGTCTTTTCATATCCCTTGCTGACGCCAGTCACCATATTGGCGATCAGATTTCTCGTCAACCCATGAAGCTCACGGTAGAGCTTTTGGTCAGACGGCCGTTCAACCACAAGCTTGTTATTATCTTTTTTAACGGTCAGCTTCGGATTCATGGACTGGCTGATCTCTCCCAGCGGACCTTTGACCGTAACTTTCCCGGTTTCGATTTTGGCCTCGACCCCGGACGGCATTTCTACAGGTTTTCTACCTACCCTTGACATGACAGCTCCTAAACTCTTTAAAGGACGATTTCGACGAACTCAAAGACTGAAATTACCACACGTGGCAGAGCACTTCTCCGCCTACATTATCTTTCTTTGCCTGCTTACCGGTCTGGATCCCCTTCGGCGTAGACAGGATGGCCGTACCAAGCCCTGCCATGACCTTGGGGATGGCGTCGTTGCCTGCATACACCCTGCAACCCGGCCTGCTGATCCGCTTCAGGCCCTGGATAACCGGCATTTCCTCATCGGTATACTTGAGATATACCCGGATCACACCCTGCCTGCGGTCTTTTACCAGCTTCACGTTCTTGACGAATCCCTCGTCCTTGAGAATCTTCGCGATCTCAACCTTCAACTTTGAGGAAGGGATGTCTACTTTTTCGTGCTTTGCCTTACTGGCATTGCGGATGCGCGTCAGCATATCCGCTATCGGATCGGTCATCATTGATTCAAGCCCCTTTTGCCTACCAACTCGCTTTGATCACGCCCGGGATCTCTCCCTTGAGCGCCCTGTTCCTGAAACAAATCCTGCACATGTCGAATTTCCTGAGATACCCCCGGGACCGCCCGCAGAGCGGACAGCGGTGGTATCCGCGCACCTTAAACTTCGGCGCTCTCGATGCCTTCGCTATCAAGGACTTCTTTGCCATTATTCCTCCGTAACGTCCGGCTGAGCGGACTACTTCCTGTACGGCATCCCGAGATGACCGAGCAGCGCCCTGCCCTCTTCATCGGTCTTCGCCGTGGTAACGATCACGATATCGAGCCCGTGGACCGAATCGACTTTATCGAACTCGATCTCCGGAAAGATAACCTGTTCCCTGATGCCGACCGTGTAATTACCCCGGCCGTCAAAAGACTTCGACGACACGCCTTTAAAATCTCTGATGCGCGGAAGCGCGGCGTTGATGAACCGGTCGAGAAATTCATACATTCGCTCGCGCCTGAGGGTAACCATGCAGCCTATCGCCATGCCTTCCCTGAGCTTGAAGGTTGCTATGGACTTCTTTGCCTTGGTAATGACCGGCCGCTGTCCCGTAATCTTACCCAGCTCATCCGCAGCAAAGTCGAGAGCTTTGGCGTTGCTGATGGCCTCACCCAGGCCCACATTAAGCACAATCTTGACCAATTTCGGCGCCTGCATGGGATTCCTGTAGCTGAATTCCTTCATCATCGCCGGCACCACGACATCCTGATATTTCTGCCTGAGCCGCGGAGTCGGGATTTTCACCGGTGCTGCCTTCGGGGCCGGTGATTCCTTGGCGCCGCCGGCTGATTTAGCTTCTTTTTTCGCTTCCTTTGCAGGAGCCTTGGGCTTCGCAGCAGCCTTGGGCGCCTTGGGAGCTTCTTTTTTCTGTTCGCTGCTCTTGGTATCCTTCGTCTTATCTTTTTTATCTGCCATAGTTCTCTATCCTATTTTACCAGTCTGGCCGTCTACAGTATCAAAACAGCATGCTTAATCAATGACCTCGTTGCACTCTTTGCAAACTCTGACACGCGGTCCATCGCCTTGAGCCTTTCGGGAAACGGTCGTTGGCTTGTCGCACTTTGCGCAGACGAGCTTGACATTCGCTACCGAGATCGGGCTCTCTTTTTCAACGATACCGCCCTGCCGGAGCTGCTGGGTTGGCCGGGTGTGCCGTTTGATCATATTCAGCTTCTCGATAAGAAGCCTCTTGGTGCTCGGATAGACAGCGATCACTCTGCCTTTTTTGCCCTTCTCCTTGCCGGAGACCACCATCACATTGTCGTTTTTTCTTATCTGCATTTTTTCAATCCTGCTTTTTAAATAAACTGAAATTCCTGATCGCCTTCTACAGCACTTCAGGCGCGAGCGAGATGATCTTCATAAAGTTCTTTTTACGCAGCTCGCGGGCCACTGGCCCGAAGATACGGGTCCCGATCGGTTCGTTTGCATTGTTGATCAACACCGCGGCGTTGCGGTCGAATTTTATATACGACCCGTCCTGCCGGCGCACTTCCTTTGTCGTGCGGACGACCACGGCCTTGGCCACCGTACCTTTTTTTACCTGTCCCTCGGGAATGGCCATCTTGATGGCAACGACGATCACATCACCGAGCGACGCATACCGCTTGCGCGTGCCGCCGAGCACCTTGATACACATCACCTTTTTCGCGCCGGAATTATCGGCGACATCCAGTACCGTCTGCTGCTGAATCATATCTCATCCTCAGAAAATCGTACTCAGTAGTATTGTTGTATCGTTTATTGGCTGGCTTTTTCGACGATTTCGAGAACCTTCCAGCGCTTTTCCTTGGAAAGAGGCCTGGTTTCTATAAACCGCACCACATCGCCGACCTTGCACTCGTTCTTTTCGTCATGGGCCTTGAACTTAGTAGTGCGTTTGATGGTTTTGTTGTACTTCGCGTGTGCGATGCGCCTCGTGACCGCGAGCACCACGGTTTTATCCATCTTATCGCTGACGACCTGCCCGATATAGGTTTTTCTTTTTTTAGACTCGTTAGACTCGGCCATACTTTTCCTTTAAGACGGTTTTTGTTTTTGCGATATCCTTGCGCAGCAGCCTCAAGCGCATGGGGTTCTCTATCTGCCCCATGGCCTGCTGCACCCTCAGGTTAAATATTTCTTTTTTGAGATCAGCCGCCTTGGCTAGGAGCTCTTCACTCGACAGGTCGCGAAGGTCCTTTGCGCTCGTCTTCATAATTCCGCCTCCCGGGCGACGAACTTCGTGGCAACCGGCAGCTTATATGCCGCCAGCCGGAAAGCCTCTTTGGCCACAGACTCGTCTACACCGCCCATCTCATACAGCACGCGTCCAGGCTTCACCACTGCTACCCAGTACTCCGGCGCTCCTTTGCCTTTACCCATACGTGTTTCAGCGGGCTTCTTCGTGATCGGCTTATCCGGAAAGATTCGTATCCAGATTTTGCCTCCCCGCTTTACATACCGCGTCATGGCGATACGTGCCGCCTCTATTTGCCTGCTGGTAATCCAGCCCGGCTCCATGACCTTGAGCCCGTACTCACCGTAGCTTACTTCCGCGCCCCGGTAGGCCGTCCCCGTCCGCCTGCCCTTGTGCATTTTCCTATGTTTTACTCTTTTGGGTGCCAGCATGTTTACTTTCCTTTATCTCCGTGATGGTGGCTCAATAAAAAGCACGTTATGCGGCCGCAACAGGCGGCTTCTGGAGCACATCACCCCGGTAAATCAATACCTTAACGCCGATCTGGCCCATCGTGGTTTTGGCCTCGAAAAAGCCATACTGGATGTCGGCCCGTAGGGTATGAAGAGGCACACGGCCCTCACGGTACCACTCGGTCCTGGCGATCTCAGCTCCCGCCAGTCTTCCAGCGCAGGTGATCTTGATCCCCAGGGCGCCAAGCCGCAATGCGGAGGTCACCGCTTTCTTCATGGCCCGACGGAAGGCGATCCTGCGCTCGAGCTGAAGCGCGATATTTTCGGCCACGAGTTGAGCGTCGAGCTCAGGCCTTCTGATCTCCTGGATATTGATGTACATCTGCTTGCCGGTCATGGTCTCAAGGTCTTTCTTCAGCTTATCGACTTCGGCGCCTTTTTTGCCGATGATAATTCCGGGCCGGGCCGTATGAATGTTTATTTTGGCCTTCTGTCCGGCGCGCTCAATCTCGATCTTGGAAACGCCCGCATGCATGAGCCGCTCTTTTACGATCTTGCGGATCTTGATATCTTCGTGCAGAAGCGTTGCATAGTTCTTTTGAGAAAACCAGCGTGAATCCCACGTTCTTATGACCCCGAGCCGAAACCCGACAGGATGTACCTTCTGTCCCATTATGCCTCCGTAATAATTACTATGCTGAGAGGACCACGGTTATATGGCTGGTCCTCTTTCTGATCGTATTGCCACGCCCCATTGCCCGGGCCCTCATGCGCTTCATGGTGACTCCCTGGTTCACGTACGCCTTGGTTACCATCAACGAGTCCAGGTCTCCCACTTTTTTCTGCTCGGCATTTGCTACCGCTGAATCCAGGAGCTTTTTTACGATTCGGGCAGCATGGAGCGGCGTAAACGTAAGGATATTGAGGGCATCTCCAACCATTTTACCCCGAATGAGGTCTATAACCTGCCGCGCCTTGCGCGGGGTAATACGTATATGTCTGACTGTCGCACTTGCTTCCATTTGATCATCCTCACTCTACATGCACGGCGTGCTTTGCGATCCACTTACACTTACTTCGGCGCGCTCGCCTTTTCTGCGGCCTTTGATCCGCCATGGGCCTTGAATGTGCGGGTCGGAGAAAATTCCCCGAGCTTGTGACCCACCATGTTCTCGGTGATATACACGGGAATGAATTTCTTGCCGTTGTGCACCGCCATAGTGTGCCCTACAAATTCAGGAGTAATCGTCGATCTTCGAGACCAGGTTTTCGTGATCTTTTTTTCCCCGGATGCGTTCATGGTCTCTATTTTTTTCATCAGGCTCTCTTCGATGAAAGGGCCTTTTTTTACTGATCTCGGCACCGTACCCTCCGCTGCTCAATTTCGGATTTCGGATTTAGAAATCCGCATTCCGCAATCCACATTTTACAATTCAGTTATCTGCTCTTGGTTCTTCTTGATATAATATATTTACTTGTTACCTTGTTATGTCTGGTCCTTTTCCCGTCGGGTAGACCCCAGGGCGAGCACCCCGGCCTGCCGCCGGAGGACTTGCCTTCGCCGCCGCCAAGCGGATGGTCAACGGGGTTCATCACAACGCCGCGGACCCTCGGTCTCATGCCCATCCAACGGGCCCTGCCGGCCTTGCCGATGCTGATATTTTCATGATCAAGGTTGCCCACCTGGCCTATGGTGGCCATGCAATCCGAGCGGACCATGCGTACTTCCCCGGAATTGAGACGCAACGTCGCATACTCACCTTCACGGGCCAGAAGCTGCACGGATGCCCCCGCGCTGCGCGCCAGTTGTCCGCCGGCGCCTTTTTTAAGC
>CAWBNQ010000011.1:0-198065 GCA_963790205.1 Nitrospirota bacterium
GTTCATCTCGGCAATGATATGCCGAAGATGCTTAAGCTCGTCTAAGTGTATCTTGAGTGATAGGTTGCCGCTGGCCCGCTCCATTTGTACGGACTCGATCCAATTGATGAAGCGTTTGGACCAGTAACCGTTGATGAAATCGTCCGGTATGTCGATACCGTAAAAGCTCAGGATCGACTTGATCTGGTTCTTGCAGCGAGTTTGTTTCCTTACCATGCTATTTCGAGTACGAAGGAGGCTGCGGTCCTCGACTTTTGGTCGCGTAGGGACATAGATCCCTTCGATGTCGCCGTTTCTGAGGCTCCGGGCTAGCTTGCGGCAGTCCACCCGGTCGGTCTTGCCTGCGCGCTCTTTGTCTTTTGTGGGCACATCCGCCGGATTGACCACGAGACATTGTATGCCTCGCTCCTGAAGCCGGTCATGTATCCAGAAACCGGAGTAACCGGCCTCATAGACCGACTTATAGGCTGCACCCGGAAAATTGCGTTTGAGATAGTTTACCAGCACCCCGACCTCCGGAGGTTGTGAAAAGGTCTTATGCTCGAACTGATCGGTAAAAATACTGATGCTCCAACTTTTCTTATGAATGTCCATACCGACATAAATTTGTTGACCAGTGAAATCGAGTCTGCTAACGTTATTCATGGCAAGTCTCCTTTTGGTGTATTTTGGTCCGGGATAGACCTAATATACCTTAAGTCAGACTTGCCTTTTTAATCATAAGGTCTGCGGATAAAAAAAAGATCAGAGTAGTACAACAAAACGACCGATTTTATTTCTCGTCGTTCTTCGTGTCTTTGTGCCTCCGTGTGAATACCGGTAATTGTACGTTCGTTCTCAGATCGCCTCTTTCAGGTTCATCACGGTCCAGTAGTCGAACACCGGCCCCGACAGGCAGGTGTAGGTCGAGCCCACATTGCAGCGGCAGCACTTGCCCATGCCGCAGTGCATGCGCCGCTCGAGGGAAACGAACATCTTCTGCATGGGGATGCCGAGCCTGGTAAGCAGGTTGCATACGGACTTGAACATTACCGGCGGCCCGCAGACGATGGCATGGGTGTCCTGGTAGAAAGATTCATCCCGTTCGGCGGACATCCGCTCAATGACCTTTGGTATGAAACCCACGGGGCCTTTCCATGTTGCATCGGGTTTTTCGACGATGATGGTCATCCCGATGTCGTCCTTGCGCCACAGGTCGTACTGGAACGTGAACAGGAGCCGCGAGGGGTCCTTCGTGCCGTACACAATGTCCACGTTGTTGAAGAGGTTCCGGTTCTCCTGGACGTACCCGATCGGCGAACGGAGCGGAGCCAGCCCGAGGCCGCCGGCAATGAGCAGAACGTTCCCCCCGTGCATTTGCTCCACGGGGAAGCCGGTGCCGAAGGGGCCGCGGACCCCGACGCGCATGCCGCGTTCGGCCTTTGCCAGAAAATGGGTGAGGTTGCCGGCGTCCCGGATGCAAAGTTCCACGTCGCCGCGGCTGCTGGGAGGGGAGGAAATGCTGAAGGGCGCTTCACCGACGCCCGGGACCTCGAGCATGAGGAATTGGCCGGGCTGGAATGAAAAACGCCTGCGTTCATCGGGGTCCATGATCCGGACGCGGTACAGGCTTTCCATTTCCGTGAGCCGGTGCACGCTCGTGATCTCGGCCTTGAAAGCATATTCGAACATGCCGAGATCATGCTTGCGGATGCGGCCGTGATGGGGGTGGGCTTTCAGGTCTATGAACGGGAGCCTTGTTTCCATACGACGGCCTCCTCCCCGCGGACGCTTGCGATCACTTCCGGGACCGTGATGCCCGCCAGGCAGGCCTCGCCGCAGCGGCCGCAGCCGACACAGAGGGACTCCTCGTAGGCCTCGACAAAGCCCCGGTGCTTGTGGTAGTAGCGGTACTTGAGCCGCGTGTGCCGCTCGGGCCTGAAGTTATGGCCGCCCGCCACCTCGGCAAAGTCCACGAGGTTGCAGGAGTAGAGCGTCTTGGTCTTTTTTGCCCCCCGGAGATCGATGTCCACGGTCTCTTCCACGCCGTAGCAATAGCAGGTGGGACAGACGTTCGCGCAGGTCCCGCATCCCAGGCACTTGTCGCCCCACTGCTTCCACACCGGGGCCTGGAACTCCATGTCGAGGATCTTGGTCAGGTCCGTTGTGTCCACGCGGGCGGTGAATTTGTACTTTTTCTCCTCGACGGCCTTCCGGTATTGGATGTGGTCGTGTTCATCCGGCTCCCGCGTCTTCACGGTTTCCAGGATGTGATAGGCTGTCGCGGAAAGGACCTCGACGAAACAGGCGTCGCCGATGTCGGTGATGAACAGGTCGAAGCCGTGAAGCACCGTGTCTGACCCCATGGACCTGCAGAAGCAGAAAGGCTGGGGTTCGCATCCGATGCCGATGATGAACATGTTCTTGCGCTTGGCCGTATAATAGGGCATGGGGTAAATGCTGCCCATGAGGACCTTGTCGAGCCTGTTCAGGGCATTGATGTCGCAGGCATGGAGGCCGAAGAAGACCGTGGGGCGGTCGCTGTGGTAGTCGATGTCCTTTTGCCAGTCCTTCCCCTCGATCCGGAAGGAGGCAAGGTCTTCCCGGAAGGGCAGAAAATACCGTTTGGCGGACAGTTTTGTCGTTGTGTAGCCCAGCTGTAAACGGGTAAAATCGGAAACTGGTTCAAAGGAGTACAGGGGCCTGGCGTTGCGGTCCGTTCCCGATCGCACGGGCCCGACGACGGTGTTTTCGGCAGCCAGGCGATCGAATAACTTTTTTAATTCATCTTTGTCGAAGACCCTGAAGATCATGAGAATCTCCGTCTGTTTTCAGAAAAAAGCCTTGATCAGACCACCCCTTGATTATAGCATAAGCGCCGGTAGTACCCGGGACAGGGATGATCTGTACGGGAACCGTTGTATTGCAGAAAGACTACGGGTTGACCCGCTCATTTCTTTAGCTTCCCGGCGGCCCATTATTACGGTGAAAAAATCAATAAATCCGTTTATAATATGTTCAAAGGCGAGATAATAAAAAGGTAATTGAAGCTCCCGGCAGCACAATGAGGTTCGTACAGGCATCTGCGATGAATTCCGATTTTCAAGGAAAGACATAATCGTATTCGCTTACTTACTCCAGAATTCAAAATATGGACAATCAGGAAAAGAAAGAACCTCAAGCTCCTCCGCAACAGCAGTCTGTTGAGCGGGAACTGCCCCTTGACACCAGGCTCCTGTCGGAAGCCGTCATCGAACTGAACATCTCGCGAAAGAACGTCGGCATTTACCCGGCCGGCCACATTCAGATCACGCGCAGCATCGACCGCGCGTTTGAACTCCTGCAGCGCCTGTTCGAGGTCCGGCCCGAGATGACGCTGGGAGTGGCAAAGGACACGCTGCTCGTGGGGCAGGACTATCTGGACCGGAAGAACCCCGTGTATCGCGACTTCGCGCTTTCCCTGAACCAGCAGGGGATAGCGGCGGTCACGTTCATCAGCGGCCTGGACAAGGAGGAACTGGTGCGGTTTCACCGCATCCTGACGACGAAACCCGAGGAGATCAGGACCTCCGGCGGGATAGGAACGGTCATGTCCGCCTCCGGCATTCAGCGCATCAGGATCATGGCCATTGATTTCGACAGCTTTCACGTTACCGAGGAAGAGGAGATATTCAAACCCACGGCAAAAGCGGCTGAAAAGTCCGGTGATGACGTGTGGCAGGATTTTGTGTCGCTCCTTTCGGCGGGCGCGCTCGCCGGACCGGGTCAGGGGGTCTCCCTCAAGGACGCCGAAGACATCGATCCGTCCGAGCTCGCACGTCTCCTGAACGAGCGCAAGCTCGATCCGACCGCTGCGATACAGAGTTACGACCGTATCATCTCCTCATACGTGCGCGGGGCAGCGGAGAAAAAGGAGCTTACCCGGGAGCAATCGAAGACCCTTGCAAGCCTTAATTCGCTCCTCAAGGGCCTGAACCCCGAACTCAGGAAGCAATTCCTGTCCGTGGCCTTTCAGCGCGCATCGTCCAGCGCTTCGCTGGCCGGGGCCGAGGAGGTCGTCGGCGGTCTTACCGACGACATGGTCATCGAGATGCTCACCCAGGCGAACGACGAGGGACGGGAAATATCCCCGACCTTGACGGGGCTCGTGGGAAAGCTGGCCAGGGCCCATCGCCAGGGCGAGGTTCCCGCCGGAGAGCGCCACGAATGGTCGAAGCAGGGGCCCGGCGGGCTCTCGGCGCCGATCATCCTGCCGGAACACATGCAGAAGCTCTTCGACCGTGAGAAATATGAAGAGTACGTGCCGGCCGACTACGAAGTAATGCTCAGACAGATGACGGAGGGCCCCGTTGTCGTCATCGAGGGTTTTCCCCTGGAAGAGCATGTGAAGACCCTCGATGACGCCCATCTTGATTTTCAGATCGGCCGGGCGCTCCTTGCCTTCATGGAGGAAGATATCGAAGAGGAAGACTATAAGGAATTTGCCGCCAAGCTCGTCGCTATCACGCCCGAGTTTCTCGAAACCGGAAACTTCGAGCTTCTCTTCGACATTTCCGACACCCTCCGGAAACATGCGTCGGAAAAGCCGCTCCAAGGCATACGGGAAGCCGCCGCGGAAGCGCGAAAGATCTTTGCCGCTCCTGAGTTCATCATACAAGCGCTGCATGCGTTCGAGGTATGGATGAAGGACAAGGGACAGGAAGCGGCCGGCCTGATACAGTCGCTCGGCCCGGATGTCGTTCCCGGACTCATGGATATCTTCAGCCGGGACGAGTCCGTGGGGGGGAGGCGGGTCCTTTTCAACCTGCTCTGTCTGTTCGGCGAACCTGCGATACGCGAGGCCGAGAATCGGCTGCGCGACCCGCGTGCCTATTACGTCAGGAACCTTCTCATCTTCATACGGCGTGCCGGCACGTTGTCATCGATACCTTCTATAAAGCCCCTGCTTCAGCATCGGGAACAAAGCGTGAGAATGGAAGCGCTGGGCACGCTCCTGAAATTCAAGGACCCCGGTTCGGTGAAGCTTCTCCGCGGCGCGATCCTTTCGGACGATCCCGATGTCGCTTTGCAGGCAGTGGCCCTTGCCGGACAGTACCGCGTCGCAGACGTCACGGAGGACGTTCTGGCGCGGATCAAGCGGGTCGTTCTCTTCGAAGCCGATTACCGGTGGAACGGGGAGATCATCAAGGCCTTGGGCGAGATCGGCGACCCGCGGGCGATCCCCGACCTGGAAAAGCTCGCCCGCGCGACCTGGCCGCTCTATCCGCAGAGCCGGCTGCAGCTGAAGGAAACGCTCTTTGAGTCCCTCGGCAGGTATCCGCGGGAGCGCATCGCCAACCTGCTCAAGATCGGAGAGGGATTGAACAGCGAGAAGATCAGACGGGCGTGCAGAAAATTGTCGGAGCGGGGATAAAGCTATGCGAATTGCGGATTTCGGATTGCGGATTGCGGAATGCAAAATACGAAATTCGGAATGCGGAGTGCGGCGAAGAAACGAGGTCTTCTGTGGCTGAAGAGGGTGTTCATGAAGGACTGACGCGGGTGATCTCGCTTCTCACCGCCGCGGTCACGAATACCGGCCTGTATTCGCGGACCCATCCCCAGGTGGCGCAGTACGTCGAGAAGGCATACACCGGCCTTGTCGATATGCTCCAACAAAAGCCGGAGATCACGGTCCTCCTGATCGGCAACGATCTTGTGGCGGACAACAGGCCCCTGGTCTCGAGCGGGGCGGCATCCTATGTGTCCAATTTCACCCGCATCCTGAAGAAAAAGGCTGTTGAGCGCATGACGTTCACCACGGGCCTTACGAAACCCGAACTGCAGTCGCTTATCAACGATCTTGCCTCTCCGGATACGGTCTCCGTTCGGTCCACGCAGTCCGTCAAACTCGGCAAGGTGGAGCTTCGGGTAAAAAAGGACGATGAAGGCGGCGCGGATGTTTTATCCGCTCTGGCGGAAGGCGTGGCCGTTTCCGTTTCCAACGGTTCACAACAGGGGGCGCTGGAGGAATTGCTGGCGCTCACGGCGTCCGAACTCGACGCGCTCAAAGAGCTTTACCTCAACGTCAGAAAACACAAAAAAATAGACGTGCGGGGCGTGGATGAGATGGTCACGGGGTTCATCCAGGGGTTCCGCAGGGAGATCAATCCGCTGAGCCTTCTCGCTTCGCTCAAGTCCGTACACGAATATACGTTCACGCACGTTACGAACGTCTGCATCCTGGCCATGGGCCAGGCGGAGACCCTGGGTTTTAGCGGCGAGCACCTGCACCAGATCGGCGTCGCTTCCCTGCTTCACGATGTCGGGAAGGTGTTCATCCCCGAGGAGATCCTGAACAAGCCCGGGAAGCTTTCGCAGGATGAGCGCAAGATCATCGAGACCCATACGGTCAAGGGCGCCCGGTATCTCATGGGAATAGAGGGGATCCCGAAGCTTGCCGTTCTTTCCGCAATGGAGCACCACCTGAAGTACGACGGAAGCGGATATCCTTCGATCAAGGGCGGATGGCGGCCGAACATCGCGAGCCAGCTGATAAGCGTTGCCGACGTTTTCGACGCCATGCGGAGCAGCCGCTCCTACCAGGGCGCTCTGCCGATGCAGAAGATCGCAGAGGTCCTCAATGGTGGGAAAGGCACGTCCTTTAACCCTCAGCTTGTGGACCACTTTTTCAGGCTCATACGGTACCAGCCAAAATGAAGATACTCATTATCGATGACGACGCAGTCAATCTCAACACTCTTCGCGAGCTTTTTGCCATGGAAGGATACGACGTCGTCACGGCAATCGACGGCGATGAGGGGCTCCGGAAGATACTCTCGGAGCGTCCGTCGCTCGTTATCACCGACGTGCTTATGGCGGGCATGGATGGATTTCAGCTCCTCCGGGCGATACGAAAGAACGAGGCCTTGAAGGGCCTTCCCGTTCTCTTTTATACCGGAAGCTATTTGGACGAAGAGGACCGCAAGCTTGCCCGCGAGATCGGCGTGACCCGTTATCTGACCAAACCGACGGAGCCGCGCCGCCTCGTCACGATCGTCAAAGAGATACTCGAGGCGCAGGGGCCCAAGACCCGGAATTCCGGCCTTTCCGCACCGCTCGAAGAACCGGTATTCCTGAAGCTTTATAACGAGCGCCTGGTGAGCAAACTGAAAAGCAAGATGTTCGAAAGCGAACGGGCCCGCCTGTCCCTCGAACATATCATGGAAGGCATGGGCGACGGCGTGGTCGTCATCACGCGGGATTATATGATTTTTCAGGCCAACTCGGCAGCCGCGGCCTCTCTCGGAGTGGAGAAGTCCGAGATGGTCGGGCGACCGTGTTACGAAGTGCTCCACCGGAGGCAGGCGCCCTGCGAAGGACCGCACATCACCTGTCCGCTCGAGCGGATATTCAAGCGCGGCGAATCGAACGTAAAAGTTCTCCATACGCACCTTGATTCCGAGGGGAATGAGCATCACGTCGAGATAACGGCGTCCGCGGTGAAAGACAGCCGGGGAGAGACCTTTGCCATGGTCGAATCGTGGCGCGATATCATGGACAACAAGACCGATGACGAGCTGGTGAAGCTCGTGAAAAGGCTGAACGAGGCGCAGACCCACCTCCGGCACATGGCGGTCACCGATGAACTGACGGGGCTCAGGAACCGGCGGTATATCGTGGAGCGCCTGGAAGAGGAATTCCAGCGCTCAAAGCGGAACGGACGGCCGCTCGGCCTCATCATGCTCGATATCGACCATTTCAAGCAGATCAACGACGCGCACGGACACATCTTCGGCGACGTCGTCCTCCGGGTGATCGCATCGCGTATAAGGTCGACCTTGAGAAAGCACGATCTCGTCGGGAGGGTCGGCGGGGAAGAGTTTCTCGTCGTCTGTCCCGATTCATCGCTCGATGACACCGTCGTTGTGGCAGAGAGGATCAGGAACAGGATCGACAAGGAGGAGATCGGCGACGGGGTCGATCAGGTACAGGTCGCCCTGAGCGCCGGGGTCACGATGCTTACCGCGGGCGATGACAGCGCGGACAAGGTTTTTTCCCGTGCGGACACGGCGTTGTACAAGGCCAAGGAAGAGGGGAGAAATAGGGTGGTGGTTATATAAAAAGTGAGAAGAGTGAAGGCTGAAGTAAAAAGTGCGGATGTTCTCACCCTTCCGCCTTCCTCCCTTCGGTCTTTCGGTTGCTGCCCTACCATGAATAAACAAGCTCTCCTTCCACCTGATCGTTCCGTGAAAATCTGCCGAAGAGCGATAAGGGCGGGCCGGTAAAGGCCAGGTAGCTGACGCCTGCTTTCCATGCATCCGAGAACACATACCAGGCATTCGTCTTTGTCATGCGGTCTCCGTGCCCGGGATTATAGGCCACGTTCATGTTCGTCTCGATCTTCTGGTTCATGAAGCCCGCCTTCAGGTTCGCCCAGAGGACCGTCTCTATCTTTCTTTCATACAAGAGGTCGACATCCCCGAAGGTAAGCGTCTGCTGGGCCTGAAAGGTCAAAAGCCCGTCCTCGAACAGCCGGTAGTCCGCGCCGATGCCGTAATCAAGAGTATCATGTTTCTGTTCGATGGGATTGAGGGGATAAATGCCGGGAGCAGGAACTGCCGGATATCCCCAAAGCTCCCGGCGGATGTTGAGGTAGCGTTCAAAGGTATAGGCTGCCTCCGCCCTGATGCTCAGATCTCCTCTGACCGCGGCCGCATCTATTCCTACTACGTCGATCTTGTGAAAGTCGGGCACATATCCCGGGTCGACGACGATCGCGCCTCCCTGCGGGATGATCGAGAGCGCTGTTGTTCTGAACATGGGCCTTGGATCGTAGCCATGAAAAAGATTCAACGCCCACTCGATATCGCCCACGCGTTTCACCCGTAAGCCGATATTGCCGTTCTCGATCTTGTGCTCAGGCAGGTCGGGCTTCTGCGGCGTGATCTTCGCGTTCGGTACGGCTTGAGCAATGATCGACGTGATCGACGAGCCGGCCCAGCGTTCATCGGGCAGGGGGAGACGATAGGGAACGAACACGGGGACCCAGACCGCATCATACGTCCAATCACCTTTATTCAGTGTTGCCGAAAGGGAAGGGACGCCGATCTTTCTGTCTTCGAGCGGCTTTCTCAGGAACTGGGTGTAGTCCCAGGGGTTCAGGAGGTCGTTCGGCGGGTATTCGTCAAGCCTGCCCCAGGCAAAGCGCTGGATGCCAGCCCGCAGGTCGAGGTCGCCTGATGAGTGCGTTAGGTACAGTTCCTTGAACTCCAGATACGGCGTGTTGCTCTGGTATACTTCATCGTAATTCTTGAAGAGCGACCGGTCCTGCGCCGGCCGCTTCACGCTCCCGTCCCATCCGCCTTCGAGCCATGAATGGAACCGCCACTCCGAACCCGCACTATCGAGCTTGACCCGTCCCGTCAAACTCGGGTCTTCTCTCACGCTGTCGCTGTCCAACGCCCCGACCCCCCGCAGGTCCAGCCTGCCGGAGACGGAGAGAGCGTCGTCGGCGAAGGAGGGGGAGGCGAAAAGAAAAAAGAAAAATACGACAGAGATTGATTTGCGATAGACTGTGAATGGATATTTAGGTTTGATCTGCATATAGTGTGTCAAATGATATTATCATACCACGGATTTCTTGCGTCTCGGCGTGTATTGGCGGCTAATCGTCGGCTTTTTATTTCATCACTTGCATGAATACGAAACGGGCCAAGACTGCAAAGACAGCAACGGCTCCCGGTAAGAGAGTCAGCAAAAAAGAAAAGATAATGCCTAAGGTGAATGAGATCTCCGCAAAACTCCCGGCTTTATCTCCCCAAACTTCACGGGATATTAATTCAGCGATCCATCCTCCCGTATAGCATACATTAACGACGATCGCATAGAGAACTATACCGATGATCGCAAATATGGGTGGATCGGGCCAACCGATCGGCTCATGAACCAACTTTTCCGCCATCATGGCCGAAAAAAGAATTGCGAACACAGTAATTAATCCAGCTGCCCCGACCACGATATTGAGGAAAAGGCGACGAGCTTCCCACCAGAGAATTATTTGCAATGAATTTAGCTGATTGTTGCGGCGCTGGAACAAGCGATATCGGGTCAGAAATTTAATAAGTGCGAGAATCAATTGAAATAGGCTGCTCATTATGATTTCCTTGAACGTGGAGGCGAGACGCGCGTCTCTTGCGCGTCGGTATCGACCGACAAATTAGTTTCATTAAAGCTTTGCATTACAGTTGGGGCATGTGTGATACTTCTTTTCATATTCATATGGAATATAACGTTTGCATTCTGGACAAATTCTCCGAAGAACAAGAAATACTATGATAGGTATGACCAATACAAAGATCGGGCAATCATGTTTTGCTCCAGATAGGAATGAATGGTCGTTTGGTTTGATAAATCCGGATTTTTGCAAGAATGTATAAAGAACGAAGATCAATGGAATGGAAATGACAAACAATATAGACCATATTCGACGCTTTTTATGCCGTAACATTTGGAGTCCTTATCATCTTAGCATTAGCAATTGGTTTTCTATCAGGACTATCTTCGCGTACTGTGCGCCTTCGCGGTAAAAAATCCCCATCACGCTGCCGGGATACGGACGGTGAATACGGACCCTTCTCCGGACTTTGGTCTCGACCTCTATCTTCCCCCCGCAGGCGTCCACCAGTTCCTTCGCAATGGCAAGGCCCATGCCGATGCCGCTGCCAGAACCCCGGAAGAACCGTTCATAGAGATGGGGAAGCTGTTTGGGCCTGATCCCGATCCCCGTATCTTTGACGGAAAAGACCATCTGATCGCCCGCGCGCGAAGCGGTCAGGGTGACGCTGCCTGCGTTCTTCACGGCTTTGGCGGCATTGTCCATAAGGTTTCCCAGGATACGGCCGAGGCAGTCCGGGTCGGCTGTCATGGCAAGGCCCGGCTCGCACTCCAGGCTGAAGGCAACATCTTTACCTGGCGCCGAGAGGCGCGTCTTTTCAATGAGAGTGTTCAGCAATAGCCCAAGGTCGACCGATTGTTTCCGGAGCGAATGCGCGAGCGCCTGGGCCTTTGACAGCTGCTCCATCCCTTCGATGATCTTTTTGAGCCTGTCCGTCTCATCAAAGAGGGACTGCATGTGTTCTTCGTCCGCAGGGGCCTCATCGTCCATGAGGTCCTCCAGCTCTTCCTGGATCGCCCCGACGGATGTTCTCAATTCCCCGGCAGTGTCCGAGAGAAGCCGGGCGGAGGAGTCCACCTCGGCGGCGGTCATGAGCCGGCCGGTTTCCCTGGCGGACTGAACCGCTTTCCGGCCTGGTGCCGGCTTCGCTGCGACGCTGGCCGCGGTGCGCGCAACAACAACGGTCAGAACGACTGCAATCCCGGAGAGCAGTACGAACGCCAACAGGAGCAGCCAACCCGATGGTCCGGCAAGACCGATGAGCATCATGCCCGGGATAAAGAGCCCGATAGACAGGGTGATGAGGGCAGCGGACAGCAGGGCCAGGGACCTGTTCTTACTTTTAAGCATATTATTCATCCGAGCTCACTCTCGTAAACGCTTTACCTGCAACGAGAACGCACTCTATCAAAATCCTGCCACGGTTTCAAGTGATTTATCTAAGCAGTCACCCTGAGCGCAGCGAAGGGTCTTGCAACGGCCTGGAAATGCGAGATTCTTCGCTGTGCTCAGAATGACGACCTGCGTAAAGGGATTTATGGCGGAAAGAACTAATCGCTCTTTGAGTTCTGTTTTGTCGCAAGAAAATAATAAAAGATCAAGGCAGCCACATAAGCGCTCAGTACGAGGGTCTCCATGCCGAACACTGACGGGTCGATTTCCGGGGACAGCGCGCGAAAATCAGTGACGTTGTTTATTACCGTCAGGCCGAAGATCGCGCCGAGGCCGGCGATGAGGATCGCCCTGACCGCGCCGCGGTTCTTCACCGGGTCACGGGAGGCCGTAAACAGAAAGGCCGACCATCCGAAGGATAGAATGGAGATCACCCTGTCCTGGTATCCATAGGAGGGCACGTTGTAATAAATGAAGAGCAGGGGGACCTTGATCCTCAGCATGTGTGCGATCGAGACCGCCAGGAAGTAGGTCGCTCCGCCCAACAGCAGCCAGGTAAGCGTCGTCGTACTCTTGTTCATATTTTCCAAGGCTCCTCGCGCGAACAGCGTTCAACGGATCAAGAAAATCCGCAAAAAACTCAGTGAAGGAGAAGGGCAGCTCTTCATAAGGACTCGTCTCTGACCGGGGTGAAAGACGTCATTTCCAGATCCCGCCTCTCTGCCGGGCATCTGCAGATCATTCAATTTTAAAGATCCGCCGGCAACAAGGATTTCCTTACCTGATATCGGAACGCGTGATCACGAGTGAAGATCTCCTCCAGGTTACGAGATATCGCCCCATCGTCGCGGTCTGCGGCGCATCGAAGTCCGCGGTACTCTCATAGCTTTTGCAATGGTTGTCGGGCGTCAATTCCACGCATCGCGCCTCTGCGTTCGCCGCATTTTCAAGACTCTTGCAATCCCCGTTCAGGCAGTAAAACAATTCCCGCATGCTTGTGCCTTTCGGCGTGATCCCTTCAAAGACGGTCTGTTGCCACGTAAGGACGAAGTCGTCTCTCTTTCCCGTTTCGTCGGTGTAGACGAATGACGCGGACCACCGTTGTTCACAGGGACCGGCCTCGCAGAGCAGGACATTGTACTGCGTCCGGGAATAGGTGCCCGTCTGCTCTTTTTTCTCGGTATACCGGCTGATGACCTTCGGGTCTGCCTTATGACTGATACCGAGACTGATACGGGATTGCGGCTCGTCAACATCCTTAAAAAAGGCCGTAAAGATGCTGCGGTGCAATTCGGAACGTTCCTGTGCATGAATTCCGGCTTCAGGATGCGTAAGGAGCGCGACTATCAGCAGAATGAGGAAAATAAACCTTCTCATCTCAATCCTCCATGGACATCATGTCTTTTCATTCTTTTTTCAGGTGCAGTCTTTCATGAGCGGCAAGAATAACGGAATGCGAACTGAACGTCAAGGTGATATTCGTTCTTACGGTCCTGGCATGCAATTTCCATAAGATGCAACTGTTGTTGACTTCATGAAGTCGGTCGCAGACATAAGAATATCATATTCATCGAGTATTTCAATGAGAAATTACTTCCCCGCCCGTTCCAAAGACCGCTGCGAGAAAAGATCGTCCGGGAAATGCGTGTGATACCTGATGCTCTCGATGGTGAGCTCGGTCCGGTGGTTCGTCTTCCTGTTCTCCATGTCGAGCCTGAACGGCGTGGGGATGCCGTCGATGATCCGGACATCCGTGAATGCCCCCGTGCGGTAGATATCGCTGTCCTGATAGTAATCGATCTTGAGATGTATCCACAGGTCTTTTGCAACCCAGGCGATGTAGCGCGTGTACTTGCGGCGTATCTTCGGCGTCACTTCGACGACGTAGCAGGCCTTGCCGTCGAGAACGTCTTCCTTGATGATGCTGAACGTGTAGTCGTCCAGGTTCGGCGGACCGCCGAAATCGTCGTATGAAAAATCGGAACCGAAGAACGAGTCGTCCTGCGAGCTGTTGGGAATGCGCCGGATGCGTTTATACTCGGGGAAATAAGCCCAGAGGTCGCGGTCGGAGAACGTGTGCGCGTGGATCAGGAAACCGACGTTTTTCAGGTCGGGTGGGCTCTTGAAAACAATGAGGACCTTGTATGCTTCGGGATCGGCCTTCTTGCTGTACTCCGTAAGCGTCCTCGTGCGTTTACCGCCGTTCTTGTCGAAAAGGACCATGGTCGCCTCGGTCTTCCGGTCGAGCGCCCTGGAACGCACTTCATGGACTTTTTCGTAGACTTCGCGACCGCTCATGGCGGATGCCGGCAATACACGTACTGTCGTCGATAGGATGATCATTATGAACAGGATACGGGTAAGCCAAATGAGCCATTGCGGATTTCGGATTTTGGAATTCGGATTTGAAATCCTGAAATCGATATAACTCATTACTTGTTTTTTAATCCGCAATCCGCAATACGCAATCCGCAATTCATTCATAGGACAGCGCCTCCACGATATTGGTTTTTGCCGCGCGTTGGGCGGGGTAAACCCCGGCCAGGGCGGCGAGCAGGGTCGATAGCATCAATGCCCAGACGATGGAAGAAAGATCCACGTGATAACGCATGCTCGCCCCGTAGTCGTCCCGCAGAAATCCTTCAAGGCTCATCCAGCCGATGATCATGCCGGCCGCCGCTCCGAGGGAACCGCCGATGATCCCGAGAAACATGGATTCAACGACAACGACGCGGGAAACCTGGCTCCGGAGCATGCCGATCGAACGGAGTATCCCGATCTCGCGGGTGCGCTCCAGCACGGAGGCGAGCAGGGTCACGATAATGCCGAGCCCGGCGATGAGCAGGGTTATCGCGTTGATGGCGTGGTTTACCGCAAAGCCCTGGTCGATGATCTTCCGGATCTCGTCCCTGAATTCCCTTGCAGGAAGCACGAAGAGTTTCCGTTCGTTGCCGAACCTCTTCGCGATCTCGTCCCGCACCGCTTGTACGTTTGCCTGCGCTTTCACCCTGACCGAGAAAGAATCCGCGAGGTACTCCTTCCAGTAGCGCTGGTAGGTATGGATGTCCATGAGGATCGATCCGGAATCGGAGCTGTAGTCCACATTGATGACGGCTATCGTAAAGACAACCGGACCCTGGGGGGTCGAAAGGGTGATCGTGTCGCCGGGCTTGAGGTGTCCCTGCGTGGACAGAGCTTCATTCATCGCGATGTAATTCCCGCCCGGCAGGAGCCTTTTCATGTCCGCCCGGGTCCCGTCAGCGATCAGGAAGGGGCTGTACTCCATCCTTCGGGCGATGTCCAGGACCAGGAGCAGGATCCGCCTGCCGCGATAGTCCACGTAAATTTTTCTGAACGGATCGGCTGAAAGGACCCCCGGCGTTTTCTCGATCTCTTTCCACATCTCGACCGGCATCGGGATGTTCTGCGCCCCCGTTGACGCGATGGGATGGCCTGAGGTGACGATGATATCTCCGCGCACATACGAGTCTATCCACTCGATGACCGACTGTTTGGTGCTGTAGATGATCCCGGCCGAGCTGACAAACACCGAGATGCCGTAAAATATCGCCGCCCCGGCGACCGCGTTCCTTCCCAGGTTCTTCTGGAGGTTCAGGCCGGCGAGCCTCCCGGCGGCGCCTACATGGGGGGAAAGCATGCGGCGGAAAAATGCGAGAAAAACCTGGAGTACGGTCGGTATGGCGAGGGAGACGCCGAGCAGCAGCAGTATGGTCGCCGCGAACATCGTTGCCGTCGTATGCAGGACCGGCGA
The DNA here is from genome assembly GCA_963790205.1 of Nitrospirota bacterium. Lineage (GTDB taxonomy): Bacteria > Nitrospirota > UBA9217 > UBA9217 > UBA9217 > CAWBNQ01. Next base: position 15,300 of record CAWBNQ010000011.1, read on the forward strand.
TGAGGGAACGGCCGTATAGAGGAAGAGAAGAACAACGGCGCAGGAAACAAAAAGGAGAGAGGTAATTCTCAGCTTTCCATGGGACAGGAACCCGTCCTCGGAGTAGGGGACCGACCGTATGGCCGAGATCGGGCTGATGCGCGTGCTCGCGATGGCGGGGAACAATGCGGCGCCGAGGCTGGCGGCGATGCCCGTCGCAAAACCCGTGACGAGGCCCGGCCAGGAGATCTCGATCCCGGTGACCGACGTCCTGACGTACAGCTCCGAGACGGCCTCGGTGACGGCGCCGATCGCGAAGCGGGCGAAGAAGATGCCGACCCCGACACCGATGGCGGAACCGACGACCGCCAGCGCGGCGGTCTCGCCCAGGAAGAGCGAAACGATCTCGTTCCGGGTCGCGCCGAGGGCGCGCAGGATGCCTATCTCTTTTCTCCGCTGCACGACCGAGATCGAGACGGCATTGTATATGAGGTACATGCCTACGAAGACGGCAATGAAGCTGATGAGGTTGATGTTTTTCTGGAAATGGGATACCAGAAGCTGGACCTGCCTGGTCCTGCCTTCGGGCGTCACGACGTCGTATCCGCCGGGGAGGACTTTTTTGATGCGTCCGCGCATGGTCTCGAGGTCCTCGCCGCGGAGCAGGCTCACGTCAATGCGGTCGATGCGTCCTTCCTTGCCGAAGGCCATCTGGGCGGCGGGATAATCCATGATGGCGATGTTCCCGCCCATCGTCTTTGCCGGGCCCTCCGGAGTGAGCAGGCCCCGGACCTGGAACGTCCTGATGCCCTGGACCGTTTGGACCTTTATCTTCTGGTCGATGGTGATCCCCTCGCGCCGGGCCAGCTCTTTGGTAAGCAGGATGGAGTCGGGCCGCGCAAGGAAGAGAAGCGGGTCCGGGATGTCCGCGCTCTCGTCCGAGAGCTTGTAGTCGCGGATGTTGCCGTCCTGGAGCACGTCCACGCCGAGGACCATGAGCGTCTGTTCCTTTGCCCCGACGAGGATGCCCTGCGTGTCGATCACCGGCACGGCGTACTCCACGCCGGGGACCCGCTGGACGCGGTCGAGAAAGTTCTCGGGAAAGCCCGACGCCGGACCCGTGACCTGGAGAACGGCCCTGCCGGTCACGCGGTTGATCGAGTCCTCGAAGGAGCTCAGGACGCTCTTGTTCACGATGCCGATGGACACGATGGCGGCAACGCCCAGACAGATGCCCGCGACGGTCATGAGAGCGTGGACCTTCTGGAGCCGCATGCGTTTGACGCTGATGTGTCGAAGCAGATTTGGCAGATTTGTCATATTGACAATCCTAAAATAAAGCGACTCGGAATAAAAGCTATTAGCCGCAAGGAAGCGCAAAATGGGCAAAAGGGGACACTGCTTAAGTTTTTTTTGCGTATGCGTCTTTTTGCGGCAAGATCTCTATGTTGCCGTGTCTTCGGCGATGCTTCCGTCCCTAAGCGTGACGGTCCGCGTGCCGTAGGCTGCGGCTTTGGGGTCGTGGGTCACCATCACGATCGTCTGGCCTTCCCGGTGGAGGCCCTTGAGAAGCTGGAATATCTCGATGCTCGTCCGAGTGTCCAGGTTGCCCGTGGGTTCGTCGGCCAGGAGCACCGCCGGGTCCGCGATGAGCGCCCTCGCGATGGCCACGCGCTGCATTTCCCCGCCTGAAAGCTGTTCGGGCCGGTGCTCGGTCCGTCCGGCCAGCCCTACTTTTTGAAGAAGCGTTTCGGCTTTGGGTTTTACTTTCGAGAAGGGAATGCCTTCGAGTAGGAGCGGAAGCCCCACGTTCTCCGCAGCCGTGAGGATGGAAAGGAGGTTGAAGAACTGGAAGATGAAGCCCACGCGCCGCCTTCGGATGAGCGTGAGCTCATCGTCGGAGATCCCGTGGAGCGGTTTTCCGTCGATGAAGATCTCGCCTGACGAAGGCTGGTCAAGGCCTCCGATCAGGTTCAACAGCGTGCTTTTCCCCGAGCCGGAAGGCCCCATCACGGAAAGGAACTCTCCGGCCCTGATATGCAGGGAGACGTCATGGAGCGCCAGGATCATCCTGGTCCCGTGGGAATAAGCCCTGGTCACCTTTTTCAGTTCGATCATCCGTCACCTCATGGTCATGATTCACAATTTTAGTCGTTCAGGCGGACATTGTAAAGGTGTTTGTAGAAAAACGACGTCCGCCCGCCCGGAAGAATCCGATTTTCAATTTCATGAAATTATGTTATAAAAGGGAAGGAGCATTGACAAGCTTATAGAGAGAAGAGGGGGCTAGTATGAAAGTCATCGCATTCAACGGCAGCGCGCGCAAAGAGGGGAATACCGCTATTCTTCTGAACCTGGTGATCGAGGAATTGAAAACCGAAGGAATCGAGACTGAGTTGTATTCCCTGGCGGGAAAGCCGATCCAGGGTTGTATCGCCTGCTTCAAATGTTTTGAGAAAAAAAACAAGCGCTGCAACGTGGACAAGGACGTCATTAACGAGTGTATTCAGAAGCTGGTCGAAGCGGACGGGGTCCTGCTCGGGTCGCCCACGTACTTCGCTGACGTGTCCGCGAGCATGAAGGCGCTGATCGAACGGTGCGGCATGGTAGGGCGAGCGAACCAGGACCTGTACAAGCGCAAGGTCGGCGCGGCCGTGGTGGCGGTCAGGCGCGCCGGCGGCATCCATGTTTTCAACTCGCTTAATTATTTCTTTACCATCAATGAGATGATCATCCCGGGATCGAGCTACTGGAACCTCGGCATCGGCAGGCAGCCGGGCGAAGTGAATAATGACGCCGAAGGCGTGCAGACCATGAAAAACCTGGGAAAGAACATGGCCTGGCTGCTCAAAAAAATCCACGAATGAGGCTCGGGGGTCCTTTCGATAGGCGGCGAGGGATAGGGATGTGGATAGCGGGAAGGCTGATGCTTTGAAAACAGTCTCTCTTTTTCGCAACACGTCGTTCGTCACCCATCCAACCCTCTCTTCGTGTTTCCCTGTCCGGTTCATTTAAATTGCTTCAATTGAAATGCTACCGGGCCGGGCGGTATTCATGAGGTGCGCGAATAAGAGTCCCAACCCGCTTGTTTTATTGGGAAATGTCTTGACAGTCTCTATTGGGATAGTGTACAATTCCGAGCTTGTGTGTTCAAGAAGCAGCAGCGAAAAATGCCCTGCAATATTATAGGGTTATCCCGCTCCACTCTGTAAGCCGTCATCACAATTTTTAAGGGGTTTGGAAGTCGTTTTTAGATGGCGCCGGGCTTGTTTCCGCATTTTCAACGGCAAGTGAATGACGAAAACCGGATCGGGCTGATCTTATGCCCGATGTCGTATTTTAAGGATGAATCATTTATGGCAGCTGGTACAAAAAAGATCGCACTCGTTATCGGCGGCAGCAGGGGGATAGGGCGCGCCATTGCCGTGCGCCTGGCACGTTCCGGTTTTCATATCTGGCTCACCTATAAAGGGAACCATGAAGCGGCTGGAAACGTGAAAGCTGCAATAGAATCCCTCGGCAGCACCTGCGAGCTCATCCCTTTCGATGTGTCCAGTTTTGAGGAGACCGAAGCCGCCTTAAGCGGACGCCTGGAAAACGCATCTCCCGAAGTCCTCGTGTACAATTCGGGGATCTCCAGGGACAACCTCCTGATGTGGATGACCAAGGACGAGTGGAACTCGGTCCTCTCCACGAACCTTGATGGCTTCTTCAACGTGGCCCGCGCTGTGGTCTTCGCCATGCTTAAGGCAAAGCGAGGCCGGATCGTTATCGTTTCATCCGCTTCGGGCCAGATCGGCCAGGCCGGCCAGGTCAATTACTCCGCTTCCAAGGCCGGACTGATCGGAGCGGCCAAAGCACTCGCGCGTGAGGTAGGGAAAAAGAGCATCTACGTCAATGTGGTAGCTCCCGGTTTTATCGAAACGGAGATGACGAGGGGCATTCCGAAAGAACAGGTCTTGCCGCTGATCCCCTTGAACCGCGTGGGCACGGCGGACGATGTGGCTTCGGTCGTGAATTTTCTGTGCACCGATGAGCACATGTATATTCACGGCCAGGTAATCGGCATTAACGGCGGGCTGGCAATGTAGCTTGTTGTGCTTCTGTAACTGTTCATGTCAGTTTGCAGCTGCCCGGCTTCGACGCACGGCGCGCCATGGTGCGCTGCTCGTGAGCCGCCTGACCTGATGAGTTGTTACGTTCTTCTAAAAAAATTGTTTATACAAGCAAGCGGTCATTGAATGAAAAAGTATGACGATATCGTGGTGGGGAGCGGCATCAGCGGGCTGACGATGTCGCTGCTGCTCGCCATGAACGGACATAAGGTGCTGCTGATCGAGAAAGGTCCGCGCATCGGCGGCTCCCTGTCGCGGTTCTCCAGGCGCGGCATCGCGTTCGATACGGGGTTCCATTTTACGGGCGGGCTGCACGACGGCGGGATTCTGGCCGACATCCTCTCGTTCCTCGGCATCCGCGACGTTATCGAGCCGGTCTATTACTCCGAGGAATTCAAAAACCAGTTCATCTTCGAATCGGCCGGCCGCCGGCTTGAACACCCGAGCGGGATCGATAACATCAAAAAGCAGTTCAAAGGGTATTTCCCCGGCGATGCAGACGCCATCGATCGGTATTTTGAGAAGGTCCAATCCGTCTGTCGCCGGACCCCCTCGCTCAATATTCATGAGAACGTTATCGCATCACCGGGCCTGGACGAAGATTACATCAGTTTAGATGCCGTTTTGAAGGGCCTGACATCGAATGGGCTCCTTCGGGGGCTGTTGTCCGCCTATGCTATGTGCTACGGCGTGAAGCCGTCGGAAATCTCCTTTGCCAACCACAGCAGGATGGCCCTCAGTTTTTATGAATCCTTTGCCTGTGTCAAACAGGGCGGGGACGCCTTTGTGAAGGCCTTTGAGGAGAAGTTCAAGGAGCATGAGGTCGAGGTACGCTGCGGGACCTTTATTTCGGAGCTGGCGGACATCAGCGATCACAAGGTGGGGCGGTTCGTTTTGAACACGGGTGATGAAGTGGCGGCTGACGCCTGCGTGATGACCATCCATCCCCGGGAGATGCTGAAGCTCCTTCCCGCAAAACAATTCAGCAGGGCCTTTATGAGCCGGGCTGAGTCCTTCGAACCTTCAGTGGGTTTTTTCACCGTCTTCGGTCTGCTCAAACCGGGCGCGAACGACCCCTATCCGGATTCGGGCGTCACCTCCCTCTTCCCGAATGAGGATGTGAACCTGCTGCTTGATCCCGCGTACCGGGGAGAGCCCGCCCTGGTCATCATCAAGTCGCCGGAGCAGAACGACGAAGGACGGGGGGTCTGTATCCTTGAGCCTTCCTTTGCCGAGCACGTTTCCGCCTGGACCGCATCCCGCAGGGGGCAAAGGCCCGCAGAATATCGTGAATACAAGAACCGGAAGGTCGAGGCGATCAAAGACCATGTGTATAAGGTGCTCCCCGCATACCGGGAGAGCCTCGAGCTTGTGGATGCGGGGTCCATGTTGACCTTTAAGGATTATCTGAACAGCCCGGATGGAAGCGCCTATGGCGTGAAGCAGAAAATGGGGCAGTTCAATATCATCGGCAAGCTCCGCCTGCATAATCTTTACGTCGCGGGCCAGAGCGCGCTTTTACCGGGGATCATCGGCGCTATGATGTCGTCGCTCATCGTCGGCAGGCAGATGCTTGGAAAAGAGCAATACGGCAGGCTCCTGGCAGGGACGGCATGACCTTGAAGCGGGTTGTGATAACCGGGATCGGCGTTGTTTCTCCTTTCGGGAACGGCGTCCCCGAACTCATGAACGGGATCGCGGAAGGCAGGAGCGGCGTGCGGCGGATGGAAGGGTGGGAAGAGTACGTTGGCCTGCGCAGTCTCGTCGGAGCGCCCGTTGAAATGCGGGATGAAAAACGCATCCCGCGCCAGAAGCGGCGTTCCATGGGGCGGATGAGCATCTTTGCCGCGCAGGCGGCTGATGAAGCGCTGGCCGACTCCGGCATCGACCTCGCGAAGGAAGATCTCTGGAGAATCGGCTGCGTCATCGGTTCGACCATGGGCAGCGCCAAAAGCATCAACGACGCCTTCGAGCTCATGCTGCCGAACAAGGACCTGAGCCTGCTGAACTCGACCATGTTTTTTCAATGCATGTCGCACACCGCGGCGGTGAACGTGGCGCAGTATCTGGGGCTCAACGGCTCGATCATGGCGCCGGCCGCCGCCTGCGCTTCGGCGCTCCACGCCCTCGGCACGGGCTATGATCTGATCAGGCTCGGGAGGCAGGACGTGCTGCTGTGCGGAGGCGCGGAGGAATTGCATCCGACCGTGACCGGGTCTTTTGATATTCTGTACGCCACGTCGTCAAAATACAACGACCGGCCGCGGTCGACGCCGCGGCCGTTTGACAAGGACCGCGACGGCCTGGTGTGCGGCGAGGGGAGCGGTCTTCTGGTCCTTGAGGACCGCGAGCGCGCGGTCAAGCGGAATGCCCGTATGTACGCCGAGGTGACGGGGTTCAGCACCACGGCGAACGGCCAGCACGTGAGCCAGTCGAACAAGGAATCGATGGTCGTCTGTATGCGGCAGGCGCTTCGGGATGCCGGGGCGCAGGCGGGCGGAATTGATTATATAAATGCCCATGCAACGGCCACGATCCAGGGAGACCAGGAAGAGGCCGAGGCGATACGCGAGGTCTTCGGCGAAACGGTCCCGGTGAGCAGCCTGAAGGGGTACATCGGTCACACGCTCGGAGCTTCGGGCGCCATAGAACTGGCGGCTTCCCTCAAGATGATGGAACAGGACGTCATCTATCCGACGTTGAATCTTGAAAACGTGAGCCCTGAATGCGGTGGCATTCGCCACGTGATGCGGCCGCTGAAAAAACAAATGACAACGATACTCAAGAACGGTTTTGCCTTCGGCGGCATCAATGCCGCGCTGGTGTGTAAAAAAATATAAGCACTAAAATACAAACACCAAATGACCAATAAACTCCAAGCACGAAATACGGAATTCAAGACGTTTTGATTTTGCGGTTTGGGAATTGGATATTATTTGTGATTTGGTATTTGAAATGTTCACCGGGGGAATGCATGACCGAGCAGGAGATTATCGATAAAACGAACAAGGTGTTCGAAGAGTCCTTTGAGATCGAAAAAGAGAAGCTGACGCCCCAGGCGCAAATCTTCACCGATCTCGGGCTGGACAGCCTTGATATCGTGGATCTGGTCGTAGCGCTCCAGGGCGCCTTCGGCGTCAAGATCAGGAACGAGGAGCGGGTCAGGGACATCAGGACACTGCAGGACATCTATCAGTTCATTTCCTCCCTGAAGAACGAGGAAGGCAAGAAGAGCTCATAGAGGCGGTGTGTCAGGTGAAACTGTTCTTTCTGAATCTCTATTTTTACACGTTCTTTTTCCTGCTGTCCGCGATCGGGATCCCGATACTCACGCTTGGCGTGGCGACTTCGAGGCTCTTCCTGTCGCACCGGCAGACCATGAAGCGCTTCCGCCGTGCCATCAGCTGGTACGGCAGGATCATCACGGCGATCCCCTATCCCTTCATCAAGCTGCAGTACGAGGACTGCGGATCAAAGGACACCGGTGAGCCGTACATCTTTGTCTGCAATCATCGCGCAGCATCGGACGCATTCCTCATGTGCGTGCTGCCCCATGAGGTCGTCCAGATCGTGAACGTCTGGCCGTTCAGAATCCCGGTCCTAGGCATCTATGCGAAGTTCTCAGGATACCTGAACATCAGGATGATGTCGCCTGAACAGTTCACGGAGAAAGCGAAGGGGCTTTTGTCAGAGGGCGTCAATATCATCTTTTTCCCCGAGGGGACGCGGTCGGCCAGCAGGACCATGGGCAGCTTCCACGGAGCGGCATTCAGGCTTGCGCTTGAATCAAAGGCTTCGATCGTTCCGCTTTGCATCTCGGGGAGTGAAAATATTCCGCCCAAGGGGTCGCTGCTCCTGCGGCCCGGCACGATTCGCGTACGCAGGTTGTCCGCCATCACCTGGGAAGAATACAAGGATCTGAACGCCTTTGCGTTCAAAAACCGGGTACGGCATATCATCGATAACGAGCTGTCCGTCATGGAGAGCGGTGTATGAACAACGGTAAATTCGACGGGGACGGGAACCTGGAGTTCTCCAGTCCGGAGGAGATCGGGCAGGCGCAGGAAGCGCTGCTCCAGGAGCACGTGCGCTATCTTGCCTCGCAGTCGCCCTATTACCGCGAGCTTTTTAAGGCCCGGGGGATCGAGCCGGCAGAGATCACGATGGCCACGCTGCATCAGCTCCCGTTCACGGACAAGACGGTTCTTGGCCAGCAGAACGACGATTTTCTGGCAGTGCCCCGGTCCGAGATCGTGGACATGGTCCTGTCGTCCGGCACGACCGGTAAGCCGACGACGATGATGTATACGGAAAACGATCTTCGGCGCCTGGCCTACAATGAGAAAATATCGTTCATGAGCTGCGGCTTGACGCGGGACGACGTGGTCCTGCTCACGTGCACGATGGACCGCTGCTTCATCGCGGGCCTGGCGTATTTTTCCGGCGTGCGGAGCGTGGGCGCCGCGGCGATCAGGAACGGCCTCAACAGTGTTGAAAGCCATCTCGAAATCATCCAGCGTCTGAGGCCGACGGCGGTCGTGGGCGTGCCGTCGTTCCTGCTGAAGCTTGGGAACTTCATGAAAGCGCAGGACATCGATCCGCACCGGTCCGGCATCAGAAGGCTGATCTGCATCGGCGAGCCGACCAGGGACCGTAACCTCGCGCTTCTGCAGCTGGGGGAAAGCCTCGAAGCGGTCTGGGGCGCGAAGACATACTCGACCTATGCGGCCTCGGAAACCATTACCTCGTTCTGCGAGTGCGCCGCCCAGCGGGGCGGACACCTTCACCCCGACCTCGCGGTCATTGAGATCGTGAACGAACAGGGAGCGGCGCTTCCGCACGGCGAGATCGGCGAGGTCGTCATAACGCCTCTGGCCATTGAGGGCATGCCGCTGCTGCGGTTTAAAACCGGAGACATGAGCTTTCTTATCGATGAACCCTGCTCGTGCGGGAGGTATTCTCCCCGCCTCGGTCCCGTCGTCGGGAGAAAGAAGCAGATGATCAAGTTCCGCGGCACGACGCTGTATCCGAACTCGATCTATGCGGTCCTCGATTCGTTTCCGGAGATCAGCGAATACTACGTTACCGCAACCAGCGATTACGACCTGTCCGATATTGTGAAGGTCTCTGTCGCGGTGAAGGACGGTTCCTGCAAGGCCGAAACGATCATGGATAAGCTCCAGGCTCATCTGCGGGTGCGTCCCGAAGTGATCATCACCAGCGAGGAAAGCGTGAAGCAGCAGGTCTACTCCGGGAATTCCCGGAAATTAATCCGTTTTATCGACAAGAGAAAGAGCCTATGAATACCTGTCAAAGCCGTATTTACGGCGCGGAGTTCTCCAAGGAGGAGATCGCCGAGGCCGTCCGGGACGGCAAACTGCTGTCCATGGAAATCGAGTTCAACAGCGTCTGCAATTTTCGCTGCGTCTACTGCTACGCGGCCGAAAACGGCGGCCGCCGGAATGAACTGACTCCCGAAGAGTTCTGGGATGTGATAACCCAGGCGAAAGAGCTGGGAGCGCGAAAGATGATCGTCCTCGGCGGCGAACCGATGCTCTATCCCCCGATCCTCGAGATGATCCGGTACATCAGAGACCTCGACATGGATGTCGAACTCTTCACGAACGGTACGAACATCACGCGCGAGATGGCCCGGACGCTGTATGACCTCGGCGTGCGCGTAGTTCTCAAAATGAACACCTTCGAGGAAAAGATCCAGGACATGCTTTCGGGCAGGAAAGGCGCCTACGCCCAGATCCACGAGGCGTTCAACAACCTGAAACAGGCCGGCTATCCGTCGGCGGACCGTTTCATGGGCATCAGCACCGTTGTCTGCCAGCAGAATATTGACGAGCTTCCGAAGATGTGGGAGTGGCTGAGGGACCAGCACATCGCTCCTTATTTCGAGATGATAACCCCGCAGGGAGGCGCCAAAGAGCACAATATGCTCGAAGTCGATTCCCGGCAGGTGGAGGAATTGTTCTGCCGGATATCCCGGATCGATCGGACCAAGTACGGCCACCAGTGGGACCCCAAACCGCCGCTCGTAGGAGGGGAGTGCCTTCGCCACCAGTTCTCCTGCGCCGTGAACTCCGTAGGAGAGGTACAGCCCTGCGTCGGGGTGACGATCCCGATCGGCAACGTGCGCAAGCAGCGGCTCAAGGACATCCTCAAGGACAGCGAGGTGGTCCAGGATCTCAAGAGCTATAAGGAGATGATCAAGGGGCCCTGCAGCGAATGTGACCGGTTAAGCGCGTGTTACGGATGTCGCGGTGCGGCATACCAGATGACCGGCGACTATCTCGCCTCGGACCCCCTGTGCTGGAAAAATCTCGACCGGCGCGACGATATCATGTTCCTGCCCGTGGACGCGGCCCAGCTCGTTCCTCACAAGCCGCCCATGCTCCTGATCGATCGTCTCCTCGAGGTCAAGGAGCGGGCATCCCTGTCAGAGATGACGGTGCGGGAGGACATGGTGTTCGTGGGAGAGGACGGGAAGCTTGATGATGCCGCCTATGCCGAGGTCCTCTCCCAGGCCATCGCCGCACAGGAAGGGTTCCGAAAGCTCGGAAGCCGTGACCCTCAGCAAGAAGGTTTTTTGCTCGGCATCAAGAACCTCGAGATCCTCGGCAGCGCCCGCATCGGCGATACCCTGCGCATATCAGTGTTTAAGGCCGCGAAGTTCGGAGATTTCGGCATTATCCGGGGAGAGGTCAGAAACGGTGACGCCCGGATCGCCCGCGGTGAGGTGAAGGTTTGGCAGAGCGACGGAAAGGCGAAATGATGATGAGGAAGATAAGAACGAGGGCACTCCTTTCTTCGGCCCTGGGCATCCTCCTGTTGTTGGCCGGAGCGGTTTTCGCGGAGGATATCAACAAGGGCGGAGCTCCGGGACCAGCGGACCTGCCGGCATTCCTGAACAGCCTCGGTAAAAAGGTCTCGGCTTTCAAGACCCTCAAAACGGATTTTACCCAGGAAAAAGAGATGGCGATGTTCAAGGAGAAGCTCGTGCTCACGGGCAGGATCTATCTCCAGAAACCCAACAAGGTCGCCTGGCATGTGGACAAGCCGCTCCGCTATTCCGTCCTGATCACCGACAAGTTTATACGTCAATGGGACGAGGACACGAACCAGGTGCAGGAAATATCGTTAACAAAGAACCCTCTCTTTCAGAACGTGATCAAGCAGCTGACGGTCTGGTTTTCCGGAGAGTACGGTTCGCTCCTCGACACCAATGATGTGCGGTTGGTGCAACAGAACCCTCTCGTGCTGGAGTTTTCGCCCCGCGCCAATAACGACTCCCGGAAGGTCATTAAGACCATTACGATCACGTTCCGGGAAGATGAGACTTATTTGCAGCAGATACGGATCCGGGAACTGAGCGGCGATGTCACGACGATTCATTTCACGAACACAATTTTGAACGCCCCTCTCGACAGCAGCAGCTTTGAGGTAAAAGGGCATGTTTGACAGGTATTTTACCCGGCTGCACCAGTTCGTGTTCCAGCATAAGAAATGGGTTCTCGGGATCGTCCTCCTCGCGACTGTTGCTGCCGGGGCCGGGCTCTCCTTTGTCCGCTACGAAGGCAATATTGACATCATGCTCCCGCCGGACAAGGAGGTCAGCCGGAGCCTGAACTTTCTCCGGGATGCAAGCCTTTCGGACAAGATACTCATTTCCCTGGAGCTGACGGATCCCGCAAAAAACAAGAAGGACCTTTTCCTCGCCGTTGACCAGCTTGCGTCAACACTGAAGCCTCCGCTCTTCACCAAAGTCATGTCCGGCTTCTCGGTGGCCGATGTCATGGAAGAGTTCTCCATCCTGCGCTATGCGCCCCAGATCCTGAGCGGGCAGGACCTCGCATCCATCGACAGCCAGATCAACAAAACGACGGTGGCCCAGAAGATGCGGGGCATCTACCGGCAGGCGCTCAGGCCCGAGAGCATTTTCATGACCTCGCTTTCGCGCACGGACCCGCTCGGGATCAAACTGCTTCTCCTCGACAAGTTACGGGCGCTGCCCGCGTCCATGGGGTATGACGTTGCCATCGAGGACGGTCACTTCATCAGCCGCGACGGCCGCCATGCCATGATGATCATCCAGACCTCGGTCCCGATGATGGACAGCCAGCGGAGCAAGAAGCTCATCGCCCTCCTGCAGGAGCAGCTCAAACAGCTGCCCGCATTCGTTTCCGCCGACATTATCTGCGGCCACCTCCACACGGTAAGCAATGAGCAGGTGATCAAACACGATATTATGGTCGCTTCCGTCATCGCGTCCATTGCCTTTCTTGTTTTCTTCACGATCATCTTCCGCGATTTCCGGGCGATCTTCGTCTTTATCCTTCCCCTGATCGCGGTTGCCTGGGCAATCATCATCTCCACCGCGCTTGAGGGGAGACTGTCGTATCTGGTCATCGGGTTCGGGACCGCGATTGCGGGCATCTCGATCGATTACGGCCTCCTCGTGTACATCGCGATGAAACGCGGCGCCGACGCCTCGCAGACCGCGAAACTCGCCCGGCTGGTCATCATCGACGCGGTTACGACCATGTTCAGTTTTTTCGTGCTGTATTTTTCCCGGATACACGGGTATCACCAACTGGCGCTGTTCTCGATGCTGTGCGTCTTCATCTGTCTCATTTTATCTCTTTTCGTATTGCCCCTGACGCTGTCCTGGAAAAACTACACCCTGGTCTCGGACCCCACGATCGGCGACCGGATGCGGAAGGTGCGATGGCCGGCTCGCCTCAGCGTCGGGATCTGGGCGGTCCTCACGGTCGCGGCGCTGGTCCTGTCGTTCTCCGTCCAATTCGACAGCGATGTCAAAAAACTGGACGGCAGCGCTCCTGAAGTGCTCCAGGCGGAGCAGCGGTTTCACGAAGTCTGGGGCGGAAAGACCAACCAGGCGATCTTGGTCGTGACCGGGAAGAGTTATGAGGACGCCATGGAGAAGAACGATCTCATTTTTCGCGACGCCGTGAAGGCCGTCGGGCCGCAGAACATTTCAAGCATTGCGCTGTTCTGGTCCTCGGAAAAGATGCGCACGGGAAACAGCGAGCGGTGGGACCGTTTTTGGAAACAGGGAAGGGAGCAGAAGCTGAAGAAGCTGATCCGTGCGACGTCCTCCTCCTACGGTTTTTCGGAAAGCGCCTTTCAACCGTTCTTCAACGGTCTGTATTCCCATCCGATCGACGCAGCGAGCACAAACGGGCTCGTTGCACGATTGCAGGAACGCTTTGTCGTGAACAAGGACGGCGAATACCGTATCATGTCCTTTTTCCCCGATGATCAGAAATACGTTGATTCCCTCACGGCGGTAGCCGGGAAGTACCCCGGCACGTTCATCGTATCCGGCCGGGTTTTATCTGCTTCCATCTCCGCGTTCACGTCAAGGGAAATGAAGGTACTTGCCCCTCTTGCCGTCCTGTTCAACGTTGTGCTTGCGTGGCTGTTCTTCAGGAACTGGAAGGAAACGTTGATCGCCCTCGTGCCGGTCGTCACCGGGGTCATCTGGCTCGTCGGTATCATGTCGCTCTTCAAGATGCCGCTCAATGTTGTCAATATTGTGGCTGCGATCGTCACGACCGGCGTCATCGTGGATTACGGCCTCGGCATCACCTATGAATACCGGTACAACCTGCGCATCGGGACCGTCATTGCCGTGACGTTGTCCGCGGGGGCCAACGTGATCGGTTCCGGCGCGCTGCTGTTCGCCAAACATCCGGCGCTCTATTCCACCGGCGTCGCCATGGTCATCTGCATGGTCTCCGGATACCTGTCTTCCGTGATCGTGATCCCGTCCCTGTGCAGCCTTCTGGGAACGGCGAAGCAGGAGGGGCGGCAGCAATGAAACGATTTTTCCTGATAACTCTTCTGGCGGCGCTTGCAGCCGGCTGTGTACGCGTGCCTTTTCAGGAGACGGCACTGGTCTCCCTTGGGTCCGGGGACCCGCAGAGCATTGTGAAGCGTTTCCAGGAGAACGCGCCGGAAAATTACCAGTTGCTCAGCACCGTTGTTTTTGAGTATAATTGGCGAAAATTTTCCGCCCTCAGTACTGTACAGATAAACAGGGAGGACCACGTTTTCAAGGTCGCCGGCATGAACCCCATGGGCGTGATGCTGTTCGAGTTCTCCGGCAATCAAGACAGCGTGACAACGCAGTATGCGATCGCCGCATTCACCCGGTACGGAGATATTGCATCGGCCGTGGGAAACGATATCAGACGTATCTATTTTGATCTGGTCCCCGCTCCGGAAGCGACGATCTGGAAGGGAAAGTATAAACTGATTTTTCGGCAATCATCCGGTCCCGGCTTTCTGGAGTATGTGTTCGCCGGGAGGGACGGCGACCTTATTGAAAAGAACTATTATGAAAACAACGGGCTCGCGTGGCGCGTTTCGTACTACGAATACCGTGATCAGGACGGGAAACGATGTCCGCAGGGTGTTGTCCTCACTCACTACGATTACCGGTACCGGTTGACGGTAAGGCATAAGGAGTTCCGTTTTGAGCACAATTAAAGCAGAGATCGAACGCTACATGACCGGCCGGACGAAGGAAGGGAAGACAGCGATGTCCTGCTTCGTATTCCCCGCTGAATTTATCGGTTTTCAAGGCCACTTCCCCGAGAAGAAGATCCTGCCGGGTGTTTGTCAGATCCAATGCGCGCTCTCCACGTTTGAAAAGGGGACCGGAAAGGCCGTGGTCTTGAAAGAGGTCGTGCTCGCAAAGTATTTCTCACCCGTGTTCCCGAATGACGAAGTGACCTGTGTCGTAAACGACCCGGGGGATACCGGCAGTGCGTTCACCGTAAAAGCGGTCATCACAAAAAATACCGTCAAAATCGCGGAACTGAAGCTGAGGCTCTCTTTTGCGGACCGGGACGGCAACCCCTAGGATGAGGACGAGAAAAAAAACAACCTATTTCGATCGGGTCCCGGACTCACCCGAGCCCCTCGTGGTGGAGATGAAAAGACGGGTCCGCTTTAATGAGGCCGATCCCATGGCGATCGTATGGCACGGCAGGTACCCGCTCTTCTTTGAAGAGGCTTCCGAAGAGCTCGGCAGGCTTTGCGGCATGTCCTACAAGGAATTCTTCGAGGCGGGAGTCAGGGCGCCCGTCGTGGAACTGCATATCGATTATTTTCAGCCCCTGTTCCTTGATGAGGAGTTCACCATCAAGGCATCGCTCATCTGGCACGAAGGCTCGCGCATGAACACGGAATACCAGCTGATCAAACAGAATGGGAGTCTCGCCACGAGCGGATACATGGTGCAACTCTTCAGCGATCACCGGACCGGCGAGGCCTATATCGTATCGCCGGAGTTGCTCGAACGATGCCGCGAGAGATGGAAGGCGGGGGAGTTCCATCGCAAACCATGAAGCCGGTCGTGGTGATGGCAGAGATGGTGACCCCCTATGGCAAGGGTACCGACGCATGCTGGAAAGGATTGCTTTCGGGGCAGAGCGCCATTTCCCGCGTCGAGCGTTTCAAGACCGCCGCGTTCCAGTCGGACTATGCGGGGATCATCGGCGGCCTGCGGTATCACGGGCGGACATCCCTGGTCATGCAGATGCTGCAATCGCTCTTCGAAGGCGTGGTCCTCCCCGAAGACGCAAAGCTGCTGCTGGCCACGACCAAAGGGGAAATCGACCTGCTTGAACAGAGTATGCTTCAGAACAGGGGAGATGTCTCGGACGCGGTTATCAGCCGCCTCATCGACAAGGTTGCCGATCTAACGGGCACGCGGGGCGGCGGGCTGGTGTTATCGGCGGCATGCACATCATCAGCCGCGGCGGCGGCACAGGCGGCGGCAATGATCCGGAACGGACACACGGACTGTGTGCTCGTGGCCGCCTGTGACAGCGTCACTGAGTTCATTTTTTCCGGGTTTTCCACGCTCAGTGCCCTGGACGATCAGCCGGCACGGCCTTTTGACAGAAACAGGGCAGGCCTGAATGTGGGCGAGGCCGCGGCCTTTGTTCTTCTGATGAGCGACGAACGGGCAGTACGCGAAAACCGTCCTGTTCTCGGGACGCTGGCGGGATGGGGCCTGAGCGATGACGCGAACCACATGACGGGCCCGTCCCGCGAAAGTGAAGGCCTGATTCTGGCCATTCGGAAGTCGCTGGTCTCTGCGGACATCGGTCCCGACGATATCGGCCTGATCGCCGCGCATGGCACCGGGACCGTGTACAATGACCAGATGGAGATGCGGGCCTTTCGCGCGGTCTTTCAGAACAGGGAGCGACCGGTATATTCCATCAAGGGCGGCATCGGCCATACCATGGGCGCTGCGGGGCTCGTGGAAATGATCATCGCGCTTCGTGCGCTCCGGGAGCAGATCGTTCCTCCCACCGTGAACCTGAGGGAGCCTGACGACAACGCCCGCGGCTGGGCTTCTGGCCAGACGCAGGCGGTACGCGAACGCGCGCCGGGGCTGGTGACGAATGCCGGGTTCAGCGGCGTGAACACGGCGCTGGTGCTGGCATGAGCAGGGCGGCATGACAATTTCGGTCCGCGGCATAGGATGGCTCACCAAAGAAGGTTATGGCTGTGTCAGGAACGGGCTCCTGCACCGGTACGAGATCCGCGAAGGTGTCCGCACTGCGCCGGGGAAGGAGATCTTTTGTCATCCGTTCAAGAGTTTTGGACGGCTCGATACGATCTCAAAGATGACTGCGTATGCGGTGAGCCTGGCGCTTCAGGACGCAGGAGTTGCATATTCCCCTCAGCTGAAGCAGGACATCGGGATCGTCGGCACCAATGCCGAGGGATCGCTCCGGTCCGATATCGAATATTTCAGGGATTATATCGCGGCCGGCCGCACCCTGTCACGGGGGAACCTGTTCATTTATACGCTGCCGTCGAGCCCCCTGGGGGAAGCAGCAATTCATTTTGGTCTCCGGGGGCCCCTCCTGTATGCTGTCGACAGGAGCAACGCTTTGGCCGGCGTGCTCGATATGGCAAGCGAGATGATCCTTGCCAACGGGGCGACACTGATGCTCGCCGGAAAAGCGGAAGCCGAAGAGGCCGTGTTCTTCGTCCTTGAGCGGAAGCGCGGCATGAACAAACCGGTCCTCTGCGAGCTGGAGGAGGCGCGATCTGCCGTAGAAACAATCCCTGATGTAGCAGGGCTGGTACGCAAATTCTTGCCGTTCGACAAGGGAAAGGGATAAGGTGAAGATCAAACTTATTTATCCAAAGTGGCCGAAGCTGGAACGGCAGACCGAGTTCCATCTGCCGCCGCATGGTCCGATCTGTTTCGCCGCCACGGTGCCCGGGGACCATGAACTTGCCTTCATCGATGAGCATGTCGAAGACATCGATTTCGACGAAAATACGGACCTGGTGGCCATTTCCTGCATGCTTACCTGCCAGATCCCGCGGGGGTGGGAGATCGCCGACCAGTTTCGGGCGCGCGGGATCCCCGTCATCTTCGGCGGCATCGGCACGATGCTCCATGCAGAGGAAACCAGGCAGCATGCAGATGCGGTGTTCCTCGGAGAGGCCGAAGGCCGTTTCAGCGCGGTCATCAATGATCTGCGGAACAAGAACCTGAAAAAAGTATACGACTACCAGTGGAACTTTCCCGACATGAGCGTGGTGGGGCCTGCGCGGCGGAACATACTCAATCGGGAGCGCTACAACTATCGCGGTGTGCAGATGGTGGACCTTATTCACGCGTCGCGCGGCTGCCGGTTCAATTGTTTCCCCTGCTGTACGCCGTACCTCGGGGGGCGCGAGTTCCGGCCCCGCCCGATAGACGATGTCGTCAAGGAGATCGAGTCCATTGATAATAACCGTCTGTTCTTTGTGGACAACTCCATGGCCCAGAACGATCAGTGGGAAAAGGACCTGTTCAAGGCGCTGATCCCGCTCAAGAAAAAATGGGTCTGTCATCCCATCAAGGACAATGACGAGATACTGGACCTTGCCGCCGAAGCCGGATGCTGGTACGTGTACCAGGCCATCTTTGACACGTCGGACCATATCCGGAACAGGGTGAAGCGCTTGCAGGACCGCGGCATCGGTGTCGAGGGGACGATCATCCTCGGCACGGACGAGCAGAACGAGGATTATATCAAGCGGCTCGTCGATTTTCTGCTCGAGATCAAACTGGATCTGGCTGAATTCACGATCCTGACGCCATTCCCTCATTCGCCGGTCCGTGATTCGCTCGAAAAAGAGGGCAGGATCCTGACAAATGACTGGCGCCGGTACACGGGCGGCGATGCAGTGTTTCAACCGGCACAGATGACGGCGGCGAAGCTGCAGGAACTTTATTATTACGCCTGGGACACGTTCTACAACGAAACCAGCCAGAATCTCAGAATGGCCAAGCTTTTCCTGAAGGTCATGGAGAAGGAAAAGACCGATGGAACGTACCGGGGGGCAAATCTCAGGCGCAGGAAATGGCAGAAAGAAAAGACGGGGATAGAAAAATGAAGGTGCTGCTTATCTCAGCCAACGTGACCTTGTCACCGTACCCGCTGTACCCTCTTGGGGTGAGCATCATCGCTGCCGCGCTCACCAAGGCCGGGCACGAGGTGCGGCAGGCTGACTTCCTGATGCAGAACACCTCGCTTGAAGCAATCGGCCGGGAGGTCCGGGAGTTCAACCCCCGCCTTGTCGGCATATCGGTGCGCAACATCGATAACGTAAACTTCATGAACGAGCAGTATTACATCCAGAACGTCAAAAACCTTGTGAGCACGGTCAGGGGCATCACGGACGCTAAAGTCCTTCTCGGCGGTGCGGGTTTTTCCCTGATCCCCGACCTGATCCTGAAGGAGACCGGGGCTGATTACGGCATCATCGGAGAAGGCGAAGCCCTGGTGGTCGAGTTCGCAAAGAACGCGGAAAAGGGGACCTACCCTGTTGAACGACTCCTTGGATCGAACACACGGCTCACCGGCGACCAGATCGGCTCGGCGCTGTATGACGAGCGGCTTCTCGAGTTCTATCTCCACAGCGGCAACATCGCTTCCATTCAGACCAAGCGGGGGTGCACCTATAAATGCGTGTACTGCACCTATCCCGTGCTCGAAGGGGCCCGGCTCCGCAGGAGAGAGCCGTCTGCGGTCGTCGATGACATCCTGCTGCTTCGGGACAGGTTCAAGACCAAGTACATCTTCTTCGTTGATTCCGTGTTCAATGACGACGAGGGCGCCTACCTCGAGGTGGTCGATGAAATGCTGCGCCGCGGCGTCAGCATCCCCTGGACGGGTTTCTTCAAGCCCGGAGGGCTCACTGACGAGACCGTCGAGCGCATGAAAAAGACCGGGTTCGTGGCGGCAGAGGTCGGCGCCGACGCGGCCTGCGACAGGACGCTCAAAAAGATGGGGAAGAGCTTTACCTTCCGCGATATCGTGGAGTGCAACAACCTCTTCGTAAAACACGGCATCGCCACGTCGCATTTCTTCATGTTCGGCGGTCCGGGAGAGACGCCGGACACGGTAGAGGAGGGGATCAGGAACATCCTGGCCCTTCAAAAGTGCGTCGTATTCATCTTCATGGGGATCCGGATACTGCCGGACACGGCGCTCGCACGGCTGGCGGTCAAGGAGGGCCTGATCTCGGCCGGGGACGGGCTGCTCAAACCCGTCTATTACCTCTCTCCGCTGGTTGACAAAAAATGGCTGGAGGACAGGCTGACCGCGGCATTCGCCAATGTGCGGCACTGCGTATTCCCGCCCGATGCCATGGACAGCAGCCTCCAGGTCCTGCATAAGCTCGGATACACCGGTCCCATGTGGGACCTGCTCCTGCCGGGTAAAAAAACCAGGGAAAGGGTGCGGCATGGCGCCAAGTAGTTTCATACCTCGGGAGCGCATCTGGTGCGTCGTGCCGGTCTATAACAACCGGGACACGGTCCGGGAGGTTGTGGAGGGATGCCGCGCCGTTCTCCGGAACGTCCTGGTGGTTGATGACGGCAGCACGGACGCCGATGTGGCAGCGATGCTTGCCGGTATGGATGTCGTCGTTTTGAAACATCAGGACAACCGGGGCAAGGGCCAGGCGATCCTGTCCGCTTCGCAGTATGTCGAGAAGCGCGGCGGCCTGTACCTGATCACGGTCGATGCCGACGGCCAGCATGTTCCCGGGGACCTCGAGAAATTCATTCCTCTCCTGCGTGAGGATGAGCCGGCCATCATCATTGGCAGCAGGGACTTCAATACCGAGAACATTCCGTCCTCGAGCCGCTTCGGGCGTTCCTTTGCCAATTTCTGGCTCAAGGTCGAGACCGGACAAACGATCGATGATTGCCAGAGCGGGTTCCGCGCCTATCCCGTGCACTATCTCAACCGGCTGCGTTTCAAGGGTTCGCGGTATGATTTTGAGGCTGAGGTCCTGGCCAAGGCCGCCTGGGCAGGGCTCAGGCTCGGGACGGTCCCGATCGAGGTCAGGTATCCGAGGCCCGAAGAGCGGATATCGCATTTTAAGCCTGTTCTGGACAATATGCGGCTGGCGCGCATTCATTCCATGCTGGTGGGAAGACGACTGCTGCCTCTCCCGCACCGGAAACTGGTGAAGGGTCAGAAGTCCTTCGATCTTTCTCTCCTGCGCCATCCGGGCAAGGTCCTCAAGATGCTGCTGCAGGAGAATGCCACGCCGCAGGGTCTGGCCCTGTCAGCGGCGATCGGCCTGTTCCTTGCCGTGTTGCCGATCCTGTTCGCGCATTCGCTCGTGATCCTCTATGTCTCGCTGCGTCTGAACCTGAACAAGGTCGTGTCGCTCAACGTCCAGCACCTGGCAATGCCGCCGTTCATTCCGGCGCTGTGCATCGAGGTCGGCTACTATTTACGACACGGCACGTGGCTGACCGATCTTTCGTTTCAAACGGTATTCGAACAATTTTCGTCGCGGCTCTACGAATGGTTCCTGGGCTCCCTGATCATCGCCCCGATCGCCGCCATTCTGATCGGAACGCTCATGTACATTTCCGCGACGGTGATAAAAAAAGTAAGGTATGGCAATGGCATCAAAGAAGGGTGTTGAACGGAAGCGGGGCAACCGGGCGGGTTTCTGGTTTTTCCGAACGGCGGCGATGGTATTCGGACTGCGGGGCGCCTACGGGCTGCTTTATTTTGTCAGCCTGTATTATCTCATCTTTGATCATGCCGTGGTTGCTGCGAGCATGGCCTATGTCCGGAGACGATTCCCGGACCACGGGGCTCTCCGGCGGATGATCGATGTGTACTTGCTGTTCGTGAACCAGGGGAAAAGCCTCATCGACCGGTACTACGTTGCCGCCGGCGGCAGTGATATCGGCCTTGAGCTCGTCGGCTATGAGAAGATCAAGGATCAACTTGCCGACGGGCGAAAAGGGATGATCTTCCTGACCGCTCATGTGGGAAACTGGCAGGTTGCGACAACGGCCCTTAGAAAACTCAACCGTACCGTGTACCTCATGATGCGTCCCGAGGACAATGTCGCCGTAAAAGAGACGCTGAACATCGACAGCGAACAGGGGACGATCAGGATCCTGTATACCGATGGTTCCCTGGGAGGGGTCGTTGAGGCGCTCAAGGCAATCAGCCAGGGGGGCATTGTCTCGATCATGGGAGACCGCACGTACGGGTACGATTCGAAGGAAGCATCCCTGCTGGGCGGGGCCGTTCGGTTCCCTTATGGCGCCTTTAGTATCGCGGCCGCGGCGCGGTGTCCCGTTGCCGTGTTGCTGTCAGCCAAGGTGGGCGTGAAAAAATACGCGACCGATATCTCGCACATGATCGACCCGCCTGTAGGAAAGCGGGGCAGCAAGGAATCGGAGATTCAAGCGTGCGTTCAGGAGTTTGCCCGCATCCTGGAAGAGTACGCCGGACGATATCCCTACCAATGGTTCGTCTTCCGCGACATGTGGCAGGGAAATACGTGATACGGTCAATCCCTTTACGGACAAGGAGAATACGATGGAGATGAACAGGGAACAGGAACTGGCGCAGATCAGAAAAGAATTGAAAGAAATGATCGTGCGGGAATTATCACTGGAGGATGTCAGCCCCGCTGATATCAAGGATGGTGAGGTCCTGTTCGGCGAGGGGCTCGGTCTGGATTCTCTCGATGCCGTGGAAATCGTTGTGCTCCTTCAGCGCAACTATGGCCTTGAGGTAAAGAACATGGACCAGGGAAAAGAGATATTCCGTTCGGTCGATTCCATCGCCAACTTTGTCTACGATAATAAAAAATAAGGCTTTTGAACAGGGATCCTGAACCGGATCGCGCGTCAGAACGACCCGGCGGGGGTTTCCGATGTGCGCAGCTGCATGCCGTCGCTGCCGTTTTACAGCGACGATGCCGGAAGAACGATGAAATGAGCGCCTGCACGGTGGTTTTGTTTGGCGCGTGGTACGCTGTGTGCACGCATCAGGAAGTGCTGAAACGGTTTTCACCGGGCACTCTTGACGGGTTGTAGCCGGAGAGAAGGAACGGATGGAATCAAAAGAAGTACTAGCGATCATAAGAAACAAGCTCTTCTACGGTTCGGCAGACTACACAAAGAACCAGCCGGACCTTTTTATTCCCCACCGGTTTAAGATCCTGGCGCCATCGCAGGTTGGGGGGTTTCTCGAAAAAGTAAAAGAGGGGTTGTCCGCGGAACAGGAACTCCTGCTGTATGTCCATCTGCCATTTTGTTTTTCCGAATGTCTGTTCTGTAATTCCTTTCCGCACAAGGTCGACCGGGAGACCCAGCGGGATTATTTGAACAACCTGCTGAAGGAGATCGAACTACTGTCGCTGCACGGCGTTTTTAAGGGCAAGAAGGCGCGATGCATTTACCTGGGCGGCGGAACTCCCACCTCATTTTCCAACGATGACATAAAACGGATCCTGGAGAAGATCGCTTCGTGCATAGAGCTGTCTGATGCCGTTAATATTACTTCTGAAGCCCATCCATTCACGTTATCGGACGCCTCGAGAATAGCCGGTTTGCGTGATATGGGAATAAACAGATTAAGCATCGGCTGTCAGACCTTTGATCAAACGATCCTTCGCCTGTGCAATCGAAGGAACACCGAGGGACAGGTCGCACAAATCGTGCGCGAGGTTCAAGACGCCGGCATGTCCATCAATATCGATATGATGACGGGACTGCCCGGCCAGACCATGGAAAGCGTACGCACGGACCTCGCGATCCTGGAAGGAATCCGTCCGAATTCGGTTGAGTATATCAGGCATGAAATAGTGAATCCGCTCGTT
The DNA here is from genome assembly GCA_963790205.1 of Nitrospirota bacterium. Taxonomy (GTDB): domain Bacteria; phylum Nitrospirota; class UBA9217; order UBA9217; family UBA9217; genus CAWBNQ01. The sequence goes on from CAWBNQ010000011.1 coordinate 38,603, forward strand.
GTAAAGCTGTATAATGAGCGCCAGGACCTGGTGGTCAGCAATGACACGTTGTTCGAAATGGTGTGTGTCACTCAGGAATGGATGAGCGCGAACGGGTACGAGCAGAACGGTCGGTTCACGGATGATAAACAGTGGGGATACCGCTATCATTGGTTAAAGGAAATGCCTATTATCGCATTCGGTTCCCGGGCGCGATCGTATACCAAGACCATTTGCTACGACAAGTATGAAGAGCTGGCTGCGTATGCAAGTATCATCAAAAAGGGCGGGCTGCCTATCGGCAGGTTCATCGCTCTTACGAAAAGAGAGCAAATGTACCGGTCGCTCCTGCTCAATCTGCAGATCGGGGCCGGTCTCGACATAGCGCTGTTCCAGGGCAGATTCGGGGCGAGCCCCCTTGAGGTGTTCTCAACGCTCTTTTTAAAGCTCCACGAGTACGGGTGCCTTCAGCAGGATAGAGATGCGGTCCGCTTGTCGAAATATGGCGCTTACTTCGTTGAGGATGTGTGCGACTATATTATTGATACGGTCTTAAAAGAGGAATCGCAGGACCTGGTAAGAACTCCTCACTCAGAGGGAGGGACCTCTGCACGGCTTCATTGAGATGGTCAGGTCATGGGAACACCGCCGGTCTGTCGGCGCAGGCGCCGCGCCGAATGACGGGCATCAGTACGCCCTATCGGAAGCAGCGAAGCTGCGGAGGGTCGTGAGACGCCTGTTCATACTTGCGGCGGCGGTGTTTTCCCTTTCGGCATGCAGCGGATCGCATCCGCGGGCGGGCGTGCCTGTCGGCGCGTCGGTCCCGCTGGTCACCTTCGTGTTCGACGACGGGAACGATACGGATTACCTGGTGGCCAGGGATATTTTTTCCGATCAGGGCGCGGTTGCCTGCTCGGCGATCACCACCGACTGGATCAACAGGCCGGGGTATCTGTCCGCCGACCAGATCATCGGGCTTCGGGATGCGGGCTGGGAGATCATGAGTCATACGGCGACTCATCCAAACTTGCGGTCGCTCACTTCCGCGCAAGTCGAGGACGAACTGTCACGGTCAAAGGCGGCGCTTGAAGGACTTGGGTTGACCGTCAAAAACCTGGTCTATCCCTACAATAAAAGCAATGTGAGCGTGCGGGAGATCGCCAGAAAATACTACCGGTCCGGCAGGGGCGGGAAAAATAAGTTCAACACCGCGGTCATCGATCCTTACGATCTCCGGTCCTTCTCCGATAAACCGGACCTCGTTGCCATGAAAGGCCACATTGACCGGGCTTATACGGACAAGAGCTGGCTGATCATTTACCATCATGAAATCGACGCCAAGGTCACGATGATGCACAAAAAGGGAAGCTTCGTGAGGGGAGAACGGATACTATTCAACCCTTCAGGCGCTCTGGGGAGGCTCGTTCGAGACAGCTGGTTTTTATCCGCCGGTTCAATGCACTTCACCCCGCTCTCCGGGACGCCGCGGCCCGGTGACAGGATTACCGGACAAAAGAGCGGTGCGACGGCGCAGCTCAGTCGCGTGGTCTTCAACGAACGCGAAACGCTCGGAGAACTGGTCCGCTATATTCGTACTCAGTATCCGGGCATGAAGATCGTTACGATCGATCAGGGGCTCGATATCCTTGGGATGCCGTCGTTGAACAGGTGACGGCGTTATTGAGGATTACCCGTCGACGTAAAAAGAAGCAGGGGAAAAATGCCGTGCCGGGAAAAAACGAAAGCATGTCCGCACCATGAATAATACTTCAATGCTGATAACCGGTTTAGGCGTCATATCCGCCGCAGGCAATGACCTAGCCGAAACCCTTCAGTCTTTCGAGCAGGGGAGACGGAGCGCGGGGCCGGTGACTCTTTTCTCCACGATCTTGAAAGCGCCTGTTTTTGAAGTGAAGCGCCCCCCCGTTGAATATTATCGGGAAGGCTGGCGAACCCTGAGCTTTGCCCTTGTTGCCGTTGACCAGGCGCTCAAGGATGCGCGGCTTGCCGATCTGTCGGGATTCCGGGTAGGGATCTGCATGGGGACGACGGTAGCCAGCCAGCTGAACGATTTGCAGTTCTATAAAACATACCGCGAGAACGGCGCGGCGCCGATGACCTCGGTGGACCGCTTCCTGAAGGGCAATCTGGCGGAGCACATTGCGCGCAGGATCAACGCCCGGGGCCCGCAAATGAGCGTGGTGAACGCCTGCTCATCGGGAACCGATGCAGTGGGAATCGCGTTGTCGTGGCTTAAGAGCGGTCTGTGCGACATCGCCATCGCCGGCGGGTCCGATGAGCTGAATCACGTGCCTTACTGCGGCTTCAACTCCCTCGGCATCGTCAATCCGGGACTCTGCTCGCCCTTTGACCGGGACCGCAAGGGACTGAACCTCGGTGAAGGCGCCGGCGTGCTGGTCATCGAGACCCGGGACGCGGCGCGCAAACGGGGAATGTCTTCAGGTATTTTTCTTGCCGGTTATGGCTCTTCCAGTGACGCCTATCATCTGACAGCTCCCAGTCCCGAAGGGGTGGGGTTACGTGCCGCGTTGCATGCGGCCATGGCGGAGTCGGGCATCGAGCCCGGTTCGATCGGGTTTGTCAATGCCCACGGCACCGGAACTCATGACAACGACCTGGTGGAAGGCAGGGTCCTGGCGGATATCTTCGGACCTGACCTCGTCATGCTGTCCACCAAGGGGTTCACGGGACATACGCTGGGCGCTGCCGGCGGCATCGAGGCCGTATTCACGGCAGCGGGCCTCCGCGAAGGATGGATACCGGCCAGCGCGGGCTTCGAGAACAGGGACGAAGCCATCCCCCTTTCACCGGTGCGGGAAAAGACCGCGATCACGAAAGACTTTGCACTATCCACGTCGCTGGCCTTTGGGGGCACGAATGCCGCCATCGTGATCGGCCGGGAGGCGGACGCATGAAGATCTCCGGGATCGGCGTGATCTGTTCGCAGGGCCTGGGCGTCGCCGCGTTCGAACAGGCCCTGAAAAGCGGATGGCAGAAACCCGGGGAAACCGAGGCCCATTGGCTGGGGGGTGAAAAAGCCCCGGCATATCTCGTCAAATTCGATGCTTTGCCGGATAAGGCGCTGCTCAAAAAAATCCGGCGTGCCGATGCCTTAAGCAAGATGTCCGCGCTCGCGGCGTCCGATGCCCTGGTCAACAGCGGGATGGAGAACCTCGCCGCAAAAAAACTCGGCATCATCGTGGCCACGGCCTTCGGACCCCACGTGACCACCTTCAATTTTCTGGACGACATCCTGGACCACGGCGATGCCGCTGTTTCGCCGACCACGTTTTCCAACTCGGTGCATAATGCCGCGGCCTCCTATATCGCCATGTCGTTGAACATCAAGGGCCCGACGCTGACGATCACCCAGTTCAGGTTCTCGTTCCAGTCGGCGCTGCAGCTGGCGCAGGCCTGGCTTGACCAGGGACGGTGCGACTACGTACTTGCGGGGGCGGTGGACCAGTATGGCGATGTCCTGGGGTACGTCTCCGATCATAAACTGACGACGGCGAAGGACGGCAAGATAAAACCTTTTACGTTCAACCCCACCTGCCAGGTCCCGGGCGAGGGCGCCGCTTTCTTTCTGCTAAGCAACGAGAGCGAAGGGAATGTGTATTGCTCCGTCAGCGCGGTCCACACCGGCGATGACCCCGGACAGGGGAAACCCGTCGACATCACTATCATCGATGCCGACGGGATGCTGCCTGACGAGTCCGCCTATCTCGCAGCCCTGTCGAGCGACAGTCCAACTGCGGCCTATTCGCCGCTCTTCGGGAGCATGATGATCGGCAGCGCCTTCAACGCGGCCGCCGGAGCGCTGATGTTGAAACAGCAAACGCGGTATGCAACTCCGGTGCAGGACAATCCGCATGGTATTCGTCTTCTTACGGAATCAGGGAACGGTCCCGTGGAGACGATCCGCTGCCTGGGGTTCAACTGTTACGCTCAACGGTCGGTCCTGTATCTGCGAAGATAAACGATGGAACGGCATCAGTCGCTCTTCGCGACCGCGTTCGCCCGATCCCCGTTCGAACCTGTCTGATGCGGACCAGAAGGAAAACGGATGCCAGGAACTAAAAAATATCTGCTGATGCCCGGCAACAACTCGCTGTCGCACGTGGTCAAATGCCTGGCAGTGGGAGATACGCTGACAACGCGGGGCCATGAGGTGCGCGTGGCCGTGAGCAGGAAACACTCTCGGTTCCTCCAGAAACTTTCGATCGAGCACTTTGTCCTGCCTGATATTCAGGAAGTCGATGAGTCCGGATTTCCCTCGGTGGAATGGTTCAGGCAGCCCCGGCTCATCACCGACTGCATCAACGAAGAAGTACGCCTGCTCAGGTACTACCAGCCGGACCGCGTCCTCGGCGTATTCAGGTTCACGCTCAAATCCTCGGCCCGGATCGCCGGCGTGCCCTATGATTCCCTGGTCAGCGGGTGTCTGATACCCGATTCCCGGGAGGTCATGGGTTTTGCCGACGAAGAACCGGGCAGAGAGGTCCAGCGCGTCATTCTCGACGGCTTTTTCCGGTATGCAGGGGCGCGGCTCGACGCCGCGCTGCGCGCCCTCGGCCTGCCGCAGAGCAATGATGATATCCGTCATATGTTAAAAGGCGAGCGCACTTTCCTCTGGGACTTTCCGGAGTTCGCGCCGCTGCCGCAGCGTTCGGACCTCATCCACGTGGGGCCGCTCTCCTGGAACCGCTGGCCTTACGACAGCGTGGACACCGGCCTCCTCGCCCGGGCGGACCGTCCGCTTGCGGTCATGGCCTTCGGCACCTGCACCATATGCCTGGCCGCGGTAAGGCGGATCATCACGGTCCTCCTTGGCATGGGGTACCGGGTACTGCTCGCGGCAGGCGGACAGCCCGAGCTTTTATCGGTTCTGCCCAACGACCCCCGGGTCATCACCTGTGCTTTCGCACCGCTCCACAAGATTTTTCCCCACGCGGCCCTGCTGGTCACTCATGGAGGCCAGATGACGGTCTTCGAGGCCCTGCAGAACGGGGTTCCCGTGCTCGTCATGCCGTTCCAGCCCGAGCAGGCCCACAACGGCCTCTGCCTCGAACGTCTGGGCTGCGGCAAACGGCTGGTATCGGCCGAACCGTTCCAGGGAAACTCCACGGTTTATATGAACGCCCTTGATCGCATGACCGACGACGAGGTCGGAGCCAGGATCAGCAGTCTGGTGCTTCATCCGCATATCAAGAGCCGTCTTTCCGAAACGCGGGACATCATCAGGCGCTATGGCGGCGTGGAAGCGCTTGCCGATTCGCTCGAGGATTTTTAGCATGACTGCCGGCATTGTTCTGGTGCACGGCTTTTTAGGAGCGCCTGACACTCTTTTCCCGCTGGCCGGAAAACTGGCTGCGCAATACGGTCCGGACGCCGTCACCAGCATCTGTCTTCCCGGTCATGGACAGGGCGCTGACCGTGTCCCCCCCTTTGACGCGGCCGCGTTCATTCGGACGGTTGCAGCGGCAATCAAGGCCTGCGGTCGGGACGGACGGAGCGTGATCGTTCTGGGGCATTCCACGGGCGGGGCCATCGTCCTGGCTGCGCTGGAACAGCTCCACTGTCATCCTGCTTTGCTCATTCTTGCGTCGGTGCCGAAGCGGATCGATGCATCCTCGCTCGAACGATGGGGAAGGCACCGGGCGGGAAAGAGAGAGATCCCCTTTATCTCATTGGCGAACATGGTCTCGCTGATCAAGGCTGCGGGGTCGAAGCCACGACGCGGATCTTTTCCGGTCCTCCTGATGCAGGGTGCGGAGGACGAACTGGTCCCGCCTCGGGATGTTCTGCTCTGGGAGCAAGGCGGCTTCGAAGGGCCGCTGCGCACGGTCGTTATCCCCGGGGCGGGGCACGATCTTTTCCAGGGTGCGCAGAGCTCTCTGGCCATCGACGTTGTTCTGCGCGCGGTCAGGGACCGGACAACTGCTCTTCTGCCGGCCGAAGAAGGAGCGCTCGAAGCCATAACAGCGATCGAGCCTGAGCTCGTACGGTTCCTGGCGCGCTCGCCGTCAAGCCACCGCCACATCGTCCGCTGTCCGAGCGGCTATTCCGTCAGCGGTCATGCGCCGTCCCTCGCTCCTGCTGCCGACCTTGAGCCGGTCTTCGCCAATGTCGAAATAACCACCCGCTGCAACCTGCGCTGCACCTACTGCGCGCGAACGGTCTCGGGGATGAAGGGTGCCGACATGTCCCGGGAGGCGTTTGTCCGTATACTGGGTCTGCTGCCCCACGCTTACCGGATCGCTTTTGTCGGCCTGGGCGAAACGCTCCTGCATCCCCACGTCGTAGAATTCGTTGCACTGGCTTCGGCACAGGGACGGAGAACCGCGCTGGTGACGAACGGCATGCTGCTGGACCGCGCTCTGTCCCGGGGGCTTCTGAACGCCGGGCTTGATTCCATAACCTTCAGCATCGATGGTGCCGATCAGAACATCGCTTCCGAGGTGCGGCCGGGAACGGACCTGGAGCGGGTGATCAATAACATAAAAAGCTTCAAGGAATTATCTCAGGCTTCGAGACCTATCGCGACCTCGGTCTTCTCAGCAGTATCCACGAGGACCATTGGGCACCTTGAAGAGCTGATGGATGTGGTCGCCGGCCTCGGCGTTCACGTGGTGATGCTGACGGACCTCAATTTTAAAGAGAACGTAAAGGATACACTGTGGGACAACGCCGACGACCGGATCGCCGGGCTGGTCAGGAACGGGGTGGCACGGGCCTTCAGGCGACAACTGCCCGTGCTGTCGGTGCGCGGATTGGAGGAATTCGGGCTCGCAAAGAGGTATGAAAAGTACCTGCTCCTGCCGCCTGACTCGCTCTATACCCGTTCCCGCGAGCGCGCCTGGTGCTGTTCGCCGTGGCAGACCGTGCCGATCAGCGTGACCGGAGACGTGACGCTCTGCGACTGCCAGCCCGGGGTCCTGCTGGGGAACCTGCTTGGCCAGCCGTTTGACGGGATCTGGAACGGAATGGTCATGCAGGGTCACCGGCAACGTATGCTCAGCCCTGACCCGCCCGAAGCCTGCAGGATCTGCCCGCGGTTCTGACAACAGCTCGATGGTTTAAGCCCTGTTTTCTGTTGAATTAATGCAAACCATCAGATATAATTCAGTGCTTTAACCATGATCGAAGCACTCCGCAGCAGGTTTTCGGGGCCTTGCTGCTGCATTCAAAATTAAATCATCATGCTCCCTGAGGTAGAGTAGAAATGACGACGACGGTGCAGGAGATTGAACACAAATTGACCGAGCTTGTGGCTTCCCTTACGAACCGCGACTTGGCGACCATCGGTCCCGACATGCCGTTCCAGGAACTGGGCATCGATTCGCTCGGTTTTGTCGAGATCCTGGTGTTCATTGAAAAGACTTTCAAGCTTCAGCTGATAGCGTCCGACCTGACGAAAAAGGACTTCGAGACCATCCATACGCTGGCGTCGTTCATCAGCAGATCGCGATAGCCGGGAACCACTATGTTACTATCGAAACGCAAGCGGTATCTCTCGGGTCCTGACTGGGTGATCAATACACTCGATCACCTGATGAAGGCCCGGACCTGCGCCGGGAACATGTCGCAGATCGTGCTTCTCTTCGATGCTCCTGTTGATGAGCAGGAGGTCCGGACAAGTCTGAACAGGTTCCTCAAACAGTTCCCCGTGCTGGAAGGGAGCGTGACCCGGGACTTCAAGCTTACGCCCTACTGGGCCATTCCCGTAAAAAGCGGGCGTGATGTCGCGCTTGTTGTTCATCACGTGGACGACGCGTCGTCCTGGCAGGCGCTTAAGCCCTACCTGGAAAAGAGCGTCAACAAGCCGTTCCGGGACAAAAAGGACCATCTCGCGTTCCAGCTTTTTACCAGCCGGGACCGGGGCGCTCTTTCCATGACCTTTGATCACCGCATCTTCGACGCGCGCGGCGCGGAGCTGTTGTTGAACCTCTTTCAGCAGCACCTGAACGGAGTCGATCCGGCGCCCGGGGACATTACGTTCGCTTCGTCAATGGCCCTCACGCAATGGTCGAAAAAGTTCCTGGCAGGCAGGAACGTGAACCGCCGGATCATCGGGCTTTCGAAGTCAACGCCGGCAACCCTGCCGATCCCCGACGGCCTCGGCAGGCGCCACCGGTATCATCGTCTGTCGTTCAGCGAACAGGAAACAGCTTCCCTGTATGGGCGCGCCCACCAGGAAGCAGGATACCTGATGGAATCGCCGTACCTGCTTGCCGTCATCATACAGAGCATGCACGAGCTGTTCAGGGTCCGGAACCTGGAAGGCAACAGCTACCTCATCCCCGTTACCCTGGACCTGCGCCCCAACAAGGACCCGCTGCAGGAGACGTTCTTTAACTACGTGTCCTACCTTTTTTATCAGGTCCCGGCGGGCGAGGTCGCCGATCGCAAGGGGCTCATTGCCCTGTTGAAGCAGCAGATGTACGACCAGGTGAAGTCGGGCTTTCCCAAGGACCTTGCGGAAGCAAGCCTGCTGACCCGCATCGCGCCTCTGCCCGCGCTGGGGAAGCTGCTGCATCTTCCGATGAAAGGGAAGATGGCCACGTTCGCGTTCTCCCATCTCGGGAAGAGCTCGTACCAGCACCCGCTGTTCATGAGCAGGAAGGTCATGGAACTTTTCCATATGCCGCGCGTTCCCGTGCCGCCGGGGCTCGGGTTCTTCAGCAATTATTACAACAGCAGGCTCAGCCTGGTCATCTCCTATCTTGAGGGGCTGCTCTCGGATGAGGATGTGAAGGGCCTTGAAAAGGGGATTCGTGAACGGTTCGGCGCAGGGAGCGTCGCATGAGCACGCCCTGTGACGTGTTGGTGGTCGGCGCCGGCGTCGCGGGCGCAACAGCTGCCGTTGCAGCGGCGCGGGGCGGCGCCCGCACGATCCTCGTTGAAAAGGAACAGTACCTCGGCGGGACCGGCTTCGCAGGCAGGTTCCAGTATATCTGCGGACTTTACCTGAGTGCAGATGCGGTTCCGTCGGAAACGCTGAATCCCGGCATCACCCGCGAGATCTCGGAACTTTTGTTCAAGGCCTTACCGGGAAAAGACATACGGAAGATCGGTCAGGTATACGGACAGCCTTACCAATACGACGACCTGCAGTCCGTTCTCACGTCGCTCTGCTCCGGAGAGAGCAACCTTACAACGCTGCGGGGACACGCCGTAGTAGCGGTCGCGATGGACAGAAGCGAGGTAACGACCGTTACGATAGAGGGTTTGCGCGGCAGGCAGGACATTCTGCCCAAGATGGTCGTTGATTGCTCGGGCAGCGGTGAAGCGGCCGCGCTTGCAGGCGCTTCGTTTGAGCTCACTCCGAAGGAAGAGCGGCAGCTGGCTGGATTTGCGGTCCATGTGAAAGGGCTTAAGCACGTGGATGAGAGCCTGTGCCTCAAGGTCCCTTATCATCTTGCCCAGGCGGTGAAACAGGGGAAATTCGCGCCCGCGACAAGATTTACGATTTTCAGTCCCGGCGATGTTGCTGATGACGGGTATTGCAAGATGAGCATTCTCAGCGCCGACGAAACAACAGGGACAGAAAAAGCCCGAGCAGACGCCGATGCAGTGATCAGATATCTAGCCTCGGTCCTCCCTGCTTTTGAGGGCGCTTATATTGCCGATACGTCGCTCAAGGTGCTCGAACGCGAAGGCAGGCGGGTCACGGGGGAGTATACGCTTACGAAAGAAGACGTGCTCAGCGCCCGGAAGTTTCCCGACGGCGTGGTAAAGAACGCCTGGCCCATCGAGCTCTGGGACAGGGCAAAAGGCACGAGCTACCAGTACGTCCCGCGCGGGGAATATTACGAGATCCCGTTTCGGTGTCTTCTGGTCGGCGGGATAACGAACCTGCTGACCGCGGGCAGGTGCATCTCCGTCACCCATGAGGCGCTCGGCTCCACGCGGGTGATGGGCACGTGCATGGCCCTGGGCGAACAGGCTGGCAAGGCTGCAGCGTATCGGGTCAGAAGCGGGAACTATCCCGGGAATATCAAAGACTACTAAAAAAACGTTACCAAGGCAAATTGCAAATTTTAAATTGCAAAATGGGGAATAGCCTTATGCCATAGCATCTCTTTCCTCTATTTTGAATTTTGCACTTTATACTTTACAATTTGCAATCGCACGATTCACGCTACAATGCCAAGTTTTTATGAAAAATAACACAGGAGGTCTTCGTGAGAATATTACTCGTTAAACCGAACCCGCAGCTTCTGGTAGCAAAGCGCCTGCAGGAGGGGTTTCTGCATCTTGAGCCGCTTGAACTTGAGATGGTCGCTGCCGGCGCGCCGTCCGAGGACGAGGTCGTGATCCTGGACCTGAGTTTCGAGAAAGACCCGGTCCTGGGCTTTCAGGAGAAGGTCCGCGCCTTTGCTCCGCAGATCGTCGGCTTCACCGGCTACAGCAGCCAGTCCGGTCTGGTCAAGAGCCTTGCCGCGCTCGTCAAACAGCACGACCCCGCGATCGTGACCATTGTCGGCGGCACGCACGCGACGATCATTCCCGCGGATTACACGGTGAACTGCGACAGCCTCGACCTCATCGTGCGCGGCGAAGGCGGCACCGTGTTCGGCGAGATCCTCAGGCGCTTCAAGAACAAGGAACCGCTGGCGTTCGGCGATGCCGTGCTCTCGCCCAAGGCCGCTGATTTCGCGGAGAAGGCGGCCGGACCGCCGCCGGAGTTCCCTCCCGTGGACCAGATCCCCCGGGCGCGCCGGGAGCTCGTTGACCGGTCCCGGTATTTCTGCGTCTGGACCTCGAGCACGGAAAAGAAGCTCGACACGATCTTCCCGCGCACGGCAAGCATGCGCACGTCAACGGGCTGCGCCTACACATGTTCCTTCTGCGTGGTGCACTACCTGATGCGCGGCAAGTATCTCCAGCGCCGGCCCGAGGACGTGGTGGACGAGATCGCCAAGGTCCCCGAGGACCATATTTACTTTGTCGATGACGAGACCTTTCTGAACAAGGACCGTTTGACCAAGATCGCGAATCTGCTGATCGAACGCGGGATCAAGAAGAAGTACATCAGCTGGGCCCGCGCCGACACGATCGTGAAATATCCCGAGCTCTTCAGGCTCTGGAAGCAGGTGGGCCTGAGCGTGGTCTACGTGGGGCTCGAAGCCATGGTCGGGTCACGGCTCGATAAATACAAAAAACGGACAAGCGTCGATACGAACCGCAAGGCCGTGGAGTTCCTGAAAGAGATCGGGATCACGCTCCATGCGAGCTTCATGGTGGACCCCGACTTCTCGGTCCAGGACTTCAAAGACCTTGAAAAAGAGATCATGAAGGTCTGCCCGGCCGAGGTGACCTTCACGGTCTTCTCGCCCTCGCCGGGGACCGATCTCTGGAAACAGCATAAGGACGACTACATCTGCGATCCGTACCTGAACTACGACTGCATGCACACGATCCTTCCCACGACGCTGAACATGAACCTGTTCTATGCCCACTTCGCGAAACTGTCGCGGGTCGCCCTTCAGGCGAACCCGCTCAGGGTGAACAAGGTCAGGGTCCCGTTCCGGGAGACGCTTAAGATCATCTACCTCGGAACGCGGTATATCTTCGCCATGCGGAACATCTACAAGGACTATTTGCCGAAGAAAACATGAATATCGTCTCTGTCATTAAACAGGCAACAGAAAATCATTTAGGGAAGACCGCGGTGATCGAGGGCGCCGACCGCGTGACCTATGGCCGGCTGCTTACGGCCGCTGAAGAGCTGGCCGATGTCCTGCGCAAGAAGGGTGTCGCGCGGCTCCACCGCGTGGGCCTTCTCTGCGACGACAGCATCGATTACGTTATCGTAAGCCTGGCGATCCTGTCCCTCTCCGCCGTCGTTGTTCCCGTGTCCCCGGAGCAGACCACGGAGGAAGCCGAGAAGGTCATTGACATCATCGATATCGACTTTCTCATCGCCGAGCCGCGGCTGTGGCAGAACGGATACGGCGACGCGCTGCAGTCGAGCGGTCTTGTCAGGAAAGAATTTACCATCGTGAAGAGGGTGGTCCGGGAAAAGCCGAAGGCGGAGTATTGCAGGACCAATCCCGCGTTCATCCGGTTCAGCTCCGGCACGACGGGCGCGAGCAAGGGCGTCGTGCTGTCCCACGAGGCGATCATCGAACGGACCGATGCGGCCGACCGGGGCCTGCAGATAACAGCCCAGGATACGGTGCTCTGGGTCCTGTCCATGAGCTATCACTTCGTGGTCACGATCCTCCTGTTCCTCCGGCGCGGCGCGGCCATCGTGCTCTGCGGCACGCGGTTCCCGGACACGCTCATCGAAGGCATCCGGACGCACGCCGGGACGTTCATCTATGCGTCGCCGTTCCATTACAGCCTGCTGTCGCGCGCCGATGCCCTTGGTCGTGATGATCTGAAACACATCCGCTGCGCGGTCTCGACGGCAATGAAGCTTCCGGAAGTCGTGGCCGAGGAGTTTTCCGCAAAGTTCGGCATTGAGCTGACCGAGGCGTACGGCATTATCGAGGTCGGCCTGCCTTTTGTACGGCTCACCGGCGGCAGAGACAAAAGGGGAACGGTAGGAAAACCCCTGCCCGACTTCGAAGTAAAACTCGACCGGAAAGACGCCGAGGGCGTGGGGGAGATCCGCATCAAGGGCAAGGGGATGCTCGATGCCTATTATTCTCCCTGGCAGTCGAGAGAGGACAGCCTGTCCGACGGCTGGTTCAAGACCGGCGATCTCGGCAGAATAGACAAGGACGGTTTCCTGACCATTGTGGGCAGGGAAAAGGACGTTATTAATTTCGTCGGCATGAAGATCTTTGCCCAGGAAGTGGAGGCGGTGCTCAATCAGCACCCGCAGGTGAAAGAATCCCTCGTATACGGCGCAGCGCATCCCCAGTACGGACAGTTGCCCATGGCAAAGCTAGTTCTGCGCCAGGAGAACGGCGTGGACGTAAGCGAACTCAGGAAATTCTGCTATCAGCGGCTCGCCCAGTACAAGGTGCCGAAGGATTTCGAGTTCGTGGACCAGTTGCCCAAAACCGCGAGCGGAAAGATCAAAAGACAGTAACCGAAGAAATTTTCTCGCAAAGCTCGCCAAGTTCGCTAAGAGAAGCAAGACCTTTGGTTTAAAGCCAGGATTTAAAGATTTTCTTTGCGCCCTTTGCGTGCTCCGCGAGAGACGCCTTTGTTTTTTGCTTCATCGGTCTTAAGGATATTAAATAATGAAAATTCTTTTGATTAACCCCTTCGGCTCGAACTGGGTCGAGGGCATGGAAGACAAGACCGAGACCGCCATACGCATGGCCCCCATGGGCATCCTGTCGATCGCGGCATATCTGGAACAACAGGGCATTGACGTGGAGCTTTACGACTGCCGCGGGCCGGTCACCCTCGTCGGGACCGCCGACGCTCTCGCCCGGGTCGCCGCTTTCAAGCCGGACATGGTGGGATTCACCGCGGTAACATCGAGCTTCTTGAACGCCTATCAACAGGCAGAGGACATAAAAAAGACAACGCCGCATATCAAGACCGTCGTGGGCGGCGTGCATGTGTCCGCCTTGCGCGGAAAGATCCTGGAACGATTCCCGGCTATCGATTACGTGGTGACCGGCGAAGGCGAGAAGGCCATGGCCGAACTCGCCGCAGGCGCACCGCCGAAAGCCATTCAGGGCCTGGTGTACCGTGAAGGCGCTGAAATAAAGGACAACGGCCTCAGGACCGAGCTCTGCGAACTCGACAGCCTTCCTTTTCCGGCTTACCACAAGCTTGAGGGTTTCCCCAGGCGCTTCGAAGCCGCCTTGTTCAACTATCCCAAGGCGCCGACGGCAACGATCATTTCGAGCCGCGGCTGCCCATACCAGTGCTCCTACTGCGACCGGTCGGTGTACCGCCGGAGCTTCCGGTTCAATTCAGCGGAATATCTGTACGAGCATATGGCATTCCTGAAAAAGAACTTCGGCATCAGACACGTGTTCTTCTACGACGACCTGTTCACGTTCAACCGCGAGCGGGTCGAAAAATTCTGCGGTCTTTTGCGCGACAAACCGCTGGGCATGACCTTTAATTGCGCCGTGCGCGTGGGGCATATCGATGACGCGCTGCTCAAGATGCTTAAAACATCGGGCTGCTGGATGGTAAGCCTCGGCATCGAGTCGGGAGCACCGGAGATCCTGGCGCGCCACAAGACCAAAGTTGATTTCAACGAGATGAAGACCACGGTCCGGCGCATCCAGAGGGCGGGCATCAGGGCCAAGGGCCTGTTCATGATGGGTCTTCCGGGCGAGACCGAAAAGACCATAAAAATGACAACGGACTTCATCAACGGCCTGGAGCTTGACGATATGAACATGACCAAGTTCACGCCGTTCCCGGGGTCGCCTATCTATCAGACTATCCAAGAGGAAGGCGCGTTCACGGAAAAGTGGGAGCTGATGAACTGTCTCAATTTCGTTTACGTGCCCCGGGGGATCGAATCGAAAGAACGGCTTGACGACCTCTATAAGCAGTTTCTCAAACAGTTTTACACCGGCAGAAACTGGATCAGGAAGTTCGGCCCGCTCATGTTCAAATCTCCGCACAGCACACTGCGGATGATCAAGGGCATGCCGACCTTCCTGAAGATCAGGAAGGATTTTGAACCGAAGGGGAACGGTTAATCGAACTTATTTCATACCCGTGTCAGTTTAGATCAAATGTCACAGGCGCTGCAAGAAATTTCTTGACAGCAATGCGGCACTTAGGGTAAGGTAAGACCGTAAACACGAATCCTCTTTAAGTCTGGTCCGGAGAGGCCAGGAAGGGTCCTGAATGAAAAACTTCAACAGCGGAATAACGCTCAAAATACACACACGCACCTTCTTCCCAATCAGGGAGAAGGTTTTTTTTGTGCCTTTTTCCAAAGAGATAAGGGAATAGAAACAATGAGTATCAAGGAAAAAGCGCTGATTCTTGACAAGGCCGGCATTGATCGGGCAATGACAAGGATTGCTCACGAGATACTGGAGAAGAACAAGGGCGCGAAGGAACTCATACTGGTCGGCATCCAACGCGGCGGCGTGCACCTTGCAAAACGGCTTGCCGCCAGGATAAAGGAAATCGAAGGCGTGGAGCCGCCGGTCGGAAGTCTGGACATAACGATGTATCGCGATGATCTGGCTACGCGCAAGTCACAGCCCGTGCCGCAGGCCACGGACATCACCTTCGACATCCAGGGCAGGACCATGGTCCTCGTCGACGATGTGATCTTTACGGGCAGGACCATCCGGGCGGCGCTGAACAGCATCATGGACTACGGCAGGCCGCAGCGCATCCAGCTCGCGGTGCTCGTTGACCGGGGACATCGGGAGCTTCCGATCCGGGCCGACTATGTTGGCAAGAACCTCCCTACCTCGGCAAAAGAAAAAGTGGAAGTGATGCTGGCGGAGGATGGGGTGGAAGAGAAGGTTGTGATTTTCGGAGAATGAGAAAAGCAGGGTCCAAGGGTCCAGTAGCCAGGGTACAGGAAAAGCAAATACCTGGACCCCGGAACCTGGCCCCTGAAAGCAGGGTCAAGAGTCGCAAATAACTGGACCCTGGCCCCCGGACCCTGGCCCCTTGTTCCCGCGACCCGAGGTTTATTATGTCACTGAGTTCCAAAGACCTGCTCGGCATAAAAGGGATGGCCGCTGATGAGATAAAGCTCATCCTCGATACGGCGGCCACGTTCAGGGACGTGTCCGAGCGCGACATCAAGAAGGTGCCGACGCTCCGCGGCAAGACGGTGATCAATCTGTTCTACGAAGCGAGCACGAGGACGCGGACGTCCTTCGAACTGGCAGGCAAACGGCTCTCGGCCGACGTGATAAACATCTCCACCTCGACCAGCAGCGTGGTCAAGGGGGAGACGCTCCTCGATACGGCGCGTAATATCGAAGCCATGAAATGCAATATCATAATCGTCCGCCACTCCTGTTCGGGAGCGCCGGAGTTCCTGTCGACACGGCTCAAGAGCTCTGTTATCAACGCCGGTGACGGCTTCCACGAGCATCCGACGCAGGCGCTCCTCGATATGTTCACGATCCGCGAAAAGCTCGGCAAACTCGAGGGGCTGACAATCGCCATCGTGGGCGATATCGCGCACAGCCGCGTGGCGCGTTCCAATATCTACGGCCTCACGGCCATGGGCGCTTTGGTGCGGGTCTGCGGCCCGCCGACCATGGTCCCGCCGGGGCTCGAGGCCATGGGCGCGGAAGTCTACTACGATATGGACAAGGCGGTCGAGGGGGCTGATGTGGTCATGATGCTCAGGCTCCAGCTCGAGCGCCAGGCAGCCGGGCTTTTCCCGGGCGTGCGCGAGTATGCGAGGCTGTACGGGTTGAACAAGGCGCGGCTCGAGCGCGCCGGAAAGAGCGTGGTCGTGATGCATCCCGGCCCCATGAATCGCGGCGTGGAGATCGCCTCCGAAGTGGCTGACGATTCTTCGGTCATCCTCGACCAGGTGACGAATGGCGTGGCAGTGCGCATGGCGGTGATGTTCCTCTTGTCCGGCGGAACAAAGACAGAAACATCGTAAATTCAGAAAAAATTTCTTGGCCGCAAAAAGGCACAAGAGACGCAAGAAAAAGACAGTTCTCTTTTGCGAATTTTGCGCATCTTTGCGGCAAAAAAAGGCCCCTTTATGAATCTTCTCATTAAAAACGGTCACGTGATCGACCCGGCGAACAAAGTCGATGAGAAACTCGACGTTCTCGTCACTGACGGGAAGATCGCCAAGCTTGGAAAGCCGGGATCGATATCGGCAAACGGCGCTCAGGTCATCGATGCTTCCGGCAAGCTTGTCGTGCCGGGCCTTATCGACATGCACGTGCATCTCCGGGAACCGGGGTTCGAGTATAAAGAAACGATCGCGACCGGCACGGCCGCGGCGAGGGCCGGAGGGTTCACCTCGGTCTGCTGCATGCCGAACACCAATCCGGTGAACGATAGCCGCTCCGTCACCGAATTCATCCTTGCCCAGGCGAGAAGCGCATCGGCCCGGGTTTTCCCCATTGGCGCTATCACCAAAGGCTCGAAAGGCGAGGAACTGACCGAAATGGCCGAGCTTCACACCGCAGGCTGTTTCGCGGTCTCGGACGACGGCAAACCGCTGATGAATGCGGCGATCATGCGCCGGGCCATGGAGTATTCAAGGATCTTCGACCTGCTCGTGATCTCCCACTGCGAGGACAGCTCTCTTTCGGGCAATGGGGTAATGAACGAAGGCGTTGTTTCAACCGAGCTGGGGCTCCGGGGCATCCCGCGCTCAGCGGAGGATGTGATGACCGGACGGGACATCTCGCTTGCCGAGCTTACGGGCTGCCGGCTCCATATCGCTCATGTGAGCACTGCGGGATCTGTCCGGCTCATCCGCGATGCGAAATCCCGGGGCGTGAAGGTCACTGCCGAGACCTGCCCGCACTACTTTTCTTTGACCGAAGAGGCCGTGCGGGGGTACAATACCATGGCAAAAATGAACCCCCCGCTCCGCACCGCGGACGACGTGACTGCGATCAAGCAGGGCCTGAAGGACGGGACCATCGACGTGATCGCCACGGACCACGCGCCCCATGCGCTGGACGAGAAGTCGGGCGAGTTCGATTATGCGCCCTTCGGCGTTGCAGGCCTCGAAACGGCTCTCGGGCTCACGCTCAAGCTGGTGAACGAGGGGGCCCTTTCTCTCTCCGAGGTGGTCCGAAAACTCACGAACAATCCCGCATCGATCTTCAAGATAGAAGCGGGAACGCTTACTGCCGGTTCGGATGCGGACATCACGATCATCGACCCAGACATCGAGTGGACCGTGGATGCGTCGGCGTTCAAGTCAAAATCCAGGAATACACCGTTCAACGGATGGAAATTGAAGGGGAAGGCGGTGCAGACGATCGTGGGAGGAAGAATTTAGTGCGGCGTCCGGAGTCCGGAGCTCGTAGTAGAGCGATACCCGCTATTCTGTTTGTGATACTGGCCGCAGTTTCTTCTTTTGCCGCCCAGGACCAGCAGATACAGCAGAAGCTCATTGCTCTCGAAAAAATTCAGGGGAAATTCAGTTTCGTCGTGGTCGGAGACAACCGCTCGGGTGATGATACCTATAAAAAGATCGTTTCCATGATCGTGGAGCGCAAACCCGATTTTGTCGTCAATACCGGCGATATGATAGCGACCCCGGGCAGCAAGCGGGATTGGGCAAAGTTCTGGGAAATGTCGAAACCCATTACCGTTCCATACTTCCTGACCGTGGGAAATCATGACGCGCATCCGAAGGTCCCGTTGAGCGAAAAGACATATAAGCAGGAGGTGGACCTTCCCGGCAACGAGCTTTATTATTCTTTTCTCGCAGGCAACTCGCTCTTCATCGTACTCGATTCTTATCTTGATGACCAGGAAAAGAAAATTACCGGAGAGCAGTATGCATGGCTCGAAGGCGTGCTCTCGCGTTCACAACAGAAGCACAAGTTCGTATTCCTGCATCATCCCTTGTATACCGATGAGGGGAAGGGGCATCATGCTCACGACAGTATCGACAGGTATCCGGACGGCAGGGACAGGCTTGAGGCCCTCTTTGCGAAGTTCAAGGTAAATGCGGTGTTCGCGGGACATGAACATTATTATGAACGGCGGTCCACTGACGGGATCATACATATCATCACCGGCGGAGGCGGCGCGCCGATCTATGATAAAGAAGAGTATGGAGGGTTCAACCATTTTGTTCAAGTGACCGTGGACGGCGACAAGGTAAACGGGGAAGTCGTGGACATCAGCGGAAAAGTAAGAGACAGGTTTTAGTGCGGAGTTCGGAGCGGCAAGGGAAGGTAATCTGAAGATGAAAAAAGCGATACTTGCATTAGCCGATGGTTTGGTGTTCGAGGGGGAGTCCTTCGGGGCCGAGGGGGAGACTTCCGGCGAGATCGTGTTCAATACGAGCATGACCGGGTACCAGGAGATACTGACCGACCCGTCTTACAAGGGCCAGATCGTCACCATGACCTACCCGCAGATAGGCAATTACGGCGTGAACAATGAAGACGTGGAGTCCGCGAAGCCTTACGTCGAAGGTTTTATCGTAAAGGAGTATCTGGACATTCCAAGCAACTGGCGCGCGAAGAAGTCTCTTCATCAGTATCTTGCAGAGAACGGCATTGTCGGCATCCAGGGGATCGATACGCGGGCGCTCACGCGCCATCTCCGCGACTTCGGCGCCCAGTCGGGCGTCATTTCGACCAAGGACATGGATCCCGAAAGTCTCGTGGGCAAGGCTAAGAAGCTCCCGAAGATGGCCGGCCTCGACCTTGCAAAGGATGTCACCTGCAAAAAACCCTATACCTGGGACGAGGGAGACTGGGACCTCGAGAAGGGATATGCAAGAAAGGGGACGTCCCGAGACAAAGTCGTTGCCTATGACTACGGCATCAAGCGGAACATCCTGCGGCTCTTAACGCAGGCTGGATGCGACGTGACCGTCGTGCCTGCGACCATGCCGGCCGAAGAAGTGCTCAAGATGAATCCCGACGGCGTGTTTCTGTCGAACGGTCCGGGCGATCCCGAGCCCGTGACCTATGCGATCGAGAATATCAAAAAACTGCTCGGCAAGAAACCGATCTTCGGCATCTGCCTGGGCCAGCAGCTCCTGGGGCTCGCCTTGGGCGGCAAGACCTACAAGCTCAAGTTCGGCCACCACGGCGGGAATCAGCCGATCATGGATTTGACGACCTGCAAAGTCGAGATAGCTGCGGAGAACCACGGTTTCGCGGTGGACATGGAGACCATGAAGGACCAGGTCGTGATGACGCACGTGAACCTGAACGATAAGACCTGCGAGGGCTTTCAGCATAAGACCCTGCCGGCGTTTTCGGTCCAGTATCATCCCGAGGCCTCGCCGGGACCGCATGACAGCAGGTATCTGTTCCAGCGGTTTATCGATATGATGGAGAAAGAACGGAAGAATTAGTTTTCACGCGGAGACGCGGAGAACGCGGAGTTGAAAAAGGTGAATTTGCATTACGGGTTCTGAATCCTTTTTCTCCGCGCACTTCGCGCTTCCGCGGGAGATGGTTTTGTTTCATGGTTTTAGTGCTTTCAAAAGAAGAACTTGATGGGCGGATCGAGGCTGCCTACCTGCTCCTCGAATCCTGCCGCGTCTGCCCGCGCGAATGCGGGGTCAACCGGCTGAAGAACGATAAGCTCGGTTTCTGCAGGTCGGGTCTGAACCCGGTCATATCCAGCGTGAGCCCGCATCACGGCGAGGAGCCGCCGCTTTCCGGGATCAAAGGCTCGGGTACGATATTTTTTACCAACTGCAATCTCCGGTGCGTATACTGCCAGAACTATCCCATCAGCCAGATGGGGACTGGCGCGGAACGGACGACCGGAGAGCTTGCCTGCCAGATGCTTTGGCTGCAGGAACAGGGCTGCCATAACCTGAACCTCGTAACGCCTACGCACTTCATGCCGCAGATTCTGAAGGCGCTCGGCATTGCCAGGGAACGGGGTTTCAATCTCCCCATTGTATACAACACGAGCGGATATGAATCGATAGAATCGCTCAGGCTGCTCGACGGGATCGTGGACATCTATCTCCCGGACATGCGGTACTCGGATGGCCGGATCTCATTGAGATATTCGATCGCGCCGCATTATCCCGAGATCAATTGCGCAGCGATCAAGGAAATGTACCGGCAGGTCGGCAATCTCGTGATCGATGAGAACGGGATCGCGAAGCGGGGACTCATCGTACGGCACCTGATTTTGCCCGGCGGGTTGTCCGGCACCGAGAAGATCATGAAGTTCCTCGCAGAGGAAATCTCGAAAGACGTGTATATCAGCCTCATGTCCCAGTACTTTCCGGCATATAAGGCGGGGGAGCATGGCGAGCTCAACCGCCGCATTACCGAGAAAGAATATGATGCGGCTTATGACATTAAGATGAAATATGGATTGAAGAACGGCTGGGTGCAGGAGTTTGAGTAAGTTCGGAGTTCGGAGTCCAGAGTTCGAAGTTCAGAGTTGAGGAAGGGATAGATGCCGAAACGGACAGACATAAAAAAAATTCTTATCATCGGCGCGGGGCCGATCGTGATCGGCCAGGCCTGCGAGTTCGACTACTCGGGCGTGCAGGCCTGCAAGGCGCTCAAGGAAGAGGGATACGAGATCGTGCTCGTAAACTCGAACCCGGCCACGATCATGACCGACCCGGAGATGGCGAGCCGCACCTACATCGAGCCCATCACGCCCGAGGTTGTCGAAAAGATCATCGAGCGCGAACGGCCCGACGCCCTGCTGCCGACCATGGGCGGCCAAACGGCGCTCAACACGGCCGTGGCGCTCGCCGAATCAGGCGTTCTCGGCAAATACAGGGTGGAGCTCATCGGCGCAAAGCTGCCTGCCATCAAAAAAGCGGAAGATCGGGAGCTCTTCAAGAAGGCCATGGAGCATATCGGCCTTGAAGTACCGAAAAGCGGGTTTGCCACGGGCCGGGAACAAGCCTACGAGATCCTCGAAAGGATCGGCTTTCCCGCGATCCTGCGCCCGGCGTTCACGCTCGGGGGCACCGGAGGAGGCATCGCTTATAATAAAGAAGAATTTACCGACCTGATCACGCGCGGTCTCGAGGCGAGCCCGGTCCACCAGGTGCTGATTGAGGAGTCCGTCGTCGGCTGGAAAGAGTACGAGCTTGAGGTGATGCGCGACACCAAGGACAACGTGGTAATCGTCTGCTCCATCGAGAACCTCGACCCCATGGGCATCCATACCGGAGACAGCATCACGGTGGCGCCTGCGCAGACGCTCACCGATAAGGAATACCAGATCATGCGCGACGCGTCGCTCAAGATCATTCGGGAGATCGGCGTTGATACCGGCGGGTCGAACATCCAGTTCGGGGTCAACCCGGACAACGGCAAGCTGGTCGTGATCGAAATGAACCCTCGCGTGTCCCGGAGCTCGGCCCTGGCTTCCAAGGCCACGGGTTTTGCCATCGCAAAGATCGCGGCCAAACTTGCGGTGGGCTTCACCCTCGACGAGATAACGAACGATATCACCAAGGCAACGCCTGCCTCGTTCGAACCCACGATCGATTACGTGGTTGTGAAGTTCCCGCGCTTCGCGTTCGAGAAGTTCCCGCAGGCCGACGCCACGCTTACGACACAGATGAAGTCCGTGGGCGAGGCCATGTCCATCGGAAGGACGTTCAAGGAAGCGCTCCAGAAGGCGCTCCGCTCGATCGAGATCGACCGCTACGGTTTCGAGTCGCGCCGTGACCGGGACGGCGAAGCCGAGCACGGGATCGCCGATATCCGCCAGAAGATCAGCGTGCCGAATTGGGAGCGGATCTGGTACATTGCCGACGGTTTTCGCCTGGGCATGAGCGTCGACGAGATATTCAGCCTCTCCAAAATCGACCCCTGGTTCCTGCACCAGATCAAGCAGATCGTCGATATGGAGAAGGACCTTCGGGACCAGGGGGCGCATATTCTGAACGACAAGTCCGCTTCTCTCGACCATCCGCTCAGAAGGGCAAAGGAATACGGCTTCTCGGACCGCAGGCTCGCCAAATTGTTCACGACCACGGAAGACGCGGTGCGCAAAGCGCGCTATGCACTGGGCATCACGCCGGTATTCAAGACCGTGGACACCTGCGCCGCCGAGTTCGAGGCCCATACGCCCTATCTGTACTCCACGTATGAAAAACCGTTCTATCAAATTCAGGGTCCAGGGGCCGGGGGCCAGGGGCCGGGGAAGGCGGAGTGCGAGGCCAATCCGACCGATCGAAAAAAGATCGTGATCCTCGGCGGGGGGCCGAACAGGATCGGGCAGGGTATCGAGTTCGACTATTGCTGCGTGCATGCCGCCTTTGCGCTCAAGGACGACGGGTACGAGACGATCATGGTGAACTGCAACCCCGAGACGGTGAGCACGGACTACGATACGTCGGACCGGCTCTATTTTGAACCCTTGACACTTGAAGATGTTTTACATATTATACATCGGGAGAAACCCGTCGGCGTGATCGTGCAGTTCGGCGGCCAGACGCCGCTCAAGCTTGCGGTGCCCCTCGAGAAAGAAGGCGTTCGCATCCTCGGCACGACGCCGGACAGCATCGACCGGGCCGAGGACAGGAAACGCTTTAAGGAACTGCTTGACAAGCTCGGGCTCCTGCAGGCGGAGAGCGGCACGGCCGTGTCCTGCGACGAGGCCGTGGAGGCTGCGAACCGCATCGGATACCCCGTCATGGTCCGCCCGTCCTACGTGCTCGGCGGCAGGGCCATGGAGATCGTCTACGACGAGGAAAGCGTCCGGAGTTACATGACCCGGGCGGTGAAGGCTTCGCCCGAGCGTCCGGTGCTGGTCGACAAGTATCTGGAAGACGCCATCGAGGTCGATGTGGACGCGATCTCGGACGGGAAGATGGTGGTCGTTGCGGGCATCATGGAGCATATTGAAGAGGCCGGCGTACACTCCGGCGATTCGGCATGCTCGCTTCCGCCGTTCTCGCTGTCGAAGAGCATCATCGAGGAGATCGACCGTCAGGCCCGGGCGCTTGCGCTCGAACTCGGCGTGGTCGGCCTGATGAACATCCAGTTCGCGGTGAAGGAAGGCCGGCTCTACGTGCTCGAGGTGAATCCCCGCGCGTCGCGTACCGTGCCCTTCGTGAGCAAGGCCATCGGCGTGCCGCTGGCCAAGCTTGCCGCCCGGGTGATGGCCGGGAAGACCCTTCCCGAGCTCGGGTTCACGAAAGCAGTGAGCATCAAGCACATTGCCGTCAAGGAAGCGGTATTCCCCTTTGCCAAGTTCCCGGGCGTTGACACGCTCCTGGGACCGGAGATGAAGTCCACCGGAGAGGTGATGGGGATCGACATGGACTTCGGCATGTCCTTTGCCAAGTCCCAGATGGCGGCGGGCAATCCCATGCCCGTCTCGGGACGGGTGTTCCTCAGCGTAAAAGACAAGGACAAGACGGGTCTGCTCGAAGTGGCGCAAGGGCTCGAAAAAATGGGTTTCTCATTGGTCGCGACCAGGGGCACCGCCGATTACCTGAGAAAGCGGGGCATCACGGTCGACACCGTGAACAAAGTGACCGAGGGCCGGCCGCATATCGTGGACCAGATCACGGATATGCAGGTGGACTTCGTCATCAACACCGTACACGGCGCCCAGTCGCAGAAGGACTCCTACTCCATCAGGCGCACCACGCTGATGAAGGGGGTCCCCTATTTCACGACCATATCGGCGGCCAAGGCCGCGGTGAAGGGCATTGCAGCGATCAAGAAAAATCTTTTACAGGTGAAATCCATTCAGGAGTATCATACATCATGACGCAGAAGATCCCGATGACCAAAGAAGGCTATGAAAAGCTCAAGCAGGAGCTTGACCGCATCATCAAGGTCGAGCGGCCCAAGAACATCAGGGACATCGAAGAGGCCCGCGCGCACGGCGACCTGTCGGAGAACGCGGAATTTCACGCTGCCAAGGAAAAGCAGGGCCATCTCGACGCCAAGAAACGCGAACTGCAGAACAAGCTTGCCAATGCCCAGATCATCGACGTCTCGAAGCTTACGAACGAGAAAGTGGTGTTCGGCGCAACGGTGACGCTCGCGGACACCGAATCCGGGGACGTCAAAAAGTATACGCTCGTGGGCCAGGAAGAGGCGGACTTTAAAAAGGGGAAGATCTCGATACAGTCTCCGGTGGGCAAGGCGCTCATCGGTCACAAGGTCGGCGACGTCGTGACGATCAAGACGCCCGTAAAGACCGTGGAATACGAAATTCAGGAGATCGCGATTGCCTTCGAGTAGGCTGCACACGGCAAAAATACTGTCACACCTGCCCGCAGGCAGAGGGTTCTACCGCCTTGTTCTCAAGGCCCCGGAAACGGCCGCTGCCGCGCTTCCGGGCCAGTTCGTCATGCTCAGGGTATCGGAGAACCTGGACCCGCTCCTTGCCCGTCCCTTCGGCATCTCATCCGTTCCCTCAAGATCATCCATCGAAATAATCTATCGCGTTGTCGGCAGAGGGACCGCTCTGCTTACGCGTAGGTCGGCGGGACAAGAGCTGAGCGTGCTCGGTCCGCTCGGGAAGGGTTTTCCCATGCCGGGTAAAGACACGACGCCGGTCCTCGTGGGCGGCGGAAGCGGTTTTCCCCCGCTCCACTTTCTCGCGCAGCGCGCCGGCTCGCGCGCCCATTTCTTCATCGGCTCAAGAAATAAGGAATGTCTTCCGCCCGCAAGCATCATAAAAAGCTTCAGGGATGTCACTTTCAGGGTGCATATCGCGACCGAAGACGGGAGTACGGGCGTTCGCGGGATGTCTACCGACATCCTGAATGCATTTTTGTCGAAGACGGAGAACAAGACCCGTCTGGCGATCTATGTCTGCGGACCCCATGCCATGCTCGCGGCAGTGAGCAGGATCGCCGAAGAACATTCGATCCCCTGTTACGTTTCAATGGAAGAACGCATGGCCTGCGGCCTTGGGGCCTGCATGGGCTGCTCGGTCCCGATAAAGGCCGGCGGGTACAAGCGGGCGTGCAAGGAAGGACCGGTGTTCGATTCGAGAGTGATCGATTGGAGCGAGCAGGTGTTTCTGAAGGTAAGAAGGCAGGAAGGTGGGAAGGCGAGCAAGGCGCGGAACAAATAATCCGAAATCCTGATCCACACAAGCCTGGAAGCAAAACGGGCAAGACTTTTTGGCCGCGAAGATGCGCAAAATTCGCAAAAAGTTTAAACCCTTTAAATCGAGTGCTTTTCTTGCGCTTTTTGTGCCTTTTTGCGGCTAAACGATTTTATTTTCAACACGTGTTTATCCGCTTGCGTTTTGGTAATAGCCGGGCATGTCCATCCGTGGCAAACAGGGTTTATTGTAATGTCATGAAGAAAAAGACGCCGATAATATCAAAACCCGACCTCTCAGTAGACTTCGCCGGGATCAAGTTCAAGAACCCGGTGCTCACCGCGTCAGGCACGTTCGGCTACGGCGAGGAGTTTGCGGAGTTCGTCGATCTGAACAAGCTGGGCGGCGTGATCGTCAAGGGCATTTCGCTTAAGGCCATCAAGGGCAATCCTCCGCCTCGTATCTGGGAGACGCCGTCCGGGATGCTGAATGCCATAGGCCTTGAAAACCCGGGCGTCGATGTGTTCCTGGGCGAAAAACTTCCTTATCTCAGGAAGTTCGATACCGCGGTGATCGTGAATGTCTTCGGATACAGTCCGGAGGAGTATGTGGGCGTTGTTGAACGGATCGAGGGTGCAGCGGGAGTGTCCGGCATCGAGGTGAACATCTCCTGCCCGAACGTGAAGGCCGGCGGTATGGCCTTCGGCACGGACCTCAAGGCGACCTTTGAACTGCTCTCGGCTGTCCGCAGGGTAACCCGGCTTCCGCTTATCGCCAAGCTCTCCCCGAATGTTACGGACATCACGGAGTTCGCCAGGACCGCGCGTGACGCGGGATGCGACGGGCTGTCGCTCATCAATACGCTCTTGGGCATGGCGATCGACGTGCGCTGCAGGAGGCCCCGTCTCGCGAACTGCACCGGGGGCCTTTCCGGTCCGGCGATCAGGCCGGTCGCCGTGCGCATGGTATGGCAAGTATCTCAGGCCGTAAAAATCCCGATCATCGGGATGGGAGGCATTGTCACGGGCGAGGACGCTCTCGAGTTCATCCTGGCAGGCGCCTCGGCCGTGGCAGTCGGCACCTCAAACTTCGTCAATCCGCGCGCCACCCTCGACGTGCTTGCCGGCATGGAGCGGGTCATGCTCGAACAGGGCGCCGGGGATATCAGGGGGCTCGTCGGGAAGGTGAACGTCGGATGA
Organism: Nitrospirota bacterium; assembly: GCA_963790205.1. Taxonomy (GTDB): domain Bacteria; phylum Nitrospirota; class UBA9217; order UBA9217; family UBA9217; genus CAWBNQ01. Next base: position 65,401 of record CAWBNQ010000011.1, read on the forward strand.
GGATCGTAACGAGCCTCAAGAGCAAGATCATCATCGCGATCTCCGCCATTCTCGCGGTGACCATCGGACTCGGTACGTGGATCAACATCGGGTTCCAGCGCGCGCAGATGGAGGACGCCCTTGAGGACAACATTCTTATCATCGCGAACACGATAGAACGGAGCCTTGCCAACGCCATGCTCGACGGCAAGAGCAAGGAAGTTCAGCACATCCTCGAGGCGGTCGGCGTGTATCACAACATCAGTGAAGTAAGGATATTCAGCCCGAACGGCGTAATCCTTAAATCGTCAAAACGCTGGATGATCGGCAGAAGGGTCGACCCGGCGACGGAAAAATGGTTCCTGGCCGACCGGTTTAAAAGACCGATCAAGCGGAGAGATGAAGGGATTTTCTCCGTATTATTCCCGATTCAGAATGAAGAACGATGTTTTCACTGCCACGGCTCCATCGTGAAACTGAACGGCATCCTGGCGGTGGACGTTTCCATGGCCCAGACCCAGGAAAAAGTAAGCGCCCTGGTCAAGACCATGCTCCTCTGGGCTTTCGGTATAGCGGTGCTTCTCGCCATATCCCTTTCGCTGTTCCTGACCCACTTTGTCACGAACCCGATACAGGACCTGATCATCACCATGGAGCGCACGGAGCAGGGGCTCGAGGCCAGGGCGGAGGTGAAAAGCTCCGACGACATCGGCAGGCTCGGCCTGGCCTTCAACTCCCTTCTGTCGAAACTCGAGCTGGCGCGGCGCCGTGTGGAGCGGTACCATTATGAGCAGATGAAGCGCGCCGACCGGCTCGCCTCCATCGGCGAGATGGCGGCGGGCATCGCGCACGAGATCAAAAATCCGCTGGCAGGAATTGCAGGCGTGATCCAGGTGATCAAGAAGGACATGCTCGTCGGCGATCAGAAAAAAGCGGTGCTCGACGAAGTGCTTTCACAGGTTGAACGCATGGACAAGGCCGTGCGGAACCTGCTTTCCTTCGCCCGGCCGCCGGAGCCGAAAATGACGCTCGTCGATATCAACGAACTGGTCGGGAAGCTCCTCGATTTTCTTGCGCCGCAGTTCGCCAAGAATGCCATTCTCGCCGAGCGACGGCTGGCTGCGGGCCTGCCCTGGCTTACGCTGGACCCCGACCTGGTCCAGCAGGCGCTCATCAATGTTGCGCTGAATGCGATCCAGGCGATGCCCGAGGGGGGCAAGTTCATCGTCGAGACAAAATCGACCAAACCTTCCGGAGACACGCCGGGGTCGGTGGAGATCGTGTTCAGCGATACGGGAAAAGGGATTTCCGCTGAAAACATGAGCCGGATCTTCGGCCCCTTTTTCACGACCCGCCAGCAGGGGACGGGGCTGGGACTGTCGATCACGCAGCGTATTATAGAACAGCATAATGGTGAAATCAACGTTACGAGCGCTCCCGGGACAGGCGCTGTTTTCACGATAAGTTTCCCCTATCCCGAGAGCGTGAAAGCATAAACCCGGGAAAAATCATGGCTGCAGCCGTACGCAAATGAGCGGCAAAAAAACAATTCGATGATGATAAAACGGAATCCATCTCAAAGGTAAGGGTTTCCCCCTTTTTTTCTCTTCGACGACAGGTCGTTCACTTCTTCCTCTTCCGGCAACCCCCAGCTCTCTTACTTGCATTTTTCTCTTTCTTAACATACAATCAAATCAGCGGCAATGGCCGAGATAGATATATATGGAAGAAGAACTGCTCAAAAAGTTCCTGATCTACCTGGCCGTGGAAAAAGGGCTCGCAAAGAACACCCTGGAATCCTACGAGCGCGACCTGCGCAAATACTTCCATTTCATGAAAAACAAAAGCGTTGATGATATTTCACGAACTGATGTCGTGTCGTTCCAGGCACGCCTGTCAACGGAAGGCATGGCGACTCCTTCCGTCGCGCGAAGCCTGTCCGCCATCAGAGGTTTCCATAAATATCTGATGACCGACGGTTTGGCGCGCACGGACCCCACGGTGAATATCGAGACGCCCCGGGGTTGGAAGCGGCTGCCGAAGACGCTCTCAACGGCGGATGTGGACTCCCTTCTTAACCAGCCCCAGCTATCGTCCCCGATCGGGCTGCGCGACAAAGCAATGCTGGAACTGCTCTACGCTACGGGACTGCGCGTGAGCGAACTGGTGGGGCTCAGGGTCCCGGACATCAATCTTGAGAGGGGTTTTCTCATAGTCATGGGCAAGGGGTCCAAGGAGCGGGCAGTGCCGATGGGCGAACTTGCGATCGCCGCAATCAAACAGTACCTCGCCGGCGCCAGACAAACCCTGCTGAACGGCAGGGATTCCCACCTGCTGTTCATCAGTTCGAAGCGAAGAGGGATAACCCGGCAGATGTTCTGGGAAAGGATCAAATTCTATACCAGAAAGGCGGGCATCGGAAAGAGCATTTCTCCCCATACCCTGCGTCATTCCTTTGCGACCCACCTGCTCGACAACGGCGCGGACCTCCGCGCCGTACAGGCCATGCTCGGGCATTCGGATATTTCCACAACGCAGATCTATACCCATGTTTCCCGGGAGCGGCTCAAGCAGATCCATGAGAAGTATCACCCGAGAGGATGAGGGAATTGCAGATTGCGGAATGCGGATTGCGAATTAAAAATCCAAAATCTACAATCTAAAATCCGAAATTGAACCATGGAAGTCATCACCAGTCATACAAACGCCGATTTCGACGCCCTGGCCTCCATGGTGGCGGCGAAGAAGCTCTATCCGGAAGCCAGGCTGGTGTTCCCCGGCTCGCAGGAAAAGAGCATGCGTGATTTTTTTCTCGAATCGGCTTTCTACGCCATGGAGGTGGAGCGCCTGAGAAACGTCGATGTGAACAGCATCACCCGGCTCATCATCGTCGATAACCGCAATCCCGCGCGGCTCGGCAAGCTCGCTGAAGCGTTGAAACGTCCCGGTCTGCCGGTGCATATCTACGACCATCATCCGACGGCGGCCGGAGATGTCAAGGGAGAGCTCGAGGTCGTGGAAGAGATCGGGGCGACGACGACGATCATGGTGGAACTGATCAAGCAGAAGGGCGTCACGGTCACGCCGCTCGAGGCGACGATCTTCGCCTTGGGGATCTATGAGGAGACGGGCTCACTTACGTTCATATCGACCACGAAACGGGACGCCGAGGCCGCGGCCTGGCTCATTTCCCAGGGCGCCCAGCTCAACATCGTCTCGGACTTTATCTCGCGCGAGCTCACCCCGGAACAGGTTTCGGTCTTGAACGCGCTGATCGAAGGGGCCACAAGCTACGAAATCAACGGCGTGCGCGTCGTGATCACCGCAATGGCCACGCAGCATTTCATCCCGGACCTGGCCAACCTGGCCCACAAAATGAGGGACATGGAAAGCCTCAATGTGCTCTTTCTCGTAGTCCAGATGGGCGACAAAACGCACATAATCGCCCGGTGCAGGGTCCCCCAGGTGAACGCCGGCAAGGTCCTCGAAGAGATGGGCGGAGGGGGGCATGCCACGGCGGCATCGGCGGCAGTCAAGGACATGACGTACCTGCAGGCCAGGGAACGCCTGATCGACGTTCTCAAGCGCCACATCAAGCCGGGCAGGCTCGCGAGCGAGATCATGACCTCGCCGGTCAAGACCATACCCTCCGGCAGCAGCATAGCCGGGGCCGGTGAGGCCATGACCCGTTTCAGCGTGAACGTGCTGCCGGTGCTGAGCGATGACCGGTACCAGGGCATCATTACGCGCGAGGTCGTGCAAAAGGCGCTCTTTCACGGCCTGGGCAAACAGCAAGTCGACGATTTCATGATAACCGGCGGCCCGGTCGCGTCATCCGATATGCCCATGAGCCGGGTGGAGCGTATGATGATCGAGGAGGAGCAGCGTTTCATTCCCGTACTCGACCGGAGCGGCGCGATCATCGGCGCGATCACGCGCACCGACCTGCTGCGCTCCCTGCACGAAGAGCGGCTGGACGAGGTCCGGGAACCCGATGAGCTGAGCCTTCGTTCGAACAGAAACATACGGGGCCTGATCGAGGAACGGGTGCCTGCGGAGGTATACGAAGCGCTCAGGATCGTGGGAGAGGTCGCCGACGATGCCGGTTTTCCCGTTTATCTCGTCGGCGGGATCGTCCGCGACCTGTTCCTGCGCGTGACGAACCTCGACGTCGACATCGTCGTCGAGGGCGACGGCATCTTTTTTGCCGGCATGCTCGTCAAGCTGACCGGCGGCCGCATGAAGACCCACCAGAAGTTCGGGACCGCCGTCGTCGTGCTGCCGAAGGGGCTTAAGCTCGATATCGCCACGGCCCGGCTTGAATATTACGAGTCGCCGGCGGCCCTGCCCACGATCGAGCTTTCCTCCATCAAGAAGGACCTCTACCGCCGCGACTTTACGATCAATACGCTCGCGGTGCGGCTGAACCGGAAACGCTACGGGGACCTTATCGACTTCTTCGGGGGCCTGCGCGACATCAAGGAAAAAACGGTTCGTGCGCTGCACAGCCTTTCGTTCGTCGAAGACCCCACGCGCGTGTTTCGTGCCATTCGCTTTGAGCAGCGGTTCGATTTCCATTTGAGCAAACATACCCATAACCTGATCAAGACCGCCGTGAACATGAAGCTTTTCAACAGGCTGACGGGCGAGCGTCTCTATGCCGAACTGGTCCTTATGTTCTCCGAAGCCGATCCCTTGAAAATATTAAAGCGCATGAAGGATTTCGACCTCCTGAAGTTCATCCATCCGGGCCTCAAGGGCGCGGCGGAGACGGAACGTCTGTTTGCCGGCATCGGCGAGACGCTCACCTGGTTCAGGCTGCTCTACCTGGACCTGAAGACAAAAAAATGGTACCTCTATTTTCTCGGTCTTCTCGATGGCCTCAAAGATACGGCAGTCGAAGAAACGCTCGAGCGGCTGTCGGTGCCCGCGCGGCTCAGAGAGAGAATGCGACAGGCGAGGGTGCGGTACCGGGACGTGCTGTACGTGTTCAATAAGGAGCCCGGGCTTCCGTCCAGCCGCGTCTACGACCTTCTTGCGCCGCTCGAGACCGAGGCGCTCCTCCTCATGATGGCCAAGGCGAAGCAGGAAGCGGCCAAGAAATACATCTCGCTGTATCTCACGCACCTCCGTGACGTCAGGGTCATGCTGACCGGCGACGACCTCAAGGCGCTCGGCATCCCGCCCGGCCCGCGGTACAAAGAGCTCCTTGCCGAACTCCTGGACGCAAAGCTCGACGGCCTTGTCCGGAACCGCGGGGAGGAGCTCGAGTTCGCGAAGCGCAAAGCCGGCAAATGAAAACGCCGCAACGGCATCTCGGCCTGCAAAGTTTTTCACTCCCGTTTCCGTCCGCCTTATCGTTACTTCCGGTAACTCAGGAAAAACGAAGCTGAATATCAGGGTTTCCCCGATTGCGCCCCGGCTTCATTCCATGTATCATCTTGAGGGTGATTATTGGACTTTCATCGTATTCGTTGATTTCTGTAAAAGAGATTCAGCATAACAGCATAAGGAGCTATTCGTGGACGCCCTCCGTCATGAAGAATGCCCGTCGTTAATACGGCTGCAGCCGGACAAGTACGAAACGGCGATAGGGACTGAGTCACATTTTCGGAGTATTGATATTTAGCTATAATTGTGCTAGCGTTTCTCTGTATCCTGCCTTTGTCGGTTTCGTTTAAAAGAAACACTTCTTATCAATCAAGACAGATTCGTTGCTTTTAATGGTAATACAGCTTACATTAGTAAAAGTATAAAAAAGGTACCGGCCTTTTTAGCAAAGAGGGCACGAGGTGTTGGGATGAATTCCAATGGGCCGATTGCGCATATTGCAGAAGCCGGACGAGTTTACCTGCTTTCGGACCATTTGCACGGAACCGCCGAACGCGCCGCGAAATTCGCCGCTGAATTCGGCTGCGCCGGATGGAGAAGGCTCGCCGGGCTGCAGCATGAAACACGGAGTGATAATGCCTGAACTAAATGCACACTCACCGAATAGCGAAGGTAAATGGCACAATCTGCAAAAACATTTGCAGAAGGTAGCTAGGCTGTGTCAGCAGTTTGCCGCGAAGTTTGGAAGTGAGACCATCGCCAGAGATGTCGCCCTTTGGCATGACATCGGCAAAGCGATTCCCGAATTTCAGGAATACCTTTTACTCTGTCATCAGAAACCTAATCAGAAACACCGGGGTCCCGACCACAAGGGTGCGGGAGCAATATTCGCTCTCAAGAGGTTAGAACCGCTCGCATTTTTAATTGCAGGTCACCATGGTGGTCTTCAAAATAGTGATGACTTACGCGTGTGGCTGACTCAGCGTGCTAAAAAGTGGCCTGATTCATCGATTGAGCGACTGATTCAAATTCTTGATCTCGCAGGGACAATCAATGAAAGACTCGCTCCACCTTCGCACGTCAAAACCCCAATCCAAGCCGAGTTGTTTCTGCGTTTACTTTTTTCGTGCCTTGTAGACGCTGACTTTCTCGATACCGAATACCACTTCAGTCCTGATAAATCAACGTTACGAAAGAATGCAATCCGTATCGATGAATTGTGGCACACTTTTGAATCTAGTCAGCAAGAACTTTCCTGCAAAGGCTCCGGCTTGCTTCATGACGTACGTAATACGATCTACCGCGAGTGTCTCGCTGCTGCGCCATTGGAGCCGGGCTTCTTCCGGCTGACCGTGCCGACTGGAGGAGGGAAAACTCGCTCGGGAATGGCTTTCGCTCTAAGACACGCGATGAAGCATGGTAAAGACCGAGTCATCGTGGCTATCCCGTACACTAGCATTATCGAGCAGACCGCTGGTATATATCGTGAAATCTTTGGATCGTCTGCTGTGCTAGAACATCACAGCGCGGCATCCGTGCCAGACGATGAGGACAACGTGGATGACGGCACGTCATGGGGACGCCTTGCCGCACAGAACTGGGACGTCCCGATAGTCGTCACTACCACCGTGCAACTCTTCGAAAGCCTTTTCGCTAATAAGACTAGCCGGTGTCGCAAACTACACAATATCGTAAACAGCGTAATCATCCTTGATGAAGTCCAAACTCTGCCCACTAAGCTTCTTACGCCTATTCTCGATGTTCTTAGTGAACTTGTGGCAAATTATCAAGTAAGCGTCGTCCTCTGCACCGCTACTCAACCCGCAGTGGAGGATGTGCCTCATTTTACAGGTATCAAAGGTATACGCGAAATTGTATCCGAACCGACAAGATGGTTTTCTAGCTTGAAGCGTGTTGACTACTTATGGGATCGAGCTGAGAAATGGACCTGGGACAGGGTTGCCAAAGAAATGCAAAACTCAGAACGATGCTTGACTATCGTAAATACTAAGAATGATGCTTTTGCATTGCTTAATGCAATTGCCGACTTCGATACGTTACATCTTTCGACCAATATCTGTGGGGCTCATCGGCGTGCGGTGCTGAAGGATGTCAGAGTCCGCCTTGCGGGAAAAAAACCATGTAGGTTAGTTTCCACCCAGGTAGTTGAAGCAGGGGTGGATGTAGATTTTCCCGTGGTTCTGCGTTCAATAGGCCCGCTCGATCGGGTCGTCCAAGCAGCCGGGCGATGCAATCGAGAGGGAACGCTTACTGCCGGGCGGATGATTGTGTTTGAGCCGTCCGAAGGCAAACTCCCGCCAGGAGATTATTCCACTGGGACTGCAACGGCACTCGCGCTTATGCAACAGGACTCATTCGATTTTCATGATCCAGAGGTATTCAAAATATACTTTCGCATGTTGTACCAGGCAGTGAATCTTGACGCAAAAGGAATTCAACCTCTTCGCGAACGCCTTCAGTTCAAGGATACAGCAGAGCGTTTCTCTATGATAGACGACGATTCGGTATCTGTCGTGGTCCGTTACCGGGGGCCGGATGGCAGTGATGGTGAAGTGGATCGCTTGATCGAGCGACTTGCGAAGGGGTGGGGGTCGCCAATGGCCCTCGACCGCCATCTTCAGCCATATATGGTAAATCTGCGCAGACGTGCGTTTTCCCAAGCTGAAAAGGATGGGCTTGTCAGGCAGGTAATACCCGGTGTCTATGAGTGGTTGGGCAAATACGACCTCATTCGAGGGGTCATATTCGGCAACATTTCCCCTGACAATCTCGTTATCTGATTACATAAAGGAAAGGAGGAAGCATGCATAACGGTCCACCGCTTGAAGTTAAGGTTTGGGGAGAGTTTGCCTGTTTCACCAGGCCTGAAATGAAGGTCGAGCGCGTCAGCTATCCCGTCATGACGCCATCGGCCGCGCGAGGCGTTCTGGAGGCTGTTTTCTGGAAACCAGAATTTTCGTGGCAGGTGAGAGAAATTCACGTGCTTAATGAAGTACGACACTTTTCCATCCTGCGTAACGAGGTAAACAGCAAGATGGCAACGTCCTCAGCCAGAAGCATGATTGAAAAAGGGGGCAACTACTTTGCCGAAGAAGATAGGGCTCAGCGACATACCTTGGCGTTGCGAGACGTGGCATACCTGATTAAGGCCGACGTGGTTCTGCGACCGCACGCCACTGAAGACGTGGCTAAGTACCGCGACCAGTTCCGCAGACGGGTAACGAGCGGCAAATGCCACCATACCCCATACCTTGGATGCCGGGAGTTTGCAGGATTCTTCGGCGACCCGGATGGAAGTGAACGCCCCTTCAACCTGACCGACGATTTGGGCCTCATACTGTTCGATCTCGACTACGAGCAGGGCACCTCAGGTCGGGGGAAGCCAAGGTTCTTTTCCGCACGACTTGAAGGCGGCATTCTCAAGGTGCCTTCTGAGCTGTATAGAAAGGAGGGGTGACCATGCTTTTGCAGAGATTAGTTGAGTACTCCGACCGTATTCCTTTCACTCCGGTTATGTATCTGCAAACGCCTATCAAATGGCTGATTCAGCTCGATAAACACGGGAAATTCCTTGAAATCATCAAAACAACAGATGACAGCGGACGTCATAATGACCGTGGCAAAAAATTTCTTTCGCCTCACATCGGACGAGCCTCGGGCATCAAGGCCAAGCTTCTTGCCGACAACGGAGAATATGTCCTCGGCCTCCCTCGGGATTCATCAGATCCCGAGAGAGTGAAGGAATGCCATCAGGCATTCAAGGAATTGGTCGCAATAGCTGCCGAAAAGACGGGGGAGCCCACGCTGAAGGCAGTATGTGCTTTCTATGTTCATAACAAAACAAACAAAATAGAATTGCCAGCAACATTTGACCCGGCCGATATCCTATCCTTTCGGGTGGATAGCGGTATTCCGTTTGAATTAGCGTCCGTCCAGCGATTCTGGGCAAAATTCACAGGCGTAGTCGCGGATGAAGCGGATGGTGAAGAGCAAATAGACATTTATCCGTGTATTGTCTGCGGAGCCAGTAAGCCTGCGGTGCGCCGTCTGCCGTTCAAAATCAAGCGCATTCCTAATGGCCAAACAGCTGGCAACGCCCTAATCTCCGCTAACTCACCGGCTTTCGAGTCGTATGGATTGGAGGAGTCACTTATCTCTCCAATCTGTGCGGAGGATGCGGAGAAGTTCAGCAAAGCGGCAAATGCGCTTCTTGAAGGCGAAGACACCCACCTCACGATAGGCCCATTGGCGTATATCTTCTGGACTAAAGAAGAGAACAGTTTTTCCTTTGCCACTTTACTATCAAAACCGGACGCTGCACAGGTTCATCAGCTTATAGAATCGGCATTCTCTGGGAAAAAAGCGGCATTAGGAATCGATGCGTCACCATTTTATGCCGCCGCTTTATCAGCCAGCGGGGCACGTGTAGCAATACGGGATTGGCTCGAAACGACTGTGGCCAATGTAAAACAGAATCTCGCACGGTATTTTCGGTTACAGCGAATAGCCGAGTTAGATGGCAGTGAGCCCCAACCAATGGGAATAAATGCGCTCTCAGCGGCAACGGTCCCTCTTAAGCAGAATAAGCCGGACTATGCAAAAATATCACCAAACGTTCCTAAAGTTCTTCTTAAATGCGCAATAGAAGGTACGCCGCTTCCTGAGTGGCTGTTATACCAAGCGGTTAAGCGTACCAAAGCCGAGCAGGGTGTGCGTAAGGGACATGCAGCGCTTATTAAGATGGTTATTGCATCGCAGGATATAAACTTTGACGAGGAGGAAAACCGTATGGAAGAGATCGACAAAAGCAATAAAGAGCCTGCATATCTCTGTGGACAATTACTGGGGGTACTCGAATCGGTTCAATACGCAGCGATGGGAAAAACGAGCTCGACTGTAATCGGTCGTTTTTATGGCACAGCATCAAGCGCTCCGGCGTCGGTTTTTGGCACTCTGCTTCGGGGAGCCCAGGCCCATCTTGATAAATTGCGCAAGAACAGAGAAGGGGCCTACGTTGCGCTTCAAAGAAAACTCGAAGAGGTCCAAAGCGACCTTCGTATTTTCCCTAAGACGCTCACACTCCAGCAGCAAGGCTTATTCGCACTTGGTTATTACCATCAGCGGGCAAAGGATGCCAAGGACCGGGCAGAAGCTAAGGCGAAAAAGCAGGCAAACAACACTAATATATCAGATTCCAACGAATAAAAACCAAGGAGGTAATCCATGAATACAGTAATTAATGATGTGGCTAAGCGCCACGATTTTGTCCTGTTGTTCGACGTGACCGATGGTAATCCAAACGGTGATCCTGACGCGGGCAATCTGCCCCGTGTAGACCCGGAGACTATGCAGGGACTTGTCACGGATGTTTGTATTAAGCGCAAGGTGCGGAATTATGTGGATATGGCCAAGGGAATGAAAATATATGTTCAGAACAGAGGAATTCTTGCTGGCGAACAGAAAAAAGCCTTTGAGGCTGTTGCTGCAAAAGAAGGGAAAAAGGCTGAACCGAGCGATTCCCCAAATGAGGATGCTAAAAAATGGATGTGTGAGAACTATTATGATGTGCGGATGTTCGGTGCTGTTATGACAACTGGAAAGACAAAGGAAAGCAAGAAAAAGTGGAACTGCGGCCAAGTTCGTGGACCCCTCCAATTCACATTTGCTCGTTCTATCGATCCGATTGTGCCGCTTGATCTCTCTATTACCAGGGTTGCACTGACCAATGCTGATGACACCGGCGGCCAAGATGATGACGATAAGGCCTCAAGTGGTCAGATGGGGCGAAAGGCTCTGCTTCCATATGGTCTCTATAAGGCTTACGGTTTCTTTACCCCTGCATTTGCCGAAGACACCTGCGTGGCAGCGACCGATTTAGAAATCTTTTGGGCGGCATTGCAGAACATGTGGGATATTGATCGGTCCGCTAGTCGGGGCATGATGGCTTGCCGGGGCATTTATATTTTCAGTCACGATGATAAGTACGGCAAGGCTCCGGCGCAGAGTCTATTGGAAAGGGTTAATGTAGTGCGCAAGGAAGGTGTAGAAGCGCCTCGCGCCTTCTCTAATTATTCAGTTAAAGTGAACGAGGCTAACATGCCCCAGGGAGTTACCTTAACGAAGCTGGCTGTATGAACTCGCAGGAGAAACAAGAAGCCGATCCTGTCATGGTCTCCGCCTTGGAGCACTACAGCTACTGCCCGCGCCAGTGCGCGTTGATCCATCTTGAGCACGTATGGGACGAGAACGTGTACACTATGCGCGGTCGCGACACGCACGAGCGCGTGGACGAGGCGTCTTCGCGCGCCGAGGCGGGCGTGCGCGTGGAGCGGGCTTTGCCAATCTGGTCAAAGCGGCTGAACCTTACCGGCAGGGCGGACGTCGTGGAGTTCCACGGCGACATGCCATATCCTGTCGAGTACAAGTCCGGGAAGCATCGAAAGGGCCGGCACGAGGCGCTTCAACTCTGCGCCCAGGCAGTGTGTCTTGAAGAGATGCTGGGGGTGAAGATTGAGAAGGGCGCTTTGTACTGGCACGGGTCGCGAGAACGGAAGGAGATCGCATTGACCGATGCTTTAAAGGCCCAAGTCTGCGAGATCGCTGAAGCGGTGCATAAGATGATTGTAGAGAACCGAATCCCGCCACCGGTGAATGACGAACGGTGCCGGGACTGTTCGCTCAGGGAAGCGTGTATGCCTGAGGTCGTGGATAATAAAATGAAAACCAAGCGTGCGGTCAATGATCTTTTTGCTGTCGAAAAGAGTTAGGCATGGAGGCTGACAATGAAACAACTCCTCAATACTCTTTATGTTATGACCCAGGGGGCCTATCTTTCTCTCGACCATGAAACGCTGAAAGTAGAAGTGGAAGGCAAGATTCAGATGCAGGTGCCGCTTCATCACCTCGGGTCCATTGTCGTCATGGGAAACGTGATGATCAGCCCTTTTCTCCTGGGCCGTTGCGGCGATGACGGCAGGTCCGTGGCAATCCTGGATCGTAACGGCCAGTTCAAATGCCGAATGGTGGGAAAGACGAGCGGCAACGTGCTTCTGCGCCAGGCTCAGTATGAATTCGTGAGAGACGACGGAAAGGCGAGGGAGATCGCCAGGAATATCGTAGCCGGGAAGGTGAAGAACTCGCGCGAAGTCCTCATGCGCGCGGCGCGCGAGACAACAGTACAGCCGGAGTCGGATTCGCTCAGACGGGCAACGGAAACGCTCGCCGGCGCATTGTTCCGCTTGAAGGACGCTCCCGATGTGGATGCGATCCGGGGGTATGAAGGCGAGTCGGCGAACGTCTATTTTCAAGTCTTCGACCTGATGGTGAAGGAAGACGCACGTGAAGCCTTCAAGATGAACGGAAGAACCAGAAGACCGCCGCTTGACCGGATGAACGGTCTCCTGTCGTTTCTCTATACGCTCCTGCTGCACGATTGTATTTCTGCGGCGGAAGGCGTCGGGCTTGATTCGCAGATGGGTTTTCTGCACGCTCTCCGTCCGGGCAGGCCGTCGCTCGGCCTTGACTTGATGGAAGAAATGCGCGCGCTGCTTGCGGACAGGCTTGCCCTTACCCTGATCAACCGAAAGCAGGTGTCGGCATCGGACTTCGAAGTGCGGCCCGGCGGCGCGACCTATCTGAACGACGAGGGGAGAAAAACGGTGGTTGTCGCGTATCAGAAGCGAAAGCAGGAAGAATTCCATCATCCCATACTAGATGAACAGGTCCCTTTCGGCCTGATTCCTCATGTCCAGGCGCGGTTGTTAGCGCGACACTTACGCGGCGACATCGAGGAGTACGCTCCGTTCTTGTATTCATAACGCTGAGGTGGTATATGTGGATCGTTGTTGCGTATGATGTTCGCACCGATGAGGCGAAGGGGAGAAAAAGGCTTCGACGCGTGGCTCAGGTGTGCAAGGACTTCGGACAGCGGGTGCAGAAGTCGGTCTTCGAGTGTCAGGTCGATGATATGAAGTTTGAAGAGCTTCGGCGAAGGTTATTGCGGGAGATCAACGATGAGGAAGATAATTTACGTCTCTATCGGCTTACAGAGCCAAGAGAACAGCACGTCGAGACCTATGGTCTGAGCCGCACGGTCTTCTATGATGAGCCGCTTATCGCATAGCGCGAACGTGGTGCGATGGTGAAAAGGCGGGGTATTTCGCGGATGAATGAAATCAAATGGTTTACGGGGGTGTCGGAAGTTTTTATGCTTTGCTCAGGCATGTATAGCCCCTTTCGTGGAAAAGGGTGTGTAAGTATTTGTTTTCTGTCGCCCATAGAGGGAGACAGTAGCGCCCCTCAGCGATGAGGGGCGAGGATTGAAACGCGTTGTCTCCAGCCAACTAATTAAAGATTTCGTGTAGCGCCCCTCAGCGATGAGGGGCGAGGATTGAAACATTGTAAAGCTCCGCGAGCCGTTGAAGTACATCCCGTAGCGCCCCTCAGCGATGAGGGGCGAGGATTGAAACTACTCGGACAACGGCGCGGGCAACACGGCCAAGGTGTAGCGCCCCTCAGCGATGAGGGGCGAGGATTGAAACTCTTAAGGTGCGCCCGATTTCAAACGGCTCGGGGTAGCGCCCCTCAGCGATGAGGGGCGAGGATTGAAACACCCGTATAACGCGGGTCTTTACTGCTGATTGCGGGTAGCGCCCCTCAGCGATGAGGGGCGAGGATTGAAACTTTTGCATGGGAGGTTGCTGATACAGCGACCATCGTAGCGCCCCTCAGCGATGAGGGGCGAGGATTGAAACATTACAGGATCGGCGTGGCGTCTTTGTCTTTGGCGTAGCGCCCCTCAGCGATGAGGGGCGAGGATTGAAACCAGTCGTCCTGCGTGTCGACGGCCACGTTCAGGTAGCGCCCCTCAGCGATGAGGGGCGAGGATTGAAACTCCCATGAGAGATTTTACGTTGTTGTCTATTTCCGTAGCGCCCCTCAGCGATGAGGGGCGAGGATTGAAACGCGTATCAGCTCATGACCAAGTCCGGGACTCCGAGTAGCGCCCCTCAGCGATGAGGGGCGAGGATTGAAACTTCGGAGACGCATCGAGCGCGCGCGCCAGGGCCGTAGCGCCCCTCAGCGATGAGGGGCGAGGATTGAAACACCTTGTTCGGGTTGTTTCAGCATATGTGCTCCAGTAGCGCCCCTCAGCGATGAGGGGCGAGGATTGAAACGATTTTATAGGTCTAACCATCGCGTCCACTCCGTCGTAGCGCCCCTCAGCGATGAGGGGCGAGGATTGAAACCTTAATCTGCATCCCTTCGGGATCGGACCGGTTGGTAGCGCCCCTCAGCGATGAGGGGCGAGGATTGAAACCCGAGTACCGGGGCTATGCCCGCTATCGTAGACCGTAGCGCCCCTCAGCGATGAGGGGCGAGGATTGAAACCCATGAAGGGACCCATGCCTGCGCCTGTGCCATGGTAGCGCCCCTCAGCGATGAGGGGCGAGGATTGAAACATTTACCTCACCCCCACGGTCGGCGCGGCGAAGGCGTAGCGCCCCTCAGCGATGAGGGGCGAGGATTGAAACAACGTATCTCCGGACTGCACGGCTCGCGATGAGCTGTAGCGCCCCTCAGCGATGAGGGGCGAGGATTGAAACCCGGATACTTTGCGGTCTCCCTCGAAATAATCCGTAGCGCCCCTCAGCGATGAGGGGCGAGGATTGAAACGATTTCTGCGTCGCCCCACTTTTCAAATCCTTCGAGTAGCGCCCCTCAGCGATGAGGGGCGAGGATTGAAACACGCAAAAGCCCACGTCTTCCCCGACGCCATCCGTAGCGCCCCTCAGCGATGAGGGGCGAGGATTGAAACATTAACATGGACGAAATTAAAATTATGCTTATCCGTAGCGCCCCTCAGCGATGAGGGGCGAGGATTGAAACATTGGACTTGATCCCGATATGGATGAAAGGATTTTGTAGCGCCCCTCAGCGATGAGGGGCGAGGATTGAAACTTATAAATCGGTATGCAAAGTATACAATTAACCCTGTAGCGCCCCTCAGCGATGAGGGGCGAGGATTGAAACACTCTCGAAAAAAACAAAAAGACCGGCGCTTCCGTAGCGCCCCTCAGCGATGAGGGGCGAGGATTGAAACAATTCACCGATACATCAACCATATCCGGTACCCGTAGCGCCCCTCAGCGATGAGGGGCGAGGATTGAAACCGTAATGGCCTTGGTCTTGAGATTGACGACCACGCCGTAGCGCCCCTCAGCGATGAGGGGCGAGGATTGAAACATGTACGCCGTGTCTTCGTACCCGCTGCCGATGGTAGCGCCCCTCAGCGATGAGGGGCGAGGATTGAAACTCTAGTAGTGCAGCCGGAAACGATCAGGGCTTATGTAGCGCCCCTCAGCGATGAGGGGCGAGGATTGAAACGAGTTCCTGGTAGCATGTCCGCTCATCCGTTTGTGTAGCGCCCCTCAGCGATGAGGGGCGAGGATTGAAACACGTGGTGCACGGCGTCGGCGATGCTGATCGAGCGTAGCGCCCCTCAGCGATGAGGGGCGAGGATTGAAACACTCATGATCCAGCGCATGGCCAAGCGGAATTGCGTAGCGCCCCTCAGCGATGAGGGGCGAGGATTGAAACTCTTCTTCGAAGATCGATCTCCTGCCCCACGTCGTAGCGCCCCTCAGCGATGAGGGGCGAGGATTGAAACTCTTCTTCGAAGATCGATCTCCTGCCCCACGTCGTAGCGCCCCTCAGCGATGAGGGGCGAGGATTGAAACATGCGCTCGTTGTACACCGCACGGTTTATAATCGTAGCGCCCCTCAGCGATGAGGGGCGAGGATTGAAACATGCGCTCGTTGTACACCGCACGGTTTATAATCGTAGCGCCCCTCAGCGATGAGGGGCGAGGATTGAAACTCAGATAACTTGTGGTTTCTGTTCGATCTTAGTAGTAGCGCCCCTCAGCGATGAGGGGCGAGGATTGAAACCTTTCCGATGCATGTCATAACCAGCGGTTCGTGGTAGCGCCCCTCAGCGATGAGGGGCGAGGATTGAAACCTGTTCCGGCCTCGTGAGCTCGATCTGCTTGAAGTAGCGCCCCTCAGCGATGAGGGGCGAGGATTGAAACAATCTCGACCGCACAAACGGTTCGATGTCCGAGGTAGCGCCCCTCAGCGATGAGGGGCGAGGATTGAAACCGACAAGGTAGAGGCAGTACGGAGTTTGGCATTGTAGCGCCCCTCAGCGATGAGGGGCGAGGATTGAAACAAGGATTCGATGAGCGCCATCTCACAGAACCTGTTGTAGCGCCCCTCAGCGATGAGGGGCGAGGATTGAAACTCGAAAACGCTTTGTTCTCAAGAATAACGTTGCTGTAGCGCCCCTCAGCGATGAGGGGCGAGGATTGAAACTGTTATATAGGCCAGATCGACGATCCAGGATGATAGTAGCGCCCCTCAGCGATGAGGGGCGAGGATTGAAACATATTTACGCGACGGGAACAATGGGGCGATCAGGTAGCGCCCCTCAGCGATGAGGGGCGAGGATTGAAACAGTCTGCATGGTCTGATTTACCGACTGGAGCTGCGTAGCGCCCCTCAGCGATGAGGGGCGAGGATTGAAACATTGGTTGTTTTTGATGAGCCTCAAAAGTATTATAGTAGCGCCCCTCAGCGATGAGGGGCGAGGATTGAAACAGCGATCCTTTCGCCTCATCGACCGACCTCACGGTAGCGCCCCTCAGCGATGAGGGGCGAGGATTGAAACTGTTATATAGGCCAGATCGACGATCCAGGATGATAGTAGCGCCCCTCAGCGATGAGGGGCGAGGATTGAAACTTTCTTATCGGTGTCCTTCTTCGGTCCGTACTTCCGTAGCGCCCCTCAGCGATGAGGGGCGAGGATTGAAACTCTGAGAGTTCGGCACTTTGGCGGTCAGAACTCCTTCTCTACGAGCGCATTCCATAAAGCTCATCTAATCTAAAAAATATCAAGATTACCTTGACGAACAAGGAAAAATTAGGCATAGTTACGCTATGATCCTCATAAGTCTTTTCGGCGGCATACTGCTCCTTCTCTACGGCATCAAGCTCCTGAACGACGGACTCCAGAATGCGACGGGCTCGAAGATCCGCTCGCTTCTTCGCTCTCTTACCAGCAACAGGCTGACGGCCGTGGGTGCCGGGGCGTTCATCACGGGCCTCATCCAGTCCTCGAGCGCCACCTCGGTCATGCTCGTCGGGTTCGTGAGCGCCGGACTCATGAGCTTCCGGCAGACCCTGGCGGTGATCCTCGGCGCGGACATCGGCGCCACGCTCACGGTGCAGCTCATCGCGTTCCACGTCTACGATTATTCAGTGCTCCTCATCGGGATCGGCTTGTCCTTCTTCTTTTTCACCAAGAAGACGCTTCCCAGGAACGTGGGCCAGGGGATCCTCGGCTTCGGGTTCGTTTTTCTCTCCCTCAAGATCATGATCGACGCCATGACCCCGCTCCAGGGGAACGAACTGTTCAGGCAGGTGTTCGTCGCCCTTACGGACACGCCGTTCATCGGGATCGTCCTGTCGGCCGGCATCACCGCGCTTATTCACAGCAGCGCGGCCACCATGGGGATCGCGCTTGCGCTCGCCACGAGCGGCCTGATCCCGCTCCACGCGGCAATTTACATCATCCTCGGCGCCAACATCGGCACCTGCGCCACGGCGCTTATCGCAAGCCTGCGTTCTCCGGCCGAGGCGCGGAGGGTGGCCTGGGCCCATGTGCTCTTTAAAGTGCTCGGGGTCGTCCTGTTCCTGCCGTTCCTCGGGCCTTTCGGGCAGCTCGTCTCTTC
Source organism: Nitrospirota bacterium (assembly GCA_963790205.1). Lineage (GTDB taxonomy): Bacteria > Nitrospirota > UBA9217 > UBA9217 > UBA9217 > CAWBNQ01. The sequence goes on from CAWBNQ010000011.1 coordinate 83,523, forward strand.
CACGACGCCCGACATCGCCCGGCAGATCGCGAACGCCCATACGCTGTTCAACGTGATCATGGCAATTTTGTTTCTTCCCTTTATCGGACTTTTTTCAAAGCTCGTCATAAAGCTCGTGCCGGAAAAAGCCGAGGAGAAGAAATTCGGACCCATGTATCTCGATGACCACGTTCTCGCCACTCCTTCGCTCGCGCTGGGCCAGGCCACGCGCGAGGCCCTGCGGGAGTCGGACATCGTGCGGGAGATGCTTATCGATGCGGTTAAGGTGTTCCAGAGCGACGACCAGGCGGCCATCTCGTCGATAAAGAACAGGGACAACCTGATCGACCTGCTCGACCGGCATATCCGGCTTTATCTCACCCGGCTGTCGTCTTCGCATCTGAGCGAATCCCAGTCGCGTCGCGCGATGACCGTCCTGGAGATCGCCCGCAACCTGGAGAGCATCGGGGACATTATCGACCGTAATATCATGCCTCTCGCCATGAAGCGGATCAGCAAGGGGCTTACCTTTTCCCAGGAGGGGATGGAGGAGATCATTTCGTTCCACAAAAAGGCCCTCGAGAACTTTGATACCGCCATAGCGGCCTTCGCGGGCAACGACCGGGACCTCGCGGACCGCGTTCTGCGAAACAAAGAAGAGCTGGGGATCATGGAGCGGGAGCTGATCCAGGCGCACCTCGACCGCCTTCGCAAAGGCTTTCGGGAGTCCATCGATACGAGCCATATTCATCTCGATATCATCGGAAACCTTGCGCGCATCAACTCGCTCGTCACTCATATCATTTATCCCATCATCGAGGAAAAGCGCGGCAGAGGGCGTGAGGACGTGGGGATCGAAGCGTGAGAGACGATGGACGAGGGACGAGGGACGAGAGGCGAGGGATGAAGGGCGAAAGACGATGGACGAGGGACGACAGGCGAAGGAACCATGACAATTTCGAAGAGAATTAACAGCGTAAGAGATCTGGAAGTTTACAGGCTGGCCTTTGAGGCTGCCATGGAAATATACAACGTCTCCAAGGATTTTCCAGCTGAAGAAAAATATTCGTTGACTGACCAGATACGAAGGTCTTCCCGCGCAGTGTGCGCCAATCTCTCTGAGGGATGGAGAAAAAGACGGTATAAAGCAGTGTTTATAAACAAGCTCTCTGACTCAGCACAGGAAGCCGCTGAAACTCAAACGTGGCTGGAATTTGCGTTGCGATGCGGTTATATTGATAATGAAACGTTCGACAGGCTGGACGAGCAATACGAGCATGTTTTTGCCATGCTGCGCACTATGGAGAAAAAAGCCGATTCATTCTGTAAATAAATTAGGAAAGAAAAGACGATAGGCGATGGTTGAGGTATACGTTCGTCGTCCCAGCGAGCGCAGCGAGCGTTCGTCTGTCGTCCATCGTTTACGGGGCAGTCGTCCGTCATCCTAGTGAGCAGAACGAACGATCGTCTCTCGTGAAAAGGGCGGTCATCCATCGTCCATCGTATAAGAGGGGGTAGCAATGATCAGACAGTTGCGGGTGAAGACCAACTCGAGGACGGAGCTCGTGGACATTACGCAGGTCGTGCAGAGGCTGGTTGCCGAGAGCGGCGTACGGTCGGGCGTATGCTACATCTATGTGCCCCATACGACGTCCGCGATAACGGTCAACGAGAACTCGGACCCGAACGTGGGACGCGACATATTGAAGGAACTGAACAAGGTCGTCCCCTTCGAGGACAATTACGGCCATACGGAGGGGAATTCCGCGGCCCATATCAAATCGAGCATCATCGGCGTGTCGAAAGCCGTCATGGTCGAGGATGGCAGGCTTGCGCTCGGTACGTGGCAGGCGGTGTTCTTCTGCGAATTCGACGGCCCGCGCGATCGCAGGGTGATGGTCAAGGTAATGAAGGATTAGTAACTAAGGAATTAAATTCTTCTCAAAATGGAAAGAACTTTGCCGCAAAAAGGCACAAAAAGCACAAGAGTATCGTCTTAACTTTTTGCGAATTTTGCGCTTCTTTGCGGTTAAATCGTTTTGGCTCCGGCTTGTCCGGGTCAGTTGGTAATGCTCTCATAATAATATTGAGCATTACTTCATTGTCATTTGATATTTGGAATTTTCCCCCTCATATGGTAGTATCCCGCCATGAACACGACGGCCGCAGACCGGCTCAGACTTGCGGACTTTGACTACGATCTTCCGGAATCTCTCATCGCGCAGGAGCCCTGTTCGACGAGGGACCGGTCCCGTCTCATGGTCCTCAAGCGTGGAACGCGCGGCATTGACCATCGCATTTTTTCAGACCTGGAAAACTATCTCATCTCAGGCGATTTGCTTGTTCTGAACAATACCAAGGTGTTCCCCTGCAGACTCCTGGCAAGGAAACAGGGCGGCGGCAAGGCGGAGCTGTTCCTCCTCTCCGAACAGGGGCCCAATCTCTGGCATGCGCTCGTAAAAGGAGGGGGGGCGGCGGGAAGAAGACTGAGCGTTACCGCGGACATTGAGGCTGAACTCATGCACGAAAACCTCGACGGCGCGTGGTCTGTTCGTTTTCATGGAGCCGATAACATCAGAGAGCTCCTTCCCCGGATCGGCAAAACCCCGCTTCCTCCCTATATCAAACGGGAGCCCTCCGTGACGGATAAAGAACGTTACCAGACCGTGTACGCGGCCCGTGAAGGAGCGGTAGCCGCTCCCACGGCAGGCTTGCATTTTACTTCTGAACTTCTGGAGAGGCTTGGGGCCAAGGGCGTCGAATTAGCCTCCGTCACGCTCCATGTGGGGCCGGGCACGTTCCAGCCCGTTCGGACAGACCTGGTCGCCGAACACCGGATGCCGACTGAGCGTTACGAGGTTTCAAGCGATGCGGCCGAGGCCGTAAACCGGGCCAGGACCGAGGGAAGACGGGTCATTGCCGTGGGGACGACGAGCGTGCGCACGATCGAGACCGCGGCTTCGTCCGCGGGGACGGTCGTTCCGGGAGAAGGAATGTCGGGCCTGTTTATCTATCCGGGATATCGCTTCAAAGTAACGGATGGGATCGTCACAAATTTCCATTTGCCGAAATCGACGCTGCTCATGCTGGTGTCCGCTTTCGAGGGCAGGGACCGTGTTCTTTCCGCGTACAAGACCGCGGCGGCCGAGAAGTACCGGTTTTACAGTTACGGGGACGCGATGCTGATTATTTAAAAAGAGAGGCAGGCTTCATGATGCATGACTGAAAAGCGTACCTATGAATTTATGGCATCGTCATGGATTGTGCATCAGGTATCATGGATCATGCGCCGCACGAACGAGGAAAAACCATGAATAACGAACGAGGCGGAATCATATCAACAATTGTCCTTATCCCGGTCGCGTTGGCCCTGATGGCCGGCTTCTTCTTCCTGGGCTATTTTGTGGGAAAATACCAGAGTAAATCCGGCGCGCCGGGCGATGCCATGCCTCCGATGCCGGAGATCATATCAAAAAACCTCCCGAAGCAGGACGAGTTCACGTTCTACAAGACCCTGACCGATAAGTATGACAAGACGGTTTCGATAGATCTTAATCCGAAAACCGCCGCCGGAGAAAAGCATGTTGACAAAAAACCGGCTGCCGGTGAAACGGCCCCGGCGAAGGGCGCGCAACAGCTCCCGAATGATAAAAAAATGGAAGCCCCGGCCGCCCGCGACAAAACAGCCGAGGCCGGGCAGGGCGCTCCGAAGCGGCAGATTTCCGCCAAAAAGGAAACCATGCCCGCCCGGAAACCGAATGCCCGGCTGCGCTACACGCTTCAAATAGCGGCGTATCAGGAAAAAGGAATGGCTGAAGACGATATGAAGAAGATGAAGCAGCAGGGATATGCGGCCTTCCTGGTTGCATTCGATTTGCCGGGAAAAGGCACCTGGTACCGCGTGAGGCTCGGGAGTTTTTCAAGCAAGGCTTCGGCGGAAAAACTGCAAAAAGAGGTCCGCGCGAAAGTAGGCATTTCACCGTTCATAACGATCGAGTGAAAGTCCGGAAGTTGAGAAGATGGGACGATACGAAGATAAGGCTCCGGGTATTCAAACTTCACAGCATCTCATCTACGGCGGTTATCTTAACGGGTTGTTGAAAAACACCGATACGTCATTGCGAGGAGCGCTTTCCGCGACGCGGCAATGACGAACTTATTGATTTGATGAAATGCGGGATTGCTTCGCTGCGCTCGCAAAGACGGCAAAATATTTTTTCAACAGCCGCTAATGAACGTTCTTATCGGATACCTGCTGCAGGGGAAGGGGGGTAAGGCCGATGCGCTCGCCGTCGACCAACGTCTCAAGCCAGTAGGTGCCCGGCGCCGAAAACGTCGTGTTGAACCGGACTGAAATGTCGCGGTGCCGCTGGGTTTCGCTGAAGAGGCTTATTTTCGTTTCCGACTCGGACAGGACCTCTCCCTTGTTCGGGGAAAGGAGCTTGATCTTGACGGTAAATTCACCTTTGCCGCCGGTCAATTCGTTCACAATGGCGAAGCGGGGATGTATGGCGGGGAAGGCGTTCGCATGGATGCTCTCGAACAGCCCCATGAGGCTGAACTTGCCGCCGAGTTCCTGCCGTACATCGTCGCAGAGCAGCGTATAGTTCAACCTCGGTATGATCTTCCTGCTCACCATGCATCAACTTAACACACTCGCTTTGGCCCCGTCAATCTGTTTTTTCTTGACAAATTTTTTCAATCAACGTAATCTTGTCCGCATTGTATGGCTACTTCCGACCTCTTAAAACTGCTCGAAAGCCTTCACCCGCTCGAAAACAAAGTCCTCCTCTGCTTCGACCGCGGCGAAAACCTGTCCGCGGCGGATATCCTCAAGTCATCGGGGCTCGACGAATCCCGCCTGGACATGGCCTCGGGCTGGCTCCAGTCCAAGGGTCTGCTCCGCGTAAAGGACGAGTCCGTCACGTCTTTTGTCTCTCTCACTGAGACCGGCCGGGCTTACCTCGAAAAGGGCACGCCCGAGATGCGAATCATCAATTCGCTCAGGAAGGGCAAACAGTTCACGGTCAAGGACGTGATCCAGTCCTGGGGCATGGAGCCGACGGAGGTAAGCTCTGCCGTCGGCGCGCTCAAGGAAACCGGCGCGGTCCGCATCGTTCAGGGCGGCATCCTGGAGCTTGTTCCCGGAGCCGACATCTCAGCGTATGAATTTTTGACCGATCTTGTAAAAATCGTTGCCGGACATGAGCAGGCTGAACTTCCCACATTCTCTGAAGTCCATCAGACCGCTCTCCAGGCAAACTTTCACAAACGCGGCAAAGCAAAAGGCATCTTTCGAATCACGGAAAAAAAGAACCGCTTCTTCGGCCTTACGTCCGACGGGCAGGATTTCCTCCGTTTGCTTAAGGAACGGGGCTCGGTCACCGAAGAGGCTTCAGTGCTCACGCCCGAGATGCTGAAGAACGGTACCTGGAAGAATAAAAAATTCCGCGCCTATAATATATCACTCAACCCTCCTCGCCAGAGCATCGGCAGGAAGCATCCTTACAAAGAGTTTCTCGATTTCGTGAAATATAAATTCATCGGCATGGGTTTTGAGGAGATGCGCGGTCCGCTCGTGGAGAACGAGTTCTGGGACATGGACGCATTGTTCATGCCGCAGTTCCATCCGGCCCGGAACATCCACGACGTGTACTTCATAAAAGAGCCTGCCTCGTCCGGCAAGATCGAAGAGCCGTTCGGCAAGCGGGTAGCCGCGGCCCACAAGGACGGCGGCAAGACCGGCTCGACGGGATGGCGCTATCCTTTTGACCTCGAGCGCGCCAAGCGGCTGATCCTCCGGAGCCAGGGCACGGCCGTATCAGCCCGCACCCTCGCGTCGGGGCCGAAGATACCGGGAAAGTATTTCTCCATCGCGCGCTGTTTCCGCTACGACGCGGTGGATGCGACGCATGCGCCCGATTTTTACCAGGTCGAGGGTATTGTGATAGGCGAGGAGATCAATTTCAAGACGCTGCTGGGGCTGCTGAAGCTCTTCGGGCAGGAGGTCGCCAGGGCCGCAGAATTTCAGTTCAGGCCCGCGTACTTCCCCTTTACCGAACCGTCGGTCGAGCTGCACGTAAAGCATCCCGAGCTGGGATGGATGGAACTCGGCGGCGCGGGTATTTTCCGGCCCGAGGTCACCATGCCGCTCGGCGTGCACGCGCCGGTCATTGCCTGGGGCCTGGGGCTCGACCGGATGGCCATGGTGGCCCTCGGGATACAGGACATCCGCGACCTGTTCTCAAAGGACCTTGATTTTATAAGGACAAAGAAAATACAACTGGGATAATAAAAAAAGGGGACAGGGTCCGGGGTACAGAAAATGTGAAACCTGAACCCTGACGACCGACCCCTGAACCCTGATTTTAACCATGCCAACAATAGATATTAAAAAAAGCGACCTTGATATCCTCATCGGCAAAAAGCTTTCCCTTGCCGCGCTCGAGAAGCACCTGATGCTCGCCAAGGCCGAACTCAAGGAGCATAACGCCGGGACCGGCGGCCTCAAGGTGGAGCTTTCGGACAGCAACCGGCCCGATCTCTGGTCGTCCGAAGGCATCGCGCGCCAGATCCGGACAGCCCTCTCCGGCAAGCCCGAAGAGCTGCATTTTTTCAAACATGGCAGGAAGGCAACGCGGGAGATCAGGGTCTCGAAGGACATGAAGTCCGTGCGGCCCTATATCGCGGCCTGCACGGCAAACGACGTGCGCATGAATGACGACGTTCTGGCGCAGATGATCCAGAGCCAGGACAAGCTCTCGGAGATCTTCGGCAGGACAGAGGAGCACCGTCTCGATCGGCATCTACGAACTCAACCGGATCGTATTCCCCGTGGACTACCGGCTGGCGGAACCCTCGTCAATGTCGTTCACACCGCTCGGCATGGAGGAAAAGCTTACCCTTGCGGAGATCCTCGAACGCCATCCGAAGGGCATCGCCTACGGCAACATCGTCAAACCGTACTCAAGATATCCGGTCCTCACCGACGGCATGGGCCGCGTGCTTTCGTTCCCCCCGATCATCAACAGCAGAGAGCTCGGCGAAGTGAAAACGCAGACAAGGACCGTGCTCATCGAAGTGACGGGCACGGACCTTCGCATGACGGTGCTTACGCTCAACATCCTTGCAACGAATTTTTACGACCGCGGCGCGGACATCGAGCCCGTGCTCGTTACGTACCCCTACGATACCGAACTCGGCAAACGGATCGCGTTCCCCTATGACACCTCGGGCAAGTTTACTGTTCCGCTTAGGAAGTTTTCCGAAGGCCTGGGCGAGGAGGTGTCGCTCGCGGACGTGAAAAAGCATCTTGGTTCCTATGGCCACACCGTGAGCGCGCGCGGCACCAGGGTCTCGGTCATCGTACCTCCGTACCGCGACGATATCATGCATCCCATGGATCTCGTGGAGGACTATGCCATCAGCAGGGGTTATGACTCCTTTGAGCCGGTGATGCCGCGGCAGTCGACGGTGGGGTCGCTTTCCTCGCTCGAGCTCCTGTCCGATACGGTGCGGGGGTGTCTGGTCGGATCCGGGTTCCAGGAGGTCATGTCCAATATCCTCTGCTCACGCGAAGAACTCGATTACGCAAAGCCTGCGGGCGAGAAGCTGGTCGAGGTGGACAACGTGATGTCGCTTGCTTACTCGGTGCTCAGGAACCGCGTAATCCCGTCGCTTCTGAACGTGGAGACGGCCAGTTCCAAAGCCTTCTACCCCCATCGTATATTCGAGGTAGGAGAGGTGGCCGTGTTCGACGAGGCGCAGAACATGGGCTCGCGCACGGACCTGGATCTCGGCGCGCTCATCTCCCATCCTGCCGCCAACTTTTCCGAGATGCATTCGTGCCTCGACGTCCTGCTCTATTACCTGGGGCTGGATTACAAACTGGAGCCTGCCGAACATCCTCTGTTCATTCCGGGCAGGTGCGGCAAGGTCGTGACCGGCGGCGTAGAACTCGGGTTCATCGGCGAGGTGCGGCCCGAGGCGCTCGAAATCAAGCAGATCACCATGCCCTGCGCCGCTTTCGAGATCAATCTGGATACAATATCGGTCCTTTCGAAAAAGGGGTAACGGAGACCGTCACTTATTCGGACCTTCCTGCGGAGCGCTGCTTTCGATTTCCCTGGGGACCAGGGATATCTCGATCCTTCTGTTTTTTGCCCTTCCTTCTTCCGTATCATTCGACGCAACGGGGCGGAATTCCGAATAACCGCACGCGCTCAGGAGTTTCGGGTCTATTCCTTTGTCCTGAAGGTATCGGGCGACGGTGGTTGCCCGGGCCGTCGAGAGCTCCCAGTTGGTCGGGAATTTAACGGCCAGCCGCGGACTAATCGGGACGTTGTCCGTATGGCCTTCGACCCGTACCTGCTTGTCGGTCACTTGTTTCAGGATCTCGGCAACGCGGTCCAGCACTTTTTTGCCGTTTTTCTTGATTTCCGCGCTCCCGGAATCAAAAAGGATCTGCTCCACCATGTTCACGGTCAGCTTGTCCTTGAGCTGCGTGATCGTGATTTCTCCTTTCTTGATCTCTTCGTTCATCTCTCCGACGAGGCTGTTGTAGGTCTTTTTCATTTCAGCGATGGATTTTTCCTTTTCCTGGAGGGCCAGTTCCTTTTCCTGTTTGAGCGCGGCGATCTCGGCGTCCTTTGCGCTCAAGGCCATTTCTTTTTCAGCGATCTGCTCCCTCATCGCGGCGATCTGTGCGCCCAGCTCTCCCTTCTTTGCTTTCAGGAGGCTGTCAAGGTTCGTGTTGTCATCGGAAAGGACCTTGTTCCTGGCCTGGAGGTCCGTATGCTCTTTCTGCAACTGGCTTAGTTGGGCCTGCAGGGCCGTTTTGTCCGCTTCGGATTTTTTGAGCTGGCCGTCAAGCGTCGATACATTTGTTCTCAGGTTGTCGATGTCGGCGAGCCGCGCGGTGTAGTCTGATTTCCACACACAGCCGGTCAGCGCAAGGACGAGTAACAGCAGGCTTCCTGTTTTCAGTTTCTGCATGGCGGCATTCCTCCCGAAGCGAGATGAAATTGTCGTACTGCGAGGGCTCATTCCTTTATCGTTATCCTGTTCGGCCAGGTATAGATGTTCATCCGGTCGCCGCGCGCGAACCCGATGAGCGTGATGCCCATGTCTTCGGCATAGCTGATGGCCATGCAGGAGGGTGCGGCTCGGCTGATCAAGACAGGGAAGCGGTTCCTGCCCGCCTTGGTCACGATCTCCGAAGTGACCCTGCCGCTCGTCAGCAAGATCTTGTTCTCGACGGGGATGGATTGCAGGAACGCCTTTCCGATCAGCTTGTCCACGGCATTGTGCCTGCCGATATCCTCGGAGAAGAACAGGATGTCCTTGCCGTCCGAGAGCGCAGCGCTGTGAACGCCGCCCGTTTCGAGGTAGAGCGAAGAGATGCTCCGGAATGTTTTGAGCAGGTTTCGTATGTCGTCGAGACTCATGATCTGACCGGCTGGTTCTATCCTTTTGTCGGCATACAAAGGGTAGTTCGTGAAGGTGATGCCTTTGCCGCAACCCGAGGAGATCGTCCGCTTCTCGAACATGCTGGAATAATCAGCCGGGAGATCTGAAAGCTCTATCCGCACGGCGGCCTCGCCCTCATCGACCTCAAGTTTTTTGATCGATGCTTTGTCGTGGAGCAGACCTTCGGAGAGGAGAAAACCCACGGCTAGTTCTTGGAGGTCTGACGGGGTGCAAAGGAGCGTCACCAGCGCTTCGTCGTTCAGCACCAGCCTGACGGGGAGCTCGGACGCCACCTCGTCGATAGCTTCTTCAACGCTGCTGTCCGAGACCTTCAGTATCAATGCCTCACGCTTGGTGTCCACGAAATGAATATAGCATGGCGCGATGATGATGTAAAGCGGTTGACGGAACGGCTCAAAAGAAAAGCCTTCGGTTGATCCGCCGAAGGCTTGTGGGCGTCGCGCTGTATTGCGTCTTAAAAATTTATGTTTAATCTGGCGGAATATTCTTTTATGTTCGAGAAGTCGCCTTCGAGGACGAGGTTGATGAACGGAAACACCTTGACTTTGGCGCCGACAAAAGCCTTGGATTTTCTGATATCCTCCTGCTGCAGCACGGTGACCCCGCCCAGCTTGTTGTGCGGGTCGCTCGTGATCCAGACCTCGCCGACACCGGCATAGGGGGTGAAGATCAGGATGCCCTTGCTGATGGACAGGTCAACAGATTTCGTGGACAGGTCGAGCGCATCAAGGCCGGACAGCTTGGTGTAGGCCCCGCGGATCGCAACGGCGGGCATGACGAGTCCGCCGCTCAGGATCGCATACTTGACTTCATACCCGACCAGTTTGATGTCGCTGCCCGGCACTTTCGCGTAGCTTACCCCGAAATCGATGGGGATGACCGGAAGCCCGACCTGCACATGCACCCGGGGTATCACGAGCGCGTTCGGGAGATTACCGGCGCCGCTTGCGGTAATGATGTCGTTCATTTTTTGATAGTACAGCCTGCTCTTGTCTATCTTTACGTAGGACGCTTCCACGCCGGCATCGAGCCCCGGCAGCTTGTCTCCCAGCGGAGCGGCGGGCGAGAGAGGTATATAGCTCATGGCCATGCCGAAATCCTTGCTGAATGACCTGAAATCATCCTGGTTCAATTTGTCAAGATTGATGTTTGTCGCGGCCATTGCGGGAACCGTTATGACGAGCACGAATAATACTGCAAGGAAATATTTTTTCATGGAACTCCTCCCTGGTTACGACCTTATTTGCGGGATACCCGGAGATGCTGAGGCCTTCGTTCCCGGACCGTTCAAAGGTATCAAAGGCGGTCTTGTTTGTCAAGAACTTATGGGGAGAATGCCGCTTATTTTTGTTCCTGTAAATCGGGCTTGACAGGACGGCGCGAGTGTGTTACTAAAATATAAAAAGTAACACGGAGGTCCGCCTTGGCCCGCTTGGCCCGCTTCGGAGTATCGATTGACAGCCAGTTGATCAGAAAATTTGATGACCTCATCGCGCGAAAGGGATATGCCACGCGATCGGAGGCGATCCGGGACATGATCCGTGATGCGCTCGTTGAACGGGAATGGGAATCAGGCGGGCATGAGACGGTGGGCACGATCACGATCGTATACAACCACCATACGCGCGAACTTGAGCATGCGCTTACGGACATGCAGCATAAGTCGTTCCACCAGATCATCTCGACGCTCCACGTGCACCTCGACGCTCACAATTGTCTTGAGGTACTCGTGGTAAAAGGCAGCAGCCGGGAGATCAAGAATATCGCGGACAGGCTTATCGGTACGCGCGGGGTCAAGCATGGGAAGCTTACGATGACGACAACGGGTAAAGAGCTGGTATAAACTGGACCTGCCTGCGACGCCGTTCATACTATACTGCGAAGGGGAAGATTCACGAGCGTTGAACAAGCCGACAGACTGGTTGTTTCTTTCCGGCATGACGTATCGATTTAAAATAGATCCCGGAAAAAGGGCAGGAGAGGTTCTCAATAATGCACATTCCCGACGGCTATCTGGGCCCCGCGACCTACGGCGCCATGTTCGGCGCAACGGTTCCGTTTTGGGCCTTTGCATCATGGAAGCTGAACAAGACGCTCAAGGCCCGTCAGGCGCCGTATCTTGCGCTCGGCGCGGCCTTCAGCTTCGTCCTCATGATGTTCAACATTCCCGTGCTTGGCGGCACCACGGGCCATGCGACGGGCACCACGCTGATCGCCATCCTGCTTGGCCCCTGGGCCGCCATTATCTCCGTGTCGGTTGCGCTCGTCATTCAGGCGCTCCTCTTCGGAGACGGCGGAATCACGGCAATCGGAGCAAACTGTTTTACCATGGCTATTGTCGGCGGCTTGACAGGCTATGGAATATATCGTCTTATCGCCGCAGGATCGGATAGGAAAAGCAGAAGGCGGCTTGTTGCGGGAGCAATCGCCGCCTATGTGAGCTTGAATGTCTCCGCTCTTCTCACAGCCGTTCTGCTCGGCATTCAGCCGCTGATCGAAATCTCTTCGTCGGGGCAGCCGCTCTACGCGCCCTATCCTCTCGCGGTGACCATACCCGCGATGGTTTCCGGGCATGCGCTGCTGTTCGGTTTTGTCGAGGCTGCGGTTACAGCGCTGGTGTTGAAGTACTTTCAGAGGAACGAACCCGCGATGCTTGCATGAGAGTGCGGATAAACGCTGTTGATGTTGTGACTTTGAGGATATGACTACAACGAAAAAACTCTGGATAGGCATCGGGATCCTGGCGCTCCTGTCTCCGCTGGGACTGATCATACCGTCATTGTTCGGCGCCGGAGGGGCCTGGGGTGAATGGGGCGCAGAGGAATTTAACAAGCTGATCGGTTACGTTCCGGAAGGTATGCAAAAGCTCTCACGCCTGTGGAAATCTCCCCTGAAAGACTATACGGTGCCGGGCCAGGCGCAGGGATTGGCCCGCAGGGGCCTGGGCTATGTACTTACCGCCTTTATCGGCGTCGCGATCACTGCTGGATTGGCATATCTTATTGCGAATGTGCTGGGACGGAAGAACAGGGACAAATAATTTTTTTTTGGAGTTGACGGTGTCTCAGGCCAGATTTCTTGATAAGACGTTACTCGCCGTTGCGAATGTCGCGGAACAGTCCTTGTTCTCCGAGGCCTATGCCCTGCGTCGGGGTTTTTTGCAATTGCTGGACGTACGGATCAAGCTTGTTACGTTTTTGTACATCCTGGTGGTCATCAGCTTCCTTCACCGGCCTCAGGCAGTATGGCTCCTGTACGGACTCAGCCTCGTGCTAGCCGTTGTGTCCCGCGTGTCGCTTGTTTTCTTCCTGAAGCGTGTCTGGCTGTTCGTGCCGCTCTTCTCCGCGGCGATCGTACTGCCTGCTCTCCTGAACATCGTCACGCCGGGAGATCCGGTCTGGGTGCTGGTGAAGCTCGGCCGCGCCTGTTCGTGGGGCCCCTACACGGTGCCTTCTGAGATCGCCGTCACCCGCCAGGGGCTCTGGGGAGGGATCGTTTTCGTCTCGCGCGTTGCAGCCTCGGTATCGTTCGCCGTTCTGTTCACGCTTACGACCAAATGGGCCGAGGTCTTTTCGGGCCTGCGCTCGCTTTTCGTTCCGCGCGTGTTTGTCGTGACCCTGGGCATGACCTATCGATATCTCTTCGTCTTTCTGCGTCTGATCCAGGACATGTACCGCGCACGGAAGAGCAGGACCATCCGGCCGCTTTCGCCCGCGGCCGAGCGCAACTGGATCGCGTCCCGTATCGGGGCCACCTTTAAGAAATCCGTGGACATGAGCGAGGACATCTACAAGGCGATGCTCTCCCGCGGGTTTCACGGCGAGTTCCGTTCGACCGACCGCTTTCATGCCGCGGCGGCAGACGCTATCTGGCTCGTGACAGTCTTCTTGTTTGGTGGTATACTCATCCTGGTCGAGAGGGGTTTCCTTCATCTATGAATGTATTCAGCCTGAAAAATATCTTCTATTCCTATGCCGGGTCTTCGCCGGTCCTGAATAACCTGGACCTCGATTTTAAGGCCGGTGAACGCGCGGTCATTCTCGGCGCGAACGGGACGGGCAAGTCGACGCTGCTCGCCATGCTCGACGGGCTCGTGTTCCCGACGGGCGGGAGTATTCACGCCTTCGGCAAGGTCTTGTCCGAAGACTCGCTCGAAGACCGCGCTTTCTCCATGGATTTCAGAAAACGGGTGGCCTTCGTGTTCCAGAATCCCGACGTGCAGCTTTTTTCGGCCACGGTCCGGGACGAGATCGCTTTCGGGCCGCTCCAGCTCGACTATCCGAAGGACCGGATCGAGGAAACTGTCGAAGGGTTGCTGAGGACGCTCCGCATCGCAGACATCAGGGACCGCGCGCCCCATGCCTTGTCGGACGGCCAGAAAAAGAAGGTCGCCATCGCGTCGAGCCTCGCGACCGATCCGGACGTGCTCCTGCTCGACGAGCCCACCAATGGTCTCGATCCGAGGACCCAGGTCTGGCTGATCGAGCTGTTGCATGACCTGCATCAGAAGGGCAAGACCATTATCTCGGCGACCCACGATCTCGCGATCGCCGGCGACATTGCGGAGCGGGCCGTGGTCTTTTCCGAAGACCATACGGTGACCGCCGACGGGCCGTTTCAGGATATCATCGCGAATGATGAACTCCTGCTCGGGGTAAACCTGATCCACGAGCATGCCCACTACCACGGCGATACGGCCCATGTCCACCGCCACGGCCACTATGGACATTACCACGCGAACGGAGGCAGCATGCACGACAACCACAAGGGACGTCATTCACACGACCGTGTCCACGGGCACGAGCACGACCAAGGCGAAACGGAAACGCTGCGCAAACTGCACCTGGTGCTCGAACACTGGATCGAACACGGTGACAGCCATGCCGAGAGCTACCGGGAGTGGGCCGGGAAAGCGGGCGAGGCCGGCGAGGACGAGATCGCGAAAGAGATCTACCTCGCGATCAACGACAATGAGGCGGTCAAGAGCCACTTGAAGCGGGCAAAGGCGATCCTCGCGGCGAAGCTCGTGCTGAAGAGATAGGAGAGCCGAGGGACGATAAAGTCAAATGCTTTTGCGTCCATCGTCCTCGTGAGCGCAGCGAATAGTCATCCCTCGTCCCTCAAAGGCGACGCATGGCGAAGGGGAGTGCAATATGGAGATGGTAAATGAGAACGATTTGAGAGAGGCTATACAGTTCCACGGTCACCTCTGCCCGGGCCTCGCGCTGGGATACCGGGTCGCCAAAGCGGCGCTTCGGGAGCTCAAGGCCGACCGGCCGCGTGATGAAGAGCTTGTTGCGATCGTGGAAAACGATTCCTGCGCCGCCGACGCTGTCCAGTTCGTTACCGGAGCCACGTTCGGCAAAGGAAACCTTATTTTCCGCGATTATGGCAAACACGTCTATACTTTTTTCAACCGCAGGACGGGGCTCGGGGTCCGCATTTCCGAAGATTACCGCGGGTTCGAAGCCGATGGCCGGTTCGCCGAGCTCAGGAAGCGGCAGGAGGCGGGAGAGGACGTGGCCCGCGAGCTGCACGCCTGCAAAATGGAAAAAGCGGCGGCGATTTTGAAGGCGGATGAAAAAGAAATGTTGACGATCACACCGGTCGTCGATCTGCCGCCGAGGGAAGCGGCTATCCGGGGGTCCGTACGCTGCGCCGTCTGCGGCGAGAAGTTCATGGAATCCCGCGGCCGCGTAAAGAACGGCGCAATCGTCTGCATTCCCTGTTTTGAAAGGGAATAAGTTCTTCACTTTGCTACAATATTCTTGACAATAACTGCCGCTGAAGTTATTATAACCCTGCCTCACTGTCCGCACTATGCCTTGTTGCAATAATAAGGAGAAATCGATGATTAAACAGCTTGTTTTTCCGCTGGTTGCCTTATTGTTGGTTGTCGGATGCGTATCACAGGCAACGTATAACAGCAAGGCCAAGGAAACGGAATCGCTTGCGGCGCAGAATGACAGCTTGCAAGCGCAAGTGAAGGGCCTTACCGCGGATGTCGCATCGCTCAAGAAAGAACAGGAAATGACGCGGATGGAGAAGGAGGCCCTGCAGGCGAAGGTGGACGAGTTGTCGCAGAAGGCGGAGAAGGCCGAGACAGCTTGAGAAGGCCACCCAGACCTATCAGGACCTGCAGAAGAAGCTTGAGAAGGAAATCCAGGAAGGCCAGGTGCAGATCAAGGAGATGAAGGACCGTCTTACCGTGACCATGGTGGACCAGATCCTGTTCCCTTCGGGGAGCGCTGAGGTCGGCAAGAAGGGGAAGGCGGTGCTCGACAAGGTGGTCACCATCCTGAAGGACGTGAAGGACAAGCGGATCGAGGTTGATGGTCATACGGACAATGTGCCGATCGTGAGCTCGCTCAAGAAACGTTTCCCCACGAACTGGGAGCTCTCGACCGCCCGGGCAACCGAGGTGGTCAGATATCTTCAGGAGACCGGGGCCATCGACCCGCATTTGCTCTCTGCCACGGGCTTTGGGGAGTATATGCCGGTCGCCCCGAATGATACGGAAGAGGGAAAACACAAGAACCGCAGGATTGAGATCGTGCTGCTGCCGCTCCTGAAATAGGATATGTTCACCGGGATCATAGAAGAAATGGGGAGCGTGAAGGCGCTCAGGCATGAGGCGGGCGCGGCGCGTCTTGCCGTTTCCGCCTCCACGGTGCTCGGAGGCACGGCGCTCGGAGACAGCATTTGCGTGAACGGTGTCTGTCTCACCGTCGTCGAGCTGGATAAAAGCGGGTTTTCGGCCGACGTTGCGGTCGAGACCCTGAAGGTCACGAATCTCGGAGAATTGAAAAACGGCGCGAAGGTGAACCTGGAACGGGCGCTGCAGCTTTCCGCCCGGATCGGCGGCCACCTCGTAAGCGGCCATGTGGATGCCGTGGGACGCATCCGCGAAAAGCGTGAAGAGGGAAACGGCTGGCGGATATTCATCGATGCGCCGGATACGGTGCTCACGGTATGTGATCAAGAAAGGCTCCATCGCCATAGACGGCATCAGCCTGACCGTCGCCGACGTGGACAAAAAGGGGTTTTCCATCGCCATGATACCCCACACGGCAAAACTGACGACGCTCGGTTTCAAATCCGCGGGAGACAGCGTAAACCTGGAAGCGGACCTAATCGGCAAGTATGTCGAACGGCTTCTTGCCGGGCGCGTTGAAGGCGGCGTGAGCCTGGAACTGCTGAGGAAGAGTGGATTTGCATAAGATAGATGCATGATGCAGAACATGCAGGTATTGCGTGACATTTGCATGATGAAAGGGTGATGTTATGAAGTTCAATACGATCGAAGAGGCCATCGAAGAAATCCGAAAGGGAAAGATGGTCATTCTCGTCGATGACGAGGACCGGGAGAACGAGGGCGACCTCACCATGGCGGCGGAGGCGGTGACGCCCGAGGCCATCAATTTCATGGCCAAGCACGGACGCGGGCTTATCTGTCTTTCCCTCACGCCCGAGCGCGTGGACCACCTGCAGCTTCCCATGATGACCACGGACAACACCTCGTCCTTCGGCACGGCGTTCACCATCTCCATCGAGGCGAAAAAGGGCGTGACCACGGGCATTTCAGCCGCAGACCGGGCCATGACGATCAAGACCGCCATCAACCCGAAGTCCGGACCTGAAGACCTGGCGCGGCCGGGGCATGTGTTTCCGCTCCGCGCACGGACAGGCGGCGTGCTTCAGCGGGCCGGCCAGACCGAGGGCTCGGTCGATCTTGCGCGGCTTGCGGGGCTCTACCCCGCAGGCGTGATCTGCGAGATCATGAACGACGACGGCACGATGTCGCGCGTGCCGCAGCTCATGGAATTCGCCAAAAAATTCGGGCTCAAGATCATCACGGTCAAGGACCTGATCGCCTACCGGGTGACGAAGGAGTCGCTCGTGCGCAGGGTGGCGGTCACGAAACTGCCGACCAGCTACGGGAGCGATTTTACGGCCATTCTCTACGCCAACGATATTGACCGCATGAACCACATCGCCCTGGTCAAGGGCGACATCAAGCCCGATGACGAGGTCCTCGTACGGGTCCATTCGGAATGTCTTACCGGCGACGTGTTCGGTTCGCTCCGCTGCGACTGCGGCGAGCAGCTCCATAACGCCATGAAGATAATCGAAGACGAGGGAAAAGGCGTGATCCTCTATATGCGCCAGGAGGGCCGCGGCATCGGCCTCGAAGGCAAGCTCAAGGCCTATGAGCTCCAGGACAAGGGCAAGGACACCGTTGAAGCGAACCTTGCGCTCGGATACAAGGCGGATCTCAGGGATTACGGCGTCGGCGCCCAGATCCTGCGCGACCTCGGCGTGCGCAAGATCAGGCTCCTTACGAACAATCCGAAGAAGATCGTCGGCCTCGAAGGATACGGACTTGTCGTAGTCGCCCGTATGCCGATCGAGATGCATCCTCATGCAAAGAACATCCATTATCTCAAGGTCAAGAAGAACAAGCTCGGCCATATGCTGGAAAAGGTCTAATAAAGTTTATAGTTCATCGTTCAGAGTGGAAAATTCA
Source organism: Nitrospirota bacterium (assembly GCA_963790205.1). Taxonomy (GTDB): domain Bacteria; phylum Nitrospirota; class UBA9217; order UBA9217; family UBA9217; genus CAWBNQ01. The sequence goes on from CAWBNQ010000011.1 coordinate 101,518, forward strand.
ATATTCGGAGGGGACGATGGCGAAAATGATCCAGGGAGATCTGACAGCGAAAGGACTCAAGTTCGGGATCGTTGCCGCACGGTTTAACGATTTTATCACGAGCCGGCTCCTCGACGGCGCTCTCGATGCTCTCCAGCGGCATGGCGCTGCGGACGGGGACATCGAGGTTGTCAAGGTCCCCGGGTCATATGAAATCCCGCTTGCCGCGAAGATGCTGGCCCAGTCAAAGAAATATAATGCCGTCATCTGTCTCGGGGCGGTGATCCGCGGCGCCACGCCGCATTTCGAGTACGTGAGCGCCGAGGTGAGCAAGGGTGTTGCCGCGGTCTCCATGGAATCCGGCCTGCCGGTCATCTTCGGCGTGCTTACGACCGACACCATCGAGCAGGCGATCGAGCGAGCCGGCACGAAGAGCGGGAACAAGGGCTGGGACGCGGCCCTCTCCGCCATCGAGATGGCAAACGTCATGCGGCAGATCGCGTAGCATAAGGATGCCACAAAAGGCCGTCAAGCGGCGATACGTATGAAAAGACGCAAAGCCAGGGAGCATGCTCTTCAGATATTGTTCCAGCTCGACATCAGAAAAGAGAAGCCTTCGGCTGCTGTTCTGAAGCATTTCTGGGCTGAGTACGATCCGGACGAGGAAGTCAAAGCTTTCTCCGAAGAGATCGTCAAGGGGACCTATAAGCACATCGCCAGGATCAACGAGCTGCTCCACCAGTGCGCGAAGAACTGGAGCCTCGACCGGATGGCCGTGGTCGACCGGAACGTGCTCCGGATGGCGGTGTACGAGATTCTTTACCGCATCGATATCCCCACCAGTGTTACGATCAACGAGGCCATAGAAATAGCAAAGAAGTACGGTACAGACGAATCAGGGTCTTTCGTGAACGGCATCCTTGACCGTGCGGCGAGGCTGACCGGGAAACTCGACGAAGCAAAAATAGAAGAGTAAAGGTTGGGGAAATGCCCGGTTTAACGCTGACGGTAATCCTGCAAGACATAAAAAAACTCGAAACAGAGGCCCTGATCGTCGGTTTTTATGAAGACGTCCGGCCGCTCAAAGGCCTTGCAGGAGAACTCGACTGGCTGCTCTGCGGGTCCCTTTCCAGTCTGATCATCAAAAACAAACTGCGCGGCTCGCTCGGGGATGTTGCGCTGCTGACGTCCAGGGCAAAGGTGCCGGCGAAAAAGATATTCATGGTCGGCCTCGGCCCGAAGGAAGGACTCTCTCCGTCATCGCTGCGCAGCGCCGTCAGGGACGCCGTCTCCAGCGCGCTTGATGCCGGCGTGAAAAACACTGCTATCGAATATTTTCAGCCGTTAAACCTGTCCTCCCAGGAAGAAGTATCTGCCTTCCAGGCGGGACTGTCCGAGGGCGCCCGCGGGCGCAGCGTCGACATTGCCCTTCTTGCGCCGGACGCTTCCGCCTATGAAAAGATTTCGAGATTGGTGAAGGGATGATCGCAGTCTGTAGAGCAGGCACCCCGCGGGTATGCCGGTGTCCAATGCAAAAAGGCGGCACCAGGAAGCGGGAATTTATTAATCGCAGTATGGATTCCTACCAGGAGAACGTACATAAATGATCCCTCGCTACAGCAGGCCGGAAATGGCCGGCCTCTGGGAACCGGAACATAGATACCGCGCATGGCTCGAAGTGGAACTCCTCGCCTGCGAGGCGAACGCCAGACTCGGGCTGATACCGGCAAAGGCGCTCGCGAACATCAGGAAAAAGGCGGACTTCAGCGTCAAGCGGATCGACGCCCTCGAGAAAATCGTAAAGCACGATGTCATAGCGTTTCTCACGGCCGTGGGTGAACAGGTGGGGCCCGATTCCCGCTACATCCATCTGGGCCTTACCTCGTCCGATGTTCTTGATACATCCCTTGCCGCTCTGATGCGGAAAGCCTCTGACCTTATCATCGGCGATATCAACACTCTTCTCAAAACCCTCAGGAAAAAAGCGCTGCAGCATAAAAATACGGTCATGATCGGCCGCTCGCACGGAGTGCACGCCGAACCGGTCACCTTCGGTCTGAAGATGGCGCTCTGGTACGAGGAGATGGGGCGCGCGCTCGAACGCATGCTGCGGGCGCGGGACGTGATCAGCGTGGGCAAGGTCTCCGGCGCGGTGGGTACCTTCGCGAACATCGATCCCTCCGTGGAAACCCATGTCTGCCGCAAGCTCGGGCTCAAGCCGGAGCCGGTCGCGACCCAGGTGGTGCAACGCGACCGGCATGCCGAATTTCTCTCAACGCTCGCGCTGATCGCATCGTCGATCGAAAAATTCTCCATCGAGCTCCGCCATCTTCAGCGGACCGAGGTGCTCGAAGCGGAAGAGTATTTTTCCGAGGGACAGAAGGGCTCGTCGGCCATGCCGCACAAGCGCAACCCCATATCGGCCGAGAACCTCTCCGGCCTTGCCCGCGTTGTGCGGGCCAACGCGGTGGCGGCCATGGAGAACGTGGCATTATGGCACGAGCGGGACATCAGCCACTCGTCGGTCGAGCGTATCATCATTCCCGACAGCACGATCCTTATCGACTACATGCTCGCACGGTTCAACAACCTCGTGGACCGTCTCTTCGTGTACCCGAAAAACATGCAGCGCAACATGGAAATCTCGAAGGGACTGTTCCATTCCGAGACCGTGATGCTCGCGCTCGTCGAAAAGGGGATCGCGCGCGAGACCGCTTATTCCTACGTTCAACGGAACGCCATGAAAGTCTGGAAGAGCGGTGACGATTTCAAGCAGCTTCTGAAAAATGATCCTGACATCCGTAAATACCTGGACAAAAAAGAGATTGACGACTGCTTCGATATTTCACATACACTGAAGAAGGTGGATTACATTTTCAAGAGGGTGTTTGAGAAAAAGAACAAATAACTGGCCACGAGGCACAAAGTCGCGAAAAAGGACTTGGAGCTTCTTTTCTTAGTGCCGTAGCGTCCTCGTGGCAAAAGGAAGTGTATCGGGTATGTTCGACAAGTTTCATGAAGAGTGCGGCGTATTTGGGATATTCGGCCATCCGGACGCGGCGAATCTCACGTATCTGGGGCTCTACGCGCTTCAGCATCGCGGACAGGAGTCGGCCGGCATCGTATCGTCCGACGGCAAACAGCTTTACAACGTGAAGTCCATGGGCCTGGTCGCGGACATCTTCGATGAAGAACAGATAAAAAAACTTCCCGGCCATATGGCCATCGGACACAACCGGTATTCGACCACGGGCGACAGTATCGCGATCAATATCCAGCCTATCCTCGTGAACTTCGCGCTCGGCGGCCTCGCCGTCGCCCATAACGGCAACCTGGTCAACGCCGGCATCCTCAAGGACGAGCTCGAGGCCTACGGTTCCATCTTCCAGTCGACGATGGACAGCGAGGTGATCGTCCATCTTATCGCCCAGTCCCGCATGGCCACGCTTCACGAGCGGATCGTGGACGCCCTGAGTCATGTCCAGGGGTCGTACAGCCTGCTCCTCATTACCGAGGATGAGCTTATTGCGGTGCGCGACCCGAACGGGTTCCGGCCGCTTTCACTCGCGGAGCTGGACGGGGCCTATGTGGCGGCGTCCGAGACCTGCGCCTTCGACCTGATCGAGGCGACCTATATCCGCGAGGTCGCGCCCGGAGAAATGGTGGTGATCAACAGCAAGGGTATCACCTCCACGTTTCCCTTCAAGCGCGCGGAACCTTCGCATTGCATCTTCGAATTTATCTACTTCGCCCGGCCCGACAGCATGGTCTTCGGTCAGAACGTGTATTCTATCCGCAAGGAGTTCGGGAGGCAGCTTGCGCGGGAGACCGGGGTGGAGGCCGATGTAGTGGTCCCGGTGCCGGACTCGGGTGTGCCCGCCGCCCTGGGATACGCCGAGGAAGCCGGGATTCCCTTTGACTTCGGTCTGATCAGAAATCATTATGTCGGCCGCACCTTTATCGAGCCGCGCCAGACCATCAGGCACTTCGGCGTCAAGATCAAGCTCAACCCGGTCAAGGACGCCCTCAAGGGCAAGCGTGTGGTCGTCGTGGACGATTCCATCGTGCGCGGCACGACGAGCAAAAAGATCATCAAGATGATCAGGAACGCGGGCGCGTCGGAGATCCACATGCGTATCAGCTCGCCGCCTACCTCCTATCCCTGTTTCTACGGCATCGACACGCCCACGAGACAGGAATTGATCGCATCCACGCACAGTGTCGAGGAAATCCGGAAGTATATCACCGCCGACACCCTCGGGTATATCAGCATGGACGGGATCCAGAAAGTAGTGCCGCACCGGATGAACTATTGCGCGGCCTGCTTCGACGGCGGGTACCCCGTGCCGTTCCCGGGGGAGAAGATGCTGCAGCTGGGGTTGTTCGATAAAGAATGAACCGATACGGAATGATTGAAAAAATGGTGCCGAGGCGCAGAATCGAACTGCGGACACGAGGCTTTTCAGGCCTCTGCTCTACCAACTGAGCTACCTCGGCGTAGGGCGGGCTCAACTCAACAGGACGATAAAATAACAGAGTGGGGGGTTGATTGTCAAGCGATTTTTCTCTTCCGATGGCCATTCGAGCGGTACGCGTATTTTTTTGATAAAGAGAAGTACGTAACGGCATTTATCAGGTCTTCTTGGTATAATAATCTTCATTAAGAACGTTTTTTCTCAAAGCGACCTATGAATAAAATTTTCTCACGACCTTCCTGCTTAAAAGACAAGGCATTCCGTTATTGTCCCGGGTGCAGCCACGGCGTTCTGCACAGGATCGTTGCGGAGACCATCGATCTCTTCGACGTGCGCGACAGGACGATCGGGATCGCGCCGGTCGGATGCGCGGTCTTTGCGTATGACTATTTCGATATCGACATGATCGAGGTGCCCCACGGCAGGCCACCGGCGATCGCCACCGGCATGAAACGGTCCAGGCCGCAGTCGGTGGTCTTCAGTTATCAGGGCGACGGCGATCTTGCCGCCATTGGTACGGCAGAGATCGTCCATGCTGCGGCACGCGGCGAGAACATTACCGTCATATTCGTCAACAACGGGAACTATGGCATGACCGGCGGACAGATGGCGCCTACGACGCTTCCCGGCCAAAAAACGACGACGACGCCTTTGGGCAGGGACGTGAAAGAAGCGGGCCATCCGATCAGGGTTTGCGAGATGCTCGCCACGCTCGACGGACCTGTCTATATCGAACGGGTCTCGGTTGATAGTCCCAAAAACGTTCTTGCTGCAAAGAAGGCCATTCGAAAGGCGTTTAAAAACCAGATCGACGGCGCCGGGTTCTCGTTTGTCGAGACCCTTTCCATGTGCCCCACGGACTGGGGAATGACCCCGAGTCAGGCCCTGGATTGGGTCCGAAACAACATGATGAAATACTACCCTCTGGGAGTCTTTAAAGACGAGAGGCGAGGGTAGAGGCACGAGAGACGAAGGACGAAGGACGTAAAGATTTTTCGTCCGTCGTCCCAGCGAACGAAGTGAGCGGTCGTCCATCGTGAAGCAGAAGAGCGGTCGCCATCGCGCCGGGAGGTTTAAGATGTACCAGGACGTCATGATAGCGGGTTTCGGAGGGCAGGGGGTGCTTCTCGCAGGGAAGCTCCTCGCGTACGCCGGCATGCTCGAGGGCAAGCACGTAACCTGGTTCCCGTCCTACGGAGCGGAGATCCGAGGCGGGACGGCGAATTGCACGGTCATCATATCAAGCGATGAAATCGGCTCGCCCGTGGTCCAGAACCCGTCGGCCATGCTGATATTCAATGATGCATCGTTCAAGAAATTCGAGAAGAAGATCAAACAGGGCGGTCAGCTCTTTCTGAACACGTCGCTGGTACACGAACCCCCGACCCGGACGGACATCAGCAGGATCGAGGTCAAGGCAAACGACATCGCCGGTGAACTCGGCGATATCCGCATAGCGAACATGGTCATGCTCGGAACCTTTCTCAAGAAGACCGAAGTTGTAGCGCTCGAGTCGGTGCTGGCCGCGCTGAAACAGGTACTGCCGGCCCGCCGGCATTCGCTGATACCGGCGAATGAAAGAGCCCTCAAACGCGGAGCGGACGTGTGTTCCCAATGTGCCGCATAGATTTCTCCGCGTTGTTTTTTATCGCTGTCCTGCAAAACACAGTGCTGCTCATACCTTCCTGAGATAGCGGACCGTCTTGCCCGCTGTCCACGCCATCAATCCGAACAGCGTAAAAATTGACTTGAACCAATACTGCCGGTGACATGGCATTCTTCCCACGGCTCAAGCCTTTCATTTTATTGACAAACAATGCTATTTCTTGTATCTTGGGTGATAATTATCATTGATTTATCTTGATAGCGGACGTGCGACACCCTGCTCGCTGCGGACGTGAGTAGTACGGGATTCAAGCCGGATACCGGAGCCATGATTTGATCCCGCTAAAAGACATTAACCCGACGGAGCGTTTTCCGGTGGTGACGGCTTTTTTTATTGCCGTCAACATCGCTGTCTTTATCTACGAACTGTTGCTCGGTGCGGGAGCGCGGGAAACCTTCGTATCGTCCTTTGCCCTTGTTCCGCAAAGGCTGTTTTCCCGGGGGGCAGCGGCCCAAGGCTCGGTCCCGGTCGAAGCAACCCTGTTCACGTCGATGTTCGTGCACGGAGGGTTTCTCCATATTGCCGGCAACATGCTGTACCTCTGGATATTCGGCAACAACGTGGAAGACTCCATGGGCCGCATGCGTTTTATTTTATTTTATTTTTTCTGCGGCATTATTGCGGCGTATAGCCATGTTCTGGCGAACGCTTCTTCCGTGGTGCCCATGATCGGCGCGAGCGGCGCAATTTCAGGGGTCCTGGGCGCGTACCTGATGCTTTACCCGCGCGCCCGCGTACTGACACTGGTTGCCTTCGGCTTTTACGTGCGGACCGTTGAACTTCCGGCGATGTTCGTCCTGGGGTTCTGGTTTGTGCTTCAGTTCCTCAGCGCGCTGGTATCGGCCGGGACCGGCGAAGGAGTTGCCTGGTATGCGCACGTCGGAGGGTTCGTGGCAGGCATTGCGTTTATCGGGTTATTCAAACGGAAAAAAGTGCCTTTTTGGGGCAGGAAGAGAGAAAGTGATTTATGATCGTCCCGTGCGAATGCGGAGCAAAACTCAGGATCGATGATGCGAAGATAGGAGACCGGGGAGTAAGGGTGCGCTGTCCGCGCTGCGGCAACATATTGACTGCGCGCAGGGAAACAGCGGCCCCGGGGACGTCCGTACTGCCGAAGGCCGGGTTCCCCGCAGCAGCGACCTTACCGGTGGTCCTCGTGGCGCATGACAGCGCTGTGGTCAGGGACACGATATGCGGCGTGGTGGCGGAGGCCGGTTTCGCGGCGGACACTGCGACCGACGGCGTTGAGGCCCTGAAAAAAGCCATGGAAAACAGGCCCCGGGCCATTGTGCTCGATGTGGGGCTTCCCGGCATTTACGGCTTTGAGCTCTGTGAGCGGCTGAAAGGGAGCCGGGAGACCAGCGATATCAAGATCATCCTTCTTTCATCCGTCTACGACATGAGACGGTATAAGCGGACCCCGGTAAGTCTTTACGGCGCCGACGACTATATTGAAAAACACCATATTCCCGATTTTCTCCCGGCGAAACTGCAGAAGCTGATATACCCCGAACAATATGCATCCATACCGGCAACGCCGCCGGGGCATTCCCCGGGTGAGCTTCCTGAATCGGTGAAACCGCCGGCGCGGGAGTTTCAGCCGGCACTCCTGAGGCCGGAACAGCTTGCGCGAATGGAAGGGGATGCGCCGCAATTCCCACCCGTTCAGGATGCGATCCCGAAAGCGGCGGCGACGGACATCAGCGAAAGTCCTGCGATAATACCGGAGTCCTTCAGCCTTGATGCGTCCATCTTTCAGAAAGAGGAATGTGACATCCCCCGGGTGGATGAACTGGACCCCGAGGCGGTGGAGAAAGCGCGGCGGTTCGCCCGGATCATCGTGTCGGATATAGCGCTCTACAACCAGGACGCGGTGGCAGAGGGGCTCCAAAGCGGCACGTTCTATGAACTACTCAAGACCGACGTGGATGAAGGCCGGGAACTCTATGAAAATAGGGTGCCGACGGCCATCAGGGCGAAGAAAGATTATTATCAGGAGGCCTTTGATAATTTTATCTCCGCCCAGGGGAAGAATGTCCGTTGACAGGGGGAAAAAGTTAGTATATTATACGGCCTTGTCGGGGCGTAGCGCAGCCTGGTAGCGCACTTGGTTCGGGACCAAGGGGTCGGAGGTTCAAATCCTCTCGCCCCGACCATTTTTTACAATGTCATGACCGGGAGAGACTGGCAAAAGAAGCATCTCCCGGAGCGGCAGGGGACGATCGGGAAAGAGGAAAAACCGGCGCCCCTTCGATAGGAAAAGCATGGCGCACCCGGAGATCCTATTGTTTTTTGCCCGAAGAGGTATTCATGAGTGAAAGGGAAAGACCTGTTGACGATCTGATGGACGCGCAGTCCTATAATGGCAACCAAGAGGAACCCGAAGAAAAAGAAGAAACAGAAAAAACAAGTAACAGTAATAACGAAACTGCCGAAGGCGGCCCAGCCCAACGCGGGCTGGACGCAATAAAGTATTACCTCAAGGAAATCAGGAAGACCCCTCTTCTTACCTTTGAGCAGGAACAGGAACTGGCCAAACGGATCGAAAAAGGCGACCAGGAAGCCCGGGCCAGGATGATAGAAGCCAACCTGCGGCTTGTCGTGGCGATCGGCAAAAAGTATATCAACCGGGGGCTGCAGTTTTCGGACATCATTGAAGAAGGCAACCTCGGCCTCATCAGGGCCGTCGAGAAGTTCCAGTACGAACGCGGTTTCAAATTCAGCACCTACGCCTCGTGGTGGATAAAGCAATCGATAGAAAGGGCCATCGTCAATCAAACGCGCACGATCCGCCTGCCAGTTCATATCGCCGAGATTGTCAATTCATACCTGCGCACCGTACGCCAGCTTACCCAATCGCTGGGGCGTGAGCCGCAAATAGAAGAAATCGCAAAAAAAATGAAGGTCACCGTCGACAAGGTGAGGAGCGTGTCCCAGGTCGTGCGGGAGACCTACTCGCTGGACATGCTCATCGGCGATCAGGAAGAAGACACCCTTAAGGACATCCTGCAGGACGCGAATGCCGTGTCCCCGGCGAGTTTTTCCGATGAAATACGCAGGAAAGAATTCATCGATGAGTGGCTTCATCAGCTTTCGGTAAGCGAGCGCAGGGTCATCGAGCTGCGGTTCGGACTGGTTGACGGAGAGCCGAGGACGCTCGATGCTATCGGCAGGGAGTTCGGGATCACGCGGGAGCGCGTGCGGCAGATCGAAACGCAGGCGCTCAATAAACTCAGGGCCATTACCAAGCGGAAGAAGATCGATTTCGAGGGAATGGTGTAACAAATTCGGAATGCGGAATAGAGAATGAGAAGCCGGGAGCTTCAGATTTTTTTTAATTCCGCACTCCGCATTCGACATTCCGCATTGAAAAATCGCCCCTGTAGCTCAGGTGGATAGAGCAGCGGTTTCCTAAACCGCGTGCCGGGTGTTCGAATCACCCCAGGGGCACCATAAAATCAATACGTTAAGGCCGTCATGATGACCGGCCTTTTTTCATGTCAGGCTGGCTGATAATAAAGCTGTGCCGAAACTGCCGGGGGAAAACCTATAAATTGTATGGGAGGAAGGGTTTTTATTCTTGACAAACCCTCTGAAATCTCATACAATTCGCTCTTGTTACGGAAATCATAACTATAGGCTCGTAGCTCAGTGGGAGAGCGCTACCTTGACACGGTAGAGGTCGGCGGTTCGAAACCGCCCGGGCCTACCATGATTTTTTTGCCGTACGGTTATCCATCTATGTCATCTATCTTATGAGTGAAATACAACTCAGGCTGCCTGACGGTCAGGTGAAAAGTATGCCAGCAGGCATCACCGGTCAGGAAGTTGCCGAGAAAATCGGCTCTCGCCTCGCTAAAGACGCGCTTGCCATAAAATTAGACGGTCAACTTCAGGATCTCAACGTCCCCGTTGATCACCACGCCGCGATAGAGATCGTTACCTTTACCGCGCCGGAGGGCCGCGAAGTGTACTGGCACAGTACTTCGCACCTCATGGCGCAGGCGGTAAAACAGCTCTTTCCGCAGGCGAAGCTTGCGATCGGTCCGTCGATCGAAGAAGGGTTCTACTACGACTTCGATCTCGATCGTCCCTTTACGCCGGAAGATCTCGTTAAGATCGAGAAGAAGATGGCGGAGCTGGTCAAGTCGGCCATGCCGATCACCCGGAAAGTTATTTCCAAGGCGGATGCCTTGTCGTTCTTTCAAAAGCTGGGTGAGACCTACAAGGTCGAACTGATCAGCGAGTTGCCCGATGACGGCACGATCTCGCTCTACGAGCAAGGCGATTTTGCGGACCTCTGCCGAGGGCCGCATGTGTCGTCGACATCGAAGATAAAGTCCTTCAAGCTCCTCTCCATTGCCGGCGCCTACTGGCGCGGCAGCGAGAAGAACAGGATGCTCCAGCGGATCTACGGCATCTCGTTTCCCGCGAAGGAAGCGCTGGACGCGTACCTTGCGAGGCTCGAGGAGATCAAGCGGCGTGATCACCGCAAGCTCGGCAAGGACCTGGACCTGTTCTCCGTATCCGACGAGGTGGGAGGCGGACTGGTCCTGTGGCACCCGCGGGGCGCGCTCATCAGAAAAACGATCGAGGACTTCTGGCGCGACGAACATCAGAAGAGCGGCTACGATTTTGTGTACTCGCCCCACGTCGGGCGGGGCGTCCTCTGGGAGACCTCGGGCCATCTCGGTTTTTACAGGGAGAACATGTATTCTTCCATGGACGTGGAGGGGCAGGAGTATTACGTGAAGCCCATGAACTGCCCCTTCCACATCATGATCTATAAGAACAAGCTCCGTTCGTACCGGGAATTGCCCCTGCGCTACGCGGAGCTCGGCACGGTGTACCGGTTTGAGCGCTCCGGCGTGCTGCACGGGCTTTTGCGCGTTCGCGGCTTCACCCAGGACGACGCCCATATCTTCGTTGCCCCCGAGCAGATGGAAGCAGAGGTCATACGGGTCATCGAGTTCGTCGTAAAAATGCTTCGGACGTTTGGATTTGATGATTTCAAAGCATACATCGCGACTCGCCCGGAGAAATCGGTCGGCGAGAACGCCCTGTGGGAACAGGCTACGCAGGCACTCAAGGTCGCTGCTGATAAGGTCGGCCTTGGATACGAGATTGATGAAGGCGGCGGTGCCTTTTACGGCCCGAAGATAGACATCAAGATCAAGGACGCCCTGGGACGGTTATGGCAGTGTTCCACGGTCCAGTTCGACTTCAACATGTCCGAACGGTTCGACATGACCTTTGTCGGGGTCGACAACCAGGCCCATCGGCCGTACATGATCCACCGGGCGCTGCTTGGGCTCGATCGAGCGGTTTTTCGGCATGTTGATCGAGCACTATGCCGGCGCGTTCCCGGTCTGGCTTGCGCCGGTCCAGGCAAAGGTTATGTCCATCACTGACAAGCAGTTCGAGTACGCCAAGGGTGTTCGCGAAAAACTGCTCGCCGCGGGGATCAGAACGGAACTCGACACCCGGTCGGAAAAAATCGGGTTCAAGATCCGTGAGGCTGCCCTTGAAAAGGTGCCGTACGTACTGGTAGCCGGGGACAAGGAAGTGGAACAGAATGGAGTTGCGGTAAGGGAACGCGGGGGAAAAGACCTCGGCGTGATGCCGCTCCAGGATTTCATCGACAAAGTTCAAAAGAAAATTAAAGATAAAAGCATAACCATCGAAATCTAAGGGGGTGATCGTTTATCACTAAAATTACTACCAGAATTAATTTCATGATCAAGGTGAAAGAGGTCCGTGTCATCTCTTCGGAAGGCGAACAGCTGGGGGTCCTGGACACGAGGGAAGCGATCAAAAAAGCCGAAGAAGCCGGGCTCGACCTGGTTGAAGTGGCTCCCACGGCCAAGCCGCCGGTCTGCCGCATCATGGACTTCGGGAAATACAAGTATGAGCTTGCCAAGAAGGCCCACGAGTCCAAAAAACATCAGACCGTCATTCTCGTCAAGGAAGTCAAGCTGAGGCCGCGGACCGACGAACACGATGTCCAGTTCAAAACGAACAACATCAAGCGGTTTCTCGCAGACGGGCACAAGGTCAAGGTGAGCGTCATGTTCCGCGGCAGGGAAATGGCGCATACTTCCCACGGCAGGGCGGTCCTCGACCGTATCGTCGTGGACCTGCAAAATGAGGCCGTTGTCGAGCAGTCGCCCCGCATGGAAGGCAGGAACATGATGCTGTTGCTCGGGCCCAAGGCTGCCAAGGCGTAAGAGCGGTCCGGTTGACGATTGAGGTGGAACATCCTGCGGAAAATTTTTCCGCTGTTCATAAGCTATGTCAAGACATCTAATATAAATTTGCAGGAAGGGGAAACGATAATGGCGAAAGTGAAAAAAATAAAATTAAAGACCAATCGCAGCGCCGCCAAGAGACTGAAGATAACCGGCACAGGCAAGATTACGAGGCACAAGGGCTGGAAGGGACATTTGCTGTCCGGCAAGAACGCTTCGCGCAGGAGACGCCTGACCGGTTCGTTCGAGGTGGACAAGGACAATCAGAAAAATATGAAACAGTTGCTCCCGTACGGAAAGAAGTAAAAAAGATTCGGATGCAGGATGCACGATGCAGGATAATCGCAGATACCTCTTTTATCTTGAATCATGGATCACGCATCGTGTAAATTCAAGGAGGTCATTGAAAAATGCCGAGAGCAAAAGGCGGCCCCAAGACAAGGGCCAGAAGAAAACGGGTGCTCAACCTGGCCGAAGGCTACTGGGGAGCAAAATCGAAACTATTCAGGAGCGCCACAGAGGCCGTTGACCGCGCGCTCAAGTACGCTTACCGCGACCGGAAGGCCCGCAAGAGGGATTTTCGAAGGCTCTGGATCGCGCGCATCAACGCGGCGGCCAGGCTGAACGGCGTGACCTACAGCAGGTTCATTGCAGGCCTCGCCAAAAATGGCGTGGCAATCGACCGGAAGATCCTTTCCGATCTCGCGATCTCCGACCCGGCGGGTTTCACCAAACTGGTTGAAACGGCCAAGACAGCATCATAAGGACCCGACCGGCAAGCCGCTTGCCGTAACCGGACGTATGCTGCAGCGGTAAAGAAAAATTTGAGGCCCCGGATTTTTCCCGGGGCCTTTCTTTTTATATTGACATATAGAGCTAATTCGGTTAAAAAACGGACAGAAATGATGATATACGGCCGTTCATTTATCACGGCGTTCATCACTTGCGCCATCCTAGTATCGGTTCCGCAATCAGCGCTCCCGTCTTATAACTCCGAGGCCGGGCATAAGTATGCTGTCGCCTCCCAGCGTCTCGCCGACCTCAGAAAATCCCGCACGAAAAAGAAATACCGGTCCTACTGGGTGGATTGCATCCGCACCTTCGAAGCCGTTGAAAAGAAGTATCCCAAAAGCCCCAACGCAGCCGAGGCCTGTTTTGACCGGGCAGGGCTCTACTTCGAACTTTACCAGTTCAATAAATATTCCCGCGACCTCGATGCATCCATTCAATCCTACGGAAAGTGCCAGTCCGCGTATCCGAAACACGCGAAGGCTCCCGAAGGGCTCTACCGGGCGCTGGAACTGTCCCTCGATTACAAAAAGAACAATGCCGCCGCAATGAAGACCTATGCAAAGCTTGCCGGGACCTACCCGGGAAGCGCCTGGTCCGTGCGGGCAAGGACCCGTCTCGGCGCTTCCGTGCGCAACAACAAGCCGGAACCGGAGATCAGAAGGATGCCTGGGCCGGAGATTACTTCTGGAAAAAAGACGCCGGCCGGCGTGGTGAAGACCATCCGCCACTGGTCGCAAGGGGCATATACGCGTATTGTGATCGACCAGAACACGCCGGTCAAGTTCCTGGCGCGGGAACTTAAGAACCCCGACCGACTGGTTTTCGATCTTCTTCATGCGCATGTTGACGCGTCGCTGCATAAGGAACCGCTCGTCATCAATAATGGCATCCTGAAACAGGTGCGCGCCAGTCAAAATACTCCGGATACGGTTCGGGTCGTGCTTGACCTGGCAAGCATCAAGAGCTATGCCGCGTTTCCTCTCCGTGATCCGAATCGCCTCGTCATCGATGTGACCGGTGATGAAGGGAGAACAGCGGAAAACGGCTCCACGAGCGCGGAAACATCTACACTAAGTGAGCCTGGAGATGCGGGGCAGCAGAAGACGGACTCGCAAGCAGAGTCCGGACCTACTGCATCAGTGCACCCTAAAACAGGGCTGAATGCTCCCGTGGTTCCCCCTGTGCAGAGGCCGGCGGTCAATAATGACAACGAACGGCTGACACTGTCTCGACAATTGGGGCTAAAGGTGAGGACGATCGCGATTGATGCGGGCCACGGCGGTCACGATCCAGGAGCAATTGGAGGGGGCGGTTTAAAGGAAAAAAATGTTACCCTCGATATCGCCAAGCGTTTGGCGGTCTTGGTAAAAGATCGGCTGGGTTGCAAGGTAGTCATGACGCGTGACAGGGACGTTTTTATTCCCCTTGACCGAAGGCCGTTCATTGCCAAAGCAAGTAATGCCGACCTTTTCGTTTCTATTCATATAAATTCCAACCGAAAACGGAAAGCGAGGGGAATTGAAACCTACGTTCAGGGTCTTAAGGCATCCGATCGCGAGGCAATGGCAACAGCGGCGAGGGAAAACGCAATGTCGACTAAAAGCTTAAGCGAGTTGAATTCCGATGTTGAAGTTGACAGGATGTTGCGTGATCTGAGGTCTGACAACAAAATCGAAGAGTCCATCGACCTTGCGGGGAATGTACAGAACTCGCTGGTAGGATCGATTAAACCGATGCGGAAGCAGGTTGTCAACCTGGGTATAAAACGAGCTTTCTTTTATGTCTTAATGAACACAAATATACCGAGTATTCTTGCTGAGGTCGGATTTATCAGCAACCCGGATGAGGAAAAATTATTGAAAAAGGATTCCTACCGGCAGTCAATCGCCGAGGCGCTGTACCGCGGTATAAAAAACTACATAGATTCTCGTTCCCCGCATATGATGGGAACATGATACGCCGGCTGACCGCAAAGAGTAAACAGTATGGAGTATGCAGCACGCGGAGAACGATTTACGCCTCTCCTGTCCGCACCGTCTGTTTACCGGCTACTTCCTGTCTGCTGTCTTTTCTTCCTTCACCCCGCTGCCCGCAATCAAATACGCCTCGATGAACTGATCGATATCGCCGTCCATCACGGCGTTCACATTTCCCGACTCCGTGGCCGTGCGATGGTCCTTCACCAGCTGGTACGGCTGAAACACGTACGACCTGATCTGGCTCCCCCAGGCGATGTCCTTCTTCTCACTCACCAGTTTTCCGAGCTTCTCGTCATGTTCTTTTTTCCGCAGTTCATACAAGCGGGAGCGCAGCACCTTCATGGCAACGTTCTTGTTTTTGAGCTGGGACCGCTCGTTCTGGCACTGCACGACGATATTGGTTGGTAAATGGGTGATCCGCACCGCTGAGTCGGTTTTGTTCACATGCTGGCCGCCGGCGCTCGAGGAGCGGTAGGTGTCGATGCGCAGCTCTTTTTCGTCGATGGTGATATCGATATCGTCCTCGACCTCAGGATACACGTAGACCGAAACGAAGGAAGTGTGCCTGCGCTTGTTGGCATCAAAAGGGGAGATGCGTACGAGGCGGTGTACGCCGGCCTCGGCTTTCATCCTTCCGTAGGCATAGTCGCCCGATATCGTGAAGGTCACGGACTTGACGCCCGCTTCTTCGCCGTTCTGGTAATCAAGGATTTCCGTTTTGTAACCGTGTTTTTCGGCCCAGCGCAGGTACATGCGCATCAGCATCTCCGCCCAGTCCTGGGCCTCGGTGCCGCCGGCTCCGGGATGGATGGAGAGGATGGCGTTCGCGGCGTCCTGCTCTCCCGAGAGGAGCGCCGCAACCTCGGCGGAGGATATGTCCCGCAGGATGACGGCGATCTCCCTCTCCAGCTCTGCGCGCATGGACTCGCCGCCTTCTTCAGAGGCGAGTTCGGCCATGGCCTCGAGATCGCTCAGGCGCTTTGCGAGCGATCCCCAGTCCTTGAGCGACCGTTCGATCCCTGCTTTCTCTTTCAAAACGACATTTGCTTTGTCTTTATTGTCCCAGAACCCGGTGGTTTCCGTGAGGCGGTTCAGTTCGGCAAGTTTCGATTCCTTGGCAGGGGTGTCAAAGATGCCTCCGCAGGAGCTCAATCCTGTTTTTGACGTTCTCGAGGCGCTGTTTCAGGTCTTCTAAAAGCATGTAAAACTCTCCCGGTTGTTTGATTCGACGCGCTGGGCCGCTGCCGTGTAAATCCTCTGAAGTCAAACGGATTATAGCTCAGAGAACAAAAAAATGAAAGATAAAAAGGGGAAGCCTTATTTGACCCGTTTTTCAGGAATAATGACAAGCAGAACGATGCTGAGAAATACGCAGGCGTAGGAGAAAATGTCGCCATACCGGGTGTAAAAGGTTTTCGTGTTGCCGGGGACAAGCGTCTGCGTCAGATATGCTTCGGTGAATATGCCGGAGGCGGCCAGTATCCTTCCTTTTGCGTCGATGAAGCCGGAGATCCCGGTATTCGCGGCGCGCGCTATTGGAACGCGGTTCTCCACGGCGCGAAACACGGCCATGGAAAAATGCTGGTACGGGGCGGCGCTCTTTCCGAACCAGGCGTCGTTCGTGATCGTTGTTACGACTTGAGCTCCCCGGTCCACGAATCTTCGCACCAGATCGGGAAAGATGATCTCGTAGCAGATCACGGTGCTGAGCCTGACCTCATGCGGGGGCGAGTTCCCATCCGGAACGGTCATGATCGTGTAGTCTTTCCCCGGTTCGAAATCGCCGATGGCCTGCACCATTTTCCCTACAAAAAACAGCACGTCTTTAAGCGGCACATATTCGCCAAAAGGAACCAGGTGGATCTTGTGGTACCGGGCAAGTATCCTGCCCTCTCCTGACAGCAGGAATGCAGAGTTGCGCAGAATGACCGTTCTCAGTGATTTTACCTGATAGGTCGGGCTGCCGAAGAGGAGGGGCGTCCCGTTCTTTTTTACGAACTCGATGAGGTCCGTTGTCAGCGCCCGGTCCTCAGGGTTGTTCCCGTTAAAGTAGAACGGCACCGCGGTCTCTGGCCAGATCACGAGGGCCGGGTGCTGTTTGAGCGCTTCGTTGGTCAGTCTCTCGTAGATCGCAATCGTTTCCGCCTGGTACGCCGGGTCCCACTTCTTGTCCTGCTCGATGTTTCCCTGGACGACCGAGATCGTGACGGCGCCCGGTCCTTCGGGCGCCCGGAGGCGTACGAACCCGTAGCCGAGAACGAATGTCATGGCGAGCGCGGCGATGCTCATGCCCTGATATTGTTTTCTGTCCGTGATGAATTCCGCAATTGCGGCATTTACCAGGACGATCAAAAACGACACCCCGTAGACACCGGTGATGTCCGATATCTGGATGACCGGCAAGGCCCGGTACTGGGAGTAGCCGAGCAGGGACCAGGGAAAGCCGCTGAAAACGTAGGTCCGCGCAAGCTCGAGTGCCGTCCAGAGCGCCGGGGCGGCAAGGACGAGAAGGGAAGGATGATACCGTTTGACATGGACAACGGCCGCGCCGAAGAGGGCAGGGTAGAGCGCCAGGTAGGCGCAGAGCAGCAGGGTGATGAGCGAGGCCGGGATGAGCGGAATGCCGCCGTAAAAGTGGACCGAGTTCGTGACCCAGTGGACCGTGCCTGCGAAAAATACGATGCCGGAAATGCCGCCAAGCCAAAAGCCGTTTTTGACGGTCTGTCCCTGAAGGGCGAGGAACAGCGGGATGAGGCCGATCCAGGCGAGCAGGTGGAAGTCGATATTAGGGAATGCAAGGGTGAGCAGCAGGCCTGAAGCCGCGGCGAGCGCAGGGGAGCGGAGGGTCATGCTATTTTGCCGCTTTCTGTTCCTGCATCCACTTGAGAAGGCCTTCCTTCATGCCGTTGTTGATGCCCGACTCTCCGGCGGTTGCGGAGAGCATGGTCTGCGGTTGACGGTACCCGGGCTTTTGCGTTGATGATCTTACCGGTCTGGCAGCGGGCTTCGCTTGGGCCGGTCTGGGTCTGGGCGCCTGCGTTGGGTGTTTTTGTTCATCCGGCGCATACGCGGCGAGGCAGGAGACGGCATGGCGGTACAGGATCTCGCGTTTCTGGCCTTCCATGACGATGACGTAACTGTCGAACGCCTTGATTTTGCCCGACACGCGTATTTTGTTCTGGAGAGTAACGGTGACAGCCGTTTGTTCAGACTGGTAGGTGTTCAGCATTCTATCGAGGAGATTTGTCTCCATGGTTCCACCTTAGGCAGCTCATTGGGAAATTGGATCTTGGAAATTGAAGATCCCGATAATAATCACAGTATCGCGAATCAGATTCCGATTTTTTTCAATTTTAAATTTCTCATTTTCAACTCCCGATTCGGTATGAGGAGCATATCATTCATCGGTTGATCGTGGTGATCGAGTGCTTATAATATAAATGCTGTTTGCCGCCTTCTTTGAGCAGCAGTGTGAAATTATCGTAGGCTTCGATGGTCGCCTTGATCCGCTGCCCATTGATGAGAAAAAGGGTAAGGAACTGGTTCTCTTTGATCGCTTTGTCGAGGAATTCCTGCTGGACGTTCGGTCTGCCTGCCGGATCTGCGGGCCCCGGCGGCGGAGGGACCGAAAGGACCGGATAGGGCGCGGAGAGGTAGGAAATCTCCTGTTTCAGAAGGGTGACGATCTTGCCGTTCTCTTCGACGTTGATCTCATACCGGCCGATGTCGCGGATGGTCCCATCCTGCTCGGTTTTGTTCATCTGGCCGATATGGAGCTTGATGCCGCTTGCCAGGGCCTGTGACAGGAACTGAGGTTCGATGCCTTGCCGGGACTCTTCGTTCATTACTTCCATTGAGTAAAATCATATACGAAATACAATTCTTTTGCAAGAAATTTTTATCTGTTGACTTTTGCCGGCTTATGCCATATTATTTTCCACCATGTATGAACTGATGATCGAATCCAAATTCGCGGCTGCCCACCAGCTGCGCGGCTATGAGGGCAAATGCGAGAGACTTCACGGCCACAACTGGCGCGTGTCCGTAGCCGTGACCGCCGAGCGACTGAACGAGCAGGGGCTGGCCATCGACTTCCTTGACCTCAAAAAGTCGCTCAGGGAAGTGCTCGACCAGCTTGAGCATACCTTCTTGAACGATATCTTTCCTTTCACCCAGATCAACCCTTCATCGGAGAACCTGGCCAAGTGGATCTACGACACCATGGCCAAGAAGATCAACGACGACGACCTCGAAGTCAGCAGCGTCACGGTATGGGAATCGGACACCGCATCGGCGAGCTATTTCGAGTAAGACGAAAAACCCTTTTACCACAGAGAGCTCAGAGGTCACAGAAAAAATCAATCCCGCATTCAGCTATGAATATTGATAAACACATCGCGGAAAAGATACTCTTCCATGCAACGGCTCTCAAAGCCGACGCGGCCGATGTCTTCTTACGGTCCTTCAACGCCACGACCGTCGAAGTAAAGGACCAGAAGGTCGATGCCTTCGAGCGGGCCAAGGACATCGGAGCCGGACTGCGCGTGCTCAAGAGCGGGCGGCTGGGCTTCGCCTTTACCACGGACCTTTCGGAAGCAGCGCTCAAGGCCCTGGCCCTGGCAGCGGTCACGAACGCGCAGAATACCGAGCCCGATCCCTTTCAGTCCATTCCCGCGAAAGATCAAACACCCTCTCATCCCGTCGCTATCCACGATCCCGAGCTCGTACGCCTGACCGAAAAAGAGAAGATCGACCGGGTCATGGCCATGGAGCGCGAGGCCTTCAGCGTAGACCCGCGAATAAAGCGCATCCGCAAGGCGCAGGCGAGCTTCTCCGAATCCGAGACCGTGATCTTGAACACCAACGGAAGCGAGGTCGCGTACAAAGGCACTGCCTGCTCGTCGAGCATCGAGGTGGTTGCCGAGGACAAAGGGGAGTCGCAGGCGGGTTCCGAGTTCGACGTGAACCGTTTTTACCGCAAGCTTTTGATCGAGGAAGTGGGACGGAGGGCAGCGCAGCGGGCGCTCGACCTGCTCGGGGCACGGCATATCGATTCGGTAAAGGCGCCGGTGGTCCTCGAAGCCACGGTGGCGCAGGAGTTCCTTTCCATGCTGGCCAGCGGGTTCTCGGCCGAGAGCGTCCAGAAGAAACGCTCGCTTTTCATCGGGAAGCTGGATACGGCAGTCGTATCTCCCACGATCACCGTGCTCGACGACGGCCTCCTCGAAGGCGGCCTCGGCACGGCGCCCTCAGATGACGAGACCGTGCCCATGAAGAAAAAAACGATCATCGAACAGGGCAGGCTCGCCATGTTCCTCTATAATACCTACACGGCAAACAAGGACAAGACAGCATCGACCGGGAACGGCATGCGGGGCGGGTTCAAAGGCCTTCCCGGAGTGGGTGTGACGAACCTCTATATAGAACCCGGGAAGAGCACGCTCCGGGAACTCATGGCATCGGCCGGCAGGGGCCTGTATATTACCGAGGTCATGGGCATGCATACGGCCAATCCCATCTCCGGCGATTTCTCCGTCGGCGCCACCGGGTTCTGGATCGAGAAGGGGGAAAAGGCTTACCCCGTGCGCGAGATCACGATCGCGGGAAACATCCTCGACCTCATGAAAAACGTCGCTGCCGTTGGCAGCGATATCCGCTTCTCCGGCCGGATCGGCAGCCCGTCGCTTTTGATCAAAGAGCTTTCGGTCGGGGGGAAGTGATAACTTCTTCCTGAAGTCCGCGACAGTTTCATTCTTCCGAATTTGCATACTTCATGTAGTACTCTTCAATCGAATAGTCAAAGATCTTCGTCTCGCGCTTTCAGTTTTGTCTCTTGCGGGGATGACGAATAAGGCGAGCCCTTCACCGATTTGGAAATAGATCATTGAAACATCCGAGACCAACAGCGCAAGCTCAGTCACGGCAAGAGCAATGGAATCGAAACAGCTTTTTTTGGGTTTTTGGGATTTTTCCAAAAAAGTCTAAGGTTTTTCGAAGCCAAAACTCAGGGTTTCCCCGATTGACATTCTGGTTCTAAAGTATTATGGTTGCTGGACAAAAGCGCAGGTTGTTCAAACCATAACGGTCTTCCTTTTTACAGATACCCCATCCGCTCGCTGCGGGGATGTTCATTTAACATACTATGGAGGTAGTCATGCTATACGGATCAGAGAAACACTCCTCAATTATATCTCAAAACATGCGTGTTCTCATTGCTGCTTTTCTTGCCGTCTTTTTTTTCTGCTTGGTTACTTCCGCTCATGCTCAGCAATGGATCTATGCCGATTTAATTGGAGTGTGTCAGAATACGGATGGTACGACTTTTAAAGGTCTTACAATTCCAAATTATTATTCTACTTGTGCTAATTATGTCGAGATGAGTCAGCAGTTATCGGGCTGTTGCCCAAATGATATTGAGAAAGCCACTCAGTAATGCTATATTGCTGCGACGTCAATCACGACATCAGGAGCCAATAGCCATGATGGGATTGCAGCAACCGCCTCAAAGCAGCTTGTTCTATATCGGCATCAATATAGAAAAACGGGTTCGTGAGAACCATCCTTTGAGAAAAGTCAATACGCTGATCGATTTCAACTTCGCCTATGACGAAGTCAAGGACTTGTACGGCAACAACGGCAACGTTTCAGTGCCACCACCAATTATCCTGAAACTGATGCTACTCCTGATCTTTTATAATGTCCGCTCGGAGCGGGAGCTGATGGACACCCTGCCAGAGCGTATGGATTGGCTCTGGTTTCTCGGGTATGACCTTGATTCTGAAATTCCCAACCATAGCGTGCTATCCAAGGCCCGCAAAAAATGGGGCCTCGATGTTTTTCAAAGGTTCTTCGAACGTATTGTTCTGCAGTGCGCGGAAGCCGGTCTTATTGACGGCCGCAAGATCTTCGTCGACTCCAGTCTGGTGGATGCAAATGCCTCCAACAGTTCGGTTCTCGATACCCGGAACCTGAAACATCAGTTGCACAAAAATTATAAAAAGCTGGAAGCCCGCTTGGAAGAACGCACCGAAAGCACTGATCCTTCCAGGACCTACGAAAAAAAGAACAACCGCTATATCTCCACCACCGACCCGGACGCGGCCCTGGTGAACCGGGGGAAATCCAAACTTTCCTACCAAGTGCATCGGGCCGTTGACGGTAAAAAAGAAATCATCACTGCAACCGACGTAGCGCCCGGCGATGTGAACGAAGCCCATCTGATGCTTTCGCTGCTTGAGCAACACCACGCAACAACGGAAGTCGAGGCCGAAACGGTTGTTGCGGACAGTAAGTACGGAACGATCGACAACTTCCTTGCCTGCCATGACAAGGGCATAAAGGCGCATATCCCGGATTTACGAGACGTGGCGATCAATCGCATAGCGAAAACCGACATCTTTATGGAAGATAGATTTTCCTATGATCCTGCCACCGACTCCTATATGTGCCCGGCAGGAACTCAGCTCAAGCCGAAGTCGCTGCATATAGCCAGACAAAGCCGGGATTACGCAGCGCCCAGGAAAGTCTGCGCAGCGTGCCAGCTTAGAGAGCAATGCACGAAAAACAAGTCCGGCCGAACGATCAAGCGTCATCTCCGGCAGAATGTTCTGGAGCGCATGCGTGCAATCAGTCGATCAGCCAATGCACGGTACGACATCAAAACCAGACAACACCTGATGGAGCGATCCTTTGCCAGGGGCACCCGATACGGCTTCGATCAAGCACGCTGGCGAGGCCTTTGGCGAATGCGGGTCCAGGAATATATGACCTGTGCCATCCAGAACATGCAAGTGCTAATAGCGCATGCTTCCAAGCCGAAGAAAGCAGCTGCGGTACGGCTGCTCGTTGTTCAAAGAACAGTGGCAAAGGCTTTCGGATCGCTCATTTTGCATGTTCCCTTGAGACAGAACCGATATTGCCCGTCATTAGCTTAGACCTCTTTACGCATCAAGGCGCTTGATCGTTCGCGGGAAGTCCTTTGGGCAACAGCCCGTTATGTTCTGACGATATAGGGCCGACGCCTCCTATTCCTGTATATTCTATGACTTATACATATATAGGTAGACAGCAGGTTTCGTGTTCGGGAAATATTTTTTGTATTTATTTATACGCCGACAATACTACTCCTCCCGGATGTACTGATCCCGACTATGTAACGCAACCAACGCAAACATTTTCACCAAGTGCTGAATGTTCTGTGGATGATACGATAATTTGTGTCCTTCCCGGCTGGACAACGGCTTTTAATAAATATGGCGTTGCTTCTTGTGTTAATGGTGTTTGGTCTGCGTGTGTTCCTCCTCCTTATATTCCTCCTGTTACTGGTGTTTGTATACCCGGTCAGGTTGCTGGTTGTGATAATATTCCTACTGCTGACGCGAGTGCTTATGATAATTCTGACGCTGGCAACGCGTGTAATTTTTACGGTATCTCGGTTTGTAGTTACGTTACCGGTTCCGGGGGTCAGTGGGGTCCGTGTCACTGTCCGCAGGATATTACTTATGGTTGTCCAGCCGGTGCAAAGATATCTTGTTTCCCTTATCTCAATTCTGACGGTACATATGATTTGAGTTTTAATCTTTCCGATGATACCGGTTGTCCTTCTGGGCCTTATAGTGACGCTTACGGTTCTGGTTCGATGCGTTGTGATAATAATCTATGGTCTAATTGCATGTGCGGTATCAATGAGTGCCAGCCACCTGAAACCTATACTGCGGATTCTATGTGTGTAGATGGTCCCTTGATTCAGCAATGTGTAAATGGTGTATATACGGGAACGTGTAATGAAGTAGTTAGTTGTTCTTTATCTGACTGCGGCGACAGCTGTAATACCACATCCGTCGGTTCGTCGGCAAATCTTAAAAGTGGCAATCTTAACCATAATCAAGACGTAATTACAACGCCAAAGAGCTTGCCTTTTGCATTAACCTACAACAGCAACGACTTTACTGCGGGAGCGTTTGGGCGCGGCTGGACACATACGTACAACCTGCTGGCAGTAGTATCAGGTTCGTCACTCATGCTTACAGACGGTAGCGGCAAGAAAATAAACTTCACTCTTTCCGGCAACTTATATTCCCCTGATGCGAGCAGCGGGGACACATCAACCATAGCCGTAAATGCCGACGGTACTTATACCCGTACCCTGAAAGACGGGACCCTGCAAACATTCGCTGCTTCAGGCATCCTCACCTCAATCAAGGACCTGAATAACAACACAACAACGCTGTCCTACAGCGGCAATAATCTGGTTGCTATAACCGATTCCACAGGACGAGCACTCAGTATTACCGCAGCAAGCGGCCAGATAACCTCAATCACTGATCCAGCGGGACAGACATACAGCTTTACTTATGCCGGCAATCTGCTGACGACAGTCTCTGATCCTTCGGGCAATGCTTGGAACTACACCTATGATACTAACGGCAGAATGCTTACCAAGACAGACCCGGCAGGCTTCCAGACGACCTACGCCTACGATGCCAGTGGTATGCTTGCCAGTGCAACAGACACCAATGGACTGACAAAGACCCTGACCTATGACAAAACCAACAGCGCAGCGCAGTTTGTAGAAAAAGACGGCGGGGTATGGAACCAGACGTATGATCCCGGTCTCAATCTGCCGCTGACAAAGACCGATCCGTTGGGCAATCACACCTCCTACACCTATGATAACAAGGGCGACATGCTCACCAAGACGGACCCGGATGCAAGCGTCACCACATACACCTATGACGCAAAGAGCAATGTTACTTCAATAACAGATGCCCTTGGCCGGGCCACGACCTACACATACAATAACTTCTCCGAAATCACGTCCATGCGCGACCCCCTGGGGAATACCACCACGTATGCCTACGATGCCAATGGAAATCGTTTATCCACAACCGACCCCCTGGGAGCCGTCACCACATATCAGTACGACGCCAAGGGCAATGTGACGAATATAACGGATGCATTGGGCAAGACAACGACTTTGGCTTACGATCAATACAATAACATCGATTTAATTACCGATCCAACGGGCTCTACGACCGGGTTCACCTATGATATAAACGGCAACATGACAAGCCGGATCGACGCTAATGGCAATGCCACGACGTTTGTATACAACAACCTGAACCAGCTGACCCAGGTCACGGACCCGAACGGCAATACGACCGCTTACACTTATGATAAGAACGGGAATAAGGCTTCCGTGACCGATGCCAACGGCAATACGACAGTCTATACATATACCTACAGAGGTCAGGTCGCTCAGACAAAAGATGCCTTGAATGCCATAACGAACTACACCTACGGCGCTACGGGCTGTCCAGCCTGCGGCGGCGGTGTGGACAAGCTGACTGCTCTCACGGACGCGAAGGGAAATACTACCCGCTATCAGTACGATACGCTCGGCAGGCTGATAAACGAAACGGACCCCCTGGGTAATGTGATATCGTATACTTATGATGTAAACGGCAGGCTTACAGCAAGGACCGACGCGAATGGAAACACCATCACCTACGCCTATGACGTCACCGGAAGGCTGCTCACCAAGACCTATCCAGACGCCACAACAGTTTCCTTCACCTATGATGCCAACGGGAACATCCTCACTGCGGCCAACCTGAATACTTCCTACACTTTCAGTTATGACACCGATGGCAGGGTTGCCACCGTCACGGATTCCAGCAACAAGACCGTGAGCTATACGTATAACCTTGTCGGAAACAGGACCCAACTGACTTATCCCGACGGCTCCACGCTCGCCTATACCTACGACACCGCAAACAGGCTCAGCACGATTGTAGACGGTACGGCAAAGACTTATACCTACAGCTACGACAGCCTCGGCAGAAAAACGAACCTCACCTACCCCAATAATGCCAATAACACATATAGTTACGATAATGACGGCAGGCTTACGGGGCTCACCAATAAACTGGGCTCCTACACCTATCAATACGACAATATCATAAGTCGCACAACCGCCACTGATCCCAACGGGACGCATAATTACACCTATGACAAAGCGTACCAGCTTCTCACGGCAACCCATACCACCACGCCCACCGAGCAGTTCACTTATGACCTCCTTGGCAACAGGACCGGCACCACCGTCAATAGCGGCAACAGACTCCTTAATGACGGCACATATACCTACACCTACGACAACAACGGAAACCAGATAACCAGGACCACCATAGCAACCGGAGACGTCAGGTCCTATACCTGGGACAGCGAAAACAGGCTCATAAGCGTAACTGGGAGCGGCCTGATCGCCCAGTACCAGTATGACCCCTTTGGAAGAAGAATCCAGAAAAACGTCAATAACGCCATAACAAACTATGTCTACGACGGACCGAACATCATAGCGGAATACGACGGAAACAATCAGCTCATCACCCGGTACGTACAAGGGGCGGGGACCGACGAGCATCTGGGGATGCAGAGGAATGGCCAAGCATGGTATTACCATACAGATGGTTTGGGTTCAGTCACGGCTATGACGGACGATACCGGCGCTGTAGTTCAGAGCTACACTTATGACAGCTTCGGCAACATAAACTCAAATTCAGCAAGCACGGTGGCAAGTCAAGTGGGTTATTACACAATAAATGATGGGACACACTTTTCGCGATCGCTAACTCCCACGAGCATACCTGTTGGGAACGGTACTGTGTCACAGACAATCAACACAGATGGTTCAGTTAAATTAACCATCAGCAATTCTCCTGGTTATGCGGATGACGGTTTCTATCTTCGCGTTGGAACGCTCGGAGATTTCAATGGTCTCAAGATTACGACCTCTCCGGGTACCAATCCGGCCAGCGTCAATATTTGGTTCGACGTTGACAATAACGGCGAGTTCTTCGTATGGAACGGAAACGTTCTATCGGGTTTAGGTAACGATGCTTATATCTTAGGCCCCTCCAGTGTCCAAAATGTCCTTAGTGTCAATGCGAACAGCAATTTCACTTCGCTGATTCCCGGCGGCGGGAATTATACCCTGGCGCAATTGAAAAACGGCGCCGTAGCGGGGATAACCAGCGCTACAAAAATTGCGATCTGGGTTGGTATTGCCACCAATGGAGGCAGTTTAAGCGCAACGATAAGCTCAATACAGAATTCCGGCTTCACTCAGCCATTTACCTATACCGGAAGGGAATATGACCCGGAGACCGGACTGTACTACTACCGGGCGAGGTATTATGATACAATTGCAGGGAGGTTCATCAGCAAAGACCCGATTGGGTTTACTGGTAGGGATACAAATCTCTTCAGGTATGTGGGAAATAATCCGGTGAACAGGATTGATCCTAAAGGGAAAGAGATGTGTTTGGTTAGGCCACCGGTAATTCCCGAAGCAGAATGGTTTAAATGGACAGAGTACAATTTACCAGCAGACCAATATCCTCCACCACCAATGCCTATTCCTTGGTATGAACAGTGGGATCCTCAACCATGGACGCCAGATCCACCTGATCCTGAACCAAATGAAGAAAGCCCCTACTTCACCTAAAACATAAGGTGTACAGATTTGGGAGCTTGGAAGATGTATGATAACTTCAAAGTGTAAGGGGAAAAGGGTTTACCAAAAAGCGCGCTTAGTGGATGAAAGCGTACCAGCGGTAGGTTGGTAATTTTTTAATGTTACAATGGCAGCATGGAAATTCGACATAGTGCCATGATGCCTATCATCACCCGTACCGCATAAGTATGGACACCCAAGTATTGGAAGCGAATATTAAATGGGAGTTGAAGCTGTTTGTAGAAAAATGGCTGAAGGATATTGAAACGTATCATCCCGACATAGAAATCGAACGGTATAGCATTCGAAACAAAAGCACTTTAAGACAGCAATTTACTTTCACTGCAGTGAGTTAGACGATATCCATTGAACTGCACCCCTGAGTTTGGACAGTTAGCTTAGAGTAATCGGACAGGGTGCTTTTTGAATCTGATTTATCAGCATTGCCTCGTATTCAGTTGGAGGAACGTAATCCAGTGAGGCATGTAGTCGTTCCTGATTATACACTTGCTCGATGAAGTATGGAAGCCGTCTGAGAACGTCATCCAGGGTCCGGTATTCCCAGAGATAGACTTCCTCGGTCTTTACGGTTTTCATGAAGCTTTCGGCGAAGGCGTTGTCGTACGGATTGCCACTCCGAGACATGCTAATCTGGAAACCATGGCTTTTTAGCTCGTCGATGTAGTCATGAGCTGCATACTGTACTCCTCGGTCCGAATGGTGAATCGCGCCGGGAAGGGGGTTTCTGCTCTGGATCGCCATCCGAAGCGCTGAGAGGCTCAATGCCGTGTCGATATTCCGTGAGATGGCATATCCGATTGCTTTCCGCGAACAGAGATCCAGAATAACCGCCAGGTATACGAAGCCGACTGCGATCCGGATATAGGTGATATCGGCAACCCATACCTGATTGAGGCTGGTTACCCGCAGGTCTTTAGTCAGGTTCGGATATACGGGATAAGGATGGTTGCTGTCAGTGGTTCTGACGAAGCGCCTGGTTTTCTTGACCAGAAGGCCCTTTTCCCGCATGATCCGGTGCACTTTTTTGTGGTTTACCGGGACAGCTTCCCGATGCAGCTGACGAGTGACTTTCCGATACCCGGCTTTCGGGAACTCTTCGGTGATTTCCTCGATCCGGTTGACCAGGACCTGGTCCTCAGGGAGCAGTTCCTGTTTCTTTGAATTATAATAGTAGCTGCTTCGAGGGAGCTTCATGAGTTCGCACCCCCTCGTGACGGTTTTGATAAGGTCTCGGTGGTCGGTAATGAACTGCCTTTTTTTCGGGACTGATCGAAGCTCTGATGCAGCGCTTTTTTTAAAAACTCATTTTCCAGGTGAGCTTTTCCGAGCGCCTGCTCCAACTGGCCGATACGTTCTTCCAAAGCAGCTTCTTTGGCAGAGTCGGCCTCGAAGCTGTTTTTGATAAACTGCTTCCTCCAATGATACAGAAGCCCGGAGGAAATGCTGTGTCTCCGGCAGAGCTGGGCCGCAGTGCTGACCCCGCTCAAGTATTCTTCAACAACTTGGCGCTTGAATTCGGTACTGAACTTCCTCTGTTTGCTCATGACAAGATCCTTTCTGCCCCTCGGGGCTGAAGATCCTGTCCGACATTCTAACATATTTGTCTAAACGGAGGGGGTCAGTTCACATAATGATAATTCTCATATTAAAAATTATTAGCACAATATATCATATGTTCATGACTGGAGAGAAAATTAGTAACATAAAATCAATGTGCCTTGTTGAATATGCAAATTATTTGCATCATAAAAGGAATATTGAGAAAGCGATAAAGTATTACAACCAAGCAATTAGTTTAAACTCTTATAATTATTACGCATATGGTGGCCTTGCCGCTGCTCTTCTAGCAGAAAAACAGTTTAAACAAGCTTTAGAGTATTGCAAAAAAGCCTATTCTATTAAATCGAACCTTTGGGGCAATATCACCTTATTTGTTATTTATAACTCTTTAGGAGAAGCTATTTCCGCAAATGAAATGCTACGGAAAATATTTAAATATTTTAATAATAATGTAGCAGCTGCATATGATCGATTGTCCTATACTTATTTTCAGTTTGGTATGCACAAAGAAGCAGAGTACTATTGTAAAGAAGCTGTCAAGATTCTTCCCATCGAGGCTGGCATCCATTATAATCTGGCCAACATATATTTAGCTCAAGAAAAATTTCAAGCAGCAAGAGACGAGTTTCAAAATGTATTAGAACTTACCAATGATAAACGATACAAGAAAAAAGCTATCAAAAAAATAGAAAGCTTAAACAGAGTTATAACAACCAAGCTATCTTCATAGATTACGAATCAAGTAGCAATATCAGTGACCGCTTCCATATATCTAAGATAGACGAATCGTTTGAAGTCATTCTCAGTGTGTTTGTATTATAGAGAGCAACATAAGTAATGCAACGCATTGCCACTATGAAAAGCGCGTAAACACTGGATAAAAAGGTAAGGGGCCGTTGCATTACTTTTGCGATCCTCAATAGCTGACCGGGCGGTTGTCGTGACTTTTGTCAGGATCTTGACATGCAATGATTGAACCGGAATTCGTTAGAGTTTCTACTCATCGAAACTCGCATGATTGTAGGTGTACTCCTCAATCTATGGCTGCCGCTTCTTCTTTTTGAGACCGTTCCTCCGGCCAAGCCCTTTTTTCAATTTCCTTCAACAAATCCCCGAACGTCCCCGGATTGATCGCCGAGCACACGACGCCGTTAAAGCGCGCTGCCACGGCCCTGGCCCAGAGCGCGTTCACGAGGTCCGCCTTGTTGAACACAGCGAGCTTGGGGATCGTGTCGAGGCCGAGCTCGATCAATAGATTATCGACCGACTCCATCTGCTGTCGAACCAATATTAAATATTTCCTTGGCGTTCCTCGCGCCTTCGCGAAGAAAATTCCTTGCATAAAAAAGCCTTGCGCTTTTACACCACAAAAGGCATAATAGTGGCATGAAAGTGGTGGAAAAAGACAAGGTCATCAGTGGCATGCTCCGGGACGAGCTCAAACGTTGCGAAGAGATATTAGACGGTCTCCAGAAGTCCATAGCACGGCTTCCCAAAGGCGTTCTGAGCGAGCGAAAGAAGCGCTACAAGGAAAAAACCTATTCGTATTACTCACTGAAATACCGCGACGGGAAAAAGGTCGTCAATAGGCACATCCCCAACGATGAAGCCCCGGCACTGCTTAAAAAACTGGAGCAAAGAAAAAAGTTCGAAAGGGAAGGGCAGGCGTATAAGAAAAAAATCGAATATATATCGAAAATCCTGAAAGCCGGCAAGGGATGAATAAGATGCTTTTGTCGATCTCGCATAAGGATACCTGGGGTCTTAGCTGCTTGCGATGACATCAATCCATGGCCGCTTCTTCTTTTTGAGACCGTTCCTCCGGCCACGCCCTTTTTTCAATTTCCTTCAGCAGATCCCCGAATGTCCCCGGATTGATCGCCGAGCACACGACGCCGTTGAAGCGCGCTGCCACGGCCCTGGCCCAGAGGGCGTTCACGAGGTCCGCCTTGTTGAACACCGGGAGCTTGGGGATCGTGTCGAGGCCGAGCTCGATCAACAGATTATCGACCGATTCCATCTGCTGCTCGAAGCGCGGGTTGCTGATGTCCACCACGTGCAGGATGAGGTCCGCGTCCTGCATCTCGTCGAGGGTCGCTTTAAAGGCGCCGAGGAGGTCCTTGGGCAGGTCCTTGATGAACCCGACGGTGTCGGTGATGACCACCTCGCGGTCGCGCGGGAAGCGCAGCCTCCGGGTGGCCGTGTCCAGGGTCGCGAACAGGAGATTTTCCGCCTTGACGTCCGATTTCGTAAGCATGTTAAAGAGCGTGGATTTTCCGGCGTTCGTGTACCCGGCGATCGAGACGATGGGGATCTCGCTTTTGACGCGCCGTTCACGGCGCTGGTCCCTGGCCCTGCCGAGGGCGTCGAGCTGCTTTTCGAGACGCCGTATCCTGTCCCGGGCCCGGCGCATGTCGATCTCGAGCCGCGTTTCTCCCGGTCCTCTGCCGCCGATGCCGCCCGTGAGGCGGGAGAGCGCGGTGGAACGCTCCGACAGCCTGGGCAGGCGGTACTTGAGCTGGGCAAGCTCGACCTGCACCTTGCCGTCCCCGCTGTGCGCCCTTCGTGCAAAAATGTCGAGGATGAGCTGCGTGCGGTCTATGACGCGCATCTCGGTAATGTCCCCGATGGCCTTGACCTGGGCCGGGGTGAGGTTCTGGTCGAAGACGATCAAATCCGCGCCGAGCTGCTGGGAGCGGATGATGAGCTCCTTGAGCTTGCCTTCGCCGAGAAGGTACTTGGGATTGATGTCATGCAGCCGCTGAACCACGGTGTCGAGGACCGTGATGCCGTCGGAGCGGGTAAGCTCTTTCAGCTCTTCGATGGATTCTTCCTGCTCATGTTTGCTCTTTTTCGAGACGCTCACGAGGATCGCCCGGTCCTTCTTTGCAACCTCGATGGCGCTCTGCGCGCGCTCCATCTCCCGTTCGAGATCGGCGATGAAATTCGCGGCATCTATATCCACCCCATGGACGGCCCGCGGCGGGAGTACCTCGTACAGCTTCTCTGCAGGATTAGGCGGGAGCAGGTGCGCGATGGAAATACTGCCCGGCAAGCCGTCGGGCCGGGCGGCAAGCGCAGCGATCATATCCAGTCTCAACAGCGCCAGGTCCGTGAGGTCCTCCTGGTTCAGGGGCATTTCCTTAAGGTGGGTGTGAATGAACCTGACTCCGCGAAGACGCTTCGAGCCGAGCCGGTGTTCCGAGAGGTCGGGAATGAGAATGTCCTTATTCGTGCCGACGAGAACGGTTCGGATGCTTCCGGAACGGTCCATGATGAGCCCGACCTGCCTGCCGATCTCCGCGGAAACTTCGGTCAAAGCGCGGGCGGCTTCGGGTGTGATGATCATATTCGGCGGCGTTTTTCTGCGGTAGAGGCGCTCGAGCATGCGAAGCTCGGCGGGTTTGAGGCCGGTGGTATTGCCGTATACAGTAGGGATGAGAGGCTCCTTGAGTAAAATCACTCCGCACCTCTTGGAGAGATGCCGGGTGAGGGAATTTTGGATACGAGCAAACACAGCGCAGGCATGAGTACCTGCCCTGTGTAGATTATAGCATAATCGTGTGCGATACCCGTTACTTCACCAGGTACACGATGTCATGCTCCCGCGCGTGGTCCGTCACCTTGAGGCCCACGCTTTGGCCCGCGCCGGCCTGATCAACATGCTGGTGCTCGTACTCCATGGATTCGACCTCCTGGGTAAAATCGGTGCTATGGCCTTTGACGCGGATCATATCGCCCGTTTTAAGCGTTCCCTTGTTGAGTTGTACCACGACCACGCCGAGATGGCTGTAGTAATGGGTCACGGTGCCGAGCGCCTCTTCGTTCGCAGCCGGCTCTTCCACGGGCGGGTTGCCGCTTGGCGGCGGACCCGGTTCTACCATGGCCGATTTTGGCGGGAGCGGGGGCTTGGCCTTAGGTGCGGCCTTCTTTGCGGATTTTTCCCGGGCTGCTTTCTTTTTTAAGACTGTCTTTTTGGCGGCTTTTTTCTTGGCTTTTTTCTTTTTTGTGATTTTCTTCTTCGGAGTTTTCTTTTTCGAGGCTTTCTTCCGAACGGGTTTGCGGGAAGCCGATTTTTTTGCTTTGCTTTTACCTTTTGTTTTTTTAGGCATGAAGACCTCCTCTAAAAATGGGTTGAATATCTTTACCACAAAGACACCAAGACACGAAGAAGATCTTTAAACACGCAAGTAAACAAATCCCAAAGGCATTCAG
Organism: Nitrospirota bacterium; assembly: GCA_963790205.1. GTDB lineage: Bacteria > Nitrospirota > UBA9217 > UBA9217 > UBA9217 > CAWBNQ01. The sequence goes on from CAWBNQ010000011.1 coordinate 134,970, forward strand.
GTATTACTTCGTGCCTTCGCCTGCACCCAGCGGTTACGAGTGGTAACGTAGCCTGCTCTTGCGAAGACGCGGCCATAAACGAGTGCAGGGTATGACTTCGTGGTGGATTTTATTCTGACTTGTCCAGGTTAGGAAAATTGTAGCAAAGATTAAGGAAAATGCAAGAAATTTATGTTTTTTTGCATCTTTTGGCCATTCAGGCGCTTGAATCGTCCGGATTTGTGCCTGCGGTAATTGCTGTTGCCCGTAATGATGGCTGGTTTTCAGTATAATATGTCATTCATTATTATTTTCACTTATGCTATAGTAGTCCAACGAAGGTCACTAGATGAGGATGCGGGAAAATCCCCTGTGTTACCGCGAGGCGTCTGTCCTCGGAATTTTACCGGAAAGCTCGATTAACTATGGCTTGTAATTGCACGCTCTATCGGGTAAAATTCGTCTCATCTCAGCGCCGCGTTGCTCAGGTGCCTCCGGATTGAACGCCCTCACGGAACGAACCATGAAAATCCTTGTTATCAAACTTTCCGCCATCGGCGACGTGGTACAGACGCTGCCCGCGCTCGAGGCGATCAAGAAGCTCTACCCGGCCGGTGAAGTAACCTGGATCGTCGAGGAAGCGGCGGCAGGTATCCTCGAAGGCCATCCGCTTATCGACAGGGTATTGGTCTCGCGAAGAAAAGCGCTGACCGGGATGCTGAAAAATCCCCGTACGTTCATGAAAGGGCTGGGCGGTATTATCGGTTTTTTTCGGGAACTGCGGTCTACCCGGTATGACATTGCCGTCGATTTTCAAGGACTCTTGAAGAGCGGCATCCTCATGGGCCTGGCCCGTGCAAAGCGCAAGATCGGCTTTGACCGCACTCGCGAGCTTTCCTACCTGTTCCTGAATGAACGCCTGCCTGCTTACGATATCGAGAAGCATGCGCTGGAACGGTATCTCGATATTGCGCGCTATCTCGGTGCACACGACCCGGCGCCGGTCTGCACGCTGCCGATCGAACGGGAAATTGCGAGGATGCGCCAGAGGACGGCGGTCATGAAAGGAGCGGGAAAGCCGCTTGTTGTCATAAATCCGGTGGCGCGCTGGAAGACCAAGCTTTGGAGGGAAAGTAACTTTGCGGAGTTGGCGGACAGGCTCGTGCTGGAGAAGAAGGCCGTGGTGATCTTTACCGGCAGCGCCGCAGATCGGGACGTGAACCAAAGGATCATATCCAGAATGAAGCAGCCCGCGGAGAACTGGGCGGGAGAGACCTCTCTCAAGGAACTGGCGGCACTTGCCGCGCTTTCAGACCTGTTCATCACCACGGACACGGGTCCCATGCATCTGGCCGCGGCGGCAGGCGCGAAGGTCCTGGCGCTGTTCGGTCCCACGGCGCCCTGGCGGACCGGGCCTTACGGGAAGTCACCGGTCACTGTGCGAGCGGGAATTGAATGCTCTCCCTGTTTTAAGCGAACCTGTGAAGACAACATCAGCTGTATGGAAGGGATATCGGTCGAGGACGTGATGAGTAAGATCGCATGGTGAACTGAAAACCGTTCAACCCGAGCACTACCGGCTTGATCACCTTAGTATCATGCGCCTATCGTCTCAGCTCATGCCTGCACGGAAGTATTTATCGGCAGGGCATCGCCATCGTCTTCTCGATATAGTTCACGATCTGTTCCAACGCCAGCCTTCGGTCGTCAAGTCCCCAGAAGAAAAAATCGTCAACGGACTTGAACGGCCCATAGGCCTCACGATGGTCAGCGATAATGGACGTGGCAAGCTTGTCGTTACCTTCACCTCCGGCCGAAATGATTTCGTCCATGAGTTTTGGAAAGCTTGCATACCAGGCAGAATAATGCTTTCCCAGGCCGGACCTCACCTTGTCCTTGACCAGATCAAGGACTTTCCGGTAGTAGTGGGCTTGGTCATATATCATATGCTGGGGATCGGTCAGAATGGAATACATGCCGATGGCCTGGGTGAGCTCGACGTAACGGCCTCTTTTGAAATAGTCCTCGATCGAGGCCATAAGGCCCTGATCATTTTCGATGGTTGAAACCCTTACAACTTCGGGCATGAACGATTTCCTCCTTTGGTAATGAGCAGCTTAAACTCCACGGAAAAATAGTATAACAATTCCGGGAAGGAAGCAAGATATTTATTTAAGTCCGTCCTGCCTGCAAGAATCAAGGTTGGACGAAAACTGCGCCGATCTCATGAGTTCGGAGGAAGGGGGAACAATATGATCAAGCGATGCGTGAAAGCCGACGTAGTCTTCCTTACAGCGCTCATGGCATTTTTGATGAGTGGTTGTCATGCCGGTACGGAGCAGGATAAGGTTACAAAGGTCGTTCATAGGGTTCAACGAGCAGCAGAGGGCAAGGATATCAAACAGGTTCTTGCTCACGTATCTAAAATCTATAAGGACCCTCAGGGGAACGATTATAACGACATTAAGGATCTGCTGATCTACTACTTTATCAGGCACGCGAAAGTGTCGGTCTTCATAACTAATCTTGAAGTCCACGTCGATGGCTCCTTGGCTACAGCGAGGTTCCAGTCGGTGCTGTCAGGCAGAAATAAGATGGATTCAGCCGACGACGTCCTTCCTGAAGCAACCGGCGCATATAACTTCGACGTGACTCTGGCTCTGGAGTCGGGTGAGTGGCGGATCGTTTCAGCGAAATGGGACCGGACAGGAAAAGGGTCGTTCGATAAAATGCCGTAAAACAAAATGCCCTGCGCGTTGTCCGGTCTCCTTCAACAATGCCTTGATATCCTCGTATCTTTATGAGATAATCATGTCTTGTTATGGTCTTTTTCCCGGCAGCGATCAAGAGATTTACACATGCGCTCACCATACCTCTGTGGGCGGGTCTGCTCGCGCTGCCCTTTGCCGGCCTCGGGAGCGCTTTCCGCGTTGTTGCGACAACTGGCGTCCTCATTGTTTTGTGGAAACTGATAACGCTTGACTCCATAACGGCGCTCCGAATATCGCTAAAGGGGAAAGTCTCCCGTCTGCGTGCCGTATCGTCATTTATCAGCTTCCATGCCGACTCTCCGGTAATCCTTTCGTGTCTTGTCCTCTTCCTTATCGTCTTCCCTCTTTTTACCAACGATTATTATCGGGATGTTATGACGATCACGGGCATGTACATCGTCCTTGCCCTGGGCCTGAATCTCGTCGTGGGCCAGGCAGGCTTGCTGAACCTGGGCTACGTGGCCTTTTACGCGATCGGGGCCTACACCTATGCTATTCTCTCCACGCTCTACGGGCTCTCATTCTGGCCCGGCATGGCGCTCGGCCCTCTTGTTGCCGCCTGCTTTGCGGTGCTCCTCGGATCGCCGATACTGAAATTGCGGGGCGATTACTTCGCGATCGTGACCCTGGGCCTGGGGGAAATCACCCGTATAGTCCTGAACAACTGGGACGCGATGACCGGTGGACCGAACGGGCTCGCGAAGATCAACAGGCCGGTGATCGCGGGATATACGCTTCATACGACCCTCGATTATTATTATCTTATTCTGGTGATTGTCATTATAACCATATTTGCCATGCACAGGCTCATCTCATCGCGCATAGGCAGGGCGTGGATCGCGATCCGCGAGGACGAGGTCGCGGCCGAGGCAATGGGAATCAATACGTTCAGGCTGAAATTGCTTGCTTTCGTGCTCGGCTCGGCATGGGCGGGGTTGGCCGGCGTGTTCTTTGCCGCCAAAATGGCCTTTGTATCGCCCGAGAGCTTCACCTTTTTTGAATCGGTCCTGATCCTCTGCATGGTAGTGCTCGGCGGCATGGGCAGCATCCCCGGTATTATACTGGGGGCGGTGCTTCTGATCGGACTTCCGGAAGTGTTTCGCGATTTTCAGGACTACCGGATGCTGGCTTTCGGCGCGGCGCTGGTCCTTATGATGATATTCAGGCCGCAGGGGCTGTTGGGGTCGGTGAAAAAATCAGTTTGAACCGTTCAAACGGTTTAAACGGCTTGAACGAATATGCTGTTATTAGAGACCAAAAACCTGACCAAACACTTCGGCGGACTCAAGGCGCTCGAGGGCATCGATATGCGTGTCGAACGAGAGAGGATCGTAAGCGTCATCGGCCCGAACGGGGCAGGGAAAACCACGTTCTTTAATTGCATTACGGGCATTTATCAGCCGACAGCCGGAAACGCGATATTCCACGACCGGGACGTCACGAACATGCCGCCGCACGCTATTACGGGAATGGGCATCGCGAGGACATTCCAGAACATCCGCCTCTTCGGCGGCATGACCTGCGTCGAGAACGTCATGGTGGCGGCGCACTGCCGCACCCAGGCAGGTGTGTTCGGCGCAATCTTCCGACCGCGCAGGGTGATTAAGGAAGAGCGGGACATGGGCTTCCGGGCCATGGACATCCTGAAATTCGTCGGCCTTGAAAGCAGACACGGCGTTCTCGCGGCGAACCTCTCCTACGGCGACCAGCGACGGCTTGAGATCGCGCGGGCGCTTGGGACTGAACCGCATCTCTTGCTTCTTGATGAGCCTGCTGCGGGCATGAATCCCCTGGAAACGCAGGAGTTGATGGCGTTGATCCGTAAAATACGCGATAACGGCGTGGCGATCCTTCTGATAGAACATGATATGAAAGTGGTCATGGGCATATCGGACAGGGTGCTCGTGCTGGACCACGGCGTGAAGATTGCCGAAGGTTTACCGAAAGACATACAGGCCAACCCCCAGGTGGTAGAAGCCTATCTCGGCAAGGAGAACGCCCATGCTTGAACTCAGGGATGTGACCGTCTCCTATGGCATGATCGATGCGCTCAAGGGCATCAGCCTGAACGTGAAGCAGGGAGAGATTGTCGCCTTGATCGGTGCGAACGGGGCCGGCAAGTCGACGACTCTGATGTCTGTCTCGGGCGTTGCTCCCCTGCGTTCCGGCAAGATTATTTATGAAGGCAGAGAGACATCCACCCTCCCGGCCCACGAGATCGTCCGGCTGGGAATATCGCAGGTCCCGGAAGGCAGACGCATATTCCCCCGGATGACCGTGCGGGAAAATCTGGAAATGGGGGCATTCCGCGAAAAGAAGCATGAGTTCGTCCGGCATATCGCTCAGGTATACGATATGTTTCCTGCGCTCGCGGAGCGGGATAAACAGCTCGGCGGTACACTCTCGGGAGGTGAGCAGCAGATGCTCGCCATCGGCAGGGCTCTCATGTCAAAGCCGCGGCTTTTGCTCCTGGACGAGCCTTCTCTCGGCCTTGCCCCAATTATCGTGGGCCGGATCTTCAAGATCATCAAAGAGATCAATGACCAGGGGACGACCGTCCTTCTGGTGGAGCAGAACGCAAAAGCCGCCCTCCGTCTGGCTCACCGAGCCTATGTGATGGAGACCGGAAAGATCGTGATGCAGGGCGATGCCGCGGTGCTCGAAAAGGACCCGGGGATCAAAAAAGCGTATCTGGGAGAATGATCAGAATGCTGACGAAGGAATCGCCCCTCACCCCGGCCCTCTTCCCGACAGGAGGAGGGAGAATAGGAGCAAAACCTCCTCTCCCCGTGGGGGAGGGGATTGAAGTGAGAGGGGCATGAGAAACATAAAAATCATCCTCGAATACGACGGCACAAACTATCACGGCTGGCAGTCGCAGGCCGGGACCGAAAATCCGACAATACAGGACGCGCTTGAACATGCCCTCAAAACACTCACGAAGGCAGATTGCCAAACCTCTTCTTCGGGACGTACGGATGCGGGTGTGCATGCTTTCGGACACGTGGCCAACTTCAAGACCGGGAGCAGCATCCCGGCTGAGGCCTGGGCGCCTGCGCTCAATCATCTGCTGCCCGGCGATATCAGGGTGTTGGTATCCGGAGAGGCGCCTGAAGACTTCCATGCGCGCTACAGTGCACTGAGCAAGGTCTACAAATACCGTATATTGAACAGGCGCGCACCGACCGCGTTGTATCGTAACTATGCCTGGCACATCAATGCGCCCCTGAATCTTAAGAAGATGAGGCAGGCTGCCTCTTGTCTTCCGGGCAAGCACGATTTTTCAACCTTTCGCAGTTCGGGGTGCGGGGCCAAAACACCGGTGAGGACGCTTAAAAGAGTAGAGATAGACAAAAGAGGAGACTTCATCGAGATATGGTTTGAAGCCGATTCTTTTCTTCAGTACATGGTGAGAAATATAACGGGAACGCTTGTCGAAGTAGGCCTCGGCAGATTTAGCCCTGATGACGTGGAGCGGATGCTCAAGTCTTGCGACCGGACCTTGGCAGGCCGCACAGCCCCGCCGCAGGGTCTCTACCTGGTGAAAGTGTATTACCCATGAAGGCGAATATCAACCAGGTGTTTGCAAATGTGTAAGCTCCAAAAGGGCAATTCTCATTTTTGCAAAAATCCGGTGTTAGTTTATTTCATAAAATCAAAAGGTTCTGGTTGGCATAGGAACTGCATATCTTAAATACTTAAGTTATAATAATTATTCTTGTTCCAGACGAGGCTCTCTTTATGTATTATAATAGGGCTTAGGCCATGACGTATATCGGCGCCGAAGTCGGCCTCGTCATTTTCGCTTTTTTTTGGTTGCTGCCGAGCAGTTTCCTCCGGAGCAATTGGGCTCAACCTCGCAGGAAAAATGTCCGGCAGTCCTCTTGCACCCTTGCTCTTTCCCAAGATTATAGGAGCGTGTGGTGGGTTCTGATACCCCGCCTGCTGAAACTGCTCATCTTAATTCAAGGAAATAGTTTGACGGAACGTGGAAAATCGATGAGAATATGCCGGTGATGATAGGTGCTCGGGCCACAGCGTTTGCTCTGTCCCCGGGTGGTCGAAGCGTAACCGGCATAAGTTTGATGTTCAGAAATAAAGATTTTCGAAATACCGCATAAATACTATTGATCGAAAGGAGAAGGCCGACGGTAACACGTGTAATCAGGCGTCACTGGTATTATCGTACTATGCAGCAAGGAACATCTTAAATCAGCTCCTGATTTCAAATTTTTAGAATTGAAAGGAGAACGTAAAAGTATGAGGAATCGGTGGAACGCGCTATCATTGCTGCTGTTGCTCGCCTTCGTGCTAGTCCCTGCTGCCGGTGCGGCACCCGACGCGGCGGCATGCCTCGGTTGTCACGGTTCAATGGAAGGGGCGGTGAATGTCAACCAGGAAAAATTTTCAAAGTCCGTCCATGGATCGTTTGATTGCGTCACGTGCCATATGACCCTGAAAGGAGCACAGCACGCCGGGCTCTCCGGCAAAGCCGACGCGGCGACCAGGGCACTGGCCTCCCAGATCTCCCCGAAGAGCAAAATCGATCCTATTGCGCAGGCGGCGTGCGCCCAATGCCATGGTGATATTTACCAGGCCTATAAGGGGAGCGTTCATGGGAAGAATGTCATCGATAAAAAATCGACCGACGGTCCTGTCTGTACGAGCTGTCACGGTTCCCCGCACTATATTCAGCCGAAGGAGAGCAAGGAGTCGGCGGTAAACCACTTCAATGTCGTGCAGACCTGCGGCAAGTGCCATGAAGAAAAATTCATGTCCGAAAAATACGGCTTCAGCGAACAAGTCATGGAACGGTACAAGGAAAGTTTCCACGGCAGAAAGCTGAAGCTCGGTCACCCCAACGCGCCTTCTTGCGTTGATTGTCACGGTTCCCATGATATCATAAGCGATAAGGACCCCGCTTCGCCGGTGGTAGGAGCGAATAAGATAAAGACCTGCAGCAAGTGCCACGCGGGAGCGAATGCGAAGTTTGTGGCAGCCATTACCCATCAGCCCCCTCGCCCGATAGCGCATTTCACGGAAATCGCCCTGATCATCCTCACGGTGAGTGTGTTTCTGTTCATCTGCATCCATGTGCTTTTGGATATCTACGCGGACGTCCGCGACCGTTTGTTCAGGAAAGGAAAAGGAGGCAGCCATGAATAATAAAAATATTCCCACGGAGATAGAGAGGTTCGACCTTTCTGCGAGGATCCAGCACGTCATCATGTTCACGACGTTTTTGCTCCTGTCCTTCACCGGATGGGGACTCAAGTATGCGTATCAGGATCCGGCGAGCGCCTGGATACGGTTCTGGGGCGGCGCGAAGACGGCGGGGATCATACACCGGGCGGCGGGAATCACGATGCTCCTGGATTTCATCTACCATCAGTTCTACCTCATCAACCAGGCACGCAAGGGAGGATTTAGGCTGAGCCTTGTTCCCATGCCCAAGGACGTCGTCGATGCGTTCCACAATTTCATGTACTTCTTCGGCTTCAGGAAGGAAAAACCGTACTTCGGAAAGTTCAACTACATGCAGAAGTTCGACTACTGGGCGGTATATTGGGGCATGTTCATCATCGGAGCTTCCGGGTTCTTCCTGGCTTTTCCGGTGACGGTTTCATCGCTTTTTCCCATGTGGTCTATCCAATGGATCTGGGACGTCATCTTTGTCATGCACAGCGATGAGGCGCTTCTTGCCATCGTATTCATTCTCATTTTCCATTTCTACAACGAACACCTGCGGTCAGAGGTGTTCCCGATGAACTGGATGTGGCTGACCGGGAAGATGTCTATTGAACAGCTCAAACATCATCATCCTGCCGAATACGATTATCTTTACGGAGACAAAAAGAAGAAGTAGCGTGACGATGAGAAAAAAACGGCGGCCGGTGAGGCCGCCGTTTTTTATTGAGGGAGAGGGGAACCGTCACGCCAGTTTCTCGAGGGTTCCTTGTTTCATCCTGAACCGCGTAACGGCCCGAAGGGCAATCTCGGAGCTGTGGGTCACCATGATCATCGTGACCTTCTTCTCGCGGTTGATCTTCTCGAAGAAGGCCATGATCTCGGCCTCCGTTTCCTCATCGAGGTCACCGGTGGGCTCGTCAGCCAGGATGATCTCGGGTTCGTGAATGAACGCACGGGCAATCGCCACCCGCTGCTGCTCGCCGCCGGAGAGCTCGGAAGGGTACCGGTCAGCCTTATCTCCGAGTCCGACGAGACGAAGCAGCCGGACCGCGTCGTCCCTCTTTTTTTTGCCGCCGAACACGGTCGGCAGGAGGACGTTCTCGGTCGCGGTGAGGGTAGGGATGAGGCTGGCGAACTGATATATAAAACCGATCTTCTCGTTCCTCAGTTTCGAGAGTCCTCTGTCGTCATAGCTCCGGATGTCGGTCCCATCAAGGATGACCGTGCCCGTATCAGGCCTGGCGATGCCTCCGACAAGGCTCAAAAACGTGCTCTTGCCGGACCCCGAGTGCCCGACGATCGAGACGAACTTCCCCTGCTCGATGGAGAGATCGACAGGCTGAAGCGCCTGTATGGTTTTTCCGGAGACGGTGTAGCTCTTCGATAATCCTTTCAGCTCAATCATGAATTTCCCTTCTTTCTGGTTGATATCACGGTCCCGACAGCGGCTCCGCACATAATGACCGCAGAAACAACGGCGACGAACCGGATGCCCGGCACCATGCCGTAATTGCACGGCATCCGGCTGCTGCGGCAGTAGCCGAACTTGTCCGGGAGCAGGAACGCGACGATATATAAAACAATCGACACCGCCGCGCAGATGATATCGACCGGCCTCCATTTTAAAAAAGCCGTCGCGCTCCCGAGCACGATAAGCAGCGCGCCGACCACGTACTCCGCACGCGCCGTGTCCGAGCAGTGCATCGCGGGGAATCCCAGGTAGCCGCAGGCGGGAAGAATGAATCGCGGCACCAGAATGAAGAGGAGGCCGCTTACGACGGCGGTTATGAAGATCAGTTTTTTCATTTGAGCGCTGTTGCAGTTCCGTCGAAATCCATTGCCGCGCCGTACTCCAAAGCCTTGCCTTTATCCGCAAAGGGTGCAATACCCCACCCCATGGGAGTTTTGAATTTTTTTTCGGAATGCACGTAGTATGCTTTATGGGCGTCGATCCATTCGCCGGTGTTGTAGTCTTTGACTTCTACGCGAGTCGCGGACGGCTTTTTTCTTTTCAGATAGGAAAAGAGGTCCCCGATATCGCAGAAATAGAGCGTCTGATCGCCCTGGATGATCCGAGACGTGAATTTTGCGGCAACATCGCAGGTCATGCCGCATTCAGAGCAATTGACCGTCTCCGCAAACGCTGGTGACGCAATTACGGAAAACCATATCAGGACAACCAGGGCTTTTTTCGTTACTATGGGCATAGTGCGCTTCCCTTGCAAATTACAAAAAATATTTACTTCCCCTTTGCATCGATTTCCTTCTTGAGGGCCTGAGCGGTCCCTTCATCGAATTTTTTGATTTCGTTGTACTGCTTCAGGGCTTCCGCGCGCCGCCCCTTGTTGAGCAATACGACGCCGAGGTTATAGCGGGCTGTTGCGTAATGCGGACGCAGGGAGATGGCTTTTTCGAGCGCGGCGATCTGTTCATTTGTTTTTCCCACCATGCCGTATGACGCCGCGAGGTTATTGTAAATCACCGGGTTCTTTGGGGAATATTTCCCCGCCTTCAGGAAAGGCTTTATCGCTTCCCGGTACTTGCCGAGCCTGTTATAGGCCGTGCCAAGTTGCTCATAGGCGTAGCCGATTTCTTTCGGTTTGAGGGCGATGACTTTCTTGAGGGCGTCGACCTCCTCCGGGTACATACCGGCCCGGTCGTAGAGATCCGCAAGGTGAAACCATGCGTCCGTGTCGCGGGGATTGCTTGCGACCCGTTCCCTGAGCACCTGGATATCGGATTTTTGCGGGGCGATCTGGACGGAAGGTCTTTCGTTATCCTTGGAGCAAGCGGTGAGCATCGTCAGGATTATCAACAGTATGGAAATCCTCCATCGCATTATTCTTCTCTCCTTATGGCTTCATACGGTTCCATCTTTAAAATGGCAAGGGACGGCAGGAGGGCGGAAAGCAGACCGGTGGCAAGGGAAAAAATTACCGCGCCGACGATCAGAACGGTCAGATCCGCGGGCGAAGGGAACAGATACGGGAGTTTTAAATAGTGCAACATAAGGTCTTTAAAGCTCATGAGCAATCCGAAACCGAGAACGACACCGGTTGCGCCGCCGCCTGCCGACAACAGCGATGCCTCAGACAGAAGGATTGCGGAAATATGGTTTTTATTCGCGCCCATCGCCCGGAGGAGGCCGATTTCACGACGCCGTTCGTTTACGATCATATAAAACGCGAAAGCCATGATTAAAAGAACGATAAACCAGAGGACGATGCTGATGATGATTATCGCGCGAATAAGACCGGAGAGCTGATTTCTCACCGTGCTGATGACCCTGTCGGACACCAGGGCCTTTACGCCGCTGATGGCATATTCGATCCTGACGGCTACCCGGTCCGGCGTAATATCGTCGTCCACCTGCACCAGGACCGTTGAGATTTTGTCCCTTCCGATCTCAATGGGTTGAAGAGCTTTCGTCTTCGATTCCTCGGCCATCTTATAGGCCGCATCGAGGCTCATGAAAACCGCACGATCGAAAAAGTCCATGCCGGTCGGTTCCATGGTCCCCGCGACCCTGAAATTGGTACCGAAAAAGGGGATCATGTCCCCGACGATGACGGGGACCGACCGGCCGGTGATGATCTCGTTGATCCCCAGTTTTCGATTAAGGTTTTTTTCGAGCCAGGGCTTAACCGTAAAGTCGGTTTCCGGGTCGAAGGCCACCAGGAATACGTCTACATTGAAGCAGCAGGAAAAACTCGTCGGTTTAATAAAGAGCTGGGGCGTGGCGGCCTTTACCCCCTCAACATGTCTAACACGATCGAGGACCGATCTGTCCATCAGAAACTGGGTTGGCTCTCCCGAGAGGAGCGCAGACTTCGCCTTGGCTTCAGCGCTCGCGGGGACCACGAGAATATCGGCGCCGAGACGATAGGTCCCGATTTTAAGCGCATTATTTATGCTTTTCAGGAAGAGGGTCGCCGTAAACAATGTACACGACACGACGGCGACGATGGCAAATAAAAGCCATGTCCTTGTCAGCTTTCTCTTCAGGTTCTTAATTGCAACATAGGGAATGTTCATAATGGCAGTGATTTTTCCTTCGGAGCGGTAAAATTAGGAACGTAGGAACGAAATTATTATACCACAAAGCAGGCGGGCAAGTAAAGAGTCCGGAGGGCGGGCTGCCGCCCTCCGGCGTAACTGAAGAAACGGTTATTTCTTCCAATCTACGGTAATGCCGCAGAGCAGAGGGGATCCTGAATCGATCGCAACCTTTATTCCGTTAGCATTATGGCATGATGCGCACAGGGATACTTCTTCGACGATGGTGTCATCTTTCATATTCATGACCGCCAGCAAGCTGTCGTCGCTGCCGTACGATCTGGATGCGAGAAGCGCATACCCGTTCTTGGTGAAGGCGAAGTCATGAGGACTGAGGTTGTTCGGGAGCACAATGCGCTTCACAATGGAGTCCGTCTTTGTGCTGATGATGATCACCTGGTGCGCCTTGGTGCCGCCTTTCAGCACACTCGCGGTACCGGCCGTACCGGTCGGATTCAGCTCGAATTCATTCGGAGCGCTCACCCAGAGATATTTGCCGTCCGGCGTCATGCGATCCTGATGGATGAAGGTCATCTCGGGGCTCGTGATCTCCTTAATTTTCTTCTTCGTCTTCCAGTCATACACGTATACCTTGCCTGCCGGCATGTCGGTGATGTATGCTTTTTTGTCGTTCTTGGTCCACTGAATGCCGCAGACCGCCATACCAACCGGCATTTTGTCCACGAGCTTGAGCTTTTCCGGGTTCCACACATAGACGTTTCCGTCGGTCATGTCTTCGAAATAGACGTTGCCGTCCGGACCGGTGATGGCTCCGCAGAACTTCTCGCCGACCTTAAAGGGACCTTCCTTTTTAGCGGCCCTGCCGTTCGCATCGAGCTCGACCTTGTACACGTTTCCGGCCAGCGTGCCGGCGATCAGGACTTTCTTCCCATGTTCCATCATGAGGGTCTGTCCGTGAGAACCGCCGGACTTTTTGGCTTGTTCAAAGCTGATGCCCGCGACCTTGCCTTCCATCTCGGAGCCGGCCTCGGTAAGGACGATTCTGTCTTTTTCAACATCGGTCGGCGACTTCATGGTCCTCAGATCGAGGATCGCCAGGTGCCCGCCGTGGCCGGCAATGTATGCTATCCCGTCAAAAGTCACGGGTTTGGCCTCTTTCACCACTTTTGCATCGACGACGGTCTCAGATGCGGCATTGACTGACGAGCGCAGGGACATGACCATGAAAAGAGCCAAGACGCACACTCCAACGAGACTGATGACTACACTTTTTTTGAAACTCATAGTTCCTCCCCTTTAATGAAAGTTGAGCACGATGCGTGCTCAGATTACTCTCTGGATCTCATGCTGACATGTATTCAAATAAGAATCTACTTCGTTCTTTATCTGGCCACCTCCTTCTCCGCTTCACACGGAAAAAATGAGTACCCATGGCTTCATTTTTCGAGGCTTCACATTTAAAGAATCAATGGCATAATCAATATAGTATAAGTGCACGCAGGGTGTCAACTTCAAATTGTAATTTTACACGTTGCGCTTGTTGCAACTTGCTGTAACAATCAAAAATAATTATGCATTAATTATGCCGTGGTGAATAGGTGTCAGCGCAAGGATTAAGAAGTGGATCAGGATAGGTTAGCTCAGGCCATACCGTGTAAGCCTCCTTGTGCAACTGTCGGAGATGCGCGCCTGTATATGCCTGGGGAAGGGGAGAATATGTTGAGAAAAAAAAGGCATCCCCCCTGAAAGTTGAGAGGATGCCTTTTAACTGTTTTAGCTGACTTTCTTTACTTTGCCCGAGCGTATACAGCGCGTGCATGCCTTTATCCGGACATGGGACCCGTGAGGTCCTACAGCCTTTACACTCTGGATGTTCGGCTTCGATACTTTCTTTGTTTTGTTATTGGCATGGCTCACCTGGTTACCGCTGAGCTTGCCCTTGCCGCAAATTTCACATGTTCCCGCCACAGTACCGTCCTCCGCTTAGTTAAAATTAGGATTAACATTTAAAAGCAGGCGTACGATATCATAAGAACAGGCGGTTTGCAAGGGGAAAATGTGGACAGCCTATTTAAATACTTGACATCCTTTATCGATTGATATAATGTAAGTACATACTTACAAGGATTTCAACAAAGGATGAAAACGTCAAATACAAGAGAGCAGCTCCTGAAAGCAACCCTGAAGCTCATTTCGGAGAAGGGGTATCTCGGCGCCACGACAAGGGAGATCGCCCATGAGGCGGGCGTGACCGAGCTGACCCTGTTTAGGCACTTCGGGTCGAAGGAGCATCTTTTCGAGGAACTGCTGAAGGGCTATACGTTCCTTCCGATGTTGAAAGAGCTCCTGCCCGAGTTGGAGGGGCTTTCCTGCAAAGAGGCCCTTACGCTGATCGCTACGCGGTTTCTCCTGTCGCTCAAAGAGCGGAAATCCATTGTCAAGATCATGTATTCCGAGGTTACCAGTTATCCCGAAAAGATCAGGGAAGTCTATAATAAAGTCATAGATGAGATGAGAATAACGCTTGCACGTTACTTCGAGTCCCAGCAGAATCGCGGCGACTTCAGAAAAAACATATCGCCTGAAATGGCTGCCCGTGTGTTCCTGTGGATACTTTTTTCCTATTTCAGATCTGAAGAAATCATGCGTTCCGCAGGAATGAAGAAAAAAGTCATGGAAAAAGATGTGCGGGAGATCATTGATATTTTCATGCATGGAACATTGACGGATAACAGTAACCTGTTCAAGGGAGAAATGCCATGAGGGGGAAGATCAAACTGAAAATACGACGTATAGCGTTTGCAACTGTCTTCATCCTGGCCCTTACGATCGCTCGGTTTCATCTTGTATATGCGGAAGTGCCGGCGCAGGCGGATCAAAATACGACGGTCCCTGAGCAAAAGGCTGAAGAGCCGGCGCTGACGGACCGGAATGCAGCGGTTCCAGCGCAGAAGGCTGAGGCGCCGGCGCAGACGAACCAGAAAACTCCGGCCCCGGAACAGAAGGCGGAAGGACCGGCACAGTCAATTCAAAATACGGCAGTCCCTGAGCAGTCGGAAAAGAGTGATCGTTCGGGTGAAGGCATGATCGCCAAGGATGAGATGCTGACGTTGAGCCGCTGTATCGAGATCGCACTCAAGAAAAACCCGACTATCGTTGCCGCGGTGAATACGGTGGGCGTCAATCGGAGCAGGGTGGGCGAAGCGCGTTCGGCCTATTACCCGCAGATCAGCGCCACGGGGGCTTACAGCAGGTCTAAATCCGTTACCGTACCGCAGGTCAATCCGTTCGCGGCAACTGCACCGGTCAATGAATCTTCCGGCACGGTTACACTTAACCAGAACATATATGATTTCGGCAGGACGTCGTCGTCGGTCGGCATCTCGAAGTATAATCTGGAGTCCTCCCGGTCAGACCTTTCTACAACGGAGGATGTCGCGATCCTGAGCGTAAAACAGGCGTATTACGGAGTGCTCCAAGCCAGGAGGAACCGGGACGTGGCAGCAGACGTCATAAAACAGTTTCAATTGCACCTGGACCAGGCGCAGGGTTTTTACGCCGTCGGCACGAATGCGAAAATCGATGTGATCAAGGCTGAAGTGGACCTGAGCAACGCGAAGCTCAGTCTCATCAATGCCGAGAATGCGCTTAAAATAGCATGGGTGACCCTGAACAATGTCATGGGGGTCCCTGACGCGCCTGAGTACTCCATTGAGGATAACCTCTCATTCCAGAAGTATCCGATAACCCTGGAGGAAGCGACGGCGAAGGCGTTTGAGAACAGGCCGGACCTCAAGTCGATCGTCGCCAAAAGGCAGGCCGCAGAAGCGAATATCAGTTTGCAAAGATCAGGTTATTATCCCTTTTTATCGGGGAACGCAAATTACACCAAGTCCGAATCAACGGTGGATATAGAACCCAGGACATCGAGCAATACCAATTCCTGGGATGTGGGTGTGGCACTTACCTTTCCCTTGTTCAATGGATTTTTAACCAGTCATCAGGTGGCCGAGGCAAAGTCCTCCTTCTACGTTCTTAAAGCGACTGAAGAAACGGTACGGCAGCAGATACTGCTCGATGTCCGCCAGGCGTACTTGAACCTGCAGGCGGCGGAGGCCAGCATAGCGACCTCCGAACTTGCATCCAAGCAGGCCAAAGAGAACCTGGATCTTGCAAACGGCAGATACTCGGCCGGAGTGGGAAGCCCTATCGAGGTTTCCGATGCGTTCGCCACGTATGTCACCGCCCAGGCGAACTATACGAGCGCGCTGGCTAATTACAAAATCGCCCAGGCGAGTATTGAAAAGGCGATGGGTGCACGGTAGTATAAAAATAAATTTGTCGGCAAAAGTGTTATAATATTTTTGCTTAAAAAGCATATGAGCTTGAGAAAACATGATTTAAAAATGAACAACGAAAGGCTTACAAGAGACATGAAGTTCAGACCATTAAGCGGCATAGGCATATATGTAATCGTTGTTTTACTGCTCTCCCTTTTCATCAGCGCCTGCAATGACAGCAAGGCTAAACAGACGGGACAACGAGTTGTGCCGGTGAAAATAGGGGATGTGACGCAACAAAACATACCCTTGCAGATCAATGCCATCGGCAATGTAGAAGCCTATAATACCGTTTCAGTGAAAGCCATGGTCGGCGGAGAAGTGACTGGAGTGCATTTTAAAGAAGGCCAGGACGTCAAGCAGGGAAGCCTGCTCTTCCAGATAGATCCTCGTCCCTACGATGCCGCGCTCAAGCAGGCCGAAGCACAGCTGGCACGGGACGTGGCGCAGGCAAAAAATGCCGAAGATCAGGCCAAGCGGTACGAAATCCTGGTCCAAAAAGACTACGTCTCCAGGGACCAATACGACCAGCTTCGCGCCAACGCCGATGCTTTGGCGGCCGCTGTCCAGGCGGACAAGGCCAATGTCGAGAACAGCCGTCTTCAACTGGCCTATTGCACCATCAGGTCGCCTATCGACGGCCGCGTCGGAAGCGTTCTTATCAACAAGGGCAACGTAATTAAGGCAAACGATCTGGTGATGGTAACCATCAACAAGATAACGCCTATCTATGTGACCTTTTCCATACCGGAACAGAACCTTTCAGATATAAAAAAGTATATGGCAGCAGGGTCACTGAAGGTGGAGGCCGTCGTTCCTGGAGACGAGAAACGACCGGCGCAAGGAGTGCTTACGTTTGTCAATAATGCGGTGGACACAACTACGGGGACCATCCAGCTCAAGGGCACGTTCGAGAACAGGGACAAGAGGCTCTGGCCCGGACAGTTCGTTAATGTGATAGTAACGCTCACGATCCAAAGGAACGCCGTGGTCATGCCGTCCGCGGCCTTGCAGACAGGACAACAAGGACAGTATGTCTTTGTTGTCAAACCAGACTTTACGGTCGAGTCCCGGCCCGTGACGGTCGCGCGGACGTTCGGCGACCTCTCCGTCGTCGCACAAGGGGTGAAGTCAGGAGAAAAAGTGGTGACCGACGGCCAGCTGCAGCTGATTCCCGGAACGCGAGTAGAACTTAAGGGAGACCAGATGCAACAAGAGGGAAATGACAAATTCCAAACGCCCGATCACAAATAAATGCGTAATGTCGATGAATCAATGATTAAATATTCGATCAGCGGCGTACTGCATTTATTTGATTTTTGATGCGTAAGAATTGGAGCTTGAACTAAGACTATGAACTTAGCGGAACCCTTCATACGCAGGCCGGTCATGACGACGCTGGTCATGTCTGCGATTCTGCTGTTCGGTATCATGGCATACCGGCTGCTTCCGGTGAGCGATCTGCCGAACGTCGATTTCCCGACCATCCTGGTGAACGCAAGTCTTCCCGGAGGGAGCCCGGAGACCATGGCCTCGGCAGTGGCGACGCCGCTGGAGCAGCAGTTCTCGACCATAGCAGGCCTCGACAACATGACGTCCACGAGCGCGCTCGGGTCGACTCAGATAACGCTCCAGTTCAACCTGAGCCGGAACATCGACGGCGCGGCCCAGGATGTCCAAGCCATGATCGCAAAGGCCGCGCCTCTTCTTCCCCCGGACATGCCGACTCCGCCGACCTATCAAAAGGTCAACCCAGCGGATCAGCCGATTCTCTATCTCGCGATTAATTCTCCGACGCTCCAGCTTTCGGCCGTGGACGAATACGCCGAGACGACGATGTCCCAGCGGATATCGATGATAAGCGGCGTGGCCCAGGTGCAGGTGTTCGGTTCCCAGAAGTACGCCGTGCGCGCCCAGCTCGACCCGCGCGCTCTTGCTTCACGCGGCATAGGGATCGATGATGTATCGAAAGCGGTCGCGAGCGGGAACGTGAATCTGCCCACGGGGACCCTGCAGGGTTCCTCGAAGTCATTTACCATATTAGCGAGCGGACAGCTCATGGATGCGGCGGCCTACCGTCCTCTCATCGTGGCGTACCGCAACGGCAATCCCGTCAGGCTCCAGGAACTCGGCAGGGTAATTGACAGCGTGGAGAACGACAAGATCGCGAGTTGGTTCAACACGAGCACCAGGAGCACAAGGGCCGTGATTCTGGCGATCCAGCGTCAGCCCGGCACCAATACCGTTGAAGTGGTCGACTCCATCAAGAAACTTCTGCCGACGTTCCGGTCAGAGATGCCGGCATCGGTGAATCTCGACGTCCTCTACGACCGGTCGCTGTCCATCAGGGATTCGGTGAATGACGTGAAGTTCACGCTGGGACTGGCAATCGTCCTCGTCGTGCTCGTCATCTTCCTGTTTTTGCGCAATCTCTCGGCAACGATCATCCCGAGCCTGGCGCTCCCCATGTCGATTATCGGCACATTCACGGTGATGTTCCTGCTCGGTTACAGCGTGGACAACCTTTCTCTCATGGCCATGATTCTCGCTGTCGGATTCGTGGTCGACGACGCCATTGTGATGCTCGAAAACATCGTGCGCCATATGGAGCAGGGAGAACCGGTGCTTCAGGCATCTCTCAACGGATCGAAAGAGATCGGTTTTACCATCCTTTCCATGACGTTCTCGCTGGTCGCGGTCTTTATCCCCGTGCTCTTCATGGGCGGAATTCTCGGCCGGCTGCTGCATGAATTCGCCGTGGTGATCAGCGTGGCCATCCTCGTGTCGGGAGTCGTGTCGCTTACGCTTACACCCATGCTCAGCAGCCGGTTTCTCCGGCCTCATGGCAAGGAACGACACGGCAGGCTTTATATGGCCCTGGAACATTTTTTCGACAATATGCTGAACAGCTACGAAACCAGCCTGCAGTGGGTGCTCGGACACCGCAGGATGATGCTTATCATCACCGCCGCGCTTTTCTTCGTGACGATTATCCTTTTTTACCTCATCCCAAAAGGATTTCTTCCTACCGAGGACACGGGCCAGATCTTCGCCTTTACCGAGGCGCAGCAGGGAATTTCCTTTGACGACATGGCGAAACACCAGAAGGAGCTCATGGCAATCGTGGCCAAGGACCCGAACATTGACGAGTTCATGTCGAGCATCGGAGCCGGGGGGCCGAATGCAGCCGCCAACACCGGACGCATGTTCATCAGACTGAAGCCCCGTTCGGAACGCAAGCTCTCCGCCGACGAGATCATCCAGGAACTGCGGAAAAAAACGGCCGGCGTCATAGGCATCGGGATGTTCATGCAGAACCTGCCTCCCATCCGCATCGGCGGCACGCTCACCAAGAGCCAGTATCAGTACACGCTTCAGAGCCCGGATACGAACGAGCTGTATAAGGCCGCTCCCGCACTGGAAGCGAAGCTGCGCGCCATCCCGCAACTCCAGGATGTGACCAGCGATCTGCAGATCAAGAACCCGCAGGTGAGCCTTGACATAGACCGCGACAAGGCGGCTGCCCTGGGCGTCACGGCCCAGCAGATCGAAAACGCGCTCAGCACTGCTTATAGCACGCTCCAGGTATCGAACATCCTTGCGCCCACGAACCAGTACAAGGTCATCATGGAACTGTTACCCCAGTATCAGACGGATCCGTCCGCGCTCGCCATGCTGTATATCCGTTCGTCTTCGGGGGCTCTCGTGCCGCTTACGGTGGTTACCAAACCTTCCGTGGGCACGGGCCCGCTCCTCATCAACCACCTCGGCCAGCTCCCTGCCGTGACCCTTTCCTTTAACCTGAGGCCGGGCGTTTCGCTCAGCGAGGCCGTTGCCGCTGTTGACAAAGCCTCCAAGGCGACGCTGCCGGCTTCGATCACAACCAGTTTCCAGGGGACGGCGCAGGCATTCCAGTCGTCCACGCAGGGACTGTTCCTCCTCCTGATTTTGGCCGTCCTGGTCATCTACATCGTGCTCGGCATCCTGTATGAGAGCTTCATCCATCCGCTTACGATACTCTCCGGATTGCCTGCCGCAGGCGTGGGGGCGCTTGTGACGCTCCTCCTTTTCGGAAAGGAACTCAATATTTACGGTTATGTGGGGGTCATCATGCTCATAGGGATCGTGAAAAAGAACGCCATCATGATGATCGACTTCGCGCTCGAGGCCGAACGCAAACACGGTAAAAGTCCCCAGGACGCAATCTACGAAGGGGCGGTCGTCCGTTTTCGCCCCATTATGATGACCACCATGTCGGCCTTGATGGGGACACTCCCGATCGCGATCGGGTTCGGCGCCGGCGCCGAAGCGCGTCGGCCGCTGGGTCTTGCAGTGGTCGGGGGCCTGGTCTTTTCTCAATTGCTGACCCTCTATATTACGCCGGTTATCTATATATACCTGGATACGTTCCAGCAGAGATTCGGCAAACTTGCTCTTTTCCGCACCAGAGAGGAACAGGGGCCTAAGTCTCAGGAAAGAACACGTCCAGCACTATAGTAATATCATAAAGGAACTCATATGACAGGTCAGATAGCGAACGTTCATCGCAGTGTTTTCATTGTTACTATTTTCACGGCGCTGCTCATGTTCGGCTGTAAAGGTGATAGCCCTTCCTATAGGACCGACCCGGTCACGCGCGGCGATATCCAGCAGACGGTGACGGCGACGGGCACGGTCAACGCGGTGACGACGGTCCAGGTCGGCACTCAGGTCTCGGGGACGATAAAAACTCTCTATGTGGATTTTAATTCCCGCGTGAAAAAGGGGAAGCTCATCGCCCAGATCGACCCCTCGACCTTCGAGTCCCAGGTGCAGCAGGCGCAGGCGAATCTGCTCTCGGCCCAGGCAAACCTTGAAAAGGCGCAGACTGCGCTCGCGAATGATAAAAAGACCTTTGACCGGAACAAGGAACTGTTGTCAAAAAATCTCATTGCCCAGAGCGACCTGGACACGGCGGAGACGAACTACCAGTCCGACAAGGCCCAGGTGGCCTCGGCCAAGGCGCTGATCGAGCAGGCAAAGGCTTCGCTCGATTACGCCAGGCAGAACCTTGCCTACACGAGGATCGTCTCTCCGGTCGACGGTGTCGTGATCTCCCGGAATGTTGACGTGGGCCAGACCGTGGCCGCGAGCTTCCAGACGCCGACGCTCTTTACGATCGCCCAGGACCTTACCAAGATGCAGATCGACACGAACGTGGCCGAGTCGGACATCGGCGTGGTGAAGCTCGGGCAGGAGGTGGACTTCACCGTTGACGCCTATCCCGATACCACGTTCAAGGGAAAAGTCTGGCAGATCAGGCAGGCCCCCATAACCGTGCAGAACGTCGTCACCTACGACGTCGTGATCCAGGTAAACAATCGGGATTTAAAGCTCATGCCGGGCATGACCGCCAATGTCTCCATCGTCATACAGACGAGACATGACGTGCTCAGGATCACGAATGCGGCGCTCCGGTTCCGCTTCTCCGACAAGCCAGCCGGCGCGGGCGGCTGCGGGCGAGAAGAAGGGGCCGTCCGTCTGGGTCCTCGAAAACAACAAGCCGAAACGCGTCGGCATCACGCCGGGAATCAGCGACGGAAACGTATACTGAGGTCGTATCAGGTGATCTGAAAGAAGGACAGCAGGTGATCGTAGAAGCTCTGCAAAAAGGCAAAGGACGCAGCGACCTCGGTCCGAGGATGTTCTAACATGGCGCTTATCGAGGCACGGGACATCACCAAGGTCTATCAGTCTCGGCGATATCGACCTGCGAAGCGTTGATCGGCATATCCACGACCATCGAGAAAGGCGAATTCGTCGCCATCATGGGGCCGTCGGGCTCGGGCAAGTCCACGTTCATGAATATTCTGGGCTGTCTCGACACCGCCGACCGGAGGCGTACTATCTTCTTGACGGAGTTGATATCGGGCAGGCTTTCCCGCGACGAACTTGCCGAGATCGGAATAAAAAGCTCGGCTTCGTGTTCCAGGGGTTCAATCTTCTTTCACGGACTTCGGCCATTGAGAACGTCGAACTTCCCATGCTGTATGACGGCCATCCGGCGCAGGGAACGTCGCGAACGGGCGCTGGCGGCGCTCAAGAGCGTCGGGCTCGAGGGCAGGGAAGACCATCATCCGAACCAGCTTTCCGGAGGGCAGCAGCAGCGGGTCGCCATCGCCCGGGCGCTCGTGAACGAGGCCCCCATCATCCTGGCGGACGAGCCCACGGGCAACCTCGACACGAAAACGAGTGTCGAGATCATGGAGCTCTTTGTGAAACTGAACCGTGAATCGGGCATTACGGTCATCCTCGTGACCCATGAGCCGGATATCGCGACGTACAGCAAGCGGATCATAAAATTCCTCGACGGCCGTATCGTGAGCGATGAGTCCGGAGAAGACAAAAATATCGATCGATTCATAAAAAGTTGAAAAATTAACCGGCATGATCAACATACCTTCCACCATAAAAATATCGTTCCGGGCGCTCTGGGTGAATAAGATGCGTTCCTCCCTCACCATGCTCGGCATCATCATCGGCGTGGGCGCCGTGATCGCCATGGTCGCCGTGGGCACCGGCGCTAGCCAGAAGATTGCCGCGCAGATCTCGAGCATGGGGAGTAACCTTCTTATTATTCTGCCCGGATCGACGACGTCTGGCGGCGTCAGGATGGGCGCAGGCTCGCAACCCACGCTGTCCCTGTTCGATGCTGAAGCCATTGTCAAGGAATGTCCTTCCGTGGCGGATGACGCCCCCATGCTGGGCGGCGTGGCGCAGATCGTGGCCGGTCACATGAACTGGTCCACCGGCGTGAACGGCACGACGCCGGGTTATCTGAACGTGAGGGACTGGGACCTCTCTTCCGGCAGGTCATTCACGCAGCAGGACGTAAAAAGCGCGACCAAGGTGGCCTTGCTCGGCCAGACCGTTGTGGATAATCTTTTCGGGGACCAGAACCCCGTGGGGCAGACCATCAGGATCAAGAATGTTCCCTTTACCGTGATCGGGGTGCTGGCTCCCAAGGGCCAGTCCGCGCAGGGCACGGACCAGGACGATACGGTCCTCATTCCGGTCACAACGTCCCAGAAGAAACTTTTCGGGACCCAGTTCCCCGGCATGGTCCGGATCATTTTGGTCAAGGCAAAAAGCGCCCAGGATCTTGCTCCTGCCGAGCAGCAGATAGACGAGCTTTTAAGGCAACGGCACCACGTGGGCCAGAAACAGGATAACGACTTTACAGTCAGAAATCTCACCCAGATCATGCAGGCCGCGGAACAGTCCTCGAAAGTGATGACCCTGCTCCTGGGGGCCATCGCTTCCGTATCGCTCCTGGTCGGCGGGATCGGGATCATGAACATCATGCTGGTGAGTGTAACCGAGCGCACCCGCGAGATAGGCATCCGCATGGCCATTGGCGCAAAAACCTGGGACATCCGGCTCCAGTTCATCATCGAGGCGCTCACGCTCTCTCTGATCGGCGGGGTCATGGGTATCATCATCGGCGTGTCCACGGCTGTGATCCTCTCGTCCGTCTCGGGCTGGCCCACTGTCGTATCGATCCTCTCCATTCTATTGGCATTCAGTTTTTCGGGATTCATCGGCATATTCTTCGGATTTTATCCTGCCTACAAGGCCTCGCTTTTGAACCCCATCGATGCCCTGCGATACGAATAGACCATGCATTAATCGAGAAACGTCATTGTCTCTAAAAACGAATAATATTATCGAAGGAGAAGTACAAGGTATGGAAGCGCGCAATAGTTCAGAACAGGATTCAAGATTTAACCGTCGCGGTCCGGCTGCAACCTGGGGC
Organism: Nitrospirota bacterium; assembly: GCA_963790205.1. GTDB lineage: Bacteria > Nitrospirota > UBA9217 > UBA9217 > UBA9217 > CAWBNQ01. The sequence goes on from CAWBNQ010000011.1 coordinate 159,062, forward strand.
ATCAGGGCGGTCATTGCCGTCCTGGTCCTCGCGGGTGGCGTCTATACGGCGCACAAGGTGTCTTATTCGCTGTCTCACGAAAGCACGGACGATGCTTTCGTAGACGGCGTTGTTGTGCCGATCAGCTCCGAGGTCAAGGGCAGGGTGATGAAGGTCCTGGTGACGGACAACCAGATCGTCAAAGCAGGCGATACGCTTCTCGAGATAGCGCCTGATGATTATACTAATATGGTGCAGGCGCGTCAAGACGCCACAGCGCGCCTGACCGCGGAACAGCAGGAGACCCATGCTTTGATCAAGGTAAAAACCATGTCTCTTGCCCGCGCCCGCGCCGAGCTCGAAGCAGCGCAAACGGACGCCGCCCTGGCGGAAAAGGAACTGAAACGGAGCACCGAACTGCGGAACAAGGAGGTCATTTCCCAGAGCCAGTACGACCAGGCGGAATCCCGGTGCAGGGCCATGGCCGCACGCAGGAACTCGGCGACCGCGTCCGTGGCAGAGATCGAAGCGGCAATCGAGGCGTTGAAGGCCCAGCTCACGACCCAGAACTATAGGATCAAGGAGTCGGGGACAGCCCTGGACCTCGCCCGGATCGACCTCAAGCGGACGGTAATCACCGCGCCGGTGGACGGAAGAGTCGCCAAAAAGAACGTGGAGGAAGGCAAGTACGTTCAGCCGGGCCTCCCGCTCCTTTCGATCGTTGATGACCGCGCCTTGTGGGTCGTGGCAAATTTTAAGGAAACACAGATCGCCCATATGAGGCCCGGCCAGGACGTTGAAATCACGGTCGACGCCTATCCCGGGGCAACGTTTGCCGGCCACGTGGACAGTTTCCAACCCGGCACGGGCGCGGTATTCAGCCTCCTGCCGCCCCAGAACGCAACGGGTAATTTCGTAAAAGTTGTTCAGCGCGTTCCTGTCAAGATCCTCATCGACTCGAAGCCCGATCCTGCCCATCCTTTCTGGCCCGGGCTCTCGGTCGATCCGTCGGTTGCGATACAAGGAGAGGCGAAACAACAGCGCGTGGCGGGTGATGCACATGGCGAAGTCAGATAAGTGGATCGTCACCCTCACGGTGATGACCGGCACGATCATGGCCGCCCTCGATTCGAGCATCGTGAACGTGGCTTTGCCGTACATGCGCGGCAGTTTGAGCGCCACCATCGAGGAGATCACCTGGGTCGCCACGGGATACATCCTCTCGAACGTGATCATCATGCCGATCGTGGGCATGCTCTCGGCGCGCTGAAGAAATTCTACCTCCTCAGCATCGTAGGCTTCACGATCAGCTCCATGCTCTGCGGCATGGCCTGGGACCTCACGTCCATGGTCGTTTTCCGCGTGATCCAGGGCATGGGCGGGGGCGCGCTCATCCCCGTGTCCCAGGCGATCCTGCGCGAGACCTTCCCGCCTGAAGAGCAGGGAATGGCCATGGGTCTGTACGGTTTCGGCGTCGTGCTCGGGCCCGCGTTCGGCCCGACTGTCGGCGGGTGGCTTACGGACCATTATTCCTGGCCCTGGATCTTCTACATCAACGTCCCGATCGGGATCCTGAACGTGCTCATGGTCATGCGCTTCATCAAAGACCCGCCCTACCTGGTGCGCGAAAAAGGAAAGATCGATTTTCTTGGCCTGGGATTCATGACCGTGGGCCTCGGCGCGCTCCAGGTCCTTCTCGAAAAAGGGGAGCAGGAGGCATGGTTCGAGTCCCACCTGATACGGTACCTCCTGATCGCTTCGCTGGCGGGAATCATCCTGTTCCTCTGGCGCGAGCTCACCTGCGACCGGCCGGCCGTTGATCTCAGGATACTGAAGGACGTGAACTTTGCCTCGGGATCGCTCATCGGCGGGTTTCTCGGCATGGGACTCATGGGAAGCCTCTTCCTCTTACCCATGTTCCTGCAGCAGCTTCTCGGGTACCCGGCTTTAGACTCCGGGTTTATCCAGATGCCCAGAAGTCTTGCCATGGCAATTGCGATGCCGCTGGGCGGCAGATTATATAATCGGTTGGGACCGCGGATCCTGATCGGGAGCGGGCTTATCGTAACGGCCGTGTCTTTTTATCAGCTGTCGCGTTTATCCCTCAGCATGGGATACTTCGATGTCTTTTTCCCCCAGCTTCTGCAAGGGGCGGGGTTCGGCCTGATCTTTGTCGCCTTGAGCACCGCGGCCCTCTCGACCGTAGAAAGACCGCGTCTTACGGCCGCCGCCGGACTCTACAACGTGGTGCGCCAGGTCTTCGGCAGCATAGGCATCGCCGTGGCCGCGTCGCAGCTCACGAAATCCATGACAACGTACCATGCTCTCCTGGCGGAAAAGGTGACTGATTACAGCTCCGTCGCTTCAGGCTGGATCCAGAGCGTGGCAGGAGGTCTGCAAAGTCAGGGCGTCGATGCGGCTACGGGCAGACAAATGGCCTTATCTCTCCTGGACAACGAGCTCTCACGCCAGGCAGGCATGATGGCGTACAATCACCTGTTTTTTCTTGTCACGACGCTTTTTATCATTTCAATGCCCTTCATCTTTCTGCTGAAATCGAACAAAAAGCAGGAGGGGACAGAAGAGGTCATCGCGGAGTAGAAATTTTAAAGAACGTAAGAAGTGTTTCTCGCAGAGGCGCAGAGGTCGCAGAGAGATCAAGGATGTTCTGTTTGCCAAGACTGTACGCCTTGGCGTTATCGTATAAAAGGCTTTTCATCCAGGTCTGTTTTTCATCAGGAGGTCTGCATGACGGAAAAAAGAACGATGGCCATAACCATTTCGCGGCAAATGGCGAGCGGCGGAGCTTATATCGGCCATCTCCTTGCCAGAAAGCTCGGCTACAAGTACGTTGAACGGGAAATTCTGCACATCGCGGCCAAGGAACTCGGTGTCGATATTTCCGAGCTTTCCAAGCTCGATGAGCGACATGCGAGTTTTGTTGAAAATCTCATGCAAAGCTTTGTTTTCGGCACGCCCGAAGCGGCCTACGTTCCTCCCTCGCGGCGGCCAGTCTATGATCAGGAGCTCTTCGAAACAGAATCCAAGATTATCACCGCAATTGCGAACCGGCATAATGCGGTCATTGTGGGCCGCGGCGGATATTTTGTGCTGCGCGGCGGGCCAGGCGTGGTGAATGTGTTCATCCATGCGCCCATGGATTTTCGCGTCAAACGGCTTCAACAATTTCACGAAATTTCAGCGGAGCAGGCGCGGGAAGAGGTCGAGAGCTCCGACCGCATGCGAGAAAAGTTCCTCAGGACCATGACGGACACGGAACGGTATGATGCGCGAAACTACCACCTTTGCATCGACGCTGAGGCCGCCGGCTTTGAGGCGGCGGTGCGGATGATCGTCGAACTCGCGGAAAAGAAGAAACGCGACCTCGGGATCTGATCGTCTCCCGCACGTCCTTTACTTTTCCTCGACAAACCTTTCAAAATAATCTACTATTATTCATAGCATTGCCTATGGACGACCTCAAGACCATTCTCGACCGCATCAGGAAACCCCTTGCCTTCGCCAGCAGGGACGACTTCGCCCATCTCAAGAGCCTGGCCGATCCGGGACTCTTTATCAAAAAACAGATCGATGACCTGAAGCATGTCACGAAAGATAAAAATATTGATAGTCTCCGTGAATTTGAAAATCTTTTTTCGGATTTTGACAGGCTTGCCCCGGAACTGAAAAAAGAACGGATCAGAAAAGCTTCGCAGATGCTGGATGCGTTCGAGAACGCGCATTGGCAATCCACGCATCCAAGCGCATCACCTCCCCCGGAGCCTGCGCTAATACGATCGTCTCCTGAAAGTCCGCACCTTGCTTCCCTGAAACCCGACACCCCTATTCAGTATTGCAAGGGCATCGGCCCCAAGCGGGCGGGGCTGCTGAATAAAATCGGCATTGTTACGGTAGAAGACGCGCTCTTTTATCTCCCGTGGCGCTACGAGGACCGCGGTAATCTCATGAAGATCGGCAGGCTTAGCTATGGTTCTTATGAGACGGTGTCGGGTAAGGTGGTCTCTGCCGAGGTGGCGTCAGACCAAGAGGCAGCGGGTAAAGATCTTTGAACTTGTCATCGCCGACGGGAGCGGCATGCTTGTGGGCTCCTGGTTCAACCAGCCCTTCATGAAAAAAGCGTTCAAGCCGGGGCAGAAGGTCATCCTTTCAGGCATCGTGAAATCCAATCCGTACCGGGGCGGCCTCCCGCAGATCGACAATCCCGATTATGAAATCATAGACGAAGACGATGCGGACAACCTGATCCATACGGGGAGGACCGTGCCGATCTACCGTACAACCGCCGGATTGTCGGTGCGCTATCTTCGGAGCATGATGAAGGCGATCCTCGATTCCTGCGGCGCTTCGGTACCCGAAGCCCTGCCGGACTATCTGAGAAAAAAATACGCCTTCCCCCGGGCAGCTGAGTCCCTTGCAGAGGTCCACTTTCCGGCAGAGGAGCAGGACATCGCCGTTCTCAACCGGGGCATGAGCCCGGCGCACCGAAGGCTGAGCTTCGAGGAGCTTTTTACGCTTGAACTTGGCCTTTCACTCAAAAAGCGCGGCGTAATGCTCGAGAAAAAAGGCATCTCCTTCAAGGACGTCGGCGTTCTCGAAGCCGAACTCAGGAAAAATCTTCCGTTTAAGTTGACCAATGCGCAGGAGCGGGTCATCTCGGAGATCAAGAATGACATGACCGCGGACCGGCCGATGAACCGTCTGGTGCAGGGGGACGTAGGATGCGGCAAGACCATTGTTGCCATGATCGCATCGCTCATGGCTGTGGAGAACGGGTACCAGGCTTGCATCATGGCGCCCACGGAGATCCTCGCCGAGCAACATTATAAGAACATTTCAACTATGGCCCGCTCGCTCGGCGTCACCGTGAGGCCGCTGACGGGACGCATCAGGAAAAAAGAAAAGGAGGTATTGCTCTCCGAGATCGCTTCCGGGTCGGCGCAGATCGTGGTCGGCACACACGCGCTCATCGAAGGGACCGTGAAGTTCCATCGCCTGGGTCTCGCCGTCATCGACGAGCAGCACCGGTTCGGCGTGATGCAGCGCTCGACGCTTACTTCCAAGGGATACGAACCCGACGTGCTCGTCATGACCGCGACCCCGATCCCGCGCACCCTGGCGCTCACGGTCTACGGCGACCTCGACGTTTCCGTGATCGACGAGATGCCGCCCGGCAGGAGCCCGGTCGTCACCAAACTCTATTTCGAGTCCCGTCGCGGGGAAGCATACCGGTTTATCGAAAGCGAGCTCAGGAAAGACCGGCAGGTGTACGTGGTCTATCCCCTGGTGGAAGAAACGGAGAAAAGCGACCTCAAGGCCGCGACCGAGATGGCGGCCCATCTGCAGAAAGATGTCTTCCCGAACTGGAAGATCGGGTTGCTGCACGGCAGGATGAAAGGGGACGAGAAAAAAGCAGTCATGATCTCCTTTAAGGCCGGAGAAATACATATTCTGGTATCGACCACGGTCGTCGAGGTCGGGGTGGACGTGCCGAACGCTGCGGTCATGGTGATCGAACATCCTGAGCGGTTCGGCCTTGCCCAGCTTCATCAGCTCCGCGGAAGGGTCGGCAGGGGGAAGCACCAGTCGTACTGCATTCTCATGGGGCCGCGTATGTTCGCCGAAGAGGCGAGAGAGCGGCTCAATGCCTTCGCGCGCACGAACGACGGCTTCAGGATCGCCGAGGAAGACCTGAGGCTTCGCGGCCCGGGAGAGTTCTTCGGCACGCGTCAGTCGGGCCTGCCGGATCTGCGCGCGGCAAACATTATCCGTGACGCGGACCTGCTCGAACAAGCGCGTACGGAGGCCTTTAAACTTGTCCAGGAAGATCCCGCGCTTGCACAGTATCCGCGGCTTCGTGAGGCCCTCCGGAGAAAGTGGCAGGGGAAGCTTGGGCTCATCAACGTAGGTTGATATTTTTATGGTATTCTGATACAGTAAAACAAGTCCAAAGAAAGACGGAAGGCGTCAATCGTGTAGCGGAAGGGGTTCAACTCTGTTATCCCTCCCCTTACGACCGACCCCTTACCTCTCTTGGGTTTATCAGGGGTTAACGGAATGACTATCTGGGAAAAAGCGGTCCTCAATATGCAAAGAGGAGCACAAAGACTTTCCGCCGCCGCAGTAATTATTTCAGAGAGGCTGAAGGCCGAGATAACGATCGCGCGCCTGCGGATCAGGCTTGACGAGGTCAAGTCCCAAATCGATGAACGATACCGGATCATCGGCCGCAGGGTCGTTAACCTTGCGAATGGGGATGCGTTACCAAAGACTTCAGAGCAGCTTGTTAAAGACGAGGAGATCGCAGCAGCAATAACCGAGATCGAGGCCCGTAAAAAAGAGAGGGAAGACCTGCACGACGAAATAGCGAACGAACAGGCGGCGTTTAAACCTTCGACAAAACATGAGGGGTCACCGCTATGATCTACGCCATCGCCCTCGTTTTCGGCCTCCTCGTCGGCAGTTTTCTCAATGTCTGCATCGTACGGCTGCCGAAGGGCCGCTCGATCATCAGCCCTCCCTCGCACTGTCCCCGGTGCAAAGAGAGTATCAAATTCTACGATAATATTCCCGTCATCAGCTTTCTGCTGCTTCGCGGCAAGTGCCGGAAATGCGGCGAACCTATCTCCTGGCGCTATCCGCTCGTGGAGCTCATGAACGGTCTTTTCTATGTCTGGATCGTCCGGGACTTCTGGCTCGGCGGAGAGTCGTTCCTGCTGATGGCCTTCTGCTCATCGCTCATCGTCATCACCTTTATCGATTTCGATTTTATGATCATCCCCGATACCATCACCCTGCCGGGGATACTTCTTGGTGTGACGATCGGCCCCTTCTACATGTCGGCCTTGAATGAGCCGCTCCCGTTCCAGCTCGGCCGCTTCATGCCCCACGCATGGCCCTACCTCATCAGCTTTCTGAATTCCGTCATCGGCATGTTCTGCGGGGCTTTGCCGCTCCTCGCGATCGGATGGATATGGGAGAAACTTAGGCACGAAGAAGGCATGGGTGGCGGAGATGTGAAGCTCATGGGCATGATTGGGGCGTTTCTCGGATGGAAAGGGGCGTTTTTGACGATCTTTCTCGGCGCCATCGTCGGCTCGGTTGTCGGAATTACGCTCAGAATGCTGAAACTCGTCAAAAGGGGTCAACTGATCCCCTTCGGTCCTTTTCTTGCCTTGGGCGCGGTAGTGATGGCGTTTTATGGCCCCGATATCATCGCATGGTATCTGGGCCTGATGCGCATATGACCATGCATCCTTTTTCCATACTGGTCCTCGGTTTCCTTATCATTTTGTTCGGGTCTGCCCTGCTTTGGGGCATGGCGCGGCGCTACCGACGCGAGCTCGGCATCCACAAGGAAGAGCGGGAAAAGACCCCGGACACGGCCTTCATCATCAATGCTTTTCATGATGTAACGAAACAACTTAAGGAAAAAGAAAAAGAGCTCCAGAGGCTCAAATCACTCGCGGAGCAGCGCGCGGAGAACTTCGAGAGCTATAACGAAAACATCCTTCAGTGCGTCACGAGCGGGGTGATGACCTTTGACAGGAACTGTTCACTGACAACGATCAACCGCGCTGCCGAAGAGATACTCGCCCTGCACCGTGAGCAGGCTGTCGGCAAGGGCTGCCGCGAGCTGTTCGACGACGGCGACATAACCCGGGCATTACAGGAAACCATGGAAAGAAAGGCGCCGTCAGCAAGGATGGAGGCGATGCTCGACCGTCCGGCAGGAAAGATCTGGCTCGGGTTCAACACCGCGGTACTGACCGATCGGCAGGGAGAGGCGCTCGGCGTCATCCTCTCCTTTTCCGACCTGACCGAGGTCAAACGCCTGCAGGAACAGATCGAACTGCGGGAGCGACTGATCGCGCTCGGCGAGATGTCGGCGGGCATCGCCCATGAACTCCGAAACCCCATGGCCGTGATCAGCGGTTATCTCAGTCTGCTGGCAAAGAAGATCGATACTGCCGGTCAGATAATCATCCACGACATCACGGGCGAGATCAACGGCATGAACCGGATCATCGGCGATCTTTTGACCTTCGCGCGGCCCGCATCGCTGAACCGTGTCAAGGTCAATATCAGGGAAATGATCGAGACCTGCGTCGCGAACGTGCTTCAGGCCACAGCCTCCGATTCACGCGTCAAGGCCGTCATGCATGTCGATGATATCACGATCTCCGTCGACGAGGTGCTCATGCGGCAGGCCTTCACCAACCTGTTCCAGAATGCTGTCGAGGCCATGCCCGAAGCCGGCACCCTTACCATCGAGGCCCTCAGGGACCGGGACTTGAAGATCGTGATCCGCGACACCGGCATGGGCATTCCTTCCGCACAGCTCAAGAAGATATTCCTTCCCTTTTTCACGACCAAGGACCGGGGAGTGGGTCTCGGCCTTGCGCTCGTGCATAAGATCATCCTGTCCCATGGCGGAGGGGTTGAAGCGGAAAGCAGGAAGGGTGAAGGAACCACGTTTACGGTAACGCTCCCGGCGAGGTACTGAATGCATGGCTGATATCATACTCGTTATCGAAGACAAGGAAAGCATGCTCGACATGCTCAAACAGACCCTCGAGGCTGAAGGCTACCGGGTGCTCCCCGCCAGGGACGGGTCCGAAGGGATCAGAAAGCTCGCTGACGAGCGGATCGGGTTGGTGCTCACGGACCTCAAGCTCCCGAAGAAAGACGGTTTCGAGGTGCTCAAGGCCGTGAAAGAGGACAGCCCGCTCCTGCCGGTCATCGTCATGACCGCTTTCGGCACGATCGAGACCGCGGTCAAGGCCGTAAAACAGGGGGCTTACGATTTTCTCACCAAGCCCTTCGACACGGACCACCTGCTCGTGCTTATCAAGCGGGCGCTGGATGCCACGCGCATTGCCGCGGAAAATATTCTGTTGAAGGAAGAATTCGCGGACAGGCTCGGCCTGCCGAAGATCATCGGCAAGAGCATCCCGCTGCAGGAGATCACCGCAAAGACGCAGAAGGTCGCCCCCACGAACGCCACGGTCATGATCCACGGCGAAAGCGGCACGGGCAAGGAGCTCTTCGCGCGCGCCATCCATTATCTGAGTCAGCGCAAGGACGGGCCTTTTGTGGCGATCAACTCCGCCGCCATCCCGCGGGAACTGCTCGAGAGCGAGCTCTTCGGATACGAGCGCGGCGCCTTTACCGGCGCGGACGCGCGGAAGCTCGGGAAGCTTGAACTGGCGGACAAAGGCACGGTGTTCCTGGACGAGATCGGCGACATGGACCTGGCGCTCCAGGCCAAACTGCTCCGCGTGCTCCAAGAGCAGGTGATCGAGCGCGTGGGCGGCGGCAAACCCATCAAGATCGATGTCCGCGTCGTGGCAGCGACGAACAAGGACATCGAAAAGGCCGTGGCCGCCAAACTGTTCCGCGAGGACCTGTTCTACCGGTTGAATGTGTTCCCCATCACCATACCGCCGCTCCGGGAACGGCGCGACGATATCCCGCCGCTGGCGCAGCATTTTCTGAACAAGTATTCCGCCGAAGTGCGGAAAGGGCCGCTCACCATCTCGGATGAAGCCATGGACATTCTTATGAAATCGCCCTGGAAAGGCAATATCCGGGAACTCGAGAACGTGGTCGAGCGGGCGGTGATCTACGCCGAAGGCAGCGTGATCCGCGCCCAGGACCTCGGTATCAGCGAATCGAGCATCCTCGACGCCCTTGCCGAGCACGTGCCCATGGATGGACCGCTCCAGGAAATCGCCGCCGCCGCAACGCGTATCGCCGAATCCCGCAGGATCAAACAAGTCCTGAAGCAGACCGGCAATAACAAGACACGGGCCGCGGATATCCTCCAGGTAAGCTACAAGACGCTCCTCACGAAGATCAAGGATTATCAGCTGGAGGAGAAGGGGGAGTGATTGAAATTTTGCACCTGGTATGAACGGTGCGAACCTTGTAATGTGCGGATTATCAAGCTGTGAGAAATATTTTACAAGCAGTTTGGCCTCTGATATACTCGTGAAAATTTTATAATAATTAATATATTGACCTGAGTTCATGAGAATGTAAAATTATGGCGGTTCCTGATTTCCAGTCATTCTTCAAGCTTCCTGGACGTTGCAGCGGACGCCAGAGAGCACTCCATGAAAGAGGCGAGGGAAATCATTGCCAGGCGCATGAATATTGCCGAGGCTGATCTTCGCGAGTTGCTTCCGAGCCGGACGCAGACGAAATACGACAACCGAATTGCTGGGCGAAGAGTTATTTGGTCCAAGCGGATGTTTTTGATTTGGGAAACAAAGAGAGTATAATTACGCAAGATTGAAAGTTGTCATTCCTGAAAGGAAAACCGTATGAGAAAAGTTGCCCTTCCATTGGCACGACTATCATTCTCTCAAAAGCTGGATTTAATGGAGACCCTCTGGGCGGACCTGTCAAAGGACGAGAAAAAACTGGAGTCCCCGGCCTGGCATGGCGCCGTTCTCAAGGAGCGAGGAACCGCCTATGCGGCCGGCAAGCTCGCAGCGTCGGACTGGGAACAAGCTAAGAAACGAATTAAATGGCATAACCAAGCAATGGCTGATTGATATGCCGGAGAAGATACGATGATAGACCAGACACTTATTGCGAAAGCCACGAAACTTCTTCTCGATGCCGCACATCCGAACAAAATCATCCTGTTCGGGTCATACGGTCGGGGTGATGCAGTCGCGGAAAGTGATGTCGATCTCCTGGTGGTGGAAACCGATGTGCAGGACCGCGTCGCGGAAATGACGCGATTGAATCGAGTGCTCAGTCCGCTGCGCATGTCGATCGACTTGCTGGTCGTGAGCCAGGAGACGTTCGACTACTGGGCAAGCACTCCGGGAAACGTCTATTTTCAGGCAATCCAGGAAGGGAAGGTCCTGTATGAGGCAGCATGAACAAGCCCTCCTCTTGTTGAAAAAAGCCGAAGAAGATATCACGCTCCTCTCGGAGGTTATCGCCTCGGAAAGGATCAGCAATGAAATATTCGGGTTTCATGCTCAACAAGCAGCGGAAAAATGTCTCAAGGCAATACTCTCGGAGTTGGACGTTCGCTTCGCGCGGACGCACAACCTGCGGCTGCTGATGGACCTTCTTGCCGATGCCGGCCATCCTCTTCCGTCCTCTCTCACCGATCTCGATCTTCTGACTCCCTACGGAACGTTGTTCCGGTACGAAGACATCCCCGCTCAAGTCGACCTTGACCGCAAAGAGATCTTTGAAATGATATCGGTTTTGCGATCACTTGTTGAAAAGAAACTTAGCGCTCGTTGAAAGCACTGTGGGCCGCCCAGAAATTCAGAAATTTGTTGGGGCGCTTCATGGGAAAAGAGCAAAGAAGGGCGTCTTCATCACAACAGGAAGGTTTTCCGAGGATGCCGTGAAGTACGTCGAGAGCATCGATCCCAAGGTGATCCTGATCGATGGACAAGCGCTTGCGGAACTGATGATCGATTATGGATTGGGGACGACTTCCACGGCGATGTATGAGATAAGAAGGGTGGATTCGGATTACTTTGCGGAAGAATGATTTGCACGCCCACGAGTAGAGTCAAATGAGAATATCGTAATGTAGTGGCTTTTGGGGAAAGCACAAAAAATTGGCAGAGCCCCGAAGTTCTTACTGGACTTAATAAATAGGAGGCGACGCATGAACCTCTCTGTAATAGAACGAATGATACGCGATGGTGATATGAGTTCAGATGCAATGCGTTACCTTCTAAGTTGCCGTGCCGAATGTGAATGGTTGGATTATAAAGAGATTATTCATCTCGAATTAGACGCCGAGCTTTGTAATTTTGCAAGGGATGTACTAGCAATTAAAAACGTTGGTGGTGGCTACATAGTGATAGGCGTTAAGGATAAAACATGGGAGCAAGCGGGGTTAAGCGAAAAACTTCCATATGACTCGAAAATGCTCCGAGATAAAATTCGTCGCGCAACCGGCTTGGACTTGGATGTAGACATCGTTCATCACAATATTCAAACACCTGCATCAACTGGTCTCTTTGCCCTGATCTTCATCCGTTCAACGCGCAAGAGAAAAAAAAGAAGAGTCCCTACACTTTCGTCCAAAGATTTTTGTAGTGGTAAGGATTATGGCATTCGTCGAGGTGAAATTTATGTGCGACGAGGTGATTCGACGGTCAAAGTTCAATCTGAGCATGAACTTGAGGAGCTACTTGATAGTCTAGAAACTCAGACCGATGATGATGCAGTAATGCTATCTGGCCGCTCATCCTATTTCGCAGTTGACGATGCAACTTATCGTCTTTTGGAGAAAGGTTATGAACAGTTCGTTGGTCGCACAAAGCTCAGACAAGAATTGCTAAATTCAGTAACTCGTGATCCAAGGATTTGGATTATAAATGTCCACGGAGCTGGAGGTGTTGGAAAATCTGCACTTGTAAACTGGGTGGTCTACGAGTTTTATAAACAAAGAACTTTTGAGGCTATCTTGCAGCTGACTGCAAAAGAGACAGTGCTTACGTCTAAAGGCATTGAAAAATTTGGACGTTCCCTTTATTCATTAGAGAATTTACTGGATCACATTTTGCTTTTATTTCAGGAGACTCCGCCAGCTGATCTAGAAGAAAAAAAGAAACTTGCCATGGAATATCTTTCGGCTTGGAAAATGCTTCTTGTTTTAGATAATATGGAAACTGTGCAGGATGGACGAATACTAAATTTTGTTCAGCAGTTGCCGCCAGATACAAAAGCGAAAGTCCTGATCACAAGTAGACAAAAAACAGGCTCATGGGAATTGCCTTTCCCAATTCAGGAACTGAATTCATTTGAAGTACGGGAATTTTTGAAAATACGCTCAGAGGAAATGAACTTAAACTTTCCTTTAGACGATATGACGACTGAAAAAGTATTGAAAGCAACGGGAGGATTGCCTCTTGCAATTCAGTGGGTGCTGGGTCAATACAGAATTAAGAATAATGTCGAAGGAATTATGCAAAATGTACTTGGAAGAGATTCTCCAGTTCTCGAATTTAGTTTTCGTAACATTTGGAGGGTCTTATCTTCAGATGCTAAAGCGATACTTTCGGTACTTTCAATATTTGATGACCCGCCGACGTCTCAGCAGATTGCGGTATCGACAGAATTTGCCGTTGAGAGAATAGAAAAAGCTTTGACTGAGCTGTCCGATGTTACGTTAGTAACGAGAAGTACCCAGATATCAGATGGCCGAATCATCTACATAGCATTGCCTATAACTCTATCTTTTGCGCGACATCAACTTAGTGATATGGGAGATTTTGAACTTAATTGTCGACGCCGTTTTCAAAAGTTCTCAGAACAAATGGAATTACAGGAGTCGGAGATATTTAGATATCGAAGTCGGTTTGAGCAGTTCGGCATTGAAACTGATAATGAAAAACGGGCTGCAATTTTGTGCCAAAGGGGTGAATCAGAAATGTTTGTTGGCAATGTTGATACCGCAGAGACACTTTTTAAACAAGCTCGCGATCTTGCACCTCAAAGTGCATATGTGTATTCGATGAGCGCTAGCTATGAACTTGCGCGTAATAGAGTAGGCAATGCTTTAAACTTTGCCGAGGAAGGCTGCAAACGTGCAACTAAAAAAACGGGTGCACTCTGTTATACAATCAAGGCTAGAATTCTTGACGTTCAACGAAATCACAATGGGAGAGTGGCGGCTCTAGAAAAAGCAATTGAATATGACCCCAACGATTTCGTAATTCGTCATCAGTATGGTGTTGCTTTGAGTCGTGCTGGACGGACGGAGGATGCGATTAAACAATTTTCAATAATAATAGAAAAAAATAAACAACTAGCTACTCCATCAATTCAATTGCTGATGGCACTTAAAACAAGGATGATAAATACTAAGCGCCTTGGGAATCAAGATGAATTTAATAAAGATTTAGCATGGGCTAAAGAGCTGTTTATTAAATATCCACATTTATCCTCTGAGGCGCAGCATTTTACTAATTTCTTTGAGGAAGAAGCTTAACAAGTGATCAGTCCATCATTTACGGAAGGAACCCTTGGGGTTGCGTTCTAGATGCGCGTTACTATTCAAAAAAAGCGATATGACAGTTGAACTCTCAAATACTCTTGACGTTGTCCGCAAATCATTGAACGGCACTACCTCACGTCGCGAACGATCGAAGATCGGTCAGTTCTTTACGCCTGCTCTGATCGCGCGGTATATGGCATCGCTGTTCCAGAATGCGGGGCCGGAGGTACGCATACTCGATCCCGGAGCAGGGGCGGGGGTTCTGTTTGCGTCGATGATCGAAACGTTTGTTGCTAAGAGACAACATCCTCATTCTATCACTGTTGTTGCCTATGAAAATGACAAAAACGTTCTTCCCCATCTGAAGGATACCATGAAGCAATGCGAAGCACTCTGCAAAAGTGCCGGCATTTCATTCCGAGGGGAAATACGGCCAGATGATTTTGTCGCGTCTGCCATTACTCAAACCGCCGAGGGTTTATTCACGCAGGGTGGCAAACGCTTCACGCATGCGATCCTGAATCCGCCGTACAAGAAAATCAATAGTGATTCGACAATGCGGCGTTCATTAAACACAGCGGGGCTTGAGGTTACAAACCTCTATGCAGCGTTTGTGTGGCTTTCGGCGCGGATGTTGACGCCCGGCGGCGAGATGGTTGCTATTACTCCGCGCAGCTTCTGCAATGGACCGTACTTCCGCCGATTTCGAATTGGCCTTCTTAGCATGATGAGCCTGCGGCATATTCATGTGTTCGAGTCGCGTAAGAAAGCCTTCGGTGATGATGAGGTGCTTCAGGAAAACGTGATTTATCATGCAGTCAAGGATGCGGAGAAGCCTCAGCATATTCTGCTCTCGATCTCCGATGGCCTAGATTTTGATCATACGGAAACGAGGACGGTTCCTTATGACCGGATTATCTTGCCGGGAGATCGTGACGCGTTCATCCATCTCGTTCTCTCCGACGTTGACAACCGCGCAACGGAACAGATGCGTAAGTTTATAACGACGCTGAATGAGCTTGGCATGGAGGTTTCCACCGGGCCGGTCGTGGAGTTCCGGGCGAGTAAGTATCTCCACAAGCTCCCGGTTAAAGGGACCGTGCCCCTCATATATCCTGCCCATTTCAGGGATGGCTTTATTCACTGGCCGGCGGAATCCCCAAGAAAGCCGAATGCAATCGATGCCGTACCGCATACTGAAGACATGCTGCTTGACGCTGGATATTATGTTCTTACCAAACGGTTTTCATCGAAAGAGGAACGGCGGCGGGTTGTGGCGGCGGTATACGATCCTCATGTGGTAAAGGCGTCGCATGTGGGGTTTGAAAATCATATAAACTACTTCCATGCCAAGGGCAAGGGACTTGCGCCAAACCTCGCCAAGGGATTGGCCCTCTATCTTAATTCCACACTGTTCGATCAGTATTTTCGCATATTCAGCGGGCATACCCAGGTCAATGCCACAGACCTGCGAAAAATGCATTATCCCACTCGTGAGCAACTGCTTCGGCTGGGCGCTCATGTGAAGCAGCACCTGCCAGATCAGGAAACGATGGACGCAATCCTAAAAAAGGAATGTGAAACGGATGGCCAAAAAGACTGATGCAAAGAAAGCAGCGCGGAAACTGGAAGAAGCATTGGCGGTATTGGATGCTCTCGGATTGCCCCGGCAGCAGCAAAACGAGCGGTCCGCTCTCACGCTTCTTTCGCTTTTAGGACTGAAACCCGGCGACTCGTGGGACAAAGCAAGTGATCCGTTGATGGGCATTACTCCCATGATGGAATTTTTCTCCGAGCACTACGCCAAGAAGTATGCGCCGAACACGCGTGAGACAGTGCGCCGCCAGACCGTACATCAGTTCGTACAGGCTGCCCTGATCGTGCTGAATCCCGACAGGCCTTCCCGACCGACCAATAGTCCGAAAGCGGTGTACCAGATCGAGCCCTCCGCATTGAACCTGCTCCGCGAGTTTGGCAAGCCGGCCTGGAAAACGCATTTGAACGTGTATTTGCTTACGACCAAAACATTGAAAGGTCGTTATGCGCGCGAACGGGATAAACGCCGTATTCCCGTGACGCTGGCGAAGGGCCAGAAGATCAAACTTTCACCAGGCGGGCAGAATGTTCTAGTGAAGAAGATCATCGACGACTTCTGTCAGTTGTTTACGCCGGGCGGTCGTATAATCTATGTCGGCGACACGGAGACGAAATGGGCTTATTTCGATGCTGCTGCTCTGAAGGAAATGGGAGTTGACATAGAGGAGCACGGGAAGATGCCGGATGTGGTGGTTCATCATGTCGAGAAAGATTGGCTCGTTCTGATAGAAGCCGTAACGAGCCACGGTCCGGTGAACCCGAAGCGCAGACAGGAGCTCAAGGAACTTTTTGCCGACTCAACGATCGGGCTGGTGTTTGTGACCGCATTTTTAGACCGGCGCGCAATGGTGAAATATCTCGACGATATCTCCTGGGAAACGGAAGTCTGGGTGGCTGAAGCGCCGACTCATCTCATTCATTTCAACGGTGAGCGCTTCTTGGGGCCGTATGATGATTAACTGCAAATTGATTGGCTGTGCTTTGAGGAGATGCTATGTCAATTGATCTTGCCGACTATAAGGCAAAAACGCGGGCCGCAGTAAAGCGGCTCTGGACTGGCGGGAAAGTCGGATCAAGAAAGAAGATTTCCGGCACGATGGGCGGTTTCGCGGACCTCGTTGTTGATATTGTGTGCGCAAATGGTTTGACGAAGGCGCATGTTCTGCCGCACGATCGACCCGTCTCGCTTCCAGGGCATTTCTCCGCGACCCAATCATGGGATATCGTAGTGGTGAACGAGGGCCGTTTGATAGCGGCTATAAAAGCCGATTTCGTGCTCGGCCCTTCACTTTCCGCAGGTGCGGGTTGCGACTACGATAAAGTCCTCGGGAGGGCGATGGAGTTGAAGGCTGTATACCGGAAAGGAGTTTTTGGGGAAACCAGAAAACCCTTTGTCGGCTATCTGATACTTCTCGAAGATGCTCCGGGTTCCCGCAAGCCGGTAACGGATGTGTCCCCGAACTTTCCTTTATTTCCGGAGTTCAAAGGCGCATCATATGCGGAGCGGTATAACATCCTGTGCAAGAAACTGATGGCTGAAGAGCTGTATACCGCCGCCGCTGTTATTCTATCACCACGAAGCGCTTCCAAATCCGGCGCGTATTCCGAGATGAGCGATATGACCGGGCTTAAATCGTTTGTTAAAACGCTTGCGGCACATATTTCAGCTGAGGCGACACCATAAGTGAACGCAGGCGTCGTTGACCCATCATAGTCGTGCTAACTGATTCCTGCGTTTATTTTAATTGACGAGCCATGGAAAAAATACCAGCTGATATCAAAAAAGAAATCGAACAGCTCATCAAGGACATAAACGAGCACAACTACCGTTACCATGTGCTCGATGCACCGGTGATCTCCGATCAAGAGTATGACCGACTCTTCCGGCGCTTAAAAGAGCTGGAGGAGAAGTATCATTACGTCCTTCCTGATTCGCCCACCCAACGCGTAGGCGCTCCTCCGCTCGATAAGTTCGAAAAGGTAAAACATGCCGAACCCATGCTTTCGCTTGACAACGCATTCTCCCACGACGAGGTGCGCGAGTTCGACCAAAGGGCAAAGCGGTTTCTCAAGTCTGATGAAGAAATAGAGTACACGGTCGAGCCCAAGTATGATGGTCTTGCCATGGAATTGACCTACGAAAAGGGGCGCCTTGTACGGGCGTCCACACGCGGGGATGGGTACGAGGGCGAGGATGTCACTACGAACGTCAAGACCATAAAGGCCATACCGCTTAAGATCGAAGGCGTGGACATGCCCGGGGTGATCGATATCCGGGGCGAAGTATTCATGGACATCGATGAGTTCGAAAAACTGAACAAGGAGCGGGAAAAGAGCGAAGAACCGCTGTTTGCCAATCCCCGGAACGCGGCGGCGGGAGCGATACGCCAGCTTGATTCCTCCATTACGGAAAAAAGAAAGCTTCATATGGCGTGCTACGGCTTGGGCGCATCAAAAGGGATCGGATTCAAGAGCCAGGCGGATTTCGTCAATTGGCTCAAAAAGGCGCGGTTTCCCGTGCCGTTGATTTTTGATGTCGCGACCGGCATCGATAAGGTCGTCGAGGCCATCAGGAAGATCGAAGAACGAAGGCCGGCACTTCCGTTCGAGACGGACGGCGCGGTCGTCAAGGTGAATGATTTCAATCTTCAGAAACAGCTTGGCTACAAGACCCGCGAGCCGCGCTGGGCGATTGCTTACAAATTCCCGGCCCACCAGGGGACCACGGTAATAGAGAACATTATGGCAAACGTCGGCAGGACCGGGGCTATCACTCCGGTGGCCATGCTCAAGCCCGTGCGAATAGGAGGCGTCACGGTTTCGCGCTCCACGCTGCACAACTGGGACGAGATCGAGCGGAAGGACATCAGGATCGGCGATACGGTCGTTGTTGAACGGGCGGGGGATGTTATCCCGCATATAGTGGCCGTTATCAAAGAGAAAAGGACGGGCAATGAGAAAAAATATCCTCCTCCGGCAACCTGCCCGGTCTGCGGCTCCCACGTTGTCCGGGAAGAAGGCGAAGTCGCGTACCGGTGCATCGGTCTGAACTGCGAAGCACAGGTCCTGGAAAAGATCTATCACTATGCCTCGCGAGGTGCCATGGACATTGAGCATCTCGGCGGGAAGAACGTCGAGCTTCTGTACAGCCAGGGGCTCATCAGGCATTTTGCCGACCTCTACAAACTCACGAAAGAACAGCTTCTGGCGCTCCCCCGCTATGCCGAAAAATCGGCTCAGAACCTGATCGATGCCATTGAAAGAAGCAAGAGAACCACACTAGCCCGGTTTCTTTATGCCCTGGGCATCCTTCATGTCGGAGAGTTCGCTGCTAAGCAGCTTGCCAGGCACTTCAAGACCATCGGTGAGTTATATGACATAACGCCTGAACGGATCATGGAAATCAAGCAGATGGGCGAGAAGCTCGCCGAATCCATAGCCGGCTTTTTTAAAGAAAAGGAAAATCAGAAAACATTAAAAACTCTTCTACAGAAATACAAGCTGGAAATCTCAAATCCCGACTATGAGGGGGACGTGGCAAAGAAAGAGAAACGTCCCCTCGATGGCCTTACCATTGTTGTTACCGGCACACTCTCCCGGCCACGGAATGAAATTGAGGAATTGATCGAGCGACACGGGGGCCGTGCTGTGGGATCGGTATCGAAGAAGACGAGCTATGTGCTTGCAGGCGAAGACGCGGGAAGCAAGCTTGACAAAGCGAAAGAGCTCGGTGTCAAGGTCATCGATGAGAACGAATTCGTGAAATTGGTCGGAGGCAGGTAAGTGCGGCTGGGTTTTCATGTGTCGATCTCCGGCGGCTTTTCCCTGTCGGTCCAGCGCGCCTTCGAGCTCGGCTGTACCTGCATGCAGATCTTCAGCAGGAACCCGCGCGGCTGGACCGTGAAGCCGCTCGATAAGAACGATATCGCGGAGTTCAAGAAGCTTCGCGAAAAATGGGATATCGGGCCGGTTTTTGTCCATACGAACTACCTTATCAATCTTGCCTCGACCCGCCCGGACCTTTACGAACGTTCCATAGAACAATTCGTGATCGACCTCGAGCGCGCCGAAGCGCTGGGTGCGGAATACCTGGTAACGCACCTCGGCTCGGCAAGCGGGCAGGAGACGCGATGGATGATCGACCGGGTATCGAGCGCTGTCAATATGGCCATGAAGCTTCATCCCCTGAAGACAACAACGGTTCTTTTGGAAAATACTGCCGGCGAAAAAGGAGATATCGGGTATGAGCTTGAACAGGTTCAGGAAGTGATATTGAGGCTTGATAATTCGTCGCACATCGGTGTATGCTACGATACCTGCCATGGTTTTGCCGCCGGATATGATATCCGGACGAAAGAAGATGTGAATGCCTTAGCAAAGAAGATCGACGCTGCCGTCGGTCTGAATCGATTGAAAGGAATGCATCTGAACGATTGTCTGCGGGATTTCAATTCCCATATTGACCGTCACTGGCACATTGGCGAAGGCAAGGTCGGTCTTGAAGGGTTCAGGGCATTGCTGAACCATCCGGCGTTCAAGGACGTGCCGAAGATCATGGAAACGCCGAAGGAGACGGAAGAGGACGATCCACGGAACATGAAGACGGTGAAGTCGCTGATGAAATGAGGAGTTTATGAAAAACAGTGTTATGATGTTCGCTTGCATGGTATTGTTGACATCCGCTGCCGTTTACGCACAGAGCGGCGACGGCATCCTCGGCGTCTGGAACAACCAGGAGAAGGACGCGAAGATCGAGATCTATAAATGCGGCAAAAAATACTGCGGCAGGATCATCTGGCTCAAGGAGCCAAACTATCCTGCGGGCTCCACGGACGGCATGCCGGGCACACAGAAGCTCGATCACAACAACCCGGACCTTACCCTGAGGAAGGCGCCGGTCATCGGACTTCAGATCGTTCATGATTTCGCTTTTACCGGCGATAACCTGTGGAAGGACGGCAAAGTATACGATCCAAAGAACGGCAGGACCTACAGCGGGAAAATGACATTGGTCTCTCCGAATCAGCTGAACCTGCGGGGATACATCGGCATCTCGTTGCTCGGAAGGACCGCGGTCTGGACGAGGTGGCAACCGAATGCGGAATAAGGAATCGACCAGGGAAAATGTACGATTAAGGCTGGCGCAGGCGAGCGGCTCGCTCGAAGAGGCCGGGGCGCTCCTCAAGGAAGGCGCGGACCTGAATTTTGTGATGAACAGCCTGTACTATGCGTTCCTCTATCCCGCGCTCGGGTTGCTCCAGGCGATAAATGTCCCGACGCCGACGCAGGGCACGGCGATCGCCCTCTTTGAACGCGAATTCGTGAAAAGCGGTCAATTCGACGGTCGGTTCCTGGACGCCATGCGTCGCGCATTCGAACTGCGGCCGGCCTGCGCCTGCGATAAGCCCAAAAAAATCGTCAGAGAAGATATAGAACAATTGCTGCCCGTGGCCCGTGAGTTCCTGGATCGTGCACGACATGCCGTGGAATGAAGCGAAGAGGCCACTGCCCGGAAAGAATAGTATTGACGGTCTCTCCGAGCACGGGTATACTTGGCCTGTTTAACCAGATTTAAATCTTCCACAACGTAAAAGGAGACGGTACATGGCTGAGAAAAAAACGGAATTGATAAAAACTATCATGATTAACCTCGGGATTCTGCTCATCCTGGTGAGTGCCACGGCGTCCAGGGACATCAGCCTGACTTACTTTTTTCTCGGGTTGCTGCTTCTTGCGATCCAGACCATGGATCTCAAGGGGATCGAGCCGAAGAGGCTCGCGATTGCGGAGATCATTATGGCGTCAGCCCTTTCCGTGTCGGCCGTCATCCAGTTGACCCTGTCGAAAAGCTTCGGAGCGCCCCAGATTTTCCTGATCATCCTTCTCCTCGGGGGCCTGCTGGTCACGGTCGAGGCGGTGCGGAAATTCGCGGATTTATAGCCCCGGGGACCCGCCGGTCTGTTCAGGACCGCTTTGGGTCCTGACCCCAAAATCCTTTCTGGATTTTTTCCTTTTCCTTTGGTATAGTACCCTGACAACGTTATCATTTTTCGATCGAAGAGGAACGCACCTGTTCATGAAAACCTCGGAAATACCGGTCAAGCAGGCCGCGCGGCGCTACAGCGCCTTCGGACAGTACATGAAGGATCTGTACGGCGAGCCTGTGTACAAGGTGAACGTCGACGCAGGGTTCACCTGCCCCAACCGGGACGGCAGCGTGGCCACGGGCGGCTGCATTTACTGCAACAACGACAGCTTCAGGCCCACGGCCTGCACGAGCTCGGCTTCCCTGCGTGCGCAGATCGAAAAAGGCATTCCCTATCTCCGCTCCCGCTACGGCGCGGAGAAGTTCATCGTTTACTTTCAGCCCTACACCAACACCTACGCACCGGTCGAGGTCCTCGAGCGTCTCTACCGCGATGCGCTCGACAACCCCGGCGTGGTGGGCATTGCCGTCGGTACCCGGCCCGATTGCGTGGACGAGGAAAAGATCGCGCTCCTTGAAACGCTGGCAAGGGAATGCTTCGTTCTCGTGGAGTACGGGCTCCAGTCGGTGTACGACAAAACGCTTGAATATCATCAACCGGGGCCATGACTATGCGCGCTTTCAGACCGCCGTGGCCCTCACCGCGGGGAGAGGCATCCATATCGGAGCGCATATCATCCTCGGCTTTCCCACGGAGACCCGGGAGCAGATGCTCGGCATGGCGGACGAACTTTCGAATTTTCCGGTCGAGTTCCTCAAGATACACCAGCTCCAGGTAGTGAAGGACACGGCGCTGGCGGATCTTTATGCTGAGAAGCCTTTCGCTGTTTTCGGATACCACGAATATATCGAAATGCTCGCCGATTTCCTGGAGCGGCTGTCGCCGCATATCGTGCTCCAGCGACTGTTCGCGGCCGCTCCCGATGAGATACTCATCGCTCCGGTCTGGAACAAGACGAGGAGCGAACTGCTTCGCGATCTTGATGCTCTCCTGGAACAACGGGGGAGCTATCAGGGGAAAGCGTGCGCTAACCGCGCGCGGATTGTAAAATGAAAATTGGAAACCGAAGGTTTCATGTTGAAATTTAAAATTTTCATTCTTAGATTTCCAATTCACCGAAGGTGACGCCATGATCGATCTTCATACACACTCATTGTTCAGCGACGGCGTGCTCGTGCCGTCGGAGCTCGTTCGGCGCGCGGTGATGAAAGGCTACGAGGTGATCGCGATCACGGACCACGCCGACGCCTCGAACCTGGATTTCATTATCCCGCGGGTGGCGTCCGTTTGCAGGGAACTGTGCCTCCGCTGGAAGATCACGGCGCTGCCGGGCATCGAGCTTACCCATATCCCGCCGGAGACCTTTGGGGAGCTCACGGAGCGGGCGCGCTCCCTCGGCGCCGCCATCGTGGTGGCGCACGGAGAGACGCTCGTGGAGCCCGTGCACCCGGGAACGAACCGGGCCGCCATCGAGGCGCGGGTGGACATCCTCGCGCACCCCGGACTCCTCACGAAGGAAGAGGCCGGACTCGCTGCGAAAAACGGCGTGTACCTCGAGATCACCTCCCGCAAGGGGCACAGCCTGTCGAACGGTCACGTGGCGATGCTCGCGGGAGAAACGGGCGCAAAACTCGTGATCGACACCGACAGCCATGAGCCTGGAGACCTGATTACCGACGAATTCGCCCGGAGCATCCTGCTGGGAGCGGGATTGAGCAAAGAGAGAATCGCCGGGGTCCTGAAAAATTCTCGGGAACTGGCCGACAAGGCAACGCAGGCTTTGAAGAGCTAGCAAATTCCGGCTCTCGTTCTGTCCGTAGTCCTTAATGAGAAAATTCAACAGGGGGTTAGTTAAGATGCCGACGATCAAGAAAAGGGTTAATGGCGCAAAGAAGCGACAGCCTGAGCAGGAAATTCAGACCCTTGCGCACAACGCGTCCGAATTCATGGCCGCACACAGAAAGAAATTTACCGTCATCGCAGCGGCTTTTGCCGCAGTGTTAATCATCGTCGGGGGGCTCCGGTTTACCCGGTCCGTGCAGGAACAAAAGGCGGCGCCGCTGGTGGCCTCCGCATACAGTTATTACAGTCCCCCCCAGGGAACTGACGCGGACTTCACCAAGGCGCTTGATCTTTTCCGCATCGTTCAGAAGCAGTATCCATCGACCAGAAGCGGTGCGATCGCCCAGTATTACATAGGAAATTGTCTCGCGAACCTCGGCCGGAATGACGAGGCTCTTACGGAATATCAGTCCTTTGCCGCAAAATACACAGGCAATCAATTCCTGCTCGGTCTCGTTTATGAGCGTATGGGGTACGTCTACCTCGCACTTGGTAAACAGGCCGAGGCTGTCAAGGCCTTCGAGCGGTCAGAGACCCTCATCGGCCCCGGCGCCTCCACCTTGGAACTTGCCAGGCTGTACGAAGCAGCGGGCAACATTACCGCGTCTCAACAGAAATACAAACTGATCGCCGACAAGCTGGCCGGCACAGCGTGGGCCATGGAGGCTATGGGCAAAGTACAGAAGATTGCGCCGTTGCAGATGCCTGCTCCGCCGGCCGGGGGTAAGTAATTAAAACGGGGAGCAGCCGGTTCATGCCCGGGGACAGCGGGGGGAAATCGTCTTGGTATGTTGTCCCTGCTTGTGCACATTGCCGTCTCGGCGTTGCATTCCTGTTTTTGATTTATTAAGAGCATGCAACACGAGTCTTCAGCGCGGGTCCATCCTGGTGTTTTATGAAGGTGAAAGCTGAACATAAAATCATCGCATTGTCCATTGCGGTCGGACTACTGTTCTGGATCCTGGATGCCTTCATTGACACGCTCATATTCAACCAGAAATTCTTCCTAAAATCCCTTTTCTACATGACTAATCAGGAAATCTATTTCCGTTGCTTCATGTTGCTCAGCCTTTTCTTCTTCGGCGTCGTGATCTCGCGCATTCTTGCCAGGCAGCGGGAGGTGGAGGCGCGCTACAAAAATCTCGTAGAACTTTCATCGGATATCATCTATACCTCTGATAAGCAAGGGAACCAGACATTCATGAACGACGCGGCCTTTCGTATACTCGAGCGTTCGCCGGAAGAAGTGATCGGACACCCGATGATATCGTTGATCCATCCCGAAGACCGGGAGAGGACATTGGAAAAGCTCAAAGAGCTGGCCGACTTGAACAAGGACGTGCTTAATTTTGAGAACCGGTACATAACCAAAAGCGGGAAAGCGTTGACTGTTCTGCATAATGTACGGAAACTCAGAGACAAGCACGAAAAGTTCGCCGGGACACAGGGTATTGCGAGAGACATTACGGTACGCAAACAGGCGGAAGAAGAGTTAAAGAAGGCCATGACGAGGATCGAGGAAGAGAAGGCCCGCTCGGAATCGATCCTTGCGGCCATCGGTGACGGCATCAGTATCGTGGACCGGGACTACCGGATCATCTATCAGAACCATGTCCACAAAAAAATGGTAGAGGGAGACAAAACCGGCCAATATTGCTATAAAGCGTACTCCGATAGCGATTCCCTTTGTACCGGCTGCCCGGTTGCCGCATCGTTCCAGGACGGCGGGATTCACACGCTGGAAAAGATCGTTGCGCGGAACGGAGAAGCCCGGACCCTGGAAATCAAAGCATCGCCGCTCATCGATTTCAGCGGCAAGACCGTTGCGGGAATAGAAACGGCCCGTGACATCACTGAACGGAAAAAAGCCGGCGAAACGCTGAAATTGTTCTCCGAGGCCATCGAGGAAGCCATGGACGGCATCCAAATCGTGGACCTGAACGGCACCATCGTCTATTCCAACAAGGCGGTGAGGGACATCTACGGGTTCTCGCCGGACGAACTGTTCGGGAAAAACGTCAACGAAATGAACGCAGACAGGGAATTCGCCGGACAGTTCATCTTCCCGGCTATTCGAGACAACGGCAGATGGAACGGCGAGCTCATGGTGGTCCATAAGGACGGCAGAATATTCCCCATCTGGCTTTCAGCCGCATTGGTGAAGGATGATAATGCGGTCCCCATAGCCATGGTGGGGATCATCCGGGACATAACCGAACGCAAACGAGCCGAAGAAATCATGAAACGCCACCGCGAGCAGCTCGTCAAACTGGTAGAGGAGCGCACAACGGAGCTTACCAGAACGAACGAGAAATTGCGCAAAGAGATCGCTGACCGCGAAATGATGGAGGAAGAGCTCCTCAAAGCCCAGAAACTGGAGTCCGTCAGCATTCTTGCCGGCGGCATTGCCCACGATTTCAACAACCTCCTGGCGTCCATCCTCGGCAACATCGGGCTGGCCATGCTCGACATCGACCCCGAGCATCAGGCGTTCAAACAGCTTGTCGGCGCTGAGAAGGCCTCGCTCAGGGCACAGGACCTGACCCGCCAGCTGCTGACCTTCTCCAAGGGCGGCGCGCCGGTCAAGAAACTGGCGGACATCGGCGAACTGGTCAAGGAGTCTGCAAGCTTCGCCCTGCGGGGCTCACGGGTGAATTACGAGTTTTCAATTGCCGAGGGCCTGAAGCTTGTCGAGGTTGATGAGGGCCAGATAAGCCAGGTCATTCATAATCTGGTCATCAATGCCGATCATGCCATGCCGGAAGGCGGGACCATCGCGATACGCTGCTGTAATATTACGGACCGGGCCCATGGCGTCCTTCCGGTGAGAGAAGAAGGCTATGTCTGTATCTCCGTTGAAGACCGGGGCGTCGGCGTCCCGAAAGAACATCTGGCGAAGATCTTCGACCCTTACTTCACGACCAAGCAGAAGGGCAGCGGACTCGGTCTTGCCACCACCTATTCCATTGTAAAAAAGCACGGCGGACACATAACGGTAGAATCCGCACTGGGCGAGGGGACGACCTTTCACGTGTTTCTGCCCGCGTCGCGGCAAACGAAGCTGCTGGCTAAGGTCGAGGAAGGAGCGGTTCGCCGGGGGACCGGCACCATTCTGGTGATGGATGACGAAGCAGAGGTCAGAGAGACGACAGGAAATGTTCTCAAAAGGCTTGGATACAGCGTCGTATACGCCTCAGACGGCGGCGAGGCTGTCGAGCGATATCGTCAGGCCAGGGATGAGGGCCGCCTTTTTGACCTGGTGATCATGGACCTGACCGTGCCCGGGGGCTTGGGCGGAAAAGAGGCATTAAGGAAGCTTCGCGACCTGGATCCCGGCGTCAAGGCGATCGTCTCGAGCGGCTATTCCAATGACCCGGTCATGGCCGATTTCAGAAAACACGGGTTTGACGGCGTCGTGACGAAGCCCTATAGGATCAAAGAGCTGAGTGATGAAGTGCACCGGGTCATCACCGGACTGGCGTAGCAGGACGGTGGTCGTTTCTTCTGCGACAGATACCTCAGAACAGCAATAAAAAAGGCCGGGAAGCTTTTCCCGGCCTTTTCTGCTGTTTGGGCATCGCGCGTCCGGTTATATCTGATCGAC
Source organism: Nitrospirota bacterium (assembly GCA_963790205.1). Taxonomy (GTDB): domain Bacteria; phylum Nitrospirota; class UBA9217; order UBA9217; family UBA9217; genus CAWBNQ01. The sequence goes on from CAWBNQ010000011.1 coordinate 186,078, forward strand.
ATCCACCACGAGCTTGATCTTCTGGCCGGCGCGGACCGAACTGCCGATCCCCTTGTTCCACTCCCTAATGTCGGCAATGGTCACGTTGTGCCTTCTCGCGATCCTCGAAAGCGTTTCTCCCCGGCGTACCCGGTAGAGGATCTGCTGTTGTTTGCTTCCCTGTTCCGGAGTAAGGTAGCTCATGTCCTGGGTCTTGCCGTTGGTGTCGACGGGAATAAGGACGTGTTTGCCGGGCAGGATCCTGTTTTTTCTGAGCCCGTTGATATCGCGGATCGCTTCGGGGGTCGTGTTATACTGTTTGGCAAGCCCGGCCAGCGTTTCGCCTTTCCTGACCTCATGCCGTTCCCAGGTGATCTTCTGTTCCGGCGGGACGGCGGCGTAGTTCGCCTGGAACAATTCTTTTTTGCCGGCCGGGATCTTCACGGTATACTTGCTGAACTGAGGCGGCGTCACCCAACGCCGGATTTCGGGGTTCAACTCCTTGATCTCCTCGTAGGAGCAGCCGGCGCAACGGGCGATCAAGCGGAGGTCGGTGCTCTGCTCGACCACGACTTCGTCGAATTTGTACGGTTCGTATTTGGATACGATAAATCCGTATGCGCCTGGGTTCTTTGCGATGATGGTCGCGGCCATAAACTTGGGCACGTAGTTCTTGGTTTCCTTCCGGATGTAACGGGAAGCCTTCAGGTCCCAAAAGTCATCGGAGCGCGTCCTGAGCACGGCGCGCTGCACCTTGCCGGCGCCTGCGTTGTACGAAGCGAGGGCAAGCGACCAGGAGCCGAAGAGATTGTGGAGGTCTTTCAGGTGTTCGGCCGCGGCGTAGGTGGACTTGATGGGGTCCTTGCGTTCGTCTATCCACCAGTCTATTTTGAGACCATAGAGCTTGCCGGTGGCGGGCATGAACTGCCAGGGGCCCACTGCCCGCGCCCACGACACTGCGTAGGGATTGAAGCCGCTCTCGATCATGGCTACATAGACGAGATCTTCGGGGAGGTTCTTCTCCTTGAAGATGTCCTTCATAACGGGAATATACCGCGCGGAACGGTCGAGCCAGAGCTGAAATACGTCCCGCCCGCGCGTCTTGAAATATTCAAGATGGTTCTCGACGCTGTCGTTCAGGATCATGGGGATGTCGTAGGGTTTTACGTCAGCCGCATCATCGATTGTTTCATCAAGTTGGGCCACGTCTTCTGACGGAGGTTTCAGCTGGGAGGGGATCCCTGCCGGACCCTGCTGCGGGGGTGCCTGGTCCTGCGCCTGAAGCTGTTGAAAAGGCAGGATGATGACCACACTAACCGCGAGTAAAATAAGGGTAATTCTATGAAGCATGACTCCTCCTACTTAATTATTAAATTACCTGATTCGAGCTTGTTTGTCAAGATGTAACGATGCCCTCTCGAGTGGGTTCCTCCTGGATTCATGCATGCATTTTTTTATGGTCCGCTGTCCGGGCCTGAAGGGTCGGGGTATTTTCGGGGTAGTACTCCGATAATTTCTTGTAATTCATAGGGTCTTTCGGTATTATTCGGCATATGGAACATGCATTTGTCGAAGAAATTTTTTCATCAATTCAAGGTGAAGGCCCCTGGATCGGCCAACGGCACATTTTTGTCCGGTTCATCGGCTGCGATATGCGATGCCGGTACTGCGATACCGCCGCCGCCCGGGGACTGAACGGCCGGGCTGACAACGGCTTTTGCCGCGCGCAGAAGTCACCCCTTTCTTTCGACCATGATCGTGTGCCTGATCCGCTTTCGCCGAGTCAACTGACGGAGTTTTGCTCGCGTTTGGTAATCCCCGGGCCATCCCGTCCTGTCATCAGCCTTACGGGGGGAGAGCCTTTGCTGCACCCTGATTTTTTGGCCGAATGGCTCCCCGCAATTCGAAGCAGGTTCCTTATCTATCTCGAAACCAACGGTCTCCGGTATCAAGCCATGGAGGGGCTTCGGGAAATGATCGACGTGGTGAGCATGGATTTTAAACTTCCCTCAGCCACGGGCCAGCGTCCGTTCTGGGATGAACACAGACGATTTCTTGCTGCCGCAGGCGGGAAAAGGCTTTTTGTAAAGGCTGTCGTGACCACCGATACCGTGCTGCACGATATCCTGACCTCGGCGAAGCTCATTGCCGGGCACGATGCCTCTCTGGCGTTCATTCTTCAGCCTGCTGCCGGTCCTCTCGCGCCTGACCCGGCAATGCTCATGGAATTTCAAAATGCCGCGCTCGGCATCATCGGCGACGTGCGCGTCATTCCCCAGGCGCACAAAATTCTGCAGGTGCCGTAACTGCGAGCCCCGGGACTGCGGGCCGTAGTCCAGACCATGTCGATACACGGTGCGGAATAACGTTCCATGAACTTTCAAATACTTTCTTCTGTCATTGATGAACTCTCGCACCTCATCACCGGCGCGCGCGTGGAACGCGTTTACGAGGGGACCGGAAGAGCGCTGTATGTATTGCTCAGGCGGGACCGGACGCATTACTATCTCCTGCTCTCGCCGGACCGCTCCATGCCCCGCCTGCATCTGGTGACGAAAAAGCCCGCTGCCGCTGCATCTCCCTGCGGATTCGGCCTGTATCTCAGGAGCCATGCGGCGGGGGCCGTGATAACCAGGGTTTCCCTGCTGAATCAGGACCGCGTGGCGGAAATCCGTTTTTCAAGACAGGGAACGGGATACCGTCTCCTGTTCGAGCTCACCGGTCCGGCGGCCAATATCCTGATTACCGATGAATCCCTGAAGATCCTCGCCGTCTATTATCCGATACCGCTTGGGGACTCTGTGAAGCGCCCGATGGTGCCGGGAATCCAGTATGTCCCGCTGGAAAAAAAAACGTCACAAGCGCATGGTACGATTTCTTCCGCAAAAACACGCGGCGGTCAGGAGCCTGGCCGGGAGCAAAACGGGCCCCTCAGCGCAAACCGTGAAGTGGAATTTTTCTTTGACCAGCTTATTCAAAACAGGGATTTTGATTCGTTTCGTACCCGGCTCCGCTCGCGTGTGAAAAAGATACTGGCGAAGGAGGAACGGAGGATCGAGGCCTTATCCGTTGATTTGAAAGCGACAGGACAGTCCGAGGAATACAAACGGGCCGGCGAGCTCATTCTGGCGAACCTGCAACGCCTGGAACGGGGCAGGGAACAGGCCGAGGTGAGGGGCCATGACGGACAAACAGTGCTTCTTCGATTGGACCCTAAACGATCGCCGGCAGGCAACGCGGAACTCTATTTTAAAAAGTACAAAAAAGCAAAAAAAGGAAAAGAGATCATTGCAGCGCGGTTGAAGCTCGCCGGGGATGAAGCTTCACACCTGAGGTCTTTTTTGTCAGACCTGGAAAAGGCGGGCACGAGTGAGTCACTCGACCGAATCCATTCCGATCTTGTTGCGAACGGCTATCTATCAGGAGAAGCGCAGGAAAAAAGCAAAAAGCAGACCGGTCCTGCGCCGGCCCCCTTCAGGAAGATAGCGTACCAGGGCTGGGACATCCTCGTAGGCAAGAGCGCTGCTGGCAACGACTACCTTACTACAAAAATTGCACGGCCCAAAGACCTTTGGCTTCACGCCGAGGGCCTGCCCGGCTCTCACGTGCTGATCAAAAATCCTGAGGGCAAGGACATTCCTCCGGACGTTTTCGCCAAGGCCGCCTCATTGGCAGCCTTCCACAGCAAAGGAAAAGCTGCGGGCAAGGTCGCGGTGACATACACGCTCGCGGGACAGGTAAAAAAGCCGAAGGGAGCGAAACCGGGGCTGGTGACGCTTAGCGAACGAAAAACGATCATGGCCGTCCCTCAAGAAAGCTAAATTTTCATTTCTCTTTATCTTTCACCGTGCCCGCGCATCGCTGGGGGCTTATATCCGGGCTGCGGGCTGCGAGCACATATTCTTGACAAATAAAATGTGTCAGCCTATAATAATTCTCAGCTGTGTTATTGCACTGTGCGGGGCGGAATGTCTGCAGCGGGACGGTTCACGAAAGAGAACATGGACAATAATAATTTAGATGTGTTGCAGAAGACGATGCTTTTTAAAGGCAGCAGCGCTGGAAGAACTTCAGCTTGCTTCAGGGCTGTTTCAGGAACGCCTGATAAAGTCGAACATGACCATCTTCACGGAAAAAATGCCCGCCGAGGCGCTCTATATCATCAAAAGCGGAAACGTCAGGATCAGCGTGATGGCCGGCGAAGGAGAAGAGAAGGATCTGCTTCTGCTGGGCCCCGGTGAGTTTTTCGGAGAGCTTGCCCTGCTCCAGGAAGGGAGCAGGATGGTGACCGCCCGGTCCGAGACGGCAGTTGAACTTCTCCTGATCACGAGAAAGGATTTTCAGGCGCTTATGGACCTGGACCCCCGGACCGCATCCAGGCTGCTGCTGACAATTACGACACTGCTCGCCATGCGCGTAAAGGCTTACAGCGCCCAGCTCAAGGACATGCTGCTTGCATGATCCTCGCGGGGATCGATATCGGAACGAATACCCTCCGCCTCCTCATCGCTGAGCTCGGCCCCGCATCATACCGTGAAATCGGCTCCGACAGACGAATTACCCGATTGGGACAGGACCTCGACCGCACCGGCGTGCTTTCCCGCGACGCCCGGGAACGGTCGATAAAGGCCCTCGCCGATTTCAGCGAGCGTATCCATCAGTATGCCGCCCGTCAAGTCGACGCCGTGGGGACCAGCGCTCTTCGAAAAGCATCAAATTCCCGGGAATTTATTACTGAGGTGAAGCAGCGAACCGGCCTCGACATCCGTGTCATCCCGGGGGAAGCTGAGGCCCGGCTTACGCTCCTGGGCGTCTCGCGGGCGCTGCGAAGCACGAGTTCGGGAGAAAAAGGTCCTCTTTCCTCCGCGCTTGTTATAGACATCGGGGGCGGCAGCACCGAGATCATCATTACCCATCCCGGCGGGGAGCCCAGCGCAATGAGCCTTCCGCTCGGCGCTGTTTATCTCACCGAACGGTTCATACGTCACGATCCGCCGTCAGAAGAGGAGTTGGAACGGCTCCGACGATCGGTCAGAAAAGCACTGGAACGGCAGGGCGTCCTGCTTCGCCCAGGTCCTGCATGCGTTTTCGTGGGGACCGCAGGAACGATAACGACGCTCGCCGCCATGGACATGAACCTTGCCGTGTACGATCCCGACCGGATCAACCGGTCGATACTGACCCGGAGTGCCGTTGACGGCATGGTACGAACGCTCGGCAAAAGCACGCTCAAAGAACGAAGAGACCTTCCCGGCCTCGAGCGCGGCCGCGAAGACATTATCCTGGCCGGCGCTATCGTGACCCAGGAAATCATGGAGCGCTTTGGATTTAGTACGATATTGGTAAGCGATTGGGGCCTGCGGGAAGGCATCGTGTTCAATTTGTATGATAAAATCATAAAGCATTCTGCCAGACGCTAAGGCGCTAAGAAATATACGATAGAATAAATATCTGCATCTTCGCCGGTATCCGGCGGTTACCAGTGGTAACGCCGGTGCGGAGTGTGGACTTCGTGGTTAATTTGGTTCCGGCTTGTCCGGTTAGGTGATGTAAACGTATGAACGAAGCGCGCATATTGATCATGGACGATGAGGCCGGGGAGCGCAGGAGGATCGAGGATTACCTCGTCCAAAAAGGCTATGATGTCCTTGCAGTGGCACGGGTGGACGATGCCGTCGAGGCTATCCGGCGAGACCGGTACGACGTGTTTCTGACGGACTGCAACATCCCCGGCGTGGACGCGCTTCGGACCTCGGATGAAGCGCGCAAGATCAATCCCGATCTGGCGGTGATCATCATGACGGCCTTCGGCACCATCGAGACCGCGGTCAAGGCCATCAAGGCAGGCGCTTACGATTATCTCCCCAAACCAATCGACCTTGACCAGCTCGTGGTGCTGATCGACAGAATTTCCGAACGTCAGAACCTGATCCGTGAAAATATCGAGCTGAAAGAGCAGCTGAGAGAGCGGTATAAGTTCGACGAGATCGTGAGCGTCAGCAGCGCCATGGAAGAGGTATTGAACCTCGCCGGTCGCGTGGCCTCGAGCAATGCCACGGTCCTGCTTCGGGGCGAGAGCGGCACGGGAAAGGAACTGGTGGCAAAAGCGATCCACTACCACAGCCCGCGCGCCGGCTTCCCGCTCATCAAGGTGAATTGCGCGGCCCTGCCCGAGACGCTGCTCGAAAGCGAGCTCTTCGGCCACGAGAAAGGCGCTTTTACCGGCGCGGCCGCGAAACGGATCGGCCGGTTCGAGGCTGCGGACAAAGGGACGCTCTTCCTCGATGAGATCGGGGAACTCACGCCGGGCATGCAGGTGAAGCTCCTCCGGGTCCTCCAGGAGCGGGAGTTCGAGCGGCTCGGCGGGAACCAGACCATCAAGACCGATGTGCGCGTCATTACCGCAACGAACCGGGACATCGAGAAGGCGATCAGGGAAGGCACATTCAGGGAAGACCTGTATTACCGGCTGAACGTGGTCTCCCTCGTGATCCCGCCGCTCCGGGAAAGAAAAGAAGATGTCCCCGTCCTGTTGGGCCATTTTATCGCGAAGTACGGCAAGGAAAACAAAAAAAAGATCTCCGGTATTTCCGCCGAGGCCCGGGACCTGCTTATGCGCTACTCGTATCCGGGGAACGTACGGGAACTCGAAAATATCATCGAACGCGCTGTTGTTCTTTCGAGGAAGGAAATCATCACCGGCGCAGACCTCCCGATCCATGTTCAAGCGGCAATGACGGAGGATGCGTTGCCGGGACGGGAGTTAAAAGGCTCTCTGAACGAGACGCTTGACACCGTGGAACGCGGCCTGATCCTCGAAGCGCTCAAAGAGTCCGGCGGGACCCAGACGCGCGCCGCGGAAAAGCTCGGCATCAGCGAGCGGGTGCTCAGGTATAAGTTGAAGAAATATCGGATCAAGGAGCAGTAAATAGCGGGGGCGTTTTATCTTTCATTCGACGCAGCACTATTTCCCGTATCTGTTGAAGTCGCTATTCCTTGAAACAAAACAACAAAAATACTGATTGTCACTATTCCCATCTCGATGAATAGCGGGGAAGCATCTTTTGGCCACTCTGAAAGGGAAGCATCCGTTTGCCAATAGTGCAATTCGGGATTCACAAAGCTGTAAAATCAGCGACTTGTAAAAAAATGTAGTCTATATTTGCAGCGAGGGGAAGCATCTTTTGGCCAATAGTCTTAGCAATGCTTTTAGCGCTTTTTGTTCAAAAGAACCCATTCTTTGGCCAATCGTGTAAAAAGGAACCAACAGCTTGCCAATCATACACTACTTCGTTAATACAAGTTCATCGCAAAAAAAGAATTCTTGCGTCTGTTCACGCGCAGGCATTTTTTATGCGCACGCAAGCTTTCTCTCAATTTTCATATTGGGCAGATCAATCTCAACATACACTAAGTCGTTATAGGACTGCCCTGGCTGAACACATATAGTATTCCCTATATGTGCTTGCCATAGGCCGGATACCTCGGGAGATTCATGGATGTGTCCATGCAGTGCAAGCTTAGGTTGCCGCTCGGCTAAGAATGTATATATAGCCTCGGATCCGACCTTTTTGCCATTATAGCATACATCTAAACCGATCCTTGAAGGCGGCATATGAATAATATAAACAGATTTACATGCATCAGCAGGGATGGGCAGGCGCTTGACCTTTTCGTCAACCGTAGGGAGAGTCTTTATATAGCTTGACCAGTCTGATATTTTTTGCCACCCGTTTGCATTAGAAATAAGCGCGGTTCCGTATTGCTGGCCTATGACGTAACCTGAAGTATCTCGAAGGCACCGATCTTTCAGTCGGAAGGGATAATCGACAACGTAATTCATTCCAATAAATTCAAATTCTCCGATCTCATACTTCTTCTGGGCAAGATTGATTATGTGAGGAAACTGCCGACAGGTATTGTCAAATAGCTCATCAAATATTTTAAGATCGTCATTGCCCAAATAACAGAGAAAAAAGATGCCCTCCCGGCCCAATCGATCAAAATACTTTGAAAGATAATCAGTTATAAAATTTCCTTGTTTGAATAGATCGCCGCTTTTAGGCAGCATATCTCCGCCATTAATAACCACGTCAGCCCTAGTGCGCTTTGCGAGGTCAAAAAGGCGGTCATATTTCCATACAACTCCATGTAGGTCAGTTACATATAATAGTTTCATTGGGTTCGTCACGGGCAAGTTACTGATCACTCCCAAGCCTGCCAAAAGTGCAGAATACAGTAGAGGCCTTCTAATGGTCCAACTCTATTAGAACGCAAAGCTGATGAGTGTGCGGCCTTACGCTGTGGCCCTCTTGAGAGGTAGCTAGACCTTTTGCACGCGGTTAAAATTCCGCTTTATTAAATCCAATAAAAATTTTTTAAAATGTTCGTATAGCCTTATAAATAGTCTACGCGAACTTATTTCCGCTTTTCTTCTTTGCTCGGCTGCCAGATGCCGACCTGTGACTATCCATCCTGCTTTATCTCCCAGAGCAGCAATTGGTGGATATAGGCACCCGGTATTGCATTTCCCTCCACGAGCAACATCCATAGTTCCGGTTACAAAATGATAATTTTGTTCTCCTGAGTTCGATATGCCTAAAGGATTTATAACCATTGATAGCATCTGTAAAACTTGCAATGAAGCGAGATTTTGACTGAAAGGGAAGACATTCTCATTTCTCTTCAAAATATGATCATCTGAAAGGCCTTTTATATATGATGGATCATCGAGGTGCCCTTCGCGTTCCATCTGTACAAGGCCCGGGTCATATTGTTCAAGACATTCAAGGCATTTTCTTGTTGGATAAGCTACGTGTGCTTTCCAGTCAGCACTCTGCAAATCACCATTTTTTTTCTTTTGTATCAAAATACCGCCATCGATTACGGGTATGAGATGGGTGTCCTAGCGACCAGTTTATGATAACAAGGATTTGAGGAAATAGGGTGACACTCCAAAGTTAGGTTTTGAAAGGAGTGTCATCATGAAACCAGAAAAGAGTATACAGCAAGTAGGCAGGAAAAGGAAGTTCCCGAAACGAAGCAAGCGGTATGGACCGGATTTCAAGCTTCAAGTCGTCAAAAAGTTTGTTGAAGAAAGCGTCCCTGCTTCGGTGATTCGGCAGGAATGCGGATTGAGCAGTGGGACGGTCGGGCGCTGGGTGCGCGACTATCGTCGTCATGGCGAAGCGGGGCTCGCAACGCATTACAGAGGTAAGGGGCGCAGTCTTCCTTCTCCGGTAAGGCAGAAGATCGTCGAGGTAAAAGAAGCCAACCCGCTCTTCGGCATCAAGCGCATTTCACAGGTTTTAAAGAGGGCGTTTTTTCTTTCCGCCAGCCCTGAAACAGTCCGCAAGACCCTTCACGATTCATCCCTCATCAAGTCCCCGCCTAAGAAGCGTCAGCGTAATATCACCCGTCCCCGTTTTTTCGAACGATCAACGCCGAACCAGCTGTGGCAAACGGACATCTTCACGTTCCGTCTTGGCGGCCACTATGCGTACCTGATCGGCTACATCGATGATTACTCCCGCTACATCACGGGGCTCGAGCTTTTCCGCACTCAGACGGGCCAGAACGTTATCGAGGTATACCGCCGGGCGTCCTCCGAGTACAACCCGCCGAAAGAGATGCTCACGGATAACGGGCGGCAGTATACGAGCTGGCGCGGGCACAGCCGTTTTGAGCTGGAGCTCAAGAAAGACAAGATCCACCACATCAAATCCCAACCACACCACCCTATGACCCTGGGCAAAATCGAACGGTTCTGGAAGACGATCTACCTGGAGTTTCTTGTCAGAGCGCAGTTCGATAGCTTCGAGGACGCCGCCGAGCGGATACGGCAGTGGGTGAAGTATTACAACCACAAACGACCGCACCAGGGGATCGGCGGCCTGTGTCCCGCGGACCGGTATTTTGAGATCCAGAGCGAGCTCAGGAAGACGATCGAGCATGGCATCCAGGAGAATCTCCTCGAGATGGCGCTCCGCGGGAAGCCCAAGCTGCCGTTCTACATGGTGGGCCGCATGGAGGGGCAGTCGGTAGTGCTGCGGGCGGAAAAGGGCAAGCTGCGTCTATCGGTTGACGATGAAGAGGATGACACCACGCAGGAAGTAGTCTACAATCTAAACGAAGAAGGGGCCGGCCATGGAAAAAACGGAGAAGATAAAAAGCGAGAAGAAGCGGCAGATGACAAACCACGGGGCGATGGAGAAATGCCGGGCGGTTCTCTCAATATGGACGGAGCGGCGGAGGCCGGCGGAAGTATGCCGGGAGATGGGGATACCGTGGATGGTGCTCTCCCAGTGGCAGAAACGGGCGATGGAGGGAATGCTCCAGGCTCTGGAACCCCGGGTGATCCTGGACAAGGGGCCGGCGCTCAGCCCGCGGCTGCAGACGATGCTGGAGAAAAAGCGCCTGATGCTCCCGGTACAGAACAGGCTGGAAAAGACGCTGTCGAAGGCGCAGGAAGCAAGGAAACCGGAGAAGCTAAAGGACCTGAAGCCCGAAAGCTCCCCCCTGCGCAAGGCTGAGACCCCATAACGGAAAGGTCGGTGTGCATGAGCGACTCAGAAGACAAGGAGCTTGCCCGAAAGCGGACTGCGGTGGTGTTTGCAGTGCGCAGCGGCCAGATCACGGCCGAGGAAGGCGCACGGAGGCTCGGCGTGTCGCGGAAGACCTACTACGAGTGGGAGCGCCGGGCATTACAGGCGATGACCGAGGCCATGGAGGATAAATCCCCTGGAAGGCCGAGTATACCGCAGGACGAGGAGAAACAGCGTTTACAGGAGCAAATCGCTGAGCTCCAGAACAAGCTCTTTGTCGCTAAGAAAACGGTAGAAGTGCGGGACATGCTGCACGCGTATGAACTCCACAATGCCCGTGTGAAAAAAAGAGCTGACGAGTCGGAGGAAAAAAAACGAAAGCGAAGGAAGAAATGATAACCAGTATGCTTGCCGTTGTTGACCGGATGAGAGAGAAAACCGGTATGCACTACCAGGAGATCTGCAGTGCCGTGAGGCTCCCCTACCCGAGCTTTATCCGTTGGCGTCTGCGACAGAAGAACGCCACGCCCCTCGTGCGGCAACCGGGTCCTCCCAAGGTCAAGCCTCCGGATCTTGAGGGGATTACAGGGGATATCGCAAAGCTGTCTCACGGGCAGAGCCGCACGCAGGGCACGGGCGCATTATACGGGAGCCACGCGTCCTCTGTGTCACGGCGAGACCTGCAGAGCATGGTCGCTATGGCGAGGCATGACCTCAATACACTCCATCGTCAGAATCTGCGGCGGATCAGCTGGAACGTGCCAAACGTCGCGTGGTCAATGGACCCCTGTGAATACAAACATCGTGACACAGACGGTGGCAAGGTGTACCTGAACCATATGCAGGACCTCGCGTCTCGCTACAAGTTCACTCCTATGACGGGAGATGTGCCCTGCGGCGAAGAGATATCCGGCTATCTCGCAGCGACCTTCGATCGCTTCGGTGCGCCTCTGTTCCTCAAGCGCGACAATGGCGCGAACCTGAATCATGCAGCGGTCAATGCTGTGCTCGCCGACTACTTCGTCCTGCCGTTGAACAGTCCAGTCCATTATCCGCCCTACAACGGCGCGATCGAAGAGGCACAAACCGAGCTGAAGAACGGGCTTGCTGCAAAACTCTTGTATAAGTCCAGTTGTCCGCGCGAGCACATGGAGGCATATGCATCGACGGTTGAACATGACCTTAACCACCAACCCCGTCCGTGCCTGCATGGCGGCAACGCCTGCCAAGTGTACTTCACGAACAAAAAAACGTTTACCAAATGGGAAAGGAGCGCTGCCTATGACTGGATGACAAACTTGCAAGGTGATATACTATGCAGTGATGGTAGTGTTCAGTCGCAAGCAGCCTGGCGGATCGCCGTCGAGGCCTGGCTGAGGATGAAAGGGTTTATTACCGTTACGATCAACGGAAAAGTGTCACCCAATTTTCTCTAGGATTTTTATCATAAACTGCTAGCGTGCAC
>CAWBNQ010000012.1:0-50209 GCA_963790205.1 Nitrospirota bacterium
CTACATTGTGAAGAACCGTACCGACGGGAATCGCGCTGATGGGTAACGCATTGCCCGGCTTGATATCCGCGGCCGGACCGGACACGATGCCGTCGCCGACGTTGAGGCCCACCGGAGCGATGATGTATCGTTTCTCGCCGTCGGCGTAATTCAGAAGCGCAATCCTCGACGAGCGGTTCGGATCATACTCGATATGTGCTACCGTTGCCGGAATGCCGGACTTGTCGCGTTTGAAATCGATGATCCGGTATTTCTTCTTATGCCAACCGCCCCGGTACCGCACCGTTATCTTGCCGCGGTTGTTCCGGCCGCCGCTCTGGGTAAGTTTCTTGACCAGAGATTTTTCCGGCGTGCTTCGGGTCACTTCCTCGAATGTTGACGTGGTCTGGAAACGCCTTCCAGGGGATGTTGGATTATAGGTCTTTACCGGCATTTAAGCACCCTCGAATATGTCAATCTTCTCACCAGGCTTGAGCGTAACATAGGCTTTCTTCCAGTCCGACGTGCGGCCAAGCCGCTGGCCCATGCGCTTCTTTTTACCCGCGCTTTTCACTGTTGTAACATCGGCCACCTTCACCTTGAAGATGCCCTCGATCGCCTTCCGGACCTGCACCTTGTTCGCGTCGGTCCTTACTTCGAAGGTCAGAACGTTGTTTTTTTCCTTAAGGCGAGTGCCTTTTTCGGTTATCCGCGGCACCCGTATGACGTCATAGAAATCCATGCTCATTTCCCGTATACCTCCTGCATGACAGTCAGGGCATCCTGGGTCGTAAGGAGGTACCGGTACTTGAGCACATCATAGACATTGATGTTGCCCATTCTCAGCACTTTTACCGACGGGATGTTCCTGGCAGCCAGGGTCAGGTTTTTGTTCTCGTCCTTAATGAGCACGAGAGCGTTTTCCTGCACACCGAGGGTCTCGAGCAAAGCAGACATCAATTTAGTCTTGGGCTCCGCCAGATTGAGGGTGTCAATTACGATCAGTTTATTCTCAGCGACTTTTGATGCAATTGCGTCGACCAATGCCGCCCGCTTCGCCTTCTTCGGAAGCGAGTATGAGTAATCCCTCGGCATAGGACCGAAGCAGGTACCGCCGTGCCGCCAGAGCGGAGAACGAGTGCTTCCCGCGCGCGCGCGACCGGTGCCTTTCTGCTTCCACGGCTTTTTCCCGCCGCCGCTTACGAGCGCCTTGTTCTTTGTCGAGGCCGTCCCGGCCCTCTTGTTCGCGAGATGGTTCACCACGGCGGAGTGGAGGAGGTGAGTGCGTACTTCCGAGGTAAACGCGCCCGCAAGCTCCACATCCTTTACTTTCTTATTGTTTTGATCAACCATTACGACTGATGGCATTTCAATAACCCTCTATTCCTCTTAATCAGCCTTATAGATAAGGAGCAGGCCATTATCACCGCCCGGCACAGCCCCGCGGACGAACAATAAATTCTGATCAGGCCGTACGTCTACAATCTCCAAATTTTTTATCGTCTTATTGTCCATTCCCATGTGTCCCGGCAGCTTCTTGCCGGGCCATACACGCGACGGATACGCGCTGGCGCCGATGGAGCCCGGCGCCCGGTTGAACATGGAGCCGTGACCGCCTGGACCGCCGGAAAACTTGTGCCGTTTCATAACGCCCGCAAAACCTTTGCCTTTGCTGACGCCGCTCACTTCGACAAGTTCACCTTTTTTAAAGATGTCGACGGTAACAACCTGCCCTTGTTCGAATTCACCCGTACGAAATTCTCGCAGAAAACGATGCGGTTGCACGCTCGCCTTCTTAAAGTGGCCTGCAATGGCTTTCGTTATGCGGCCTTGTTTTTTCTCTTCTTCAAAGGCCAATTGCGCAGACTCGTAGCCGTCTTTTTCCGCAGTCTTCTTTTGAACCACCGTGCAGGGACCTGCCTGGATCACCGTCACCGGGATCAGTTCCCCGCCGCTGAAGTGCTGGCTCATGCCTATTTTTTTACCGATAATCCCCTTGCTCATTTCATATCCCCTCACCCGCGATCCGGATGCGCTTCGTGCATTGTCCTGCATCTGAGGCAGCGGTTGGTTTCAAGACGACTACAGCTTAATCTCCACATCAACGCCTGCAGCAAGATCGAGCTTCATCAGCGCGTCCACGGTCTGCGGCGTAGGGTCCAGGATATCCATCAGGCGCTTATGCGTCCTGATTTCAAACTGTTCCCGTGACTTCTTGTCAACATGGGGAGAGCGAAGCACTGTCCAGCGGTTTATCCTGGTCGGCAGCGGAATCGGACCGGACACCTTGGCACCGGTCCTCTTGGCTGTATCCATGATCTCTAAAGCCGACTGGTCGAGCAGTCTGTGGTCGTATCCCTTTAATCGTATTCTGATCTTCTGTGTCACTGACGTTCCCTTCTTCTGTCGCTCGTATCGATAGTTACTTATTCAATAACTTCCGTGATAACTCCTGCTCCCACGGTCCGGCCGCCCTCGCGGATGGCGAAGCGCAGGCCCTTGTCCATGGCGATCGGCGTGATGAGCTCAACGCTGCAGGTCATGTTGTCGCCCGGCATCACCATCTCGACGCCTTCTGCAAGCGTCACCACTCCCGTCACGTCCGTGGTGCGGAAGTAGAACTGGGGACGGTAGCCTTTGAAGAACGGCGTGTGCCGGCCGCCTTCTTCCTTCGTCAGTACGTACGCCTCGGCCTTGAACTTGGTGTGGGGGGTGATGCTGCCCGGCTTGGCCAGGACCATGCCACGCTCCACCTCTTCCTTCTTGACGCCCCGGAGCAGGACGCCGACGTTGTCTCCGGCCTCGCCTTGGTCCAGAAGCTTCCGAAACATCTCAACACCCGTGACTACCGTCTTCTGCGTGGGCTTGATCCCCACGATCTCGATTTCATCGCCCACCTTCACGATGCCGCGCTCGATCCTGCCGGTCACCACGGTGCCGCGGCCGGCAATGGAGAACACGTCTTCGAGCGGCATGAGATAGGGCTTGTCAATGTCGCGCTTGGGCTGGGGAATATAGCTGTCTACGGCTGCCATGAGCTCCAGGATACTCTTGTACTCAGGCGCGTTGACGTCCTTGCTCTCGCTCTGGAGTGCCTTTAAGGCGCTCCCCTTGATGATCGGGGTCTTGTCCCCGGGGAATTGGTACTTGGACAGAAGCTCGCGGATCTCGAGCTCGACGAGCTCGATCAACTCGGGGTCGTCCACCATGTCCACCTTGTTCATGTAGACGACGATATAGGGCACGCCGACCTGACGGGCCAGCAGGATGTGTTCCCGGGTCTGGGGCATCGGGCCGTCCGCGGCCGAGACCACCAGAATCGCGCCGTCCATCTGGGCGGCCCCGGTGATCATGTTCTTGACGTAGTCGGCATGGCCGGGGCAGTCGACGTGGGCGTAGTGACGGTTGTCCGTCTGGTACTCCACGTGCGCCGTGGCGATCGTGATGCCGCGCTCCCGCTCTTCCGGGGCCTTGTCGATCTGGTCGTAGGCCACGAAACTCGCGAAATTCTTAAACGACAGCACCTTCGTGATGGCCGCCGTCAAGGTCGTCTTGCCGTGGTCCACGTGGCCGATGGTGCCCACGTTCACATGAGGTTTTGTCCTCTCAAATTTTGCCTTTGCCATGCTGTCCGCCTCCTGTCGGGAAGTGAAACCCTAAATTAATAGTGAAATTATGATTACTTCTTAACTGTCTCGCCTTTAACTTTGGCGATGATCTGCTCTGATATCGTTTTTGGCACTTCTTCGTAATGTGCAAACTGCATCGTATAAGTCGCCCTGCCCTGGGTCTTAGACCTGATATCAGTCGCGTAACCGAACATTTCCGAAAGCGGAACCTGCGCCGCAATGACTCTTCCGGCACCTCTCATATTCATGCTCTGCACGCGTCCGCGGCGGGAATTCAGATCGCCGATAATATCTCCCATATACTCCTCGGCGCAGACAACCTCGACCGCCATGATCGGTTCGAGCAGCACCGGATTGGCTTTATTCGCACCTTCTTTGAAAGCCATAGATCCGGCGATCTTAAATGCCATTTCCGATGAGTCGACATCGTGATAAGACCCGTCAATAAGGGTTGCCTTCATATCAACAACGGGATAGCCGGCAATCACACCGTTCTCCATAGCCTCAATGATGCCCTTCTCGATCGGCGCAACATATTCCTTGGGAACCGAACCGCCGACGGTCTTATTCACAAACTCAAATCCCTTACCCGGCTCCTGCGGTTCGAGTTCGAGCACCGCGTGCCCGTACTGGCCCCGACCGCCGGTCTGGCGAATATATTTACCTTCTGCAGTAACTTTTTTCTTGATCGTTTCCCGATACGCCACCTGGGGCTTGCCTACGTTCGCATCAACTTTGAACTCACGCAAAAGACGGTCGACGATGATTTCCAGATGAAGCTCACCCATACCCGAGATGATGACCTGCCCGGTCTCCTGATCAGTCATCACGCGGAAGGACGGGTCTTCCTGCATGAGCTTCTGAAGCGAGAAACCCAGTTTTTCCTGGTCTGCCTTGGTCTTAGGCTCAATGGCCACGGAAATCACCGGCTCCGGAAAAATCATGGCCTCCAGGATGACCGGCTTGCTTTCATCACAGAGCGTATGCCCGGTGAGCGTGCTTTTGAGTCCCACAGCCGCGCAGATATCGCCGGAATAGATCTGTTCTATCTCTTCACGCTTGTTCGCGTGCATTTTGAGCAGCCTGCCGACGCGCTCCCTGGTCCCCTTGGTAGAATTGTATACATACGACCCGGATGTCAGCGTCCCGGAATAGACCCGGATGAACGTGAGCTGCCCCACGAATGGATCAGTCATGATCTTGAACGCAATGCCTGCAAAAGGCTCGCTGTCAGAGGCCGTGCGAACTACTTCCTCGCCCTTAGGGCCAATGCCTCTGACCGGAGGGATGTCCAGAGGAGACGGGAGGTAGTCCACCACTGCATCGAGGAGAAGCTGAACGCCCTTATTCTTGAATGCAGACCCGCAAATGACCGGGAAAATGCTCATGGCGATCGTACCTTTGCGAATCGCGGCCATGATCTCAGCCTCCGTCGGCGTATCTCCGTTCAGGAATTTCTCCATCACGGTGTCGTCAGCGTCGGCAACCTTCTCAATCATCTTCTCCCGGTACTCTTTTGCTTTGGGAAGGAGATCGGCAGGGATGTCTTCAATGACATATTTTGCACCAAGTGTTTCGTCGTCGAACAGGACAGCCTTCATCTTCACGAGATCAATGCAACCGCGGAATTTATCTTCAGCGCCAATAGGAAGCTGGATCGGCACCGCGTTCGCACCAAGCCGGTCGACCATCGACTGCACGCTCATGTAAAAGTCCGCACCGATGCGATCCATCTTATTCATGAAAGCGATGCGCGGGACTTGATACTTGTCAGCCTGACGCCAAACAGTCTCGGACTGAGGTTCCACTCCGCTCACCGAATCAAAGGCCGCGACCGCGCCATCGAGCACGCGGAGCGAGCGCTCCACCTCAATGGTAAAGTCCACGTGGCCGGGCGTGTCGATGATATTGATACGTTTGTCCCGCCAGAAGCAGGTCGTTGCGGCCGAGGTGATAGTGATACCGCGCTCCTGCTCCTGCACCATCCAGTCCATGACGGCAGTACCGTCATGCACTTCGCCGATCTTATAGGAAACACCGGTATAGTAAAGGATGCGCTCCGTCGTCGTTGTTTTACCGGCGTCGATATGAGCCATGATACCGATGTTACGTGTATTTTCGAGTGAATACTGCCTTGCCAAAACTGCCTCCGTCTTAGATAAGCACCCTACCAGCGATAATGAGCGAATGCCTTATTGGCATCTGCCATACGGTGAATGTCTTCTTTCTTCTTCACGGCTGCGCCGGTGTTGTTCGATGCATCAAGAATTTCACCAGCAAGCTTTTCGACCATGGATTTTTCAGGCCGTTGAGAGGCATAGAGCCTGAGCCAGCGGTACGCTAACGACAGCCTGCGCGGCTGCTTAACCTCGATCGGAACCTGGTACGAGGCGCCACCCACCCTGCGCGACTTCACCTCGAGCGTTGGCTTCAGATTGTCTATTGCCTTTTTAAAAATAGCAATCGGGTCGCCATTGGTCTTCTGCTGAATTCGATCGAGCGCCTTGTAGCAAATGGCCTCAGCCGTGCTCTTCTTGCCCTTGCGCATGAGCACGTTTACGAACTTAGCGAGCATTTTGCTGTTATATTTTGGATCCGGTAATGCTTCTCTTTTTACAACAACGCTTTTTCTCGGCATAGTGTTCCGTCAAATCTGTTGCCCCGTGAGGCACCGGTTTGACCCTGCTCCTTAGCTATTATTTAGGCCTTTTTGCGCCGTACTTAGAGCGACCTTGCTTACGATTTGCAACCCCAACGGTATCGAGCGTCCCTCTCACAATATGATAACGAACGCCCGGCAAATCCTTCACCCTCCCGCCGCGGATGAGCACGATAGAGTGTTCCTGCAGATTGTGCCCCACCCCGGGAATGTAGGTAGTAACTTCCATACCGTTCGTGAGCCTCACCCTAGCCACCTTCCGGAGGGCCGAGTTCGGCTTCTTCGGCGTCGTGGTATACACTCTGATGCAAACCCCCCTCTTCTGAGGGCAACTTCTGAGTGCAGGGCTCTTGGTCTTCGTAGCAGCCAGTGACCTGCCTTTTCTTACCAGTTGACTAATTGTTGGCACGTTAATTACTCCTTAAAAACAGAAACATAGCAAAGTTTCAATAACATTGAGTCAAAACCCGGTGATTATATCGGTAAATGAGCTTCTTGTCAAGATTTTTTTTATTTCCTTTAAATTAATAACTAATGGCCGAACGCACAGAGCGGCGTCCTCATAGCGCTCGGCCGTATCCTCTATTCTGCTGTATCCTGCGAGGCCTCGGCTTCTACTTCTACATAGGTGTTACGGTACTCGGTCATACCCGTTCCTGCAGGGATCAGCCTCCCCATAATCACGTTTTCCTTCAGGCCGACGAGATCGTCCACAGCGCCGGTGATAGCCGCCTCGGTCAACACGCGGGTGGTCTCTTGGAACGACGCCGCCGATATGAAGCTGTCCGTGGTGAGCGACGCCTTGGTGATGCCAAGAAGAATGGGCCGCGCCGTCGCCGGCTTTCCACCCTTGGCGATCACGGTCTCATTTTCCTTCACAAAAGCGAAGCGGTCCACCTGCTCGCCGATCAGGAAGGAAGTGTCGCCTGCGTCCTCAATTCTTACCTTCCGAAGCATCTGCCGGACAATGACCTCGATATGTTTATCGTTGATACTCACGCCCTGGAGACGGTAGACCTGCTGCACTTCGTCGACGAGATACTTCTGGAGCGCGTTAGGACCGAGCACATTCAGGATATCGTGCGGATCGACGGGGCCGTCCATGAGCGGCTCCCCTGCAGTCACCCAGTCTCCCTCATGCACGTTCACATGCTTGCCCTTCGGGATGAGGTACTCTTTTTCGTTTCCCATGCCATCCTTGACGAGGATGCGGCGCATTCCCTTTACAAACCCGCCGAACTCCACCGTCCCGTCGATCTCGCTGATGATCGCCTGCTCCTTGGGCTTCCTCGCCTCGAAGAGCTCGGCCACCCTCGGGAGACCGCCCGTGATGTCTTTGGTCTTCGTCGTCTCCCGCGGGATCTTGACCAGGATGTCTCCGGGGAAGACCTCATGGCCCTTGTCCACGAGAATGTGCGCTCCCGCAGGCAGGAGGTATCGTGCAACGACATTGGACGCAGGGAGCCTAGCCGTCTTGCCGTGCTGGTCCTTAATCGAAATCCTCGGTCGCAGGTTCTGGTTCGGGTAATCGATGATCACCTTACGCGACAGGCCGGTGACTTCATCGACTTCCTCGCGCATGGTAACGCCTTCGATGATGTCACCAAAAGCGATCTTGCCTCCGATTTCAGTGAGGATCGGAAGTGAATAGGGATCCCACTCCACCAGTTTCTGGCCAACTTCCACTTTATTCCCGTCCTGCACCTTGAGGCGGGCCCCGTAGATGATCGCGTATTTTTCCCTCTCACGCCCCGTTTCATCATAGATGGCAATGTTGCCGCTGCGGGACATGACCACGTAGTCGCCTTCTTTGTTCTTCACCGTATTCACGTTAAGGTACTTGAGGATACCCGTATTCTTCGCTTCCAACACCGTCTGTTCGACGACTTTGCTCGCCGTACCACCAATGTGGAAGGTCCTCATCGTCAGCTGGGTGCCCGGTTCGCCGATGGACTGGGCAGCAACGATGCCGATGGCCTCGCCGATGTCTACGAGCTTGCCACGGCCCAGGTCTCTGCCGTAGCACATCTTGCATACCCCGCGTAGAGACTGGCACGTGAGCACCGAACGGATCTTGATCCGGTCAATGCCCGCCTCATCAACCCTCTTGACAAGGTCTTCATTGATCTCCCTTTTGGTACCGACGATCACGTCCTTGGTGATCGGGTCCCTCACGTCCTCTGCCGCAACGCGCCCGAGGATACGCTCTGACAGCGGCTCGATGATCTCGCCGCCCTCAACGAGCGACCCGACGATGATGCCGTCGGTGGTGCCGCAGTCGTCCTGGGTGATGATCACGTCCTGTGAAACATCCACAAGCCTTCTCGTGAGGTAACCCGAGTTGGCGGTCTTGAGCGCCGTATCCGCGAGGCCCTTGCGCGCGCCGTGGGTCGAGATGAAGTACTGCAGCACGGTGAGGCCTTCCCGGAAGTTCGCCGTGATCGGCGTTTCAATGATCTCGCCCGAAGGCTTGGCCATGAGTCCGCGCATGCCAGCAAGCTGCCGGATTTGCTGGGTGCTGCCGCGTGCGCCCGAGTCGGCCATCATAAAGATATTATTGAACGACCGGGCTTCCTGTATGTCCGATTTCTTTCCGCCCCGGAGCTCGATCTCTTCCATCCCGAGTTCGGCCATCATTTCGTCGGCGATCTTCTCGGTCACGTTCGCCCAAATGTCGATTTCCTTGTTATAGCGCTCGCCGTTCGTGATGAGACCTTCCGTATACTGGTGATGGATTTCCATCACTTCTTTCTGCGCCTGATCGATAAATTTCTGCTTCTTGCTCGGTATGTGCATGTCCGAAATGCAGATGGAGATGCCGGCGCGCATGGCGAATTTGAAACCGATCTCCTTGAGATCGTCGATCAGAACAACGGTGCGCCGCAGGCCGAGCTTGCGATAGCATTCATCGATCAATTTGGCGAGTTCCTTCTTGTTCATCTCCTTGTTGACGGACGAGAAGGACATGCTTTCAGGCAGGACATCGCTGAACAGGACCCTGCCGACCGTCGTCTCTTCGATTTTACCGTTCATGCGGACCCGGGCGCGGGCATGGATATCAACCATGCGCTGGTCATAGGCAATACGCACCTCGTCCCTGCCCGAGAATATCTTCCCTTCTCCCTTGGCGCCGGAACGGGCCTTGGTCAGGTAGTAACAGCCAAGCACGATGTCCTGTGACGGGACCGTGATAGGCCTGCCGTTCGCCGGTGAGAGCACGTTGTTGACCGAGAGCATGAGCACCCGTGCCTCGAGCTGGGCCTCAACGGAGAGCGGGATATGGACCGCCATCTGGTCGCCGTCGAAGTCCGCGTTGAACGCCGCACAGACAAGCGGATGGAGGCGGATTGCCTTGCCCTCGACAAGTACCGGGTCAAATGCCTGGATACCGAGGCGGTGAAGCGTCGGGGCGCGGTTCAAAAGCACGGGGTGTTCCTGGATCACTTCTTCGAGCACGTCCCAAACCTCGGGCCGCTCGCGCTCGATCATTTTTTTTGCGCTCTTGATGGTCGTGGCGTAACCCTTTTCTTCGAGCTTGTTGAAAATAAAAGGCTTGAAGAGCTCCAGCGCCATTTTCTTCGGCAAGCCGCACTGGTGGAGCTTAAGGTCCGGGCCGACCACGATCACGGAACGGCCGGAGTAGTCCACGCGTTTACCGAGCAGGTTCTGACGGAACCGTCCCTGTTTACCCTTGAGCATGTCTGAAAGGGACTTAAGCGGCCGCTTATTCGGTCCGCGCAGCACCCGTCCGCGCCTGCCGTTATCAAAGAGCGCATCCACTGCCTCCTGGAGCATCCGTTTCTCGTTCCGGATAATGACCGAGGGAGCCTTGAGCTCCTCGAGCCGGCGAAGCCGGTTGTTCCTGTTGATGACCCTCCGGTAAAGATCGTTCAGGTCCGACGTGGCGAACCGGCCGCCCTCAAGCGGCACAAGGGGCCGCAGTTCCGGCGGAATCACGGGGACCACATCGAGGATCATCCACTCGGGCTTGTTGCCGGATTTGCGGAAAGCCTCTATCACCTTGAGCCGCTTTGTAAGTTTTTTCTTGGTCGCCATAGAAGTGGCGGTCTCGATCTTCTTGCGAATCTCCTCGGATTCGACCTCGAGGTCGATGGCCCTGAGCATTTCCCGAATCGCCTCGGCACCCATGCCGGCCTTAAAGGCGCTGGAACCGTATTCGAGTTGTGCCTTACGAAATCTTTCTTCCGTCAGGAGTTCCTTATGCTTGAGCGGCGTATCCCCGCCGTCCACTACCACATAGTTCTCGAAATAAAGGACCTTCTCGAGTTGCCTGAGCGTCATGTCGAGCAGCGTGCCGATACGGCTCGGCAGTCCCTTGAGGAACCAGATATGGGCGACGGGAGAGGAAAGCTCAATATGTCCCATGCGCTCCCGGCGAACCTTGGACTGGATCACCTCCACACCGCACTTATCACACACGATGCCGCGGTGCTTCATCCGCTTGTACTTCCCGCAGAGACACTCCCAGTCCTTGATCGGGCCGAAGATCTTTGCGCAGAAGAGACCGTCCCGCTCCGGCTTGAATGACCGGTAATTGATGGTCTCCGGCTTCTTCACTTCACCATAGGACCACTCCTTAATCCGTTCCGGAGAGGCTATCTTTATCCGCATTGCATCAAAACTGATGTCCTTCGGCTTTTCGAACAGATTCATGACATCAGCTCTGGCCTTGCTTTCCGTTATCCGTTTCTCTTCCACAGTGGACCTCCAATAAAGCCGTAAGGCGGAAGGCGTGAGAGCAGGAGGGGATTATCATTTTCCCTTCCCCCTTACGCCTAACCCCTTCCGGGCTTTCAATCATCTATCTTGCTGACGAAATCTTTTCTAGTCCTATCACCCGTTCTTTTTCATTCTTACGCTCGATGAGTTCAACATCAAGGCACAGGCTCTGGAGTTCCTTGATAAGCACATAGAAGGATT
This sequence comes from Nitrospirota bacterium, assembly GCA_963790205.1. Classification (GTDB taxonomy): domain Bacteria; phylum Nitrospirota; class UBA9217; order UBA9217; family UBA9217; genus CAWBNQ01. The sequence continues at coordinate 11,209 of CAWBNQ010000012.1, forward strand.
CGGGCAGGCCGGGCTCGAGTGTATTTTCACCTTTCACGATCGCCTCGTAGATCTTTGCCCTTCCGGACACGTCGTCCGACTTGACCGTGAGGAATTCCTGGAGACAGTACGCCGCGCCGTAGGCCTGGAGCGCCCAGACCTCCATCTCGCCGAGGCGCTGGCCGCCGAACTGGGCTTTACCGCCGAGCGGCTGCTGCGTCACGAGAGAATAGGGGCCGATGGAACGCGCATGCAGCTTGTCATCGACCAAATGGTGCAGCTTCAGCATATACATGTAACCGACGGTCACCGGCTTGTCGAAGGGCTCGCCCGTACGTCCGTCGTGAAGTATTGACTGACCAGTCAGGGGGAGCTTGGCCTCCTTCAAGAGCGAGCGGATCCGCTCCTCCGAGGCGCCATCGAACACCGGCGTTGCCACGTGCAGACCCAGAGCCTTCGCGGCCCAGCCCAGATGCGTCTCAAGAATCTGTCCCACGTTCATACGGGAAGGCACGCCGAGCGGGTTCAGAACAATCTCAACGGGTGTGCCGTCGGGAAGATATGGCATGTCCTCTTCCGGCACGATCTTTGATACAACGCCCTTGTTTCCGTGCCGACCCGCCATCTTGTCGCCGACGGAGAGCTTTCGCTTCATGGCTACATAGGCCTTTACGAGCTTGACCACCCCGGGAGGCAGATCGTCTCCCCGTTTCAGCCTACCGATCTTCTCATCGTAGATAGCCTCAAGGATGCCGAGTTGGTTCTCGGAACTATCGAGGATTTCCTGGAGCTTGGCCGGGTAGTCTTCCGACTCAACCTTGATCTTGGCATAATCCTTTTCCGGCAGCTTATCGAGCACCTCGGCAGTAATCTTCTTGCCCTTGGCCAACTCGGTCTTCCCGGTCCTGGAGTTTACGATTTTATCAGCGGCCGTCTTGCCGATCAAAAGTCTCCTGATACGCTTGTACCGGTCTTCTTTTTCGGCGCGGACCTCCTCCGAGTACTCCTTTTGGAGCCGCGCGATCTCTTCACTCTCCTGGGTCTTGAGACGTTCGTTCTTGTCCTCGCCTTTGCGCGAAAACACCTTGACATCGATCACCGTGCCTTCGATGCCCGGAGGCGCATAAAGCGAAGCATCTCGCACGTCACCGGCCTTTTCGCCGAAAATAGCGCGGAGGAGCTTTTCCTCCGGGGTAAGCTGCGTCTCGCCTTTGGGTGTCACCTTGCCGATAAGGATATCGCCGGGCATGACCTCGGCGCCGATACGGATAATCCCGTTCTCGTCGAGGTTCCGGAGCGTTTCTTCGCCAAGGTTCGGAATGTCGCGGGTAATCTCTTCCTTGCCAAGTTTGGTGTCACGGGCCTCGATCTCGAACTCCTCGATATGGATAGAGGTGTAGCGGTCCTCTTTCACGAGTTTTTCGCTGATAATGATCGCATCTTCATAATTGTAGCCGCTCCAGGGCATGAAGGCCACGAGCACGTTCTGGCCGAGCGCGAGTTCACCGAGGTCCGTGGCCGGCCCGTCAGCGATCACCTGGCCTTTTTTAACTTTGTCGCCCGCACGCACAATCGGCTTCTGGTTCATGCAGGTGTTCTGGTTGGAGCGATAGAACTTGGTGAGCGGATAGGTGTCAACAACCGTCCGGCCCTTGGCGTCTTCACCTTTAATCACAATGCGAGTGGAATCCACCCCTTCGACGATACCGTCACGCTTGACCGATACAATCGCGCCGGAGTCTCGGGCCGCGACCCGCTCCATACCGGTGCCGACTACGGGCGCCTGGGGCCTCAAGAGCGGCACAGCCTGGCGCTGCATGTTCGATCCCATGAGTGCGCGGTTTGCGTCGTCGTTTTCGAGGAATGGGATAAGGGCTGCCGAAACCGATACGATCTGCTTCGGCGAAACATCCATATATTGTACTTCCTCGGCGGAGACCAGCTTGAACTCGCCGCCTACACGCGCCGACACGCTGTCCACGGCAATCTTACCGCGGCTGTCCACGGGTGTGTTCGCCTGGGCGATCACATAATTTTCTCCGTCCACTGCCGAAAGATACTCAATCGCGTCCGTCACCTTACTAGCCTTGACTTCCCGGTAGGGGGCCTCAATAAAGCCGTAGTCATTGACGCGGGCATAGGTGGCCAGCGAGACGATGAGACCGATGTTCGGGCCTTCCGGCGTCTCGATCGGGCAGATCCTGCCGTAATGGGTGGTATGCACGTCGCGCACCTCGAACCCCGCTCGCTCGCGCGTGAGGCCGCCGGGACCGAGGGCCGATAACCTGCGTTTGTGCGTTATCTCCGCCAAAGGGTTTGTCTGGTCCATAAACTGCGAGAGCTGGCTCGACCCGAAAAACTCCTTGATGGCTGCGATCACCGGCTTGGGGTTGATGATGTCATGCGGCATGAGCGTGTCCACGTCCTGAAGGCTCATGCGCTCCTTAATGGCGCGTTCCATACGTGCAAGACCGATGCGGATCTGATTTTCGAGGAGCTCACCCACAGACCGCACGCGACGGTTGCCGAGATGATCGATATCGTCCACCTCGCCTTTACCGGTTCGCAAATTGACGAGGTAGCGGATCACCTCGACCACATCCTGGGCGGTAAGCGTGGTTTTATCGATCGGAATGTCTAATTTCAATTTTTTGTTCAGCTTCAGCCTGCCGACGTTCGAAAGATCATAACGCTTGGAGTTGAAGAACATGCCGGAGAAGAGGTTCCGCGCCATCTCGACCGTCGGCGGCTCGCCGGGACGCATCTTGCGGTAGATCTCGAGGAGCGCCTCGTCGGAGGACTGCACTTTGTCCGCGAGGAGCGTGTCGCGTATCGCCGCAATCACATGGATGCCGTCCATGTAGATCACTTCAATCTTCTCGATCTTGGTGGTGACGATCCTGGCCAGGAAAGCATCGGTAATTTTTTCGTTCGCGGGCAGGAGCACCTCACCCGTCTCCGGGTCGATAACGTCACGAAGGACGATACGATCGATGAGTTCCTCGCGGGCAATAGGGACCTCTGTGATGCCGGCAGCTTCCATCTTCTTGATGGCCATGCGGGTGATCTTGGCGCCCTCTTTCACGATCACTTCGCGCGTCGTCTTGTCCGTGAGCGTGATCGGCGCCTTGAGGCCGGTGAGCACGTCGGCAAGAACACCACGCGTGAAGCTATCCTTCTTGATCTTTATGTCTTCAATAGGATAGTACATGCGGAGAAGGTCTTCATTCGAATACCCGAATGATTTGAGCAGGATGGTTGCGGGTATCTTTCGCCGACGGTCTATCCTGACATATACGATATCCTTGACGTCGAATTCGAAGTCGAGCCAGGAACCGCGGTAGGGGATGATCCTGGCTGAATAAAGGATCTTGCCGCTCGCATGGGTTTTTCCTTTGTCATGAGTAAAGAACGCGCCCGGAGACCGGTGGAGCTGGCTCACTACCACACGCTCGGTACCGTTTACGATGAACGTGCCTGTTTCCGTCATGAGAGGAAGATCGCCGACGTACACCTCCTGCTCCTTGATGTCCTTTACTCTCTTCGTCGCGGTCTGTTCGTCCTTTTCAAAGAATACGAGGCGCGTTTTGATCTTAAGCGGCGCGGCATAGGTAGCTCCGCGCTGCAGGCACTCCCAGATGCTGTACTTCGGGTCGCCGAGGGAGAAGCCGAGATAATCCACCATTGCAGTCTCGTTGAAATCGTATATGGGGAATACGCTTTTGAACGCTGCCTGGAGTCCCATATCCTTTCGTTTGTCCGAAGCAATATCCTTCTGGAGAAAGAAATCATAAGACCTTTTTTGTATCTCGATAAGATCGGGAATCTCCAGGATTGTCGGAATCCTTGAATAATCCTTCCTTACGCGGGTCAGTTCTCTTTTTTCTTTAGACATAGGTACTCCCTTTAAGAAGCATTAATTGCAAATTGTAAAGTGCAAAGTGCAAAAAACAAGTCGGATTAAGAAGATAAACTCAAAGTCAGTGCTTTTAATTTTACCATTTGCGTTATTCATTTTGCAATTTTCAATACTGTTGAGCCGTTCCTAAATGGCGAAATAATGCACTATCCATAAACGCAAAAAGTCCTCTGCCCTCCGGACGACTGCCGGAGGGCAAGGACTTGGCAAATGAAGCTGTGATTGCGATCTTACTTTACCTCGACGGTTGCGCCTGCTTCGGCAAGCTTCTTCTTCATGGTCTCCGCGTCTTCTTTGGAAACACCGGTCTTCACCGGCTTGGGAGCGCCTTCCACCAGGTCCTTTGCTTCCTTGAGGCCAAGGCCCGTAAGCTCACGCACTACTTTAATCACGTTAATTTTTTGGGCGCCGGCGCTCGCGAGGATCACGTCAAAAGCGGTTTTCTCTTCCACCGCTGTTGCACCACCCCCTGCGCCAGCGGCTGCAACTGCCACGGGCGCTGCTGCGGACACGCCCCACTTCTCTTCGAGCATCTTGCTCAGCTCTGCTGCTTCAAGAACGGTCAAGCCGCTCAATTCATCAACTATTTTCGCCAAATCTGCCATGGGACAATTCCTCCTGAAATTTTTTCTGAACTTTTTTTTAAAATACGCGCCCGTTCTACGAGTGCGCTCTTACGACTTAACCTTTATCTGCCTTCGCCTTCATGACCCTGGCGATCTGGCCGCCCGGCGCTGCGAGCACGACGGCGATCCTCGATGCCGGCGCCTGGAGAAGACCGACGATCTTCCCGCGGAGCACGTTCAGCGAGGGCAGGCTTGCCAGCGCTTTGATGTCCGCCTGTTTCAGCAGCTTTCCGTCGAGCACTCCGACCTTGAGTTCAAGCTTGGCCTGGGTCTTGCTGAAATCAAAGAGCACCCGGGACGGTGCGACCACGTCATCATACCCGAGTGCTATGCCCACGGGGCCGACGAAGTGATCCTTGAGCGGTTCGAGGCCGGTGCCTTCCGCCGCCTTGCGCGCCAGGGTGTTCTTCACCACGCGGTATTCAACCTGTGCCTTGCGCAGCTTGGAGCGGAGTTCGGTGATCTGCTCCACATTGATCCCGGAGTACCCGGTGATCACCGCGGTCTTTGCGCGTGCGAACTTTTCGTGGAGCTCATCAATTGCCTCTTTTTTCTCTTCTTTATTCAACGCTGTCCTCCTTTCTTCCAAGAGTTCCCGATGACCAGCCCGGGAATCTCGAAAGAAAGCAGCGGGTAAACGCTCTCGTCTTTCTCTGACCCGGGTCTCGGCAGGCCCTGTGAGGGATTAAACAGGAAGAGCATTTACTATCGCATCCGCCTGTGCCTGCTGTCTCGGACCGCACCCCTTTCTCAGGAGCCGACCTTTTTGTTTACTGCAAATACCAAATTCTCAATCCAACATCCTAACGTGTTAGGATATAGTGCTTCGATATTTGGATTTTTCTTTTATTATCCTGCTATCTTTTCGATCTGCGCGGGGTCCATTTTTACGCCCGGCCCCATGGTGGTGGAAACGGTCGCGCTCTTCAGATACTTCCCCTTGCTCGATGCCGGCTTCGCTTTCAAAACGGACTCGAGCACTGCCTTGGCATTATCCACGAGCTTGTTCTCGTCAAAGGACGCCTTGCCCACCGGGACATGCACGATGCCCGCCTTCTCCACGCGGTATTCGACCTTGCCTGCCCGTATGTCCTTGATGGCCTTGGCAAGGTCAAAGGTAACCGTGCCGGTTTTCGGGTTCGGCATCAATCCGCGGGGACCAAGCACCTTGCCCAATCTGCCGACGAGACCCATGATATCCGGGGTCGCAACGACCGTATCGAAATCGGTCCAACCTTCTTTCGTGATCTTATCAGCCAGGTCCTCGGCGCCCACATAATCAGCTCCCGCGTCCCTGGCTTCCTTGTCCTTTTCGCCTTTCGCAAAGACGAGGATCTTTACTTTTTTCCCGGTTCCGTGCGGAAGCACTACCGTTCCCCGCACCATCTGGTCTGCCTGCTTGGGATCCACGCCAAGCTTTAAGGCGAGATCAACCGTCTCGTCAAACTTGGTCCTCGCCGTTTTCTTGGCGAGACCGATGGCCTCATCGACGCCGTACAGCTTCGTCCGATCCACCAGTGCCGCAACTGCTTTATATTTCTTCCCTGCCATGGTTCCTCCTCAGCGGTGTTAGCGGCCGTTGTCGGCCTCCCGCATTTAAAACACCCTCGAAATTTTAATTTCAAATACCTAAATTAGGATTTCGGATTTGAAACTAGTCTACGACTTCAAGCCCCATGCTCTTCGCCGAACCTTCGATCATGCGCATGGCGGATTCGACGCTTGCCGCATTGAGATCCGGAAGTTTCGTTTGCGCGATCTCCTTGATCTGGGCGCGGGTCACCTTGCCGACCTTGTCCTTGTTCGGCACGCCGGAGCCCTTGACGATTCCCGCGGCTTTCTTGAGCAGCTCTGCCGCCGGCGGCGTCTTGGTGATAAACGTGAACGACCGGTCAGAGTAGACGGTAATGATGACGGGGATGATCGTCTCACCCAACTTCTGGGTCCTGGCGTTAAATGCTTTGCAGAACTCCATGATGTTCACGCCGTGCTGGCCGAGCGCGGGGCCTACCGGCGGCGCCGGGTTGGCCTTTCCTGCAGGGACCTGAAGCTTGATTTTTGCCGTAATCTCTTTTGCCATTGATAAACTCCTACTTTAATTTTGCATTTTGCATTCTGCAATCTGCATTTTATTTTTCTTTTTCCCGTTCAACCTGCAGGAACTCCAACTCCACCGGCGTTGACCGTCCGAAGATGCTCACCATCACCCGGAGCCTGCCGTGCGCTGGATTTACGTCTTCAACCGTGCCGATAAAACTGCTGAAGGGGCCGTCAATCACCCTGACCCGATCGCCTTTTTGGTACGCATGCTTGGGCTGAGCCTGGGCAACAGCGCCTTCTTCGGCCTGCTTAAGGATATTTTTTACTTCCTCGTCGCTCAGCGGCGTCGGGTTCGTACTGCCTCCGACGAACCCGGTTACTTTGGGCGTATCCTTGATCGTATGCCAGGTATTATCGTCCATCTCCATCTCGACGAGAATATAGCCGGGGAAAAACTTCCGCTGCGACTTCCGTTTTTTCCCCGCCTTGATGGACAAGACCTCTTCGGTGGGGACAAGGACCTGACCTATCTTATCCTTCAGCCCCAGTTTGGAGACCGTCTCAAGAATGCTGAGCTTGACCTTGTTCTCAAATCCCGCGTACGTATGAACCACATACCAGTTCATGGGCATAATTTCTCTATTTAAAGGCAAGGGTCATCAACCTTCCCAACCCCAAATCTACCAGGCCCAGAAAAAAGGCGCATATAAGCACGGTGATGATCACCACCCAGGTAGAACCTATGACCTCCTTTTTCGTCGGAAACACAACCTTTTTGAGTTCCAGCTTTACTTCCTGAAAAAACTCCACGATCTTTTTGAACATTCGACAAACCTCTCTCTGCACAATTGAGGGATAAATGGCAGGCCAGGAGGGACTCGAACCCCCAGCAGCCGGATTTGGAGTCCGGAGCTCTACCATTAGAGCTACTGGCCTGTGTCCTGTACCCTACCCCGCAGCGTCCCCGTGTGTGTTGTCCGGTTACGCTTTGGTCTCTTTGTGCACCGTGTGTTTACGACAGAACCGGCAATACTTATCAAGGTTCAGCTTATCGGGCGTGTTCCTCTTATTCTTGGTCGTTGAATAGTTTTTTCGCTTGCATTCTCCGCAAGCGAGCAGTACGATTTCCCGCATTGGTTATAGCCTCACTCTTTATTTTATTTCGGAATGCGGATTGCGGAATTAAAAAACCGCAATCTGAAATCCTCTAATTACTTACTCAATAACTTCCGTGATAACTCCTGCTCCCACGGTCCGGCCGCCCTCGCGGATGGCGAAGCGCAGGCCCTTGTCCATGGCGATCGGCGTGATGAGCTCAACGCTGCAGGTCATGTTGTCGCCCGGCATCACCATCTCGACGCCTTCTGCAAGCGTCACCACTCCCGTCACGTCCGTGGTGCGGAAGTAGAACTGGGGACGGTAGCCTTTGAAGAACGGCGTGTGCCGGCCGCCTTCTTCCTTCGTCAGTACGTATGCCTCGGCCTTGAACTTGGTGTGGGGGGTGATGCTGCCCGGCTTGGCCAGGACCATGCCGCGCTCCACTTCTTCCTTCTTGACGCCCCGGAGCAGGACGCCGACGTTGTCTCCGGCCTCGCCCTGGTCCAGAAGCTTCCGGAACATCTCGACGCCCGTGACCACCGTCTTCTGCGTGGGCTTGATGCCCACGATCTCGATTTCGTCGCCCACCTTCACGATGCCGCGCTCGATCCTGCCGGTCACCACGGTGCCGCGGCCGGCGATGGAGAACACGTCTTCGAGCGGCATGAGATAGGGCTTGTCGATGTCGCGCTTGGGCTGGGGAATATAGCTGTCTACGGCTGCCATGAGCTCCAGGATGCTCTTGTACTCAGGCGCGTTGACGTCCTTGCTCTCGCTCTGGAGGGCCTTTAAGGCGCTCCCCTTGATGATCGGGGTCTTGTCCCCGGGGAACTGGTACTTGGACAGAAGCTCGCGGATCTCGAGCTCGACGAGCTCGATGAGCTCGGGGTCGTCCACCATGTCCACCTTGTTCATGTAGACGACGATATACGGCACGCCGACCTGACGGGCCAGCAGGATGTGCTCCCGGGTCTGGGGCATCGGGCCGTCCGCGGCCGAGACCACCAGGATCGCGCCGTCCATCTGGGCGGCGCCGGTGATCATGTTCTTGACGTAGTCGGCATGGCCGGGGCAGTCGACGTGGGCGTAGTGACGGTTGTCCGTCTGGTACTCCACGTGCGCCGTGGCGATCGTGATGCCGCGCTCCCGCTCTTCCGGGGCCTTGTCGATCTGGTCGTAGGCCACGAAACTCGCGAAATTCTTAAACGACAGCACCTTCGTGATGGCCGCCGTCAAGGTCGTCTTGCCGTGGTCCACATGGCCGATGGTGCCCACGTTCACATGAGGTTTTGTCCTCTCAAATTTTGCCTTTGCCATGCTGTCCGCCTCCTGTAGGAAGTGAAGGGTTTTTACTGCCTGATTCTGCCTGTTTGTACTGGAGCCCATGAGCGGGATTGAACCGCTGACCTCATCCTTACCAAGGATGTGCTCTACCAACTGAGCTACATGGGCGGTCTTAAAAAAATATGGAGCGGGAAACGGGATTCGAACCCGCGACCCCAAGCTTGGAAGGCTTGCGCTCTAGCCAGCTGAGCTATTCCCGCATTTTATTTCGGATTTCGGATGCAGATTTCAGATTTTAAAATCCGCATTCCGCGATCTTCAATCCACATTAACTTAAAGTGGTGGGGAGGGGAGGTTTCGAACCTCCGTAGGCTGACGCCGACAGATTTACAGTCTGTTCCCTTTGGCCACTCGGGCACCTCCCCGAAAACAGAGCACCTTTTACAAACATTACAGTATAGGGTCCAGCATAGCTGTTTATCAGCTTTGCTTTATCGAAAACAACGAACGAATTGGGTACGTTATTTGGGTACGTAAAGTGGAGCCACCGGAGGGACTCGAACCCACGACAGGCTGATTACAAATCAGCTACTCTACCAACTGAGTTACGGTGGCGAAACCCTCTGAGGCACACCGCGCCCCCGCACCGCGCGGAATAACTTAATTCCGCCCAAAGAATAAATATTATAATAGATTGCGGTTAATTTTGTCAAGGGAAAAGATTCGAGGAGGGCCACTGTTTAAAAAGACCGTCTTATATGCAACAGACCGCTGGTTACTGAAAACGCCAATAAGGCCGACATCAGGACCTTTGGCAGAAAAACATACTTAAGACTGATTTTCTTTCCGCTGCCGGAGCACCTCATAAAGCAGTACACCTGCGGCAACGGATACGTTCAAGGAACTGATCTTCCCCATGAGCGGCAGGGAGAGGGTATAATCGCAGTGTTCCCTGACCAGTCTGCGAACGCCCTTATCCTCCCCTCCGAGCACGAGCGCAGTGGGACGAACAAAGTCCGCGTCCCAGTACTGCATGTCTCCTCCAGCCTCGGCGGCAGCCACCCATATCCCTGTTTTTTTCAGTTCCTCGATCGTATTCACGATATTAACAACCTTGACCACCGGCACATACTCCAAAGCGCCGGCTGCCGCCTTTGCGACGGTATCGGTGAGGCCCACGGCCCTTCGTTCGGGGATGATCACTCCATGAACGCCTGCTGCCTCGGCGGTACGCAGGATGGCCCCTAAGTTGCGCGGGTCCTCCACCCCGTCCAGGACCAGATAAAGCGGCAACTGCCCCCGCTGAGAGGGCATCTGCAGGATATCGTCGAGCGTGGCATATTCCCGCGCGGCGGCAAGCGCAATAACGCCCTGATGCACGGCATGGGCCGCCTCGCGGTTCAAAGCGTCCCGGGTCGTCATCCTGATCTCTGTCCCGGCGTTCTTGGCAAGCCGGATGATCTCGGAAATGCCGCGGTCCGCTTTCCTTTGCTCCGCGATCAATAGCCGCTGGATGGGCCTGCCGGATTTGAGCGCTTCGATCACGGGATTGATGCCGAATATTCTATCTTTATGCATTCCAGTCACCGGGGAATACAGCGGGAAGATTTAACCACGGATGGACACTGATGGACACTGATAAATACGGCGAACAAGCGTGTATGACAGACAAAAAGACCGTTCATTATTTACATCCGTGTTAATCCGTGAAAATCCGTGGCCGACAACGTTCAATCACTTCGGCTTCCAGACCGTGCCGTCAGCCCGGTCATACAGGGTTACGCCGGCATCATCGAGGATCTTCCGGACCCGGTCGGCCTCGGCCCAGTCCTTGCGCGCCCGCGCCTCATTGCGCAAATGAATAAGCTCCTCGATCCTTTCGACCGGCAGGGTTACCCTATTATCAGCCAGTCTGCCTTCTTTGAACCATTCCTCCGGATCGCGGGTAAACAGCCCCAGGGTCCGGCCTACATTATCAAAGGATTTTGCAGCAGCAGACAGGATAAGGCAGGCGGCGTCTTCACGCTTCTGATCCACCTCGGCAAGGAACTTGTTCACGTCGCGCACGACGTCATAAATGAGCCCTATAGCGAAAGCTGTATTGAAATCGTCGTCCATGGCATCTTCGAAGGCTTTTGGCAGATTCAGTGTCTTCTCATAAAGGGGCCGGTCAACGGATTCGATGACCTCTTCAGGTTTGACCGCAGGCAACTTCTTACCGACAAGGAACTTCAATATCCCTTCCTTCATGGTATAAAAACGGTCAAGTCCGGCCCGTGAGTCCTTGAGGTTCATATCGGAGAAATCAATGGGGCTGCGGTAATGCGTGGAAAGAAGAAAGAACCGGACCACTTCCGCGGAATACTGGTCGAGTATTTCACGGATGGTGAAGAAGTTGCCGAGGGACTTGGACATCTTCTCCTGGTTGATGTTCACGAACCCGTTGTGGATCCAGTAGTTCACGAACTTCTTGCCCGAAAAGGCCTCGCTCTGGGCGATCTCGTTCTCATGGTGCGGGAAAATAAGGTCCTTGCCCCCGGCGTGGATATCGAAGGTCTCTCCCAGGTGTTTGAACCCCATGGCAGTGCATTCGATATGCCAGCCGGGCCTGCCCGGCCCCCAGGGGCTGTCCCATGCCGGCTCTCCCGGTTTGGACGCTTTCCACAGGGCGAAGTCGAGGGGGTCGGCCTTGCGCTCGTCCACTTCGACGCGCGCGCCCGCCTTGAGGTCCTCGAGGTTCCGCTTCCCGAGCTTGCCGTAGTCCTTGAAACTGGCCACGCGAAAGTACACATCGCCCTCTATGATGTAGGCGTGTCCCTTTTCGACAAGGCCTTTAATGACCTCGATCATCTCCCTGATGTGCTCCGTGGCCTTTGGCTCCACATCCGCCCTGCCCACGCCCAGCCGCTTCATGTCCTCCTGGTAGGCTTCGATATACTTATGCGCAAGCTCCGCGGCGGTCATTCCTTCTTCTCTGGCGCGGTTGATGATCTTGTCGTCCACGTCCGTAAAGTTGCGGACGTACTTCACGTCGAATCCCCTGCGCCTGAAGTACCGCTGGATCAGGTCGAAGACCACGGCGCCTCGCGCATGCCCCAGGTGGGAATAATCGTATACGGTCACCCCGCAGGCATACATGGATACCTTGCCGGCATGGATGGGCACAAACTCTTCTTTTTTCCCGGTGAGCGTGTTGTAGAGTTTAATCATAGACGAAGCAGCCTCATGTAAAGTATACAATATTTTGATACACTGTAATTAACAGTGGATAATATAAAGAAGTGATAAATAAAGCGAGAGCTAGAATATTATAGATTGCCGTAAAGTTTGTCAAGAATTTTCAAAGCATGCCGGAGGCCAACGATGCCCGCCAAACCGCTGCGATTCGTCGTCCATGAGCACAGAGCAACGCGGCTGCACTACGACTTCCGCCTGGAGATAGGCGGCGTGCTCAAGTCCTGGGCCGTGCCCAAAGGTCCGTCCCTGAACCCTGCCGACAAACGGCTCGCGATCAGGGTGCCTGACCACGTGCTTGAATATATCGACTTCGAAGGCATTATTCCCGAAGGCAGTTACGGCGCGGGACCCGTGGTTGTCTGGGACGCCGGCGAATTCATCCCTCTTGACACCGAAGATCCGTCCGCAACGCTTGAAGAAGGCAGGCTCAGTTTCGAGCTCAAGGGGAAAAAACTGAAGGGAAGTTTCGCGCTCGCCCGGATGAAGGGCCTCCCCCGGAGCACGGGCAAGGAGTGGCTGCTCATGAAAAAGAAAGACGCATACGCCAAGCCGGACTTTACGCTCAAGACCGAGTTGACGCCGGCGCGGCTCAAGAAGTTGAAAGAACGTGTGCCGCCTTGCGAGACCGAATGACCTCAAGACCGGAAAATAAGGAATAGAAGCGCGTCTATTTTCGCTCCCGTTTCCTGCGCTCAGTGACGGTCTCTCCGCCGATGCCCCAGTTATCGGTCTCGACTTCTTCAATGACCACGCAGGTGGTTTGAGGGTTCTTCCCCAGAACATCCTGAAGCATCCTGGTCACTCCCTGGATAAGCTGCTTCTTCTGCTCGGCAGTCGCGCCTTCTTTCGTGATCTTGATATTCACGTAGGGCATGATGTTCACCTCCTGTCACGATTCGTGCATCCTGCATCATGCATCGACTTGTATCTCGGCAACTCAGTTTAATCGCGCAGCCGCAGCAGCCGCCCGCAGGAAGAGCAGCGGTAGCAGTATGCCCTGCCCAGAAGCCCCATGAATATATAGTTCGGTTGTCCGCAAGCGCATTGGGAGCGCAGCATCGCGATCCGGTAGTTCATGCGCATCACGAGCGGCTGGATAAAGGCTGCTGAGAGCGCCAGGATCGCGAACGCGCTGTACCCCCACCAGCCAAACTGCACGCCGACAAAGAGCAGGGCCGCGAACATGAACGGAACGATGATGAGGCCGGCGATAAAGGCCTTTATTATTTTTCCGTTTTGCTCCGGGATGGCAACGTCCTTGAACAGATCGACAAGCTTTCTCCCCGCCTCCTCGGTCAGCCTGCGGCCGCATTTCGGGCAGGCGAGCTTTGCATAGATGGTCGGATGCCCGCTGACATTCACGGTCAGATCCGGCGACCAGCCTTCGTAACGGGGTTGCCCGCTCTGCCCGCACTGAGTGCAGGACAGCTCAACGTTCCATCCGTGCGTGTTCCTGACAACACTGTTGTATTTATTGAGGAGAGAACTCACGTTTTACCATCCTAATCCGGACAAGCCGGAACTAAAAGAGAAAACCTAAAAGGCGTCTCTCGCAAAGGCGCAAAGGGCGCAAAGGAAAGCCCAATTCTTGGTTTTAAGAAAAACCCAAGGCTTTGCCTTCTTGTTTCACAATGCTTCTCTTGGCGTCCTTTGTTTATGGCCGCGCTTACGCAAGTGCAGGCTACGCCTTTGCGAGAAAATTTCCCGCTTTTTTGTTTTTCATTTGGTTGGGACATTGGCGATCTTTTGTCAATGCTATAGGCGCAAGCGCCTAAATCGGCAGCCTGATCTTATATCGCAACGCCAGCATCCGCAGAACGAAGGTAACCGCTATGCATGCGATGGCCGCCATGACATCACTGCCGGATGTTCTTTCAACCAGGAGATACGCCCAGGCCCCGATGAACGCGCAGGTGGCATACAGCTCCGTTCTCTGAAAAACATAAGGGATCTCGTTGCAGACGATGTCTCGCATCACGCCGCCGAACACACCCGTCGTGACGCCGAGGAGAGACGAAATAAACAGGGAGCAGCCCATCCGGTCGGCAAGCGATGCGCCCGAGGCGCTGAAGGACCCGAGACCCAGCGCATCGAGAGCCAGCACGATGTTCACCAGACTCTTTTTTTCGAAGATCTCCTGGCGCACCAGGCTTGACGCAATCGACAGGGCCAGAAGCAGGACGGCATATTCATAGTGCTCTATCCAGAACAGGGGGTGGCGGTTCAGGATGATATCGCGCAGCGAACCTCCGCCGAGGGCTGTGACCATGCCCAGGGAATAGACGCCGATGAGGTCCATCCCTTTCTTCCGGGCGGCGTAAAACCCCGTCAGCGCGAAAGCGATGATGCCCAGGACTTCGATGGTTTTAATAAGGGTGTTCATCAGATGATGTCGCTTCGCTCGTTAAATTCCTCGGGGTTTATTTTAAGGTCCAGTATCTGCCACTGGCCGTCATGTTTAATAAGAGATATCTGCATGCCCGCCGATCCTGTTTCGAAATCCGCGCTCGCGGTGTAATCAGCGGTAATCTCATAGCCGTACTGGAGGGAAAGCGTTATGTGCGCATCGCCGGTCGAACCTTTATACACTACCAGCTTTCCCAGCTGCCGAAGCGCACGTAAATCCTGTTCCATCTCATCGTAATCCGCTTCATCATTAAACTCCGGACTCGCGCGCTTCTCAATCTCACCGACGTCCCACGTCGAAACAATTGCAGGAAGAGCATCATCAACAAACGCCTTGCTCTCCTTGTCCAGCCGGTTTCCTATAACGGTTAACGATCCGAAACCGGCTATAAGGACAACCATAAGCGCCAAGAAGATATAACCCAGGATCATGATCGCTTTTTTCACTGGTGTTCAGTCTCCTGAAGAATCGACAAGCGCATTTCCGGTCCTTACCCGCCATCTTATCATTATCCCGTGAACTATGCCTTGCTTCGCCGATCCAGCCAATAGCTCGCGCCGGTCAGCACGACCCGCCGGAAATCAAGTAGCCGATCAGACAGTACAGTGCTCCTGTGAACTATGCTTATCTTAGTTCGTCAACAGCCGCAGCGCGCTCCCCGGCTCATGCATGGCCGCGGCCCTTGCCTCTTTCCACCTTCGCCTGAGCTTCTTCACATTCTCGCCCCTCGTCTCGCGCGTCTTGAGCTTCCTATCAATTATATCAAGTTGAGCGAGGGATCTACGGATGTCCGTCTCCAGCTTGCGATACTTCGCCGGATCGGACTTCGGAATCGAGAAGTCGCCGCTCGTTTTCCAGATGTCGCCCAGCTTCATCCACGCCGCAAAGTTTTCGATCTTTCCGCCTTCCACGATCTTGATCTTGGACGTAGCTTTTATATCCGTGACGCGAAGGCCGTTTCTGTCCGCTACGACCTTCTGACTCCCATCAAACGGTTCAGCGCCCTGGTTATCGAAATAATGCCACGTCACCCGGCTGACCTGCTCCTTTGCCTTATGGCAGCTCCCGCAGGTACGCGATTTCCCGAGCGGGTGCGCAACCTGCTCGACTTGAAGCCATGCAAGGTAGTTGTTGTTCCCGCCGGGGAAGTTAAACGTCCCGAGCTGGACATAGGCATCGTGCGTCTCGCCCTTGGGCCAGCGGAAGACAAACCCCGGCTTCGGCAGCACGGTCTCCTTGATCCCGCCCGCGCTGTTCGGCCAAATCTTCACCGGCATCCATCTGCCGTTCTGATCTTTGATCAGGATCGGCGGCCCCTGCGGGCCGTAATAGAGTGAATATTTCTTGAAGGGGTTCGGCTTGGACTCGATCAGGCCCGGCCCCCAGGAGGTCATCTCATAACCGCCCAGGATCTTCACGTGGCAGGCCGCGCAGGCAAGGTTCTTGTGAACGCTTTTTGCCATCGCCTCTTCGACTTCGATATGGCAGTCCTGGCACGTGGCCTTTCTTTCCAGGTGCCCCATGCCTCCGATAGCTTCATGGCAATCCACGCATTCGATTTTTTTTGCAACATGTACGTCTTCGGGCAGACCAGGCGGCTCGGAGAAGTCTTTCCCGAGATAGCTGTCGCCCCGCCTCCGCTCCATGGTGCCTGAGTGGCAGACGAACGTGCTCCGTCCGCCGCCGGAACAGTTTGCCGAAGGAGGCGTTCGGCTGAAGGCGTGCACGCCCTTCTCGCGCGTGGGTGCGTAGTGGCAGTCGAGACAGCCGGCGTGGCATATGTTGCAGGCCTTCTGCTTGGCAACCGCCTGTGCGCGCGTAAGAGGCAGATTGATCTGCTCTATGATCTTTTGTGTATTTTCGAAGGAGAACTTGTCGCCTTCCGCCCTGCCGACCGGCTGGGTGTCCGCAAAGGACGGCCCTCAATTATTCGGGCCGTGGATGTCTGTCCAGGTCCGCATGGAGCGCTGCCTGAAGTTCGCGCCCATGACGCTGGTGGCGAACTGCTTCACCTCTTCAGGATGGCAGCTTGGTTTGCCGCAGGTCTTTTGGGCCAGGGCGGGATCGTACCCGAGGGTAACGGGACTCCGGTCCTGCCACAGGAGCGTGCCTACTTCATAGTCCAAGGAACCGTCCGGAAGACGAGGCAGCATGTTCCGCTGGCGGTCGTCGCCCGAGGGAAGGAGCTGCTTTACATGATTCTTCCGGGATATGATATCGAAGTTGTTGTCCAAAACAATCAGTTTGAGCATGCCCTTGTGGGCCTTGGCGGGGTCGCTGGAAAGGCCGTTGCCGAGGTGACAGTCGCGGCACTCGGTGTTCGGATGGCGCGCTTCCTTCTGGACCTGCTCCCGGGTCATCGTGAATTCGGGATAACCGAGGCCGGTCATCTTTACTTTGTCCGCATGGCAGGCCACGCATTTATCGCTCGATTGATACCCGCTGTACAAGAAGGCAAAAATAATCACCAGGACGAGTTGGACAAGAAGAATTGCCATGCCCGTTCTATTGCCGAAGAATTTCCAGAGTTTGCCGATAGCCATAGTTTATCCAAGCACCAAATCTCAAGCACCAAATCGCAAATAAATCTCAAGGGCCACTATGCAAACAAGACGGTTATTTGGTCATTGTGTTTTGGAATTTATTTGGGATTTGTTTACTGGGATTTGAAATTTGCCCTAAAACAGTCTCTCCATCGCCTCTTCGACCGTGCGCACGCCCATGAGCTCCATCTTCTTGAGCGAAGCGGACTTTTCCATTTTCTCCACGTTGAGCGCCGGCAGGATGCAGCGCGTAAAACCGAGCTTTGCCGCGTCCTTGAGCCTGGACTCCGCCTGGCTGATGGCGCGCACTTCTCCGGCGAGGCCCACTTCGCCCATGACCACGGTCTGGGCATGGATCGGTTTCTCGCGGAAGCTCGAAGCCACGGCCGCGATCACGCCGAGGTCAATGGCCGGCTCGTCGATCTTCAGGCCCCCGACAATATTTACGAACACGTCCATGCCCATGAGGTGCATGCCCACGCGTTTTTCGAGGACTGCCAGCAGGAGCGAGACCCGGTTAAAGTCCACGCCGATGCAGGTCCTGCGCGGCATGGTGAGCTTGGACGGCGCCACGAGCGCCTGGAGCTCGGCCAGGATCGGCCGTGTGCCTTCGAGGGATGAAACCACGACCGAGCCCGTGGCGTCCGCCGGCCGCTCGGCGAGGAAGATCTCCGAAGGGTTGGCGACCTCGGCGAGGCCGCTTTCCTTCATCTCGAACACGCCGATCTCGTTCGTGGAGCCGAAGCGGTTCTTGACCGCCCGCAGGATGCGGAAGGAATGTCCCTTGTCGCCTTCGAAATAGAGGACCGTGTCCACGATGTGCTCGAGCACGCGCGGCCCGGCGATGGCGCCGTCCTTGGTCACGTGGCCGATGAGGAACGTCGGGATGCCCGTGCGCTTGGCGTGCAGCATGAGCCTTCCGGACACCTCGCGCACCTGTCCCACGCTGCCCGGCGCGGACGGCAGCTCCGAGGTGAAGACGGTCTGGACGGAATCGACGACCAGGACCTGCGGCTGGAGCCCGTCGGCCGCGTGAATGATCTCTTCGAGCTGCGTCTCGGCAAGCACGTAGAGGTTGTCGGTCTTGACGCCCAGGCGTGTCGCGCGCATCTTGATCTGGGCAGGAGACTCCTCGCCTGAGACATAGAGCGCCTTGCCCCGAAGCTCCGACACCTGCCGGAGCATCTGGAGCACGAGCGTGGACTTGCCGATGCCGGGGTCGCCGCCGATCAGGACCACGGAACCGGCGACGATGCCGCCGCCCAGGACCCGGTCGAGCTCTCCGATCTTCGTGACGAAACGGTCCTCGTCCCGCGCCTGGATGTCGCCCAGGAGGAGCGGCTCAGCGCCGTCACGGCGTTTTGAGCTCCCGACGTCCTTCTGCTTCTCGACCCGCTCCTCGACCATGGTGTTCCACTGGCCGCAGTCGGGGCATTTGCCCATCCACCGCGGCGACTGGGTGCCGCAGGACTGGCATACATAGACGGTTTTGGCTTTGGATTTCACAGTGAAAGTATTCTATTGGTTCGGTCCCGGAATGTCAAACGCAAAATCTCCGGCAAGGGGGGTCTTACCGTTGAGAAGACAGTACGTGAAGGATGTTGAAAGAAGACTACTCACCGCGGACAGCCGGCTGTCTTTCTTTATAATCTCGCCATCGGTTCGGACAGCAGGCCGCTGAGGGTGAGGAGATAATATCCTTCGGCATCGCGGGTCCGCAAAAAAGAAATCAGCGCCGATTGCTCGTGCGCCAGCCGCTCCGACGGTTTCAGCTTTATCGCAAGGTTGATCGTGCCCCGTTCCCGGAGCACCAGGTCCCCGGTCGCGCGGACCGTGAGGTCCTTGCCGTCGAGCTCCAGCTTCTTCACGGTCAACCGGTCTCCCTTCAACTCGGCCTCGAGCCAGCCCTTTTCAAAATCCAGGTCGGGGATGGGAAATCCCTTGACCGTGAGCTCGCGCGAGGCCAGGTCCTTGAGCCAGAGCCTGCCCTTTCCCGAGTCCCCGTCCATCTCGAAATTTCCGCCCAGTTTTCCCGAGAGATGGAATCCGAGATCCTTCAGCAGGGGGTAGGAAGCGATGTCCAGTCCGTCGGCATCGAGCAGCAGGTACTGCCGTCCCGGCCCCTGGCTGGCCTTGACCAAAAGCTCCCCGCCGTACGCTTCGGCCTTCAGGTTGAGCGAAAGAGCTCCGCGGAGCAGGCTGAAGAGCGAGACCGTGGTCTTTACCGACTTGCTTTCGAACAGGACCCTGCCTTTGGTATCGGACACGACGACGTCGGCAAGCACAAAACGGTTGAAGAACCGCGGAGAGATGCGCGCGACAGACAGTTCCAGGGGCGTGCGCAGATGAAATTCCGACTCCAGCTTCGACTTGATCCGGTCAAAGGGAAAGAGCAACAGAAGGAAGAGCAGAAATACAGCGGCAAAATACGCGGCGAACGACAGCCTTCTGAGGAGCGTTTTTCTCTCGATCATGGCCTACCCCGCGCTCGATACCAGGATGGTGGAGTTCAAAAGCTTCGGGTTGTCGAAGCGGGGCTTGAAGTACAGCTTTCTGATACGGAGCGTGGCCTTCTCGAGCTGGTTCACGTAGTTCACGATGTCGTAGAGCGTGACGTTCTCAAGCCTGATCTCGACGATGCTCTCTTTGAAATTCTCGGTCTGAACGCCCGCCTGCGGCTTGAGCGACACGATCTTGCCGCCCAGGTTCGCCCGTTTCGTTATGTTCTCGATCTCCGTGAGGAGCGGACCGCGTTTCGCCGCCGAGGCCTGCACCTGCTGAAGCCGCTGCTGCATCTCGAGATACTGGTCCTTGAGCACGCGCATCTCGGCCAGGTCCCGCTCCTTCTTCGGGATCAGGTCCCGTTTGCGGGAGAGGTCCGCGGAAAGCGGCGCGATGACGAAGGCATAGAGCAGGATCGCTGCGGCGGCGATCCCGCCGAAAATAAGCGTCCTTTTATCTCGTTCTTCAAGCTTCAAAAAAAACACCTCATTGAAATCATGACACAATGATTGAGGTTAAGGCTGAGGCTCAGCAGCCCTCAACCTGAGCCTGGAACCTTAACCTTGCCTCACGCCGCCTGCTTCAGCTTGATGTCGAGCCGGAACTTCACCTTGTTGTCCGCGCCCATCCGCGTGTCCAGGACAGTGACCTCGCTGAACAGCTCGGACTTCAGGAGCTCGGCCTTGATCTTGTCCACGGATTCGAAGGAGGCCGCCTCGCCCTGGAGTTTCAGCCGGTCTCCTTCAAGGTTGAACTCCTGAAATGCGACCCGTACTTCTTTCGGGATGCCGTCGGTCACCGCCTTCATCACATCGAGGGCCGACGTCCCCGTGCCGAGCACGCCGTACTTTTTTCGCGCCTCGTCGAGGCTGCTTTTCAGCATCCTCACGGGATCGGCGGCCGTTTTCGCGTCGGGAACGGCCTGATGGTAGATGGCGCGGATCTCCTGGTCCAGCTTGCCGTAAGAAGTCTCCACCAGGTAGTACTTGACGCCCAGGTTCGCAACAAAAAGGACGGCTGCGGCCGCTCCGGCGATGAGGAGCGTTCGTTTTCTGCGGTGCGCGCCTTCGTCCGCCAGGCGGTAGGAAAACTCCCCTTTGCGGAAATTTACCTGCTCCGACAATGCAAGCCCAAGGCTCACGGGGTCAACGGCCTTCTTGCCGCCCAGTTCGGGGGCAATTTGTTCGACCGTGATTCCGAGGGCGGCCAGCTCGCCCTGCGCGCCGTCGTCCGCACACAGCAGGGATGCCTTTTCAACCCGTTCCTTCTGCTCTGTCTCCAGCGACTGAACGGTGTGGCGCAAGCCAGCGGTCGGCCCCAGGCCGGAAAAGCTCCTGAGGGCCTTGACGGCGCCGTTGCTCCTCAAACAGAGGTCCCTGCCGCAGGTCAAGAGCGTGCACCCTTCAGACTTCATCATCTCCGAGAGGGAATAAAGCCCTACGTAGGAGGGAACGATGAATTGCGGGTCTATGCCGGCCGAAGCGAGAAGGTCGAGATGCTGCTTCAGGACCGCTTTCGGCAGCATGAGAGCGAGCACCTCGGCCTCTTTCGAAGCCCCGGCGCCTTTGGCGCCTTGTCCTCCATCGAGGAGCAGATGGTCGATCACGATATCATCGAGCGGAAAAGGCAGGCCGTCTTCGAGCTCGAAGGGCAGCGCCTTTTCCACGCGTTTGCGGTCTGCAAAGGGAAAGGACACCAGGCGCTGGCTGAACAGGTGGCCGGGAATTGACGAGACGATCCTGGCGCCGGTCCAGTCCCGCGCTTTGTCCTTCACTATTTCCACGAGTTCGGCGTCGGTTGCAAAGGGCTGGCTGAAAGAGCCCGTCAGTTCATTCTGGCGGTACCCTTTCTGCACGATCGACGCGGCAACGAGGCCCTTTTCTATTTTAAGACCGACGATTTTCACAACTCTCTCCAGTAGAGGGGTGTCGTGCTGCCCCTCTGGATAATGGCTTGAACCGTTCTGGTATAGCCGCCGACCGTGGCGTCAGAGTAGATCTTGTACGTATTGCTCGTAACGTCCAGATAACTGGCAACCAGCGGCTCCATGCCGGGCATGTTCGTGATCTCCGACGTTGAGGTGAACGGCTGGTCATTTCTTCTGTTGATGATCAGACCCACGACGCTGTCATCCTTCCCCAGGCTCCTGCAGAGGCTCTGAAGCACTTCACGAGATGCGGTGTTGATATTGATCTTCGCCACCGGCGCAACCGTCAAGAAGTCCTTTACCTTGAGGTAATCCTCGTCGCTCATGACCTGATGCAGCTCGGAGAGGAGATAAAAGGATTTTTTTTCGACGATCCTGTTATCCAGCACATCCTGGCTGATCCCCTTGATATCGAAAAGCTGCTGAAGACGTTTATAAGCGTCATTACCCTGTACCACAAGCGGAATTGATATCTTGCCCTGCTCGTCTTCCCATGCAATCCGGACCTGCGTGTCTCCCTCGCTCAGGAACGGCGGGGCGACCCACTCATGCTGCGGGACGTTCTTGGTCAGCGTGTCCAGGTACTTCATAGAAGCATAGACCCCGGCGCGCGCCAGAAAGTAGGCGCGCTGGCTGTCGCGGAAGTTGATTGCGCTGTTCAGGCTGATGCGCGTGGCATAGGCAAACTCGAAAATAAGCGCGATCAAAAGCGCCGTCACCAGGAGCACGATCAGGAGCGCAATGCCGCGGTTGTTTTTCCACGATCCCGTCTTCATACTGTTTATCACGTGCTACGCACTCACTGTCTCGATACGTCCGCCTCCGTAACGTAGACCTTGCCGGTATCGAGGGTAAGCGCCAGTTCCACGGCCTTCGGCAAACCCCCGAGCGTCCGGGTGTCCCATTCGTCCACCCATGTCGTCCCGTTGTAATACCGGAACTGCAGTCCCGCAACGCGGTCGGTGATCTCGTACTCCTCGCCGCCTTCGAGCGGCGGCACGTCCGGGCTCAGTTCCCGCTTCTCCCTGCGATAGAGTGAATACCCGCTGCCGTCCGGCTTCTCCTTGAAGAAGTAGCCCACCTCCAGAAGCTCGGTTTGTTGTGTGCCCGGGGTCCGCCAATTCGTGAGCGTCGTCAGGGAAAGACTGTCGTGCCTCACTTTATCTTCTCCCTCCCCGGCCTCCGCCTTCTTGCCGTACAAGATGGTCAGATTGACATTCGCATTCGTGTTCGGATTAACCGGATTCATGTTCGGGTTGTAATAGGCATTGGCCAGATCGTCCGTAAGCTTCGAAAACAGCGTACGGGCCAGATCGGTTTCGTCCCTCGCGGCCTCCGCCTGTTTAATATTGCGTCCCGCCGTGGAAAAGCTTCCATAGATCACGCTCATGATCACCACGAGGATCGCCATGGCCAGGAGCACTTCGATAAGGGTGAACCCGCTCCCCTTGCGGATTTCAGATTTCGGATTTCGGATTTTTGTCCTTTTGTTTTGCATCCCGCAATCCGCATTCCGTTTACATCCGCGCTCATGAGCCTGCACCCGGTGCAATGAGTGCTCGCCGCGAATACAGGGTGTGCATAGCGCGAGTGCAGGGTGCAAGCCGCAATGAATAACGCTACTCATAGCTCTCCAGCTCGACCGTCTCCTGCCGCGTACCCTCTTTCCAGAGCACGGCCACGCGCACCTCCATGATCTTTACCCCCCCAGCCCCTTCGAGCTGCATGGGTGAGATCGTTTTCTTCCAGGTATAGTCCTTGAACTCGGCTTCCTCAAACGCGCCTTCGTCCTCTTTCTGAACGAGCGCTCCTGTTCCCGCGGTTACCAGCGTTTCGGTCATCAGGCGCTTCGCCAGGAGTGTGGCCGTGGTGATGTGCTCCGAGAGCATCACGTCCTTTGTGCTCCTGTTCTTCAGTCCCAGGAGCGACACGAGCACCAAGGCCAGGATGGCCACAGCGACCATCACTTCGAGGAGAGTGAAACCCGCTTCATCGCGGACTGCAGATTGCGGATTGCGGATTTTTGCTTTTTCATTCAATCCGAAATCCGAAATCCGAAATCCGCAATGCTTCATTTCTCCTCCACATAGCCGTCGCGGAGTTCGGTGGTCCCCATCAACGAATTCACGATCAGAGTAAAATCCCGTTCCTCGCCGTCGCGAAGATGGATAAGCGCATGCTCGACCCACCCGTCGGGTGTGAATCGAATATACGGGTCATCGGGATGGCCGGCGACCGCGATGTCGCGGAACGTCGTCTGGCCTGACAAGCTTCCTTCGCCCCCGATAACCGATGTGGCGCGTTTGAACTCCACCGTGTTATCGGATGTGACAAATGGGGCCTCTGCCCAGTATTGCCCGGCCTGAACATCGAACCGCAAACGGAACTCGGTCTTCTTTGCCTGGGACTCGTCCCGCAGGAAGCGGATCATGCCCGTCAAGTGCCGGGCGCTCCGCTTCAGGTTCGCGTTGCCGATATCGGCGAACCGCGGCGCGACCAGCGCGATCATGACGCCCAGGATGGCGATGACCACCGCGAGTTCGATGAGGGTAAAACCGTTCGATTGCGGATTGCGGATTGCCGAATCCGGATGTTCGCCTTCTCTTTCAATCCGAAATCCGAAATCCGAGGTCCGAAATTGTGATCCATTCCGCATTTACTGCATCTTCCAGCTTTCAATGTCCGCGTTATTGCCCTCGCCGCCGGGCTCATTGTCCGCGCCGTAGGAAATGATGTCATACTCCCTGCCCTCGTTCCCGGGCGAGAGATAGACGAAATCCTTGCCCCAGGGGTCCTTCGGGATGCGCGCCGGCTTGAGGTACCCGCCCTCACGCCACTTGTCGGGGATGCGGCCGGTCTCCGGCTTTTTGATCAACGCGTCGAGTCCCTGGTCCGTGGTCGGGTAGAAACCGTTATCGAGCTTGAAAGCGTCCAACGCGTCCTCAAGCGATCGGATCTGCACCTTTGTCGCCTCGACCTTTGCTTTTTCCTCCTGGCCCAGGATCCTGGGCAACACGATGCCTGCGAGCAGGCCGAGGATAATGACCACGACCATGATCTCGATGAGGGTAAAACCTTTCTGATTGCTTCTTTTCATAGTTACTCCTTTATGCTGATTTCCAAAGGGGGTTTTTCTTACTTCTTACTCCTTACTTTTCATTCGTGACGGCCTCACCTCACCCCCGTGCTCATCTGGAGGATCGGCAGCAGGATGGCGACGACGATGAAGCCGACGACCAGCCCCATGACCAGGATGATCACGGGTTCGAGCAGCGACATAAGCGCCGTGATGCGGGTCTCTACGGTGCGGTCAAAAGAGTCGGATATCTTGAGCAGCATCTTCTCGAGCTCGCCGCTCTTCTCGCCCACGGCCACCATCTGGACGACCACGGGCGGGAACAGGCCGCTCCTTCGGAGCGGATCGGCGATCGGTTCGCCCTCGCGCACGTTCTCGCGCGCCTTCTGTATGGCGTCGGCGAGCACGGTGTTCCCGACGACGCTCCTCACGATATCGAGCGCCGTAAGCGTCGGCACGCCGCTTTGCAGGAGCGTGCCGAGCGTCCTCGTGAAGCGCGATATGGCGATCATCCTGATGAGGCCCCCGAACACCGGCAGCCGCAGCAGCCGCGCGTCGAGCCAGGCCTTGCCCGCGGCCGTCGAAAAGTACCTTCTCAGATAGTAAACGATACCGGCCAGCGCGATCAGGATCGCCCACCAGAGGGTCGAGAGGAATTTTACCACCCACAGCAACGCAAGGGTGATGAAAGGGAGCTGCTGTTTCATGTCCTCGAACATGCCGACGACGCGCGGCATCACGAAGGCAAAGAGAAAGAAAAGCACGCCGACGCCGATCACCGTCATGAGCGCCGGGTACGCCAGGGCCGCCGCGAACCTGCCGCGGAACCGCACCTGCTCGTCGAGAAAATCAGCCAGCCGGCCGAGCGTGATCTCGAGCGTGCCGCTCGCCTCGCCCGCGGTGACCATGTTCATGTAAAGCTGCGAAAAGACCTTGGGGTTCGCCTTGAGCGCGTCCGCGAGCGAGGCGCCTTCGCGCACCGCGTCGCGCAACGACGAGAGCGCGGACTTGAGGGCCGGCGTCTCTTCCTGCTCCACAAGCACCGTGAGAGCGTCCATGAGCGGAAGGCCGGACGAGAGCAGCGTGGCAAGCTGGCGCGTAGCGTTCGCCAGGTCGCCGAGCCTCACCCTGCCGCTGGCAAGCCTGAACTCCCGCGACCCGCGCGCGCGCAGCCCGCCGCCCTCGCGGATTTCGAGCACAACGATCCCGTCTTTTTTCAGCTTTGCCCGGACCGCCTTCAGGCCCTCGCCATCCTGCACGCCGGAGACCTGCTTGCCCTGGCTGGTAACGCCTTTATATTCGTAGACAGGCATAGTTCCTAAATGAAAAAACCACAGAGATGATGAAGCAGGCTGAGGTCGAGGTTAAGGTTTAGATTCCCTCAACCTCATCCTCAACCTTCGGTCTTAGATGCTCTTACACTTCCCTCTGCGTCACGCGCACGACCTCCTCGACGGTGGTGATGCCCTGGAGTATTTTTTCCGCCCCGTCCTGGCGGAGCGTGCGCATGCCCCCCGCCACGGCCGCGGCCTTGATCGTGGACGCGTCGGTATTTTTCATGAGGAGCTGGCGGATCTCGTCATCCACCAGCAGGAGCTCGTAGATCGCCTTGCGGCCGAGATATCCCGTGTGGAAGCAGGTCTCGCAGCCCTTTGCCCGGTACACCGTCGTTCCCGCGGCCGCGGTCCTGGTCTCGAGTTCCGCGATCTCGGCCGGCGTGATCGGATAAGGCTCCCGGCACTCCGTGCAGAGCACGCGCACAAGCCGCTGCGCCAGGATCGCCATCACGGACGAGGAGATCAAAAAGGGCTCGATCTTCATGTCGATCAATCGTGTCACGGCGCCGGCGGCGTCGTTCGTATGGAGCGTGGAGAACACGAGATGCCCGGTCAGGGCCGCCTGGATCGCGATCTCGGCGGTCTCGGAGTCGCGGATCTCGCCGACGAGGATCACGTCCGGGTCCTGCCGGAGCACGGAGCGCAGTCCCGCCGCGAAGGTGAGGTTGATCTTGGGGTTCACCTGGATCTGGCCGATGCCCTTGAGCTGGTACTCGATCGGGTCTTCGATGGTGATGATGTTCTTGTCCGGCGAGTTGATCTTCGAGAGCGCCGCGTAGAGCGTCGTGGTCTTGCCGCTCCCCGTCGGGCCGGTCACGAGGATGATCCCGTGCGGCCGGGTGATGAGGTCGTTGAACCGGCCGAGGTTGTCGCCGGAGAACCCGATCTGTTCGAGGGGCAGGAGCGCGCTCTCCCGGTAGAGGAGCCGGAGCACGATGCGCTCGCCGAAGCCCGTGGGCACGATCGAAACGCGGATATCGACGTCCTTGCCGCCGATCTTGATGCGCATGCCGCCGTCCTGCGGGAGCCGTTTCTCGGCGATGTTCAGGCCGGACATGATCTTGACGCGCGAGGCGATGCAGGCCTGGTACCGCTTCTGGATGGTGAGGATGTTGTAGAGGATGCCGTCGATGCGGAACCGGGCGATCACGTCCTTCTCGAAGGGCTCGATGTGGATGTCGCTCGCGCGCTCGCGGATGGCCTGCGACAGGAGCGAGTTCACAAGCCGGATGATCGGGGCGTCGTCGGTGACTTCGAGCAGGTCGGTCGGTTCTTCGAGCTCGGCGGCAAGGAACGAGAGGTCGTCCTCTTCCATCTCCTGGACCGTGTCCTCGGCCTTGTTCATGTCCTCGCTGTGGAGGCGGTTGACGGTATCGAGGATCTTTTCGGATGACGCGAGGACGAGCGTGATATCGGCGCCGAAGAGCATACGCAGATCGTCGACGGTAGTAAGGATGAGCGGTTCGGACGTGGCGGCAAGGACCGTGCCGTTCTCCCGCCGGAGCGGGAGCACCATTGCTTTTTTTGCGTAGGTGATCGGCAGTTTGAGCGCCTGTTCCCGGTCGATATCGCCGAAGTCGGAACGATAGGCCAGGCCGAGCTGCGCGCCGAGGGCCTTGAGCACGTCCTCTTCGGTCACGAAGTTGAGCCGGGCCAGGAGCGTGCCGATGCGGCCCCCCCGTTTTTTCTGGAGCTCGAGCGCCTTTTTGAGCCTCTCCGGGGAAAGCCCTGACTCGATGAGTATCTCACCGATCAGGCGTCTCACCGCACGACCTCCCCGGGAGCAGGCTGCGCCGTGCCGGTGGGCGCGGACTGCATGATGACAGCGCTCCCCGTGGGGGCCGTCTGCAACACAGAAGCAGGCTGCGCCGTACCGGTGGGCGCGGACTGCACGACTGCTGCGCTCCCTGTCGGTGCGGTCTGCAGCGCGGGAGCAGCCGCCCCCTCCGGCTCAACGGCGCCGGTCTTGTGCTCGGGCTCCTTCTGTTGGGACGGGGCCGGGGGCGTGGAAATGACCGGCTCCGCCCTCTTTTTTCTCGATGCGGTACTCCTTGCGGAATTCTTCGAGCGCGTCGCCCTTCTTTTTTGTAATTTCCGAAGCCTCGGTCTCGTTCTTGATGATATAGGGGGTGATAAAGATCATAAGGTTCGTCTTCTCGATCTGGGTCGTCTTGAACTTGAAGAGCCAGCCCAGGATGCGGGATGTCTCCCAGGAACGGCACCTTCGAGGTCTGAAGAAGTCACGTTGTCGCGGATAAGGCCGCCGATCACCATGGTCTGACCGTCCTTGACCACGACGGTGGTGTTCGCCGAACGCTTGCTCGTGCTGGGGCCCACGATGTTGGGGTTCAGCCCCGGTGTGACCGTAATGTCCGATATTTCCTGCTTGATCTGCAGCCGAACGTTGTCATCCGAGGTGATCTGGGGCGTGATCTGGAGTTTGATGCCCACGTCCTGCCGATCGACAGATGTGAGGATGGAGCTTCCGCCCGTGGCCGCGGACTGGCTCTGGCCCGTGATGAAGGGAATGTTCTCGCCCACCATGATCTCGGCCTTCTGGTTGTCCGTGGTCAGGATGTTCGGCGTCGAAAGCACGTTCACGTCGCCGTCGGTCTGGAGCGCGTGAAGCAACGCGCCGATGTTCAGGTACTCGACCCCCTTGAACGTAAAGGTGCCTTTCACCGCGCCCACATTCAAACCGGTCAGCGACGCCAGGCCTGCCGGTCCGTTCGCCACCGCGTTTCCGATGTTGCCGAAGTTCGTGCCCCCGATGGTTTTCATCTGGTTGCTGGTCTCGAGATTGTTGAGATTGGCCGCCTGGAACTCGAAACCGAGCTCGCGCTGCTTGGACAGGCTCATCTCGATGATCGCCGCTTCTACGTAGACCTGGCGCCGCCGGATATCGAGTTTCTGGATCACGTCCTTGATGGTCTCGTAGTCGCCCGGCGAAGCGACGATGATGAGCGAGTTGGTGGCCTTGTCCGAGGTGATGGTGACCTGCCCCTCGAGGATCGTTGACGGGCCGGCCGGCTGGGCCATGCCCCCCGCCGGCGGGACCGGCAGGCGTGACACGAGCGCCGACATCACCTTGGCGAAGTCCTCGGAGTTCGCGTTCTTGAGGTAATAGACGTTGATCTTGCCCTTGCCCTCGGGCGCGGGAATATCGAGCGCGCGGATGAGGCTTTCAATCTTTTTGATGTTATACACCGCATCGGTAACGATAAGCGAGTTCGTGGCGGGATAGGCGATCAGGGAACCGTCCCTGCTCATGAGCGGCGTCAGCGTACGGACGATTTCATTGGGATTGACATACGTCAGCCGGACCAGCTTGGTCACGAAACCCTGGTCCTTGAACTCATCGTCCTTGAAAACCTTGAGACCGCTCTGCCGGGCGGTGGCGGCGGGAATGATCCGGATGACCTTCCCGTCCTCAACCGCGGTAAAACCCTTGATCTCGAGCGCCGAGAGGAACACCTGATAGGCCTCGTCCGGCGTGATCTTCGTCGGGGTCATGAGCGTCACCTTTCCGACAACGCGCTCATCGAGAATGAAGTTCTTGCGGGTCAGTTCGCTCATCACCTTGACGAGGGCGGCGATGTCGATATTCGTAAAGTTCAAGGTGACGTAATCGTCACCGGCTCTTATTTTCTGAAGGTTGATCTGCCCGGAAGGAGTGCCGGAGGGGGCGGAAGCAAGGGGCGTTGGCTCTTCGGCATACAGGACATGGGCGGTGACAAGCCCCAAAAGCAGCAGGGCCGCTGTTTTTTTCACTATGAGCCTCCGGGAAATGAATACGCCACAGGAACGCGAAGATAATTCAAATTCTAAATCCGAAACTCGAAATACTAAACAATACCGGATAGCCAAATCCTGAATTTAAAACCTCTGTGTATATTATTGTTTAGAGTTTAGGGCTTCGTGCTTAGGATTTATTTACTCCTCCGTGTCTCTGTGGCTGGATTTAACGAATTTCGTAGTTCAGGGTCTGCTTCTGGCCGCCCCGGAGCAGGTCGATGGAGACGTTGTGCTCCTCTTTCAGGTTCTGGTACATCTGGAAGAACTTGGCCGGGTCGTCCACGTCCTGGGAGTTGACCTTCTGGATCACGTCGCCGTTCTGCAGCCCTATCTTTCTCATACAGGCTCCCGGGAACGATCTCGCTGATGCGGAAGCCGACGGTCTTCCCCTGTTCCATGTACGGCAGCGCCCGCGCCTGGGTCAGGAGCTGGTTGATGTTCTCGGTGCCCGCCGAGACCTCGCGCTGGTCAACCAGGAATTTGCCGTCCCCGAGGCTCCTCACCCCCGCGCCGGTTCTCGCTACGCTCACGATCTTTGTCTCGTCAACAACCTCGAGTTCCGCTGTTCCGCCGTCGGCCCGCCGGAGCGTGATGCGGTCGCGCCGCACCTTGACGAGCTGCGATCCGTCAGGAAGCTTCTCGTGCAGACGGTAGAACACCTGCCCGGTCGTGTCCTCGAGCACGGCGCCCGAGAAAACGCCGCCTTCGACGGTGCCGATGAGCTTGTATACCGAAGTTTCGGCCGCCGGAGCGCTGGACGGTCCTTTGCCGTCGCCGAACAGGCCGCGCTCCAGGACCGAGGCATAATCGCTGAGCTCGCGCCGGGGCTCAATGGCGGTCAGGTCGCGTTCGAGCGGCGTGGTGAACCGCGGCGCCGCGTCCAGACTGCGTCCGATCAGGGCATCCGCCGTATCGGCCAGAAAATAGGCGGACACGGTAAGAAGCGCCACAAGGACAAGCGTATAGGCTTTTCTGTTTTCCTTCATAAATGAGACCATAGTGCGGGCCGGTAACTCTCACAACCCGCCTTTTATAATATACTCTCTATGATATTCCTTGTCAATTACTGACTGCCGTGCCCATGAATAACGATCAGCGGGCTTCGCCGCTCGCCGAACGGGCCGGACAGATGCCGGTCGCCTGCGCGGGACCGTGTCCCCGCCTCCTGCCTTGAAAATATCGGTCCGGAGCATCGCAGAGGCAAAAAAAAGAAGGCGGGATTTCTCCCGCCTTCTGAATTGAGATTGTTTTTTATTTGCTTTCAGCGCTACTTTTTCTGCACCCAATCGATCCAGATCTGGCCATTGGTCCCGACAGCGCCGGCGCCGGCGCCCTTAGCCACGCTGAGGGTCCCGCTGTTCGAGGTGCCGCCCGACTCGCTCATGATGTCGATGCCTCCTCCGTTGCCGTTCAAGGTAGAACCGGCGCCGCCATTACAAATGATGGGCCCGGTGTTCGTCACCTTGCCGCCCGCGTCGAGCTGGACCCACTCGCCGAAGGGCGTGCTGCCCCACGATGAACCGTTGCCGCCAGTGGCGCCGCTTCCACCGGTGGTATTGATCTGGCCGGAATTGACGATATTCAGGCTCGCGTAGAGCCAGACGCCTCCAGACGCCCCGGTGCCGCCCGTAGCGCCGACCCCGTTGCCGCCCTTAGCGAAAATAGAGCCGGAGTTCGTGAAACCGTCATGGCCATAGAGGTATATCTCGCCTGCATTGCCGCCGTTACCCGCGGCGCCATTGCCGCCTGAGGAGTCGAGAACACCGGCGTTGGTCACGGTCGAAATGGCGTTCGTGCCGGTACCATAATAAGAAGCACTGGTATACCACTCGAACCCGTAGTTGCCTCCGCCGCCCGCGCCGTTCGAGTCGCCGCCCTTGGCGATAATCTTTATCTGATTAAAGATGGGGCCCGGAGGTGCCGGCGTATAGCCATACCCGGAATAATCATTGTAGGTATAGATTTCGCTGCTCCATGATCCATTGCCATATGGCGCGCCGCCTGTAGTGGTTCCAAATCCGCCCGACAGGTTCGCGGACGCGTATCCGAGGAGCTGGATGCCCGTGTTGGATGCAGCGTCGCTGGATTCGGTCTGGTAGACATAGAAGGGCCCTGCAGCCCCGCCTGTGCCGCTGACGCTCGAGCCGCCGTT
The DNA here is from genome assembly GCA_963790205.1 of Nitrospirota bacterium. Taxonomy (GTDB): domain Bacteria; phylum Nitrospirota; class UBA9217; order UBA9217; family UBA9217; genus CAWBNQ01. The sequence continues at coordinate 43,131 of CAWBNQ010000012.1, forward strand.
CAGGTAAATATTGCCCGAGACCTGGATCGGCCGAACAGGCAGGTACTCGCCGTATCCATAATCATAGGGGACATAGTTTTCGAGGTATAACTCCCCGCCGCTAGTGCCGGCGTTGGAGCCCATTGAGTCTCCGCCGTTGGCCGAGAGCTTGCCGCTGGTCTTGATCGCGCCGTAGGCGTACATATAGATGTTCGACGGGCCTCCGCCAGAGCCGCTGACCGTGGCGCTGCCCGAGTCAACCGTGATGGGACCGGAATTGACGATGTCGCCGACATACCCGTTGGCCCCGGCATAGAGATAAACATAGCCGCCGTAGCCGCCGCCAGTGGTGCCGTTCCCGCCTGCCTGGGAAAGAGCCCCGGAATTAAAGATGCTGCCGTATTCCGAATAAATGTTAATATCCCAGTAGCCGTTGCCGCCGGTGCCGTTTACGCCCTTGCCCCCGTTCGCAGAAATGGGCCCGGTATTGAATACATCGGAGTAGACATAGATATAGGCTTCAGCCGGCTCGCCTCCGACGCTGCCATTCCCGCCGTTGGAGATAATTTTTCCTGTATTGACGAACACACCGCCGCCGGGCGAACTGGGGCCTGTTCCACCATTAACATAAATTTCTGTATATTGATAACCATTGTACGAAAGCACGCCGGCATAGCCGCCGACCGTGGTCGAGGAGGCGGTCTGGTCGAAACCGTTGCCGCCTGAGTTGTCCATGGTCCCCTGGTTTATAAAGTAATTGTTGGCAGAGATGTAAATCTCCCCGCCGTCGCCGCCGCGCTGGCCCCCTGATGTGCCGTTAAGGCCTTTGGTTATGATCGAGCCGGTCGATGAGATCATGACCTGCTGCGCTTCGATATAAAGGGCGCCCATGTCGCGGGTAGTGCCGGTCGCGCCGTGACGGGCATCCGCGGTGCCGCCGCCGGTGGTCAAATCAGCCGTTTTCAAGGTGCCTGCGACCATAACATCGTTCGCGAAGACCAAATCGGCCTCATCATAAACGGTGTTTGAGTCCGAATCGGTATTGAGGCCCACGGTAAGGGTGGCGCCTGCGTTCACCTTCAGGCTTGTGCATTCTTTTGCAGGATCCGTGACGCTCCCTGTGCCAGTGCCCTTGAACAGGTTGCCATAAGTTCCGACCACGTACAGCACCCCGGCACCCGGGTCGCTGGCCTGCCTGGAGACTACGATATTCCCCGACACGGTGCACGCGTTCGTGCCCGGATCAAATGTGGGATTGTAGCTCGGCACGGTAAATCCCGTTGCTGCTGTCCCGGCATTCATGAGCTTGACGCCCTGCTGCTGGTACGTTTCCATGTACCAATAGCCGCCATAGCCGCCCGTGGCGCCCTTGCCGCCCATCATATTGATCGTCCAGGCCCCCGACGAACCCGCTGTTTCGACGGTCGCGCCTGCCGCCGGGTTGCTGCCGCTGCTGCTGCCGCAGGCGGTGAGCAGACCCGCTGACAGCAAAACCACTACCAACAAACCGAGATACTTCTTCATGTTCATGGCTTTCCCTCCTTTTTATTTTACTACGTGATGGATTTGCGCTTTAACAAGCGCGTTAGTTCGCCAACGGCTGCAAAAACATAATATGTGGATCGGACGCGCTTGAGGCGTCGTGAAGAAATTGAAAGGTTTTAGACAAGACATTTTCAGTATAGCTGACATTTTTAAGTTTGGCAATTCTCGCGGAATATTCTTGGATAACAATGTAAGGCTTGGTAAATATTAAATAAAAGCATGTTGTTAAATAGATGCGGCAGGTTGTTATCGATAATGCTTGAAGCATTCAGGACAGGAAAAGAGTAGAAGGCGAACGGGGCATTTTAAAAGAATTGCAGACCCGGAATTGCATTTTCAGCGGCCGGATCCCTACCGCTGATGTTGCGGCTGTTGTTGCGGCGGCTGTTGTTGCGGCGGCTGTTGTTGCGGCTGTCCATGCGGGCGCTGCCCGTGCTGTGCCTGGTCCGCGCCCGACGCGGATCGGTTCGGCCCGGGGCCGGAATTCTGCCCGTCGGATCCGTCACCCTGATCGAAAGCTCCCCCGCCGGGGGGTGGATTGTGGCGGCGCGCCTTTGCCTCTTCCCGCGCAGCATCGATCGTCCCCGGCCCAAGGCCCCGCGGGCCCTGCCATGGCCGCTGCATGAAAGGAAGTTGCCGGGTTTCAGCGGCCGCCGATGGGGCAACCGGACTTGACAAGGGAGCGCCGGATGCCGAGGCGGCTTTCATATCGTGGATGATATACAATTCATAGCGTGTGCCGTCAGGCCGCCTGAGCACAATGCTGCCCCCTGAGACGGCGGTGATCTTCGAGCCGTCCGGCGCCGTATCATACAGGCGGTAAAACATCTGCTTCCCGGCGGCATCGATAAGCACGGCGCCGGAAAAATCCTTGCCCTCGATCGTCCCGATGAGACGGAAGGCCGGCGGCGCGATCGCTTCCTGAGCGACGGCCCTGAAGTCGGCCGGCGCCAAAGAAGTGAAAAGGCCAATGAGCACCAGTATCCAGGCTGTCTTGTTTTTTATCGAGGGGTAGTTCATCGGGACATAATTTCCGGAACTGTTGAAATTATACGTCCGGCTCTCTAAAACGTTAATTGCCGAAAAATCCGCGGTAGAAGTTCGCGGCCCGCGCCCGGTAGGGACCATAGATCCGGTTCGATTGGGCGTTGACGTCATTCAGGTCTATCCCTTTTTCATCCTTGAGCCAGTCGAATACGATTTTCGGCGTGACCTCGATATGGAACTGGAGCGCGTAGACGCGGTCCGAAAACCGGAACGCCTGGTTCGGGTAGAGTTCCGACGAGGCGAGTCGTACGGCGCCCGAAGGCAAGTCGAAGGTGTCCCCGTGCCACTGAAACACCTGGGCCACGCTCTTGCCGTCCAGCGCGAGCGAGGACATGAGCGGGTCTTTCATCCCCTCCGGGGTGATGGCCACCTCGTACCACCCGATCTCTTTCCGCCCCCCGGCGTAGACCCGGGCCCCGAGCGCATGCGCCACCATCTGGGCGCCCAGGCAGACGCCCAGGACGTGCTTGTTCGCCTTGACCGCCTGGTCGATGAGCCTTGCTTCGTTCTTGAGATAAGGATACCGGTCCATCTCATAAACCGCCATGGGCCCGCCCATGATGAGAAGGTGGGTGAAGGGACCCGGATCGGGCACGGCATCGCCAATACTCAGGTCGCAGAGGGAAGAGGGTATTTTTTCGGCATGGAGATAATCAGCGATCGTGCCCGGACCTTCGGTAAAAACGTTTTTTATGATAAGAACCCGCATGCCACGCCCCTATGGTTTCTTCGTAAAAAAGAGAAACGCCATCGTCGGCCGTTTGGAAGAGACCGCGGTAACGAACTGGATGCTTTCAAAAACATACCCTTTCTCCGTCCATTCGTTCAGGATCTTTTCGACCTCTTCGTCCGTCACCGTGCTCGTTTCGACGACTTTGTAATTCATGAGCATAGTATAAACGAGAGAGAGCGTTTTTTCAATGGTGAACGCGCTCAGGCGGCGAACTTTCCTGTTGCCATTCAGAACGAGACAAACTATAATCTGGCATGCCGATAAAGAAAAAAGGCGCCATGACCGGCCTCGACCTGGTTGAGAAACACTGGCCAAAGGACCTCAAGAACAGCCGCGTCGGTCTTGTCGCCCACCCGGCGTCCATGGCCCGGACCTTCGAACACGCCGTCGACGTCTTCCGCTGGTCGAAGAAGTTCAAGCTCACGGCCCTGTTCGGCCCCCAGCACGGCATCTACGGCCAGACGCAGGACAACATGGTCGAGTGGGAAGGCTTTCACGACCCGGCCTCCGGGCTTCCCGTGTTCAGCCTTTACGGCAAGCAGCGCAAGCCGTCGCCCTCCATGCTCGATCACTGCGATGTCCTTGTCCTGGACCTGCAGGACGTCGGGAGCCGGTATTACACGTTCATCTGGACGCTGGACCGCTGCATGCACGCCTGTCAGGAGGCCGGAAAAACCGTCGTCGTGCTCGACCGGCCGAACCCGATCGGCGGCCATATGACCGAGGGTCCGGTCTTGCGGCCCGAGTTTGCCTCCTTCGTCGGCTTGCGGCCGCTGCCCGTGCGCCATGGCATGACCATCGGAGAGATAGGCCGCTACTTATGCGCCGCGTTCTATCCGGGCCTCGACTATCGCGTGATCGCCATGCAGGGCTGGAAGCGAACAGTATGGTTTGACCAGACCGGCCTGCCGTGGATCATTCCGTCGCCGAACATGCCGGCACTCGACACGGCGCTCGTGTATCCCGGCATGTGCCTGCTCGAAGGCACGAATATCTCGGAAGGCAGGGGAACAACAAGGCCGTTCGAGATCTTCGGCGCGCCCTTTATCCATGCCGGAGACCCTCGTAAAAGCGCTGAGCGATTTCAAGCTTCCCGGAGTCGTATTCCGTCCGCATTCATTCCAGCCCACGTTTCAGAAGCATGCCGGCAAGCTCTGCAACGGGGCACAGATCCACGTCACGGACCGCGGGAAGTTCAGGCCCTTCAAGACCGGCGTTGCGATCTTGAAGGCGATCCACAACACGTGGCCGCGGGAATTCGCCTGGAAGCAGCCGCCTTACGAGTACGAAGAGATAAAGCTCCCGATCGACATCCTGGCGGGCACCGATCGCCTGCGAAAGGACATCGAGGCATGGAAGGACCTCAAAGAGATGGAGACGTGGTGGAAGGAAGAAACACGGGCGTTCGAGAAGATAAGGAAAAAATATTTAATCTATAAGTGAAAGGCAATTTTCTCGCAAAGACGCAAAGAGCGCAAAGAAAAGCATGTACGTCTTGAATTAAACCAATGTCCCTCTTTGTTTTTGTTGTTCTTGGCGAACTTTGCGTCTTTGCGAGAGAAAAAATGATTTAATTTTTAGCTTTATTTAAACGTTTCCCCTGCGTCCTCTGCAGCAAACAAATGACAAAATTCCCAATCAACATATTTCTCCCCGCGGCAGGTCTCGGCGAACGCTTGAGGCCCGTCACGAACCACCTGCCCAAGCCGCTCCTGCCTGTTCTCGGAAGACCTTTGATCGAGATCATCCTCGAACGGCTTACCACCGTCTGTTCAGGAACGATCGGCATCAACCTGCACTACAAATCCGGGATGCTGCGGGACTGGGCCGCGAACTCGAACTATGGCGGACCGCATCCAATTCTTTCCCGAAGACCCCATTCTCGGCACGGGCGGCGCGCTCAGGAACGCCGAAGCGTTTTTGTCCTCCGGCCCCTTCATCGTCCATAACTCCGACATTCTCCTGGATATCGACTTCTCCCGCTTGCTGGAAGAGCACCTTTCTTCCGGAAACATCGCCACCCTCGTCTGTCACCGTCTCCCCCACCTGAGCAACGTGGTCATCGACAAGAACAACCAGGTGCTGGACGTGGAGAACCCCGGCGCCTCGAAGCCCGATCAGTCGACCATGGCCGATAAAACCGCCTACACGGGCATTGCCGTCTATTCACCGGAGATCCTTGCCTTCCTTCCCCCGGGCGTGTCTCATGCCACCATAGCCTGGATCGCCGCGTCCAAAGCCGGGCACAAGGTGCGCGCCATGGACTTTACCGGATCATCCTGGAACGACGTGGGCACGCCGGCGACCTACGCGCGGGGGATCCTCGACGCCCTGAGAGAGAGCGGGGAAACCGTCTGGCTCTCCCCAAAAGCCCGGTGCAGCCGCATCGAGCTCGACGGCTATGCGGTCCTGGAGTCAAGGTGCGAGGTGCAAGAGGGCTCGCGCATCAGGAACTGTATCGTGATGCCCGGAGCTATCGTGTCCGGTAGCCACGAGAACCAGGTCCTCGGGCCGGACTACGCCGTCAGCCTTACGGAATCGGACATGCAGCCCTCGCTCCATGCCGCGGAAAAGAAGCGGGTCTCGCTTGCGGACCCGCTCTTTGCCGCCTTCTTCGGAATTTGCACTCCGAACTCCGAACTCCAAACTGGTTCGACTCATGCTCACCATCATGAGCGACAGTCGAATGATCCGGACTCGCCACTCTGGTCTGACGCGATTCTCATCGGTCTCGGCGGCTCGGACCGCCGCTACTTCCGCGTGCGGAACGACGGCAAGACGGCGGTGCTGATGGAGTGCGGATCCGATGACCCCGATTATGAACGGCACCTGGTGTACACCCGGTTCTTCGCGGATCACAGCGTGCCCGTGCCCGGCCTCATCGCTGCCGAAGCCGGGACGAAACGCGCCCTCTTCAAAGACCTCGGGGACACGAGTCTCTACTCGTATATGAAACTCGCCCCATGACCACGGCCACATCGAGGAAGTCTATTGCAGCGTGCTCGACATTCTGGTCAAGCTCCACACGAGCGTCACGGACCACGTCCGCGAATGTCCGCTGCTCCAGGCGAGGGTCTTTGATTATGATCATCTGCGGTGGGAGACCGGCTATTTCCTCGAACGGTTCGTGATCGGCCTTACGGGAATTCATGTTCAGAACAGGCAGGCAGTGGAAAAGGAGTTCCATCGTCTCGCGCAGCAGGTAGACGGCTTTCCCAAGGGCGTCATCCACCGCGACTTCCAGAGCCAGAACATCATGGTCCCGGCCAACAGCCTCCCGCGGGTCATCGACTTCCAGGGCGCGCGCATGGCACCGCCTGCCTATGACGTCGCCTCGATCCTCTGGGACCCATACCACAGGCTCGATGACGGCGTTCGGGAGAGATTGCTTGAGTATTACATCGCTGAAATGAAAAAGCTGATCTCCCTCTCCCCCCAACGGGGAGAGGGCCGGGGTGAAGGTGGGCATCAGAGGACTTTCGATGAAAAACTGTTCCTCGACAGCCTCATTCCCTGCCGCCTCCAGCGCCACATGCAGGCGCTCGGCGCGTATGGATTTCTTTCAGCGGTCAAGGGCAAGAAATATTTCTTAAAGCACGTCCCGGAAGCGCTGCGGCTGTTGAAGGAAGAGATCGCTGTGAAGAAGAACGAGTATCCGGAGCTTTACCGGCTGGTACAGGATTTATCTTCGCCGTAACTATTTAGAGCTTGTATTTAAATGTCCTTTTTCGTTATGCCGGACTTGATCCGGCATCCAGAGTTTCCTGAAAGAACT
>CAWBNQ010000013.1:0-24757 GCA_963790205.1 Nitrospirota bacterium
GGCTAGGGAGAACGCCCGGTCAACAAAGATGGGGTCGATCTGTTCGCTCTTGACGAATTCGTGTACCTCGATCATCCGGTTGCCTTCAGGAACGGCTTGTTCAAGCTCCTCTGGAGCCATGATGAGATACTTTCCCTCCTCCACCTCAAACCCTTTGGACTGCTCTTCCGCGAGCACTGGTTTTTTTTCATACGCACAGATCATCTGCTGGCGTAACCTCGCCTGATCGCGGCTATGAAGAAGGTGAAACTGGATCCGCTCTTCCCTGACAGCGCTATGAAGCTTCACGGCCACGTCCGTGTCCCCAAAATGGATATAGCCTTTCCAGATCGTTGTTCCTGCCATTGAAAATCCTCCCTAGAAGCAAAAGGGGACAATTAGAATCCCTATTTAGAAGGTACCACCAGAAAGCGCGTGCGTCAACGGCGCCCATTTATACGCATTGCGATAATTGATACGAAGGTTGCAGGAGATGGGCGACTCCACCCTGGACAAAGGCCACGAACAAAATAAAATTTTTTGCTCTTTGTCTGGTTCCATTCTCGAGGGAAGCCGGATGAAGATGAAGGAATCCTTTTTACCTGCTTTTTCTTTGCAGCTCGACCCGATGGGCCGATCGGGTAAGGCGATTTTTCTGCTATAATGTTGGATAAACTTATATCGGTAAAGTACTGCAAAACTTGACCAAAGAGGCCACGGAGAAAGAATCTTTTAGCATCGCAGAGACCTCTGAAAATACCCAATCGGTTTTTCACAAATGCTCCTTCAACATTTTCCCGGTGCCTCTGCTGCGATTTTAATAATAATTGGAGGTTACTCACATGAAATGGCTTACTAATTACACGGACCACATTTACGCCTTGATGCGGATCGTGGCGGGGTTCATGTTTTCGTTCCACGGCGCCCAGAAGGTCCTGGGGATCCTTTCGGATTTCCAGCCGGCGATAGGGTCCCAGCTCTGGATCGGCGGGGTCATCGAACTTGTTGCCGGGCTGGCGGTGATGCTCGGGTATCAGACGCGCGCAGCCGCTTTCCTCTGCAGCGGCGAGATGGCGGTTGCCTATGTTCAGTTTCACTGGAAGCTCCAGCTGGGACCTAACTTCTTCCCGGCATTAAACAAAGGCGAGTTGGCCGCCCTTTACTCTTTTGTGTTTCTCTACATTGCCTCCGGCGGCGGAATCAAGTGGAGGCTGGACAAGACAAACTAAGAGAGGAACACAGCCAACTGGAGCTTACGTGTGCCGCACAGGTCTCCCGGCTTTGAATGATGAAAAATTTCTATCTCCCTTGACCACCTTGTTATAAATTGCGCTATACTAATTATTAAGGATTAAAAATAAAATTTGGCGTGACAAACGCTTTCGCCGGGGTTCCGCTTTAGGTTGCCCACGGAACAACCAAGGATGAGGGTATCGAACTCTTCGGCGAAGAAAGGCTGACGAACATGAAGCTCATTCGGTTGTTAATTGTTCTTGTAGGTGCAACGGTATTGTTCTCCAGGGGAGTAAGTGCCCAGGAAGGGAAAGTGTATTCTATCGCCATCGTGCCCCAGGGCCAGGCCGTCGAAATCGCACAGAACTGGGTTCCGTTCGTGCAAATGGTTTCCAAGGAGGCGGGCATAACCCTTCAGGTCGTAACGTATTACGCCTCGCACTCGGAGTTCGAAGCCGATGTTAAGAACGGGGTGCCTGACTTCGCCTATATGAACCCCTACACGGTAGTGCTGGCGCACCGTGAGCAGAAATACATCCCTCTGATCACGGATAAAACGCCCTTGATCGGCGTCCTCGTCGCGAATAAGAATACAAAGATCAATTCGGTACATGATCTGAATGGAAAGGTGCTCGCCTTTCCCTCCGTCACCTCGTTCGGGGCCTCCCTCTATATGCGGGCGCTTCTGACGAACAAAGAGCACATTCATTTTACACCCAAGTACGTGCAGAGCCATGACAACGTCTACCGGTACGTCATGCTCGGCATGGCGGCTGCCGGCGGGGGAGTTAACGACACCCTAAATAAACAACCGGAGGCGGTCCGGAACCAGCTGAAGATCATCTATCAGACGCCTCCCACGCCGGAACATGCGCTGGTAGTGCATCCAAGGGTCCCCGAAAGCGTACGGGAAAAAGTGCTAAAGGCGATCTTGAAGATCTGGCACGACCCGGCGGGTAAAGCCGCGCTGAAAAAGATCCAGATCGACGAGCCCGTGACAACGGATTACGCAAAAGACTACGCCCCCTTGGCAAAACTCGGCCTCGAGAAGTTCATGAAAGAGTCCGAGTAACAGTGAGGGCACAAGACAAAGGCGATCCGGCACCGATGCAGACTGATGCGGAGGAGATGCTCACTCCGCTCGCGGAGATCGCGAGGGAGGCGGGGGCGGCGATCCTGGAGGTCTACGGTTCCGAGATCATTGTCGAGCAAAAAGAGGACAAGAGCCCGCTGACACTCGCGGATAAACGATCCCACGACATTATCACGAAGCGGTTGCAAGAGCGGTCGCCTTTTCCGATCTTGAGCGAAGAAGGGAAAGGCTTGACGTTCGAGGAACGGCGGCAGTGGGAGTACTACTGGCTCGTCGATCCCCTGGACGGCACCAAGGAGTTCGTGAAGCGTGGCGGGGATTTCACCGTCAATATCGCTCTTATGCATCGGGACCGGCCGATCGTCGGCGTGATCCTGGTCCCCGTGACCGGCGTGCTCTACCACGCAGCAGCCGGCGCCGGCTCCTACCGGATTCTGCAAGGGGCAAGAGAACGGCTCCCGATCAAAACAGGGCGGTCCGGGATGACCGTTGTCGGAAGCCGCTCTCACGTGACCAAGGAACTGGAACAGTACATTGGTGAAATGAAGAACAAGTACGGCGAGATCGACGTGGTTTCAGCGGGAAGTTCCCTCAAGTTCTGCATGATCGCAGAGGGCAGCGCGGACGTCTATCCCCGGCTCGGTCCCACCATGGAGTGGGACACCGCGGCAGGCCAGATCATCGTTGAAGAGGCCGGCGGAAAGGTCGTTGACTTCGAAACAAGAAGGCCGCTCCGGTACAATAAGGAAAATCTGCTGAACCCCTTTTTTCTGGCCTACCGGGGGAACGTTACTGAATGATATGACTATGACCAATATCTCAGAACCAAAACAGAATGCACATTTGATATCACCGTACGGCGGAACACTCGTGAACCTTGTCGTAGACGCTGCGCGACGGCTCGAGATTACCGAGAAAGCCAAGTTCCTGCCGTCCCTCCAAGTCTCGTATCGCACCCAGTGCGATCTGGACCTCCTTGCCGTCGGGGCACTGTCCCCGCTCGACCGTTTCATGGGGGAAAAGGACTATCGGTCCGTCCTGGCCGGCATGAGATTGGCAAACGGGATACTCTTCCCCATTCCGATCACGCTACCGGTGGATGACCCAAAAGGCATCGCGATCGGAAACGAGATCGTCCTCCGGAGCACGGAGAACAGCATCCTGGCGATCATGAAGGTCGAGGAGCTCTACGCTTGGAACCTCGAAGAAGAGGCCATGGCCGTCGCCGGGACCATGGATTCGCGCCACGCCCTGGTCTCGGAGATGTACACGTGGGGGAAGTACTATATCTCGGGCCCACTCGTCCTGCCCCACCTCCCCCGGTATTACGACTTCCCCGAGCTGCGCAAAACACCTGCTGAGGTGAGGGAGATCCTGGCGCACATGGGCTACGACAACGTGATCGGCTTTCAACCGAGCCACCCCATGCACCGTTCGCACGAAGCGTTGACCATGAAATCCATGAAGGACCTGAACGGGTCGCTGCTGATCCATGCCGTGGTCGGAATGACAAAACGGGGGTACATCGACGACTATACCCGGGTGCGGTGTTATCAGGCGCTGGTGAACAAGTATTACGACCGGCAACGGACTCTCCTGAGCCTGCTGCCCATGGCCGTCAGGATGGCGGGGCCCCGCGCGGCGCTTTGGCACGGCATCATCAATCGGAATTACGGGGTGAACCATCTCATCGTCGGGCGGGACAACGTGATCCCCGGCAAGGACGGCCAGGGCAAACATTTTTACGATATCTATCACATCCAGAAAATGTTCAAGGAGCACGAGAAAGAGATCGGCGTCACCCTCATCCCTTTCAGGAAGATGGTCTACGTTCCCACCGACGATATTTACGAGGACGAAGAGCTCGTCACCCGGGAACAAAAACAGTACGTTTCCATTTCCGGCACCAAGGTCATCGAGGATTCCTGGGTCAGCGAGCAGAAGCTCCCGGAGTGGTTCACGCGGCCGGAGATAGCCCGTATCCTACACGAGGTGAACCCGCCGAAGACTAAGCGGGGTTTCTGCGTCTGGCTCACCGGCCTGCCGAGCGCTGGCAAGTCCACCATCGCAGACATTCTTGCGCCCATGCTGATGGCCAAAGGCAAGAAAGTGACCATGCTGGACGGTGACCGCGTGCGGACGCATCTGACGAAGGGGCTCAGCTTTACCAAGGATGACAGGATCACAAATATTCTCCGGGTGGGATTTGTGGCAGCGGAGGTTGTGAAGCACAACGGCGTCGCGCTCTGCGCGCTCATCAGCCCGTACACCGTTGCACGAGACAAGATCCGCGCCATGATCGGAGACGACAAGTTCATGGAGGTTTTCATCGACACGCCCCTGGAGGTCTGCGAAACGCGAGATGTGAAGGGCATGTATGCCCTGGCGAAAAAGGGCATCATCAAGGGCTTCACCGGCATCGACGATCCCTATGAAATGCCCCGGGCTCCGGAGCTTGTCATCAACACCGTCGAGTCTTCGCCCGAGGAAAGCGCTAGAAAGATCTTTCATCATCTCGTCGAAAAAGGCTTTGTGAAAACGGGAGACGGAGTGTAATGCCATGACTACGATCAAGCAAGAAGCACCTGTCCCACAGCCTGAGCTGGCCGGCGCGTTCGGTCCCGTTTCACTCTTGACGCTGTTTACGGCCTTCCTGAAGATCGGCAGCACTGCGTTCGGGGGGTTCATGTCCATGATCTCGGTGGTCCAGAATTACGCCGTGGATCGCAAGAAGTGGATCAAACAAGAGGACATGCTCGACGGCATTTCGCTCGCCACGATCCTGCCCGGACCTACGTCGTTCAAGGTCATCGTCTTCGTAGGGCTACAAGGTGCGGGGGTGGATCGGCGCGCTTGTCACCGGGTATCGCCGTCATGATCCCGTCGTTCCTCCTGCTCATCGTCCTGACCTACGCGTATTACACTTACGGACACCTGCCTGCCGTGGGCTCGTTCTTTAAGGGGTTCAGGCCGGCCGTCACCGCCATCATCCTGGCAGCCGTGTGGAGCATGAGCGTAAAGACCGTCAAGGGCGTGCCCGAAGGCCTGCTTGCGGTTGCGGCGTTCATCCTGCTGCTCACCGTGCGCGGCTTTTTCATCACTGCCGGGATCGTTGCAGGCGGAGGCATCGCGGGATGGCTCTTGTTCCGCAAACCTTCAACGGCGCCAGCGGAAAGCGGGCACAAGACCGGCACGGGACGCTCAAAAAAATCCGACGATGATACGCCGGGGATGAAGCCCTCGGCTCACGCCGTGGCCGTGGCAATGACCGGAGCAGCGCCGCTCTTGAGCCTGAACGTCGCAATGGCCTTCAAGCTCTTCACCATCTTTGCCGGTATGAGCGTGCTGCTCTTCGGCGGCAGCTACGTGTTCATCCCGGTGATGCAGCGCATCATCGTCGACGGGTACGGCTGGGTGACCCGCCAGGAGTTCATCGACGCGGTCGCACTCGGGCAGGTGACGCCCGGCCCCAACCTGATCAGCGCGGCCTTCATCGGCTTCAAGGTGGCCGGGCTTCTGGGCGCGGCCGCAGCCACGGCCGGGATCTTCACGCCGCCTGCGATCATCATGCTCGTCTGCTATCAGTATCTCGATCGGATCAAAAAATCGGCAACGATCAAGGCGGCGCTTCATGGCGTCCACTCCTGTGTGATCGGCATGGTCGCGGCCGCCGGCGTGGTGGTGGCGCGCACGGCCGAGCCGAACGTGGCCTCCCTGCTGATCTTCGGGGCCGCGCTCGCTCGCTCTCCTGCGGTACAAGGTGGACGTGGTCTGGGTCATCCCGATCGCCGGCGTTGTCGGTCTTGTCTTGTACTGAATTCAGCCGGTTATGGTATCATAAGACAACATGTGAATGACCGTCTGCCTTTCATGACGGCCGCCCGAGGACAATATCTATGATGCCTGTTTTCATGATCGGAACGCGACGCTCCGGGTCGAATCTTCTTCGCCTGATGATCAACCAGTTGCCCGAGGTCGCAGCCCCGCACCCGCCCGACATCCTCCAACGCATGATGCCGCTGGTGCCACTGTACGGGAACCTGAACGACCCCAAGATCTTCTACCAGCTCGTCGACGACGTTTGCAGACTCGTGGAACTGGATCCGGTGCCGTGGGAGGGGGTCACGCTCAACCGGAACGACGTGGCGTCCCGCTGCTTCCGGCATGAACCTCGTTGCCGTGTACGGCGCGGTGTACGACATCTATGCCGAGAGCCGGGGCGCGAAGACGTGGTGTTGCAAGAGCCTCGCCAATATCAATTACGTCAAGGAGATCGAGGACTATTTCAAAAAACCGAAATTCATCCACCTCTTCCGGGACGGGCGCGACGTGGCCGTCTCGTTCCAGAAGACCGTGGTGGGGGAGAAACACTTCTATCACATTGCCAAGGATTGGGTGCGCACGCAGGAGATCGCGCTCAGGCTGCGGGACACCCTCGAGCCGGCGCCGGTTCATGAGCGTCCGCTACGAGGACCTGATCGCCGATTCCGAGTCGATCGCGCGCAAGGTCTGCGCCTTTCTCGCCCTGCCGACCTGTCCGGTCATGGCCATGCTCGATTTCTACGAGACCGACGAGGCGAAACGTACTGCCCAGGCCAGCGGGCCGCAATGGGGCAACGTGGCCAGCCCGGTGATGAAGAACAATACGCGCAAATTCCTCAGCCAGGCGAGCGAGCATGACATCCGCATCTTCGAGTCCGTGGCAGGCCCCATGCTGGATGCTCTGGGCTACGACCGAGTTTTTGTGAAGCACGGGGAGGAAATCAGGTTCACGGAAGCGGAGATCGCCGCTTTCGACGCGGAAAACGATCGGATGAAAAAAGAGGTCATGAAAAAAATCGATCCCAAGGACCTGGAGCGCCGGAAAGGCCAAGAGGCCCTCCTTAGGGAGATCCAAGACCGTTTTGCATAAATCGAATTCCATACCAACTGGGCCAGTGCGGCAAAGCACACCGGGGTCCCCAAGAAGACATGATCGACAACAAGTGTTCCGCCTAAGGACTTCTAAAATTGTTTTTTCCGTGTTCTCCCTAAGCCTGCCCCTTCTCGTTCTAATGCTCTCCGTATGTCGCGCTGCCTTTGCAGACGAAAGTTTTTCCCTCTGGCACGGGAGCCAGCGTATTTCCTACGAAACAGTGAGCCTGTCCGGAAATGAGCGCATGGGCCTTGCCGGCATTCATTATCTCCTGGACGTCACTCCTCGTTTGTATGCAGGCCTGGGACTCTTCGGCGCCGTCACCGGGAACCGCGGCGGGTTCTTCTCGGGCGGGTTTGAAGCCGGCCTGAGGCAGCCCCTTGCCGGCGCCTTTTCTCTCGACACCGGGCTCTTCGTCGGCGGTGGCGGCGGAAGAAGCGCTCCCCAAGGCGGAGGTCTGATGGTCCGTCCGCATCTTGGCCTTCTCTACGACGCGGAAGTCGTACGCCTTGCCCTCGTGTACGCACTTATCGACTTTCCAAACGGCGCGATCCGGTCCGATCATCCTGTTTTCTATCTCGACATCCCATTTGACGCGCTGAGCATTGCACCGGAACGTCCCGGGGACCTGGCGGCCCTTCTGGACGAAGCGTCCCTGGCTGCAAACCGGCCGATCATATTCAACCGGGAGCGCGTCGCGGCGCGTTATACCGTCTATGCTACCCCTGGCGGGACCAGGGACCTTGGCGGAGGAGCAAAGACTGGCGAGATCCAGGTAACCGGGATCGAATACACCAGGGACCTCGACGAGATAACGTACCTTTTCGTTGAGGCCTCGGGCGCCTCGGGCGGCCACGCCGACGGGTACGCAGAGATATTTTTCGGCGGGGGCGTCCACATGCCGGTGTACGGACGAAGCCTGTTCCTCGACAGCCGTGTCTCCGCCGGCGCCTCCGGCGGCGGCGGCGTGGACACGGGCGGTGGGGCTGCGGCGAAGGCGTCGCTCGGGCTGAAGTTTGCCCTCGGGGACGGTCTTTCAATCGATACCCGGGCAGGTTATGAAACCTCTGCAGGAAAATTCCACGCGAATCTTGTTGAGTTCGGCTTGGGCTATGCCCTGGATTCGGCGGCCTTCGGCAAAGGAGGCGCTCCTCGCGGTCCTGTTACAGATGAGTTGCAGCTCGATTCCTGGCGAACCCGCTTTTCCATTCAGCACTATAGCTCCAGAAAAAAATCCATGCGCAAAGACGGCGAAAACAGCACGATTTGGCTTCTCGGGGGAAAGCTCGATGAGTTTGTCGGCTCGGGGCCGTTTTACCTGACCGGCCAGGCGCAGAGCGCCATTGCCGGAGGGGCGGGCGGCTATTCCATCGGTCTCCTGGGTATCGGTTATCTGTCCGGACCCGTGGCCGAAACCGGCGTCCATGTCTTTGTTGAGGCCCTCGGAGGCGCGGCCGGAGGAGGCGGGTTGGATGTCGGAAGCGGCAGCGTGATAGAGCCCCAAGCCGGAGTGCTCTATGATGTCGGCAAGAGCTTTGGCGTCGAGGCGTCGATCGGAAAGATCAAGGCGCTCCATGGCGGCCTCGACAGCACGGCCGCGGGCGTCTGCGTTATCTACCGGTTCTCAACGCTTGGCAGGAACAGCAACGGCGCGGGAATCCCCTCCGCGCCGAACTCAAACCTGATAACCCTGCACTAATTTAATTTTTTCCTCAAAACTCATCGCTCTTTTGGATCGGATTCGTTGTCT
Source organism: Nitrospirota bacterium (assembly GCA_963790205.1). Lineage (GTDB taxonomy): Bacteria > Nitrospirota > UBA9217 > UBA9217 > UBA9217 > CAWBNQ01. The sequence continues at coordinate 8,971 of CAWBNQ010000013.1, forward strand.
TCTTTTCCGCAGACTGGTATTGGTATGCAGTAAAATGGCGAGATGATAACGCAATAGGGGGCTGACCAGGTCGGGGCACCAAGGGATGTCGACCTCCACAGGGGATCAGGAACTTGCAACTCCGAACCGGGGATTTCGCAACATTGCTTCTCTTCACGTTGTCCCATGTCTCTCCTTTCTTCCCCCTGCCTTTTCGGTGCTCTGTTAGCCACGGAGGTCTCCGCCGTCCAACATCATGGCGAGCCGATAAGGGACAAACGGTTTTTTGAGAAAATCGTTCGCCCCTGCCTCAAGATACGCCACTCCCCTCTCTTCCATGCACAGGCCGATAATAACGGCACACTCGAATCGCTCGCGAAGGCGCCGGATGAGGTCGATGCCGTCAATGCGTGGCGAATCACCGTCCAGAATGATGCAATCGAACGGATCAATCATAGAAAACGCTAAGGCTTCCGCGTCGGTTTGACAGAACAGAACCTGTATTCCGTAGGAATCCAGGGCGTACTTGAGCATCCCCCTCAGGTCCTTGTCGCCCGTGATGATAAGTGCCTTCTGGCACCCTATCCCCGTGCCCTGCTGCAGCAATTCCGCATATGATTGAGTTTTTGGCATGCGCTTCCTTTCGCGAGATAATGATTCTCAATTTTTTACTTCCGATTTTATGATTTAATTTATACATGAAGGAACACGCATACACAATACCCCCTTCGGGGTATTGTTCGGGTATATGCAAAAAAAATAAAGCTGGGTTTTGGTTTTGCGTGCAGTAGATCTGATCGCGGGAGAAAGCAGCGCCGGGGCCCATAACCCAAACAGGCTTGTTACTCGATGCTAAACCCTCTTATGTGTCTGCCTTGCCGTTCATAGCCACCAAGTTATAATCAGTGAAAACAACGCCTCCGTTGACCAGCTCGGGGGCGTAGATCGACTCGAAACGTTTTACGGCCGCCGATTCGCCATGGATGGCATGCGCAGCCTCATTCGCAAAAATAAAGACGTGAACAAATCGGGTCGGATCGTCTTTCTGCTGCCATGCCATATACAGCCGGGTACCGGGTTCGTTTGCCTTAACATAGCCGACAAACTCTTCAATTGCCCGTTTGACCTTATCTATCGCCTGCGAATTTACCTGATATTGAGCGATTGTGTATATTGCCATGGGGTCCTCCTTTGGATTTGCAACATGTCCCCTCGCTAGCCCCATCGAAGCAGGTGCTATCGACAAAAGGATAGCACCCTCTCCATTTTTGTCAAGTTTCCGCGCGTATTCGCACTTGCTACTTCACAACGTGGACGTCTACGGCATTATCCCTTGACGACCCCACTTAAAAATAGTATTCTCGCATTATCAAAAGAAGTTGCCGCCGAGGTTGTTGCGGGAGACCTCACCGGACGTAGCTCGGCATCCAAGACCCTTTCATCGATGTAAAAAAACGCATGAACGTAAATCGTTACTTCCTGATCGCAACCCTGTGCCTTGCTTTGACATGTATGCCGGCAAGCATATTTGGCGCAGAGGATATTTCCAGCCTTCTGGGGGGAAAGGGACCAGAGGCAAAGGAAATAATCGCAAAGCCATCCATATTCCGCGAGTCAAAACTCCTGCACTTGCCGATCAGTCAGAGACAGATCGAGTTTCTGATAGACCACCCCAGCGTGGCGCTGGCGCTTGCACATCAGTACACGCCGTACCTGGACAACTACCACGTAGAGGTCCGTCCTGATCACGTGATCCATATTCAAGACCCTGGTACCTTGGCAGGAGACGCGGAACTTATCGGTGCCCGACCGGGCAGGAGGGTCTACTTTATTGCCGGTTATTTTGACATTTTTAAGATACGATTCAACGGGCAAATGGTCTTGCTGACAATATATTCCGAACGAAAAGGGAATGCGGTAGTCTCAGTAGACGCGACCACGACCGCCTACATCAAAATAGATAGCTCCCTCGGTGGCGCTTTCGCGCGGCTGGCAGATTATCTGTTCCCCAAAAAAGTAGACGAAAGGATCGAGCGGTTTCTCCGTGCAGCGAAATCTATTTCCGTCGCCGTTCACAAGGAGCCTGCGAAAGCCTACAGTAAGCTTAAGGCCGCGGGAGAGGTCAGCGCTGAGGAACTTAAGGCGTTTGAACTTACATTTTAGCACCGCATATGAACAACAGAACTCATTGGCTCAGGCCGATATAAGGATGGGGCCATTCCCTGCGTTACCCTTCCAACTCGAATAAAACTCCTCATGGTTCGGCAGTAAACAATCCTATTGACTTCGTCATCGCTTCCGTTTAATTTATTTAGGATCTTATGTATCAGGAGGAGTATGATGTTGGGAAAGATACGATTGTTGGTTGCGGCTCTTATACTGGCGCACATAGCTACCGGTTGCGGCGGCGGAGATTCACGCACCTCTCCGACATTGTATGCAATATCGGGGACTGTCAGCTCATCCGGCGCGGGATTGCAGGGCGTTGTCGTAAGCTTGGACTCGGGACGGGCGGTCGTAACCGACGCAAGTGGAAACTACACCTTCAAGAACATTGCGAACGGCAGCCATACGATAACGCCAGCCAGGCTTGGCTATACTTTTAGCCCGTCCACTTTGACCGTAAAAGTGATGGATGCAGATGTTGAAGGCATTAATTATGTCGTCACTGCGAATTCTTCGCTCAGCTGTGCCGCCTGGCACGGCAGCGGCACGAATGGGATACAATTCTATAATTACGGCAATATACTTGTCCAGGACAGCAGCGCTGCTGCGAACGCGGCGACAACTTCTACCTTGACATGGCAAGCACAGTATCAAAATATTTTCAATTACCCGCCTAGTGCTTATTCCGGATCGCTACGCGCCCGGCTGTGGGCAGTACCTTATTCTGTTTCAAGCGGCGTGTTTAACAATGCATATGTTATCGGCGTATTTTATCCAAGTTTCACGGGAAGCGGGGCGGCTAGCTCCAATCAATTATATGTTGATTCCATCAGCACAATCCAGATTACACATTCGTCAAATCATAATCCTCCCGCGGGGGAATATTGCATAGCAGCCACACTCGAAGAGTACAACCTCAACACTTCTTACTGTTCCAGTCCGGACCACTATTGCGCGAATGACTGGTGGCAGTCCGGCAACGCGTGGATATTCTACTAGACAGATTCTGGGCCTTTTGTACAGCACCATTCGGTACTTCATTTTAATCAGCTTTGATTTCATCCGCAGTGCGTAGTTGCGTAGGGCCTCTCGCTATCAGCGCATCCACCATAAGTTGATTTCCCTTCAGGGGAATTCTCTTCGTGCGACATTCTGGTCAATGCTCAGCCACACATCGCAAAGAAACTTCCGGGACTAAATACTTTCAATTTTTTTAAAGTATGCTACAATAGACCATGCAGACGAGCGGAGACGATGTCGCCAGCACATCAAGGAGGGTCCATGGAGCAGGACAACGCACTTTCTAAAAGAGTTGAAGACTTTATGAACGTCTTCAAAAAAGGGGAAGAATTCACGCAGGAGCTTCTTAAGCAAAATGAGATGCTCAGATTCAAACTCGCCCAACTCGAAAGCGGCGCCAGACAACTCGGCCCCGTGGGCGGAGTGCATCAGAGCGAACTCGCGAAACGTCTTCAGTCCCTGGAGGACGAGAATAAGGCGCTTCTTGAAAAGTTTCATGTCGTGGAAGAAGAGAACAAGGACTTTGCAAATCGGTACGTGGAGGTCGAGGCAGAGAACAACAACCTCGCGAACCTTTACGTGGCAAGCTATCAGCTCCATTCCACGCTGGATTTCAACGAGAGCCTCAAGATCATCCTCGAGATCGTGATGAACCTTATCGGCGCGGAGGAGTTCTCGATCATGATGCTCGATGAAAAAACGAACGAGCTCGCGATCGTCGCGCAGGAGGGCATGGGTCCCGAAGCGCGCGCCGGCATCAGGCTCGGCGAGGGGATCATCGGCGCATCGGCCGAGTCCGGCGAGCCCTACTACCGGAAGGGCAATCCTTCCGATCTCTCGGGCGTGGACTATGAACATCCGCTCATCTGCATACCGCTCAAGATCAAAGAACACGTCATCGGCGTGATTGCGATCTACAAAATGCTTATCCAGAAGCCGGAGCTTACGGCCGTGGATTATGAATTATTCTCTATGCTGGGCGGCCACGCGGCCACAGCGGTGTTCTCTTCGCAGCTGTATTCTCATTCCGAACGGAAACTCTCCACGATCCAAAGTTTTCTCGACCTGCTGAAGGACAAATCTGGTGCAGAAGGCATTGCCTAGACGTGCCTTGCAAACTTCGGCGGACGAAAGCACGGCGATACATCCGCGGCGCATCGGATGTGAACGCAAAAAACCATGCAATCTCTACATCATGCGAAAGGCGATCAAGAGGAGGGAACATGTTGAAAAAGGTCTTGGTGGTTGATGACTCGGCGCTGATGCACCAGATGATAAAAATGTCGCTTCAACGGTACAACTGCACTATTTTACAGGCAAAGAACGGCCTGGCTGCCCTGGACCTGCTGGCCCAGCACGCGGATATCGATCTGGTATTGCTTGACATCAATATGCCCGTTATGAGCGGGATTGAGGTTCTGAAAAAAGTAAAGGAGTTCGGCAGCTATTCACGCATCCCGATCGTCATCCAAAGCACGGAAGGCGATGAGGAGGACACAAAACGAGCAATAGCACTGGGGGCTGCTGGATATGTGACCAAACCAATTCAGACCGCTACCCTGCACGCGCTGATCGAAAAACTCGTGCCTTCCGCCTAGAAGGACCTTGGAAAAAATATGTTCTCCTCTGACACTTTCTTCCCTATCCTGCAGTTCCTAATCCTTTATAATCAGGGTTATCTGCGCATACATGAGAAGCGCTTTTCAGATCTCGTTAATTTCGTGCTATAATTTTATTAAAGAAGTGAGGCGACACCGCAATTTCATTCGCACCGGGAACACGGGGGCGGAGCCGCCGAATAGGGACCATATGGTGAAAGTTATCATTGCTCACAATATGTGCTCCCTGTTGCAGCAGGGAAGCACCTTCCTCGGCCGGGCGGATATCAAAGTTTTTCCCGCAGCCTCCAATGAAGAGGTGTTCCGGATCCATAAAGCGGAGCGTGTAAACCTTATCATAACTCAGATCGACATGCCCGGCATGAACAGCGAACAGCTGTTCACGATGTTCCGTCAAGATAAAAATCTTCGTTCAGTACCGGTTATCATGGTCTGCACGAACAGCCCCGGCGAGATAGAGAAGTGCGCGCGCTGCGGGGTCAGCGACGTGATCCTTCGGCCCGTCAATATGCGGCTCCTCCTTGCGCGGGCGCAGCAATTCCTTGCCCTGTTTACGAGGGAATCCGGCCGCGTGCCCTTGAGCGTGCCGATCGACGCTGTTTGCCTGAACCAGCACTTTTCGTGCCGATCCGTGGATATTGGGGCCTCGGGCATGAAGATCGAGAGCGAAAGAGTCCTGACGCTGGGCGACCGCATTGTCTGTTCTTTTTCCCTGCATGGCCCCTCACCGATTGCCGCAGAAGCCGAGATCGTCAATGTCCTGCAGTCACCACGCGGGTCACTGGGAAACCGGTACGGTGTACAATTCAAAAATTTGAGCACGGATGCAAGGCAGGCGCTGCAGGCGTTCGTCGATCTCGGGTTCCGCACTGCCGCATAGAGACATCTTCCGTGAGCGCGGGTATCTTGCCCTCCGGCGAACGGATAGACGCTATCCGGCATGTTCGCCGGAGACGGACAGAACCATTCAGACCGGGGACGCATGGCCTTGCCCCCTTCTCTTCTCAATTCCTCTTTTTTGTACTTTATCCCTTCGGCAAGATAAGCTATAATTCCGTGTCTCTGGTTCAGGTTCGGCATTTATATCCCCCAGATGAGGAATGACCAACATGGACATGGCAATAAAGACCAGGTTCATCGAGTCGTGGAGCCGGCATTTCAACAGCGCTGAGCTCCCCATCGCTTTTTATTTTACCGACCAGGAAGACGCCGCGGAACGATATGCTCAAAAAAGAGGACAAGCCCGATGAGCAAGTTCATCCGCATGGTAGATAATATGGAAGAATGTTTTTTGATAACGCGGTCGTGGGATAAGGTAAAAAAGAGGATCAGATAAGGGTCGTTGAGACAGGAGCGAAGGCCATTTGCTGATTTTACTGCCTGCCTGTTTCTTGGCCGCACGGGAACGGCTGTGGTGCACCCGTTATCACAGGAGCAGGGTACGATAGCGCGGGGGTCAGATCAAAAGCGGGCACAAGCAGATCGACATGGTTGCATCGTACATCCGCCTGCGCCCGGCAAAATAAATGGCCCCGCGAGTGCGGGGCGTATCATTCGCAAAACGAAAAAGCGGTTTTCCGCAGCTCTCGTTGAACGGGTTGTTCAGCGAGAATACGAAAGGTCCCGCGTCAGGTTTAGGAGTGGCTATCCGATGAGGCGGGTGCATGAGACGGTCTTGCCGGAGAGGGCCTTCCCGGTCTTGACCCCGAACCGCCGGACGGCCGAGCGCGCTTCAGAAGCTTCCGTCTTCTCTTTTCAGCCTCTAGCTGCTTGTTCTTTTTTTTCACCGAAGGCTTTTCGTAGTGACGCCGCTTCTTCAGTTCTCCCATGAGGCCGTCCACCTGAAGCTTCTTCTTCAGGTCGCGCAGGGCTTTTTCGATGTTCTGGGACTGGACCCTTATCTCCACGATCTGCCTCCCCCGCCGCCGTATCCGCCGCGATCACCCCTGCCGCCTCCGGAACCGGAACGCTCGGTCTTGGGTTTGGCCTCGTTCACCGTGATCGTCCGATCCATGAACGTGGTGCCGTTCAGTGCGGTGATCGCCTTGGCAGCATCCTCGTCCGTGGCCATCTCCACGAAGCCGAAGCCCTTGGACCTGCCGCTCGTCTGATCGACGATCAGCGTAACAGACACGACTTCTCCGATCTTCGAGAATTCCTCCTTCAGATCCAAATCATGGGTGTTGTACGACAAGTTCCCTACATACAATTTCTTCGCCATTATGCCTCCTCTGTAATTTCAAATCCGCGCGGATGTCCGCAAAACCATATCGTTCGCCAACCGGGTATGCTGTCGCTTTTTACGAAGAAAAGGTGAGAGCAGGAAGAGTCAGTGATCGATGACGAGGCACGGACCACTCGGTTTAAGAGAGATTGCCCTGCCCCATTGCTAGTTTATATGGTCATTATACCGTATTTTCCGTCAGATGCAAGAATTATTCGAGGCAGGGCCCAAGGAATTTGCCCTTTCTATGCCTATCCGGTCTTCCCTTTTAACCCCTGTTTTTGTGCACCGGCCCTTGGATATCTGGGACCCGATCGCCAAAAACGAGCGTTTTTTCGAGATCAACGGCACCGTCCTGTCCGTTTCCTTGACATTTATACAGGATAGTGCTGAAATAGAGTAACAGGACTTGACGTAATATGGCGACTGGGGCACCCTAATGCAACAGGACAATGAGGAGAAGAACATGAGAACAGCGAGCACAGGAGCACTCATGGGAACCATCGTTGGTGCGCTGCTGACCGCTGCGCTGATCGCGATCTTTTACGCGGGCTGGCGGCTAGCGGACCTGCCCTTCGTCCCCTTTGACGTGTTCGACTGGACGACCCGCATACTACCAGGGGCTTTCATCGAGTTCATCATCAGCACCATGGTAACCGCTATCCGCGTGCTCCACCTGGGGCCCACATCGGTCGCCGCCAAGATCATCGAACAAGCAATGGGGATCGTCGGCCTGTTCATCACCGGTGTCGTTGCCGGCGGTATTCTCTTTAACGTTTTGCGCACGCTGCGAGGCCAATATACTTACCTGTCAGGTCTCTTGCTGGGAGTGCTTGCCGCTATTCCCTCCGTCCTCATCAGTTCTTCTCTCCGCAAAACAACCGCTACCTTGCCCTTGATCAACGCTCTCTGGATCGTGTTCGTGTTTGTCTCGTGGGGCGTGGCGCTCATCTGGGTCTATCTGCGGCTGACGGCCCTGAGCGCGCCGGCTGAACAGGGAACGGACCGAGAATCTTTTGCCCAGCGGGTGAATCGGCGCCAATTCCTCATCCGGCTTGCGGGGTACACGGCGACCATCACGGTCACCGGGGCAATGGTGGGGTTGTTGTCGGAACGCCACAGCCGATTGAAGCTGGAGAGCCTGATGCCCTGGTCACGATCTCACGCCTTGCCGAACGACAGTGCAGTTGTAAAACCCGCTCCCGGCACGCGGCCCGAATATACTCCTTTGGAGCGACACTACCGCATAGACATCAACTCGACCCCTCCACGGATCGACGGCCTGATGTGGCGGCTCTGGATCGAAGGTCTTGTCGAAAAGCCGATGTCATTCACGCTGGACGACCTCCGGCGCTATGAACCCATGCACCAATTCGTCACGTTGTCCTGCATCTCCAATCCGGTGGGCGGCGATCTGATCGGCACGACCCGCTGGACCGGCGTGAGCCTGAAGAAGCTCCTGCCCGTCCTCGGCCTGAAGCCCCAAGCCACCTACCTGAAGATCAGCTCGGCCGACGGGTTCTTTGAAATCCTATCCCTGGAAACGGTTATGGCTGATGAGCGGGTGATGCTTGCCTATGCCTGGGACGGGGTGCCGTTGCCTGAGGACCACGGATTTCCGCTGCGCATCTACATCCCGGACGTACATGGGATGAAGCAGCCAAAATGGATCGAGACTATCGAGGCAATGGACCATTGGGAGCCGGGCTACTGGGTGGTCCGTGGATGGGACAAGGTCGCAAAGATGAAGGCGACGTCCGTGATCGACACCGTCGCCGTGGACATGACCATCATCGACGCTGATCAAAGGAAACGGGTGCCCATCGGCGGGATCGCTCACGCGGGAGCCCGCGGGATCTCGAAGGTCGAGGTGCGGGTCGATGACGGCCCCTGGCAGACGGCAGTGTTCAGGACTCCTCTGTCGCAAACGACCTGGGTGCTCTGGCGCTATGACTGGCCGTTCCAGCCGGGCAAACACACTTTCACGGTGCGCTGTTATGACGGCAGCGATACCCCGCAGATCGTTCAACCGATGCCGCCTTCTCCCAGCGGTGCATCCGGACTCTTCAGCAAGACTCAGAAGCTATGAGCCCGCAGGGAATTCTTAGAAATCAACATATGGGTTTGTCAACAGGCTGTAGCGCGAAGGTCAAGGCGAAGTGATCAGGATGCATTAACACACGTCACATTGATTTGTGGGCAATGGAGAAATAACAGGGCATCCGGTTCACTGCAATCGGACGCCCTGTTTTACGTTTGTTGCGTCACGTTTTTTTTAACGTCGAAATACCGAACGGCCCATAGAGCGGGCAGATACCCGTAATGCTCGTAGCCAGAAGAATCACCGCCAGGATGCCCAGAACGATCGCGGCCGTGCCGGTGATCTGACCGGCAAAATAGAAACCGATGATCGCAACGGCGATGATCGCCCGTATGATCCGGTCCGCGGGTCCCATGTTTTTTTTCATAGGGTTACCTCCTTTCAAAAAAAATTAAAATAACCACTTCACTAGGTACACGATACCCGTGATAGCTCCGATGCATAGAATACAGACCAGAATGATCTTTAAAATCTTAGTCATACTCCGCCCTGTGCTTTTATCTTTATTATAGCACTTTTATCGGCAGGGATGAGCGCACACCGGGAGGTTGCAAGGTTTCCTCGCGTTCAAGATCACGCTCTCCGCGCAATATCTCCAGCGTCCCTTGCGATGTCGAACTTTTGGCTTGGATTTGAGAAAGTAAAGTTCACAAATAAGACGCGATGGGTAATTACCGGCATTTTCTTACCGAGCGACCTGTGGAGGCGGTATAATTTAATCGAGTTCAAGAACGTTTTTTTGAGCAAATCCTGCCCTCTCGGATGCAGGATCACTCCAGGATTGAGAAAGGAGGATATTCTCATGAAACCGGTCCCCATAAATTATATGGCAGTTATAGTCGCTGCAGTAGCAAACATGGTCATCGGGTTTTTATGGTACGGTCCGCTTTTTGGTAAAACATGGATGAAGCTGTCCGGGATCAACCCGGGTAAGATAGATTCCGCCAAGGCGTCAGGCATGGGAAAGAATTATGCGCTGGCCTTCGGAGGCTCGTTGGTCATGAGCTATGTACTTGCTCACGCCCTCGTCTTCGCCGCCGCTTACTTCGAGATGGGCGGCGTTCCCGCGGGTCTCATGTCCGGGTTCTGGAACTGGCTCGGCTTTATCGCACCGGTAACGTTGGGCACAGTGCTATGGGAGGGAAAATCGTGGAAGTTGTGGCTGCTCATGAACGGTTACTATCTTGTGACGCTGCTGCTCATGGGGACGATACTTTCCGTCTGGCCATAGTATCAGCCACCGTTAATAAAAGGATTTTAATGGCAGCCCGCGCAGGACGAGGACGAGCAGCCGCCGCACCCCGAGCCGCTCGATGGACTCGAGGAAGACGCGCTCGAAGCCTTGCCCATACCGAAGCGCGACATGAGCTTCTCGGTTTTCTTCGAGCCGCACTTTTCGCAGGCGACCTCGGGATTCGAACCGAAGACAAGTTTCTCGAATGCGGCGTTGCAGGCTTTGCAGTGATATTCGTAAATTGGCATTATTTAAATCCAAACCTATTTACTGCAGATACACAGAGAAATTTACTGCAGAGACACAGAGAAAATCCACACAGGAAGAGGAAGCTTTTAAAAACCGGCCTTGGAATTCCTTCCTGACGCTCATTTGCCCTCTCCGCGCCTCAGCGTCTCTGCGGTGATTATTTTCAGGTTCTATTTCTTTTCCAGCTTCTTCCAGTCCGACAGGAACTTCTCGATCCCGATGTCCGTGAGCGGATGTTTCACCAGCTGGTCGATGACGCTGAAGGGGATCGTGGCGATATGCGCGCCGGCTATGGCCGCGTCCACGACATGGAGCGGGTTCCGCACGCTGGCCACGATCACCTCGGTGGAATACCCGTAATTGTCGTAGATCGTTATGATCTGGCTCACCAGGTCCATACCGTAGTGGCTGATATCGTCAAGCCTTCCCACGAAGGGGCTCACGTATGCGGCGCCCACCTTGGCTGCAAGCAGCGCTTGCGAGGGCGAGAACACAAGGGTCATGTTGACCTTGATGCCCTTTTCGGCGAGTACCTTCGTTGCCTTAAGCCCGTCCTTGGTCATCGGGAGCTTCACCACGATGTTCTTGTGGATTTTCGCAAGTTCTAATCCCTCGGCCACCATCTCGTCCGCCTTGAGGCTCACGACCTCCGCGCTGATCGGCCCGTCCACGATGGAGCAGATCTCGGTAAGCACTTGCTTAAAGTCCCTGCCCTCTTTTGCAACCAGCGAGGGGTTGGTGGTCACGCCGTCTACTACGCCGAGGCTCGCCGCCTCGCGGATCTCTTTCACGTTCGCAGTGTCGATAAAGAATTTCATGTGTTGTCCTCTCTCCTACTGGTAACAGGCAGCCATAAAGGGGTGCCCCTACCTGTTTATTTTTTTATTCCGCATTCCAAAGCTTCTTCCAAGATCTGTATCGGATGCAGGACCGCAACTTCGGAACCAGCCCTGCAAAGCGCATCGGTTATCTGCATACGGCATCCGGGACAGCCGGTCGCTACCACCGACGCATTCGTGGCGATGATGTTTTTGACCTTTTCTTCCGCGATCCCGTCGGAAAGTCCTCGGTGGGTCACTCGCATTATTCCGCCGAACCCGCAGCAGCGGTCCGCGTCCTGCATCTCTTGGATCGTTATGCCGGGGATGCCGCACAGCAGGTCCCGCATTGTCTTTGAGATACCCTGTCCCCGTCCGAGGTGGCAGGGGTCGTGCACGGTGATGTTTTTCTGCAAGAATGCGAGCCGGGCATCGCCCAGCTTATCAGCTAGAAATTCATGGATGTCGAACACCGCAGGCCTCTTCATACCGGGCCGGAGCAGTTTAGGGTATTCTTTTTTAAAAGTCAAGCCGCATGAAGCGCATGCTGTGACAATCGCGTCTGCCTCAAGTCCGGCGAAGATCCGGCTGTTGTGCGCCGCTAGGGCTGCGGCCCCTTTATGGTCACCGAGGGAAAGCAGCGGCCTGCCACAGCACTGCAGGCCATCGGGAACGACGACTTTGTATCCGATCGCGTTCAGGACCCTGCGTACGCTGATCCCGATGTCAGGCTGAAAATTATTTATTGCGCATCCGGGGAAGAAAATGACCGTGCCTTTTTGCGGCTCTCTCTTATTTCCGGCTTTCCTAGAACGATGAACTTTTAATTTTTCACTTTGAGCTCCGAACTCCGAGCTGATACCCCGCCCCTTTATCGATCCGCCCGTATAGTGCAGCGCGATCGGCGCGAGCCGCGCGAGGGCCCGGAATACAGCCGGATGCTTCAGCATGAACGAAATAGCAGCGCCCGCAGTGCTGGCGCCAGCCTCTTCCACTGCCTGTTCCTTCGCGGCCTGGATGATCTCCGTAACAGGCACGTTGCTCGCGCAGGAAGCCTCGCAGGCAAGGCAGGTCGTGCAGGTAGCGAGACGGTCAATGTACGTGCGGGATATGCCGAGTCTCTTGTCCAGCACCGCCTCGATAAGGGCCATCCTGCCGCGCGCGGAGAACGATTCAGCGCGCTCGTAACGAAAGGTGGGGCAGACGGCGCTGCATGACCCGCATTTCACGCAGCGGGAGATTTCCGCACGGTACGTTTCGAGGGGGCTCCGCGGGACAACATTGCTGGCTTTCTTCATGGCAGGATGGTCACCGGCGTACCGAGGGTCACAACGCTGAAAATCTCGTCGACATCCCCATTGTCCAAGGCGATGCAGCCGTCGGTCCAGTTCATCGAGGAGTAGTCCTGAGGCGTTGCGGCGCCATTGAGCATCCGGCCGTGGATTCCTACGGCCCCCCCGAGCCGAGTGCCCCACGGGGGTTGCTGCTGTTCGTCAAGCGCTTTTTTGATCGTCGAATATTCCATAGGCGAGATCAGCTTATCACGAAGTCCGAATTCCGCGTGTTTCGCGCCCGGATAGCTCAGCCCCATGAACTTGTAAAAACGCTTGCTATGGTTCATGGTGCAAATGTAGAAATCGCCTTCGGGCGTCCGCTTGTCTCCCTCCATTCGCTTATCCCCGTCCCGGAAGCCTCTGCCGAACACAGCGCGATAGGTCTTGATGGGACGGCCCCCTTTGTAAAGGGTGAGCGTATACTGGGATTTCCAGATGATAAGCCTGGTCGGCCCGGCCAGGGACGAAACAAAAGATGCGAACGTGAATGGTTTGTCGGCCGGGGCCTCGGGCGCGGGAGAAAGGCAGCTCAAGAGCAGAATTGAGAAAAGAAACCTGAGGGGAAAAAATATATTTCTACGAATCCGTTTCATGACCTGCATCCATCTCAGCTGCGCTGTTTTTCTTCATACCGCTGCGCGCATGCCTCGCTGCAAAACGAGTGGAGCTGGCCATGAAGGCGACGCGTCACTGCGCGGTCCTTGACAACGTACGTGCTGCATTCCGGATCGAGCACCATCTCTTCGCCCTTAAGCTTCTTCGTCGGGGAGGCCGGTTCACCCGCGTGGTATGCCTTGATCGCCGAGTTCAGTATCGTCTTGAGCGCATAATACACGAAGACGATGATGATGACGTTCAGGAGATTTCTTATCATGGGTCGCCCTTCTTCTCCAGCGTCTTTTTTATGCGGAGGCCTTGCTTTCGAGATATGCTGAGATCGCGCTGTCATAGCGTGAGGTGTGGAGGAAAACGGTCCGGCAAAGTTCAAAGCGCGTCTTCGCAGACACCTCTCCGGTCTTTTTGAGCTCGTCAAGTACGCGACCGTAATCGTTGGACGAGACGACCACCGCCACGTCCGTGTAGTTCTTTGCTGCCGAACGGAGCATGGTCGGTCCGCCGATATCGATGTTTTCAATGGCATCTTCGAGGGTGCAGCCTGGCTTCGCAACTGTCTGCTCGAACGGATAGAGGTTCACGACGATGAGGTCAATGGGTTCGATGCCGTGCTGCTTCCACTGCTTCATGTGCTCGGGGTTGTTCCGCCTGCCGAGGATACCGCCGTGCACCTTGGGGTGAAGGGTCTTGACCCTTCCGTCGAGCATCTCGGGAAAGCCCGTGAACTCCGATACGTCTTTCACCTTGACGCCCCCGTCGCGCAGAAGCTTGGCGGTGCCGCCGGTCGAGAGGATTTCAATACCAAGGCCTGCAAGTCCTTTGGCGAAATCCAGAATACCTTCCTTGTGCGAAACACTGATAAGCGCGCGCGTCACTTTCCCCACTGGTGAACCTCCAAAAATAATAATGTATATGCAACGCCTCCGGGCGTCACGGATCGTCAAAAGTGCCCCGAATGGTTGTGATTCTTCAGGCGTAAATAGTAACCGAATCAACTAGGGATGTCAATGGATTAAAGCCTCAGTGTCAACCCAAAGTAGAAATGTCCTACTCTTACCAAGATAGAAATGTCCGGTTTTAGGAGGCAACGGGAAGTTGTTCGTTTGCTCTCCTGAGTCTCTTCCACGGATGATCCGCTGGTTGATACCGGCTTGTCGTTTCTTATTGACTGCCGGTGTTTTAGGGTTTTCTTTAGCTGGCCGTGTTTTGATCTCCCGGTAACTTAAATCCAGGCCCCGGTGGGATATGTGCAAGGAGCCATCGATTCGTTCTTCCACGGCAACCTTTTGGGTTTTTATGGCGTCTTTGATCTGGTAGAGTTTGCCGTTGTAAGCGATAGTGAAATCGTTCCGCAGCGTACGCTCCTCTCGAATGCAGAAAATCTTGTCGAGTGCTCTCGGGGACAGCGCGGATTGGTGGACATCGGCGTCCGATACGGCCTTCACCTTGAATTTCCTGTTGTACGTTGGCAGATATTTTATCAGGAATTCATTTGCCAGGTCAACGCTTTTAACCCCGGCAAGCCTCATCTCTTTGACCAGACGATCCTGGAGCGTTCGAAACAGTCTCTCTACCCTGCCTTTGGCCTGGGGTGAATTTGCATGGATGACCGTCACCCCGAGTTCGGCAAGACTCCTTTCAAACTGGCTCATGGGGTTTTTATCTTCCAACGCATCCTCGATGCTCTGCTTGGCCGGAGATTTATACGTCGTGTGTTTGTCCAAATAGACGCTCTGGGGAATGCCGTAGCGCCTGATATACCGACTGAAGCTGTCCATGGCCGGCATGGTCCCCTCGTAGTCATAAAAACGGCCGGATACCGTTCCTGTGGCATCATCGATATATCCCATTAAGACACACTCAGGGCCTCGGCCTTCGAACCAGTCATGATGGGAACCATCCATCTGGACCATTTCACCGAAATGATGCTTTCTCTCGCGCCACTGCCGGTGCTTTCTCCCTTTGCGCTTCTTATAGGAGCTGTCTTCGTGATTAAGCCATAGACGAAGGGTCTCGTCGCTTAGCTTGATTGCATGAACATCAAGAAGCTTCTCGCTGGCAAAGGTCGGGCCGAAGTCGCTATACTGCTTCCGATACAGCTTAAGCACTTTGTCTTTGATCTTCTGAGGGAAGCGACGATTCGAGGCTTTGCCGCGAGAACGGTGACTGATGCCATCGTCTCCTTCCTCTCGTACTCGTTTAACCATCCGTCGAAGTTGCCTGCTGCTCAAGCCTACAATCTCAGCAGCCTTAGCCTGGGTGATCCTTTTATCCAATGCCTGGTGGATAATGTGCAGTCTTTTTGTCTCTCTCCTGCTCATGGTGATCATGTCCTTTTCCGTCACAGTACCCTCCGATTACGTCGGGGTATTGTAACTTAAAATAGGACATTTCTACTTTGGCAGAATAGGACATTATCATTTTGGGA
>CAWBNQ010000014.1:0-369414 GCA_963790205.1 Nitrospirota bacterium
GTTTATCGCCGACATCTGGTACCGTTGTTCGCATCTGCTGTCGTTGTCCTGGAAGAAAAAGGCATGATGAAAAATCCGACGGAAAAACTCAATTGCTGGGAAGTGAAACAGTGCGGCCGGGAGCCGGGAGGCAAACGCGACGATCTCGGCGTCTGTCCGGCGTCAGAGGAGATGAGACTCAACGGCAGACACGGAGGCATAAATGCGGGGAGAGCGTGCTGGGTCGTGGCGGGCACCCTGTGCGGCGGCAAGGTACAGGGGACCTTCGCAAAAAAATACGATACCTGCGAACAGTGTGATTTCTTTAACCTCGTAAGGCAGGAAGAAGGAACGGACTATATCAGTTCCCTCTTTCTCATCTATAAGCTGAAATAGCGGCGCCTGGTCCCGCATCATTATCCGGCATTCTTCTGTTTATTTAAATTCATCCTCGCAGCCTCGTGCCTTTCAGTCTGTCCCCGCCTGCCTCAATTACCCGCCCTCATACACTTTAGGCAACAGGATCCTTTTGTTCGTCGTTTTTTTAAATTTGCACGTCGCACTTTGCGGTTTACGATCCCGGCTTGTCCGGGTCAGAGTCTCCGGAGAATACCCACCACTTTCCCCATGATACGGAACTCTCCCCGGTCGAGCAGGAGGGGCTTCATGGCGCTGTTCTCGGGCTGCAACCGTACCTGGTTCCTCCCGAGAAAGAACCGCTTGACGGTCGCCTCGCCGTCCACCAGGGCGACGACGATGTCACCCTCGTGTGCCGAGGCCTGCGCATGGACCAGAAGCGTATCGCCGTCCACGATATGGGCATCCACCATGCTGTTGCCTTTCACCTTCAAGGCAAAAATATTTTGAGCGCTCTTGAGTGAAAAGAGGGAAGGATCGATCACGACATCCCCTTCCCGGTTCTCGGGCGCAAGCACGGGGAGTCCGGCGGCCACTCTGCCGAGCAGGGGTATTGCGACGGACGGCCGCTCACGCTCCCGCACGGTGAGGCCGCGGGACTTTCCCCGCTCCCGGGCGATGAACCCGCTCCTCTCGAGCGCGGCAAGATGTCCTTCCACGCCGTTCGTGGAGCGGATGCCGAACTCCTCGCCGATTTCCCGCATGGTGGGGGGAATGCCGCGCTTGCCGATCGTGGCGCTGATAAAATCGTATATTCTCCGCTGCCGTTCGGTCAGTTCTTTGGTCACAAAAACCCTTTCCCTTGCAAATATCAAATTGCGAATTTTAAATACTTTCCAATCCGCATCCGAAATCTACAATCCGCAATTCAATACGCCCGGTCCCCCGTCGGCCGCCATGCCGGGGAGATCACGCGCTCATGCCGGTATCGCTCGGCGAGCGTGCCCCAGGTAACGGTAAAGCCGCCGTACCGGTCGTTGATCTCGTCCATGGCGTCGGCGATGAACGTTCTCTTTCGTTCGTCTATGAAGAGCGGCATTTGCGCCATGTCCCGCTCCAGACCCGACACGCTCACGCCTACAAGCCTCACCGCTTGGTCGAGACGCAGCTCATGCAAGATTCCGGCTGCCGCGGCATAGATGTCCAACCCGTGATTGACAACGCGCCGGAGCCGCCGGCGGCGGGTAAAGGTATGAAAGTCCGCATACCGGAGGGTCAGGGTCACCGTCCTGCCGCTGTAGCGTCCCCGCCTGAGCCGCTGTCCCACCTTTTCCGAAAGCTGGAGGAGATGGCGCTCGAGCATGGCGATGTCCGGGCAGTCTTCGTCGAGGGTCATGCTGTGGCCCATGGACTTTGTTGATTCTCCATCCTCTGGCGCCGCCGGAACGACCGGATCGTCATCGATGCCCCGCGCCATATCGCGGAGCCGTTCTCCGATGACACCGAACCGGGAGACAAGCAGCCGGAGCGGCGCACGGGACAGTTCCCCGCAGGTGCGAATCCCGAGAACCGCCAGATGCTTTGTCAGGTTCGGGCCGATGCCGCAAATCTCTTTTACGGGCAGGTCTTCGAGCACGTCAGCCACGTCTTCGGGAGCGATGACCACGAGGCCGTCGGGCTTCTGCATGTCGCTGCCGAGCTTGGCGAGGAGCTTGTTCGGCCCGATGCCGATCGAGCAGGTAAGACCCATTTCCTCCCATGTCCGCTCTTTTATCCGGACCGCGATCCTGACGGGATCGCCGAAAAGCGCCTCACATCCGGTCACATCGAGGAAGGCTTCGTCAATGGAGAACAGTTCGACAGCCGGCGTGAAATCCGACCAGATCCTGATCAGTTGCTCGCAGGCATGGGAATACTTCGCAGAATCGGCCGGGACGAGCATGATCTCCGGGCAGACCCGCTTCGCCTCCCCGTACGTCATCCCGGTCTTCACGCCGAAGGCGCGCGCTTCGTACGAGGGCGAGAGGAGCACCCCCCGGTGCAGGGACCCGATCACGGCCATGGGCCTTCCCCGGAGCGCCGGATTCGACCGCTGCTCAACGGAGGCAAAAAAAGCGTTCATGTCTATGTGGAGAATCATTCCGAATTCAAAAGCCTCCATCCCAGCGTCTCGGCGTTGTAGCAGATCTCGTACAGTCCCTGGCCGTCGGTCACGGAAAAATGAAAGACCACTGCGCGACCTTCCCGCGTCTTCCACGTGAAGGTCGTCTCGCGGACCCGGACCTGTCTGTTGTTCCATGAAAACCAGACCGGCCTGATCCCTCCGCGGGAGAAGACCGCGCCGACGTCTATCGGTTCGTTTAATTCAACCGTCATGGACACAGTATAGTGAACATTTGTTCATCTGTCAAGGACTTCCGTGCTTCTGGGACGGCAATTGAGAAAGGACGGGGGCGCCGTGGTTTTAATGCATGGATGATAATCAGCGTGGAGCAAGCGGAATGACCGGTAAGGAAAGGAGGTGTGAGAGGTTATTCAGGATTCAAAAAGCATGTCTCATGTCAGGCCTTTCTTTTTCAAATACTCTCCGAACTTCATGTCCGTTTTCAAGATATGGTCCACGATCCAGTCCACCACGACCTGGTTCGTGGTGGCCGACAAATCGTAGGAGGCGCCCCGAATGCGCGGTTGAGACGCCTGGGACTTTAATTCATTGAGCGCGGCCAGGTATTTCCTGTGTTCCTCCCGCTGCTTCTCGTATCCGGCATAGCCGGTCTCCCTCATGTGTTTTTCCTCTTCGGAAAAATGGATCCTGGCGTAATCCTCAAGGAACTTGATGGTGCCGTCTATCTCATCCTTGCAGCGATGCTGCTTGATGGCGTTGACGAGGTTGTTGATCCTCTTGAACAGCTCCTTATGCTGGCTGTCGATGGTATTGATGCCGATTGCCAGCTTCTCGCTCCATTCCATGACAAGACCTCCGATGCTGGTATAATGAATACCAGATGTTAACAGGGGGCCATGCTCCTTGTCAAGACGACAATCGTGTCGGTGTCACCGAACGGCGGCAGTACCAATTGACACCTGTTGCAAAAAAGGTTAATTTGACACAATGAAAACCGCGGTCGAAATATACAGGCTCCTTCCCAAAACGAACTGCGGCAAGTGCGGCACCACAAGCTGCTTCGGGTTCGCCGCGAAGCTTGCCACTCATCAGGCATCGCCTGATGAGTGCCCCACGATGACCAAGGCAGCGCGGGAAGCGATCCGTGAAGCGGACAAGGAACGGCGTGAATCGCCCGGCACGGTGTATGAGCAGGTCCTCGAATCGCTGCGGCCTAAAATCCAGGCACTGGACTTCCGGAAGCTGGCGCGTCTATTCGGCGCCCGGACCAGGGACCCCGACACGTTGGAGATCGTCTTTTTGAACGACGCCTACCACGTCACGAAGGATAAGATAACGGACAGCTCCGGCAAAGAGCCACGGCCCTGGATCTCGATCCTGATCTATAATCACCTCTGCATGCCCGACCCGCCGGCGCCTGCCGGAGAATGGATCACCTTCAGCTCGGTCCCTGCGTCCCATGCCAAGGACAAAGCGTGGGCCGGTCATGTGGAAGAGGAGATCGCGAAGCACTTTGCCGGCAACGTGGCGGGTCTCAAGACCGCCTGCGAACGCCTGGGCGGCATACCCGCAGCGGTCCCCGGCAAACATGACGCGGCGTATGAATTCCGTTTCTTCCCCCACTATCCCGTGCTGCTTCTGTTCGACGACGCCGTTGCGGAAGAGAACTTTCCCGCGCAGTGCAGGATGCTCCTGGACAAGACCGCGCCGCATTATCTTGATATCGAGTCGATTGTGGTGCTGGGGGAGGAATTTGCGGGACGGCTCACGGGGTGAGGCAATTGTGAAGTATGAAGTAAGAAGTAGGAAATTAAGGCGATAAAATTAAAGCTGAAGAGCTCGATATTCAGCAAGGTTCCGTTTTTTATTCCGCGCTCCGCACTTCGCACTCCGCACTTAATTCTTTCCTTTTCCCAGCGGCTCGAACTTTGTCCCTCCGCTCTCGACGAACTTGCTGAAGAACTCGACGTAATGCAGCCTGAGCGAATGTATCGTGGGCGAGAACACGCCGAGGATGATATTGAGGATATGGAGCAGCGCGGCCACCGCCACCCCGATCACGACGTCGCCCATCTCTCCCGCAAGCCGGTTCGCCACGAAAGCGAGCAGGACCGAGGTGAGGCCGATGGCCATGATCCTGACGTAGGAGATGATGTTGCCGATGCTTTTGAGCAGTTCGAGCGGCGCCAGGAGACCGCCGGTGAAGAACAGGAACGGCGTGATGACCAGGATCACGATGATGATGGGCCTCGACAGCAAGGCGGGGAAGAACCCGAAGAAAGACGCGAACACGGCTATCAGGCAGAGAATGACGATGATGTTCAGGAGTTTATAGATCGCTTCCTTGCGGACATGCTTCTTGAAGGCGGTAATGACACCGAGCAGCAGCCCCAGGAGGACATGCACCACGCCGGCGGAAAGCGCGAATACCATCATGGGCACGACCGACGTACGCCGCTCGATCAAGAGCGGCTCAAGGCCGAAGAGCCTCGCGCCCAGATCGCCGAACAGCTCTCCGTAGAGCAGGCCGAACAGTATGGTATACAGTGAGGACACGAGCAGGATGCGGGACGCATCAGCCACGTCCCTGTTCTTCGCAAACCGTTTATGCAGAATGAGCGCGAAGACCGCAAGGAGCACGCCGTACCCCGCGTCGCCGAGGATCATGCCGAAGAACACGGGAAAGAATATCCCGATGTACGGCGTCGGGTCAAGGGACGTGTACGCGGGAAGCGGAAGGAGACGGCCGAGGAGCTCGAAGGGCTTGAAGTAGGGCGGGTTCGTCAGAACGATCGGGGCATGTTCGAGCTCCTGTTCGCGTACATGCTTTTCTTCCAGCACGACCTGCATGCCGAACGACGCTGCCATCTGCGCCTTCATCCTCCCCACGTCGTCCGAGGGCATCCATCCGTGGATATAGAAACACATCTGCGTCTGGTATATCGACGCGGTCGTGGTGAGCAGCGAGACCCGCTCGTCGATCCACTCCAGAACGCGGCAATAGAGCGGCGCCCAGCGATGGCCCAGGTCCGCCAGCTTCCGGTCGATTGCTTCTATCTCGGTTGTCAACTCAAGAGAACGCGCTTCCAGATAGGTGATCTTCCCCGAGAGGGGCAGGGCATCGAAGTCCGCGGGAAAACCCATTTCCGGAAGATGCTCGCGGGTCAACGCCTGGCTCACGGTCCCGGCAACGCTCTTTTCAATGGTGATCATCCCCGCGAGCGTTCCGTCTCCGGCCGGCACCGTGAAAAGCTTGAAGTTCCCTCCCGTCATCTTCGAGACCAGTGCGCGCACGTGCTCTACCGCACCCGGGTCCTTGATGGTGAGTCCGATAATATCGAAATCGGGCGGCGTCTGGGCACCCTTAAAGAGAGAGCTGAGGGTGTCCAGGAATTGGGCAAAGTGGCCGAGTTCCGCCCTTTCTCTTTTTATGTCGGATTTCCTTTCATGGAGTTCCCTGGCGGCCTCGAGGTGCTTTTCTACGGTATAAACGATCGTTCCGATGATCGCTTGCGGCTGGAGGTAGCTTGTTCTCACCGGCATCTTGGGGAAATAGGTGAAAAACTCCTCGATCTTGCGGCGCAGATCATCAAGAAAAAGACGCTCAAAAAGGACCCGCTCGCGTTCATCGTGGAGAAAGGGCCTGATCTTTTCCCCTGCCGCCTCCCCTTCGATAAGCTCAGCCGTCTCCGGCTCGATCTGAAACACGTTCAGCTTCTGGAGGAGGACGAGCACATCCTGCAGCGCGCCTTTCGGACCGACGATCTCGACCTTCGACATTCTCGCTATCATGTTCTTGTCCCGCTGACAATTAATTGCGTTGAAGAATACACCCTTGGTATTATTGTAGCAAAAAATATGACAACTATTGGGAGCATGACGATGAAATCGATAGGCTAGTTGTTCTTGCTGCTGTCATTCTAAGGAAGAATCACGGTTTAGAAATATATTTGGCCTAGGCATGGATTGGAGGGAGAGGAATTTCGCGTGCTGTTTGATAAGACAATCTTTCTTTCGTCATTCTGAGGGGTGAAGACCCGAAGAATCTGGACGGCCGAACCAACCCGCTGCGAGATCATCCCATTCGGGATTCATGGAGTCTATGAGAGCGATTTTTTTGCTTCGCAACCATCCTTTAATCTGTTTCTCACGAGCAATTGCAACTTCTACGTCTTGTGTCATCTCGTAATAAACAAGCATATCGATCCTGTACCTGAACGTAAAGCCTTTAACAAGATGATTCTTGTGTTCGTAAACCCGTCGTTCGAGGTTATTTGTGACACCGACATAAAGCGTTCTCGATCTATTCGTCATGATGTAAACAAAGAATTGCTTCATGTAAGCATCTCCGATAGAGCGGCATGGGTACGGAGAATACAACTGAACCATTTCACTATCCAGTCCAGATTCTTCGGCTGCGCCTCAGAATGACGGCATACAACGCCTACCCTCTTCTCACGGCATAAATAAGAAATTCCACGTTGCCGTCCTGTCCGGTGATCGGAGAAGGCATGACGCCCTTCACTTCAAGACCGGACCCGCGAATAAAGTTCGTCACCCGGTCCACTGCCGCGCTCCTCGCAGCCTCGTCGCGCACGATCCCGCCTTTGCCCACCTGCTCCCTTCCGACCTCGAACTGAGGTTTGATGAGCGCGATGAGCTCCGAATCAGGCTTGAGAAATTTAAGGATGGAAGGGACGACCTTTTCGAGGGAGATGAACGAGACATCGATGGCCACGGTATCGATCGGCTCCGGAATGAGCGATGAAGCAATATCGCGGATGTTGACGCGCTCGATCGTGATGACGCGGGGGTCTTGGCGAAGCTTCCAGGCCAGCTGGCCATACCCGACATCCACGGCATAGACTTTCTTGGCCCCGTGCTGCAGCAGGCAGTCGGTGAACCCGCCGGTGGAGGCGCCCACATCGAGCGCCGTCTTCCCTTCCACAGACACGTTGAACTCTTTCAAAGCCCCTGCAAGCTTCAGTCCTCCCCTGCTCACGTAAGGGAGCACTTCGCCCAGGATGCGGATCCCGGCATCTTCCGGGACGAGCGCCCCGGCCTTATCCTGTTTCTGGCCGTTAACGAGCACCTGGCCGGCCAGGATCAGCGCGTGGCCGCGCTCACGGCTTTCCACGAGGCCGCGCTCGACGAGGAGACGATCAAGACGGATTTTCATCGTTTTTTTGTTGTCTTGTTTTTTCATGGGTAAACAACATGAGCGTACCAGAAGCGGCCCTCCCTGTCAATCTACCGGGTAGTGCGCGTCGTTCATTGACGTTTCTTCCACCCTGGTATAAACTATTATTACATCCAGGTGTCTGAGAAACATGTTCCGGAGGTCAATAATATGAGAAGCACCGGCACCTTCCTGTTGTTCCTGATGCTGGCCTCAGCCGTTCCCGGAGCCGATGTTCTCGCGGCCGCTGTCAGCTGCGAGGGCGGGATCATCTCCACCGGCGATAGAAGCATAGACGTGCTGGCGAAATGCGGGCCGCCTGATTCCAAGGAATCACACCGGGAAGAACTGAGCGAACGACTTGATGACCATACGAAGCAAAAAGTATTCGTCACGGTGGAAGAGTGGACGTACAACTTCGGCCCGAGCCGGTTCATGCGCATCGTCGTGCTGAAAAACGGCGTTGTCTCCGACATCCGGACCGGCAACTACGGATATACGAATCAACCGGAGCCGGCGGCGCGCGAGTGCAGCGAGCAGTTCGTGTCAATAGGCGATTCGAAGACCGACGTGCTCGCCAAATGCGGCGAACCGACATTGAAGGGCAGCCACAGGGAAGAGACCGGGGAAAGACTGGACACGACGGAGCGCACGGTGTTCGTCACGGTAGAAGAATGGACCTATAATCCGGGTCCCACCCGGTTCGTGCGCATACTGACGTTCAGGAACAGCAGGCTCACGGACATCAGGACGGGCAATTACGGGTATTAGCAGTGAGATGCTGGATTCCCGCTTTCGCGGGAATGACGTACAAATGTTGATGGTTACGACCGATTATTTTGAGACCAGTAATCCGTCGTATCATATGCGTTTTTCATGCATCGACGACCAAAGGCGCTCAGGAATGTTCTCGAGCGCCTCTCTTATTGTTCATTGCATATTACCGCCCGCGCCCAGCATTTACGAGCCTGCACCCAGCGCTTATGCTTATGAGTGTTTACGAGAACGCAGGGTGTGCTTGCTTGCGCAGCCTGCTCCTGCCTGTGGCCGCGATATGGCAACAGCAGGCTACGAAAACGCGGCCATAAACGAGTGCAGGGTGAATCCGCATTCCGCAATGCGTCTACGCGTCCTTCGTTCTGATGTTCATTACCGGCGTAACCGCTTTCAAGCGGGTCTTTTCCACGAATGACTTGACCGATGAATAAACGCCGTCCGCGTCCAGGCCGTATTTATGCCTCAGCTCCTTCTGCGTACCGTGTTCTATGTAGGCGTCGGGAAGCCCGATCCGGTGCGTTTTGATGCCCGTGATCCCTTTCGCGTCAAGACATTCGAGCACTGCGCTGCCGAACCCGCCGAAGAGGGCATGTTCCTCGGCAGTGATGATCCGGCCCGTTTTTTTTGCATATGCGATGATCAGTTCCTCGTCAAGGGGCTTCACGAACCGCGCGTTCACGACCGCCACGGAGATCCCCTCGTCCGCAAGCCTCTTGGCCGCCTCGATCGACGCACAGACCATGTTCCCGATGGCGATGATCGCGGCTTCGCTCCCCTCCTTGATCAGTTCCGCTTTGCCGATCTTGAGGGTCTTCAGT
Organism: Nitrospirota bacterium; assembly: GCA_963790205.1. Taxonomy (GTDB): domain Bacteria; phylum Nitrospirota; class UBA9217; order UBA9217; family UBA9217; genus CAWBNQ01. The sequence continues at coordinate 9,236 of CAWBNQ010000014.1, forward strand.
TCCTGGTCCATGGGTACGCCGCAGCCGGTGCCGCGGGGATAGCGCACTGCCGTGGGGCCCGGATATTCGACGGCGGTCTTGATCATGTGCTGAAGCTCGTTCTCGTCTTTCGGCGCCATCACGACCATGTTCGGCACGTGGCGCAAATAGGCGATATCGAATACCCCGTGGTGCGTGGGACCGTCCTCGCCCACGAGCCCGGCCCGGTCGAGGGCCAGCGTCACGGGCAGGTTCTGGAGGCAAAGGTCGTGCACCACCTGGTCGTACGCGCGCTGGGTGAACGTGGAGTAGATCGCCGCCACGGGGTGGAGCCCCTCCGCCGCAAGGCCGCACGCGAAGGTCACGCCGTGGGATTCCGCGATACCCACGTCGAAGAAACGGTCGGGGAACTTTCCGGCGAACTTATCGAGTCCCGTGCCTTCGGACATGGCCGCGGAGATAGCGACGAGCTTGTCGTTGTCCTCGGCCAGCTTGATCATGGTCTGGCCGAAGACCTCGGTGTAGCTCAGGATGGACTGCTTCCTGGCAGCCGTCTTGCCGGTCGCGGGATCAAAGGGCGGCGTACCGTGGAACCGGGACGGATCGCACTCGGCAAACTCGCAGCCCTTGCCCTTTTTGGTGACCACGTGAACAAGCACGGGCCAGGTGAAGTTCCTGATATTTTGAAAGGTGCCGAGCAAATGCTCCAGGTTATGCCCGTCGATGGGGCCGACGTACTGGAAGCCGAGGTCTTCGAACAGCATGCCGGGCACCATGAGGCCCTTGATGGAGTCCTCGGTCTTTTTCGCGAAATTGAACATGGCTTCGCCGACCTTGGGGATGCCCTGGAGGAAGTGCTTTGTCTCCTTGCGGAGCCTGGTGTAAAAATTACCGGTCATGAGCCTGTTGAGATAGGCGGAGAGCGCGCCCACATTGGGCGAGATGGACATCTCGTTGTCGTTCAGGATAACGATCAGATTTTTCTTCAGATGTCCGGCCTGGTTCAACCCTTCGAAGGCGAGACCGGCGGAGATCGAGCCGTCTCCGATCACGGCGATCACTTTGTTGTCCTCGCCCTTGATGTCCCGGGCCGCGATCATCCCGAGGGCCGCGGAGATCGAGGTGCTCGCATGTCCCACGTCAAAGTGGTCGCAGGGGCTCTCTTCCCGTTTGGGAAATCCGCTGAGGCCGCCGTGCTGACGGAGCGTGGGGAACTGGGCGCGCCTGCCCGTGAGGATCTTATGCGCGTAGGCCTGGTGCCCCACGTCCCAGACGATCCGGTCCTGGGGCGTGTCAAAGGCATAGTGCAGGGCGATGGTGAGCTCGACCACGCCGAGGCTGGAGGCCAGGTGCCCGCCGGTCTTCGACACGACGTCGATGATCTCCTGCCGGACCTCCGAGGCGAGCGTCGTCAGCTCTTCCTGCGGGAGCGCCCTTAGATCCTGCGTATTGTTGACTTTGTCGAGAATCATAAGTACCTCTTCGTTTAAATTCGAAAGTCCCCCGTGCCGTCATTGCGAGGAGCGGAGCGACGCGGCAATCTCGCTTTTTCCAATCAGTTCGGACTATAAGATCGCGGAGTTTATTCCGGGTCATAAAGCGAGATTGCTTCACCTTCGTCTCGCAATGACGGCGAGGGACCTCTCGATTTCGAAATTCGCATTTAGGATTTGTTCTTAATTCACTCTATTGATAATGTACTTCGCCAGCGCCCTCAAAGGGTCGGCCTTGCGGTCGAAGTCCTTGAGCGCGGAGAGCGCGTGACCGACGACCTCCACGGCCCTTCTGCGCGACTCTTCAAGACCGTAGAAGCTCGGGAAGGTCTTCTTGCCTTTTTTCACGTCGCTGCCCACGTCCTTGCCGATCTCTTCCTGCTTGCCGGTGATGTCGAGGATGTCGTCGGCGATCTGGAACGCGAGCCCCACCATCTCGCCGTAACGCGTCAAAGCCGTGAACTGGCGCTTGCCCGCTTTTGCGTAGAGCGCTCCCGCCCTGACCGATGCGCGAATGAGCGCGCCGGTCTTGTGCGTATGGATGTATTCGAGCGTGGGGAAGTCGATGTCCTTGTCCTCGGATTCTATGTCCACGACCTGCCCTCCCACCATGCCGAACACGCCGGATGCGGTAGAGATCTCCTTGATGATGGCGATGAGCCGGTTCGCGGGGACATGCTTCAGACGCCGCGGATCGGACAATACTTCGAAGGCCATGTTCAGAAGCCCGTCGCCGGCAAGGATGGCGACGGCCTCGCCGTAGGCCTTGTGACAGGTGGGCCTGCCCCGCCGGAAATCATCGTCGTCCATTGCCGGCAGATCGTCATGGATGAGAGAATACGTGTGGATCAGCTCGAGCGTTCCCGCGACGGGAAGCAGCCCGGCCGTCTTCGCGCCGAGCGCTTCGGCCGTCGCAATAGCCAGGATCGGCCGCACGCGCTTTCCCCCGGCAAAGAGACTGTAGCGCATGGCCTCGTGCACCGACGTTGGAAACGCGTCGGCAGGCGGCACGAGCTTTTCGAGCGCCTTGTCTACGAGGTCTTTCTTTTTTGTGAGGTATGCTTTGATGTCCATTGTTGAACCAGTGAAAAAGTTGTGCGATTGTTTTACTCGTTTTACTTTCTTAATTCTTCCTTCTTAATTCTTACTTGCTACTCCTCTTCTTCCTGTTCTTCAAACGGCTGCGCAACAATATTTCCCGCTTTGTCCTTCAAGAGTATCTCGACGCGTCGCTCGGCATCCTCCAGACGTTTGTTGCATATGCGGGAGAGCTTGATGCCTTCCTCGAACAGCTTGAGCGACTGCTCCAGCGGCAGGTTGCCCGCTTCAAGCTCTTTTACGATCTCTTCGAGCCGCGCAAGGGCGGTTTCGAATTTTTTTTCAGCCATAAATGATCGCCCCGGAAGAACGGCAGCGCGCCGTAGCGCCGTAGAATTAAATTATATCCGGAACATGACGGTAAATCAAGAAAAATGCCGGAAAAACAAGATAAAGTTCAAGCCGTTCAAACTGTTTAAATCGTTCAAACGGTCAAGCGGTCTGCAACTGTTCTTTTGTACTTAGCGCCTTTGTAAGTGCTGTTTTTCAGGTATTTCATGAGGTTGCTGATCGAACCAATAGTTCAAGCAGTTCAATCAATTTGAACGGTTTGAACCTTATCAATATTCTTTCCAAAGTTCTATCGCGTTTCTCGCAGACCGGAACCCAAACTTTTTGAGCGCCTCTGCGTAGGGACTCCCGATGGCAGGCTCTCCATTGATCGTCTCGATAGTTATCTTTTGCAGCGGATTGAACTCGCGCGTGAGCATATCTTTAAACAAGGCGAAGTAGTCAGGCAGACGCAAGTCATCCGGAGTAGCGAGGATATCCAGGCTTTTCCCCTGGCGTTTGGAGATCATGACGAGGCGGCTGCCGTGATAAACAAGGTACGTCGAAGGAATGCGCGGGGGAAGGCCCGGAAGCGATCCGAGCCCCAGGCCGCAGAGCGAAACGGGGTCTGCTGCGTTCACCCAGAAAACAGCCTCCTGCGGCAGCGGGTCCTGGAGCATTCTGAATGCCTCATGGGAAATGAACTGCGCCCCGGAAATTCCTTCGAAGAAATAGCCCGACAGGACCTCGCCGGAAAGTTCCATCAGGCGCAAGGACCGGAAGATCGCCCGCCACTGGAGCGGCAAGAGTTCGTTCGAAAGAAGCTCGCGAAAAAGGATGCCATAGCGCTTGAGAAGCTGGCGGATGCGGTCCTTCACCAACTCCTCTTCCTCCAGAATATCCTGCTCCTTGGGCGGGGTGTCGATCCGCAGCCAGTGGCCTTCCATGGGACGCGAGACCTTCCAGCGGTTGAACCCCGACCGCCGCGAGGCCAACCGTGCCTCGTCGCTGAAGGCCTTCGGTGTGAAACCCGTCATGACGCCTTTTCGGATCGTCCGGAAGCTGTCGCTCGTCACGTTCCCCTTCCACGCCTCTTTCCAGAGCAGCTCGGTCGCATGCACGGTATCCAAATGCGCGAATTCCGCGATCTCGAGGAAGCTGTACCTGCCGCGGCGGTCGGGGATGAGATGGGTGAGTTCATCGCCGTCGCCGGAGCGTCCTGTCTCCCGTGACGGATGAAAAAGCTCGAGGTCCTGGCTGAAGGCAAGGCTGATCTTCCGTTCGCCGCAGCCGAACCAGATGAGCTCGGTGTCTGCCATGAGATGATCGAGCCACTCGCTCCGGTAGTTCTCCATCCGCGCAGGCAGGACATACTCCTCCCAGGCTCCCACGGAAGCAGGCCAGCCGAAGAGCTGCTCCAGCCGCTCCTGGAGGTCGTCCAGAGTTTCTCCTCGCGGGGTGATGCCCTGAAAAGCTGCAAGAAAAAGCGTGAGCTTCTCCAGGGGAAGGGCCTGGAACGATGGCCTGCGATAGCGGCGCGCCATACGGAGAAGCATCTCGAGATTTTCGCTGTCGCAGAGTTCGAGTATTGTGCTCTCCTCTCCGAACCTGTCCATGACCAGGTCGTGGGCCTCGATCAGAGGCTCGATTGCCTCATCGAGCCGTTCGGACGTGATGCCCAGAAGCTGGTGCACGCTCTCTTTCCCGACGGGTCCGTAATAAGCAAGCCAGGATGCGAGAAAACCCGAGAGGTCGTACTCGTCGCCCACCCCCTCACCCCCTCCCTCTCCCCAAAGGGGCGAGGGAGTTCCTGTTGCCAGATAGGATTTAACCCGGCGTTTCAAGTTCTCCGCCGACTCTTCAGTCGAAACCGGCTGGAGGGACGCATCATCGAGAAGAAGCCTGAAGGCGACAAGGATCTTCGGCACGCTTTCGATACTCGTGAGAAGCGGATATTTGACCCCGGGCCAGGATGCCCAGGCAAGCTTCTTTCCATTCACCCGAAGCCATTCGGAAGCATCGGCATTGGAGTCCCTGCGTATCGCAGCGGCAAGCCCCTTCCATTCCGGCTCGGGGATAAGCATGCGCTCTTTCACCCAGTCGAGAAGTTCCAAAGCCGAGCCGGGCGCGTATCCTGGTGCCGTGCGCTTCAACTTTTCATCAAGGATGGCGATGACCTCGGAAGGAATTTTCGGTCGCAGGTGAGACGAGAATAGAAGCTCTTTTATGAGGTCCGGCCGCAGGGCCGACTCCTTGGCCATGAGCGGCGTGTCGTCTTCGTACATGTATTTATTCGTCTGCTTCCAGACAAGATGAGAAGCAAAGGGCGAGGCAGCGCGCGTCACGGTCTCGTTGACCGTGATGCGACCGTCCCGCAGTTCATCGAGCACAGCTTTCAGATTTTCAAGGTCGAATTCGTCCTCAAGGCAGGTCCTCCACGTTTCGATAAGAATGGGAAAGTCTTCGTAGCGCCGGACTGCTTCGAGCAGCTCCTTGGCCCGGAGCCGGATGAGCCAGAGCGGCATCCTGCGCTTGAAGCTCGACTTCGGGAGCAAGAGCGCCCGCTCCGCGTTCTCCCTGAACCGGGCGCCGAAAAACCCCGTCTGCTCCAGTTTCTTCCTGAGAAAGGCCTCGACATTTTCTGATGAAAGGAGGCTTACGATATCCCGCGACTCCACTTCGCGCGGAAGCATGAGCAGAAGCGCGTCGTCAGCCTCGATCACCTGAAGAGGCGTATGCTCGCGCTCCTCCCAGGCCTGGGAAAGGGCGAGCGCAAAAGGCCGGTTCACCCTTCCGCCCCAGAAGGTATGGAGGATCACCTGCTTCAGCTCTCCGCGGCTCACCGGCTCCTCGATATATTCGATCAGGATGTGGTGACGGCTCGGGAGGCTCTTTCCCGTGGCCTCTTTCTGGAGCTTGAGGAACGAGATCAGCTCGTCAGCAGCTGTCTCGTCCATAACGTGCGCGGTCATCAGTTCCTGTTTGAAGTCCTCTTTATCGAGGCGCTGGTCAGCATGTTCTAGAAAGAGGCCGATCCGCTCGGAAAGATGGAAGTCGCGATTGAGCTCTTCCGCTTTCCAGAACGGGAAGATGCCTGTTGCGGAGCGGGCCGGGATGACCTCGACATCGTTATGCGTGATCTTCTCGATGCGCCAGAGCTGCGACCCCAACGTGAAGGTCTCGCCGATAGACCGCTCCCATACGAATTCTTCATCGAGCTCGCCGATCTTGGCGCGCGTGTCCTTCAATCGCAGGTCGAAGTAGCCCCGCTCCGGGATGGTCCCGCCTGATGTATATATAAGGTAAGGAACTTCGCTGTGCGCCTGGATGGTATTGTCGATCTTGTCGATGGACACCCGCGCCTTTAATTCCCGAAGCCTTGTGTCAGCGTAGCGTCCTCCCAGCATTTCGAGCACAATGTCGAAATGCTTTCGCGGAAGGTCGCGGAAGGGATACATGGTCTTTATAAAAGCATAAAGCTCGTCCAGATCCCAGCGCTCCATGGAGGTCATGGAAAGAATGATCTGGGCCAGAACGTCGAGAGGAGATTCTATGGGCCGGACCTCTTCGATGTCCTGGTCGAGCACGGCACGTGCCACTACCGCGGCATCAACGAAATCCCGGCCATGGGTCGGATAGATCGTGCCTTTGCTCACCTCGCCCACGTAATGGCCTGACCGGCCGACACGCTGAAGCGCCGAGGAGACCGCGCGCGGCGTCTGGATAAGGACCACCTGGTCGAGCGCCCCGATGTCGATGCCGAGTTCAAGGGAGTTCGTGGCAACAATGGCCTTGAGCTCGCCTTTTTTAAGCTTCTGTTCAACAGCCAGACGGATCTCCCGCGCAAGAGACCCGTGGTGCGCATACGCAAGTTCGACATCGGATGTCTCGTTGATCATGCGAACGACCTTCTCAGTTGTCCGCCTGCTGTTCGCAAAGAAAAGGGTCGAGCGGTGCTGATTGATGATCTGTTTAAACGAACCGATGAGAGCCGGCCACCAGGAGTCATCGACCATCTTCTCCCTCGCGTCAGCCGGGAAGGAGACCTTGATATCATAGGACTTTGCCTGGCGGGACTGGATAAGCGAGACAGGCCGCTTTTCGTAAAAGCTGTCCTTGCCCTTTCCAGTCCTGCGAAAACCGCCGACAAACTCCGCCACCCGCTCGGGAGGGTTGATCGTGGCGGAGAGTGCGATGCGCTGAAACTCGCCGGAAAGCGGGACGAGCCTTTCAACAGCCGTGATCAGATGGGTCCCGCGCTTGGACCCGACCACAGCGTGGATCTCGTCGAGGATCACCGTGGCGATCCCGTCGAGCATTGACCTGCCGCTCCGCGATGTCAAAAGAAGATTGAGGGACTCGGGGGTTGTGATGAGGATTTCCGGGGGCCTGCGGAACATCTTCCGCCGCTCTTCACCGGGCGTGTCCCCGCTCCGCGTAAGGACGGATATTTCAGGGAATGATTCGCCTGCGAGGGAAAAAGTGTCTTTCAACTCGGCAAGAGGCTTCAGCAGGTTACGCTGCACGTCGTTATTGAGCGCCTTGAGCGGAGAGATATAGAGGACCCGGACTTTCCCCTTCGGCCACGCTCCGATGATGAGCTGGTTCATGCCCCACAGGAACGCGGCCAGCGTCTTGCCGCACCCCGTGGGCGCGGTCACAAGCACATGCCTCCCCTTCACGATCTCGGGCCAGGCCTTCTCCTGCACGTCCGTCGGCGCGCCGACCTTCTCGGAGAACCACTGCTGGATGAGAGGATGGAAGAATGACAAAGATGATGCGGGCATGGTTATGTTTCCTCTATAGAAAACATAGACCAGGAAGGAAGAAAAAGCAAGGTGCTCTTTAGCTCGTCGTTCACGAACGGGGGCTGGTCCGTGAACGCATTACATTTTTATCCCCAGTGCCACCGAGACTCTGTCAAGGCTTTTATCAAGGGTCCACAGGGGAACGGTTGTCAACATCGCCGAAGAAAGCAAATGCGCATCTATGTATCCCAGTCCTTTACCCATCAGGCGGTACTTCTCGATAAAGTGCATCACTTCTTCATGTTCCGCGAGGTGCGCCGTCGGGAGTGTGGTGAGAAGAGACAGTATCTGCGCCCTGTTCTTGAGGTTTCCGCAGGCGAGTTCGCCGACGACGAAGGGATGGCAGATAACCTGTCCATCATTCAACAGTGTTTCAAGTCCAATCTTTCCGTGTCGGAAGTGCTCCACCCACACTGAAGTATCTACCAGGACCATGTTACCTCCCTGCCATTCGCCTTCGAGGTATCGTCTTCAGACCTTTTTCGGTCCCGCCCAAATGAGCGAGTCTTTTCCCGCTCTCTACCGCGATCAGCGATTCAAGCCCGCGCTTGATGAGCGAAGTTTTCTCTTTTATGCCGGTCAATTTTGCCGCCTTATCAAGCAGCGCGTCCTCAATATTCAGCGTTGTCCTCATAGGCTTCCTCCCTGTTTCGGTATGCATTATCGTATGTATTAGTATGCATCAATCGTGCGCTCTTGTCAATGGTTTCTTCATGCGAGCACGTGCCTCCCCTGCACGATCTCCGGCCAGGCCTTCTCCTGCACGTCGGTCGGCGCACCGACCTTCTCCGAGAACCACTGCTGGACAAGGGAGTGGATTGATGAGAGGACGCTTGGATTCAAGTCTTTCTCCTCATGCTTCACACTGCAAACTTCACACTTCACATTTTGTAGTTATCTGTTTCTTCTATTAAAAACATAGACCGGGAAAGGGAAAAAAGCAAGGGCGAGAAACGCTATGGCCGTGAATGGATGACTCGTGATCGGGAATAAGGCCATGTGGAGGACCGAATATGTCATTGACGCGTGTCCGCCTCCGAGGAGCGACAGGCTAAATCGTCCATTATTTAATTCTATTTTTCCAGTAACCAGGATTTTTTTGCAGATGAGCTACGGCAATAATAACTATTTCGTCGGGATCGATCCTGTACAGAATACCGCGAGGCCCCCCTCGCCCTACCCTCTCCCCGCCGGGGAGAGGACAAGTAAGGGATCGCACCAAGAAGTTGCAACGGCTACAGACCGGGAGAATGAGGCGAGGCGGCACGCCTGCTTACAACCCCTTTTCATGTAACCATGCGATTATCCGCCCGGCCACGGCCTCCCAGCCTTGTTCCAACATCATCCCATGCGCCATGTTCGGGAAGATAACGGCCTGCGTATGATAGGCGCGCGCCGTGGCTTCGACCTGGCTCGGAAGGAAACACGTATCGTTGGCCGCGCCCATTACCAGCATCGGTGTGGTAACACGCTCCGGTTTCGGCAGATTCAGGAACATGATATCAAGATAACCCCGAAACGACTCGTCCGTCATACGCCTTTGATAGTCGCGGACCTTCTCCTCTGACATACTATCCGAGAATAATAGTTCGCGGGCCAGGGCAGGCGTGCTGACAATCGGATAGAGACTCAAGAAGAGATTCACCCTGAGAGCCGCCAACGGATGCCGCCGTGTCAGGCGTAAAGCCGTTCGCAAGAAGCCCTGTGGCGGCAGTGAGGCGAGCAAGACGGCGGCCGGGGCCGTGCGGGTCTCGAGATACTTCTGGATGATTGCCCCGCCGTACGAGTGGCCGATCAGGACAGGCTTCGCGGGCAGCTGCGCAACGACCTCTGCCACATCGTCAACGTAGTCCGCGAGGCTGGTCCACCGTAACCCCTCGCGGCCCTCGCTTTGTCCATGTCCCCGCAAACTCAGCGCGTTTGCGGAGTAGCCCTGTGCGGCGAAGTAATCGAGGAAGTGTTCCGCCCAGCCCCAGCTGCCGACGAAGAGGCCATGCACGAACAGAAGAGGCGCAGGGCGCGGTTTCTCCGTGGTAGGTTCTCTGGAAATCACTTCGAGGCGCATGCACATACCTCCTGGCGTTTGCCGGCAACTGTCCCCTCGATGGAAGTGTCAGGCCTCATGCGACTGATGACCGGCTGCTTCCTTGCGCAATGCGCTCCGGGTCCAGAGCGCGCCACTGAGATCAACTGCGCCGAAGAGAAGCAGAATCGGCGGCGCCAGACCCGCAACCACGAATGCGCTAAAGAAGAGGATTACCGATGCTCGCACGGGAACGGACCAGACGATGAATGGCCGAAGCCCGGAGCGAGCAGCTGTGAAGTAATAGATGCCCAGGAAGATCACGAGCATTCCTACAACGTGAATCCAGACCTCAGAGGTGGGCGCAAACCTAAAGAGTCCGAGGAGTATGTTCGGAACAAGCAGCAACAAGGCTCCGAGCAGAAGCAGGTAACAGCCAAAGGCAAATATCGTCTTCGCGGGGTAGCTCACGATGCCTCCTTCCGGTCGTGCGGCCTAACAGTAATTGAACACCCTTGACGGGGTTTGTTTATTCTGACCTGAGGTTATTTCAGCGATAACGGCACTTCGGGGGCGTGAGGTTTGTGGCGAGGTGCAGGTTCGACAAAGGCGGCAATTCCGGACCGATCCGCAAGCCCCTTTATGAACAACTATAGCGGAAACAGGGCTCTTTGGCAATTATTACTTCTTTTTAATTGATGAACAGCGGTGGTATAATTATTGTTGTCGGACAGGGGATACGCCTATCAACGCGTCTCGACTCAAGGACAAATGCACATTCGCGCTCTCATCGCCCTCACGCTTTTCCTTCTGCTCGTCAGCTGCGCGCAGAAACCGCCGTCTCCCGAGGCCGAAGCCGGCGGGGTCCGTTTTTCGTTCCTCGCTCCCTCAGCAAAGAGCGTCGCTATTTCCGGCAGCTTTAACCGCTGGGACCCCGACAAGGACCGCCTCACGGGCCCCGATTGGAAAGGGATCTGGACCATCCTTCTGCCGCTTTCCCCGGGAAGGTATGAGTATCGGTTTGTCATCAATAACAGCGAATGGGTCCTTGATCCTTTCATGCCGTCGGTGGATGACGGGCTGGGAGATAAAAATTCCCTTGTCATTGTTTCGCCATAAACGAAACAAATGTAACCTTTTCCCGTCTCAATCGTCTTATGGGTACAACAATGATGAATGATCAGCAGCCAGATGAAGAGGCCATTATACGGCAGTGCCTGGACGGAGACGAAGATTCCTATTCCGTCCTGGTGGACCGTTACAAGACCATGGTCTATAATGTGGCCTTTCGCATGCTGGGAGACGGCGACACGGCGAAGGACATTGCCCAGGAAAGCTTCATCGCCGCCTATGGGGGCCTCGGGCAATTCAGGTTCGGGTCAAAATTTTCATCGTGGCTTTACAGCATCGTTCTGAACAAATGCCGGGACCATTTCAGGACGGTAAAGGATACGGTCTCGACGGATGATATCGCGGAGGTCATGCCTGATAAGGGCGTTTCTCCCGAGCAGACGGCATCGGCGCATCAGAGCAGCGATGCGCTGCAAAGCGCGCTGGATGCCCTTCCCCCGGAGTACCGCGAAGTGCTCATCCTGAAGCATATCGAGGAGTTGGATTACCAGGAGATCGCGGCCATCACGAAAGCGGGCATTCCGGCGCTCAAGGTCAGAGCGCACCGTGGCCGGGAGATGCTCAAAAAGATTTTAGAAAAAACTGGGGTGACCCATGGATAAGGAACGGGACATCATGCATAAGATCCTCGACGGAGACGCCGGGGACGACGAGAAGAAGATCATAACCCGTGATATGGAGGCCGATCCCGGGCTCCGGGAGGAGTTCATCGGTCTGGAAAAAGCGGTCCGGATGCTCGAGACGAGCGAACGCCTGGAGGCGCCGCCTGCCTTTACCGCAGAGGTCATGAGGCGGCTGGCGCGAAGGTCACCGTCCGTGCTCGGCCGCGTCAGGGACTTCCTGTTCGAAAGCCGGGTGCTGCGCTGGAACATGGCCACGGCTCTGGCAGCAGCGGTTATCGTGCTCGTTACGGTCGTGACCGTTTCGAGGATGCACCGCGAGCCGGCCATGACCCCGGTCATGACTGCAGTATCCGTGCCGAGTGAGCCCGTCATCACGGTCAGACTCACCTTTCACGCGCCCCAGGCGCACACTGTGGCAGTGGCCGGCGAATTCAACAAGTGGAAGACCAATGCCGACGAAATGAAGCGGACCGACGGCGTATGGAGCATCGATCTGAAACTGAAGCCCGGCGTCTATACCTACAGCTTTATCGTGGACGGAAAATCATGGGTGCCCGATCCCGGGGCGGAATCCTACGTAGATGACGGCTTCGGCTCACGGAACGCCGTCCTGAGGGTGAGCATATGAGAAGGATGACAAAGGTTCTGCGGTTTGGAGGGATTGCGCTGCTCCTGGTTTCCCTTGCAGGGGCATCAGGGGCCTTCGCAACGGAGAGCGGACACCAGGACGCCATCCAACGCGCTCTCGCATCATCGGCGCTGCCGCCTGCGGACCGGGCTGCCGTGCAATCGAGGGCCGCAGCCGCGATAAACGCCGGTGTCCCCGCAGAAGACGTGGAGATCATTGTATCGCGGGGCCTGAACCGGGGCGCGGAAGCCGGGGCCATCAACCGGTTCCTCGATATCAGCGTGTCCGCGAAACGATCGGGACTGCCCGCCGGCCCTGTCCTGAACAGGATCGAGCAGGGGCTGTCGAAGGGAGTGCCGCCTGAGCGGATCGCCGCAGCTTCCGAGCGGCTCGCGGAAAAACTTCGGGTTGCTCAGCCTATCGTCGACACCCTCATCCGGGGCGGTATGGCACCTCGTCGGAGCGCTGAGCGGAAAGAGGCGATCGAAGCATCTGCGCGGGCGCTCGAACAATCGATTCCCGCCGCGGACATCGAAGGCATGGGTTCCGCGGTCAAAAGCAGGGGAGGACAGCTTCCGCTCTTTACGAGCGCCGTGGACACGGCAGCCTATTTTGCCGGAAGCGGGGTGTCATCAAAGACGGCGTCGCGCCTTGTTCAGAGCGCCGTGGAGAAGGGCTACTCCACAAAGGACATGGATTCCCTGGTAAAGCAAATGAATAACGAGATGAGGAAGGGAGTCCGGGCGGAGGAAGCGGCCGCGAGGATGGAACGGGAGACCATGGAGACCGAACGAGATATGAATCGTAAGGAAATGATGGAGAATCACGGAGAAGGAGCCGGCTCAATGCCCGGTATGGGCGGTATGGGCGGCACAGGCGGCATGGGCGGACCCAGACGATAGGCTCCGGCAGGAGACCGTTCCGATCGTAAGGTCAGTCAGCATGCGAAGCGGCGCAAGAGTACTCCCCTCGGCCGAGGAACCGCGACGGCATGGTCTGTTGACCGAAGACGGCAGGTACGGCCGGCAGCACACCACGGAAAGGAGGGATCAGCCATGTTTACGAGACACTTATCCATCCTACTGATCGCGGCAGGCGTCCTGTTTCTCGGGATCGCGTCGCTTGCGGCGGCGGAAGAGAAGGGAAAGACCATCAGGTCGCAGGAGCAGGTGAGGACCACGGAGCAGCACGAGGCGCAGATCCAGGCAGGCGATCCGGCGGAGAACTCGGCCGGCGACGCATCGATGATGTAGGACCGGACGCAGACGCGGGACCGGCTGAGAGACGGGACCGGAGACCATGACCCGGACCTGCTGCAGAACCAGGACCGTGATTACGATCGCGACCAGTTGCACGACAGGGACCGGGACAGGATCCACGACCATCAGGGAGCTGGTTTCGGCAACATGGGGGGCGGCATGAGCGGGCCGCGGAGATAGCCGGAAAAATCGGCTGGAGCAGCCCAATGCGGGTGCTCCAGCGCATACTGACCGATCCCAGACATCGGGAGGGAACGTCGGGCAAATGGAGAGATGACCTGCCCCAGAGGCGTGGGGGGGGCATGGGAAAGCGCAAAAGGAGGTAGTTGCCATGAAACGGTCCAGGTACATCATTGTCAGCGCGCTCGTACTTACACTCGCTATGCTGAGTGCGGCATGGGCGGCGGAAACAAAAGAAGAGAAAAATCTCCAAAAGGAATCCACGGCGATCAACGCCACAGCAGGCACTACGAAGGGCGCGGCGGTCGTGACCCAAAGACTCGAAAAGGAGTTCAATGTTACCGGCACGCAGGTCCAGTCGCTTCGTGACCAGAAACTTGGATACGGCGAGATCGCCATCGTGTTCTCGCTGGCCCAGAAGATGACCGGCGGCATCACCAATGCCAATATACAGAGCGTCATGACTTTGCGCGAGGGCCCGCCCACCATGGGCTGGGGCGAGGTCGCCAAAAAGCTCGGGACCAAGCTCGGCCCCACGATCTCCCAGGTCAGGAACGTTAACAGGAATACGGAAAGGGAGATGAAACATGAGGCCATGAGCGGCAAAGGACATATGGAGAGATATAACGAGCAGCATGAAGAGATGACCGGACATGGAGGCATGGACAACGGTCAGGGCATGTCGCACGGCAGGGACCGGTAGTACGAAAGCTGTATTTACGATCAAATGAAATAAAGATGCTGCCTTTTTTCTTTGTGAGTTTCTTTGCGAGTATAGTAAACTCCAAAGAGATGGGGCAGCCTATTTTTTGCCTGTTCATGATTCCCTAGGAAAGGACACTACCGTACCATGAAGGCAAGCCGCAAAATTCATCAATCATTGAAGGGGCCGTTCCTGCCCTTGTTCCTTCTTGCAGGCTTCATGCTCTATTTTTCCGTTTTTCCGGCGAACGTTTTCGCCGGTCTTCTCCTCGATGCAGATCTTCGGTTCACCTATGAGGACAACGTGGTCGGTCTTCTGTCGGACCAGCCGCGGGGCGCCGGCGGCGGAACGCCCGGCGGCATGAGCATGCAGGCGCTCGGCATGGGCATGGGAGGGCCGAATAAGAACAGATACACCGGCTCGGGCTCAGGAGCGACCCAGACAGGCGATTTTTCCGCGACTGTTTCAGCCGAGGCAGGCGGATATCAGGACGTCGGCAGCAATGCCGCTCTGTTTGCGAAGGCATTCGCCAACCATACGAGCTACGACACCTTTACGGACCTCAATGCAACAATCGGGGGCGTGAGCACGGGCATCAGCGCCAGCTTGAGCGACTCTGTTCTCGCCCGTGTCGCCGTCCTCGGCGATATCAAGCGCTTCGGCGACGGCGAGCGCGACAGCACGGCCTACGGAGGGAACATCAGCCTGAAGGAAAAGCTCATCCCGTCGTTCTGGGTCCGGGAGTTCGTGGGGTCTGAAAAGAACCACGCCGATAATCCCGTCTTCAGCTATACCGGGACGACCATCGGCATAGGCGCGGGATACGCCCTCACCAGGATGACCCTTGCCACGCTCGGCTACAGCTATCTGATCCGGAAGTTCGATGAACCGTCGGGCGCTGAGATAAAGACCAATACCGTTTACGCGGGCGCGGAACATTCACTCATGAAGTCCTGGTCCGTTGCGGCAGAGTATGACCTCCAGCTCAGCAGGGAAAACATAACAGGATCCAGCACAACGGACAATATCTTCTCGGTGGCGCTCAGGTACAGCTATTAAAAGAAGTAATGAAGGGAATGCAATAACGTTTGTAAAAAGACCGTCCGCAGCATGCACAACGCCTCGCTCGACCGTAGACAATTTGATCACCGGGGCGTTGTTGTCTGTCATAACGGCTTCTCACGGAGGGCGAACAATACAGTGGTCTTATTATGTGTTGTTTCCTCCCGCCTTGCGCTCTCCGAATATTTTATTATCCAATGATATCTTTCCCGGTCCCAGCACGAGGAGCAGGATCGCGATGCACAAATAGGCTGACGCCAGCTCGTACGACAATCCTCCGGTCAGACTCACAAAGGGATTTTTCATCACCATCGAATGAAAGAACACGGCCACCGTCATGGTGCAGCCGATCCCGAGCGCCGCGATCGGGGTCAATAACCCGAGTATCCAGGCGATTCCCCCGCCGAACTCCGAGATCGAGGCGAGGAACTGGAAAAAGCCGGGGACAGGAGATTGGGGCCCCATCCAGCCCAAGGGGTTCTGCATCTTTTGCGAACCATGAATGACGAACGCGGCCCCCACGACCAGGCGGAGCAGAAGAAGAACGATCGATGCCGGGGCCGGATAGGGAACAGGCTGCAGAAAGCGCTTGAGTCTTTGCATCATTTGGACCTCCTTCGTTGGGCTATGTACTATCAATCTCTTTCAGGCTGCGAAGAGAAGAACACCTTTTGACACGGATCAAGGCGGATTGTGCAGGATATCCACTGATAAGATTTCAAGATCAGAATGCATCATAGCTTCTTTCCGTGAAAATCCGTGTCAAAGATTATGTTCAAGTGAATAAAATTTCCCCTTACCCGGGCTGGTAACAGAGCAAAACGTTCCCATTCCGGAACGTCCGCGCTTTTATCAGCTTCAGATTTATCCTGTCCGTGATCCCTTTGAACAGAGGATTTCCGTCACCCAGAATAATAGGATTCACCATGATCCGGTATTCATCGAGCAAGCCCTTCTGTGCAAACTGCGTAAGAATATTGCCGCTGCCCAGAAGCGCAATGTCCTTCCCGGGCTGAATTTTCATTTTTCTTATTTCTTCCTCGATATTGTCTTTCACCAGCCTGGTATTGTTCCACTCGGCCTTGCTCAATGTCCTGGAAAAAACGATCTTGGCGAGCGAATTCATCTTTCCCGCAACGATCGGATCGGTCTTGATCGCATAGGGCGTTGGCCAGAAGCCTGCCATGAGCTCATAGGTCACCCGTCCAAAGAGCAGCGTATCCACGGAATTCAGCATGTCGATAGCGTATTCATTGAACTCCGCGTCCACGTTGTGCCAGCTAATATCCCTGTTCGGTCCTTCAAAGTAGCCGTCGAGGGTCACGAGGTTGGATACGAATAGTTTTCTCATGTTGCCTCCGCTCGCTCTTTGCGTATTTCCGTCACCCTGAACGACGCAAAGCGCCTCTTTGTGCTTGAAAAGGCAGGATTCTCCGCGTTGCTCAGAATGACAAACACAATAAAGAGACGCACTACATCCGCGATACCCGTGACCTCAGGCTGCTTTTTTCCCAACCTCCAATTTCGCCAGAAGCTCCGCGAGACGGTCCATTGTCTCGAACACCCCCTCCTCCATGCCCGACGTGAGCATGCCGTCGCGGTCCTCGACCGTCTGGTAAACTGACTTGCCGGTCATCTTCGTTTTGCCGCCGATATCTTCCAGTATACATGTTTCAAGCGATACATGACCCGGCATGCCCTCGAATTCAAAGGTGTCGACGATCCGCTCGGGCGAACGTACCTCGTGATAGACGCCGTGGAACGCGTACCTGTTGCCTGCGGCGTCGCGCTGGACGAACCGCCACAGACCGCCGGGTTTTACGTCCATTTTGTCGATCGTGGTCGTGAAACGCTTAGGACCCCACCATTGCGATTTCAGATTCCGGTCCGTGTATGCCCTGAACACGAGATCTCGCGGCGCATCGAAGACCCGTGTGATAATGACTTCCTGTTTCCCCCGTTCGGCAATGATCCTGGTACCGTCTGCCGCAATGCTTTCAGCCAGCTTGTCGAAGGACTCGCTCCAGCCGGTTTCGGTCAGTTCACGCATCATGCCGAACGGAATACCCTCATGCCGGAGGACCATTTTCGTCTTGCCCCCCAGATCCTCGAACGTGACCGTCACCAGCAGCTCAAGGGGAAAGTCTCCGGCCATTCCGTAGTGCGAGGCCGGGACGACAGTGCCCTTCTCGTCCGCAAAGCTGTCGGTGGCGACGATCCGCTCCATCGGAACGATCTCGCGATAAACGCCTGTTGACCAGTAGTCCTTGCCGTCGGGACCGCGCATGCAGGAAAGATACCTGCCCCCCACGCGGAGATCGACCTTGCTGACAGGCGCAGTGAAGTTCTTGGGGCCCCACCACTTTTTCATTTCTTCCGGAGCGGTCCACGCTTTCCACACTTTCTCACGCGGCGCGTCGAAGAACCGCGCGATGATCAATTCGTTTTTATTTTTAATTTCCCTTGCCATTTTGATTTACCTCCTTGTTTCAATTCCGGGTTTCAGGCCGCCGCCTTGCTATAGTGCAGTACGACCTTCCCCGATTTAAATGTTTTAGTATCGATCAGCTTCGGCCGCTGGTGCACCAGGAGGCTGAAGAATACTACCAAAGCCATAGCCCAAAGGATTCCGCTTCTTGTTCTTTTGAAACACGAACAACAATCAATAACGGGACAAAATTAACCCTCTATGACCGTCAATTCAATTCTAGCACAAGATCAGGGGCCACAAGAGGGACAACAGGCGGGGATCAAGCAGTGAGAAGCCCGGAGGAGGAAGCGCAAAATATTTATATTTTTTATACCGCCGCTCACATACGTGGGTCTCTGAAAAATCAAAAAATGAAGCTTCCGCCTTTCCCCTGCGTCGGTCGGGCGGCTCTGATGCGAAAACCGAGCTCAAGCGTCGAAAAAAAGGATAAGAGCCGTTCTGCCCGCGCAAAACGAAAGCCCCTCTGGATTGCCGATGTTGTTATAAGATCAAGTTGCTCTCCGGCATGCTGCGCAGCTGGGCGATGAGTCCCTTGATTCCCGTCTCGAGATTCTCAGCGAGATGGTACGACAATGGGTCTCAGTATTGCCTAAAAAAACTAGCATCGTGATCATCTATGAGGGAAACAATGATATAATAAAAGCGAAAGTACAAAAAAGTTCTCAGCACGAATATAAATAAGGGGGGAGTTCATGCCTCTGGTGATCGGTGTTCCCCGGGAGACGGCGCCGGGTGAGAAGCGGGTAGCGATCGTACCCGAAGTGGTAAAGAAGTTTACGTCCCTCGGCGCCGATATCTGCATGGAACAGGGCGCCGGTACGGGGGCACTGTTCCATGATGAGGACTTCGGCGCTGCAAGCATTGCCGCAAACCCCGCAGGGGTGTTTGCCAGATCCCAAATCATCCTGAAAGTACAGCCCCCCACCCTGGACGACGTCCGGCTGATGGGACCGGGCACAGTGCTCATCGGCTTCCTGCATCCCTACGAGGACGGGGGGCGGGCAAGGCTTCTGTGCGAGAGAAATATCACGAGCTTCGCTGTCGAGTTGATCCCTCGCATCTCCCGCGCGCAAAGCATGGACGCCCTCTCCACCCAGGCCACGGTTGCGGGCTACCAGTGCGCCCTGATCGCCGGAGTGATCTCGCCGAAATTTTTCCCCATGATAACCTACGCCGCGGGCACGCTGCGTCCCGCGCGCGTGCTCGTGATCGGCGCGGGTGTCGCGGGCCTGCAGGCCATCGCGACCGCGCACCGGTTGGGCGCTATCGTCGAGGCGTATGACGTCAGGCCCGAGACCAAGGAGCAGGTAGAGTCGCTCGGGGCCAGGTTCGTCGATACCGGCGTGGCTGCCGTGGCGGCGGGCGGCTACGCTCGTGAGCTGACACTGGATGAAAAGATGGCTCAACAGGAGAAACTGAAAAAGGCCGTGGCGCAGGTTGACGTGCTGATCACCACTGCGGCCATCCCGGGCAAGAGAAGCCCGCTTATCGTCACCGAGGACATGGTGCGCGGCATGAAACAGGGCGCTGTCATCGTTGACATGGCCGCGGACAGCGGCGGCAACGTTGCCGGCACGCGGCCCGGCGAGACCGTGGCCACGAACGGCGTCAGCATTGTCGGCACCGTCAACCTTGCCTCCCGCATGTCGGTACACGCCTCGGAGATGTACGCCAGGAACCTGTTCAATTTCCTCTCGCCGTTCATCAAGGACGGACAGCTTATGCTTGACTGGAGCGACGAGATCCTCGCAGGAAGTTGTTTTACGCACGAAGGCGAGATACGACATGAAGGAGTGCGGAAGACATTGGCGGAGGACAATAAATCCTAAGCACCAAGCACTAAATTCTCAATAATAGCAAAACTCGAACGATTGAAAATTTTGCATTTCGGCATTCGATATTGTTTAGGATTTCGAGATTCGAGTTTAGATTTTTCCCGGGAAGGTGTTTTGATGGAAGGTTTCGCCGCGCTCTATATATTCATGCTGGCGGCATTCACCGGCTACGAGGTTATCTCACGCGTGCCCGTGATCCTGCACACGCCGCTCATGTCAGGCTCGAACTTCGTGCACGGCGTAGTGCTCGTAGGCGCCATGGTCGCGCTGGGAGAGGCCCGGACGCCTTTCGAGCAGGCCATCGGCTTTATCGCCGTACTCCTGGGAGCGGCCAACGCGGCAGGCGGCTACGTGATCACCGAACGCATGCTGCGGATGTTTAAAAAAGGCGAAAGCAAAAATTCCAGGTCCCAAGCGCCAAATCATAAATAAGCTCCACGCCGCCATGAGGCAATGACCGCGCTGTTTGTAAATCTTTATTTTCAGTACTGGAATTTATTTAGTATTTGTTTTTTGTGATTTTTTTCGGGGGACTATGACCGCGAAAATTCTCATCAATTCAAGCTACTTTGTCGTAGCACTCTTGTTCATCCTGGGCCTCAAGGGTATGTCGTCGCCGGTGACGGCCAGGCGCGGCGTTCTCTGGGCCGGCGCGGGCATGGTCCTGGCAACGCTGGTCACTTTTGCCTGGCCCCACATGGATAACTATGGGCTCATGGTCATCGCCCTCGCCCTCGGCGGCGGCCTTTCCTGGTGGTCCGGCACGGTGGTCAAGATGACCGACGTGCCGCAGATGGTCGCCCTCTATAACGGCATGGGAGGCGGAGCGGCGGCGGCGATCGCTGCCATCGAACTCAGCCGCGGCAAAACGCACGTTCCCGTGGTCGCCGCGCTCGCCACCATGGGCGGCCTGATCGGTACGGTATCGTTCTCAGGTTCTCTGGTCGCTTTTGCCAAGCTGCAGGGCATCATGCGGAAAACGTTCCGTTTGCCCGCCCAGAACGCGGTGAACCTTGTCCTGGCCGTGCTGACGATCCTCAGCGGCGTCGGCATCGTCGCTGCCGGCCGCGCTGCGACGCTCCAAATCCTGATTTTCTTTGCACTCGCCCTGGTGCTCGGCGCGGTCATCACCATGCCCATCGGCGGAGCAGACATGCCTGTCGTTATCTCGCTCTTCAACGCCTTAACGGGCCTCGCCGTGGGTTTCGAGGGGTACGTGCTGAATAATCCCGCCTTGATCATCGCCGGTATTGTGGTCGGCTCGGCGGGCACCCTCCTCACCCAGCTTATGGCCAGGGCCATGAACCGGCCGCTCACGAACATCCTGTTCAAACCGATCACCGGGGAGGCGCAGACCGGAGGAGTCGGCATTGCAGGAACGCTGAAGGAAGTCTCGGCGCTCGATGCAGCATCCATGCTGCGCTACGCCCAAAAGGTCATCATCGTGCCGGGCTACGGCATGGCCGTGGGCCAGGCACAGCACAAGGTCAAGGAAATGAGCGTGCTTTTGGAGGAGGCCGGGGTGGAGATCAAGTTTGCCATCCATCCGGTAGCGGGCCGCATGCCGGGGCACATGAACGTGCTCCTGGCTGAAGCCGGCGTCTCCTATGATAAAATCTACGATCTGGAAGAGATCAACGGCGAATTTCCCCAGGCGGACGTAGCGCTCGTTATCGGCGCGAATGACGTCGTGAACCCCGCAGCGCGTACAGAAAAGTCGAGTCCCATCTACGGCATGCCGATCCTGAACGTCGACCATGCGCACAGCGTGATCGTCATCAAGCGCGGCAAGGGCACGGGCTATTCAGGCATCGAGAATGCGCTCTTCTACGCCGATAATACGCGCATGCTCTACGGCAGCGCGCAGCAGGTGGTGAACGAAGTGATCAAGCACATCAAGGAAATGTGATCCTGAGACGCTGCACGGTGACGCGGGAAACGGTCTTCTCAAAACGTTCTTGAGTAAACCCCCTTTAGGAACAAGCTCTGCCGGGACAAACCCTTCCTTTTTTCGTTGGTCTTGAGCAATCCCGAAACAAGAGGAGAAATTATATCGCATGATATCCTGTTCGGCGGGAGACTTCTTGGTGCTCTCCGGGCCGGCATGACAGGCGAAGGGTTGAGATTGTTAGGTAAGATATTTCTTTATATCGATTTTAGCGGCATAGGGATCGATGGTGCCGGCGATAGTCCGCTTATAGCGACCGCCCACGGTCTCGAGAAGGCTGATCTCGGTCCCCGTATTTTTTTCAGAACCGTCAAACTTATCGAGCAGTAAAAGGCGCGGACGCAGCAGATCGCGGGTCTGATGCACGACCAGGCCGATCTCACCCGTGTCCAGTTTCAGAAGTGTGCCGACGGGAAAAATCCCTATCATATTGACGAAAGCCTTCACGAGGATGGGGTCGAAGACGCTGCCGCGCTTATCGAGCAGGATCCGGACGGCCTGATCCAGCGGCTTCTGCAGGCTGTAATAGACCCGTGCGGCCGTGATGGCGTCATAGGCATCACAGAGAGCGACGATCTGCGAGAAAAGATGCTGCTGGTGTTGGTCGTCGATCTCGGGGTAACCGCGCATATCGCCGTGCTGATGGTGCTCGAAAGCCGCAACCATGGCGAGCTTGGTCACCCCCGGGATGTCGGAGAGAATCAGCGCCCCCTCGACAGGATGCCGCCTCACCAGTTCCCACTCCTCGTCCGTAAGCTTGCCCGGCTTGTTGATGACCTCGAGGGGGACCCTCACCTTGCCGATGTCGTGCAGGAGGCCTGCCACCCCCAGGGCTGCGACCTGGGGCTTTTCAAAAGAAAGGAAAGTCCCGAGCGAAATGGCAAGAACGGACGTGTTTACCGAGTGGGCAAAGGTATATTCGTCATACATCTTGATACTAGTCAATCCCATAAAAGCGTCCCGGTTGTCCAGGACGTTGTCGACCATGGTCTGCACGGTCGTGTTCAGTTTGCGCATATTGATCGCCTTTTCAACATGCACGGCGTGGACGAGATCCTTCACCATACTGATGGCATCCATGAAGATCTCAGCGGCCTTTTCTTTTCCTTCTTTGATGGCGCCCCCCGCCTTCTTATCGACAAGAAGCACCCGGTGCAGATCGATATGAAGGATGTTCTCTTTGCCGAGCACTTCATTGATACCTCCCCGTGCGGCAAAGAACGAAGGCTCGTTGTTGATCAGGGCGGCAAACTTGATAATCTCCTCTTGCGTAATGCCGGGCTTGAAGATGATCCCGCCCACATCGCGGCCGACCAACTGCTCCATAAGCAGGGAAAGGCTCTGATCGACGGGCACGGAGTGCGTCTCGAAAAATAATTCTCCCGCCGCGAGATAAAAAGCCACCTCTTTCCGGTCCACCAGCAGCTCCAGGACCCTGCTCAGGAGCTTTTCCGCTGATGCAAGCAGAAAGGGGTGCGCTTCCGGATAGAGGGTCGCGTTCCTCAAAACGGCCGACAACTGCTGGAACACGGACCTGGCCGAATTGATCAGCTGCTGTTTCGCGAAAAAAGACTGTCTCGCCTCGCCGCGGCTATCGCGTTGCTCGTCCGCCATCTCCCTCTCTCCTCTTGATTTCATCCATGGCCCGCTGCGCTACAGCGCGGAGCTCTAACTGAAGTTTTCGCGGCTTCCACCACCGGATGCGGTTATATCTCGCAAGGAATTCCCCCGCGTCCGGGCCGCCGATCTTCGCCAGCGCCTTGATAGCTTCGACCGTAAGCTCCTTTCCCTTGTTTTTGATGGGAAGGCCTTCCAGGAACTCCAACAATGGCTTCGCCTCATGGGCGCCGATGCCCTCTAACATGGAGAAACCGCGGATGGCCATCAACTGGATCTCGGCGTCCTTGTCGTTCAGAAACTTTGCGAGAAGGCCGGCGGCTTTTTTCCCCCCTATGCTGAGCAGCCCTTTGATCACTTCCTGCCGTATCCGAACATTCTTGTGGCCCGCCACTCTGAAGAGGAACGCAATGGCATCATCGGTCTTGCTCTCCCCAAGAATGCTGACGATATTGCGTACGAAGTACCAGCGTTCGTCCGATAGGTGTTCGCCGATCAGCATGAGCTGGTTCTTACTCAGGTTTTTTAAAATATCAATGAGAAATTCTCTTGCCGACCGGTCGGTCTCTTCCGCGAGAAGTTCCAGCAGGACTTCCGTCACTTCACGCTCCAGGACAGACAGGTATGAATAAGCCGAAAGGTATTGAGGAGAGCCTTTGGTATATTTTCGCAGGTCGCTGATCGTTGCAGCGATGGCGGTCCTGGAGGCGGTCTTCTTCGCGGCCTCGGCCAGTCGCGGCTTGAAGGCAGGATGCACGGGCATACGGAACACCCGGATGATGAACGCGGCGAGGTCATATTCCTTCATCTTCAGGAGATAGTTCAGCATGTCCTCAAGCTGGCGGACAACACCGGAAAAAAGTTTGATTTCCTTCTCCCCCGGCGCGGAGCCATCGGGGCTCTTCACGAGCGGGAGCAGAAAAATCAGCGTCCGCACAGCGGCCTCGATAATGTCCGACTCCATGCCCGCCTCGCTCATGTTCTTGAGCACTTCCATCTCTTCAGGGGTGTACTCAGCCATCTCCTGTACGGTATCGATAAGGTCCTGGGAAACCGGCACGGCTTCAAGAGCGACGGGGGCGGGCGGCGGGGAGGACGGCGGGGGGGTCTTGGCCGATGATTTTTTCAGGAGCACGGATACCTGCTGCACGGTCCAGGCGGTGGAAAAACGGCCGGTCACAATTTCGTGAAGCTCGTTGGGCACCTGGTCATCGGGGCCGGCGTTCTGTTCCCTCTCCAGTTCCGCATCGAGCTCTCCGTACAGCTTGCCGGCAACAAGCCCCTCACGGTAGGGTTGTTCCAGAGAAATGGCGGACTGGGCCAAACCCTCGAACAACGTATCGCTCTGGTCGGGATGCTCCTCCCGGATCTTGCGCCCCGCTTCATTATAGAGCGCAAAGAGGCGGTCTTCCATGCTTTCATGCCCGGCGCGGGTCTGCTTCGCAAGTTCTATCATGCCCATGCCGAACCCGGCGGGATCGGTCTTGAGGTCGCCAAGGACCAGGCTGCGGCCTGAGGACTGTATCTCTTCCTTCGCGGTTTTTCCGTTGATGCCGGCAGAGAGACCGTCATCCCGTGATCCCTCGGACAGCGTCGTTATGACCTCGTCAAGTCCCGCTTCGGTAACCTTGATATGTGTTGTTCCCTTTTCCCAGAGGATCGAGGATATCCCGCCCTTGATCGCCAATTCCTCCGAGGGGAAGGAAAGGGCCCGGCAAAGATTCAGCAGTTCCTCCTCGGCTATCCCCTCGCTGAAAACGATCTCCCGCAGCCCTTTGGCGAAAAGGTCCTGGGCAATGGCCCGGTTCAACTGCGCTTCTTTCCCGACCGGGATACGCATGCTGGTAAAATAGTTTTTCTGCACCTCAACATGGTATTCCGGCGCCGTCTCCAAAAAATGATAAAGCGCTTCATAGGATTTCCCGACGGTCCGCGAGTAGGCAATGTTGTTGGGAGGATAAAGCTTTACCGCCCTGATCGCCGAGATCAAGCTCCGCATGGCGTCCTGAGCTTCGGGAGAAAGTGATTCGGGGGATTTTTCTTCTTCCTGCATTGTTACAGAGTATCACAATGAAATATCGAAGTCAAAAGAGTTATCGCCAAATTACAGCCGGCCGTTCCTTTGATCGCCAGCGGAATGAGGTTCGTTTGAGCGTCCCTGCCCCGTGAAAGACCGCCGGGCATACTCTCACGTGCGCCAGGAGGTGCTTGCCAAAATATCCCGGCATGTCATATCAGCGCCGATTTCGGTCTCTAGCGGGACCTAACTCCCTTTTCACGAGGCGTTCCTCTCATGAGACGTTCCTCTTTTCCACCCTCGACACGAGCTCACCCCGGTGCAGCTTCGTACTGATCATGTCGCCTGGTTTTATCCCGGAGGCATCTTTAAGAATAGTGCCGGCAGGAAGTTTTTTCGTGATGCTGAATCCCCGCGAAAGGATGCCGAGCGGATTCAAGTGGTCGAGCCCCGCGGAAAGAGCAGCGAGAAGCGCCCGGTCCCGACGCAGGGTGTGCCTGAGCCCTGTGGCAAGCCGGCCTGCCAGCTCATCGACCCGCTGCGAATACTGCTCCAATACCCTTCTCGGGTCTGCGAGCAGCCTCGTGAATTCACGGAGGGATGACCGGGTGAGTTCGAGCCGTTGGCGGATACTCGTGATGAGGCCTGATTCGAGGGATCTGATGGACTCCCGGAAACTTTCTTCGGTTTTGACCACCATCTCGGCCCCCGCCGAGGGTGTCGGCGACCGAATATCGGAAACGAAGTCGGCAATGGTATAATCCGTTTCGTGCCCCACCGCGGAGACTATCGGGATCTTCGACGCGTAGATCGCCCGTGCAACCGCCTCCTCATTGAAGGCCCAGAGATCTTCGAGCGAGCCGCCGCCGCGGCCGACGATCATGACATCTACGTTCCGCTCCTGGTTGAAATATCGTATTGCCTCGACGATAGCGGGCGCTGCTTCGACTCCCTGGACCGGTACGGGGTAGATGAGGATATGCATCTTCGGATGGCGACGCTTGATCACCCGGAGCATGTCGCGGATGGCGGCGCCGGTCGGAGAAGTTACAAGACCGATGCGCTGCGGCAGCAGCGGAAGGGGTTTTTTACGGTCCAGGTTGAAGAGGCCCTCCTTTTCAAGCTTTGCTTTGAGCTGCTCGAAGGCCAGTTGAAGCGCGCCCACTCCCTTCGGTTCGATATAGTCGACGATAAACTGGTATTCACCGCGCGGCTCATAAACGCTTACCCTGCCGCGGCAGATCACCTGGATGCCGTGCTGCAGGGTGAACTTGAGGAACCGCTGCGAGGAACGGAACAGGACTGCACGGACCTGACTCTGCTCATCTTTTAACGTGAAATAAGCATGGCCGGACTGGGGCACGGTGAGATTTGAGATTTCCCCCTCCACCCACACATCGGGGAAATTCCCCTCCAGGAGGCTCTTGATCTGATTGGTAAGCTGGGTGACGGTGAGGATGTGAGTTTGCATAATTGCGGATTGTAGAATGCGGATTTAAATCCGAAATCCTCAATGCTCCTGCTATGATTTCAAGTGGATTCTTTCGATCGTGTTCGCCTTCCCCGTCTTCCCATCGACATCGACAACCACGCCGTTCAGGTGCACCGGCCCTTTGGGTATCTCGAACCGGTGCGGGGTCTGGTACAGAAACCGCGCAATGGCCTGCTCCTTTTTCACGCCGATGACCGAATCCGTGGGCCCCGTCATACCCGCATCGGTGATGAATGCCGTCCCGGCGGACAGGATACGCTCGTCAGCGGTCTGCACATGCGTATGAGTGCCGATCACAGCGCTCGCCTTGCCGTCCAGATGCCAGGCAAGCGCGATCTTTTCGGACGTGGCCTCGGCATGGAAGTCAATGATTACGACGGATGTTTCTTTTTTGAGCTTTTCTATCTCGCGCTCGGCGACGCGAAACGGGTCTCCCAGATTGGACATGAAAACACGGCCTTCGAGATTGAGAACGGCCGCCTTGCCCGCGCCGGTAGAGATGACCACACTGCCATAACCCGGATTGCCCTCGGGGTAGTTGGCCGGCCTGATGAGCCGGTCCTGCTTGGTTAAATAGGGTTCGATTTCCTTTTTATCCCAGACGTGGTTTCCCGAAGTGAGGACGTGGATTCCGAGTGAGAAGAGTTCTTCGGCGATCTCGGACGTTATCCCGAAGCCCCCGGCTGCGTTCTCTCCGTTTGCGATCACCAGGTCCGGTTTGTGCGACTCCATGAGGTCGCGCATGTTCGCCCGGACCATTTTCCTGCCCGGCTCGCCGATAATGTCGCCGATGAAAAGAACCCTCAAGCTGCCTCCGTTTTTGTTGTGAATTTTTCAGCGCAATCGCAGTTGAAGTATGTCCGACCGCATCCCGATCAAATGCGAAATGGCGAATGCGGAGTGAAAAGCCGTAAGAATAATTCCGCATTCCGCCCGCGCCCCGCGTTTACGAGTGCCTCGCGCGAGTGCAGGGTGAAATCCGCATTCCGCATTCGCATCACTTCGCGTACTCCACGTACCTGCTCTCGCGCACCACCGTCACCTTGATCTGACCGGGATAGGACATCTCCTGCTCGATCTTCTTTGCGATGTCGCGTGAGAGCTGGGCCGAGCTAACGTCCGAGAGGTCTTCGGGCTTCACGATGATCCTGATCTCACGGCCCGCCTGGATGGCATAGGATTTCTCCACTCCCTTGAAGGAGTTCGCGGCCGTCTCGAGCTGCTCAAGCCGTTTAAGGTAGCTTTCGAGCGTCTCGCGTCGCACACCGGGCCTGCCCGCCGAGAGCGCGTCCGCTGCCGCCACGAGCACCGCCTCCACCGAGGTCACCTCGCCGTCGCCGTGATGGGTGAGGATTGCGTTGATCACCTTGGCTGATTCGCCGTACTTCTTGGCCACGTCGCCGCCGAGCTGGGGATGGGTCCCCTCCACCTCATGGTCGATGGCCTTGCCCAGGTCATGGAGCAGACCCGCCCTCCGCGCGAGCTTCTGGTCCACACCGCACTCCGCAGCCATGATGCCGGCGAAATAAGCGACCTCGCGGGAATGCATGAGCACGTTCTGGCCGTAGCTCGTCCGGAACCTGAGCCTCCCGAGCAGTTTGATGATCTCGGGATGGATATTGTGGAGTCCGAGGTCAAAGGCCGCTTTCTCGCCCTCGTCCTTCATGGTGATGTCCAGGTCTTTCTTGACCTTCTCCGCTATCTCCTCGATCCGGGCCGGATGAATCCGCCCGTCCTGGATCAAGCGCTCGATCGTAAGCTTCGCTATCTCTCTCCGCAGCGGGTCATAGCATGAAAGGATCACCGCTTCCGGCGTATCGTCGATGATCAGGTCGATACCGGTGGCTGCCTCAAGCGCCCGGATGTTCCTTCCCTCTCGACCGATGATCCTGCCTTTCATTTCATCATTGGGCAGATTAACGACCGAGACGGTTGCCTCGGCAACATAGTCGCTCGCGTACCGCTGAATGGCCAGACTGATGATGTTCTTTGACTTCTTGTCGGCTTCTTCCTTGGCCTCATCTTCGATCCGCTTGATGGTCTTGGCGGCTTCGTGCTTGGCCTCGTCCTCGATCGAGACCATCAGCTGCCGTTTCGCTTCTTCAGCGGTCATGTTCGCGATCTTCTCAAGCATCTGCCGTTGTTCACGCAGACCCTTATCGAAGCGCTCTTCCTTTTCGACCGCCGCCTTCTCCCGTGCCGTCAGTTCCCGTTCCCGGCGTACGACATCGGACTCCCGCTTTTCAACAAGGTCGACTTTCTTTTCGAGGTTCTCTTCCTTCTGCGTCAAACGCCGTTCCTGATTCTGGAATTCCTGCCGTTTCTCGCGATTTTCCTTTTCGAAATCAGCCCGCGCCTGATAGAGCTTGTCCTTGACCTCGAGTACGGCTTCCTTGCGTTTGGTTTCCGCTTCGCGCTCGGCAGTTGCTACGATTTTCGAAGCCTCTGCTTCGGCGTCCTTGATCTTGCCTGCCGCGACCCTCCCTTTTACGAGCAGGCCCAGACCGAATCCGCCGGCAAGTCCGACAATCAATAGTACAATATATTCAATCATTCTTTATCCTCCTGGTGTCTCTTCTTCAGCCCGGCAAGACGCTCTTTGATGCGTTTTTCCTCGCCCTGTTCCGTGGGCCGGTAATACTCCCGCTTCTGCGGGAGGTAGTCCTGGGCCACGTAGTGGCCCGGGTAATCATGCGGGTATCGGTAACCTTTGCCCCTGCCGAGCCGTGCGGCCCCCTTGTAGTGGGCGTCCTTGAGGTGGTCCGGCACGGGCAGAAGCCTTCCCTCTTCAACATCCTTCATCGCCTCTTTGATGCCGAGGTAGGAGGCATTGCTCTTCGGCGCAGCGGCAACGTACACCGCGGCCTGAGCCAGCGGGATCGAGCCCTCGGGCATGCCGATGCGCTCCAGGGCCTGGTATGCGGCGGTCGCAACGAAGATCGCACGCGGGTCCGCGTTACCGACATCCTCGCTCGCGGCGATCACGATCCTGCGCGCGATGAACAGCGGGTCCTCTCCGGCGTAAATCATCTTCGCCATCCAATAGAGCGCCGCATCGGGATCGCTTCCGCGCATGCTTTTGATAAAGGCGGATATCGTATCGTAGTGCTCGTCTTCATCATACACGAGCGCCTTCTTCTGGATGGATTCCTCCGCAGTGTGGAGGTCATAGAGGATCGTGCCGGACGCATCCGGGGCCGTTGAAAGCACGCCGAGTTCGAGGGCGTTCAGCGCTCGTCGAGCATCGCCGTTCGCTCTCGCGACGAGGAACTCGATGGCATCGGGCGTAAGGTCCACGCTGAGGTTTCCGAGTCCCCGCTCCTTGTCGGCAAGCGCGCGAAGCAAAAGGGTTTTGATGTCCTCGTCCTTGAGCGGCTTGAATTCGAAAATCTGCGAGCGGGACGACAGCGCGGGGATTATGGCAAAGAATGGGTTCGAGGTTGAAGCGCCGATAAGGGTTATGCTTCCCCGCTCCACGTCAGGCAGGAGGGCGTCCTGCTGCACGCGGGTGAAGCGGTGGATCTCATCGATAAAGAGGATCGTTCTCTTGTTGCTCCGGCTGCTCTCGAGGGCTGACTCCTGCGCCACCTTGCGGATATCGGCAACGCCGGCAGTGACCGCGTTGAGCGGGACAAAATGGGCACGGCCCCTCTCCGCGATCAGGTGCGCGAGCGCGGTCTTGCCCACTCCGGGCGGACCGTAGAGGATAAGCGACATGAGCCGGTCGGCCTCGATGGCCCTGCGCAGAAGTTTGCCCGGCCCCAGAATATGCTCCTGTCCCACGAATTCAGACAGGTCTTCGGGCCGCATACGCCACGCGAGCGGAGACTCCGGGCGGTCCGCGGATACAGGCTCAAGGCGCTCTTGCTTTTTGACGTTCTTTAGACCCAACGTGATGCTTCAGGAAGGTTTCAAGACAGGCGTGATAGTGGACCGAAGAGTTTAGACCAGACCTGAGGTCAGCCTACTGAGTTTCTGGGGTATTTCCGGGTCTCCGAGAAGCTGCATTCCTTCCGCGGGCAAATGTGTCACGGTCATGGTAAGCATTCACCGCTCGCATCTTCCCCGGGGAACTTGTCCTCGGCGTCCCTCTTTGCTGCGTGTATGTATGAAAAAATATCCCCATTTTCAAAGTTTACTGTCTCACTGGCTAATACAATCTTCGTGCGGAACTGAGAAGATCAGGGAGCCTCAACTCAGAATTGAATATGAGCATCCTCAGTGTACCGCTCTTTCATGAACACTATCATAAGCGCCGGAGCCTTCCTTACTTATGCTCCTTTCGATCATGCGCTGGTTACACAATGTTGTTTTACAATAACGTGAACGTGAAATGATGCCCGGTTGCAAAAAATTTCAAAATAAAAAATATTAAAAAATCCCCCGCTCTTGCCGTGTGGATAAACTTGATTCCTGGTCGTAACCAGGTGGGCGCCATAGAGGAAAGATCAGGCTTCCCAGTCTTATCTGGGCATGCACACCCTTTCCCGGGGATAGCTCCCTTTAATTTTTTTTCACGAGGAACAAGTTTTATCAATCACGGGCAAAGCAGGGGACTTTGTTCCTATTATTTTATCTATGAATATTATATACCAGAATCAGACAAAAATGGCAAGAAAAAAAAGGTTGGTTTTGAGCTGCAATTCTATGATTTATATGTAATTACAATGCGTTACACTTTACCAGGTGCGTGGATATACACTAAAAACACCCCACCTGCCGCGTTGTCCTACTGACTTTCCCGAGCATGCTCAGTGAGTTTGAGCAGACGTTGAAGCGCTTTTTCTGTTGTTGATCCCAAGACCGCGTTCTCCGCTCGAAGGCGGTAGAGTTCATCGCTGATGGTAAGGGCCGTCAGGATGGCCACCCGGTGAGGATCGGCAGTGCCTGTGCCCTTCTGCACTTCCTTCATCTTGGCGTCGATAAAGGAGGCAAGATCACGGATATAGGCGGGGTCGTCCTTGCCCTTGATGCTGTACACTTGGCCGAATATCTCTACCTGAACGCTCTCCATCTGTTCTCCCACCACCAAGGCACGAAGAGTACCAAGAAATTCTACTTAGAGTCTTTGTGTCTTCATGGTGCAGTTTTTTTACAGCAGCGCATCCACGAATTCTTTCGGGTCAAACTCCCGCAAGTCTTCGATTGCCTCGCCGATGCCCACGAATTTCACCGGGATCGATAGTTCCTTGTTGATGGCAAACACGATGCCGCCTTTCGAAGTACCGTCGAGCTTGGCGAGCACGATGCCGGTAAGCCCTATTGCCTCATGGAACATCTTCGCCTGCGCAAGCCCATTCTGACCCGTGTTCCCATCGAGCACCAGCAGGGTTTCATGCGGCGCCCCCGGCAGCTCGCGGGACAGGATGCGCTTCACCTTCTTCAGCTCTTCCATGAGATTTGACTTGGTATGAAGCCTGCCGGCCGTGTCCACGATGAGGACGTCCATGACCCGGGCCTTGGCCGCATTGACAGCATCGAACACCACGGCTCCCGGGTCCGCCCCCTCTTTGTGTTTGATCACCGGAATGCCGGCGCGCTCGCCCCAGATAGAAAGCTGTTCCGATGCCGCAGCGCGAAAGGTATCACCCGCGGCCAGCATCACTTTCTTGCCCTCGCCGTGCAGCCGGTATGCCAGCTTTCCAATCGTGGTGGTTTTGCCCGTGCCGTTCACGCCCACGACGAGTATGATGGAGGGAGCGGCACTAACTTCCAGTTTCGCGGTGCGCCCCGCCAGGATAGCATACAGGAGCTCTTTAAGACGTTCTTTGACCTCTGCCGGTGCGGACAGTTCCTTGCGTTTGAACCGTTCCGTCAGGTCTTTAAGGACAAAGGTCGCCGTCTCAACTCCCACGTCGGCAGAGATAAGCGCCTCCTCAAGCTCGTCAAGAAAGCCCTCTTCGATCTTCTGGCCGAGGACCAGCGAGCCGATCCGGTCCGCTAAGTTTTTCCTGGTCTTTGCCAGCCCGTCGCTCAGGCTGCGAAAAACACCCAACATGAATACTCCTTAAAAAATAAAATCCTAAATTCGAAGCACAAATCCTAGATACATCACAAGCTCAAATGGACCAAGAAAATATATCTGTATCGTTGAATTTTTTTGATATTGTTTAGGATTCAGATATTCGTATTTCGTACTTGCGCTTAAATATCCAACGGCAGTTTGCCGGACGCATCAGGGTCCGCGCTGCGAACCGTCTTCTTGCCTTTGAGCTTTCCCTCTTCTCCTTCACCCGGTCCTGCGGCCGAAGACACCGCTGAGCCGGGATAGGCCATCTTCCGGTAAAGATACCGGTCGTGCATCTTGCTGAAATTGGACCACTCACCTTCAGCCACGTTTTCCTTCTTGAGCGTTGCCTGGAAGTTGTTGATCTTCGCCGAGAGGTCGTCCAGGTAATTGATGACGACGGCCTCCTGGATCTTGGGCCTCTTGGGAGACCCGAATTCATACTCTCCGTGATGCGAGAGGATGATGTGCTTGAGCAGCATGGCCAGTTCCGATGGAAAGCCCTCGATGGTCTTGATCTTTTCAACGACCATCTCGTATCCGAGCGAAATGTGGCCGATAAGACGCCCCTCCGTGGTATATTCGATCGACTTTCTGACGGAAAGTTCGTACACCTTGCCGATGTCATGCAAAAAAGCTCCCGTTACCAGGAGATCAACATCAATCGATGGAAAATGTTTGGCCACATCGCGCGAAAGAGAAATGAGCTCGGTCACGTGTTCGAGCAGGCCTCCGATATAATTGTGATGGAGCGTCTTCGCGGCCGGAGTGCGCTTAAAAGCTTCCAGGAACGGCGTATCGTCCAGAAAAGCGTCAAAAAGCCGCTTCAAGTGCCCGTTGGTCAGGCCGGCGGCGGCGGCCTTCAATTCTTTGACCATGTCATCGACATTGCGGGGAGAGGTCTGAATGAAGTTTGCAAAATCCACTCTCGAGTCGTCGACCTTTTCAAGCGTCTTCATCTTTATCTGCATCGTGCCCTGGTAGTAGGCAGCGACTCCTTTGATGCGAACGAAGTCCTCCCGCTCGAATCTTCCGGCGACCTCTTCGGCGTTGTCCCAAAGCTTGCCATCAAGCTCCCCGGTCTTGTCGGCGAGTTTCAGGGAAAGATAGGTCACGCCGTTCTTTGCCGTGGAGACCTGCTTCGACGTAACCAGATAGATCTCCTCCACCCAGTCGCCTTCTTTTAACGATACTATGGTCTGCATCATGGCCCTCGTTTCGTGCGGTGCAGTGATAATAAACTATCGCCCCGGCATTGTCAAACGGAAAGCAGGCGGAATGCGGGTGTTATGCGTTGAGAACGGTCAGGTGCGCGGTCTTTCGGGCAATGCATTTTTTACATACACTGTGCGGGTAGGGAACGGAATGTCGATCCCTTCCTGCCTGAAGCGCTTGAGAATTCGCTTGTGTAATTCGTGTTGCACCGGCTGTTGGTCCGTATAATCGCGCACCCGGCACACGAGCGTGAATTCGAGCGATGAAGCGCCGAAGCCGGGGACGAAAATCACCGAAGGTCGAGGATCGCCCAGAAGGCCCGGGATCTCGTTCGTCGCCTTATGCGCTTCATCGATCAGGACCCGCTCCACGACATCAGGGTCGGCGTCATAGCTCACTCCTATGGGCATCTGGAGGATGAAAGGCCGCTCCGGCAAGTAGTAGTTCGTCACCACGCTCTGGGAAAGCTTGCTGTTCGGTACGATGACCATGTTGTTCTGAGGCGTGCGGATCCTCGTGGTACGCCACCCGATGTCCGCTATTGAGCCTTCCTGTCCCGTCTCGAGCCGGATGAAATCGCCGACGCGGACGGTATGTTCTGCCAGGATATGAATGCCCGCAAAAAGGTTCGAGAGCGTATCCTGAAGAGCGAGCGCCATAGCGAGGCCGCCCACTCCCAGGGCGGTAATGATGGGCGCAATCGATATCCCGATGAAGTTCAGCATGATCAGGATGCCGATAGCGTAGACCATCGCCTTGATCACGGTATTGATCAGGCTCGTTACCGAGATCGGGAGTTCCACCTTTGTCAGGAAAAACGCGAGCGCGCGGGCACTGATGTTCGCCAGCGCCATCGTGACCGTCAGGATAATAAATAAGTGTATGCCCTTGACGGCATAGCCCGCATATTCCCGGGGGATTTCGGCAAGACGGAGACCAAGGTACAAGGCAAGGGCAGTGATAAGAAGCGTGGACGGCCCCTGCAGCGACGTTACAATGAGCTCCTCCCCCTCCGAGGTCGTTTTCCGCGAGACACGGCGAAGCGCTCCGAAGAGTATCTTTCGGGCAATGAGGAGCACTGCGACGGTTACCGCAATGATCAGAATAGACAGGTATGTTTTATAAGGATGATCCATGACAAGTCTAGCTATTGTACCAAACAGGAGTCTGAGGTCCAGTGCCATTTGTATCTTTAAACGGCTTGTTCACGCTAAAGATTATAGCGTGGCCTGGGCAGGTGAAGCAGGAAGAATAAAAAACCGGCAAACTGCATCTGCCGGCTGTCCCTCGTATCATTTTTAACTACTCTTGCCGGCCGGGGTTAGACTGCTACTTCCTCCGCACGTACACGTGGTACTCGCCGTTTTCCTTGGTCAGGCCGAGATATTCATGCCCCGTCCTCCTGCACCAAGCAGGCATGTCCATCTCAATGCCATCATCATCAGACTGGACTTCGAGCACCTGGCCCGGCTTCATTTCCTTGATCTTGTTCGAGGTCTTGAAAATAGGCACCGGACACGCCACGCCTACGCAGTCGAGAATTTCGTCGGGCTTGATTTCTTTAATGTCCAATGTAAAACCCTTTATAGTTGCCAATGAGCACGGACAGCGTCCTGCTTTTATTCCACATTCCGCAATCGAACTACTCCATCTCGTGCTCATGTCCGGCGTCGGCGGATATCTTCACCGGAGACGGCATGCCCTTTTTCTTGTAATAATCGTCAAGGGCCGACTTGAGCGCCTCTTCAGCCAGCACCGAGCAGTGCATTTTCACCTTCGGCAAACCGCCGAGCGCCTCCGCCACAGCAGCGTTCGATATCGTGAGGGCCTCTTTGATGCTTTTTCCCTTCACCAGGTCGGTCACCATGCTGCTCGTCGCTATGGCTGCGCCGCATCCGAAGGTCTTGAACTTGGCCTCCGTGATAATATCATTCTCCACTTTGATATAGAGACGCATGACATCGCCGCACACAGGGTTTCCCACGGTGCCCACGCCGTCCGCGTTCTCTATCTCACCCACGTTATGCGGATGAGCGAAATGGTCCATCACCTTTGAGCTGTACTGTTCCATGTAATCCTCCTCACCGGACTTTTTCCTGTTTGATCATATCTTCATAGAGAGGCGACATGTCCCGCAATCGCTGCACGATCGGAGGCAGCTTCTCTATCACGTAATCGATATCTTCCGCTGCGTTTCCCATGCCGAGCGACATGAGCAGCGTGCCGTTCGCAACGGCCGCGTCCGTGCCGATACAGGTAAGCACGTGCGATACCTTGAGCGAGCGCGAGGTGCACGCCGAGCCGCTCGAAACGGACACGCCTTCCATGTTGAGGAACAGGAGCATGGACTCTCCCTCCACGTACCACATGGAAACATTCAAGTTGTGAGGCAGCCTGCGCGTGGGATGGCCGTTGACCACCAGGTGGTCGATCTTTTCAGTGAGCCCTTTCTGCAACCGGTCACGAAGCGCCGACAGGTAACTCATGCGATGCGGAACCTCCGCTGTCGCAAGCTCAGCCGCTTTTCCCAGGCCGACGATGGCCGGCACATTCTCGGTGCCCGCACGCCTGCCGTCTTCCTGGATGCCGCCTTCGATCTGCGGCTTGATACGGACTCCCTTGCGCACATAGAGCGCTGCCGCGCCCTTTGGTCCATAGAACTGATGGCCGGAGAGGGAGAGCGCGTCCACGCCGAGCGCTTTCACGTCCACGGGGACCCATCCGACGGACGCAACCGCATCGGTGTGGAACAGAACCCCCTTCTCCTTCGTGATCTTTCCGATCTCCTCGATTGGCTGGATCGTGCCGATCTCGTTGTTCGCGTGCATGATTGAAACAAGGACCGTGTCCTTGGTGATCGCCTTTGCCACGTCTGCAGGATCCACCAGCCCCGTCTTGTCCGTCTCCAGGTAGGTGACAGAGAAACCTGATTTTTCGAGGGTCTTGGCCGGATGGAGAACGGAAAAATGCTCGAGCTGAGAAACGATGATATGTTTGCCTTTCTGGCTGTTCGCCTGGACCAGTCCTTTGATGGCAAAGTTGTTCGATTCGGCCCCGCTCGCGGTAAAATAAAGCTCTTCTGGTTTTACATTGATAAGCGCTGCCGTCCTGGCCCGAGCCTCCTCGACGGCATCCTTCGCTTCCCTGCCGATATCGTGCAGGTTCGAGGGGTTGCCGAACTTGTTCGAGAAATAAGGCAGCATGGCTTCCAGCACCTTCGGGTGGACCGGCGTCGTGGCCGCATGGTCGAGATACACTTTCCTCATGTCAACATGCCCCCTTCCCTGCAGTAGCAAGCTTCTTTCTCGGTTTCAGAACGAGCGGCTCGCGCCACTGATGCAGCAGATCGTTAAAGCTGATGCTGTCGAGCGCTTCCTCTATTTTTGCACCCACCTTTGCCCAGACCATCCTGGCTACGCAGTCATCGGTCTGATAACACTCTTCTGATTCGCCCGGTTCGAGACAGTGAGACAGGGCGATCGGCCCTTCGAGCGTCCGGACAATGTCTCCGATGGTGAGCTCCGAAGGTTTTCGCGCGAGCAGGTACCCCCCTGCGGGTCCTCGTACGCTGTCGATCAGGCCCGCCTTGCCCAGACGATGAAGGATCTGCTCCAAATAAGAGAACGAGATCCCTTGCCGGTCCGCGATCTCCTTGATCGTGATCGGCCCCTTTCCATAATGCCGGGCGATCTCAAAGACCGCCCGCACCCCGTATTTTCCCTTTGTGGACAACTTCATAGCTTACGCTCAGCACCATTCCTG
The DNA here is from genome assembly GCA_963790205.1 of Nitrospirota bacterium. Lineage (GTDB taxonomy): Bacteria > Nitrospirota > UBA9217 > UBA9217 > UBA9217 > CAWBNQ01. The sequence goes on from CAWBNQ010000014.1 coordinate 46,877, forward strand.
GGCCATACCCTGAAACAGGATACTTTCCATCCGTGACCTAAACATAACAAACTTGACTAATTCTGTCAAGTATAATGTTTCCCTTGTTTTTCCTGATTTGTTGTACTACTCTTTGCTTATCAACCCTCGGGAGGCGGCCATGCATACCGATGAATACGAGATTTCCCTGTCCAGAGAGCTGACTGTTTGCAAAAGCGCGATACAAAAGATCAAAGAATTTTTCGCTATCCTTGAAAGAAAGCATAATAAAACCACAGCGCAATTCGTCGAAGAATACGATAGCGGAAAACTCACGGACAGCCGGGATGATTACGAGCCCTGGCGCAATAATTATGAATCGCTCAAGAGGTGGGAAGAGCTGGAGAGACAGTATGAAGAGGCTTTCCGGATGATGAAGATATGAGCGTTAGTATCTAGGCGGAATTTTCTGTTCTCGCTCTCAAGCATTTATGCTATACTCGCCGCATGCAGCAATCCAGCCCCCACACCCCGGTCACGAGCAAAGACAACGGCTCTGTCAAGCATCTCCGCTCCCTCTCGGAATCGAAGTACCGGAAAAAAGAAAAGACCTTTTTGATAGAAGGCATCAAGATGGTCGAGGAGGCACTCAGGGACAACCTCGGGGTCAAGACGGTCATTGCAGCACCGTCGCTCGTCCAGCACCACGGCAAGGGCGTGCTCAAACTCGCGGAGAGCAGGGGCATTGATGTCCTCTGGATATCCGAGCGGCTGATGAACGCGCTGTCGGAAAGCAAAACGCCCCAGCCCGTGATGGCCGAGATCGCGATGAAGCAGCACTCGGAAGAGGGGCTTCTGGCCAATGAGGCAGGATTGATCATCATCGCCCACCAGCTCCAGGACCCCGGCAACCTCGGGACCATCATCCGGACTGCCGAAGCCGTCGGCGCGTCGGGCCTCGCAATCACTCAAAATACCGTAGACCCTTTCAACGCAAAAGCCATTCGCGCTTCGATGGGCAGCATCCTGCGGCTGCCGGTCGTACATATCAGAGATATCGCTGCATTCATGAAGACAAGCAAACAGAGGGGTTTTCAGACTGTAGCAACAGTGCTGACGGCTGAAAAGACCCATTTTGATATTGATCTTAGAAAACCGACTGCCGTGATCTTAGGACAAGAAGGCGCCGGTTTGCCACAGGATATTATGCCCGATATCGACCTTCACATCCGCATTCCTATGGCTAATACGATCGACTCATTGAATGTGGCAACAGCAGCAGCGGTGATCCTCTATGAGGCGATGAGACAAAGATTTCGCGCAAAGCTTCGCAGTAATGGCGAAAAATGAATATGTTTAACTAACCCCTACTTCCCGAACTTCTTCTTCAACTTCTCCACTACAACGCGCGGCGCAAGACTCGAGACATCGCCGCCGTAGCTCGCTGCTTCTTTTACGATGGTCGAGGTGATGAATGAATATTCCACGTTCGGCATCAGGAACACCGTCTCAATATTGCTGTCGAGCCGGCGGTTCATCAAGGCCATCTGCATCTCATACTCGAAGTCCGAAACCGCCCGGAGGCCCCGGATAATGGCAACGGCGCTCTTTTTCCTGACGTAATCCACCAGAAGGCCGTCGAAGCCCTCGATCACGACGTTTTTATAATTCGCGGTCACCGCCTTTAACATGGCGATGCGCTCTTCGAGAGGAAAGAGCGGGGCCTTTTTCGGGTTCTCCGCCACGGCCACGACTACCTCGCCGAATATTCTGAGGCTCCGCTCCACGAGGTCGATATGTCCGTTCGTCACGGGGTCGAAGGTGCCGGGGTAGACGGCGATGTGTTTCATGAGACCTCCTTATGGGCCACCAAGACACTAAGGCACTGAGAAACCTGCAAACTTTATTCTACCTGCGAAGGATAATTCGTACTACCGAATAAAAGACCGTAGTTATTTATTTCTCGGCAACTTAGTGCCTTCGTGGCAAGCCTATTCCAACCGATAAAACGCCAAGACCGTGTCCCCATACTGCGCTTCGCGGTAAAGCGTCAGCCTGCCCGCTTGCTTCGGTGACGGCTGCTTTTTGAAGTGCTCGCCGACCACGATCGCATCGGGGTTCAGGACTTCGGACCCTGAAACAAGGGTCAGAGGCGTTTCGAGTTCGAGAGAATAAGGCGGATCCAAGAAAACGATGTCAAATCGCTCGTTCGTTTTTCTGAGAAAGGTCTCGGCCCGATGCGGGATGACCTGCGCACGCTCGCCGAATCCGGTCTCTGCGACATTCCTCTTGACCGCCTGGAGGGAATCCCGTGAATCGTCAATGAACACGACTTTCCCCGCCCCCCTGCTGAGCGCCTCTATACCGACTCCGCCGGCGCCTGCGTAGAGGTCCAGGAACACCGCGCCCTTCACTTTCTCGCCGAGGATGTTGAACAGCGCCTGCTTTACCTTGTCGGACGTGGGCCTGACGCGCGATCCCGGCGGCACTTTCAGTCTCCGCCCTTTGCCTATGCCTCCCGTGACTCTCATATTTTTCGATGCTACAGAAAAACCCCTTTCAAGTCAAGCGATTCTTGACAGTCGCGGGCATTGCGTATATACTTTTACAGTCAAGGGAGACACACCATGCGTAACAAGACTCTTCGGTTTCTGCTGCTTTCGCTGCTTTTGATCATTACGCTTTCTTATGTAAATCCCCTGTCCGCAGATACACCGATGGACAAGAAGGCTCCGTCTCCGCCGGCACAGGCTTCGCCCTCAAAAAAAGTCTATCTCATCACCGTTGACGCAGCGATCACGCCCGTGGTCGCCGAATACATCAACAAATCCATCGACCTCGCGTCGAAAGCGAATGCCGAGGCCGTCATCATAGAGCTCGACACGCCGGGAGGTCTCGTGGACTCCATGCGCGAGATCGTTAAAAAGATGATGTCCGCCGATGTTCCCGTGGTCGTATACGTCGGCCCTTCAGGGGCCAGGGCCGCCTCGGCCGGCGTGTTCATCACCCTGGCCGCGAACATTGCCGCCATGGCGCCGACCACGCACATCGGCGCCGCCCACCCCGTGACCATGGAAGGCAAAATGGACAAGACCATGGAGACGAAGGTCGTGAACGACCTTGCTGCCATGGCGAGGAGCATAGCCGAAAAGCGCGGCAGGAATGCGAAGTGGGCGGAAGAAGCGGTGCGAAAAAGCGTATCCATCACCGAAACCGAAGCATTAAAAGCAAAGGTCATCGACTTTATTTCGCCTGACATTCCGACGCTCCTGAAGGATATAAACGGCAGGACCGTGGACCTCGCGGTGGGCAAAAAGACGCTCAAAACGGAAGGCGCCGAGGTCAAGGAAATCAACATGGGCTTCAGGTTCAAGTTCCTGAACACCATCAGCAATCCCAACATCGCCTATATTCTCATGATCCTCGGCTTCTATGGCCTTTATTTCGAGCTTGCGAACCCCGGCGCCATCTTTCCCGGCGTGGCCGGCGCCATCTGCCTTATCCTTGCCTTCTATGCGCTCCAGACCCTGCCGATCAACTACGCCGGGCTCATGTTGATCCTTCTCGGAGTCGGGCTCTTTATTGCCGAAGCGTTCATCACGAGCCATGGCATTCTCGGGGTCGGGGGCGCCGTTGCCATGGCCATCGGCTCGGTAATGCTCGTCGAGTCTACATCGCCTTATCTGCGGATCTCGTGGTCGGTGATCGCGCCGGTCGTGGCCCTCTCGGCGCTCCTCTTCATCATTACCGTGTCCCTGGCAGTGCGCGTGCACCGCGAGAAAGTGGACACCGGCAAAGAAGGTATGGTCGGGCTTGAGGGAGAAGCGAAGACCGACATTCAGGCAAGCGGCCAGGTGTTCGTACGCGGCGAGTATTGGAACGCCTGGAGCGATGAACCCGTTCGGAAGGGCGAGCGGGTGAAGATAGAATCTGTCGAGGGGCTTAAGCTAAAAGTGAGGAAGATGGCTTAGGAGAAGTCTTTGCTCTACGTTGAGCGGAGTTGTCTCTACCCGTCACACGCTCAACATTACTGACGGCGGAAATCAATAGGAGGCACACATATGCAGGCACTGGGACTCGGTTTTATGGTTGCGCTAGTTATCATTGTTTGGTTTCTCTTCAATACGGTAAAGATTTTGAAACAGTACGAACGGGGCGTCATCTTCACTCTCGGCAAGGTGGCGCTTGAGGGCGGCGCAAAAGGACCGGGCATGGTTCTCCTGATCCCCGGCATACAGAAGATGGTACGGGTGAGCCTTCGGACGGTCACGATGGACGTTCCATCCCAGGACGTGATTACCAAGGACAACGTGACCGTGAAGGTGAACGCGGTGGTCTATTTCCGGGTCATCGACCCCCGCAAGGCTATCGTCGAGGTAGAAGATTTCTACTATGCAACCTCTCTCATCTCCCAGACCACGCTCAGGAGCATCCTGGGCCAAAACCAGTTCGATGATCTGCTCTCGAACCGGGAGGCCATCAATGCTGAGCTTCAGAAGGTCATCGACCAGCAGACGGAGCCCTGGGGTGTAAAGGTGACCACCGTCGAGGTAAGGAATGTGGACCTGCCGGCGGAGATGCAGCGCGCCATCGCGATCCAGGCGCAGGCCGAGCGGGAACGTCGGGCCAAGATCATCCATGCCGAAGGAGAGCTTCAGGCATCGGCGAAACTGGGCGAAGCCGCGGCGGTCATCAGCAGGAACCCGATCGCTCTTCAGCTTCGATATCTCCAGACGCTCACCGAGATCGGGACGGAGAAAAACACAACCATCGTGTTCCCGCTTCCCCTTGATCTGATGTCGGCATTTCTGAAGCTGGTGGACAAGAAGGAGTAAGCGCTGCCGTACAAGACTTAATCAGATACACAAAAAACGAGGGGACCGGCTATTCACCGGTCCCCTTTTGCATGAGTCGTTTCCAAAAATGATAAATTAGATTTCGTTGACCGTAATGGCCTGCTGCGGGCAGTTCTCCACGCAGGTGAGGCAGTTGATGCACTCGGACATGTTCACCGGATCGGCCTTGCCGCCTTCAACCTTGAATACGGACTGCGGACACATATTCGCGCAGGTGCCGTCTCCGTCGCATTTGCCCTTGTCGATTGTTACCATGTACATTGTATCGGTGTCCTCCTTACATTAAATGTATGAAACCATATGCGGATGATATTACCCAGACCGGATGAGAAAATCAACTATAATTTACAGAAAATCGTAAAATTTTCACGCGCAGGGAAAGCATTCCTCTGTATGGCAATAATGCTTAAGTATGTGCTGGAAAAGAGGAGAGGATGAAGTATCCATAATAAAATTTAACGGAATCAATCACTTGGTCATGGCCGCCGGAGACATGGATAAAACCATACGCTTTTGGAGGACCTTCTCGAGTTCCAAATCATGTACATACTTCTCGGAATTTTCATCCGCATTCGAAGAAACAAATCCGCCTATGACTTCGTAACCTGAAGCGCTGCGAATCATTCATAAGCTGCCCGATAAATAAAGGCGGCATTACCCAGACCAACCACCAGTATAAAGTATAAACCTGGGTGTCGATTTGCGGTTTTCCATTTCATAATGCTCCTTTCGTTACTATACTATTATTATTTTCTATCGAACGAGATTGAAGCTCCTGCAGCAAATGAAAGTTCGTGTGGGCCTCCGCGGGGAATGCGCTCACTCCAGAATTCATGCCGGCTGAAATATCATTTTGACTCAAGCCCTTTCTCAAACGAAGCCCTGGTAATTGCAACGGCTTTATACAGTAGTTATCCATGGTACCCTTGTCAAGGGCAAACAGGCCGCGAACCGGTAAACAAAAAAGGGTCCATGCCCTAACCGGCATGGACCCCTCACGAAAGGCATCACCTGAATATCACGATCAATGCTCTATTTCTACACCTTCGGATTCTTCCCTCACCGTAATGGCGATCTTATAGAGGAAGGAAAGGATCAAAAACCCGATGGCCCATACACCGAGGGTAATGATCGACTCCTGCCTCGTCGGCCAGTAGGTCCTTACCTGGTTCAGCATGTTCGGCACGAAACCGCCGATGATCAGGCCGAAGCCCTTGTCGATCCAAAGAGAGATGAACAGCATGACGCAGGCAAGAGAGAGCGTCGCCTCGTTCCTGCGAATGCTCGGGATCACCAGCATGAGGAGCGAGAGCGCGGCAAAGATGCTCGAAACCCACATCAGAGGAACAAGCTCCCGGTGCCCATCAAGCCCGACATAGAGGTACTTGAACGACTCCATGTGGCCCGGTATATTGCTGTAGAAAGCGGTGAAGAATTCCAACCCAAGAAGAAAGACGTTGGCAAACATGGCATAGGCCACGATCGTTCCGAGCGTCTGGATCTGCTCCTTGCCCGGGTCGAACTTCGTCAGTTTCCGAACGAGCAGGGCGAGAAGGATCAGGAGCGAAGGACCGCCGGCAAAGGCCGAAGCCAGGAAACGGGCCGCCATGACGGCGCTGAGCCAGAAAGGCCTCCCCGGAAGGCCGGCATACAGGAACGCCGTGACGGTATGGATACTGACTGCCCAGGGAACGGACAGGTAGATGAAGAACTTGATCCATTTCGGCGGCGGCACGCCCTTCTTGTCGGAGCTCAGGGTCACCCAGCCGACCAAAAGATTTATGAAGAGATAGCCCGAGAGCACCATTGAATCCCAGAACATGACGGAATTGAGCGTGGGATGGAGGACCACGTTCATGATCCTCATGGGCTGGCCCATGTCCACGAAGATGAACAGGATGCACATGGTGACCGCCGAGATCGCGAGGAACTCGCCGAGGATCACGATCTTGCTGAATTTCTTATAGTCGTGCAGATAGTAAGGGATCACCAGCATGACGGCCGAGGCCGCGACGCCGACAAGGAACGTGAACTGGCCGATGTAGAGGCCCCACGAAACGTCCCGGGAGAGGCCGGTGAGTCCCAGACCGTAGTTGAACTGCTGGATATAATAGTACACTCCCGACACGGCCAGGACGCCCAGGAATGCGAGCCATGCCCAGTATTTTTTACTTCCTACCAGTCCTTTTTCAAGCATGCTCAGTACCTCCTATCAGATAGTAAACACTCGGCCCGGTCCCAAGCTCGGACTTGCGCCGGATGGTGTAACGGGTCTCGACGATCTTCCGGACCTCGGAATTCTTGTCGGCCAGGTCGCCGAAGATCATCCCGCCTTTCGGGGCCGCTTCGACGCAGGCCGGCAGCTTTCCGAAAGCGAGCCGCTCGGTGCAGAAGGTGCACTTCTCCACCACGCCCTTGGTGCGCGTGGGATATTCCTTGTTCTCGGTCTTGATGAAGGGACGCGGGTCCCGGTAGTTGAAGCTCCTGGCGCCGTAGGGGCAGGCCGCCATGCAGAACCGGCAGCCGATGCAGCGGTGCATGTCCATCATCACGATGCCGTCCTTGCGCTTGAAGGTCGCCTGGGTCGGGCAGACCCGCACGCAGGCGGGGTTCTCGCAGTGGTTGCAGAGCACGAGGAAGGGCATCTCCTTGAGCTTCTCTTCCATATACGGGTTGTCCTGGTCCGGGAACGCGTTCTCGTACTTCGCTTTCCATATCCACTTGATCTCGTCCTTGATGTCGACGCTGCCGTCGGGATTTCTGAAATCTGGAACATTGTGGATCGAGTGGCAGGCGCTGATGGTCTTCTGGAAATCTTCCTCGGTACTGAACTTGCTCATGTCCACGACCATGGCCCAGTGCTGCGCCGTCAAGGCCTCGGGGTTCTTCGCTTCCTCGTCCGGCGACAGTCCCTTGACCCAGATATTATGCGTGGCCGATGCCGCTGTTGCGCCAAGCCCCAGGATGGAGGAGATGCCGGCGATCTTTAGAAACTGTCTTCTATCCATGCTCATGATTTCTCATCCTCCTTCGGGGCGATATGACAATTCCAGCAATAGGGCTTCACGGCCATATAGTTGTGGCACTGGTCGCAGAACTTTTTCTTGTTCGAGTGGCAGCGCAGGCATTCGTTCTGCAGGCTCATATTGTAGTGTTTCCCGGTCGCTGAACTGATGTACTGCCGGTAGCCGTCGCGCACGACGGCGTCACGCCAGTTGTTCAGGAGCTGCATATGTTCCGTCCGCATAAAGGTCTTGGACTCCACGCATTTTCTGTCCTGCTCAGGCATTTGCAGGATCGCCGGGGTATCGAGCTTCGGTTCAGGCTTGGCGTTCACTTTCCCGATGTTGTAATAGAATGGGAACGTCGCAAAAGCGATAAAAATGACCAGCCCGATGAGTATTTTACCGCCGTCATAGAGTTTCATTAGGCTTTTTCCTCCTTCTGTTCAATTCCCGGAAGGGGTTCACCACGCAGGTCGGTCGTTCTCTCCTTCTCACCTTTCATGATGAGGGCATTTGCCACCAGCTCGTGAAGACCGGCGACCTTGACGCCCGGCACCCAGTAATCCATGAGCGGCACAAGGGTTGCCCGGTCAATGGCGCAGACGTTGGCAAGCATGTTCACTCCGTGATGGTCGGCAACGAACTTGACCGCGTTTGCCCGGGGGAACCCGCCCTTCATTCTGAGATCCATATCCTCCGAAGCATTCAAACCCGTTCCGCTGCCGCAGCAGAAGGTCTTCTCCCGGATCGTGTCCTCGGGCATCTCGTAGAAATTATTGACCACGCTTTTAAGCACATACCGCGGCTCATCGAGAAGACCCATGCCGCGCGCGGTGTTGCAGGAGTCGTGCCACGTCACCGTGAGATGGTCGTTCCGCTTTGGGTCCAGCTTGAGTTTGTTGTTCTTGATCAGGTCGGCGGTAAATTCCGCGATATGGATCATCTTGGTGGATTTCGCATTCTCGAAGACCGTGCCCGTGACCGGCGACTTCGGGACTTCGAGGAAATCAGCCGGCCCGTTCCAGGTATCCATGTACTGGTTCAGGACGCGCCACATGTGGCCGCACTCTCCGCCGAGGATCCATTTCACGCCGAGACGCTTGGCTTCCGCGTAGATCTTCGAATTGAGCCGTTTTGCCATCTCGTTCGAGGTGAAGAACCCGAAGTTGCCGCCTTCTGAAGCGTAGGTGCTCCAGGTATAATCGAGCCCAAGCTCCTCGAACAGCATGAGGTATCCCATGCACGTGTACGTACCGGGATCGGCAAACAGGTCCCCCGAAGGCGTCACGAACAGGATCTCGGCGCCCTTTCGGTTGAACGTGGGCTTGATCTTCTTGCCGGTGATGGTCTCGATATCATCGAGCATGTACTCGAGGTTGCCGGTTATGGTGTGGGGCTCCAGTCCGAGATGGTTCCCCTTCATGTAGCAGTTCGAGACCGGCCCCGCGATCCATTCGATGTTCAGGCCCAGGAGATTCAGCAGCTCGCGGCCGATCATAGTGATCTCCGCCTGGTCAATGCCGTAGGGGCAGAAGACCGAGCAGCGACGGCACTCGGTGCACTGGAAGAAGTAGTACCACCATTCCTTCAACACGTCGAGCGTGAGCTCGCGCGCGCCGGCCATCTTGCCGAAGATCTTTCCTGCCAGGGTGAACTCTTTTCTATAGACCGACCGGATAAGCTCTGCCCTGAGCACCGGCATGTTCTTGGGGTCGCCGGTGCCGATAAAGAAATGGCACTTGTCCGCGCAGGCGCCGCAGCGCACGCAGATGTCCATGAAGAGCCGGAAGGACCGGTACTTCTTCAAACGGTCGGCAATGCCTTCGAGGAGGATTTCCTTCCAGTCCTCGGGCAGCTTCCAGTCCGCGTCCGCAGGCCTCCAGTCGCGCGGGTTCGGGAAACCGACGATCTCGAGGCTTTTCGACTTTGCGCCGTGACAGAACATGCCCTCTTTGATCACCACGGGCGTGTCCATCCATGATGTTTTCGGCGGCGTATAATCTATCTTCGACAGCTCTTCTGGTTTCGGAAGTTTCGCCATGATTACTCCTTTTCTACCGGCAGGCCGGCTTTTTTCATTTTATCCCTGAAGTCGTCCTCATACTCCGCATAGGTATGGACATGCACCGGGTAGTTCCATGGGTTTATGTGCCTCTTCATGCGGCTGTTGTTCGCCATGTTCCGGGTCGGGCTCATGAACACACCTCCCATATGCACCAGCTTGCTGAAGGGGAAGTAGGCGAATAATGTGCTCAGCAGAAACAGGTGGATATAGAAGATAACTCCTATGTTCCCGAGCATCTTTGGGTCAGGGTTGAAACTGACCAGCCCCATGGCAAGCACCTTCACGCTTATGAGGTCCGTCTTAATGAAATATCTCATGAGCACGCCGGTGGTGGCAATGCCGAGGATCAGGAAGAGCGGGAAGTAATCGGCAATCAGCGAGATGTAGCGCATCTGCGGGATGCTGATTCTCCTGAGAAAAAGATAGATCACGGCCGCCAAGAGCACCACGTCGGTCATATAGAGAAGCGGCGTGCCGATCTGAAGGAAACTGTCAAGGCCTTCGACCAGACTGACCGGCATGGGGACCTTCTCGGTAAAGAACCGCAGGTGCCTTATCAAAATGATAAGGAAAGACCAGTGGAAGGCCAGGCCCGCCGCCCAGAGCCACTTTGCCTCTCCGTAAGAAAGCTTTTTGTCTTCCCCCAACTGCGTCTTCAGGTTCCTGAAGAGCGAGCGGAAGAAAAAGACCTCAAGCGCCATCCTTCCCAGAACGCCGAGCACGCCCGAGGGGTTTTCCAGCCTGCTCTGCTTGATCCACGGGAGCGACTTCTGCTGCCCGCAGGTCGTGGGGATGCGAAAGGGGACCGGTGAGCTGCCCCATTTCAGGACGCGAACTATCATGAAAACGATGAACGTGAGAACCGCCGCGTAGGGGATGATTACTCCGAAGACGAAATTCCACTTTAACGTCTCCACACCCACGTAGGCAACCGCTACCAGGAGCAATACCGCGACAAAGGAAATTAATGCTCTCATTTCGTTACCTCTTTTCGTTTAAGGTGAGCAGCGCCGGCGTTCTCGCCCGATTTCTAGTCCTGGTCATCGACAATGAGCTTCGCCTGCTGCAAGAGCCTGAAGGTCATGTTTCGCGCTTCATTCGCCTTGAGTTCGTAGATCTTTTCCCGGCACTTCATGTAGATGTCGAAAGAGAACAGGGCCAGGTCATCGATGGCCGCGTCAAAGGCCGCCAGTTCCTCGACCATCTTCTGCTGCTGCAGAACCTCGCTGCCGAGCTCCTGCCTCACGATCTTCTTGAGCTGGAAAATGAAGGCGACCGCTTCCGAAGCCGTAAACTCCTGGATCGCCCTGATCCTGACGATGCTGTCGAGAAAAACGGAAACCTTGTCGAGGATCACTCCCTGGAGCAACGCCTCGAACAGGCCCTCCAGCCCCTCTGCGAGGTTGTAGCCGACCGGGTTCGTGAACTGCGCTTTTTTCTTCTTCAAAAAACTTGACGTGTTGTCCGGATAGGTGTCCGCGACCGCGTCGAACCATTTTTTCAGAATGGCGGTCTTTTTTTCCAGAAGCTGGTTCTTAAGATTAATATCCATAAAGGCTGATTTCGAATGGACACCCTGCAACGCGCGGCTGCAGGGTGTCCTGCGTTAAAAGAACAGCAAATGCTTCACCGATTCCATTTCCTTCTGGATGTCGGTAAACGAAACAAATTTTGTCGCGATTTCCGCTCCACCCATATCCTCAGCATCCGAGACGATCTGGTCCTCTTTGAGGCCAAGGCGCTCCATGTCCTCCTTGCAGACCCAAATAGGAACATCAGTCATAAGACAGCCTTTGATGTGGCTTTCCGTGCTCGTCACACCATAGGTTTTCATCGCCTGCTGGCCCTTCAAGGCATTCAACACACCGTCGCCTACGAATGCTACGGTCGGAACAACGGAATCGCCGTCATCCATATAGATTTCGGCGGTCTGGCTAGCCAGTGCGTGAGTAAGCGCAAGCCGGGGGTTCTCGCTCTTGTACGGCGGTCTCTGGACAACGAACAATAATTTAACTGCGCCCATTACTCACCTCCTATGTGCAGCAGCCGGTCGGTCTTGACCGTCTTTGCAAGGTACCAGTCCATGCTGGCGCGCTTCATGCCTTCCGGCACGTCTTCCTTGTGGTAGCCGCGCGCCTCGGCGCAGGCTTCGCACACGGTGATCTCGAGGCCCTTCGTTATCATTTCCTTCATGCGTTTTTCGAGGTGCGAATAATCCTTGAACGCTTTCTGCCCTTTTTTGGCCATCATCACGGCATTGCCGGAGAGCCACATGTTTACCTTGTGTCCTTTGGCCATCCCCGCCTCGGCGAGCTTGAACGCAAAATCGAGCGACATCGAGCCGACCAGGGAAGGGAATACTCCCAACGTTAATTCTCCCATGCTATCCTCCTTTGAATTCAGAAGCTGTGAAGGTAAGAAATTGATGAAGATGAGACGTTTTACCTCTCAACTTCTCAACCTCTCAACTTCCCAATCTTTATAACTTTATCTGATTTACAGCCAGGCCGTCTTCTCGTAGTCGTTCATGATGAGATCGACGATATCGCCGTAGCCGATGACCTTCACCTTGGAGTTGACGTTCGCCGCGGTAAATCCTCTTATCTCGAGATCATCGGACAATACGTAAAAGCTTGCGCCTGCCTTGGACAGCACCGGCGAATCTTTGCCTTTTTCCTTCACCAGCGCATGGTAAATACCGTTTCCAACGAGGATGACGCCCAGCTTTTCGGCCTTCATTCTCTCAAGGGTTTCTTCGGTCCTTCTCCAGTCGCTCAAAAATACTGCCAGCTTCATAATATGTTCACCTCCCCGAAGCGTATTTTTAATAAAAAAACAGGGGACTAGTTTTTCGACTATCCCCTTTGCTGTTGATGCTCTGTTGCCCCATTATATCTCGCTGACCGTAATCGCCTGCTGCGGGCAGTTTTCCACGCAGGTCAGGCAATTGATGCATTCGGACATGTTCACCGGCTCGGCCTTGCCGCCCTCCAGTTTGAACACGGACTGCGGACACATATTGACGCAGGTGCCGTCGCCGTCGCACTTGCTCTTGTCAACCGTTACCATGTACATGGTGTTGTGTTCCTCCTTCACCAAATAATAGGCATTCCGTTTGTTCACGCGATGACGTAGCCCATCGCCTGTCGATGCGAACGTCCGGCGCTGCCGCGTAAGGCGAAGTTCATGCGGCAGCCATTGGAGCTGCGGCAAAACGATCGCCGGATTTGCATGTCCCGCCATTCCCGTTCTATCGTCGCGGACGACGCGCGTCCCCGGCCGAAATCAGGGCGGCGCTGCGGCAGAACCTATACGCAGCCGGTCGGTTTCGGAAGACCGGCGATTTTGCATGCCTGCTTTGCCGGGCCGCCCGGATAGAGCTCGTAGAGGTACTTGGTATTGCCCTTCTCGGGACCAAGCTTCTTGCCGATCTCTTTCACGAGGATTTTGATCATCGGCGCGATCTGGTACTGTTTGTAGTACTCGCGCAGGAAATTCACGACCTCCCAATGCTGGTCGGTCATATCGATCCCCTCGACCTGGGCGAAGTAATTCGCCACATCCATGCTCCAATCATCCAGATTCGCCAAAAAGCCGTCCTCATCCACTTCAATCGTCTTGCCCTTTACGTCTATTGTTGCCATGTTCGTTTCCCCTTTCGTGAAATATATTCGGGTGCCGTGAGCGTCCCGCTTAGTATCAAGTGCTGAATGATCCCGGACATCAGCACCTCGTCCTGTTTATTCCCGGCCCTTCTTCAACCTTTTTTAACTTTGATAACATAGAGCCGTCCGCATCCGTCCATAAAGCCCTTGGGTTCGCCTGACGAGCGGTGCGTTCGCCAGTTATAACTCAGCACCGTATCGTCGTAATCCTTGCCGGCGACCATATCGGAACTGTCCTTGGACAGCCGGGCAGCCGCCAGATCGAGGGCCTGCACCATTATTTCTCCCACGTTCTTTCCGGTGGGGTCCATGAGATACAGCGCGCCGCAGGAGCTGCAGGTGCCGCCGAGCACCGTTTCCATTGCGCTGATCTTCATCTCCGCCGGCCGCGCCAGTTTGCTGCGGCAAAACGGACAGCTGAGCTCAACGCCTTCCCTTGTTGCTTCCCTCAAATCAAAACCCGCTTTCCGGACTTTTCAGCGCTCCGGTATTCATGAGCCTTTTTTACCATGGATGGCGCCCACTCCGGAGTGCCGAGCGCATGTATGTGCGTATATGCGGCCAGAACGTTTTTATAAGCCAGGCCGTCGTACTTGCCGTTGATACCGCCGCCGCGAGTCACATGATACGCCATCGGGGGCAAGACGTCAAGGTTCACTATGCGGGAATAGTGAAATTCATGCCCGCGGATGATAACGCCCTTGTCAAGAAACGCGCTCTCGCCGCCTGCTTCGAGCACCGTATATCCATGCGCCTGCGGTTTTTTTTCGAGAACAAAATCCACCGGGAGTACCGCGGTCATGGGATAGGTCTTATCGCCGACCGTGAGGCTCCTGCCGAGATAGATCAAACCGCCGCATTCCGCGTAAATGGGGAGCCCCTGCTCAGCGGCCTCCCTGACCGACCGGCAGAAGCTTTCATTTGCCGCCAGCTCCGCAGCCTGTGTCTCGGGAAAGCCGCCGCCTATGTACAAAGCGTCGAGATCGGGCAACGCCCTGTCTTTCAGAGCATTAATGACCTTAAGGCGCGCCCCCTGACCTTCGAGTGCTTCTAAATTATCAGGATAATAAAACTGAAAAGCAGTATCTCTAATGACCCCGATGACTGGATACCCGGCGTCCCTCTCATGCCGTGTCTTGGACAGAACCGGTTTCAGCGCATCGAGGGCCGGCGTATCGCAGGCAATTCCCCAGAGAGCATCGAGGTCGAGGTATTGTTCAGCTGCCGCTGCCGCGGCGTTTAAAGCCTGTTCCACCTCGGGATGTTCGTGAAAGGGCGTCAGCCCCATGTGGCGCTCGGGGAACTCTCCCCTTCGCTGTCTCGGGACTGCTCCGACCACGCGCAGGCCGCTGCTCTGCTCGATTGCTTTCCGGACCACGGTTTCGTGACGGCCCGGTGAGACGTTATTCAGGATGACGCCTTTGAGGTCCACTCCGGGGTCGAAGTTTCGACAACCCAGGACCACTGCTGCGACCGTGCTCGATGCTTTCGTGCAATCAACGATAAGCGCCACAGGGGTCTTGAGCAGTTTTGCCAGCCGTGCCGTGCTGTAGGTGCCCGCTTCATCAACGCCGTCGTAAAGACCACGGTTGCCTTCGATCACCGCTGCATCCGAACCCGTCGTGTGCTCTCCAAAGGACCGCAGGATGCGTTCCTGCTCCATGATAAAAAGATCGAGATTATAACACGGTCCACCCGCTGCCGCGCCAAGCCATCCTGCGTCGATAAAATCAGGTCCCTTTTTAAAAACCGCGACCCGCCTGCCCTGCTTGCGCCAGGCAGCGGTAATGCCGATTGCGAGGGTTGTTTTGCCAAGCCCTCCCCGCGTGGCTGAAATTACCAGCCTCGGTATTGTCTGCATTACGATTGCGGGTTGGCCGAACCTTCCTTATGGGGGATCTCGACAGCAGTGCCGCCGAAATACGAATACACCAGCTTGCCGCCGTCTATCAGCACGCGAAGCGCGGCCTTCGTCTCGGCCTGGGTCGCGCCTTCAGCCTCCATGGCATTGCTGATGTCCTTGGGTTTCAGCTTCTTTTTGCCCTGCATCTTTTCTACCAATTCATATATTTTTTTCTGCAATTCGGCAGAGTCCATATTCGTTACCTCCATTTAGATCGTTCAGATCACCATAAAAACCGGCCCCGGTCTCTCACCGGGGCCGGCATCACGTCATACCATTATTCCCACTTGAAGGTCGGGGTCATTCTGAACGTATCGCGTGCAAAGGTGAAATCGTCGATGTGCATCTGGGTGAATGCTATGCCGGTTATTTTGAAGAACCGCTCCCAGCCGATACGCTCGATCCACTCGCCCACACGCTCGTGTTTGCGCGCATCCTTGGCGTAGACCTCTACCAGGTGCTTCACGGCCTTCACGACCTCGGGCCATCGCGGAGGATTGTTCGGGAGGAACGGGATGGCCAGCTTGGACATGCGTGCCGGGCCGCGTGCGTTCGACACTTTGCCGCCGACCCAGATGGAGATGCCGTCGCCCGTCGCATCAGCAAGCGGGAGGGACGGGCACATCGTGTAGCAGTTGCCGCAGTACATGCAGCGGTCTTCCTTGATCTTCACGGACTTCGCAGCCGGGTTCGGGCTGATGGCGCCGGTCGGGCAGGAAGCGATGGTCGTGGGGATCTCGCACTGGTTCCCGATCGTCTTCTCGTTCACCTTCGGGGGCTTGCGGTGAATGCCGAGGATGGCGATATCGGAGCAGTGCACGGCGCCGCACATGTTCAGGCAGCAGGCAAGCGCGATCCTGACCCTCGCCGGAAGCGTTTTCGTGGTAAAGTACTCGTGAAGTTCATCCATCACGGCCTTCACAACACCGGATGCGTCCGTTGCCGGGGTATGGCAGTGGACCCAGCCCTGGGTGTGCACAACGTTGCTGATTCCGTAGCCGATGCCGCCGGTCAGGTGGCCGCGCTTCTTGAGCTCGGCCTGGAGCGGTTCGACCTGCGCCTTGGCGGGAAAGAATTCGACGTTGTTACGCGTCGTAAAGCGCAGATGCCCGCCGGAGAATTTATCGGCGATTTCACAAAGCTCACGGATAAAATCGCTGCTCACAAGACGGGGAGACGCCATACGAACGGTGTAGAGCTCGTCGCCGGTCTCGGAAACATGCTTCATCGCGCCTTTGTTGATGATTTCATGGTACTTCCATTTCCCGTAGTTCTTCACGATCACGGGAGGCAAAAATTTGCTAAAGTGAGGAGCTCCAATATCGGTTATTCTCTTCGGTTTGTCAGCCATTCTAAGTTATCCTCCTTAAGTTATTTCACGTCTTCCGGTGACCAGAATACGTACGGGTTCGACCTGGGGGCTTTCACCATCTGCGGCACTGCCGGGAGACCGACTGCATCGAGCATGGACTTCATGCCCATACGGTCGACGAGCTCGCCGATACGCTCGCGGTTCTTGCCGTGGTCATCCCACCATTCCCACAGCTTGCGGATAAGCTCTTCGAGATTATCGTACGGTTTCTCAAGCTTCATGAAAGGAACAATGACCCAGCTCATGAGAGCGCCGGTCACGATCGGGGCCTTGCCGCCGAGCATGATGGTCGCGCCTTGCTCTTTTCCGGGACGCAGCGCCTTCGGCATCCGGTTGATGCAGTGCATGCAGCGGGTGCAGTCCTCGCCCTTGATCTTGAGAGTGCTGCCGTCGCAGCTCATGCATTTGGTCGGGCACATATCGATCGACTTCCGTCGGCGATGTTCATGCTCTTGGAAGTAGTTCTTGACCTCTGCCTGGTCGATCCGAATGGAGTCTCTCCAGGTGCCGATGATGGACATGTCGGCGCGGGCAATCGCGGCCACACAGTCGTTGGCGCAGCCCGAAACCTTGATCTTGAACTTGTAGGGGAACGCGGGACGATGGAGCTCATCCTGGAACTTGTGGGTGAAGCGTATCGCAGATTTCCATGGTGTCGATGTTCGCGAACTCGCAGCGGGATTTGCCGGCACAGCAGCTCGGGGTACGGAGGCAGGAGCCGGAGCCGCCGAGGTCCCAGCCCTTTGCCGTTGTTTCCGCGAAGATGGGCTCGAGCTTGTCGGTCTGCGTGCCGAGGAGGACGAGGTCGCCGGTGGAGCCGTGCATGTTCGTCAGGCCGCTGCCGTATTTGTCCCAGATATCCATGAGGTCGCGGAGCGCGCTCGACGTGTAGTAGAAGCCGGCGGGCTGGTTGATACGAACGGTGTGAAAATGAGCGACTCCCGGGTATTCTTCCGGGAGGTCACAATAACGGCCGATAACGCCGCCGCCGTAACCAAGTACGCCCACGATACCGCCATGCTTCCAATGGGTAACCTTGTCCCGATATGATCTCTCAAGGATGTTGAGCAGATCTTGCGCCGTATTACTCTTTTTTGCTGCCTTCTTGATCTCTTTTACGAAACTCGGCCATGCGCCTTTTTCCAAGTCATCAAGCATCGGTGTCTTACTCATTAGGAAATCCTCCTTATAGAATTATCTCACGTGTAATCTTTTACAGGTCATCAGGGTTCGTTCATGTTTCCAGTAAACAACTGAACTCCCTTGAATCCGCAGCCGTCCGGAAACTGCGGGCTACAGAATAGATATCAATTTACGGTGTACGGTCCCCCTTTCTCAAAAGTTTACAGAATCATAATCATAAATATATATATATGGAATTCGGTGGGCGGGCCTGACAATCTGATTTCTCTTTATTATTAACTTAGTCATATTGAGACTTGAGATTGTATGTTTAGTTCTACTTTTAGTCAAATAAAAAAAACTAATTAGACCATAACAGCCTGTAATTTGCACGATTTAGAATATACGAACAACAGTTAATAAATACAAAGAGTTATGGATTACGTGCTGTTGATATCGTTGCGACGGTTATAATAAGTAAATTGACCGCCACTGTTTGAAATAAAATCTGAAAACGTAATCCTATTCATAATCCAAATGTTATATTTCGTGGTGGTCCTCTGATGTTTTTAGATTGAAAATTCCGAACAACAGCAGTACGGATCCAGGAGCAATTAATTCGAAAATTTTTAGCACGCCATGCCCGTATTTCAACGTTTTTTCATAATTCAGCCAAAATTATTACAATCCTTTCACCCTCTCCCGCCCCCAGGTGCTTCGCGCTATTTGACACCCCGGCAAAGTTCTGATACCATTAAGTCCGATCTCAGACCCTATGAAGGAAAGGAATTGACAATGGTTGAAGCGAAAGTTACGCTCGTTAACAATATGCAGTTCGCCGGGGAAGCGGCCTCAGGCCACTCATTGATCATGGACGCCGATGATGAAGCCGGTGGCAAAAACGCCGGCTTCCGCCCCATGGAACTTTTGCTCGTCGGCTTCGGCGGCTGCTCAGGAATGGATGTAATATCCATTCTCCGGAAAAAAAGACAGCAGGTCACTGCCCTCGATATCAACGTGAAGGGCGTGAAGCAGGACTCCTACCCGAAAGTGTACAAGGAAGTCCATATCGAATATGTAGTAAAAGGGAAAGGCGTGGAAAAGGAAGCTGTGGAACGCGCTATTGCGCTCTCGCTGGAAAAGTATTGCTCCGTCGGCGCAACCCTCGCCAAAGCGGGGACGATCACGCACAGCTACAGGATCATCGAAGAGTGATGCAGGTTGCAGTATATATGACATCAAGAGCGTTGTCAGTCATGTGACTTTGTATCATGGATCGTGGATACTGCATCAACCCTTGGATTTTTTGATACTCTCCAGTTCCTTTTTCAGAGTATCAACCTGTACCTGGAGGTCTATGAACCGGTCGGCGATGGGGTCCGGAATGTGGACGTGGTCCATCAAGGCGTCCTCGGCGACCCGCTCGTCCTTGATCCGGACTATCCTCCCGGGGATGCCGACCACCGTGGAATGGTCCGGCACGTCCTGGAGCACGACCGAGTTGGCCCCGATCTTGACGTAATCGCCGATCTTGATGGGCCCCAGCACCTTGGCGCCCGCACCCACGACCACGTGGCCCCCCAGCGTCGGATGGCGTTTGCCTCGCTGCTTGCCGGTCCCTCCCAGCGTCACGCCCTGAAAGAGCGTCACGTTGTCGCCGATCTCGGCGGTCTCGCCGATCACCACACCCATACCGTGATCGATGAACAGGCCCGAGCCGATGGTCGCTCCGGGGTGGATCTCGATACCGGTGATGAACCGGGCGAACTGCGACAGCGCCCGGGGAATGAACGGAACATGCTTCTTCAAAAGCCAATGAGCAAACCGGTAGAACAGAAGCGCATGGAAGCCCGCATAGGTAAGGGCGACCTCCACCTTGCTGGTAGCAGCCGGGTCCATGGACAGCGCGGCGTGAAAATCGTTTTTTATTTTTCGAAAAGTCTCGCGCATGATTTTCACGGGGAGCGTGAATCGTAAAAGGGCAGAATTTACTTCTTACTTCTTATTTCTCACTTCTCACTGCTTCTATCACTCCCTCAGCCACCCGGGCGGGATCCCGGCCCTTCGCGCTTCTTCGGGGATCACCGTCTCGATCATGTTTT
This sequence comes from Nitrospirota bacterium, assembly GCA_963790205.1. GTDB lineage: Bacteria > Nitrospirota > UBA9217 > UBA9217 > UBA9217 > CAWBNQ01. Next base: position 66,925 of record CAWBNQ010000014.1, read on the forward strand.
TTGCCTCATCGATCTCCAGCTGGACTTCATTCATTTTCTTTTGAATGTTTTCCGCCTCCACGCGTCCTTCAAGATGTCCGGAAGCGGGACCGCCCCATTGCCCCAGCGCTTCCAGGCGTTTCTGGTCAAGGTCCCGATAGCGATCCTGGGCCTCGGCAAGCCGTTTTTTCCAATCCCGAAGCCTCTTCTGCCATGCGGCTTTTGATGCGGCCTCTTGCTCCCCCGCGGCAACCTCTGACGAAGGTCCAGTTGTTTCCTGCACCTGCTGCCCCGGGCCGACCTCCTCCCCCCTGGGAATTTCTATTTTACGCGACTTCGAGCGGTATCGTTCCGGAACCTCACCCAGATTGTCGGTGATATGCACGCCGCCCTTGCTGTCCGTCCACTCAAAGAGGTACTGTTTTTTTACATCTTTGTTTCCGGCCTGATCGCCGGTCTGCGCAAGAGCAGCCAGGGCAAGAACCGTCAGGACCATTACGGTAGCAATAAGTGTGCGCATCTTTCACTCCCATCCCGGTCTCCAGCGGAACTCGGCCCTATTGCCGGAGCGTACAGACCGCGTACGCCGCGATCCCCTCGCCTTTGCCGGCGAACCCAAGTCCTTCGGTCGTCGTGGCCTTGACGTTGACGGCAGACTGGTCGGCTTTGACCGCCGAAGCGATGTTCGCGACCATTGCCGGGATGTGCGGCGCCATCTTCGGCCGTTCCGCAACGATGGTCGCATCGATGTTGTTCACGCGAAACCCGGCATCGGTGAGCAGCCGGTGAACCTCGGCAAGCAGGGCAAGGCTGGAGATGTCTTTGTATTTCGGAGTCGTGTCGAGGAAATGCCGCCCGATATCACCGAGCCCCGCAGCGCCGAGCAGCGCGTCGCAGATAGCGTGAAGCAGCACGTCCGCATCCGAGTGGCCGAGCAGTCCTTTTTCGTTGGGGATTTCCACGCCGCCCATCATGAGCTTTCTGCCTTCGACGAGGCGGTGGACATCATAACCCATGCCGATTCGCATGTCACCTTCTCTTGAGGATTTCTTCCGCAAGGACAAGGTCCCCGGGCGTGGTAATCTTGATGTTTTCGTAGCTTCCCATGATCACCCGGACCTTGCCGCCCGCCCGCTCGACCAGCGTGGCGTCGTCGGTCCCGAATATGCGGTGTTCGTATGATTCCTCGTAGGCGCGCTTGAGCGCCTTAAAGGGAAAAGCCTGGGGCGTCTGGATGGCCCAGAGCCTGCTCCGCTCCAGAGTGTGGCGAACGAGGCCTTTGTCGTCAACTTCCTTGATCGTGTCCTTCAAGGGCACGCCCACGACGACACACTCGCCCTTTTTGGCGAGTTCGACGCTCTCCCTGATCATTTCTGCCGTGACGAAGGGCCGCACACCGTCATGCACAAGCACGACCGATGCGTCCTTGTCGAGCTTTTTCAGTCCGTTCATCACGGAATCCTGCCGTTCCTTGCCGCCAACGACGAGCGTCTTCACCTTGGTGATATGATACTGTTCGATGATGTCCCTGAGGCAGCTCTCCATATCTTCTTTTGAGAGGACGGGGATAATCTCGTCGATTTCGGCGGCACGCTGGAATGCGAGGAGCGTATGGGCCAGCATGGGCTTGTCGCCGAGAGGGAGGAACTGCTTTGCAACCGCTTTTCCCATCCTCCTGCCCATGCCCGCTGCGGGTATGAGTGCCGTTACCTTAGACATCAGGTGCCTCTAAAAAAATCCCCAAATGACAAATAACAAATCTCAAATACTATCCAAATTCAAGATATCGATTTCCAGAACATCTTAAATTTCGTTCTTGGCCTTGAAGCCTGTTTGTGATTTGATGTGGGAATTGTTATCCGCCGCTTCTTCCGCAGGGCGCAGCGGCCGCTCATTTCTTGAAATTCTTCACAACCACCTTAAACCGCTTTGCAAGCGGCGCATCCGCATCGATCGAGACCCGGAGCTGAAACTGGTCGTCTTTGTTCTGCGTCAGCACATCGAAGGGAAGTATGATCTGCCCGTCTTCCATGAAGGGCTTGCCGAGATTGACCTTCATCCCCGCGTCCACCGCCTGCTCGAGCGCGGCCATCTCGGGTTTTGCCTCGGCCATGGGCGCGCCGGGCATCGAAGGCTCCGCGGTCATGGCTTCCTTCCGGATATTCTTCGGCGCTGACGGTTTTTTCTCGCCCTTGCTGATGATATCGCCCAGCGTGAAGTTGTGGCGCTCGGGGTTCTTTTGCATATCCTGAAGCACGAGCTTGGAAATGGCGGTGAATGTCTTGAGAACGCCTTCCCCGGTCATGGCAACCGCTTCATAGTGCGGAACGTCGCGGGGGTTTAGAGCCGCGTTCAATTCCTCGACGGACATGAGGTCCGGCAAGTCCCGCTTGTTATACTGGATCACCACGGGGAAATCATTCAAGTTCACGCCCTGATCGGCAAAGTTGTCGCGGAGGTTCGCCATGCTTTCAACATTGGCGTCGAGCATGGCCCGCTGCGAATCAGCGACGAAGATCACCCCGTCGGCGCCCTTGAGCACGAGCTTGCGGGTGGCATTGTAGAAAACCTGGCCGGGCACGGTGTAGAGGTGAAAGCGCACTTTATAGTTTTTGATGGTCCCGAGCTCTACCGGAAGGAAGTCGAAGAACAGCGTCCGGTCCGTCTCCGTCGCAAGCGAGATGAGCTTGCCCCGCTGCCCCGGAGCGATCCGGTGGTAGATAAGATGGATGTTCGTCGTTTTCCCGCACAGGCCGGGCCCGTAGTAAACGATCTTTGCGTTGATCTCGCGAGTGGTATGATTAACGAGCGCCATGTCACCATAATTACATAAAAAGAATAGTATGTCAATACTGCGGAACTATTATGACTGAGGCACGAGGATTTCCAGCGCCCGCGCATGCAGTCTCTCGTTCGCGCTCGCGAGCAAGGGCACGGTCCTCTCAAGACCCACGGCAACGGAGTCGACCGTCATGCCGTTGATATCGGTGACCACGCCGTCGGCCTCTTCGAGGATCAGCATCCCTGCCGCGAAATCGAAGGTGCGCGCGGGATTGGCGATCACGAGCAGGCTGAGCGCCCCCGAGGCGGCATAGGCAAGATCGAGCGCCACCGACCCGAAGCAGCGGGTGCGCTTCGCCTGCCGGATGAGCGGCATGAGCTTTGGGATATCGGTGCCCGGTGACGACGCCTCGTAGGCAACGATCGTGATGCCTTCCGTCGCCGAAGTCCTGATCCGCTTGCCGTTCTTATACGCGCCCTGAGCGCGCACGGCCCAGAATTCGTCGCCCATTGCGAGGTTAACAACATACCCCACAGCCAGCGTGGACAGCGTTTCGCCGTTCAGGAGCGCCAGGGAAGTGGAAAAGAACGGAATGCCGCTCTTCGCGTTATTGCTCCCGTCGATGGGGTCCACCAGCACGATCTTTTTACCGTCGCCGAACTTCCTGATCCCGAGCTCTTCGGAGATGAGCGTGAAGGACTCGCCTGCCTTGTGCGCTTTTTCGAGCGCCGCAATGACGATGTCCTCCGCCCACTTGTCCACGGGAAAGGTCTTGTCGCCTCCGGCGCCCTTGCCGAGCGGCACCATGCCGCCCTCCTTGCTCAGGATCACCGACAGACCGTCGCGCATCTTCTTGCCGATGCCTTTGAATACTTCCAGCCATTGTTCGTTGTCCATGAAAACTCCTTGAATAGGGGTCAGGGTACAGGGTAAAGCAATCAAGACAATGATTTAATCAATCCCTGAAGCATTTTCATCGTTTCATGCCTTTTGTCATTCACATGATTAAAATCCTCGATGGTCATATACCTGAGGTCACGTGCCAGCGATAAGAGCGTGTCGAGCTCTCCCAATGATCCCTTTGCGATAAAAAGAAACTGAAGATATTCTTTTCTATGATTTCGTTCGTATCCTTCGGCGATGTTCGCTGGAACGGAGACGGCTGATCTTTGAAGCTGAGAGGTCAACCCATAGATTTCTGTTTTAGGAAACTTCTTGGTTATACGATAAAGGTCCAATGTCAGTCCATACGCACGTTGCCAAACATTCAAATCCCGAAATCCGGTTATTTTGTTCTCCATCGTCGCTCCTTCTTGTTTGCCGTCCTGCCCCCCGTCCCCTATCCCCTGAACCCTGCCCCCTATATTCTCCTGTCCCCTGCACCCTGAACCCTGGCCCCTCGAAAATAGTTTGCGATTTCCTCCGCCGTTTTCTTCGTCATCCCTTTCACCGCTGCCAGTTCCTCCGCCGTAGCCTGCCTGATCTTCCCGATACTGCCGAAATGGCGGAGAAGCGCTTTCTTCCTTACCTCGCCGATGCCGGGAATATCATCAAGCTCCGAATGTACCGCCCGCTTTTCACGGAGTTTCCGGTGATAGGCGATGGCAAAGCGATGCGCTTCGTCGCGCGCGCGCGCCACCAGGTGCGTGGTCGCGCTCGTGGGTTCGAGGATGACCGGCTCTTCCACTCCGGGGAGGAAGACCCGCTCGAATTCCCTATCAGATCCTTCTTCGCCGCTCCGCGCCTTGGCAAGCCCGATCACATCGGGCCCTTCGATCCCCAGATCCTTGAGCACATCGAGCGTGGCGTTCAGCTGCCCCTTGCCGCCGTCGATCAGGATCAGATCGGGGAGCGCACCCTCTTCTTTCGCCGACCGGTACCGTCGCCGGATCACCTCTGCCATGCTCGCGAAATCGTCCTGGCCGGAGACCGTCCTGATCTTGAACTTCTTATAATTTCTCTTGTCCGGGAGGTTGTCCTCGAAGCTGACCATGCTCGCCACGGATTCCGTTCCCTGGATGGTGGAAATGTCGAAGGCCTCGATCCTGCGCGGCAGGTTCTTGAGCCCCAGCTCTTCCTGGAGCCCCATGAGTATACGCTCTTTGCTCCTGCGGGACAAGAGATGTTCCCGGAGCGACTGCGCCGCATTGTCCGAGGCCATCTGCACGAGTTCTCGTTTCCTGCCGCGCTGCGGCATGAACATCTCCACCCTGGCGTTTCGTTTTTCCGTGAGCCAGGTCTCAAACACTCCCCGGTCCCGGACCTCGATGGGAAGTAGTATCTCTTCGGGAACGATCATCTCCTTGGAGTAGAACTGGCGCAGAAAATCGTCCAAAACTTCTTCTTGCGTCATACCTCGCACGTCATCGAGATAAAAATCCTTGCGTCCGAGAAGCATGCCGTTTCTCACAAAGAGCGCCTGGATGTCCGCGCGGCCCCCTTCGAAGGCAATGCCGATAACGTCCTGGTTCTCAAAGTTCGACGAAATGATCTTCTGCTTCTCCAGCGCTCCCTCGATCTTGGTGATTCGGTCCCGCAGTTCGGCCGCCCGTTCGTAGTCCATTTTCTCCGACGCCTCTTCCATGCGCTGTTTCAGCAGGTCGATGAGGTCCCGGTTCTTGCCCTCAAGGAAAAGGCGCACTTGACTGACCAGGTCCTGATACTGGGTCTTGTCCGCCTCACCCGAACAGGGCGCAATGCAGCGGCCGATCTGAAACTGGATACAGGGCCGGCCCGGTTTTTCCGCCTTGAATTCCATTTTGCACGGCGCGATCGGGAAGGTGCGGCGTATGAGCGCGAGCGACTCCCACATCCCTCCTGCAGGGACATAAGGGCCGTAGTAGAGCGCGCCGTCCTTTTTGAGCCTCCGTACGACTTCGAGACGGGGATATTCGGATCTGATGTCGAAACGGAGATAGGGATAGTTCTTGTCGTCCCGGAGAATGATGTTGTACTTGGGCCTGTGCTTTTTGATGAGGTTGGACTCCAGGGCCAGGGCTTCGAGCTCCGTGTGGGTCACGATGATCTCGATGTCCGCGATCTGACGCACCATGATCTCGGTCTTCTCGCCCTTCGTCCCCTTCTGAAAATACGAACGCACCCGGTTCCAGAGGGACACGGCCTTGCCGATGTAGATCACGTGCCCCTTCGCGTCCTTCATGATATAGACTCCCGGCTCCTCCGGGAGGTTCTGGAGCTTTTCTTCGAGGGTCATTGCAGGATTATTGTACCACGGATTGATTCCGTTAGAAATGAAGATATTCCTCGACGTGAACACGGACGGACCCGATACATTCTGGGATGGGAAGCGGGAGGAATAAGGGTTTGTTTGATACTGCGCGGGGAGCACGGTTCGCTTGCGTGCTCCCCGTCCTGGTTCCATGCTGTCTTACTAATCCAATTTCGGTTTGGGTGTGCTGTCCGATGATGCCGGCAGGACAGGATATACCACCGCAGGTTGTTCGCCGGTGGTGCTCTGGAGGAATGCCTCTATCCGGCCAACCTCCTTCTGGTTCAGGGTTATACCCAGTTGTGCATTACCCATGATCTCAACGGCATCTTTGAGGCCCCACACCTTCCCTGAGTGGAAGTAGGGCGGCGTGAGGGCGATGTTCCTGAGCGAAGGAGCCTTGAACAGGTACTCGTCCGACTTCATCCCGGTCACCTTGAACCGTCCCTTGTCTCCGGCCATGATCTCTTCCGTGGGCTTCTCCACGACGCCAAAGGGGAAGTACGCGCTCCCGCCCATGTTCACGCCTCCGTGGCAGGCTGCGCAGCCCTTGTCCATGAAGAGCTTGAGCCCTTCCTTTTCCGAGGAGGTCAATGCGTTTTTCGTGCCGCCGAGGTACCGGTCGAAGGCCGATTGCGGCGTAATGAGCGTCGCCTCGAATACGGCGATGGCCTTTGCCATGTTTTCAAAGGTGACGGGGTCCTTGTCAACAGAGAAGGACTTCTTGAATAAAGCGACATACTCGGGCATACTCTTGATCGTTTCCATGGCCCGTGCAGGCGTGTTGTTCATCTCCACCGAGGCCTGCACCGGCCCTTTGGCCTGCTGCTCAAGATCAGGCGCCCTGCCGTCCCAGAACTGCGCCATGTTAAATACGGAGTTCAATACGGTCGGGGCGTTCCTCGGACCCTTCTGCCACTTATGGCCAACAGAGGTCTCCTGAAAGTCCACGCCGCCCATGCCGATGTTATGGCAGGTGTTGCAGCTGATGAGGCCGCTTGCGGAAAGCCTCGGGTCGAAATAGAGCATCTTGCCAAGGACGACCTTCTCGGGTGTAGCCTGGTTGTCGGCGATGACGGGTGGGACCGAGGGTAGGGCCTTGAACATCTTCTGCGCCCGTGAGATGAGCGCCTCATCTTCACCAGCAGAGGCCCCCGCTGCGACTGCAAGAGCAAAAAGCACGATCACGATAAAGGGAACGGATTTCATAGTGCACCTCCTCCTTGTGATGCGTAATACCTCAATGTTGAAACGTATGGGCTACGGATTACGAACGCGGCTTGATCGGAGAACACCTCGAATATAGCACATCTGAATTTCGGTTGGATTAACACATGCAGGCAGAGCTCGCCCGAAAATTGCGGATTATTAATTCATCCGGACAAAGTCCTGATGGATGTTTCAACATGTTGCACTGCGGAAAGCGAGGGGGAAAAACCGATGCCCTTATGAATCCAAAACTGTCTCCGACCAGCTCAAGTGGGCGTCACAGCTCACGCAGGCTAAAACATGCGACTGCGTCTCGGGTCGCGATATGCAGCACGCCTACTCTACCTTTACCCCCACGGCCATCTCCTGCTCCCGGAGCTTCTTGATCCGGTCCCTGAGCTCGGCCGCGCGTTCGAACTCCTGCTTTTTGGCAGCAGCGCGCATCTCTTTTTCGAGGTGCTCGATGAGCCGCGGGATGTCCACGGTCGAGAGGTACTCAGCCTCTTCCTCCGCCGCGATCGGCACGGTAAAGTAATCTTCCTCGTACACGGTCCTGAGCGCTGCCTGGATGTTCTTCTTGATGGACTGCGGAGTGATATTGTGCTTCTTGTTGTACACCTCCTGCACCGTACGGCGCCTGTTCGTTTCCGCAATGGCATTTCGCATGGAGTCGGTCATGATCTCCGCGTAGAGGATGACCTCGCCGTTCACGTTTCGTGCTGCCCGGCCCATGGTCTGGATGAGCGAGCGTGCTGAGCGCAGGAACCCTTCCTTGTCCGCGTCCAGGATCGCAACGAGCGAGACCTCGGGGATGTCGAGGCCTTCACGCAGGAGGTTGATTCCGATGAGCACGTCGTACTTTCCCATGCGAAGGTCACGGATAATGTCCACCCGTTCGAGGGTGTCGATGTCGGAGTGCAGATACGCCACCTTCACGTTCAGCTCTTTATAATGCTCGGTCAGGTCCTCTGCCATGCGCTTCGTGAGCGTGGTAACGAGTACCCTCTCGCCGGCCTCTGCGCGCTTGCGGACCTCGTTCAAAAGATCGTCCACCTGCCCTTTCACCGGCTTGATCGTGATCTTCGGGTCCGTGAGGCCCGTGGGCCGGATCACCTGTTCGATGATCCTTTTACCGGCCTTTTCAACTTCATAGTCCGCCGGCGTTGCGGAAACATAAACGGTCTGATGCACCCGTTCTTCGAACTCCTGGAAATTGAGCGGCCTGTTGTCGAGGGCTGAGGGCAGGCGGAATCCGTAGTCCACGAGCGTGGATTTTCTGGCCCGGTCTCCGTTGTACATGCCGCCGACCTGGGGGATCGTCGCGTGGGACTCGTCCACGATCAGGAGATAATCCTTGGGAAAGTAGTCGATGAGCGTGGGAGGCGGCTCGCCGGGGGCCCGCCCCGAAAGGTGGCGCGAGTAATTCTCGATGCCGTGGCAGTAGCCCATTTCCTGGATCATTTCGAGGTCGAACATGGTCCTCTGCTCGATCCTCTGCGCTTCGAGGAGTTTGTTCATTTTCCGGAAGTACTGGATGCGCTCCCGGAGCTCATCATGGATGCCGTCGACTGCGGCCTTCAAGCGGGACTCGGGTATCACATAGTGGCTGCCCGGATAGATCGCCACCTTCTCCAGTTTCTGCAGAGGAGTGCCCAGGAGCGGATCAAATACCGAGATCGAGTCGAGCTCGTCACCGAACAGCTCGACGCGGATGGCCGTGTTCTCATAGGACGCCGGAAAGATCTCGACCACGTCGCCCCGCACACGGAAGGTTCCGCGGTGGAAGTCGTAGTCGTTCCTCTCATACTGGATGTCCACAAGCTTCCTGAGGATGTCGTCCCGTTCGATGCGCTGTCCTTTTTCGAGAAAGAGCAGCATGCCGTGGTAGGCCTCAGGCGAGCCGAGGCCGTAGATGCACGAGACCGAGGCCACGACGATGACGTCGTTCCGCTCGAAGAGCGCGTTCGTCGCCGAGTGGCGCATGCGGTCGATCTGTTCGTTGATGGACGAGTCCTTTTCGATATACGTGTCCGTGGTCGGGAGATAGGCCTCGGGCTGGTAGTAATCGTAATAGGAAACGAAATACTCGACGGCATTTTCCGGGAAAAGCTCCTTGAACTCATTATAGAGCTGGGCCGCGAGCGTCTTGTTGTGCGCGATCACGAGCGTGGGTTTCTGGACCCTCTCGACCACGTTCGCCATGGTGAAGGTCTTGCCCGAGCCCGTGACGCCCAGGAGCACCTGGTGATTAATGCCTTTGATAATGCCGTCCGAGAGCTTCTCGATGGCCTGCGGCTGGTCTCCCGTGGGCTTAAAGTCCGATACGATCTTGAATTTCGTCATGTTTAAATATTACTCTATTCACCACGCAAGGTCAAATGACCCATGCATGCCGGGCCGGACCCCTTCTTTTTTCGATCAGCGTTTTCTCCGGTAGAAGACAAAACGGTAGGAAGGCGTATTCTCGATCTCTTCCCTTTTTATCTCGTCGAAATATTCCGGTATCTCCGGAAAGAACGTGTCACCCTCGTAGGAGCGGCGGACGACGGTAAGATAAATTCTTTGTGCGAGGGAAACCGTTTCATGGAACACTATCCCACCGCCGCAGATAAAGACCTCATCCTCGCCTTCGCATGCGGCAAAGGCTTCTTCGAGGCCGTGGGCCACGACGGCGCCTGTCGGGTGAAAACCCTTCCGGTGGGTAAGCACAATGTTCTTCCTGCCAAGGAGCGGACGTCCTATGATCTCGAAGGTCTTTCTTCCGAAGATGACAGCGTGCCCCATGGTTATATCCCTGAAGCGCTTCTGGTCCGAAGGAATGTTCCAGGGAATGGCGTTCTTGTTCCCGATCACGCGGTTTTCCGCCATGGCGGCTATGAGCGAAATGATCATGACCCTACAGTAGCAGAGAGGCGTTGTGCTGTCAAACAATGCGGAAGGGTGTCCTGAGATTAAGCGGGCGTCATCCCCCCTCACCTTAATCTTTTCCCCGAGGGGAGAAGACGCGGGTGAGGGGCAAAGCTAAATCAAGTGTAAATGCGATTGTATCAGCCGATACGGCGCTATGAGGGCGTATCCAACAAAAAAATCCCGCCCTTTTCAGGAAAAGGCAGGAGTGGGCATTCCAAGCAGCGGAAATTCAAGGGCCGTGATACTTATTTCACGAAGAGATAGAGCATGACCGCGAACCCGATGAATACGCCGATCGCCGTCTCGTGCTCCGAGTTCTCCTTCACCACGCTGAAGCTCCAGCGGTTCGCGCCCCTGGCCGGGTAGGGAGTGAAACGGGGCAAATAGTCCGGCACGGCCTTGTCGTACACGGTCCAGGCCTCTCCGAAGCTGCCCACGAGCTTCTCGTTCTCCTGTTTCTTTTTATGGGGCGCATAGTAAATGAAGAACCACACAAAGCCGCCGATCATGATCCAGATATTCATGGCCATGGCACTGTAGCCGAGGGTGATGAGGAGCGTTCCTATATAGAGGGGGTTCTTGACGTACGAATAGGGGCCGGTCGTGGTGAGTTGCTTGTTCTTCCTGAGATGTCCGGCGGCCCACAGCCGCAGCCACTCGCCCAAAAACGTAACGGCAGCGCCGGGAATGAACCATGCCGGTTCGAGCTGTTTGTCCTTTGCCAGGGCGAACATCACGCCGGCCACAACGGCCGCCAGCACCGTCTTCGTCGTTATTTTTGTGAGCTTATATTTGAGGGTATCTTTGGCCGCCATACTTTCTCCTTATAATTGATTGGTAAGCCTTCCTACTTCTTACTTTCTCATTACTACACCCTCACCACTTCCTCGGCATCAGGAGGTTGCGCAGCCTGAGCCACTTCTTCTCCCGTGCCGTTATGAGCTCGGGTGCATAGATGCTCTTCATTTTGATGAGCGACAGGCGGTCGGCAATTCCCAGGAGCCTTGTCAGGCGCCGGCCGACGAAGGGAAGACTTCCGGGATGGAGCGCCGACGCAAGGTCGACCACAAAGACCTTTCCGTCGACAAGCAGGATGTTCGACCGCCGCTGCAGGTCGAGGTGCACCCATCCGCGCACGTGGAGCTCTTCGACGATACTCTCGAACTGGCGAACAACACCCGGCCCGAGCTCTCCCCGCACAATACCGCCGAGATCCCTGCCCTCGAGGTATTCGATGGCAATTGAGAACGGCGAAAGCCGCTTGAACTGCGAAGGAAGCCCCTCGATTCCGGCAAGCACGCGGTAGGCGCGGATTTCACGGCCGATGACCGTGCGGCCGACGAGGTTTCGTTCCAAAAATCCTTTTTTTCCAAAATCCTTGACCACAAAGCGCTGTCCGCGAAAACGCGTGATAAACACATCGGCCTTCAGCAACCTTCCTTTTACCAAGACCTTTTCAAGGTTCGCTGCCGCCTCATCGTATGACAAATCCATATTCATCAATCAACCTGGACAAAAGTTTTACCATTTTAGAAGCACGGGGCGCAAGAGTCAAGAAATTTATTCGGGAAAGGAAACGCCGCGGTCCGTTTCCAGGTTTTTGATAGGCCCGCTCACGGCCGGCTGGGTGAGAGAGAAGGTCTCCGCGGCCTTTGAAAAGCTGCGAAGTTTGATGAGGGTGCAGAATATTTCGATCCGGTGGAATCCATACAGGGAAATTCCAAGTATCAAATTACAAATCTCAAATAATATCCAAACTTCAAAATACAAATTCAAAACGTTTGAAATTTGGTGATTCGAATTTGAAATTTATTTGAGATTTGATGCTTGCTATTTGGCGCTTGCCGCGTAATCGCGCAGGAACTGCGTCAACAGCCGCATACCGATGCCCGTGGCCCCCTTGGGCGTATAGGGCCGGTCTTTCTCGCTCCAGGCCGTCGCCGCGATATCGAGATGCACCCAGGGATACTTCTGAACGAACTTGGAGAGCAGCGCCGCGGCCGTGATCAAGCCGCCGTCCCTGCCTCCCGCGTTCTTCATGTCCGCGATGTCGCTCTTGATCAGGTCGTAATAGCCCTCCCAGAGCGGCATCTCCCAGACGCGCTCCCCGGTCTTCTCGCCGGCCTCGCGGATCTTCTGTTTGAGCTTCTCGTCCGTGCCAAGCATGCCCGTGGCCTCCTGGCCCAGGGCGATCCTGCACGCGCCGGTGAGCGTGGCGATGTCCACGATCACCGCTGGCTTATATTGGCAGGCATAAGCGAGGGCGTCGGAAAGAATGAGCCTGCCTTCGGCATCGGTATTGATGATCTCGATGGTCTGGCCCGAGAGGGTACGAAGCACGTCGCCGGGCTTGTATGCGCTGCCGCCCGGCATGTTCTCCGTAGCCGGGAGCAGGCCCACAATGTTGAGCGGAAGTTTGAGCGCCGCCGCGGTGCGGAGCGCCCCAAGGACCGCTACCCCGCCGGACATGTCATCCTTCATCTTGTCCATGTTCTCGGACGGCTTGATCGAGATGCCGCCGGAGTCGAAGGTGATGGTCTTGCCCACGAGCGCGATAACGGGTTTCTTGCCGCCCCGCCGATATTCGACGATAATGAACTTCGGCGGCTGTGCGCTGCCCGATGCCACGCCGAGGAGGGCCCCCATGCCGAGTTTTTCCATCTGGCTGCGTTCGAGTACCTGGAGCTTAAGCCCGAACTCGCGGGCAAGCTGACGCGCCTTGGCCGCGATGATCGACGGCGTCATGTCTGCGGGCGGAGAACTGACCATATCACGGACCATGGCCGTGGATGCGGCAATTATCTCGCCGGTCTTCACACCCGATTGCAGGGCCTTCACTTCCGGCGCGTGCTCCGCGACGATGGCTATGGTCCGTATGTCCTTTTTATTGCCGTTTTCTTCGCTGGTCTTGTATTTCAGGAAGCGGTAGAGCCCAAGCAGGCTCCCTTCGATCAATGCCTGGGCCGTTTCCTCGGGGTCCAGGCCGATTCCGTCACACGAAAACGCTATGTCGGCCGCACCAGCGGCCCTCAAGTGCGGAGCGGCCTTACCCGCGGCCTGGCGCAGCCGGTTGAGATCAAGGTCTTCTCTCTTGCCCAGGCCCGCGAGGACGAGCCGCTCGGCGGCAATGCGGCCTTCGGGATAAAGGAGGTGGACGCCGCCCGGCTTGGGCCTGAAATCGCCGCGCTTCATAAGACGGGCTATCGTACCGCCGAAGGCCTTGTCTACCCGCCCGGCAACAACGCCCGGTTTCTCATCCTCGAAAAACAGGATCACGACACCATCAGTCTTCTGTTTTTCAATCTTCCCTGCTGCAACGCTGATTTTCATAGGAGCCCCCGCCACAAGGGTATCATTTCCAATTATCAGGTTTGATTATCTCGAAAAGAATCTGCCACGGAGGCACTGAGTCACGGAGAAATAAAAAACCTAAGCACGAAATCCAAAGTTCTCAATAATATTTAGCGAGGCTCCGCCTCAGACAACGAGGCATGAGTCAAGTCTCAAGCAATACGATTCTCACACGAAGGCACAAAGAACACAGAGGTTTGCGCAATTCATCCAGCCCTTCTTCGTGAGCTTTGTGACTTTGTGTGAATAATAGGTTTTGGTGCATCGGTCTGAGGTATTGCCTTGTTAGTGATTCTCAGTCTTTGCGGAACACGATCGGCTCCAGCCCTTCAAGCTTCAATTTGCCCGCTACCAGTTCGGCCTTCTCCTCCGTACTGTAGGAGCCGACGCGAACACGATAAAACTTCCCCAGGTTCGAGTCGAAGGGTGCGATGGCAATCTGTTCGAACTTTTGCGAGAGCCGGTCTTTGAGCAATTTCGCGCTCTCCCCCTCGGCAAACACCGCCGCCTGGACCGTGTACAGAGCGCTGCCGTTGACCGGTTCCAGGGTCTCGATCTTTACCGGCGCCGTGCCCTGGGCCACGAAACCCAGTTCCTTGGCCGCGCCGTAGGACAGTTCGAGGACCCTGTTTTTGACAAACGGCCCGCGATCATTCACCCTGACCTTGAGGCTCTTGTAATTTTCGAGGTTGGTAACGCGGATGACCGTGCCGAGCGGCAAGGTGCGATGCGCTGCCGACATTCCGTACATATCGAAGACCTCGCCGCTTGCCGTTTTCCTTCCGTTAAAGTCCTTGCCATACCAGGAAGCGACCCCGGTTTCCCGGTAGACGGCGGTGCCGGCCAGCGCGGTCGCTGAAGGGGCGGCAGGAGGCGTTACCGGAGCAGGGGCGGCCTGAGGCGCCGTCGGGACCTTCCACGGTGCGCACGAAGTTGCCAGTGCAAGGGTAAGGAGCACGGTCACGAGCGGCTTTCCGCATGCCAGGCTGTTCATAAGGCGGCACCTCATGCGTCCCCTCGTCTTATGCGGTGGCCTTTCCTTCGGCAGGTGCGGCCGCCTCGGATGCTTTCTTGCCGGCCGACTTGTATGCCTTGGCCGTGCGAAGCTTGCGCTGCACCCGTTTGACTTTTTTGCGCGCGGTCCGCGCCTCGGGGTCGGACTTCTTGCCGCCCGCCTTGGCGATCTTCTCCGCGGCGGCCTTTTTCAATTTTTTGATTTTTTCCTGAAGCTCTTCCTGGTTCACCTTGATCACTGCGCACTCCTCCTTGAACATTAAGAAAATCGGGTCTCGTTATCGAAACCCCATCATAGACAAAACCCCCGAGGAAATCAAGAAATTTTGTAGGGCTTGATACAGTTCCTGTCCGGTCTGGCAGGGAATGAATGGTAAGGGATGACAAAGGATAGCAATGAGAGGGGTTTGATGCAAAAAAAATCCGGGAGTCACCCAGCGGTGACCCCCGGACAGATGATTACCTTAGCAGCCCATTGGTGCCTTGGGCGCCGGTTTGGACGCTTCTGCGGGTGCTGCCGCCACGGGCATGGCCTTTACCCCGGTGAGCATGTGTTTTTCGATGGATGCCTCTACCTTATCCCCGGCCTTTACATTGCTGAGATCAACATGCTTGCCGACCTTGAGCTTCATATCCTTGGTCGTGCCTTCCGGGCAGAAAACAACGGTGTGCGTCTTTGCATCTACGCTCTTGATGGTGCCCATCTTCGACTCCGCCGCGAACGCCAGAGAGCCAAGCGCTGCAACCAGAGCAACTGCTGCCACAACTGCTGCAATTTTCTTCATGTTACTCCCCCTTTAGATTTGAATTTTAATAAACCGCAGGCCATACAATACCACAAGTTTAAAAAATACTCAATTAAAATTTTAAATAATAGCATTTGAAAATTTTGTAGCCCGCGAAAGCGGTTATCCGGCGCTTTTTGCCTTTAACAGCCGCTCTATTTCCTTGATCTGTTCGCCCCATTCCTTGCACTCCTGTTCATATTCTTCCTGGAGGTTCTGCGCCTTTTCCGCGCCGATGTGGACTGAGGTCTTGCCGAAGGTGAAGGCGTGCATATCCTCCAGGTCGCAGAGGTTGTCCTTGAGCCGCCTGAGCTCCGCCCTCAGTTCATCAACCGTCATGTCATTAATATTTTTTTTCATGCCCCCGACTATAGCAAAGAAAAAATCAGTACGTCAATAAAAAAATTATCGAACGGTTACGGCTTTCCGGGGCCGTTCCCTTGAACCGTGGAAATCCGGCGGCTGAGAGGCAAGAAGCCTTCAGCGCACGACCGCTCACCCCCGGGTGCTGATTTTCCTCATGCCGACGGGGTTCGGCGAACGGCGGGCATACCCTTTTTCCTGCACCACGATGTCCAGCGGCAGGCTCACCAGGTCGGAAAGCTCCGGGGTAAAACGCACAATCATTCCGGCATCGACGGTCTTCACATAGGAACGGCAAAGATCGCAGGTGTTGATCTTGAACCCCTCCTCGCGCTCAAACACGAGGATGTTCTGCGTTGGGGCGTCAGCGGCTTGACAGACCGGGCAGCCAATGCGGTCCACATATCCCGGGGTGCCGCAATACGAGCAGGAAACCCGGCGCCGGCCGTGGTCCCCGATCCACGATACTGCCGGCTGGGCCCTGCAAACCGGGCATCTTCCCTCTTCCCACGTCCGGTCATCAAGAGAGCGCGATTCCCGCAGCGCGATAAAATAAGGTTTGCTCAGGAGGAAAAGCAGCATGGAGAGGTCGTCTTCGGCATAGGGAAGCGAGAACGCGGGCACTTCGCCCAGGGGGAGCCGCGTGAAATCGATTTCACCCAGCTCCATGGCCTGCTTCAAGGGGTTCAGGCTGCCCTCGGGCAGCTCGATGAACGACGAGAAACGCTCGAAGACCTGGCCGATGAGTCCGGGCGCATAGGCATTTTGACGCGGACCCGCCTTGACAGGGTTCTCTCTCATCGTTGCGAGGAATTTCAAGGATTTTTCATAGAACCGGAGAGTGTCGGTCAAATGAGGCTTTTGTCTGATGATATCTTCAATGACTGCATGCATGAAGTCCGTTCCTCCCGGCTCAACTTCGAAATTTTGGTTAGCGGAATCGGGAACTTATTTGAAATTTGAAGCCTGAGATCGGGTGTTTCATCTTCCTGTTCATCCGGTGAACTATTATTTTCCCCGGGCCTGCCTTACGGCACCTTCGGGTACTCGAAGGGGGTCGTCTCGCCGCTCAATGCTTCAACA
Source organism: Nitrospirota bacterium (assembly GCA_963790205.1). Lineage (GTDB taxonomy): Bacteria > Nitrospirota > UBA9217 > UBA9217 > UBA9217 > CAWBNQ01. The sequence goes on from CAWBNQ010000014.1 coordinate 83,630, forward strand.
AGAAACGCCTTCAAATATTTTTTCTCTTTGTCCGTCAGGCCCAGCGGCTTGAGTTCCGTGTTTCCCTTGCCGCCCCCTTTGTCGAGGAATTCGATGACCTCATCGAGCGTCGGGAAAATGCCGTTGTGCATATAGGGGCCGGTCTTCGCTATCTCAAGGAGCGTCGGCGTCCTGAACGCCTTCCAGTCTTTCTTGTCCTTGGTGATCAGATACCTGCCGGGGTCTTCGGTCAGCGTGCGATACTCCTCGAAATGGTAAACTTTGGCCACGAACCTTCTCGTGACGGCGATCCGGGGATCGTTCTGGTGTTCGGGGTTTTCCGGCACGTTCAACGCGTGGAACTTGTCGTCCGAGAGGCTGACGCCGAAGTGGCACTCGGAGCACTTTCCTTTCCTCGTGAAGATAACCAATCCCTTCCTGGCGTTGTCCGAGAGCGCTTTTTTGTCTCCCTTGAGATAGCGGTCAAGGGGCGTGTTCCGGGACACGAGCGTCCGCTCGAAGGCCGCGATCGCCATGGCCATCCGCTCGCGCGTGGCCTCGCCGTTGAAAACCTTTTGGAAGGCCTCGACATATTCAGGAACGGACCGTATCACCTCCTCGACAAAATCGAGGTTCCGGTTCATCTCGAAGGCGGACATCATGGGAAAGAGCGCCTGGTCCTCGAGGGTCTGCGCCCTGCCGTCATGGAACAAATACTTCTGGAACGCCACGTTCATGAGCGTGGGCGCGTTTCGCCAGTTTCGGGTCGTGGGATAGCTGAGCGAGATATCGAGGCCGTCGGTGTACGCATGCTCCGGGTCGTGGCAGGTTTCGCAGCTCATGGTCCCGTCCCCCGAGAGCCTGCGGTCGAAGAACAGTTTCTTCCCGAGCTCGATCTTTTCCGAAGTCTGGGGGTTCTGCTCCGGTACGGGGACTGAGGTGAAAGGTTCCAGGTTTCCGGCATGAGCAGAGAAACCCGCGCATATCAGAAGAAATGTCACTCCTATCGTCTTAAGCAGTTGATGCCCCATTGATCGTTGCCTCCGCTTAATTTCGGAACGCGGATTGCACACTCCGAACACTGAGCTCTGAACGTTGAACTTAGCGCGAAGCGCGTAATTCCTCGTCGATGATTTTTTTGAAATACTCAAAGGGTCGTTCTCCGATGACCTTCCGGCCATTGATAAAAAAAGTCGGCGTGTTGTAGAGGTCCATAGCAACCGCCAACTTTTTGTCCCGCTCGATCTCAGCGGCGTGCTTTTTCCCGTCCAGCGACTCGGTGAACTTCTTGACATCAAGCCCCAGTTCCTTCGCATAGCGGATGAGACTTTCGCGATCGAGCGTCGGGGACCGTTTTATGAGGAGATCGTGCATCTCCCAGTACTTGCCCTGGTCCCGCGCGTCGAGTGACGCCTCGGCGGCCAGGTGCGAGTAGTCGCGGTAGATGTAGGGATAGTTCTTGATGACGAGGCGTATCTCCCCCGGGTACGCAGTCATTATTTTTTTGACGGTCGGACCGGCCGCCACGCAGTGCGGTCACTGGAAATCGAGGAATTCTACAATGGTCACGGGCGCGTTGGGAGGTCCCATGGCCGGAGAATCGTCGAGCGGGACGGAGAACCTCTTCTCGTCCGTGAAGGCGGGGAACGCGATCAGAACCATGGCGATGAACAGCGTGATTTTTTTCAACAAGCGATCTCCTTCAGCAGGCGGGTGGCCGAGCCGCAAATAAGAAAAGCCCATTTGCGGTCGGCAAACCTACAAATGGGCTTTATGGTTCGTTCTTCTCCCTCCCCATCCTTCGCCGTTCACGGGGAACAGCACAAGAGCAAAGAGCTGGACTCTGTAACAGTATATTTTTATTTTCGTCCGCTGTCAACCCCATGCCGCCGGCCGGGCTCCGCTGCAGAAAACGTGGCGGCCCACGGCGCTCTAAACGAGCCGTTCCTTCACCAGAGACTGCACCACCGACGGATCGGCAAGCGTGGAGGTGTCGCCGAGGTCCTCGACCTGGCCGTGCGCGATCTTCCGGAGGATGCGGCGCATGATCTTGCCGCTCCGCGTTTTGGGGAGGCCTGGCGCGAACTGGAGCTTGTCCGGCGTGGCGATCGGCCCGATGACCGAGCGCACGTGGCCGGTCAGGATCTTTTTAAGCTCCTCTGACGGTTTCACCCCGTCTTTCAGGGTCACGTACACGTAGATGCCTTCACCCTTGATGTCATGGGGATATCCGACGACCGCGGCTTCGGCTACCGCCTCGTGGCACACCAGGGCCGACTCGACCTCGGCCGTGCCGAGCCGGTGTCCGGAGACGTTGATCACGTCGTCAACACGGCCCATGAGCCAGTAATCGCCGTCCTCGTCCACCCGCGCGCCGTCCCCGGTGAAATACTTGCCCGGGAACCGGCTGAAGTAAACTTCCTTGATGCGCTTGTTCTCCGGGTCGCCGTAGGTCCCGCGGAGCATGCCCGGCCAGGGCTTATCGATGACGAGGTAGCCGCCTTCGTTCGCGCCCGCCGGCGAGCCATCCTCCTTCACCACTTGAGGCACGACGCCGGGGAACGGCCGCGTCGCGGAACCGGGTTTGGTCGTGATTGCGCCGGGAAGCGGCGTAATGAGGATGCCGCCGGTCTCGGTCTGCCACCAGGTGTCGACGATCGGGAGTTTCTCCTTGCCCACGTTCGTGTGATACCACATCCACGCCTCGGGGTTGATCGGCTCGCCCACGGTGCCGAGCACGCGAAGGGACGACAGGTCGTGCTTCTTCACCCAGCTTTCGCCCTCTTTCATGAGCGCGCGGATCGCCGTCGGAGCGGTGTAGAAAATGTTCACCTTGTGCTTGTCCACAATGTCCCAGAACCTGCCCGGGTCGGGGTAGGTCGGGATGCCTTCGAACATCAGCGACGTGGCCCCCGCGCTGAGCGGGCCGTAGAGAATATAGCTGTGGCCCGTGACCCACCCGATGTCGGCCGTGCAGAAGTGGATGTCCTCCTCGTGGTAATCAAAGATCCATTTGAAGGTGAGGTTCGTGAAAAGAAGATAGCCGCCGGTGGTGTGGAGCACGCCCTTGGGCTTGCCCGTGGAGCCCGAGGTGTAGAGGATAAAGAGCGGGTCTTCCGCGTCCATCAGCTCCGGCGCGCACTCGTTGGCGATGTCCTTCCCCGCCATTTCCTCGTGCCACCACGCGTCCCTGCCGGGCTCCATGTTGACCTTGCCCGTGCCCGCGCGCTGGACCACGATAACGTCCTTTACCGTGGGGCACTCGTGCAGGGCCTCGTCCGCGTTCGCCTTGAGCGGCACAAACCTCCCGCCGCGCAGGCCCTCGTCCGCGGTGATAACCATGGTGGACTGGCAGTCCTGTATGCGGTCGCGGAGCGATTTGGCGGAGAAGCCGCCGAACACCACGCTGTGGATCGCGCCGATCCTGGCGCAGGCCAGCATGGAGATCGAAAGCTCGGGGATCATGGGGAGGTAGATGGTGACCCGGTCGCCCTTCCTGACGCCTTTTTTCTTGAGGACGTTGGCGAAGCGGTTCACCTCGTAATAGAGCTGCTGGTAGGTGAAGGTCTTGTACACGCCGCTGTCCGCCTCCCAGATGAGCGCCGCCTTGTTCCTGGTAGGCGTGTCGATGAAACGGTCGAGACAGTTCACCGAAGCGTTCAGCTTCCCGCCGGAAAACCACTTGATCTGCGGCTTGTAAAAGTCGTACTCCAGGACCTTGTCCCATTTCCTGGACCACGTGAGGTTCTTTTCGGCCATCTCGCCCCAGAACTTTTCGGGGTCGTCGATCGATTTTTTGTAGAGCTGCTCGTACTCCTTCATGCTTTTGATATGGGCCCGTTTACTGAATTCCTTTGACGGAGGAAAGGTTCTTCGTTCCGTCGACAGGACTTCAATGTTTTCTTTTGCCATGCAGTGTTCCTCCTTCTCGCTGCTTTCAAAATAGAACTCCGCCGCGAAGCGGCGGATATGGGGAATGGTCGCCGTTCAGATAAGGTAAGTTTAGCGGTAACGGGCGACAATTGTCAAGGGGCAAAGATACGGCGATTAATCCCCCGCCGTACCCCGCCCCTTGCAGGTATGACCTGATGCTGTGCGAACTATTCCGCTCCGATACCGATGTATTCCCGGACCTTCTCGTCAGCGAATTTTTCCTGCGATTCCTTGTCCGGCGTCAGGAGAGAGACGAGAATCCCCATGAGGAACGCCGCAGCCATGGAGTAAATACCCGGGTTCTTCAAGGGGAAGATGGCCTTCGGCATGGCGGAATCAGCCTCTTTCTTTTGTGCCGCAAGCGCCTCCTTGTCCTTCATCTTCGCGTCCACGGATGTCTTGATCGCCGCGTTCTTTTTTATAACAGCCGTCTTATCTTTTCTCTTCAGCTTTGCGATCGCATCGTCGGCGACCAGCTGCTTTGTCAGCGCATCGATATCGGTTCCGACGGCCGTTGCTTTCGCGTCGATGTCCTTGATCTGCGCCTGTACCTTGGCGACATCGGCTTTGTGTACGATGTCGACCCACACGGTCGGACTCAGGATGAGAAGCACGACGGCGACTGCAAGGCCGGTGTAGATGCTCGTCACGGCTCCCGACGTGGTGAACTTCTTCCACATGATCGACAGGAGCAGCGCCGGAAAGTTGGCGCTTGCGGCGATGGCAAACGTCAACCCGACCAGGAACGCCACGTTCTGCCCCTTGAACAGGATGCCGAGCAGGATCGCGGCGATGCCGAGACAGACCGTGGCGATCTTCGCGACCTTCACTTCTTCCTTCTCCGCGGCCACGCCGCGCCGTATCACGCCCACGTACAGGTCATGGGAAAGCGCCGACGCGCCGGCAAGGGTCAGGCCGGACACGACCGCGAGGATCGTGGCGAAGGCCACGGCGGACAGAAAACCGAGAAAGATGTTCCCGCCGAGCGCTTCCGCGAGCAGCGGGCCCGCCATGTTGCCGCCCGCATCGATCCCCATGATGACCTTCTGGCCCACGAGCACCGCTGCGCCGAAGCCGATGGTCACGGTCAGGATGTAGAAGTAGCCGATGAACCCGGTTGCGACGAACACCGACTTGCGCGCCGCTTTGGCGTCGGGCACGGTGTAGAACCGCATGAGGATGTGCGGAAGCCCCGCCGTGCCGAACATGAGGGCAAGGCCGAGCGAGAATGCGTCAAGGGGGCTGGTGACGAGGCCGCCCGGCTCGAGGAATTTCTGCTTGAGCGGGGTGACCTCGGCTGCCTGCCTGAAGAGCTCGTGATAGCTGAACCCGAACTGCGACAGCGTCAGGATGACCAGGAGCGTTGCGCCGCCCAGAAGCAGCGCGGCCTTGATGATCTGGACCCACGTGGTCGCGATCATGCCGCCGAAGAGCACGTAGGAGATCATGAGCGTGCCCGTTACCGCGATGGCCAGCTCGAAGGGCAGGCCGAACATGAGCTTGATCAGCGTGCCGGCGCCCACCATCTGAGCGATGAGGTAGGTGAGAACGACCACGAGCGATCCGGCCGCCGCGGCGGCGCGGATGGGCCGCTGCTTAAGCCGGAAGGCAACGACGTCGGCAAAGGTGTACTTGCCGAGATTACGGAGCGGTTCGGAGATGAGGAACATGATGATCGGCCACCCTACGAGCCAGCCCACGGAGTAGATGAGGCCGTCGTACCCTTTGGTGGACACGAGTCCGGCGATCCCGAGGAACGACGCCGCGCTCATGTAATCGCCGGCGAGGGCAAGGCCGTTCTGAAATCCCGTAATGCTTCTGCCCGCGGCATAAAAGTCCTTCGTCGTCCTCGTTCGTTTGGCCGCCCAGTACGTGATCCCCAGGGTGATGAGAACGAACAGGACAAAGAACGCTATTGCAATCGGGTTTGTCTGTCCAATGATGGTCTGGTGCATGATTACCCTCCTACTTTCTCTTTGATATTATTGACCAGCGCGTCGTACGTCTGGTTCGCCCATCTGATGTAGATGCCGGTAAAGACCCATGAGAGGAAAATGGTCCCGACGGCGATCGGGATCCCGATCGTGATGGCGCCCGAGATCTTCATGCCGAGAAACGGTTTGTTGAACGCAACCAGGCTGATGAACCCGAAATACAGCACCAGTTCCAGGATCGTCAGGATCCACGCGATCCTGTTCCTCCGTGAAACCAGACTCAGAAAATCGGGGTCATTCAAGATGTCTTCTTTTTTTACTTTAGCCATGTTTCTTTTCCTCCTGTCTCGTATTTTTTGCCGATGACGACGATTGCGCCTTGAACAGCGATCATCGCGTCATGCGTGGTCATCGGCTTTTTCGGTACCTGACAACGCTTCAGAAATTCGTTATTTCTCCCGTTGACCCGAACCGATCACCTCCTTCAAAAGGCTTTCCTATTTTTAAAAGATCCCCGATGTTCCCCGCTCCCGCTTCCGCAAGCAGCGGGAGGAACCGCTGGAAAAGCTGCGCCGTGGCGTAGGCGTCCATGATCGCATTGTGCGCGCCGTTCACCGGGACGCCGAAACACCGGGCTATATCGTAGAGCCGGCACCCCGTAAGCGGCGTCGCAAAGCAGTCCCGGGACTTCCCCCGTTTCCGCAGCCACTCGTAGATACTGAAGGTATCCACGACGCGGTTCCGGATGGCCGCATTGCGCAGCCGCTTCATCTCCCGGTTCAGGAACGCGAGGTCGATGGAGATAAAGTGGCCGACGAGCACGTCAGCGCCGCAAAACTCGAGAAACTCCTCCAGGACCGGTCCGATCACCGGCGACAGCACCACGTCCGACGGCGTGATCTCGTGAATGACCACGCTCGCCGCCGTCAGTTCGGTCCGCGGGCTCACGAGACGGTAGAACGTGTCCCCGATGTCTATCTTCCCGCCCGTCATGCGCACCGCGCCGATCGAGACGATGGAATCCCTGCTCGCATCGAGCCCGGTGAGCTCCGTGTCCACCACCACGTAACGAACGTCGGTGATCGGCGTGTGTTCGTCGATGGCGGACTTTTGTTTTCTTTTAAACAGGCTCACCATGAGTTTACGGTACCTGAGAAGCAAGAAGCAATTCTTCTTACTTCTTACTACCTGCTTCCTCCTTCTTACTTTTCACTGCCCCACTCCTCACCAGATCAGCGACTTGTACCGCTCGATGATCAGGTCCTGGACCTTCGAGATGAGCTGGAACGCCTCTTTGATCGACCGCTTCTCGAGGTTGGAAAGCTTGTTCGGGTTGATGAAGTTATCGGGCTCCTGGCCCGAGCTGATCTGCGCGTACTGGTGGTGAATGCGGAGAAGAGTGATGAACTCGAAGGCCTGCTCCAGATCGTCGGCGTATTCCTCGACGATGGTGTGCCTGCTCCGCAGCGTTTCGATCCGCTCCAGGGTCGAGGTCTCCCGGATCCCCTTCTCCAGCGCAAAGAGCCTCATGATGTCCACGAGCGGCGCGATGCCCTTTACCTTGAGGTTGAGCTGGTCCTTGTGCTCCCCGCTTTTCTCGACCACGAAGGACTTGAAGAACCCGATGGGCGGCATGTTCCTGATCGCCATGTTCGCGAGGTAACCGAGGAACACCTTCTGGTCCCTGAGCTGCGCGTTCAGGTAGTCCCGGAGCTGCTCCGCGAGCAACGCATCGCCGGCCATATGCCGGAAATCGAAGAACGCCACCGAGTTGAGCACCGCGTCCGGCGTGGGAGTTGCTATCCAGGTGGAAAAATATTTTTTCCAGGTCTTGAGCGGCTGGCGCCATTGGGGATTGGTCGCCATGTAATTGGCCGGGCAGGACGGGAAACCGCACTGGAGCAGGCCGTCGCGCGCGTAGTCGGCGAATGCGGCGAAATAGACCCGGGCCGCTTCGGCCTTCTCGTCGGTCCCCGGGTCGACATAGATGATGGCGTTGTCCTGGTCGGTCTTAAAGGTCTGCTCCTTGCGGCCCTCGCTGCCGAACACGATCCAGCTGTAGGCAAGGGGCGGCTTGCCGAGCTTCCGCTCGGCGAACTCGAGCCACCTTCCGCACGAGCCGGTCGTTGATCTCGGTGATCACCTTCGTGATGTTGTTCGCCTTGGCGCCTTCCTTGAGCAGGAGACCGACGATGTTGTTGATCTTCTTCGAAACGGGGACGAGGCCCTCGATCGTCTGCTGGCTCTCGATGTCCTTGGTGAGCGAGAGCGGCGACGTGCCCTGGAGCATCATGAGGTCGTGGTTCGTGACCACTCCCGTGAGCTTCCCGTCCCTGATCACCAGGATGTGGTGGATGTTGTACTTCAGCATCTTGAGAACGACTTCGAAGCAATAGTCGCGGCCGTCGACGCGGATGAGCGTCGTGCTCATGATGTTCTTCACCGGTTCCTGAACGTTCCGGCCTTTTGCCACGACCTTTTCCCGGAGGTCCCGGTCGGTCACGATGCCGGACGGCAGGTCGTTCCGGTCCATGATGACGAGCGAACTGATGCGGTTTTCGGACATGATTGCGGCCGCTTCGCGAATGGGCGTCTCTTCCCGGGTCGAGACCACGCCCTTGATGGCCATGTCTCCGACGCGCGTGGTAAAGAGCAGGCGGTCGCTCCCGCCGTAGAACATGCTCTTGTCCTGCATTTCGCGGTAGGTGCGGTCGATATACCTGGTGATGTGCGATTTCAGGAAATACTCGGTGAACGAAAGGTGCGAATCGAGGAGCTTCAGGAGCATCTCTTTGCCGAGAAGGTAGCAGATGGTATCTTCCACGGCCGTGATGTTGGACCGGACGCGGTCCTTGCCCACGAGCGAAAGGAAGCCGAAGGTATCGCCCTCGCCGCGGTAGTCGATCACCACTTCGCCGCCGTCCTCGGAGACCATCGAGACCTTGACGCCGCCTTTTTTGATGATCCTGAGCGCGTCGCTCGGAGGTCCGTCCTGCTTCAGGACCACCATGTCCTTGGGATAGAACTCCAGGGACAGGTTCCTGGCCACGGCCTGGATGTCGGCATCGTCGAGGAACTGGAAGGGCGGGACCTTCTTCAGGAAGGCCACAACGTCTTCCATGATCATATTGCTTCCCTGGTTCGGCTTTGCAGCGGACTTCATGCCTTATAATTAAGCAAAACAAATACCAATTTAACGAGTCGCGGGACGGGGAGCTATCGTGACGATCATGGGTGAGTTTCAGCAGAGACACAAGAGAGATGCCGGGCAGGGGCGTTCCTGGGAAGAGCAGGTGAGGCTGTTTTAATATTGAATGAATTCAACCTGTTTTTGCCGCGTTGGCTATTCGGCAATCAGGCAGGGCTGAGGGTTAGAACGTATAATGAAATTTTGATTTATAGAAGACTGCAGGCTATAAATAGACACTTAGTGAAAATATTTTTAGCACCCGTCAAACAATATTCTCTCTGAGGTAGCTTTTGACGAAATCATGTAACGAAAAGTAATTGCAGGATGAGTTCAGGAGATACAAAAAGTAACCAACACAAGGATACACAAGATGCTCCGGAAGTTGCAAAACAAAGCTTATCCCGGCGCAGTTTCCTCTCTCAGTTTTTTTGCCATCTGGTAAAAATCACATTTCCTGCAGTCCGCGTATTTCTGAGCAAAGGTCCCCTGTACTTTGCCTTCGCAAAACGTGCCCGCGACGGCCCAGCAGATCCTCCCGAAATCCGGGTAGGCCGGACATTTCGTCGTTGCGTCCTTGTCCCTGCCGCATTTCATGTACTCCCAGCATTTTATTTCCCGCGATTCTTCCTCGCCCTGCTGCGGGAAATACAGGCTGAAGGCGGAGCCCGCCCCTTCCCTGCTCTCCGCCCTGATAAAGCCGCCGTGCTCTTCCATGATCTTGTTCGTTATGGAAAGACCGAGACCGGTGCCGCGCCCGATCTGTTTTGTCGTAAAGAAGGGCTCGAAGATCAGCGGCAGTTTGTCATCAGCGATCCCCTGCCCCGTATCGGACACCTTCAAGTACACATACCGTACGTCGTGAAGGACCTCGCTCCCCGTGGTGATCTTCAGCGTGCCGCCGCCGGGCATGGCATCGAGCGCGTTGGCAATAAGATTGGTGAGCGCCTGCCTGACCTGGTCCCGGTCCATCAAAACAGGAGGAAGGCCCCGCTCTATCATGACCTCCACGTTGACGCATTGTTCGCTGCACACATTCTCGTGCATCTTCACCACGTCAAACACCAGTTCCCCGATCGGGTGTTTTTCAAGATAAGACCGCGCGTCCCGGGAAAACGTAAGCACGTCCCGCAGTATTTTCTCAAGTCTGTCGACTTCGGAGACAATGACCTCCGCGCGCTCCTTCTCTTTTTCTCCCGAGGCGCTCTTATAGAGCCTGCGCGCGAACCCTCCGATGGCCGTCAGGGGGTTCCGTATTTCGTGCGCCACGTCGGCGGTCAGTCTTCCCAGCGCGGAAAGCTTCTCGGCCTGGATCAGCTTGTCCTGGGACCTTTTCAATTCAGCGGTCTTCTTCGCGATCTCCCGTTCGAGGCTCGCGGTCCAGTCTTCCATCCTTACTCTCGCAATCTTAAGCTCCTGCGTCATGGCGTTGAAGTCGCGGACCAGCAGGCCTATTTCATCCTCCGAGGTCGCTGTCACGGTGAGGCCGAGGTCCCCTTCCGCCACGGCCCCCATGGCGTCGGACAGGGTCGTTACGGGCTTCAGCACGAATTTCCGGAGGACGGCGGAGAGGACCACGGAAACGAGGCCCATGAGGACAAAGGCATACACCGTGGTGTTCAGTGTCTGCTCTTTGATGTTTTTATCAACAGTGGCAAGAGAAAAATCGGCTTCAAGGAGGCCGAGCACCCGCTGGTCCGGGGAATGGACGTGGCAGGCGGCCCGCAGGCAGGAAGGCTCGCTGTAGATCGGGGCAATGTACGTCAGAAGGTCGTGTCCCTCCTTGCCCTCATAGGTCGTCCATTGGCGCTCCCCGATCAGGGTCTCCGAAGGCTTTTCAGGGACGCGGTGACAGCCCAGACAGACGCGCGCGGACCGATCGACCCGGCGCCCGATCTCCTCCCGTTTTGACGAATAAGCGATCTTTCCCTTGCTGTCGAAGAGCCTGATCCCCGCAACGTCCTTTGCTGAGCCCAGGTCGTCTATCGTCAGCTGGATGGCCTCCCGGTTGAAGGTGAGCATGCCGTAGCGCACGCTCTTTTTAACGAGCTCGGAGTACGTGGCGGCGTCCTTCACCGCCTCGTTGATGAGATTTTTTCTGCCCGTACGGATCAGCGTGTACCACGATATGCCCCCGCCGATGATGATGAGCGACACGAGGGCGATAATAAGTTTTGCCGCGAGGGATCGGGATATAGATCTGACTATGAAGGTGAGAAGGTTCGTCATGGCGGGACCATGCCTCTTTATGTTCCTATTCTACACCACTCCTTTCCTTAAATCATCAGCAATCGCGGTTTATGCATCCGCTATTAGCCAGATAGACGCTCGTTCCCTGATGCGCCTGCATACGACTTTCGCCGCTCAGGGCGACCGCATATCGTGCCAATAGACCATCAGGGATAGTGATCATGGGATGTTGAGCACAAACTATACTTCACGCAGAACAGTATGTTATGCGACAACTCAACTATAATGAAATCCTATTGTGGCAACAAGTTGTTACTCCATTTGACCCATATCTGCTTGACCCATTAAAAAAAGCGTGATAAAGTTCACAAAGTACTCAAGAACTTGTTGAACTAAGCCGCTGCGCGGCGGTGTTATTCGCATTCCAATAAGTCTCTCTACAATTCATCCCCGCATATCTCGATAGATTTTCTTCGTCTCGCTCCTTGCTTCATAATCCTGACCGTTCTACAATCTTCTTTCGCATCACCATCGGCGTCATGCCGTTGGAATTTCGATTCAACGGAAGGAGATTATGCAATGGAAACGTTCAAAGAACAGATGCAGGGCGACATGGTGCTTCGAGGATTAGCCCCGAAGACGCAATCATTGTATCACCGGGCGGCGCGCGATATGGAACGCCATTTTAAAAAACCGCCCGACCTTTTGGAAGACGGCGATGTCAAAGCGTATCTGCTTTACCTCGTCCGGGATAAGAAGGTATCGCTATCCACCCTGAAGATAACTTACAGCGCGCTGCGGTTCCTCTATGAAACGACGCTGGGCAAAGGTTGGGTGATGGACAAGATTCCCTATCCGAAGACGACCAAGACACTTCCTATCGTTCTCGAACGGGAGGAGGTACAGGCCATGTTCGAAGCCACTCCCAGCCTGAAGCAGCGCGTGATGCTGATGGTGACCTACTCGGCAGGGCTCCGGGCGAGCGAGACCGCCCGGCTCAAGATCACGGACATCGACAGCAGCCGTATGCTGATACGCGTGGACCAGGGCAAAGGCAAAAAAGACCGGTATACCCTTTTATCCCAGGTAGCGCTGGAAGCGCTTCGGGAATACTGGAAAGAATATAGACCGACGCATTGGCTCTTTCCGGGAGAAAAGCCTGAAAACTACATTTCCATTAGCACCGTCCAAGAGGCGTTCAAACGCGCGAAGAAAAAAGCCGGCATCACGAAGCCGGCAAGTTGTCACACGCTTCGGCATAGCTTCGCCACACACCTGCTGGAGTCGGGAGCTGATCTGCACTATATTCAGCTTCTGCTCGGCCATGCGTCGGTGAGAACGACCACTATTTATCTCCACGTGAGCAAAAAGAACCTCTCAAAGATCGTGAGCCCTCTGGACTTAGGCCCCTTCTTAAATCCTCCACAAACCTCGTAGCCTGCACACGCGACACCCGCGGTGTACACGCGAGATAGCCTACAGATCGAAGTCGCGGACATCTTTCGCCGGTACGGTCCTCTTTACCGGAACGCTCATCCCATGCCCTTGAATCGTCTTCGCGCCATGCGGGCGATCGAGACCTGCCGCACCGCCGACCAAGGCGGTCACGTGGACGAATGCGAGCACTGCGGGACAAAAGTGATCTCGTACAACTCCTGCAGAAACCGGCATTGCCCCAAGTGCCAGTTCCTTAAAAAAGAGCAGTGGATCGAGGCCCGGGAAGAAGACCTGCTTCCCATTCCTTACTTCCATGTCGTTTTTACCATCCCCGATAAACTCAATCCCCTTGTGCTCCGGAACCAGGAGGCCCTCTACGGGATCCTGTTCAAGGCCGTTTCGGAAACCCTGACGGAACTCTCGAATACGCAGAAACACTTGGGCGCGGAAATCGGTTTTATCTCGATCCTGCACACCTGGGGACAGAACCTTATGGATCATCCGCATCTCCACAACATCGTCACCGGCGGCGGATTGTCCAAGGGCGGACGGAAATGGAAATCATGCAAGAATGGCTTTTTCCTTCCCGTCAAGGTCATGTCGAAACTCTTTCGGGGGAAGTTTCTCGCTTATCTGAAAAAACTCCGTGCCGAGAACAAACTTGTCTACCCCGGCGTCGTAAGCCATCTTGCGTCGCCGGGAGTTTTCAAGGCCTTCATCGCCGATTTGTACAAGAAGCAGTGGGTCGTCTATTGTAAGCCGCCGTTCGACGGAACAAAAGGCGTTCTTGAGTATCTCGGCAGATACACCCACCGTATCGCGATCAGCAATCACCGGCTCGTGAAGATGATGGACGACAAGATCTCCTTCCGGTGGCGCGACTACGCGGACAGCAACAAAAGCAAGATCATGACCGTGGACGCCGATGAGTTCATCCGGCGGTTCCTGCTTCATGTCCTGCCCGACCGGTTTGTCAAAATCAGGCATTACGGTCTGTTGGGAAACAGATGCCGCAGAAAGAAACTCGACCAATGCAGAGAGCTTCTGGCCTGCGTTGATCAGAACGAGGCGGAGCAGAAGACTGAGACGTGGCAGGAAGCTTTGCTCAGGATCGCCGGCATTGACGTGGCCAAATGCCCTGCCTGCGGCGAACGCAGAATGCGCACAATCGAGATCATGCAGCCCGCGCGCTGCAAAGGACCGCCGCGAATATGATTACCACAAGCACTGAAATGAACAACCCGACTCCGACATCCATCCCCGAAAAAAGTCACGTCTTTCGCAACGATACCCTATTGCCCAAAAGCCCTTTTTCCTGTATAGTCTTTTACGAAAGGGGCTTGCGGAGCAGTCCGGAATCGCCGCTTTTCACCCGAACAAGTCTCACGCCCCTGCCAATGCTGTCTCCGCGGACTTCGTTTTAAGCTGACAAATCATTTGAAATCCCATAGCGACGTGGCGCGCAACGGCTTAGTCCAACCAGCTTCTTTCTGAATAAAGCGTTCAGAAAGAAGCCTTAACATTAACTCGCAAAGTACAGACAAAGAAGGAACGAAGGACCGGATCGCTTAATGTCAATTAAGAAGAAAAGTATAGAGATCATAAAGACAAGAGAGTTACTGCGCGTTAACTCACTTCATAAGCCCATTTCTAATAGAAACAAGAGCGCACGTATAATCATAGCGTCACTTTTCTTCCTTATAATTATGTCGTTCTTCCTTTGGACAAATCACAGCCGTCTCGATTTGCTGCTGCCGATCTGGGGCATGCTCATCGTACTTTACGGTACTGTACTCTTTGTTATTTCTATCTGGAGCAACAAATTAGGCCAACCATTGATAATTACAGAAAGCGGTATTGTCGGGCCGAATGTTGCGGAATTTTGGGAAGATATCGAATGTTATAGCTGGGAAAACTTTACAGGAGCCTCAAAAATATTCGGACCCAAAGTCTTTACAGCTTGTGAAGGCATCTGCCTTAAGATTAAAAACAAAGGTATATTTCCGCGGACCTTGGACGGACATGGACATACTAAATTTGCGCAATACCTAATTTTCTTCTCGCCCGAACAAATAGCCGCAGCTGAAGAAATCTTTAATCTACACGGCGTTAAAAAAGCGTAATGAGGGCTAATACGACCGGTCAACCTGGCGGTCCACAGCGACGCGCCAGAAGGCGGCGCGTGACCGCCGCGTTGGCTTTTATAGAATTAAGGAAAAGGATATGCAAGAATATTTCGAATATTTAGAAAAAAATTTCCCAATAATAAATGGCGAAGTCAGCATTGAATCGGTTGACCATTTATCCGCCAATAAAATTATCAATAGGGCAAAAAAAATAACATCGTTGATACCTGCACTTAAATCCAGCAATAATACTTCTATTTTTAATCACTGTGCTTCATTATCACTTAGTGGGGACCGAGCAGATTGTTGGGCGTATGGCTGTAGGAAAAATCATCTGAACCAGTTGTCGATTATAGCAGCCCTTTATAGTGACAAAATTAACATAAATAACTTTTTTTCATTTTATCATCCACATAATATTACTGATGATGATTCTGTTAAGCAATCTTTTTATGACGATATTTCTCTCATATATTTTATTAGACCATTACTAATACAAACGCACTAAGTAATGTTACAAAGTCGCCTGACTTTGTGCTTTGACCACGAGTCAAGCGTCCTTTGGACCGTTGCCCAGATTGCGTCAAGGTTATCGAACCACCGGTTGGTAGTTGATTCATAGCGAATCTGGCGCCATATGCGCTCCTGCATATTCAAGGCAGGCTGATATGGTGGTAAGTACACAATCCGGAGTCGTTTATGCTTTCTGGGAACCGATAGGGTCACGTCTTGTAACTTGACAATTGCGTTGCGCTGTGATATCGTCGCTACATTATGGCCCGTCCCCTTCGCATAGAGTATCCCGGTGCTGTTTACCACGTCACCTCCCGCGGGAATGAAAAGAAGCCCGTCTTCAAGGACGAGCAGGACCGCTTGAACTTCCTCAATACCCTCCAGCACGCCGGCAAACACTACAACTGGATCTGCCACGCCTACTGCCTCATGACCAACCATTACCATCTCCTCATCGAGACCCCGGACGGCAATCTATCCATCGGCATGAGACAACTGAACGGCGTCTACACGCAGCTCTTTAACAATTGGCATGGCAGGACCGGTCACCTGTTCCAGGGACGATACAAAGCCATTCTGATCCAGAAGGACAGCCATCTCCTTGAGGTTTGCCGGTATGTGGTCCTGAATCCTGTACGGGCCAAGATGGTTGAGACGCCGGAGGGGTATCGCTGGTCTAGCTACCTGGCTACGGCGGGCAGAACAAAGCCCCATCCGTGCCTCACCACAGACTGGGTATTGGGCCAATTCAGCGGGAAGCGGGGCAAGGCGGAGCAAGAATACCGGCAGTTCGTCAAATGGGGGATCGGCAAACAATCCGTCTGGACCGACGTGCGGGGCCAGACGATACTCGGTGAAGAAGATTTTGCAGACCGCTTTATAGATCATCTCAGGAAGCATAAAGAGGTGCCCGAGATCACCCGGAGTCAAAAATACCTGAAGAGGCCGGCCCTGGAAAAGCTGTTTTCGGAAGACATTTTGCGGAATAAGCGCAAGCGGGACCGGCGCATAGCCGATGCGGTAAAACGCCATGGGTATCTTCAGAGAGAGATCGCGGACCATCTGCAATTGAACTATGCAACCGTCAGCAGGTTGGTGAGCGCTCAAGAGCAAATATCAAATAACAAGACGTGACCCTATGCTATGGATTCCCACGTGACCGGCGCGTTCGGCTTTCCCTCTGAGGATCAGATGACTATGAATGCAAGAGAAAAAAGAAACATGCTCATGACGGTGTTTGATGCGCTGCCATCAATGGTTTTTGTGGTCGGTCGACCAGGATGTGAGGATTCAAGAGTACAATGCGGCGGCTTCTGCCCTCTTGACAGCCGAAAGGAAGACCGTCCTGAAGCGGCGAGCCGGCGAAATACTGCACTGTATACATTCGAGAGAAGTGCGGGAGGGGTGCGGCGGGTCTCCGTTCTGCAAGGACTGTATTATCAGGAATTCCGTCACGGAAGCCTTCCAGGGGGACCGTGTTATCCGCCGTCGCGCAAGAATGGAACTCATCCGGGATACAGGAACGATAGAGATGTACGCACTGATCACCGCTTCTCTCTTTTCCTTCCAGGACAGGCAACTTGTGTTGCTCGTGATTGAGGACATCAGTGAGATAGCAGAGCTTTATCGGATGATACCTATTTGTTCTGTCTGCAGAAAAGTGCGAGACGATAAGGAGTCCTGGATGCAGGTCGAGGCCTATTTCCAGAATAATTGGGGCGTCGACTTCTCGCATGGTCTTTGCCCGGACTGTTATAAGACCGAAAAGGACAAACTGCACAGCTGAGTTTTTCGTTCCTGGAATAAAAACGCGCCTATCTCCCCTTCCGCTTCTCCGCCGTGCGTTTCAGTATCTCCACCATCTGCCCGTGAATGATGCCGTTGCTCGCCAGGACCTCGTCGCCAAATATATCGAACGTGTTGTCCCTGAGGTCCGTTACCCTGCCTCCGGCCTCAAGCACGATAAGGCTTCCCGCGGCCACGTCCCAGGGCTTGAGTTTGAGTTCCCAGAAACCGTCGAATCGTCCGGCGGCCACGGAGCAGAGGTCGAGGGCCGCCGAACCGTCGCGGCGGACCTCCTGGGAGGCCATGAGCAGGCCGTGAAAGTAATCCAGGTTGTTTTTCTCGCTCACCTTGCGGTCATAGGGGAAACCCGTGGCCAGCAGGCTTTGTATGAGCGCGTCCACGGTCGACACCTTGATCCGTTTCCCGTTCAGATACGCGCCCTGCCCCTTCTGCGCCGTGAAAAGCTCGTCCCGCATGGGGTCGTAGACAACGCCGGTGATGACGTCGCCCTCGCGCTCGAGCGCAATGGACACGGAAAAACAGGGATAGCCGTGCGCGTAGTTCGTGGTGCCGTCGAGGGGATCGATGATCCAGGTATAGCCGGACCCGTTGCGTATCGTGGTTTCCTCCTCGGCAATGATGCCGTGCTCGGGAAAGGACGCGCGCAGCGTCTCGACCACCGCGCGTTCGGAGCGCGTGTCCATCTCGGTGACCAGGTTGATGTCGCCCTTATAGGTGATCTCCCGCGTGCCGTGGATATTCTCTTTCAATATCCCGCCCGCCTTGCGGGCCGCTTCGCCGGCAACGGCCAAAAAGTCCTTCATGCATCCTCCTCGAAATGTCAAAACTAACCACAGAGGTCACGGAGAAATCATCAGGGCCAAAAGGTTAAGGGTCCTTTACCGGCCTCCTCTGTGTCCTTTTACTTCAGTATTTTTTTGTTTTTATATTCTTCACGTTTTCAAGAATGGTCTTCCTGTCAAGTCACTTGAGCCCGCAGAGCATTCTCCGTGCTCTCTGTGTCGTGCTTTGTCTCTCATGAAAGTATCGGCAGTACTGGCTGATCTAACAGTTTGCTGAAAAAGTCCTTTTCAAACGTGATGTAAATGCGTATAGTGGCGCAACGGCAGTTGACAAGGAGGCCACATGCGCGGTGAAAACGAGATTCAGAGCGGGATGTTCAGTTACTTTTCTCCTGAACAGCGTGTCCCGGCCCAGCATCCTCTGCGGGCGATCAAAGCCCATGCGGATACGGTTCTTGCAGAGCTTTCGCCGGTCTTCGACTCCATGTACAGCAACATGGGGCGGCCGTCGATCCCGCCGGAGAGGCTGCTGAAATCCCAGCTCTTGATCGCCCTGTACTCGGTGCGTTCCGAAACCCAGTTCTGCGAAATGGTGGATTATAACATTCTCTTCCGCTGGTTTTTGGATATGGACCTGGAAGAGTCGTCCTTCGATCCCACGACGTTCACGAAGAACCGGGATCGGCTTCTGGAACATCGGGTGGCCGTGAAGTTTTTTGATCGTGTGGTTAACATCGCCCGGAAAGGCGGGCTGCTCTCGGATGATCATTTTACGGTGGACGGCAGCCTTATTGAGGCCTGCGCCAGTCTGAAGAGCTTCCGTCCCAAGGACGAGGACCCTTCGGACCGCCCGACGACGGACGATGATCCGGGAAATCCCACGGTGAACTTTCGGGGTGAGAAACGGTCGAACAAGACTCATGCTTCTACCACTGATCCCGAGTCTCGTTTGATGAAGAAGAGCGCGGGCAAGGAGGCTAAGCTTTCTTTCGGCGCCCATGCCTTGATGGAGAACCGAAACGGCCTGCTGGTCGACATCACCGTTACCCCGGCAACGGGTGATGCGGAACGGGAGGCGGCCAAGGATATGCTTACCCGTCAGGCGCGGAAACGCGTTAAACCCAAGACCATCGGTGCCGATAAGGGCTACGATACCCAGGGCTTTGTTGAGGCCATGCGGGGCAGAGAGATCACGCCGCATGTTGCGGCCAACACCGAAAGAAGAGGCGGCTCTGCCATAGATGGACGCACCACGCGGCACGAAGGATACAACATCAGCCAGCGAATCCGAAAACGGGTGGAAGAGATCTTCGGATGGCTCAAGAGCATCGGCGGTTTCAGGCGGACACGGTACAAGGGAAGAGATCGAACCCACCTTCAAGCCTTGTTCGTCGGAGCTGCATACAACCTGCTGCGAATAGTAAATATCCAACGGCGAACTGCGGCTGCTACATAGCAAAAGCGCAGTAGAATCCCGATAATGGGTGCCGAAAGGCGATCTTGAATGAGCTACAAAGTGTGTCATAGGCTTTGCAGTAGGATAAAAATCAAGCTCCGAATAGAATTTTTTAAACTGAAGGCCACTTTTTCAGCGGCCTGCTAAGGCGCTGATAGTACCATACTTCGCCCGGACCTCAAAAAACAAAAAGGGCAAGGCTTGCAGGCCTTACCCTTCATCTAGACGATCCGAAGCGACTGCGTGAAGAGCTCAAAACGGTTTCCGGTCTACTGGACGATCCGTTCCATCTCAACGCCGAGGTAATCCGCCAGAAGCTTCACGGTACGGGGCTTCGTGGTGACCCCTTTCAGCGTTCTTGAGACCGTTACTTTGTGCATGCCGAGTTTGTCCGCGATCTCCGTGTAGCTCAATCCCTTTTCCAAGCGCTTTCTCTCAAGAACATCTATTTTATACATGGCGTTCCCTCTCTTCCAAGGTTGTTCCTGCAGGACCGATCAAGATAAGAACTGGAAATAATCTAAAGTTATAGTTATTACTATAGCACAAACATGTGCATTTTAAAACAGGAAGAAAAAAATATTTTGCAACTATTTGTTGACTTGGCAAAGGAAGCAGGGTATATATCGTCTTATATGACCCTTGCTGAAAAATTGAAAAAGCTGCGGGAGGGGAAAAAGTTGTCCATGAGCCAGGTGGCGCGTCTGTCGGAACGCGCCGAAGACCGCCGCGGAAGGATCACCCAGGGCTATATTTCCCGCCTCGAATCCGGCAAAGAGACGAACCCGAGCCTGATGAAACTGCTGACGCTGTGCCGCATTTATACCGTCCAGCCGGACGAACTCTTCGTAACAAACAACCGAAAAAAAACCCGGAAGAGCAGATAAATCGATCCCCCGCCGCCAGAATGCTACCGGGCCGTCCAGCGATGCGGTATATGGCAGGACTTGCAGTGTTTTGTGGAAGCATGGACCGGCTTGATCATCAACACCTCGCGGGTATGGCACCGCAGGCAGTCATCATCGCTCGGTTTGATCCGGGCATGAGGCTTGTGACATTCATAGCAGTTTAACCGCGCCATCGGGACCCGGTCCGGGAACGAGGCCTTTGCCGATTTACGGTGGCAGGACAGGCAGCGGTTCCGGTCCGGTATGAACGGTTCCGGCTTTCTCGGAGAAAAAACGTGACACCGGAGGCACGAGATCTCTTCCATCCCGACCCCGTGTATTTTCCAGTTTTTATGACAGCGCAGGCAGGCCTTCTCCTCCGGCTTGAAGGCGTGCACCTTGCTGCTGTGGCAGTCTTTGCAGACGAGTTTCTCCATGAACACATGCCGGGCGTGGCCGCTCGACTTGTTCACCGTGAGCGATCCCTGTGCCGCATCGTCCCAGTGGCACTTCGTACAGGTCTTCCAGGGGGTCTCGTTGCCATGGGGCTCCGGTGTTTTCCGGTCCGTGGTAAAAATGAATTTGACCAGCAGCCTGTTCTGTTCGATCAAACCGAGTTGGTGGCAGTCCTGGCACACGATGTTCCGATGGCCGGAAAGCTTCCAAGCCGTATAGGCATCCTCCATCAGATGACAGCTGTTGCAGAACTCGGGGTTTTTCTGTATATAGTTGTAGTACCGGACGGCAAGCACGATGCCCAATACCGAGATGATGAGCATCAGGGAGATAAGAACGGCCTTGTCTCTCGGGCTCAGCCCCCGTTCCAGTTTGTCGAATAGTTTGGAGATTATCTTATACATGGCGAATAATCAGGAGTCGGTATACTGTAGACGGTATACAAAACTATGCCGCCTGCTGTCTACGGCCTACTGTCTACTGCCTCCTGTCTGCTTAATCAAGAGCTCCGCTATCTGCACCGCGTTCAACGCGGCTCCCTTCCTGAGGTTGTCGGACACGAGCCAAAGGTTTATCCCGTTCGGGACGGACTCGTCTTCCCTGATCCTGCCCACGTACGTTTCGTTTTTTCCCACAACGTCGATCGCCGTCGGGTAGATGTTCTTTTTCGGTTCGTCGTATACCACGACGCCCGGCGCGGCCGACAGGACCGCCCTCACTTCGTTGGCGGAGATCTTTTTCCCGGTCTCGATATTTATTGACTCGGAGTGGCACCGGAAAACAGGGACGCGGACCGCGGTCGCCGTCACCCGGATGGATCCGTCCTCCAGGATCTTCTTCGTTTCATCCGCCATTTTCATCTCTTCCCGGGTGCAGCCGTTGTCAAGAAAGGAATCGATGTGCGGGAGGCAATTGAACGCTATCTGATGGGGATAGACCTTCGTCTCCACATCCCTGAAGCTCAAAAGCGCCACGGTCTGCTGCGCGAGCTCGTCCATCCCCTTCTTGCCCGTTCCCGACACGGACTGGAACGTCGTGACCACGATGCGCTTGATCGCGGCCGCATCGTGGATCGGCTTCAGGACCAGGACCATGCCGATGGTCGAGCAGTTCGGGTTGGCGATGATGCCGTTGTGTCCGGCAAGGGCATGGGCATTCACCTCGGGGACAACCAGGGGGACCTTCGGGTCCATGCGGAACGCGCTCGAGTTGTCGATCACCACGGCTCCGGACCCGACTGCCGCCGTCGCGAACTCGAGGCTGCGCTCTGCTCCCGCGGAAAAGAGCGCAATGTCCACGCCCTTGAACGAGTCTTTGGCCAATCGCTTGACCGTCCAGTGCTTGCCGTTGAGCTCCACCCGTTCGCCTTCGGAGCGCTCCGATGCGAGGGGGACCAGCTCCGCTACCGGAAAGTTCCGCTCCCCGAGGATTTCGATCATCTCCCTGCCGACAGCGCCGGTGGCGCCCGCAACGGCAACGACGTATTTGTTCTTTTTCTTCAGCATGAAATAAGTCCGTCATTCCCGCCCCTGCTTCAATCATGCTGGGGCAGGCTCCCGCGGGAATCCAGCAGCTTCGTTGAAACAACAACGAAAAAGTCCAAAGCCGCCGGATTCCGGGTCAAGCCCGGAATGACACCTTTGCTATACTTTTCTTACCGTTCCACCACGATCCTGAGCATTCTCCGGAGCGGCTCTGCCGCGCCCCACAGGAGCTGGTCCCCGCAGGTGAAGGCATTCAAGAACGTCGGTCCCATGTTCATCTTGCGGAGCCGCCCCACCGGCACGGTCAGGGTACCCGTTACCGCCGCAGGGGTAAGTTCCTGGACCGTTCTGTCGCGCTGGTTCGGGACGACCTTGGCCCACTGATTGTGCTTCGCAATCATGTCAGTGATCTCGTTCAGCGGCACGTCCCTGGTCATCTTGATCGTAAGCGCCTGGCTGTGGCAGCGCATGGCGCCCACGCGTACGCAGGTGCCGTCGATGGGGATCGGCTTGTCCTCGCGGCCCAGGATCTTGTTCGTCTCGGCCTGGCCTTTCCACTCTTCCCTGCTCTGGCCGTTCTCGAGCTGCTTGTCGATCCAGGGAATGACAGAGCCTGCCAAAGGCGCGCCGAAAAACTCTTTAGGATAGGCATCGGAGCGGATATGGTCCGACACCGCGCGGTCGATCTCCAGGATCGCGCCTGCCGGGTCGTCCAGGAGGCTTTTTACCGCTCCATGGACCGAACCCATTTGTTTCAACAGTTCGCGCATGTTGTTCGCGCCCGCGCCCGAGGCCGCCTGGTAGGTCATGGCGCTCATCCATTCCACAAGCCCGCGCTCGTACAGGCCGCCCAGGGCCATGAGCATGAGCGACACGGTGCAATTGCCGCCGATGTAGTTCTTGACGCCCTTTGCCAGGCCGTTCTTGATGACGTTCAGATTGACCGGATCGAGGATGATGATGGAATCGTTCGTCATGCGAAGGGTAGACGCGGCATCGATCCAGTAGCCCTTCCAGCCCGCTTCACGCAGCCTGGGGTACACCTCGGTCGTGTACTCTCCTCCTTGACAGGAGACGATGATCTCCATCGACTTCAGCTCATTGACGTTCTTTGCGTCTTTGAGCGCCGGGACATCCTTGCCGATCTTCGGCCCCCTGCCGCCCACGTTCGAGGTGGTGAAGAACACCGGATCGATAAAATTAAAATCCTTTTCCTCGTTCATGCGGCCCATGAGCACCGAGCCCACCATGCCGCGCCAACCGATAAAACCCACTCGCATCATTGCCTAGCTCCTGATCAAGATTTTTACTTTCACGTCTGCCGTCCGGGCTTGACCGGGGACCGGAAACTTTTGCTTCAGACGGGCTTTCGAATGACCCCTAATTTCCCGTGCATCACCTGTCCGGGCCGATTCAATTCCTTCATGAATTCCTTATATGCCTGATCCGATCCATCCCACCGCATATGCAAGGGATCGCAGTCGTCCACGATCATAATCCCGCCCGGGCTCAGCATTTCATACAGTTCGGGCAGGGACTTTTTTATAGGCCGGTACAGGTCGACATCCAGCAGGATAAAGGACAGGGGGCCCAGGGCGGCGACATCGAATTTATTGATGTCTGCTTCGAACGAACGGACCCGGTCGATGTCGTTCGACCGCATGGTCCCGTCGAACCATTTCTTCTTATTCACTTGAAACCGCTTGAACAGCTTTTCACTTTTCCCCCGGTTCGCCACTTCATACCGGACATCATCGACGACAAAGCCGGAAAACGTATCAATGGTGTAGTAGGCCTTTTCGATATTCTGGCAGGTCATGTACTTATTGAGAAATATTGTTGTTAATCCATTCGCGCATCCAACTTCCGCAATCGAACCCGCGATGTGTTTGGTCTCCTCCATGCATTGACACAGGAAGCATAATTGGGGGGGAGTAAAATTATAGAGATATTTCGGGAAAAAATACCGCCTGAGAGGAGTATGGAACAGTATTTCCCTCGTCAACTTTTGAAAGCTTGCAATCATTCGGGCCTCTTCCTTCTAAAATCTGCTCGCATCATTGCATTGCTCCTGCTTTTTATATTTTTACTACGAGCTATGAACTCGGAAATATGAACTGCCTTAAACCATCCCCGCCACCATGTCCCCTACTTCGGTTGTGGACATGCCCATCTTCCCGGCGGCCTGGCTCTTCATCTTCTTCATCGTCGATATCATGGCCGCCTCGATCGCCTGCGCGGACTTCGTTTCGCCGAGCGAGTCGAGCATCATCATCGCCGCCCCGATCGCCGCCATGGGATTGATCACCTTCTGGCCCGCGTACTTCGGCGCGCTGCCGCCCATGGGCTCGAACATGGAAACGCCCTCGGGGTTGATGTTCCCGCCGGACGCAACGCCCAGACCGCCCTGGATCATGGCGCCGAGGTCGGTGATGATGTCGCCGAAGAGGTTCTCCGTGACCGCCACGTCGAACCATTCGGGGTTCTTCACGAACCACATGTTCGCGGCATCGATGTGGTTGTAGTCGCGCTTGAGCTCGGGATACTGCTTCGCGCCCATCTCTTCGAACGCGCGGTACCAGAGGTCGCCGCAATGGGTCAGCACGTTCCGCTTGTGGATGAGCGTGATCGGCTTTGCCGCGTACTGCGGGTCCTTGGCATTGCGCTTCTTTTTCAGTTCAAAGGCATACTTGAGACAGCGGTCCACCGTGCGACGGTCGTAGACCATGAGCTGTGTCGCGATCTCCTCGGTCGTACCCACGCGGGTTGCACCGCCGTGGCCCGTGTAAATGCCGCCCGTGTTCTCGCGGATCACCACGAAATCGATGTCCTCGGGTCTCTTGTCCTTGAGCGGGGTCTCGACGTTGGGATAGAGCTTCACCGGCCGGAGATTGATGTACTGGTCGAGGGCAAAGCGTATCTTGAGCAGGATCCCTGCTTCGAGGATGCCGGGTTTCACGCCGGGATGCCCGATGGCGCCGAGGAACATTGAGTCGAACTTTTTGAATTCGGCGATCGCGCTGTCGGGAAGCGTTTCCCCGGTCTTTAAGTAGCGCGCGGCGCCGAAGTCGAACTCGCTGAACTCGAGTTTGAACCCGTTCTTTGCGGCGGAGGCCTTGACGACTTTTACCGCTTCTCGAACGACCTCGGGGCCGGTCCCGTCCCCGGGGATCAATGCGATCTTGTAGGTCTTTGCCATGAATGAAGGTTCCTTTCAGAAAATTCCGTCATTCCCGCTTTCCTGGAATGACGAACTATATACATACCAAGAGACGAACCTATCGTTTCCTCGCGCTGCAGTTGTTGGTCCGCATCTCACTACACCCTTTGTCTCCGGGAATAAAATCGAGCGAGCAACCGTTCTCCGGGGAATCGCCGGCCCCCTTGTCCTCATACAGCGAACGGTCAAGGT
The DNA here is from genome assembly GCA_963790205.1 of Nitrospirota bacterium. Lineage (GTDB taxonomy): Bacteria > Nitrospirota > UBA9217 > UBA9217 > UBA9217 > CAWBNQ01. The sequence continues at coordinate 109,212 of CAWBNQ010000014.1, forward strand.
TCATCGAGTGATAAACGCAGGTATCGCAGTGCGGATCGTCGGTCTGCTGCTGTTTGCGGGGTTGCAGTGCTTTCATCAACTTGAAACACGCTGTCAATTACAGGCCTGCCTTCTTCTTCGTATATGCCATAAGACCGCCTGCCGCGATGAGTTCCTGCATGAACGGCGGCACGGGGGCCACCCTGAACATTTTATTCGACGTAAGATTACGGACCACTCCCGCATCCGCATCCACCTCGATCTGGTCGCCTTCTTTGATGCCGTCAACGGCCTCCGCGCTCTCGAAGATCGGGAGCCCCATATTGAAGCAGTTCCGGTAGAAGATCCGTGCAAAGCTCTTGGCCACGACGCAGGACACGCCTGCGGCCTTGATCGCTATCGGCGCATGCTCGCGGGACGAGCCGCACCCGAAGTTCTTCTCGGCAACGATGATGTCCCCGGGCTTCATTTTCTTCACGAAGTCGGGGTTGGTCGAGTCTTCCATGCAGTGCTTTGCCAGTTCTTTCGGTTCCGAGGTGTTCAGATACCGCGCCGGAACGATCGCGTCCGTGTCGATGTCGGCCCCGAATTTCCATGCATTGCCTTTGAATTTCATGTGATAACCTCGTATGTTCAAACCGTTCAAACAGTTTAAACCGTTTAAACCGCTTGAACCATTTTTATTTCAATTCTTCGGGTCTTCCGATCCTGCCGAGCACCGCAGACGCCGCCGCTATGGCCGGGTTTGACAGATAGACCTCGCTCTTGGGATGGCCCATCCTGCCCACGAAGTTCCGGTTCGTGGTGCTTATGGAACGCTCGCCGGACGCCAGAATACCCATGTGGCCGCCCAGGCACGGGCCGCATGTCGGCGTGCTGAATGCGGCACCCGCATCAATAAATACGTCCACAAGGCCTTCGCGAATGCACTGTTTGTAGACCGCTTGCGTGGCCGGGATCACGATCATACGCACGTAGGGATGGACCTTGTGCCCTTTGATGACCTTGGCCGCCTCGCGCATGTCCTCGATCCGGCCGTTCGTGCAGGAGCCCACAACGGACTGGTCGATATTGATCGCCGCAAGCTGGCTCACGGGCTTTACGTTCTCCGGCAGGTGCGGGCAGGCGATCTGCGGCTCCATGCCGGTCAGGTCGTACTCGCGCACGTCCGCGTAGTTCGCCTTCTTGTCGCTCTTGTAAAACTTATACTTGCGCCGTGCGCGCTTCGACACATATTTCTCGGTGATCTCATCGGGCTCGATGATGCCGTTCTTGCCCCCTGCTTCGATCGCCATGTTGCAGATCGTGAGCCTGCCGGACATGGGGAGTTTTTTGATCACCTCACCGGTAAACTCCATGGCCCGGTACAGTGCGCCATCCACACCGATGTCGCCGATGGTCTTGAGAATGATGTCCTTGCCGCCGACCCACGTGCCGAGTTTTCCCTTGTAGATGAACTTCATGCTCTCCGGCACCTTGAACCAGGCCTCGCCGGTGATCATGGCCGCTGCCACGTCCGTGCTGCCCACGCCCGTCGAGAATGCGCCCAGGCCGCCGTAGGTGCAGGTGTGGCTGTCCGCGCCGATCACCACGTCGCCGGGGACCACGATCCCCTGCTCCGGAAGGAGCGCGTGCTCCACGCCCATCCGGCCGACCTCGAAGTAGAGCGAGAGGGCATGCTCCCGCGCGAACTGACGAAGCAGGCTGCACTGTTCGGCGGACGCAATGTCCTTGTTCGGCGCGAAGTGGTCGGGAATAAGCGCGATCCGGTCGGGATCGAACACCTTTTTGGCGCCTGCGGCGCGGAACTCCTTGATCGCGATGGGCGCGGTGATGTCGTTCGCGAGCACCAGGTCCAGTTTCGCGTTGATCAGTTCTCCCGGAACGACTTCTTTTTTGCCGCAGTGAGCGGCGAGTATCTTTTCCGTTATGGTCATCATAGATTTTTGAATATACAATATCCCCTGTTCAGATTCAACTGTTTTCTGGTTTTGTTTTTACCCTACTTAGCTGCTCTTGCCTTTGCCTTTTTTCCAGTGTTCCAGTTTGTTCAAAGCATTCACGTACGCCTTGGCGCTTGCTATGATGATGTCCGTGTCCGCGCCGTGGCCTGCAACCTTTTTGCCGCCTTCTTCGACCTTCACGGTCACTTCACCCTGCGCGTCCGTACCGCCGGTGATTCCCTTCACGAGATAGGCCTCGAGCTTGCTTTTGGTGCCCGTCATCGCCGCGATCGTCCGGTATACCGCATCCACCGGTCCGTCTCCGGTACCCGTCTGCTTTACGAGCTTTCCATCCACCGCCATCTCGACGGTTGCCGAAGGTGTTATTCCCGTCCCGCTCTCGGCACGGAGGTTCTTGAGCACATACACCTCGGTGATGTGCTTGACCTTGTCGGAAATAAGGGCCTCGATGTCCTCATCGTAGACTTCTTTTTTCTTGTCCGCCAGGCCGAGGAACGCCTCATACACCTTCTCAAACTCAGCGTCCGGCAGGTCGCTTCCGAGCTCTGCGATACGGTGTTTAAGGGCATGCCGCCCGGAACGGGCGGTCAATATAATGGAGGAGCCGCCTGCGCCGACGTCCGCGGGATCTATGATCTCGTAGGTCGATCGTTCCTTCAAGACGCCATCCTGATGAATGCCGGACGAGTGGGCGAAGGCGTTCGCGCCTACGATCGCCTTGTTCGGCTGTATCATGATGCCCGTGATCGACGACACCAGCCGCGATGCGCGCATGAGCTCCTTGGCATTAATGTTCGTGTCGGCGTTGAAATAGGCTCGTCGCTGGCGCAGCGCCATGACGACCTCTTCCATCGCGGTGTTCCCGGCGCGCTCGCCGATGCCATTGATCGTACATTCTACCTGGGTTGCGCCGTTCTTGACTCCCGCGAGCGCATTGGCGGTGGCCATGCCCAGGTCGTTATGGCAATGAACGGATAGGGTAACCTTTTCCGCACCCGGCACGTTTTCCCTGATTCCGCGGATAAGTGCCCCATACTCCTCGGGATAGGTATAGCCGGTCGTATCGGGAATATTGACGACGGTAGCGCCGGCCTTGATCACCGCATCTACCATGCGGTAGAGAAAAGCGGGTTCCGCACGGCCCGCGTCCTCGGCGTAGAACTCCATATCGCCTACGAATTTACGGGCGAGCTTTACCGCGGCAATTGCGCGTTCCAACGCCTCTTCCCGGCTGATCCGCAATTTGTGCTGAAGATGGCTTTCGGAAACGCCGATCCCGGTATGGATCCGGGGCCGTTTGGCCGTTTTGAGCGCATCGGCCGCGACTTCAATGTCTTTTGCAATGGCGCGAGACAGGGCGCATACCACAGCGGCATCGCCTACCTCTTCGCCGATTTTTCGCACACTCTCGAAATCACCGGGGCTCGAGATCGGGAATCCGGCTTCGATAACGTCGACGCCGAGACGGACGAGTTGCCTGGCAATCTCGATCTTTTCCGCAGTGTTCATGCTCGCGCCCGGGGACTGTTCCCCGTCGCGGAGCGTCGTGTCGAATATTTTGATGATGGTGCTCATAGGTTCCTCCACGTCATGCTGCGAGAGCCTGACGCATGGTGCAGCTTTGTGAAACGGCACAGAAGTTCAGAAGATGGGAAGATAAGAAGATGGGGAAATGGCGGGAGAGTGGGCAAAACTTCTCATTTTCTCAACTTCGCAGCTTCCTTAATTGCTTTACCTTCTTGCTAGGCAGCGGCCGGCTTCCGTCTCCTGATCAGTTTGTACAGCGCCTCGGCTATACCGATCAAAACGTAGGAGATGGATACCAGGAACAGGACGAGCGCGGGATGGTATGCCACAACTGCCAGAAATGCAGCCATGACGACCAGCAGCCCGAAGGGCCGGCGTTGCTTCAGGTTTGCTTCCTTCAGGCTGTGGTACGTGATGTTGCTCACCATGAGCCCCGCGAGAAGGAACGTCAGCGCCAGCACCCAGTAATCCTTCCCTACGGCGTCAGCGAGCCGCGCGAGGTTCAGGTGTTCGAGGATATCAATGAAATCCTGGTAGGCGAGCACCGTGGTCGCGATCACGAGCGCCGAGGCCGGGATCGGCAGTCCCGAAAAGTGTTTTTTCTCCGTACTGCCCATCTGGACATTGAACCGCGCAAGCCGGAGCGCCCCGCAGGCAACGAGGAAAAAAGACCCCAGCCATCCAATGCGGCCGAAGGAGGAAAGCGTCCAGGTGTAGACGAGGACGCCCGGCGCGACGCCGAAGGATATCACGTCGGCAAGCGAGTCGATCTCAATGCCGAAGCGCGTTGCCGTGTGAGTCATCCTCGCGACCCACCCGTCGAGTGCGTCAAAAACCGAGGCGATCAGGATGGCCCACGCGGCCCGTTCATAATCCGAGTTCAGCGACGCGATGATCGAATAAAACCCGGCGAACATGCTCGACAGCGTGATAAGGTTGGGGAGCACGTATATCCCTTTTCTCATTTGAGCACCCCGATGACGTCCCGCGCCCCTTTGATCCTGTCGCCGACCTTCACTCTGAGTTCGGTTTCCTTCGGGAGGAAAAGGTCCACCCGCGAACCGAACCGGATCAGGCCGTAGCGCTCGCCCGCCTTGACCGCATCTCCGGGCTTGGCGTAGCACACGATGCGGCGTGCAATCAACCCGGCGATTTGTTTGACGAGTACCTTCCGTTTTCCGTTCGCAATGACCATTGCCGTCTGCTCGTTTTCCAGAGAGGCCTTATCGACCGAGGCCACGTGAAATCTGCCGGGGTTGTATTTGACGAGTTCAACGTCCCCTCCGCACGGCGCACGGTTCACGTGCACATTGAACACGGAAAGAAAAATGCTGACCTGCTTCACGTCCTGCTTCAGGTAATCGGGCTCGTAGATGTCCTTGATCACGATCACACGCCCGTCAGCCGGCGAAACCACGATGTCCTTGCCCTGGGGGACCGTCCGCTCGGGGTCCCGGAAAAAGAACAGGACGAAAAGCGTCAGCACCAGCGCGGCAACGCCGGCATCCTTCCCTCCCAGCGCAAAGAGAAGGACCGTGGCGATTGCGAGAGGGACGATAAACGGCCAGCCTTCGGCAGCCACGGGTATTCCGTAGTTTTTCATCATATCGAAAACCTTTTCACCACAGAGAACACCGAGAGATGCTAAAGCAAAAGGATAAAACGTATCCGCAGATTTCGCAGATACTATATTTGAGAAAACAGCTACGGACTAACATAGCCATTCTCTGTGTCTCTGTGTCTCTGTGACCTCTGTGGTTCATTCCTGGAATTAATTCTTGCTCTTGTCCACCAGTTTGCCCTTCTGCAGCCAGGGCATCATCTTGCGCAGGCGATCACCGACTTCCTCGATCGGATGCGCCTGGCCCTTTTTCGTAAGCGCGGTGAACGTGGGTTTGTTCGCCATGTTCTCAAGCATCCACTCTTTCGCAAACTGGCCGGACTGGATCTCGCCCAGGATCTTCTTCATCTCTTTCTTGGTTTCCTCGGTGATGAGCCGCGGCCCGCGGGTCAGGTCGCCGTACTGGGCCGTGTTGCTGATGGAATAGCGCATGTTCGAGATGCCGCCCTCGTAGATCAGGTCCACGATGAGTTTGAGCTCGTGCAGGCACTCGAAGTAGGCCATTTCCGGAGCATAGCCCGCCTCGACGAGGGTCTCGTACCCGGCCTGAATGAGCGCCGTGGCCCCGCCGCACAGCACCGCCTGTTCGCCGAAGAGATCGGTTTCGGTCTCTTCGCGGAAGGAGGTCTCGATAACGCCCGCCCTGCCCAGGCCGATTGCGCAGGCATAGGCCAGCGCCATGTCCTTGGTATTGCCTGAGGGGTCCTGGTGCACCGCGATGAGCCCGGGAACGCCTTCGCCCTTGGTATACTGAGAACGGACGAGATGTCCGGGGCTTTTGGGCGCGGCCATGAACACGTTGATATCCTCGCGGGGGACGATCTGGCCGAAATGGATGTTAAAACCGTGTGCGAACGCGAGATAGGCGCCTTTTTTGATGTTCGCCTCGATGTCCTTCCTGTACATGCCGCCCTGGAGTTCGTCAGGCACCAGGATCATGATGATATCGGCAACCTTCGCGGCCTCAGCCGGCTCGACGACCTTGAGGCCCGCGCCGGCGGCCTTGGCCCATGACTTGCTGCCCTTGCGAAGCCCCACCATCACATCGACACCGCTTTCCTTGAGGTTGTTCGAATGGGCAAACCCCTGGCTGCCGTAGCCGATCACGGCCACCTTTTTGCCCTTGAGCAGATTTATGTCCGCATCCTTGTCGTAGTAAACTTTCATCATGTCCCCTTTCAAAAATGAATAACGTTCGGAAATTTCTTACTTCAATTTACTTTTCAGCTCTTCATCGGCAAAGATCTGGTCGATCGCGCCCGTCAGTGCGTCGGAAAGCGCCTTTTCCACAAAATCGGACGAGAAAGCGACGTTCTGGCGCTCCATCCTGCTGTCGACGTTCAGCACCCGGATGATTTTCTTCTGCGCCAGGTCCGCCACGGAGATGCGAAGCTGCACCTCCGCCGTGTAGGTCGTGTTCGCAAACCGAGACCTGGTATCCACCCAGAGTTTTTTGACCTCGCCGCTGATAAGAAGGTCCGCCCCGTTCGCGGGGAGTCCGGCTTCGGTCAGGTCCCATGCAGGAAAGTCCTTTTCCGCGATCCCGCGCGCCTTGAGCGCGCTTTTCAGGGCCGCCGTCACTCTGTCGACTGCTATGCCCTGCACCACCAGATCGTTCACCTGATCACTCGATTCAAGGGAGCGCTTTCCTATGACCGACGCGACTTTTCCGCGATCATCCCGAAAGGGACTTACGCCGACGGTCGCCTTTACGGCCCCGGCGCCAGCGCCCTGCGGCGGCTGGTACTGAAAATCAACAAGAAGAGGACCTTGATGCACGCAGGCCGACAAAAAAACTGCCAGCACGATTGCGCCCCCGATGTGTCTGTATGAATATCTCATGCCGTTCTCTCCTTCCGTTCTCGTTGGTTTTACTCCCGGGTAATGGCCACCTTGCCGGTCCGGACGATCTCTTTGATGCCGATGGGCCGGAGGAGCTCGATGATCGCCGCGATCTTCTTCTCGTCTCCCGTTATCTGGAACGTATAACTTTTTTGAGAGGAGTCGACGACGCGGGCGCGGAAGATATCGGCGATCCTGAGCGCCTCGGCCCGGTGCTCGGTCGGGGCATTGACCTTGATGAGGCACATCTCCCGCTCAACGTATTCCGTGTCGGCAAGGTCCGTCACCTTGATGACGTCAATGAGCTTGTTGAGCTGCTTGACGATCTGCTCCAGGATGCGCTCGTCCCCCTCCGTAACAATCGTCATCTGCGAGATCGTGGGATCGAGCGTGGGGCCGATCGAGATGGTCTCGATATTGAACCCCCTGCCGGAAAACAGCCCCGAGACCCGGGACAGCACGCCGAATTTGTTTTCAACCAGGACCGATATGATATGTTTCATCGTTTGCCCGCCTTAGCTTCATTGATCGTAGTTTTATTCCGCATTCCGGCTGCACCCGGCCTTTTCGAGTGGAACCGCGAGAGCAGGGCGCATTCCGCAATCCGAAATTACTTAACGGCTTTCAACTTCTTCTCTTCTTTTTTCTTCTCTTCCCCGAAGAGCATCTCGTTGATGGATGCGCCTGCCGGCACCATGGGGAAGACTTTCTCGTACCGTGCGGTGATGAAGTCCATGAACACGGTCCTCTTCGCTTTAAGGGCCTCTTTGAGCACGGGCACCACATCCACGGGCTTTGCCGCGCGCAAGCCGATGGCGCCGTAGGCCTCGGCCAGCTTCACGAAGTCAGGCGTGCTCCCGAGGTCCGTAGAAGAGTAGCGTTCGGAGTAGAACAACTCCTGCCACTGCCGCACCATGCCGAGATACCGGTTGTTCAGGATCGCGACCTTGACCGGGATATTGTTCTCCACCGATGTGGCAAGCTCCTGGATATTCATCTGGATGCTGCCGTCGCCGGAAATGCTGAATACCTCCCGGCCCGGATTGGCAACCTTCGCGCCGATGGCTGCCGGGAACCCGTACCCCATGGTCCCGAGCCCGCCGGACGTGCACCAGTTCCTGGGCTTATCGAACTTATAGTACTGCGCGGCCCACATCTGGTGCTGGCCCACGTCGGTCACGATGATCGCGTCACCGCGGGTGATCTCGTAGAGCTTCTCAACCACGAACTGCGGTTTAATGACGTCATCGGCATATTCGTACGTAAGCGGCCGTTCTTCGCGCCAAGTCTCGATCTGCTTGAGCCAGCTTTTGCGGATCTGGTCCCAGGGTTCTTTGATATGGCGGAGTTCCTTGTTGAGGTCCACCATTACATGTTTCACGTCGCCTACGATCGGGATGTCCACTCGCACGTTCTTCCGGATCGAGGTCGGGTCGACATCGATATGGATGATCTTGGCCTGAGGCGCAAAACCCTCCACCTTGCCGGTCACCCGGTCGTCGAACCGCGCGCCGATGGCGACGATCAGGTCCGAGTTGTGAATCGACATGTTGGCATAGTAGGTCCCGTGCATGCCGAGCATGCCGAGCGACAGCGGATGCGTGCCCGGGAACCCGCCGATGCCCATGAGGGTATGGGTCACGGGGATCTTCGTGATCTCGGCAAACTCGAGGATCTCCGCTGCAGCGTTCGAGAGGATGACGCCGCCGCCGATATAGGCCACGGGCTTCTTTGCCTTGGCAATTGCCTCTGCCGCCTGTTTGATCTGCCACTTGTTGCCGAAGACCGTGGGATTATAGCTCCTGATCTCGACCTTCTCGGGATAATGGAACTCTGCCTTGTTCGTCACCACATCCCTCGGAAGGTCGATAAGGACCGGTCCCGGCCGGCCTGTCGAGGCCAGATAGAACGCCTCCTTGACGGTCTGCGCGAGGTCCTTCACGTCCTTGACGAGGAAATTATACTTGGTGCAGGGGCGCGTGATGCCGACGATGTCCGCTTCCTGGAACGCATCGTTGCCGATCAGGGCCGTGGGCACCTGGCCGGTAAAGACCACGATCGGGATGGAATCCATATATGCCGTGGCAAGGGCGGTGACCACGTTCGTGGCGCCCGGGCCTGAGGTCACGAGGGCAACGCCGACCCTGCCCGTGGACCTGGCATAGCCGTCCGCCATATGGACCCCTCCCTGCTCGTGCCGCGGCAGGATCATGCGGACGTCCTTCTGCTCGTAGAATACGTCGAAGATCTTGAGCACGACCCCTCCGGGATAGCAGAAGAGCGTGTCTACTTTCTCCTTTTTCAGGCACTCGAGGAGTATTTCAGCACCGGTAATCTCTTTCGTGGACATGTTTACACCCTTTTAAAATCTGGAAGTTGAGAAGATCCGAAGTCGGGAAGATGGGAACGGTAGCTTTTGTATCATAATCTTCCCGGCTTCCCAATTTCGTAACGTCCGTTTTTATGCTTTTACGATCGCTCCGGTATTGGCGGACGTAACAACCTTTGCATACCGGGCGAGCCAGCCCGACTTTATTTTCGGTTCCCGCGGCTTCCATTTTGCCAGCCGCTTCCTGATCTCCGTGCCGGATAATTTTACTTCCAGCTTTCGACCCGGGATATCGAGAACGATCTTGTCCCCGTTCCGCACGATCGCGATCGGCCCGCCCTCCGCAGCCTCGGGCGAGATGTGTCCGATGCACGGGCCGCGCGTACCGCCCGAGAACCTTCCGTCGGTCAACAGCACAACCGATTCGCCGAGCCCCATGCCGGAGATGGCCGACGTGGGGGAGAGCATCTCGCGCATGCCCGGCCCGCCTTTGGGCCCTTCATAGCGGATCACGACTACCTGTCCCGCCTTGATCCTGTTCGCGAGGATGGCCTTCATGGACTCTTCTTCGGAATCGAACACGACGGCCGTCCCCTCGAACTTTTTCATGGTGTCGCTCACCGCCGTCTGCTTCACCACGCAGCCGTTCGGCGCAAGGTTGCCCTTGAGCACCGCGATCCCGCCCTCTTTGTGATAGGCGTTTTTCAAGGTCCGGATGACATCATCGTTCCCGACCTTGCCTGCCTTTGCGTGGTCGATGATCGATCTGCCGCTCACCGTGCGCGAAGGCTTGAGCACCTTGGTGAAACGGGATAATACTCCCGGTATGCCGCCTGCCGCATCCAGGTCCTCCATATAGGTGGGACCTCCGGGCAGCATGTTGCACAGGTGCGGCGTCGTACGGCTGATTTTATCAAACGTGTCGATCGATAATTCGATACCTGCTTCATGCGCAATGGCCGGGATATGGAGCGTGGTATTCGTCGAGCCGCCGAGCGCCATGTCGATCCGGATGGCGTTCTCGAAGGCGTTCTTCGTCATGATCTTGCGCGGGGTGAGCCCTTCCTTCACCATGCTGACGATCCGTTTGCCGCTGTCAAAGGCGATCCGCCGTTTTTCTCCCGATACCGCGAGCGCGGTGGCGCATCCGGGAAGGCTCATGCCGAGCGACTCCGTGACACAGGCCATGGTGTTCGCCGTGTACATCCCCTGGCACGAACCAGGACCCGGACAGGCGCAGACCTCAAGCTCGGCAAGGTCGGCCTCGGACATTTCTCCTTTTCGCACCTTGCCTACGGCCTCGAACGCACTGATAAGGTTCACGCGGTTCCCGCGATACTTGCCCGAGTACATGGCGCCGGCGGTCACTACGATCGTCGGGATGTCGAGTCGCGCCGCCGCCATGAGCATGCCCGGCGTGATCTTGTCGCAGTTCGTGAGCAGCACGAGTCCGTCAAAGGCATGGGCCATGGCCACGGACTCCACCATGTCCGCGATCAATTCGCGGGAGGGCAGCGAATAATGCATGCCCATGTGCCCCATGGCAATGCCGTCGCAGATGCCGGGCAGCCCGAAGAACAGCGGCCACCCGCCGCCGGTATGCACGCCTTTCTCTATGAAGCGCTCGAGGTCGCGCATGCCGATGTGGCCGGGAATGAGGTCGTTCCAGCTCGTGGCAATGCCGATCATCGGCTTGCCGAGTTCGCCCCGGGTGATGCCCGTGGCAAATAAAAGAGACCTGTGCGGCGCCCGCTCCAGGCCTTTTTTGATCCTGTCGCTTCTCAAGAATTAAGTACTCCTCTTGTAGTAACGTTCGAACGGCGCCGGTAAAAGCTGCCTGTCAAGGGGCGCGATTCCAGACAAATGAGGCGTACCGAAAAGTACGCCGTAGAGGAAGAACGCCGCTCATCACTGCAAGGGACTTTTTACGGACCGTTAATTGTTATTTTTAACATAGATACGGGAACAGAGTCAATAAAAAAATCCCCCCTTACTCTTCATCGTAAAGAGGGATTTCTCTTCTCCGAATGGGCAAAAAACACAAAAGGCAAGGTTTTTCACCTTGCCTTCTTGCTGTCAGGCCTGACCGACTTTCGAGCGCCTGATGATTTCCATCATTCTGTCTTTTGCGGCCAGTTTCAGTTTCTGTATTCTCTTCCGCTCCACTTCTTCCTCAGGGGTGAGGTACCGATGGGTTTCAAAACTCATCAGCGTGTTTTCCAGCTGCCGGTGTTCCTGTTCCCATTTTTGGAACTCTGAATCCTCCACCCTGAGTTTTTCTACAAGTACTTCTTCCCTTACCTCCACATTCATATTTCGGCCCTCCTTTAGGGATTAAAGTCAACGAGAGGCTGAAACACATCTTTTATGCTATGAAAACAGTATCACATTTATAATAAAAAGGCAAGAAGTTCCATTGGTCGGAAAATAGAGAGTTTCTATGCCGCCTGAGCCAGATCCTCAAGCGCCTTTTGCTCCAGGGCCATGATCACCGCGTCCTCCGTCGGCGAGTCGTAGTAATCCCTCCGGACGAAGGTGCCGGTAAAACCGAGACCCGAATAGAGCTTCTGGGCCGTTGTATTCGATGCCCTGACTTCGAGAAAAGCCCGTCGGGCGCCTTTGGCGTAGGCGTCCTTGATTGCATCAAGCACGAGCTGCCGGGCGATCCCGTGCCGCCGGTGCTCCCGAGCAACGGCGAGGTTCAGGAGGTGCATCTCATCCTCGACAAGCCAGTAGATGATGTAGCCCGTCACCATGCGCGGCGCAGCGCTCGCGAGCGACACAAGGAGCGTTGAGACCCCGGGACTGCGGAATTCGGACAGGAAGAGATTCCTCGACCAAGGCATGCTGAACGAGGCCTGCTCGATGGCAAGGACCTGGTCGATATCTTCCTTCTTCATGACGGCTATCACGATGTCTGTCTTTTTTCCCACGCCACCTCGGCCTCCGGCCTGCGGATGTACAGCGGAGTCAGGCTGTCCGGGTCAATCTGCTTTCCGTTGTTGATCATGTCGAGGCCACGTTCAGCCACGGTCGCGGCGGAAGGCAGGGCCGCGGAAAGCGGCGCGAACAGGGCCGCAGTGCCGAACTGTTTCTCGATTTCCCGGCGGTAGAGGTGCGCGGCCTCGCCGGTGAAAAGGGTCTTTCTGGATATTTTTTCGGCAAGCCCTCGAATTGGTATCGTCATCTCCGGCATGACCTGTGTAAAAGCCGCTCCGTCGAAGGTATAGAGCGCCGCATATACCTCGTTCTTTCGCGCATCGAGCATGGGGCACACGGGGTAGGCGGCATAAGGCAGGTTCCAGGCAAGCGCCTGGAGCGTGGGCACGGCGGCGACCGGTTTGCCCGTGGCAAACGCGAGCCCCTTGACCGTGGAGAGGCCGATCCTGAGTCCGGTGAACGAACCCGGCCCGATGGCGACGGCAAAGCCCCCGAAGTCGGCTATCCTAAGCCCCGTGTCCTTGAGCACCCGGTCCACGGTGGACATCAACCGTTCGGAGTGCGTGACTTCGATGTTCAGGCTGTACTGCGCGATGACCCCGTCATCTGATACGATGGCCACGCTGCCGGTCTTGGTCGAGGTCTCGATACCGAGGATGTACATGGTCGATACCTTACCGTAAAAGGTCTTTCATGTCAAAAGCAAAAAACGCCGCCGTGAGGGGCGCGTTTCTCAGCGACCCTCTCGACGGCTTGGTTAGAATTTTCACATGAGGCATTCAGGGTTTTACTTGTTTCCAGTCGCAATGCTAATACAAACGCACTAAGTAATGTTACAAAGTCGCCTGACTTTGTGCTTTGACCACGAGTCAAGCGTCCTTTGGACCGTTGCCCAGATTGCGTCAAGGTTATCAAACCACCGGTTGGTAGTTGATTCATAGCGAATCTGGCGCCATATGCGTTCCTGCATATTCAAGGCAGGCTGATATGGTGGTAAGTACACAATCCGGAGTCGTTTATGCTTTCTGAGAAACTCCCGGATTGGGTCACCCCTATGCCAACGAGCTCGGTCAACATACAGCCAGATAGTGTAGCCACGAAGCTGGCTATAAAGGTGCCGCAGCACTTTGAGAAAACCTTCTCGGTTGCCACGTTCCGTTTGGATGACGCCGGCACGAGCCAGAAGAGGAGCCACCCAGCCGGAAACATTCAAACGTTTCTGATGCTGGCTGGTTGTCGGCACTTTCAACCGTTTCCCGATGAGCGCCCAGCCGCGGCCAAGCCGAGGGTGCAGAGTAAAACCGCATTCGTCCTGAAAAACCACAGTTTCTTTAGGACCCAGCGTTTTGAGTTTTTTTTAGGCTCCTGGCAAACTTCTTCGCGTCTTCTGCCTTTGCCTGGAGATAAACGTGATTGGCTCGCTTTAACCGATACCCAAGTTGATGCATCCAGTATTGGGCCTGACGGACTTTCAGCTTTATCCCGAACTGGCGCTGTAAATGAGTTGCCAAAGTGGGGCCATCCCATCGAATACGATTTAAGCCGAACTTCTGGGGCGATTCCTCCAGTTGAAGCTCTAGCTGAGCTACGATCTTAGGAGTCATCCGAACTGGACGGCCTGACTGCTTTTTCGGGACAAGGGCTTCTACTCCGTCCTTGTTTACCGCCCGCGTCCAGCGGTTTACGTTCATCCGGACCTGCCCCCCGAAAATAGTGCCATTTCCGATTAGAGTGTGACATAATATCTCACTCGAAAAGGAGGCACCAGATGAAGCAAGGCAAGTACTCGGAGGAGCAGATTGTCAAAATTTTAAAAGAGGCAGATGCAGGGATAAAGATCCCCGAGCTCTGCCGCAAATACGGATTCAGCGACGCCACCTATTACAACTGGAAAGCAAAATACGGCGGCATGGGCGTCAGCGAGGTGAGGCGCCTCAAGCAGCTCGAGGACGAGAACCGACGTTTGAAGCAGATCGTAGCCGATCTGACGCTTGATAACCAGGCACTGAAAGCGGTAGTAACAAAAAACTTCTAACGCCCAAGGCACGGCGGGATGCCGCAGCCTATATCAAAGACTGCTTTGGGCTGAGTGATCGCCGCGCCAGCCGCCTCGTGGACCTGAGCCGGAACACCCTGCGGTACAAACGGAAACCGGATAAGGACGAAGCACTTCGTACCAGGATGAAGGAGCTGGCAGCGCAACGCAAACGATATGGTTGCCGCCGGCTCCATAAGTATCTTAAACGCGAAGGTCTGGTCGTAAACAAGAAGCGAACGGAGCGCATTTATCGGGAGGAAAACCTCAAAATTCGGGTCCGCAGAAGAAAGAAGCTGGCAGCTCAGGCTCGAATAGAACTTCCCAAGGCAGAGCGGCCGAATCAACTCTGGGCCATGGACTTTCTTCAGGATGCGCTGCATAACGGGCGAAGGTTTCGGGCGCTTCCGATCATTGATACGTTTACAAGAGAATGTTTCTGGATTGAAGTAGATACATCGATCGGCGGTAAGCGGGTAGCACAGGTCCTGACCCGGATATCGGCAATTCACGGCCTTCCCGAGCAGATCGTTGTTGATAATGGCCCTGAGTTCATCAGCAACGCGCTGGATGCGTGGGCATATGAGCGCGGGATCAAGCTACAGTTCATTCGTCCGGGCAAGCCGGTTGATAATTGCTACATGGAGAGCTTTAACGGCAGATTCCGCGACGAATGTCTGAACGAAAACTGGTTCATGAGCTTGGATCATGCACGAAAGATCATCGAGAATTGGCGGGTCGATTACATGCAGGTTCGTCTCCACAGCTCTTTAAACGACCTGACGCCTGCTGAATTCAAGCTGCAAGAATTGTCAAAGATCGGTCAAAACCTCTAATTGCAAGTGGCACTACAAAGGGGGGTAGCTCAATCCGGGTCTGGCCTAGGACTTCTGAGATCCACCCCGGTCGTTGACCCTCCATTACCAAGAGGAGGGTAGCTATCTTTATGCCGATCCAAGCTCCTGGCACCTTCTCTGCGAGGGCCAGCAATTGCTCTTTGGACACCTTTATTGGGCTTGCAGGGGATGTTTTCATGCCCCCAGAATAACATAAAGTATGGTTAAAGTGTAACAATATTTACTGCGTTTGTATTAGTGGCCTCATCTGTGCCAGGTGGCAACAATTCAACTTCTCCAGCCATTTCATGAAACTCAATCTTACGTTCTTCGTGTAGACGACGCAGGAGACGTGTGAAATACGGTTTGCCCTTGTAACCAGTCCATTTTAGAAGGTCGGCAGCACGAACTCTTGAGGTTGATGAAGCAAGTAGTAGAAGAACTTGACTCCGAAGAGGCAGCTCGGGATTAAGGACTCGGCGTATCTCGCCGGATTGCCACACAAGTGGTAGACGACGTTCGGCAAGTTCAGTTACGACGGTTTGAGCTTCACCGGTGCTGACGGCGTGATAAACTCGAACGAGTTCGGCAAGTATCCAACTAGAAATAGAAACGACAGCAGAACTGTCCATAAAATCCGGATCTACATCACCACCAACATGGCCGACATTCCGATTATTGCGAATTTCATATAGCGCAGGAAGAAGACGTGGAATCAGTATTTGAAAACTTCGAGGTACACCTGCGTTGTTTTCCAGTCTTCGACACGCATCGAGAAAGTTTGGCGGCTTTACTGGTGAAGCAGCATAAGAACCACGAGCGTGACCGTCTAGTATTGTGTAAACGATCTCGCAAAAGCGCCCACCCGACAGTTCTGCAGAAGTCCAGCGGCGCTCCGAGAAATTTGAAGTGATCTGCTTGAACTCAGCTAAAAGTGGCGTTCGAAGGCCATCGGGAATACCTGACAACGCTGTATGTCGCGTTACTGTGCTCACAGTGCGCTCTTTCCTTCATCGGTCACAAAGAATTGCTTTCCATCCTTCTGACAGTATCCTTTAGTGACGTTCTGTTTTAGGCAATCTGTTGGATTACCGAGACGCTTCTGGTTGGCATCGTTAAGGGCCTTGGTTACGTCGCTCGTCGAAAGTCGGTTCTGTCCCTTTGCTTCTAGCCAAACGGCAGTTGCCAGAAACTTCTTCACTTGTTTCGTGGTTGCGTTCTTCTCCTGAAGGAACGCGGGGAGCGTCTTCTTAGCGATAGCGTTGTCTTTTCCCATAGGCTTGCGATCACTATCAGCGACATCAGATTCACCTGAGGCGGGCGCGAGTTGCACCAGTTTTTCGGCTTGCGCTAAAATCTTGTCAAGCTGTTTGGCAACCCAATCCTGTTCGCCTTGCCCTGAAAAAGTAATCTGGCCAATCTTGATATCTATTTTCGATTCGCTCATTTTCTCCTCCTCTTTTTTGGATTCTAACGCGGAGTTCACACGCCGCGAAGCGGTCGGCGTGGAACGACAAGTTAACATTTTATTTTTCGTATCGCTTGATTACGGTTTCAATTGCCTCTTTGACCTTTGGATCATTCATTGTAGTAGGATTTGCTTTTCGATAAGCAACAACCTTACCCATAAGTTTGTTTGTTGCACTTTCATTTTGAGGTAGTAGGCTGACATACAATGGCCTATTAACCAAACCGCTCCAATGCTCAATCAGCTCGGTATCAAGATCCGATTCAAGTTGTCTTTCCACGCCGCTCATATCATCAGACTTCAGCATTTCAAGTTTTCTCATGGTGAGATATGAGTCTCCTATTGATGCTTGATAGGCGCGATAAGCATATCCATAGCCCCAGCCGATGAATCCTCCAATCACGAAAGTTCCGCAAATTATCAAGAGACATAAAATACCAATGAGTATCTTTCTTGATTTTTTCATAAACACCTCATCGAGTTCTCGGGTTATTGAGTAGTTACAGATAGGCATCTAATACTAGATGCTTTTCCAGTTTTGTTCCTTTAACATTCCCGTATCGAATGAACCACAGCCTTTTCTCCGGGTTCCATCTGCCTTTCGCCGCCTTCGCGGACTCTTTCAGATCCTTTTCAGCGTATCCGATCCTCACGGGTACAAGGTCGTTGTCGCCGAGTTTCCGCGCCGACGGGGTCCATGCTGTTTTTTCGACAATGAGTTCCACGGTCTTGAATCTCATGCGGCTCGCCTCGTCGTACCGGTAGCGCACGCAGACAAGCGCCTCGCCGTGTTCCGCAAGCAGCTTCTTCGTCCCCTTTTGCCCCGGTTTCAGTTTCAGCCGCGTTATCGTTGTTTGATCCGTTAGCGCCGTTAAGACAGTCCAGAGTTCTAAGTTCCGAGTGAAAATAGGGTTTCTTGTTGTGATGCACAAAAACCAGTCTTGCGTTCAAATCCTAAAGCGCGTCTTCAACTGCCTTGGTTCAAACTGCTGCTGCTTCGTGCACAGATGGCGGGTAATTCTACTATGGATGGATGCTGTGATTGGAAGTAGGTCCGGGATGGGCCTCCCGCCCCCTATGGTTCTTTTATCATATATCCCCGCTTGTGCCCCTCAGTGTCCGCACGATGCGCCGCGAGTTCCGTGGAAATAGAGTCCATTTTTTTCTCCATGTGCTCCTCAACACGGTCCAGCTTCTCGGAAAGCATTTGGTGCCCTTCGGCTACGAGCTGGAGCTTGTGCTGGAAATCCTCGGAGAGAATGAGCTACATGGTGCCGAAAGTCCTCATTGACGTCTTTTCGGAGTTGTCCAAGCTTTGCGTCGATTTTTGTGTCGAATTGACCAAATTTAGCATCGATTTTCTCGTCAAATTGTCCGAGTTTTGCGGTGGCCTCTCCTTCAAATCGTCCCAACCTGGCATCAACGACGTTTGACACCAACTGTTCTATCCGTTTGAAATCGTTTTCTTCCATAGAAAAGTCCATCTCCTTGGCAGGATGCGTCGATTATACGGGAGCGAGTTTTTTTGTCAAGGGCTTCGATGGGGTTATTTTGGGGGGAGGCCTTTTACTTCAGTTCGGAGTGCAAAGTTCGGAGTTCGGAGTCCAGAATACCGCCACGATTCATTTCAAATATTTATCAAAAAAATCCCCCACCCGTTTTTCGTACGCGCTGCCCGCGGCAGCGAATGTGGCCCCATGGTCCGCGTTGGGAATGATCCAGAGCTCTTTCGGTTCTCCTGCCGCTGCATAAAGTTTTCGCCCGTTCTCTGCCGGGACAAGCCGGTCTCCGTCGCCCGCGATAATGAAAACCGGGGTTGGAGATATGTCCTTGATCACGCTCACCGGCGATATGTTGTCGATCCCTGTTTGAAAATACAGCTCATACCCGAGGACAGAGAGGTTTAAAAAAGGGAAAGAAGGCAAATGATAAAAACCCGTGATTGCGGTCCAGGCCTGGTCGCGCAGGCTGGTAAAGGCGCTGTCAACAACGATCGCGGAGAATGCATGGGTCCGCGCCGCGGCAAGGATCGCCGAGGAAGCTCCCATGGAGAACCCGTAGATCCCGATGCGCTTCGGGTCGGCCTCGGGACGGACTTTGAGAAAATCGAGCGCAGCGGCAATGTCCCTTTGCTCATGATGGCCGAGCGATGACCGACTGCCGCTGCTCTCGCCGTGGGCCCGAAAATCGAAGAGAAGAACGAAGTATCCCCGCCGTGAGAGCACGACGGCAAGCTCGGTGAAGTCTGATTTGTTTGCGCCCAAGCCATGACAAATAATAATAACCGGCGCTTTTGAAGCAGGATGCGCGGGTTTGACGAACCAGCCTTTTAACGTTATGCCGTCCTCGCTCGAAAAAGATACTATTTCATAATCGGCCCGATAGGCGGATGGAGGGATATGGAGCGGATATTTCGGCGGATGGGTGTTGGCGTAAACAAGGATGAAGGGAAGAATGACGATGATAAGGGCGAGACCGAGGATGATCTTCATGGCGATTTTCATGAGTTACTATGGTTGATACGCTTGCCGTCACCCTCGCCCCTTTGGGGAGAGGGCCGGGCCTGCACCCAGCGTTTACGAGCCTGTGGCCGGTGTTTAAGAGTGCGCTGCGCTAATACAGGCCATGCGAGCGTAGCCTGCTCTTGCGAAGCGCGGCCATAAACGAGTGCAGAGTGCAATCTGCATTCCGCAATGCCTCATCAATCCCATTCGAGGTGGAAGCTGTTCGTCTTCTTCATCCTTGTAGCGAGCTTTTCCGCGGTCCGGGGTCCGTGCGCCAGGACATCGGGCGCGAATGCCTTTATTTGTTGTGCAAAGGCCCTCATGTTGCCGGGCGGCTTGATGAACCGCGCCTCGAGCCAGTCCGAACCCGCACCCGTGATCACAAAGGTCCCCCGCTGCTGTTGTTTCTTGAGCCAGGCGATGATCGCTTTGGTATCCAGCCGGTAGTTCGGCGCCTCGGTCATCCGGATCTTCAGAATGTCGTAGGAATTGTTGCCCTTGACCACGGTAACGAGGTCGGGCAGGTCTCCGTAGCTTTTGTGGCTCCTGAAGATCAGGTATCCTTTTACCCGAAGCCCCGCCCGGAAGGAAGCGATGAGTTCCTCGGCATTTTTTGTGCGCACGCTGAAGCCGGCAAGCTTCTCTTTTTCAAATCCCTTTTCACCCTTCAGGTTCTCGGAGGGAACGACCACGGACACGAAGAAAGGCTCCGCTTCCGAGCCCGCGGCGCTTTCAACCTTCGCGACCAGGTCGGCAGGGAAACCGAGTTCCTTGCGCTGCTCCGGCGTGAGTACCTCGCGCCTGGGCCTTACGATCTTCGGCAGCTCTGTTTTCCTGGGAGGCTCAATGGGCTTCTCGGCCGAACACGCGGCAGTGAGTGAAATGAAAATAATGCCCAAAACAAGATATCTACCAGCCGTAGCGGACATCAAAATGCCTGAACTCTCCTTTATAAGGCTCCCATCCAAGGTCCACCTTCGTTACGCGCGCGCCCGGCGGGCCTTTGTAGCACCAGGCCACGAGCTCCTCGACCTTTTTCTTTTCGCCTTCGAACAACGCCTCGACGCCGCCGTCCGGAAGGTTCCTGACCCAGCCTCCCACGCCGAGTTGTAACGCCTTTTCCCTCGTGCTGGCACGGAAGAAGACGCCCTGGACCTGACCCTGGATAATGACGTGAGCGCGAAGATTTTCTGATTTGCGGTCCTTCACGCGTTACACCCTCGTTGAAGAAGGCCTTAGTACTAAGGAATTAAATTCTTCTCAAAACGGAAAAAATTTTCTCCAAAGCTTGCTAAGCTCGCAAAGAAAGACCATACCTTTTAGTTTTTAAAACCAGGAGTTAATGATTTCCTTTGCGTCCTTTGCGAGAGACGCCTTTTGGTTTTATCTTTTTATCTTTGGTTCCAGTCTTTCAGCGCCTTGGCCCTCTGTTGCTCGCCCCTTGCCCGCGGCCCTTGGACCCCGGCCTCGCTCCCCGTGCCGGTCCTTTGCTTCCCGTGTACGTACTTTTGTTCGGCCGCGGTCCGGAGCTCGGCCTTCGGCCCTCATTGCTCATCCCACGAGTCGGCCCCTTGCTTCCCGCGTACGTACTTTTGTTCGGCCGCGGTCCGGAGCTCGGCCTTCGGCCCTCAAAGCTCGTTCCCCTTTCGGGCCCCCTGCCGCTGAATCCCTGGCCGGGCCTGCTTCTGTTTTCTGATTTCCACGTGCCGGCTCCGGTTGGTCGGCCTGTTGCCGGTCTTGTCGATGCTCCGTAGGTCCTGACAGTTCGAGGACCGGGGCCGGCTGTACGCGCCCGGCGTTCCTCAGGCCTTGGCTTGCGTCCTGTCCAGGTGCTTCGGCTTCCCTCGAAAGCCGGTTTCCTGTTCTCCGGCCTGCGACCAGGGCTTTCCCGCGTGGTTGAAACTTCTCTGTGGTCGCTTCGGCCTGCTTCGCTCTGTCTCGGCCGCACACCCTGGCCCGGCCTTGCGCGCTGGTTCTTTCTCAAACCTTCCCGCGTATCCTGCATGACCCTTGCCCCTGGGCGTCCGACCCGTCCTGCGGCCGCCGGTCTTCGCCTCACGTCTTCTTCTGTTTTCGCTGCTTTGATCACCGGCTTATACACCCTGACCTGCTGACCGCTGTCATCGGTCTTCATCGCCGTTTCACGCAGCGCATTCACTTCGTCAAGCGTCAGATGCCGGAATTTTCCCTCAGGGAGATCGCCGAGCGAGAGCGAGCCGGTCTTGATCCTTTTAAGCTTGATCACCGAACGCCCCACGTGGTCGAACATGCGGCGTACCTGGCGCTTCCGTCCCTCGTGGATCGTGATCTCGACCCAGGAGTTGGCTTCTTCCTTCCGGATCTTTTTAATCCTCGCGGGCGCTGTCTTGCCGTCCTGGAGGAACACGCCCTTTTCGAGCATGTCGATCATGCCGTCTTCGAGCACTCCTTTGACCTTTGCCAAATAGGTCTTCGGAAACTCATGCTTCGGGTGCGTGATCAGGTGCGCAAAGTCTCCGTCATTCGTCAGGAGCAGCAGCCCCTCGGTGTTATAGTCCAGCCGCCCTACGGGGTACACGCGGGTCTTGACGCCTTTCAAAAGATGCTCCACTGTGGGCCGCCCCTCGGGGTCGGACATGGTCGTGACGAACCCGGCCGGCTTGTTCAGCATGATATACGTCGGCGGCTGCTGGGGATTGATGAGTTTGCCGTCGACCTTGATGTGGTCCTTGGAGGCATCGGCCTTGGTCCCGAGCTCGGTCACCACCTTGCCGTTCACGCGCACGCGCCCCTCGGTGATGAGCTCTTCCGCGGCGCGGCGCGAGGTCACTCCAGCGGCTGATATGATTTTCTGTATACGTTCTAACATGTGTTCCTTTCGCGGATCAAACCATAATTTTTCTCATTATACAAGTAATGAGGGGTAAAAGCAATTACGGCAGGATCCGGGCAAGAAATAGTTCCCGCGTACCGGCGTCGTGCAGTCCTTCCTCATCTTCAACAGGGAGCGAGGGGAAACTTCTCATCACCGCCTCTGCAAACAGCCCTGTCGAGCGGCCCACGGATGTTCCCGAGGTCGAGAAAAGTTCGGCTCCGCGCACGCCGCAGCTCGGGGACCGGGCCTTGAACACGAACCCGCGGAGACCGGATTGTTCCATCTCCCGCACCTTGATTCCGATCCAGCGCGTAAGCTCATCGGTCCGGTCTATTCTCGTTTCGATGGTGATCAGGCGCGGCTTTACGGCATCGCCAACCAGTTGCATCGGTTCCCTCGGCACCGGCATGCCGGATTCGACCTCGGGACAGATCGGCACCCATTCGACGCTGCGGCCGAAGGTGTCAAGAATATATTCATCAAGTTTGTTCCCGCCGTCATACCGGACGTTATTGCCGAGAAGACAGGAGCTGATGCCAATCTTGATTTTTTTTGACACGGTTCTCTGCCTTTCAACGGAACATACAGCGCCGGGCAAGCGGCCTCAGCACACGGGATACCTTCCCTCGCTCAATTCCCTGCAGAACCTTCCGATGGCCGAGAATTCATGCGCAATGATCTCCTCGGCCTGTTGGGCAACGTCCCGTATCTTCAGCCCGCGCTGGAGCGCGATCTGCGCCGCGGCCATCTGCGGCCGGTCGATCGGCGCGCCGATCCTGCTCACGAGATAGACGTATACTTCGCGCGCGCCGTCGATCCTGCTGTAGAGCTTCTCCGCGATCCGGTGCGAGAGCACGTTGTAGATCTTTCCGACATGGCTTACGGGATTTTTCCCGGCAGCCGCCTCGGTGCCCAGGGGCCGGTTCACCGGGATCAGCCCGTTCACGCGGTTGCCGCGGCCCACCTGCCCCGAATCCGCGTCCTCGGCCGAGGTGCCGAGGAGGCTCAGGTACACACCACCCAGCCCCCTGCCGGCCTCATCGAGCGTATTGAAATGAATGCGGACATTCCTGAATCCCGGGAACCGCCCGACGACTTTCTGCATCTCCCGGTGGAGGACGTCTTTCCGCTCAAAATACTCTTGCTCGGACCTGACGTACTTGCAGATGAGCGGCATGGCAACCGTGAGGTCGAGGTCCGTTCCCGTGCGCACGCCCATGACCTTGATGTCCTCTCCGGTCTCGGGGTGCTTCTTCTTGAACGGCGCGGCGTTCAGGCGACGTTCCAGCTCGAGGACCATGCGCTCGGTGGGGCTCAGCGGGAAATACCCCACTGCAGCGGAAGTATCGTTCGCGCTCTTGACAACGCCGGGGCGGGAAAAAATGTCCGTCAGTTCCTCGGACCCGGGCGCAAGCACGACCCGGTATTTCACGTGCTTCTCCGGGTCGATGAAGCGCATGTTCTTTTTGAGCCAGTTCTTCGCCGCGTCCACGGCAATGTCCGCCACCGGGACCTTTTTCCCGCCGACCGTGAAAGTGGCCCGGTCGCCGATGATCAGCTCCATGGGCTTCCGGACCTTCCCCCCGCCGAAGCGTTTCTCCGTGCTCCCCGCGGCAAGCATCCCCTTGTCAGTATTGTGGTGGAGGATCGTCCCGAATTCCCTGAGGTATTCACGGCACAGCGCCAGGGAAACAGCTTCCATCATGGAATCGCAGAGAGAATCAGGGTGCCCGATCCCCTTTCGCTCGACGATCTCGACCCGCTGGTCAATGACCGATTTCCCCTTGAAAGGTTCGATAACGATCATAGGTGAAGTTTAGCATAAACCGGCAGGATGATTTTGACGCCATGACGAGATCAACAGGTTATATGAAGGGCCGCGATGACGCGCTCTTTCTTCCCCTGCAAAGCGTTGTATAGCTCAACCGCTTTTGTCGTCCTTTCGACTCTGGCCTCGATCCCCTGAGATGCAATATATGCCAGGACTTCCTTCGGCACCGCCATGACGCCGTCGTATCCTGTTCCTATAATGAGGCTGTCCGGGTGCTCTTTCAGGGCGTCAGCGATGTCTTCAGAGTGAAGACGGTGTCCTTCTTTCCGCCGCCACGATGCATCCACGCGGTCGCTGTAGATGATGACATCCGACGTGTATGCGCGCCCCTCGATCACAATGCGTCCGAATGAGTAGGAATCGATCTTCATACTGTCCCCGCCGGCATAGCCGGCATTCCCGGCTTCAGCCTGACAACGATTATACTTCAATTATATATGCCGAAATGAAAATGGTCGGCGGTTCATCCGTTCGTCTCTTTCAGATAAACCCCGGGGATTCCCGGCCAGGTCAAGAACCCGGCGGCACCGGAAGGCAGCCGCTCATGGCTTCCCACAACCAGGACACCGCGGGCATTGAGCTTGTCTCGCAAGCGTGCGAGTACTTCGTGCTGCAGTTCTTCATCAAAGTAAGTAAATGCCAGGTTCCTGCAGAGAATGAGGTGAAACATCTCCTCCGGGCCGGCCCTCCGGATGTCCTGCACGAGAAAGGAAACAGATCCGCGTTCTTCTTCCTTTATGCAATAGAGCTCTCTCCGCCGGACGAATGCCCGGGCCGTCCACTCCAACGGAAGGCCAGCGAGACTGCTTGAAGCGTAACAGCCCTCCCGTGCGCGTTCGATCATGTTTTCATCCGCGTCGGTTGCCAATATCCTGACCTTGAGGGACGGGAAGCGACGGCCTGTGCCCTGGCCCCACAGGACCGCAAGCGTGTAGGGCTCTTCTCCGGAGGCGCAGCCGATGCTCCAGCACCGGAGCTCGTTGTTGCCCCGCGCGATCGCGTCCTCGGACAATTTCACGAGGACGACCTGTTCGAGAGACCGGAATACTTCCCGGTCGCGATAAAAGCGAGAGATCGTGACGCGGCAGAGGGAGTCGAGCACTGCCCTTTCATCAGCGCTGTTTTCGAGGAACGAGCAATAAGCCGCGATGTCCGGCAGCCCGAGTTCGCGCAAACGACGGTCGATGCGCTTGCAGACCTGTCCGCGGACCTTCCGGAACCCATCCCATCGCATGCGGAGCCGGGGGAGCGTGCTTTGGAGGAATTCGATACAATCGTGGTCCTTCATAATGAGACCATC
Organism: Nitrospirota bacterium; assembly: GCA_963790205.1. Lineage (GTDB taxonomy): Bacteria > Nitrospirota > UBA9217 > UBA9217 > UBA9217 > CAWBNQ01. The sequence continues at coordinate 134,242 of CAWBNQ010000014.1, forward strand.
CCCGGAAGAGCACGCGTCTGCTTTGTCGACTGTTTACACGTCGAGCCAGAGCCCCAGGCTGATGTAGCTCTCGGTATACTGGAAAAACTCCCCGATCGGCGGACGGCCACGATACCATTCGATGCCGACTCGCCAGGTCCGGCCGCCCGAGCGGGCCACGAGGCCCATTTGGAGCGCCGTATCAATGCGCCAGTCTCTCTCCTCCATGGCGGACGCGTCCACTGCGCCGTACCATCCTTTGCAGTGTTCACGAGGGCCCGGGCAGGATTCATACTCCAGACCCGCCTCGCCCCTGCCGGGCTTCATGAGCTCATGGTTCCCAAGCTGGTAGCCCCAGCCCCCCTCGGCATAGGTCCTCCAGTGGTCACCCAGGGGAACGCTGACGCCGGCGGAAAGTTCATGCCGTGTGTACCCGATCCGCGCGCGTCCGGTCCTCTCCAGGTATTCATCGCCCACGTGGCTCGAGTCGTGGAGCGCGCCGAACTTGAACGCGGTCCCGCTGGAGCGGCCTGTCGTAATGAGCAGCCCATACCGCCCGTCCCACCCGATGTTATCGAGCGAATGGTCCGCGTCGAACTGTGCGTTGAACCCTCCCAAAAGGTCCACCTGCCATGCCCGGTCACTCGTACCGGACGGGTCGACACGTACGATGCCGAACTGTCCTCCCGCACGAAGAGCAACGCGGCTGCCGCCCGAATCGGGGATCGCGGTGTCCGTAAAGCTGAGCCACTGAACGCCGAACCCGACGCGCTGGGGGTCGGCAAGGGAGGGGGGATAGAGGTTTCCGGGGGGAAGAAAGATGACGCTGCCCCCAGGGGCCTCATCGGAAGAATAGGCGGGTGCCGCAAAAAACAGCAGCATGCTGATCAGCGAAAGGTGCCGGAGCCGTCGCATGAAGCTGATCAAGAAGGCACGTTGAAGCATGAGGCTTCTCCAGTACGAACTGCCCGGTTGCCCGGTCCGGGAAGGGGCCCCTGCGAACAAAAGACGCTCCTTCGCGCTCAAAAACGTCAACAACAATCAGGAAGATATCTTATGCATCTCGAGTCCTGCAACGGTTTGGAGGAAAGCGACTTTATTTAAGAATACTATATTTATGGACAAATTTTGAGAACGGATGCTAAAAAAGTTTTTCGGATGCAGCGAAAAGGTCTTTACTATCGCAATCCATTATGGTCTCATCGTTGCCTCTTATGATAGAATCATCACATGGAGCGATACGGAACCGACAACCGCGTCATCCTGGGGCTCATCTTCACCACCTCGCTCACGAGCCTTTCCTACGAGATCGCCCTCCTGCGGGTCTTTTCCATCTCCCTCCGGTATCATTTCGCGTTCATGGTCATCAGCATCGCCATGCTTGGCATCGGCGCCAGCGGGACCGCTCTCTCGCTCTTTTCCGGCCTGAAGGACCTGCGCAGGGTCTATGCGGCGGACCTTTTGGGTGCGGGCTTCGGAGCGCTGGCCATGGTCTGGCTTCTCTTCCTCGGCGGACCCGAGACAAGCGTGTTCCTCATCTCAGCGCTCCTGGCAACAGGACTTCTTTACCGGCCCACTGCCTGGAAGGCCCGGTCGATCTCACTGCTCTTAATTGCCGTGGACCTGGTCGTCTTTTTCCTCCATCCCGCTTTCATCCAGCCCATGATATCGCCTTATAAACCCTTTGCCCTCGTCATGCAGTTTCCCGGCGCGGAGCGCCTCGGCTCGGCGTACAGCCCCTACGCGCGTGTGGACCTTTTAAGAGCCCTGTCGTAAGGTTCGCGCCGGGTCTGAGCTTTACCTATCTCGAACCGCTGCCGGAGCAGACGGGCATTGCCGTCGATGCAGGCGACATCTACGCCATAACCGACGAGGCGGACAAAGGCAGGCTCGCCTTCATCCGCTCCCTGCCCTCCAGCCTGCCTTATCTGTTGGGCAAAAATGAGGACATGCTTATCATCGAGCCGAAAGCCGGACTCGCCTTGCTCACGGCCATGAGCGCGACCACGTAGGGCTGCGAGATGGTCTGGCCTTCCCCGATCGGCAGGGGATGGTCTTCATATACCCGGTCCCGGTATGCTGCATCCACGAACAAATGCCTCGGCACCTTGCCCATCACATTGAGGAGCACAGGGTCCTTCAATTCCCTCACCCTGATGTCCAGCTCGACCATCTGTTTTCCTTTTGAGATCATACTGGTCCCCGGCCGATGAAAGGGTCAGGGAAAGGAGGAGCGTAAGGGACAGAGCCGGAATCCGCAGGAACTTTTTCAGTGATATAACCACGGGACATTTCACCTCCTTGATCCAATTATGACATATTGAGGCGAAGACATGGGGAAAAAGCCTTTGACACAGATTCTCCCGTGAAGAGCGCTGTACGATTACCTGCTATAATTATGTTGTAGGCCTTGCGAAGAGGTGACATCATGAAGATACTGCTCGCCACGGACGGCTCCGAATACTCGGAAAGAGCGGCACAATTCCTGACCCGGATGAATTGGTCCCCGGATGACTCCCTCACGGTTTTTCACGCCGTATACTCGGTCCCGTTTCAGCATGACGAGAAGTTTCATTACGACACGCTCAAGGAGATCAAAAAAGTCATCGCGCCCAGGATTCTCGATTCGGCGCTGGCAATCCTGAAGCCCGTCGAGGCGAAACTCAGCGTGGAGATCGAAGAATTTTCCCCGGGCAGATGCACTCCCGATCAATGCATCGTGAGAGCTGCCGACTCATCGGGTAGCGACCTCATCGTCATGGGTGCGCGCGGGGTCAAGGGGATCGCCTCGGTCTTTCTCGGGAGTGTGACGAGGCTTGTCGCGATCAAGGCATCCGTACCGGTCCTTGTGGTAAAACCTGCGGCGCGTCCGAATCCCGATGCCATGAAAATCCTTTTTGCGGTTGACGGTTCCGCCTCTTCCCAGACCGCCGGAGGGTTCCTTGCTTCCATTCCCCTCTCTGATGCGACCGAGGTAACGATATTGCACGTCGTCTCGTCCGGTTTCTCCGATATCCCGGAACGATTTGTCCTGGAAATCGATGATCGTGTCAAGGAGGTTGTTGCGAAAACGAGAGAACGGGAATTTGAAGGTTCCGAAAACATCCTGGAACAAAGCCGGGAATCCCTGGGCAAACGATTCCGGAACATATCCGTGCTCTCAAAGGTCGGAGATCCGTCAGCAGAGATACTCAATACCGCCGAGGCCATGGAGGCGGACATGATCGCTGTCGGCTGCAGGGGGTTAAGGGGAATGAAAGGAGTCATGGGAAGCGTGTCGAGAAATGTCCTTACCCATGCGAAATGTTCAGTCCTGATCGGAAAAACATGCCAGGAGTCATAGTAAGGGAATCACCTGCGGGATGTCATTGAGAGGGACCGGGGATCACGGATAAGTGGATGCCCTTGCTTCTTCAGGCGATATCATGCTTTGAGAAGATCAAAAAAAACACGCACACCCCTCCCTCCGTGCATGACCTCGGGTAACTGGTTCCCGGTCCTTACGACTCGACTGAGCACATGTCATTGTCGCCGAACTGGCAATCATCGGGCAGCACGGCCTGTTCGCCATGTCCCTTGATCGAGCTCTTGATCGCCTGGAACGCCCCCTGCTCCGCGTGAAGAATCTCAGAAGTGACCGGTTCCATCTCACGGGGCGCTTCACCCTCGTCCCTGAACGCCCTCACTTCATAGGCCTCGGTAAGCGTTTCCCGTGTCGGCACTTTTTCGGATATCTTTGCAAACAGTTTCATGTCCCTCGCCTCCTTTCTTTCAGGTTGGCTATTACCTTAATTATAGCACTCTGAGCAGAAAGTATTCGCCGCTTCGTGAGAGGATATCCAGCGAAGGGAGCGCATAAAGGCCGTGGCGAGAACATTCCATTCCCCAGGCATCTCCGCATTGATCACGGAAAGAGGGAGTCACGCTGCTGCACGGCGCCGGAAATCCTGGAGGAGCCGTGTCACATCCGCATCGGTCACCTGTCTAAAATCCTCGTAGAAATTGCCGACAGCCATGAAATCCCCGGGCATGGCCAGACAAACAAAGACGTCTACCATCCTTTGCAGTTCCGCTGCGGGATAGGGAGGGGCAACCGGAACGGCGACTATGAGCTTCCCGACCTGTTCGCGCTTCAGCATCTCCACAGCCGCCTTCCTTCATGGTAGCGCCGGTAGCAACGCCGTCGTCCACGAGAATAACGGTTTTACTCCGCAGGTCCGCGAGCTTTTGGCCGCTTCGGTACAGCTGCCGCCGGGCGGTCTCCTCACGCTGTCGTGCCGGTCTCGCCGCGCAGATAATCCTTTGTGACTTCAACCGATGCAACAACATCTTCGTTATAGACAATGCTGCCGGTTTCGGGAATTGCACCTACGGCAAGCTCGGGCTGCCAGGGGTGTCCTATTTCCCGGACAATAAGGACGTCCAGAGGGGCTTTGAGGCGATTCGCGATCTCGGCCCCGGTGACGACCCCGCCCCGGGGAAGCGCGAGAACGAGAAAGTCGCGCTGTCCGGCATAGTCTTTGATTTTTTCAGCCAGTTGCGTTCCGGCATCTTTTTTGTCTTTGAACGTCTCAATTCTCCTGATCTAATCTTATCAAATAAGCTTCTGGATCGCGATCCTTCTATACGAACAACAGCAAGTCGCGGATTATAAGTATTAATTGCTTTTCAGAAAAGTTATCACAAAAGTCAAGCGACTAAAGTACTAACAAGGCGATCGTTCCTCGTTTCCCTGCCCCTCTTTAACATCACCACTTGACAAGGTGTGGTATATTAAATAGTAAGGCGTTGCCGGACTGACACTGAGAAGTGTTAAACGTATCTTTAACTTTCGTTGAGGGCCTTAAGCTCCACAACCCGGCGTGATCCGGAAACGGCAAACGGCAGTCCGTGAGGATTGTTAAAGTGCCGGTTTGCAGGTCACCAAAGATTGGAAAGCGGAAAGCCCCTGAGGCCGAAGGAGAATTTGGCGAAGGAAACGAACCACCTCAGGATTTGCGAGAGCTGATCCCAGAAGTGATCGTGGATCTTACCGAATATCCCGAGGTTCAACGGAATGATTAAGATGCGGGTCCAAAGCAGCGCCGTATTTATTGTTAAAAACGAAAGCCGGCAGGGGACGAATCCCTGCCGGCTTTTTTCGTTCCCTCATCAAGGAAACCCTTCGCATCGTTATGCTAGAGGATAAAAAACGCCGCTCATGTTCAGTAAGCGGCGTCCCTGTTGCTCCTTGAGCATCAGCGTGATTATGATTTCTTCTGTCCGGTCTGGGAGGCCTTCAATGCCGCCAGGTACTTGCGCTTGTTTTCGAGGACCTCGGATTTCAATACCGACGCGTCCCTGTTCACCAGGCGCTCGACCGGGCGGTTGTTCATGAAATGCTCGCGAACGATCTCGGGCACATCGGTCTTCTGCACTCCCGAGTACCACACGCCGTCCGGATAGACAACCATGTTCGGACCGCGTTCGCAGAGACCGAGCGAGCCCGATGCGGTCACGTGGATCTCGTCGGCAAGGCCGGTTTTGCCGAGTTCGGCGCGGAGCGCTTCGAGGACTTCCTTGCTCCCCTGGTTGGTGCAGCTCGGGGCTTTCGGGTCCGGCTTCTCCTGCGTACAGAGGTAGACATGATAACGGAACGGTTCCATTGTGCTCCTCCTCGAAATAAGAATTATTCCACGCAAAACAGTAGCACAAACAACTGAAAAAGACAATTGGCGGATGGAACGGTAAGCACCATTGCGCCGGACCGTGAACAGGTCCCCGGTTGAAAGGGAATGCGTTTGATACACCTGCAAACGTGCGCGTTGGCTGAAGCGGGACAACTATCGATTACCTATTGAAAGGTACGGGGAAGGACTCACCGCTGATTTCACCGGTTGATTTCGGTCACTATGTCCGCTTCCCGGTCTCAGGCCGGTGAATATTCAGAAACCATCGGTCAAGCAATACACGCCGGGAAAACCATCTGCTTTTCATGAGCCTGCGGCTCATGAAACGTCTCGCCGCCTGAGGCAGTATCGAAGGAGTCGTATCGCCTTTGCCGAAACGCTCTGCTAACAGGAGCGGATATCGTAAAAGACTGTTGCGTTGATAATCCCCGGCAGCGGAAAGGATGACATCTGTCGCCGTCAAGGCGGACTCTACTGCCGGCTGGATTCCCTCGCCGCTTTTAGGATATGCCAGGCCGGCTGAATCCCCGATGAGCATCACACCGTCATCAACCAGGGTTTGGGATGCGCCTTTGTACAGCATATAGGCATGACCCCTGAAGTTGCGGGGGGTATTCACCGGGATTCTCTTCCTCTCTTTCAGATAATCAAAGAATGATCTCACCTGCTCCGCAACGTCAGCGCTGTCTTCACGACCCAGCCCTATATTGAGAAAATTCCCTTTTCGAAAACACCATCCATACCCCTTCAGGTCCTCGCAAAAGAAAAGCTCGGGAGTGTCTCCCGCCACTTGGCAATCGCGCTGCTCCGACTCATCCATCTCAAATTCCACTTCCTGGGCGATCACCGCCGGTGCGTTTCGCTCCCGGTTCCCCCTGAGGAGCCTTGAAACGGGACAGAAATGGCCTCCAGCGCCGATCACCAACGGGGTCTTCACGTCATCATTGACGATCCAGGCGCCTTTTTCCCGCTCCATGGTCTTGAGGGGTTCTCCAAGCCGCAGACGCGCGCCGCTGCGCTGAAGAAGGTAGTTGTCGAATTCAGAGCGGCGGATGCCGTAGCTGACCGTGCTTTCGTACCGTGTAACGACCTCCGCCCCCCCGATCATGCTGGTCTTAAATCCGCTGATGTATTGCAGCACCCGTTCCCGGGAATATTCGTCCTTGTCCAACTGCAGGAGGCCTGTGGTTGTAGGCGTGATCCAGCCGGCGCAGACCTTGTCCCGCGGGAACGTACTTCTATCGAGGACCAATACGTCCAGGCCGCGGTTTCTCAGCTTCCAGGCGAGCGTGGAGCCCGCGGGGCCGCCGCCGACGATGAGAACGTCACACGAGTCCATGTTCCCTCCTTCAGCTACGCGCCTCTGTATACAGATGGGCCCTTGTCCAGGGAAGATCGTTGTTGTCCGGATGTGCAAAGACCACCTGGAAGAGCTGGAGATTGCCGGCAGTAAAGGACGCAACGGACCCGGCAAGATACAGCCGCCACAAGCGCAGAAACTTCTGATCGAACATCGTGCCTATTCGGTCCCTCGAATGTTCGAATCTCTCGAGCCAGTGCTCCAGCGTTTTCGCATAATGCAGCCGAAGGTTTTCAACATCGAGGATGGAAAGCCCGGAAGGCTCGAATATCTCCATCATCTCCCGCAGAGTAGGCGGGTAGGCGCCGGGAAATATGCGCTGTTCGATCCAGGGGTTCATCGGCTCCGCCCTGTTTCGTCCTATGGAGTGTATGAGCCCTCTCCCGTTCTCCGTCAAAGAGCGTCGTATGACCTGGCCGAGCTCTCGGTAATACCGGGCGCCCACGTGTTCCAGCATCCCGATGGACACGAAGACGTTGAATCTGCCCGACATGTTCCGGTAATCATCCTCGATATATTCCACCACGTTGCCCAGCCCTTCCGCTTTCGCTTGTTCACGGGCGCTGATCACCTGCTGATGAGAAATATTATAGGCTTTTACCCTGACCCCGTAATGCCTGGCCATGTGGAGCGCCAGGGTCCCCCATCCGCACCCCGCTTCCACAACCGTTTCCCCGGGCCTGAGCCTCAGCTTTTTGCACACATGGTCCATCTTGGCGATCTGGGCCTCTTCCAGCGTAGCAGCGGGCGCCGGGAAATAGGCGCACGTATACTGCATTCGTTCATCAAGCCAAAGCCGGTAAAAATCGTTGCCGATATCGTAGTGATCATGGATGTTGTCTCTCGATCCGCTCAACGTGTTCAACCGGGGCCGGCTGATGATCTTTGTTCTGTAGGCGTCGACCAGACCTCCTCTGGTTGCCGTCAACATGCTCTTGAATATGGAATCCAGGACCTCGACCAGATCCCCTTCTACATCGATGTTCCCCTCGCTGTAAGCGTCGCCGAAGTAAAGTTCGGGATGGACAAGAAATCGCAGCAGTGTTTGTCGATCGCGGAAAATAATCGTGCCGACAGATTTCCCCTTTGCCGAATAGATCTTGCCGCCGTTCCTCATAACCATGGTGACAGGAGGGTCGCCCAAGTGCGCCATCTCTCTGCGGAGAAGCCACTTCTCAATTTCGAATAGTCCGTCAAACCCGAAGATGCCGAGGTCTTTGGCTTTAACTGATTCGTCCATTTTTCTCTCCCTCATGTAAAGCGTCAGAAGTTTCAATGTAACTTAGTGCATTTTTGGGAGTACCTCACTTCATTACTATAAATATAATAGGTATTTAAGCCTTGTCAACCCCGCACCCCTCATAAATACGGCATTCCCAAAGCGACCTGGTATAATCACAGAGTAGCACTATCTATCTATGCGTTTTTTGCCTCTTCATCGTATGGGGTAAGTTACCCGGTCGAGCAAAAGCTATCCTCAGGAAGAACGTCAGGGAAAAGATGGAACAAAACGCTTCCAAGACTCTGGTCCGGAATGTCATGTTTGAATTTGCCGATCTTACCGGGCTGGTATCAACACGGGTAGCGCCGCGGCGCTACTTATGGACCGACGCGTTTGCCGTCTGCAACTTCCTGGAGCTTTTTCGTCAAACGAATGATGAGCAATACAAGCAGCTCGCCCTGCGGCTCGTCGATCAGGTCCATCACATACTCGGACGACACCGTGACGATGACCCGCGAACCGGATGGATCAGCGCTCTCGATGAAAGAGAAGGCGCACTACACCCCACACGGGGCGGGTTACGGATCGGCAAGAGGATGAACGAACGCAGACCCGATGAACCTTATGACGAACAACGGGAATGGGACCAGGACGGACAGTACTATCATTACCTCACGAAATGGATGCACGCTCTTAGCCGGGTGAGCCGGGTCACGGGAGATCCGACCTACAACAGGTGGGCGATCGAGCTTGCGAAAACGGCGCATGCCGGGTTTACCTACGCTCCGTCCCCCGGCGGCCGAAAACGCATGTACTGGAAGATGAGCATTGACCTCTCCTATCCGCTCGTAGCATCGATGGGACATCACGATCCTCTCGACGGACTCATCACGTACCTCCACCTGCAGGCGACCGCGTCAAAAGCCTCCGATAAATCGGCACGGTTCGACCTCAGCGCAGAGATTACGGACATGGCCGCTATGTGTGAAGGAAAAAGATGGGAAACAGACGACCCCCTTGGCCTTGGCGAGCTCTTGAGTACCGCATACAAACTGGCTCAATTGATACTCATCGAAGGTCTTGTGCAGACCGACCTTCTGGATGCTCTCTTGAGTTCATCCCTGGTTAGTTTACAGGCCTCTGCGGGCAGGGACCTCTTGAAGCTTCCTGCCCGATACCGGCTTGCATTCCGGGAGTTGGGATTGTCTATCGGATTGCACGCGATCGAGAGGTTGCAAGGACTGATCAAACAAACTCCAGGCGATTTCAACGGGAAACCTCGTCTGCTTTCGCGGACCGAAAGCCTGATGCAGTATACACCTCTCAGTGACAGTATCAAGACGTATTGGCTTGACCCCTCCAACAGACAAGCGAGCGAATGGATGGCGCATCGTGATATCAATATGGTCATGCTGGCAACCAGTCTGGCCCCCGAGGGGTATCTCTCCCTGTGATATGACAGTGGAGCCGCAGGCGACCAGCCGCGACCGGAGAACACGATGATCACCGTCAAGGACATAGAGCAGGCGCAGAAGAACATCGGACAGTTTATCCACCGGACCCCGCTCATCCCCTCGAATTCCTTGAGCTTCCTCTCGGGCGCCGGCGTGTACCTGAAGCTGGAGAACCTGCAGAAAACGGGCTCCTTCAAGGTGCGGGGCGCGTTCAACAAGCTCGTCAAGGTGAAGGACCAACGCGTGATCGCCGCGTCCATGGGGAACCATGCCCAGGCCGTGGCCTATGCGGCCGCCAAGCTCGGCAAACACGCCGTGATCGTGATGCCCGAGACCGCGTCCCTGGTCAAGCAGGAGGCGACGAAGGGATACGGCGCCGAGGTCGTGCTTTGCGGCGAGCACTTCAGCGACGCCCTGGACCATGCCCACGGCAGGAAGGACGCCCTGTTCATCCATCCCTTTGATGACGACGACGTGATCGCCGGCCAGGGCACGGTCGGCCTGGAGATCGGAGAGGAACTCCGCGGGATCGACGTTGTCCTGGTCCCCGTCGGAGGCGGCGGGCTCCTTGCGGGAACTGCCGCGGCCGTCAAGGCGCTCTCTCCGTCGACGAAGATCATCGGCGTTCAGGCGGCATCAGCAGTCTCGGCCTGCGTTTCCTTTGGAGAGCACAAGGTCTGCGAGCGGGTCCCCGGACCGACCATCGCCGACGGTATCGCAGTGGGCAGGGTGGGCGAGCGGACCCTTGCGCTCATGGCTGCCCACGTGGACGCCATGCTCTTCGTGGACGAGGACGCCATCGCCCGCGCGGTCCTGCTGTTCCTGGAGCGGAAGAAGCTCGTTGTCGAGGGCGCCGGGGCCGTGCCCCTGGCAGCGCTCCTGGAGAACGCGGACCGCTTTCGCGGCAAACGGGTCGTCCTGGTGGTGAGCGGCGGGAACATCGACTTCACGCTCGTGGACCGGATCATCCTGAAAGGCCTGGTGACCTCCCATCGCATCGGCGTGTTCTCGGTGGTCCTCGACGACGTGGCCGGGAGCCTCCACGCGGTCACCGGGGTCCTCGGAGCGCAGAAGGCGAACATCCTCGACGTGGCCCATGTCCGGCTGGACCGCGACGTGCCCATCGGCAGGACCAAGGTGGTCTTCACCGTCGAAGTACGCGGGAAGGACCATCTCGCCGGGGTCTTCACAGCGCTTCGGGACAAAGGGTACAAAGTCGATTGAGTATGAGAGCGTTCATTTGTGGACGTTTTTCCCGAAGGCCGCGTTAATACAGTTTACGGCATGGTGTCCCCGCTTTTTCGAACGCGGCTCTTAATTCCTCGCCTTTCTCAAGAAAGAAATCCTCATCCAGCGCCCATGTCATTCCGTGTTTCTTATATGCCCAATCGGCATAATGGTAATTGTACCGGTCGATCAGAACATGGTCCACCCTGCCCTTGAGCATGTCCACAAGCCCCTCGGCATGGGGAAGCAGGGGCGCGATCATGACAAAGGTCGGGATCCCCTCTGCATGAAGAATTCCCAATGCCTCGACCCGCGCAGCGGCAGGCGGAGCGCCCGGTTCGAATATCCTCCGCACCTTCTCATCGGCAGTGGTTATGGTGAATCCGACCTCAACGTTCGTTGATCTCTTCAGGATCGCAAGGTCCCGCAGGACCAGGGGAGATTTTGTCTGGATCGTGATTGGCCACCCTTGTTCAACGAGGATTTCGAGGCACCTCCTGGTGAGCAAATACTTTTTTTCCAGGGGTTGATATGCATCGCACACCCCGCTTATCCAGACCCGTCCCTTCTTCTTTTTCTTCACCTCCCGGGCCAGGAGTTCGGCAGCGTTTATTTTTACATCGACGAACGCTCCCCACGGCTCCCGGTGCCCGGTAAATCTCTTCATGAACTTTGCGTAGCAGTAGACGCAGCCATGCTGGCATCCCACATAGGCATTCAAGGCAAAGTCATAGATCTGAGATTTCGAGAGGATGGCCTTTGCTTCGATCTCTTTGACGATCATGGCTTATTATACAGCAGGAGCACGAGGGGGGGAAAGGTCAAATCAAGTAAATGAAACTTAAACCCGATGACCCGTTGCTCCTCCCGCCTGAAAAGAAGGATACAGTCCATGCTTTCCATGATATACTGCCCGACAAGGTTGCGATATGGAGAAGATCAGCAAGACCCGGAAGAAAGAGCAGGCCTTGTCCGCCCAGGATCTGAGAGAAAACTCGTAAAATTGCCCGGGGAGCAGCCCGGGAAGATCGCGCTTCCCGAAGAGGTTATAAGCGCCGTTACTCAGGCGAAAACGATCAAGAAACACGGGGCACGCAAGAGGCAGATGCAGTATATCGGCGTCTTGATGCGCAAAATCGATGCAACGCCGATTCAGGAAGCCATACAGAACCTGGAAGAGGGTCACCGCAGGCAGGCTGAACTGCACAAGCAAGTGGAGCACTGGAGGGATGAACTGGTACGCGGGAACGATGCATTGATCGGGGAGATTGTGCGTGCCTTGCCCGATGCCGGGAAGGAGCAATTAACGGATCTCGTCAAGAAGGCCAGGGAAGAGCTGAGAAAAACGAAGCCTTTTCCCGCCCCGGCCCGCGCTTTGTTTCGGTATCTTCATAAATCTGATCAACGGCCATAGTCGATCGACTATCGACTGTTTCGTCTCCCTGCACACCGTCGCTTTTAAGCCGTTTTTTCAGTCCTGCTTTCCAGATCCATCGGTGATTTTCTAGAGAAAAAGAGAAAATCAAATATTAAAGACCTTACCCTAGAGATGCTTCTTATTCACCGCGCGTTTTCCTTGTCATGAGGTTTTCTGGTCAGGAGCCCCGGCAAAAATAACGCCAACAGGGTGTATGTCAGGAACAGGTAATACCCCGGCTGCAGCGAAGTGCCGTTCGTCGTTAAGATCTCAAGATCCCGGCTTGCCGAACTTACTTGATCGAGCTGACTGGTAATAATCCCGTTCATTCCGATATAGGCCATAAATATGGCAACCACCATGACATCGGCCATTGACCATTTCCCGGATTTCAAGACAAAAAACCTGATGAACGGGTTCTCCCGTGAACGGTGATAATTGTAATAATATCCCAAAGACGAGGCTATTTTGAACAGCGGGAAAAAAATACTGAAGGTAATCAGCAAGACCCCGACAAATTTCATCTGAAGATCCTTATAGCTGATCAAAACCCTGAATACATCCAGAACGCTTTTGCTCCGGAAATACAAGACCTGGTCCTCAAAATGGACGGGATGCCCCATCAACTCAAAACTCATGTGTGAGACTTTTGCTTCCAGATCGATCATGGGCGTGGTTACGCCGGCTGTCAGCAACAGGACCAGGGACAGGATGATGAGTGCAAAACGGGCGGGGGTCAGGGGTCGCCTGCTGAAACCGGACAACGCAAAAAGGACGACCTGCAGAAGGATCAACAGGATGGCCTCTTTCCGTATCATGTCCTGCCCGGCCGAAATTTCCTTATTGAGTCTGGTCCTCGCGCTTTCGATATCCTTGGAACCGGTCCGAAGAAGAATGCGGCCCAGTTGGGATGCGTTCCGGGTATCAACGGTTTGGTCCAAATAGTGTTTAAGCCATTTCTTCAGCATGGCCTTTATCTGGCCGCTTGTTTTCGATTTCGTCAGCTCATGCATGACGGCATCCGTATATTCAGGAATGTCTTTTTTTAAATCTTCCGGGTTGATAAAAATATCTATAAGCGATTGTTTGAGCCCACCCCCTTCCCTCATTTTCTGTTCGACTTTATCAATAAGCGTATTCAACAGGACTTCGACATGTTTTCGGATTTCCCGCTCGTCCGTTTTTGACAAATACAGTTTGTCGATCTCCTCGGCAAGAATTACACTTATTTGTCGTTTCCATTCTTCAACATTAAAAAGACCGTATTTGACATGGTTGAGTTCGGCATAATCATTTTTGTTCTTTTGGTTAAAAATTGAATTTGAAATAATTTGCTGGCATAAAATGACCGATGCGATGACGATCATTGAGAATGAAAACAATTTGAGCAGTTTTACAATAGTGGCTTTCATCGTAGTGGCTTGGGAGGAAGTTCCGGGCTCACGGCCCGTAGTCGTGTATAAAACTTTTTTCGTACGTACAGCATCCTCGTGCTGTACGTCTGCACCCTTGTGACGGGCAATGCTTACGTTTCAATTATACATCGATAAGAGGTTTGCGGAGAGAAGGGGCGCGTTGGCGCCCTGCAATGCCGCATGGAGAAATCTCCCCGACGGGTCGCTGCTGGCACCTGTCAGCGCCCCGGTCGTGGCGTTGATCGTATAGACGCAGACATTGTCGGAAAAGAGTTTCGTTGCATAGGCAAACTTCGGCACCGCCTTCAAGGCCCTGCTTCCATGGGTCAGGGCCAGCGCTATCGGCCCGGGCTGCCCGAGGTCTTGCCTCGGGACCGGTGGCATATGCCTTCGTCGTCTTCTTCCCGTATCCGCTTGATCAGCCTCCGCATCTGCCGATCTCCAAGACCGATAAGGCCTGCTGCCTCCGCCCAGGTGATCTTTTCGTCTAATGCCTGATGAATGAGGTGAAGGCATTTTGCTTCCCTTCTGCTCATCGTGATCATGTCCTTTTCCGCCACAATGCCCTCCCTGTATGGTCAGGCATTATAACTGGGGATAGGACATTATTATTTTGGGATTACAGGAGATATCGTCGGAAAGAGTATGGAGCAGAGGGCAAGAGGATCTTCAATGCGGAATGGCGAATCGGGTCTGCTACGAAGTAAGATAGAATCTGATATAATCAAACATAAGTACGACAGACAACTGGTAGTCGAGAAGCGGGATGGAACCATGATCTGCAAAAGTAGAGCATTTTGATGCATTTTTGAGGAGACACTGTCATGAATCCTGCACAATTTTGTCCCATATCCAAACTTGACAAGCTGCTTTTGGCCACGGACCGCTCCACATTCAGCGAAGGAGCTGTGAGAGAAGCAATAGACTTCGCAAAGAGGTGTTCAAGCTGGCTCTATGTAATGGCTGTTATGGAATCAAACCCTGAATATGAGACCATCGGCGCCAATGTTTTTGATAAAGAAGAGAAAGAAGCGATGGCATACCTTGAAACCGTAAAAGCACGGGCTGTGCAAGAAGGGGTGTCCTGTTCTACCATTTTACGCGAGGGGGTGACCCCGCATCAACTGATCACCGATGAGGCCGTCGAGAAAAAGGTTGACATGATCGTCATCGGCAGGCGCGGCCGCAGCGGTTTGATGAAGGTGTTGATGGGCAGCGTGGCCGCAAAAGTCATCGGCCATGCGCCGTGCAAGGTCCTCGTCGTCCCCCGGGCTGCACGGATCGAATGCAGGAATATATTGGTTGCCACGGACGGCTCGGCGCACAGTATCGCCGCTGCCGCGGAGGCGATCGGAATTGCAAAACGCTGCGGA
Source organism: Nitrospirota bacterium (assembly GCA_963790205.1). Taxonomy (GTDB): domain Bacteria; phylum Nitrospirota; class UBA9217; order UBA9217; family UBA9217; genus CAWBNQ01. The sequence continues at coordinate 149,358 of CAWBNQ010000014.1, forward strand.
AGTACTATTATCGCCGTGTCCACAATGTACGTTGAAGAAGGTTTCGATGAAGCAAAAGCAAATGTCGGCGCCGTCGTTGAGATGGCCCGGAAGGAAGGCATTCCCGTGGAAGCATTGACCCCGGCGGGCAGGTCTCACGAGGTCATCGTCGAAACCGCGGGCGGCAGGGGCGTTGATTTGATCGTCATGGGGACCTATGGGAAAACAGGACTCAAGAAAATTCTCATGGGAAGCTCAACGGAAAAAGTCATCGGCCATGCGAATTGCGCCGTTCTGGTTGTCAGGGCGCAGTAAACCTCGTATTCTCTATTTGTAAAAGGAGTGGAGGATGCCGCAACGTTCGATTTTAGTTGCCGACGACATTGAGAATCAGACCGACTCCGGTAAAAGACGTTCGCAAGCTATACGGAAGACTGCTTCTTTTCTGGCCCAACGGCTCAAAACCGGCATCGACTTACTTTATGTGGAAGATCTGAAAGCTTATCCCTTGAGCAAGCTCGGTTCATTCCGTTTCCCGGCATGGCACTTTTCGCATCAGGAAGGGCTCGAGCAGATAGGCAGGCAATTTCCCGTACCGGTTTCCTGTTCCGTAAAAAGCGGTTCTCCTGCGGAAGAGATCCTGAAGGTACTGCGTTCCAAGTCGTCCCCGGAGCTTGTTATCGTGGGAACACAGGGCCGGAAAGGAGTGAAGCGTTTGCTCATCGGCAGTGTTGCGGAAGAAGTCGTCCGTCATTCCAGGCGGCCGGTGATGGTGATCGGACCGATAGCTCAGGAAACGGACCGGGACATCTCCGGCCAGAAGCAGCTTAAAATGCTCGTGCCGACCGACCTCGGGAAAAACAGCCGGGCAGCCGAGCAATATGCGCTGTCTCTTGCAAAGCGCATGGGTGCGAGAGTGACCCTGTTTCATTGCCTGTGGGACAGCATCCATGCAATTATGGTCAGTACTGCATACTCCGGGATGGCCGCATTTAATATCGATGGAATTATCGCCGAGTCACGGGAGGATGCCTTTAATGCCATGAAACGGAAAACCGGTTTTTTTCAGAAACACGGCGTGCCCTGTGATTACAAAATCGAAGACAAGTCGATAACTTCCGCGTGTGCGGTGCATCAGGAGTGTGGAAGCGGCTATTCGATCGTGGTCATGGGAACTCATGGAAGGAATGCCTTGCTCAATGCTTTTTTCGGAAGCACGGCGCGGGAATCGATCCTGAACGCAACGATCCCGATAATCATCGTGCATTCCGGAAGATAAGGATTCTTTTTTGCACATCCCCTTCGCGACCTGGAACGAAATTTTTTCGAAGGAAATTTTGCACGTGACGCTTTCCTGCCCAATCAATGTTCATTTCTTCCCCACCGGCATGAGATAGAGCGGCTGCTCCCGTCCAGGAAGATGCAGAACGGCCCTCACCTCCTCATCATGGAACGCTCCGATGACCACGGTCCCGAGCTCCAGGGACACGGCCTGAAGAAGGACGTTCTGTGCGGCGTAGCCCGCCTCCTGATCGGCTGAGGTAGCTTTATGGAACCCCGGGTATCGTCCTCAGCGCTATTCATGACAGGGAGAACGTTTGTTGATAAAAAGATCGTGAGGAAAGAGGAAAACAAAAGCAGAGATAAAAGCTTCGTGGGGAGCACCTCGAGTAGTTGTGGATGCAGGCATAAGGATATTGTAGCATGACCTTGCCGTCTTGGGCTTGGAGATGGCCGCAAAACTTCTTCCTGTTTGCGGCACGAGTGACTCTGTTCTATAATCGTGCATAGAAGCACTTCATGAACAATCGTCACCTAAGCGCAGGAAATTACATTTCCCCGTATCTCAGTAATGAAAGGTCTTTGTATGCACACCGAACGGATCGACGTCATATCCTACGCAGGCCGCAAGGGCGACGAGCGTCCCAAGACTTTCATCCTCCGGGGGCTCCGCATCGACATCGTGGAAATCATAGAACGCTGGATCGAAGAAGGGTCCGAAGACAGGGTGCGAAAACGCTACTTCAGGGTAAAGGGAAGCGACGGCAACACGCACCGGATCTATTACGACGAGGACATCCTTGAATGGTATTACGCATCACAACATCCAAAGAAATAGTAACAGCGCTCGGGGAAAAGTATCCGGGCAGGTTCTCCGCAGAACTCGGCATTGACCTGTCTTCGGAGCGCTCGCCGGAGATCTTCAGGTGGTTCCTTGCGTCCGTGCTCTTCGGCGCGCGCATATCGGAGAGCATCGTAGAAAAGACCTTCCGTGAGTTCGATGCCCGGGGCATCGTGTCGCCGGAGACCATCCTTCATACCGGCTGGGACGGCCTCGTGGCGATCCTCGATGCGGGCGGCTACGTGCGGTACGACTTCAAGACCGCGACAAAGCTTTTGGACCTGTGCAAAGCGCTGACAGAGAACTATCATGCCGAACTCGCGAATCTCCACACTGCGGCAATTGACCCAAATGACCTCGAACAGAGGCTCAAGGCGCTTGCCAAAGGCATCGGAGACGTGACCGTGAACATCTTCCTCAGGGAGATGCGCGGCATCTGGAAAAAGGCAAATCCCCTTCCCTCGGACCTTGTGGTCATGGCGGCAAAGGAAAGGGGCATCGTCCCGAAGACCGTCAAGGACCGGGCAAAGGTCCTCCAACTCCTGACGGATGCGTGGAAAGAAACGGGTATGAAGAAAAAGGATTTTCCGGACTTTGAGGCGGCCCTGGTGAGGGCGGGAATAGAACTGCGGAGGAAAAAGCGGATCTGATAATAGATTTTTTGCCGGAGAGATGTAGTGTGCTGCTGATTTGATCGATACGTCTTCAGGCGCCCTTCAAATCGACTTCGACAAAACCAAATCTGCCGGAAAGACGCAAAGACTCAAGGAAATTCGAGAATCGTTTTGATTTAGTTCGCACCCTGAGATTAAAGTCTTTCTTAGAGTCTTGGCGCCGTCGTGGCGAGTATTGATTGCGGATCAACAGTACCCGCATCATATCGTCAGCGTGAACATCCCCATCAACTGCTCATTGCTCAGCTCCGTGATCCATGCCTCGGACCCGGACTGGATGACGTCGTTCGACAGCTTCATTTTTCCCTCGATCATCTGATCGATCTTCTCCTCAATGGTCCCCTTGGTGATGAACTTGTGAACGATCACATTCTTTTTCTGGCCGATCCTGAAGGCCCGGTCGGTTGCCTGGTTCTCAACAGCCGGGTTCCACCACCGGTCAAAGTGAATAACATGGTTTGCCGCGGTAAGATTGAGCCCCACGCCCCCGGCCTTGAGGGACAGCACCATATAGGGCGCATAGTCCTCATCCTGAAAACGCGCCACAATCTCTTTCCTTTTTCCGACCGGCGTGCCGCCATGCAGCACGAGCCCCTGCCTCCCGAATATTCCTGTCAGAAATTCTGAAAGCGGGCCCGTGATCTCCCTGAACTGGGTGAACACCAGGACGCGTTCCCGTTTTTCATGGATCGTTTCGCAGATCTCGCGCAGCCGGCTGAATTTGCCGCTGTCGCTCTCGTCGTACAGCCCGGTCCCGAGATACTGGTCCGGGTGATTGCAGAGCTGTTTGAACTTCATGAGCGAACTTAAGATGAGCCCTTTTCTCTGGATGCCCTCCGCGCTTTCGATGGTCTTCCTGAGATCGTCCACCAGCTTCTGATAGAGCACTGCCTGCCTTCTGCTTAACAACGACCAGATCTTCATCTCCACCTTGTCCGGCAGATCGGAGATGACCGTTTTGTCCGTCTTGAGCCGCCGGAGAATGTAGGGGCTGATGACCTTCCTGAGACGCGCATATCCTTCATGGTCTTTGGCCAGGTTCTTGGAGAATTTACTGAACTCCTTGCTGCTCCCGAGAAGCCCGGGGTTGATGAAGTCGAACAAAGACCAGAGATCGGACAGCCGGTTCTCCACGGGCGTCCCGGTCATGACAATGCGGTTGACGGACTTCAGTTTTTTGACCGCCCTGGTCTGTTTGGTGCCGGGATTTTTGATCGCCTGGGCCTCGTCGAGGATAACGTACTTCCACTCATAGGTATGGAGCCATTCGTACTTTTGCACCATTGAGTAGGTCGTGATCACGAGATCGAGTTTGTCCAACTCATAAGCTTCTTTCAGCTCCACCGTATTGGAATCGTTTCCAGCGGGGTGAGCGGTATAGAACGTAATATCCGGCGCGAACTTCATGAGCTCACTCGCCCAGTTTGAGAGCAGAGATGCGGGAATCACGAGGAGACTGGCGCCGCGCTCTCCCCGGTGCTTCAACAGGTGAAGAAGCGCAAGGACCTGCACGGTCTTGCCGAGCCCCATGTCATCGGCAAGGCACATGCCGAACCTCAGGGAATGCAGAAAAGCGAGCCAGTTCAAGCCCTTTTCCTGATAGGGCCTGAGTTTCGCTTTGAACGAAGGGCTTATTGTTACCGACTCGACCAGGTCAGGATGGCGCATCTTCGCCATGACCGATTCAAGCCATTGGCCCCGCGTAACGGATACCGCCGTGTCGGTTCCGGCAATATCCAGCAGCAACTTGGGGTTCATTTGAAACCGGAGCGCGTCGCGGAACGTAATCCCCCCGCCTCTGGCAAGCTTACGCGCCCTTTCGTAGGCATCGAGGGTTTGGCGCAGCTTTTCGGGGTCAACTGACACCCAGCGGTTCTTGATCAGAGCGAGCCCTTCCGCGGAGTCAAGAAGACGTTGGGCCTCCTCGAAGGAAACCGGAGTATCCTCAAGGTGCAACCCGATATCAAAACTGAGCAATGCATCCATCCCTACCGTAGAAGGCTGGTTATCGCCCAGGGAGATACTGACTTTCAGGCTCGATGACCCGCTCTTCCACCAGTCGGGGATGCGGCACAGGATGCCCGATCGCTCGTACAGGGGAATTTCTTGCAGGAAGGCGTAGGCCTCTTTCGCAGACCAGGCCAGGGGATGGAACAGCTCTCCGCTCTCCAAAAGCCCTGCTATGAGCGCGCTCTCCTTCGCGGCGCGATGAACGGTCGAGAGCAGGTCGAGAAGCTTCTTGTTGTCGTTGCCGTGCTCGGTCAGCGCGTGCTTCAGGGGTAGATGCCGCGACTTGCCTTGTTTGTTCAACTCTGTTGTGTAGGTGGCCAGAAAAGAAAACGGAGCATCCTCACGCTTGTTGTCCACCAGATGGAAGAATACGCGTCCGACGAGGTGGACATCGGGGCTGTATTGTTGTATGAACTCCTCGACCGTACCCTTGTACCGTCTGATCTCACTGCGAAACTCGTCGTGGAGCCGCTGCCAGAGGTCATCCAGCACCACCCTGCTCAGGTACTCGGCGCCGGTCATCAGAGGCACGGATGCAAGCGCGTGTTCCCGCTCCTCGCCGCTGAGCTTGACAGAGACCTCATCACGGATGGATTCAAGGTCCGGAGTCTGTCTGAGCTTGCTGGCGAAAAGACCACAGAACCCGCGCAAAAAATGGAGTGACGGGGAAAGAGAGACGGAGGTGTCGCGGAATCCAAGAAAAAGAAAAGCGCCGTCCGGATTTTCCGAGAACCGTTTGAACAGTTCCCGCTCAAGCAGGCTTTTACTCTTGTCGAAGGGCTCTCGTGTCTCCAGCCACTCCAGCCGCACAGTACCGACAGGCATGATAACTGCCTGCAATTCCTGGTTCTCGGATGCAGCCTTACGATGTTTACCGACCAGGTTCATAGCAGCACACAACCTTTATTCTAAAAAACATTTAGACACACCCTGCACTCGTTTATGGCCGCGCTTTCGCAAGAGCAGGCCACGCATGCACACCTGCATTCGCGGTTCCACTCATAAAACACGGGTGCAGGCTCGTAAGCGCTGGGCGCAGGCGGAAAAATCGGATCAACATCTGATAAGGGCGGATAACAATAGACAATGAAACCCTCGCCAAAAAGGTGAGTCTCCCTTCCATTAAAAATCCGATTTTATCCGGTTCTTATCAGATTTGAACCGTGTCAAAAACCGTTTTTAGGTTTATTTATATGTAATAACCGATAAAAAAACCCCGAGTCTTTACAAAACTCAGGGTGTTCAATTCAGCCATAGGTGAGGTTACCTCATGCGACAGCCCTCACTGTTCCCTCTTCGCCAGCCACTCCTTGAGCCTCGGACACTTCTTCTTCGCGCGATTGTCAATACAGTCGCCGCAGATAGTCATGTCCGGGCTGCACGGGACAAAGCCGTCCGAACCGTGTGCGTTCGCCGCGTTCCTGATCTTCGCGCTGCGCGCTTTTTCGATACTGGTTACTTTCGGCATGTTAAAATATTTTCATGACACGGGGCTGCCCCTACGATGTTCAATCCGCGATCCGAAATCCGCATTCCGCAATCGTCAGTCCAGCCGGTAGTTCGGCGCTTCCTTCGTGATCACCACGTCGTGCACATGCGACTCGCGCAGACCTGCGCTCGTGATCTTCACGAACTGCGCCCGTTCCTTCAGCGCCTTGAGGCTTTCGCATCCGCAGTAACCCATGCCGGCGCGCACGCCGCCGATGAGTTGATGCACGCTCGCGGAGAGGGTCCCCTTGTACGGCACGCGGCCCTCGATGCCTTCGGGCACGAGCTTGGCCTTTTCCTCTTCATGCGCCTGGAAGTAACGGTCCTTGCTGCCCCGCTCCATGGCGCCGATGGAACCCATGCCCCGGTATACTTTGTAGCTTCTGCCCTGGTACAAAATGGTCTCGCCCGGGCTCTCTTCCGTTCCCGCGAAGAGACCGCCTATCATGACTAATGACGCGCCCGCGGCCAGCACCTTGGTGATGTCGCCGGAGAACTTGATGCCCCCGTCTGCGATGCAGGGGATGCCCGCCTTGTCCGCCTCTTTGCAGCAGTCCAGGACCGCCGTGATCTGCGGAACACCCGCCCCGGAGACGACCCTGGTGGTGCAGATGGAACCAGGGCCGATACCGACCTTTACGCAGTCCGCGCCCGCCCTGATGAGGTCCTTGGCGGCATCTGCCGTAGCAATGTTCCCGGCCACGAGCTCGAGGTCGGGATACTTTTTCTTGATCGCCTTGACCGCATCGAGCACGCCCTGGGAATGGCCATGCGCTGTGTCAACGACCACGATGTCCACGCCGGCCTTGATCAACTCCGGCACGCGCTCGGAATAATCGCCCACGCCGACCGCGGCGCCCACGCGCAGTCTGCCAAGCTTGTCCTTGCAGGCGTTCGGGTACTTGATCTTTTTCTCAATGTCCTTGATGGTGATGAGGCCGCGCAGGCTGTCATCCTTGTCCACGATCAAAAGCTTTTCGATCTTGTATTTCTGGAGGATCTTCATGGCCTTTTCGAGCGTGGTCCCGAGCGGCGCGGTAACAAGATGGTCCTTGGTCATCACTTCCGACACCTTGAGGTTGTACCGCGTCTCGAACCGGAGGTCCCGGTTGGTCAGGATGCCAACGAGCTTGTGGCCCTTGGTCACGGGCACGCCGGAAATGCGGTACTTCTTCATGACCTCCAGGGCGTCCGAGATCTTGGCGTCTGGCGAGATGGTGATGGGGTCGATGATCATGCCGCTTTCCGATTTTTTGACCTTGTCCACTTCCTCGGCCTGCACATCGACGGGAAGCGCCTTGTGGACGAACCCAAGGCCTCCCTCCTGCGCCAGGGCGATGGCAAGCTTGGCCTCGGTCACGGTGTCCATGGCCGCGCTCACGAGCGGGATGTTGAGGCTTATCCGCTTGGTAAGCTGCGTGCGGACGTCCACGTCCTTGGGCAAGACATCGGATTTGGCGGGCAGAAGCAGCACGTCGTCAAAGGTAAGACCTTCTCGAATCGGACCGACAACCATTGAATTTCTCCTTGTGAGTAAAAATTAATGCAAGCACGATCCATGATAAGCAACATTTGAATGCGCCATCATACATCCTGCATCGTAATTTACTAATTTACCACATTAAGAACAAAACCTCAAGGAAAACCGGATTATTCAAACCCGGATTGCTTGTTCAGGAAAGGGTTTTCGCGGCGCTCCTCGCCAATCGTGGAACCGGGTCCGTGGCCGGAAAAGACCTTGGTGTCGTCCGGCAGGGTCATGAGGTTCTTCTTGATGGAATGGAGCAGGGTCATAAGGTCCCCGCCCGGAAAATCGGTCCTGCCGATGGAGCCGGCAAAGAGCGCGTCGCCGGTAAAGACCATGCCCTGTTCGAGCAGGCTGATGCCGCCCGGAGTATGGCCGGGCGTGTGCAGGACTTTCAGCGATACCTCTCCGGCAATGATCACGTCGCCGTGCTTCACGTATCGGTCGGCCGGCGGAGAGGACGGGGAATTCATCCCGAAAGCCGCGGATTGCTTCGAAGCAGAGGCGAGGAACGGCGCGTCCCCGGCGTGGATCAGGAGCTCGGCGCCCGTGGCTTCCTTGACGGCCTTGTTCGCGCCCACGTGGTCAAAGTGGCCGTGGGTGTTCACGATGTACTTGACCTTGAGGCCCTTGTCCTTGATCACCTTGAGGATGTCCCCTGCGTCGTCGCCGGGATCGATCACGATGGCGTCCATGGTCTTCTCGTCCGCGAGGATGAAACAGTTCACCTGGAGCGGGCCGACGACGAGTCGAATTAAGATCATAAATACCTACTTTCGCCACAGAGAGCACGGAGGAAAGGCTGCATACAATGAAGATGGCCGGGGAATCAAACAACCATTTCCCATTATCATGCTTTGCCTGGCATATTACTTACGTTTTTCTCTGCGGGCTCTGTGGTTGATGTTCTTTTCCAACTCCAGCAGCCTCTTCTTCATCCCGAGCCCGCCCGAGAACCCGCCCAGCGTACCTGCCGAGCTGATCACCCGGTGTCAGGGGATGATGATCGGGACGGGATTGGCCCCCATCGCTTGGCCCACGGCCCTGCTGGCCCGCGAATTCCCGATCCGCCTGGCAATCCACGCGTAGGACCTTGTCTCGCCGTAGGGAATCTCTGCCGCCGCCTTCCAGACTGCCTGCTGGAAGCACGTATAATAACGCAGATCGAGCGGGAGGTCAAATGACACCAGTTCGCCGGAGAAGTATGCCCCGAGCAGCTTGGCCGCCTTTTCCAGCATCTTCATACTCCCTCTCCCTTCGCGGGAGACGGTTGGTGTGAGGGGGGATGTCGCGCTGTCCAGTTCCTGCTGCACAGCACGTTTGCTCTGCCGGGGGAGGGCGATCATCACGATCCCCTTTTCCGACACCGCCACACCCGCCCATCCGAGGGGGCTCCGAAAAACAACGCTTCTTATTCCGCATTCTGAATTCCGCATTCCGAATTACCCCCGCGTTTTCCTTCTCACCATTCCCCAGATGAACTCCAATTCCTCGCTCTTCATAAGCCACATGGCCGCGATATAGAAGAAAATGCTGACCGCCATGCCGCCGCCGAGCATGCCCATCTTATACAACGAATTTCCGCCGTGTTCCCATACTGGGTTTTTGCTGATCCACCAGCCGATCACGCCGATGGCCAGGGACGCGGGAATAATTTTAACCAGGGACCGCAGAATGCGGCCGGCATCGATCCTGCCGATCTTTTTCCTGAGTTGGATGGTGAGCAGGCTGATATTCAGCATGGCGGTGAGCGAGGTGGCGAGCGCAAGGCCGCCGTGGGCAAGCGGCGTCTTGAAGACGAAGAAGGCGCTCAGCGCGATGTTGGTACAGAACGCAAGGAGCGCGATGACGACCGGTGTTCGCGTGTCCTGGAGAGCGTAGAATGCCTGGACCACGATGCGGACCCCGGCAAAGGCCCAGAGCCCCACGGCGTAGCAGAGGAGCGCGAGCGCGACGCCCTGCGTCGAGTTGTGATCGAACCGGCCGCGTTCAAGCAGGATATTCACGATCGGGATACGGAGCGTGATAAGGCCTGCCATGGCAGGAAACATGATGAAGAACACCAGCCGCAACCCAAAGGAGAATGTTTCCCGGAACTCATTCATCTCCCGCCGTGCTGCCTGGACCGACATGGATGGAAGCACCGCGGTTGCGATGGCGATGCCGAAGATACCGAGGGGAAAATGGATGAATCGCATACCGTAATACAGATAAGCGATGCTGCCGGTCGCCAGGAACGACGCAAAGATGGTCGATACGAAAATATTAAGCTGGTTCACCGAGGAGCTCAGGAACACCGGCAGCACTAGCAGGCCTATCCTTTTCACGCCCGGGTGGGAAGGCGTGAACTCCGGCCGCATCCGCATGCCCTGTTTTTTAAGACCCGGCACCTGGATCAGAAACTGGCACATGCCGCCCAATACCACGCCGACGGCAACCCCGAGGATGGGCTGGGGCAAGAACCGAATGCTCAATACTATGGCGCTGATCGTCATAACGTTCAACATCACCGGAGAAAGAGCGGGAGTGAGAAAATAACGGAGCGAATTGAGCATACCCATGGCCAGCGCGGCGAGGCCGATGAAAAGAAGATAAGGGAACATAAGCCGCGTGAGCGTCACCCCGAGGAGGAACTTGTCCTCATTCCCGGCCTTGTGCACCCAGCCGTAGGCGATAACGTTGACCACATAAGGCGCGAATACAATACCGAGGCCGGTCAGGACGATGAGAATCACGAGCAGCCGGGCAAAGACCGCATTGGCAAGGTGGAGTGCGCTCTCCTTCGATTCCTTGGTGAGTGTTTCGGTAAAAACGGGAATGAACGCCGCTGACATGGAGCCTTCGGCCAAAAGCTCACGCAAAAGGTTCGGGATCCGGTAGGCCACGTAGAAGGCGTCGGCGGCAAGGCCTGTGCCGAAGGCCCAGGACATTGCCATGTCCCGCACGTATCCCATGACGCGGGAAACGAGCGTGGCGGAACCGACGATCCCGGCCGCTTTTGCGACCTTTACGTTCTCAGACATCCTTCTACACCTCGTAATTCTATAAAATAAGAGGTAACTGTATCAGAAACCCGCTGGCAAGAAAAGGTTTTTTTTCTTGACACCTGGCGGCCCTTTATGTTAAAAGGTTAATCTGTTTTTAACTCCCAAGGAGGCGCGCAGTGGCAATACACAAGTCCGTTATCAAAAGGCAGAAGCAGGCCGAAAAGAAGCATGAGATCAATAAATCCGTAAAATCAGCGCTCAAGACCATTGCAAAGAAGGTGGAACAGGCCGTTGAGGCCAAGAACGCCGCTGCTGCCAAGGAGACCCTAGTCAAGGCCATGAAGGCCTATGACAAGGCCGCTTCCGCAGGCGTCCTTCACAAGAGCACCGCCTCCCGCAAGATCTCGCGCCTTTCGACCAGGGTGAGCAAGATCGGCGCAGCGTAATATCCGGTATTGATATTGTCAACCCCGAGGCGCCTTCAGAGGAAGGCGCCTTATTTTTTCATTCCGCATTTCTCAGCTTCCGCACAGCTTCAAAATCATCCGCTCCAAAACCAGTCTTCCCGAGAGCCCGCTCGACTTGAGCGTTTTGTCCGTTGACAGCATCACTTCAAAGGTCTCGCGCAGTTCGTCCAGGCTGAAACTCCTCATCTGGGCCTTGAACTGGGCCGTCTGATGAAATATTACCGGGGGCCTGAGCTTCTTCATGGCCTCATCGGGCCCCGTGCCGGCGGCCTCCATGGCCTTGGCTTGCAGCAGCCTCCGGAAATTCCACGCGATCGAACCGAGCAGGCCCACGGGCTGCTCCCCTTCCTGGATCAGACGGGAAAGAATGAGGAACGCCTTTTCCCTGTTCTTTGACCCGAGGGCGGCCGCAAGGTCGAAGGGCGTGTACTCCCGGAAGTCCTCCACCGCCGCTTTCACGTCCTCGAAGGTGATGGTTTTCTTATCTTTTATATAAATTTCGACCTTCTCGAGCTCGTTGCCGATCTTCTGCAGATCGTTGCCGATGGTCTGCCAGAGATACTGCGCCGCGTCACGCTGCAGGGACAGGCCCCGCGTCCTGGCCCACCCCTCGATCCAGGCAATAATCTCGCGGTCCAGGAGCGGGTAGAACCGCGTAACCGCGCCGTGCGCCTCCACTGCGGAAGTGACGGATTTTTTGTCATACTTTCCCTGGTTCGAGACCATCACCAGGCAGGTGCTCGGCGACGGGTCGTTGAGATAAGGCGCCAATTCCTCGAGGTCGGCGGCCTTGAGCGCATCGAAATCCCTGGCGAGCACGAGCCGTTTCTCGGACATGAACGGGAGGGTCTGGCAAAGATTCACGAGCTCCGAGGCCGGAACATCGCGGCAATAGAGCGCATTGAAGTTGAAATCCCTGGCGCCGGGGTCAACGACCTTCTTGATGATAAGGTCGAGCGCCTCCTGGATCAGAAACTCCTCTTCGCCGTAAAAAAGATAGAGGGGAAGGATCTTTCCCTGCTTGAGACTTGATATGAGGTCTTGATATTTAAGCATAATGAAAAGGTCAAATTTCAAATAACAAACACCAAATTCAAAGCTCCAAATTCCAAATCGCAATGTCCCGATCCTTTGAAATTTGAGACTTGGGCATTGGAATTTATTTGGGATCTGTTGCTTGGAGTTTGGTATCAATAAGCCCTTAGAACCCTTCCAAAACCCTGCTCCGCAGCGTCCAGGCAATGTCCTGGCTCGCCTGTTTGATGGCCGCGTCCTTTGCGACCCTCGTGTCCCTGATATCCGCTCTCCCCGCCGCATCGAAGGAAACGGCATAATCGGATATGAAACTGGACTCGATCCCCTTCTCCTGCCAGAGGACCTTCTTTGATCTCAGGTCCTCCAGACTTGCATCCACCACGATGTGCACCCGGTACTGCTGCACGTAAGCCTGGAGATTGTAGGAGAGCGGGGTCACTTCGTATTTCATGACCTTGCCGCGGAGCGCAAGTTCCGCCTCATCGAGGCTCATGACCTTCAGCCTGCCGTCGGTCAGGAATTCCTCCACCACTGCCTGTGTCACTTCCACATCCACATAGGGTTCATTCGTGGCGTTAAAGAACACCGGGATCGAGATGGTACGCACTCCCTCCGGCACGATCCCACCCGTGCCGGAAATATGATAGCCGCAGGAGGATACGATCAGGACCAATACCAGAGAAAGAATGAGTCTGACGCTTTTACTCCGCATTCCACACTCCACCTTCCGCATTGATTTACACCACCACATTCACCAGCTTGCCCTGGACCACGATGACCTTCTTTGGGGTCTTTCCGTTCATGAATTCCCTCACCTTGGGGTCCGCGAGGGCAGCGGCCTCGACGTCCTTATCAGAACCGCCGGCGGGAAGCGTGAGTTTGCTTCTGACCTTGCCGTTCACCTGCACAACGACGGTAAGTCTCCGACGCGACGATCGCTTCGGGATCATACTTTGGCCAGGGCGCGTTCGCGATGCTCTCCTTGTTGCCGAGCGATTCCCAGAGCTCCTCGGCAAAGTGCGGCGCAAAAGGAGCGATCAGCAGCATGAGCGCGTCGATCGCCAACCGCAGCACCGGCCCTTGCTTGTCAGGGTTGAACCCGTTCGACGCGTAATCGTACATCTCATTCACCATCTCCATGAGCGCCGAGATCGCGGTGTTGAAGTGGAACTCGCGCTCGATGTCCTCGGTCACTTTCTTGATTGTGAGGTGGGTCTTGCGGAAGAGCTTGTCCCCCCGCGCTTCGGACCCCGCGGGCTTGACGTTTTTGACCGCCTCGCTGTGCTTGTACACGATGGTCCAGACACGGTGGAGGAACCGGTATGCGCCGTCCACGCCCTGGTCGCTCCATTCAAGGTCGCGTTCCGGCGGCGCGGCAAAGAGCGAAAAGAGCCGCGCCGTGTCAGCGCCGTACTTCGTGAGGATAAAATCCGGGTCCACCACGTTGCCCTTGGACTTGCTCATCTTGGCGCCGTCCTTGATCACCATGCCCTGCGTGAGCAAATTCTTGAACGGCTCATCGCCGTCAAAAAGCCCCAGGTCGCGTATCACCTTGGTAAAAAATCTCGCATAGAGCAGATGGAGCACGGCGTGCTCGATGCCGCCGATGTACTGGTCGACGCTCATCCAGTAACCTGCCGCTTTTTTATCGAAAGGCGCTTTGGTCTCTTTCGGGGAGCAGTAGCGGAGGAAGTACCACGACGAGTCCACGAAGGTGTCCATCGTGTCCGTCTCGCGCCACGCTTTGCCGCCGCACTTCGGACAGGTCGTTTCCCGGAAGGACCGGGACTCGGCCAGGGGCGAGCGGCCCTTGCCCGTGAGCTCGACATCGACCGGAAGCCGCACCGGCAGGTCTTTTTCGGGCACCGGCACGGTGCCGCAAGCGTCGCAGTAGATGATCGGGATCGGCGTGCCCCAGTAGCGCTGGCGCGAGATTCCCCAGTCGCGGAGCCGCCAGTTCACCGTGCGTCTCGCCGATCTTCTTCTGTCTCAACATAATCGGCGACCGTCTCTTTCCCCCTCGCATTCGGCGTACCGTCAAAGGGTCCCGAGTTCACCATCGTCCCTTCCGCGACAAAGGCCTCCTTCATTGCCCGGGGCTCGAGGTTCTTCTCCGCATTCTGGATCACGACGCGAATGGGAATAGTATACTTCTTCGCGAACTCGAAGTCGCGCTGATCGTGGGCGGGCACGGACATGATCGCTCCGGTGCCGTATTCCATGAGAACGAAGTTGCCGACCCAGACCGGGACCTTCTCGCTGTTCAACGGGTTGACGGCATAGGCGCCGGTGAAGACGCCTTCCTTTTCCTGTTTCTCGTCGGTGCGCGCCGCCTTGTCCTCGCGCATAACGCGCTGGCAGAACGCGCGCACGTCGTCGGCCTGCGGCTTCCCCTTGATGAGGGATTCCAGCATGGGGTGCTCCGGCGCTATGCTCATGAAGGTCACGCCGAAGAGCGTGTCCGGCCTCGTGGTGAAGATCGTGAGCTTCTCGCCCGTGCCCTCGACCGTAAAGTCCACCTCCACGCCGACGGACTTGCCGATCCAGTTCCGCTGCATCGTGAGCACGCGCTCCGGCCAGCCCGTAAGTTTGTCAATGGAGGAGAGAAGTTCCTCGGCGTAGTCCGTGATCTTGAAAAACCACTGGTCGAGCTCCTTGTGCTGCACCACGGAACTGCAGCGCCAGCAAAGACCGTCCTCCACCTGCTCGTTCGCGAGCACGGTATTGCAGGACGGACACCAGTTCACGTACGAGAGTTTTTTGTATGCGAGGCCGCGCTCGTACATCTTGATAAAGAACCACTGGTTCCAGCGGTAATACTCTTCGAGGCAGGTGGTCACCTCGCGGTCCCAGTCGTAGGACAGACCAAGCCGCTTCAACTGCTTGTCGCGCATGAAGGCGATGTTCTCGAGGGTCCATTTGGCGGGATGGATACCATGCTTGATCGCCGCGTTTTCCGCCGGCAGGCCGAAAGAATCCCAGCCCATGGGATGAAGCACGTTGAAACCGCGCATCCGCTTATAGCGCGAGATCACGTCGCCGATGGCGTAATTACGAACGTGGCCCATGTGGATCCTGCCTGACGGGTACGGGAACATCTCGAGACAGTAGTACTTCGGCTTCGACGCGTCTTCCGTTACCGTAAAGGTCTTTTGCTCGGCCCAATGGCGCTGCCAGCGCTCTTCAACTTTCTTAAAATCGTACCGTTCGTCCAAAACACTGCCTCCAAAACCCGGGGCGACCGGCGCAGCATAGTGTCACCGGGACAGGCCCGGCAACCGTTAATGCTTGACGCGCCCCTTGATGAACTGCTCGATGAGAATAATGTATTTCATATTGAGATTGATAAATCGTACGCCGTACTGGTATTTGTTCGGCGCAATCCTGACCAGTCGTTTGACCTCGGCATCCGCTACGATCTCCCGGCGGCCGATCTGAAATATACAGGTCACCCGGTCGCTTCTCTCCAACACCCTGTCGGCTTCGAAAAGCATGCCAGAGATGCTGATGTTATGCGACACGCCGACGAAGGTCGATTTTTTCTCTTGCCCCTTCACGGACACATGGAGCAGCGTCCGCATGTCCTCCCTCCGGGGGGCCAGGAGCAATTCGGACACCTTCCAGGTGAGTTGGGAAGGGTCAAGCGGCTTGGGAAGCATGATATTGGCTTTCGCATCCCGGCACTGCGAGAGTGATGACTCGGGGCCCTCACAGATCAGGATCACCGATACGTTTTTTAGTCTCGCGTCGCTCCGGATCGTTGAGCAGAGCTTGATGCCGCCCATCAGCGGCAAACCCTCTTCCGTGATAATGATGTCCGCCCTATGGACGCCGTGCAAATTCAGGATCTCTTCAGAGGTGCGGGCGGGAAATGTCGTGATATTGCTCCGTTGAAAGATCGTATCGTGACTGCCGATGGCGTGCATAATGTTTCGAGCAATAATGATTTTTTTCATACTGAACTAAACCGGAAAAGCTTTTTCACCGTAGAGAACGCAGAGACCGCCGAGAAAAAATCAAGCAGAGGTTACACGTTCAATAACCTCACGGCCTCCACGATTTCAGCGGTCGATAGCTGTTTTCAATTACTCCCTGATCCACCCCGGATACGCATCGGCCTTGCGCGCTTCCTCAGGGAGGTCGACTTCGAGAGAGCGTCGCGTCTTTGCCATGTTTGTTTCGAGCTTCAGCTGCTTTTTTTCAAGGCTCGATCGGGATTTTTTCTTTTTACCGCCTATCTTCTTCGGCTTCTGGTCCTGGTCATCCAGTTGCTTTAAGACCATATCGTACTCGTCTTGCTGGTCACGAAGCTTCAGGCGGAGATTGGCGGCCTTCTTGTGCCAGTACTCCTCGCCCCTGCCGTACTTGTCCTTGTGCTCCCTGACCGTTGCAGGCGATTTACCCGTTGCGGCAGGCTCCTCGCCTACGCTCACACGGCTCTCATCGGGTTTGACCACCGTCGCGCTGTTCCGGTATTCCTGCGGTATCTGTTTCAGGTCATTGGTGAAGAACTCCTTGCCCTCCCTGTCTACATAACGGTAAAAATCGGCCCAGGCAGGGGATGCGGAAAACAAGAGAATGCACAATGCAGAAACAGTCAATATTCGCATGGCGGCCTCCACGAGTGATATGAAGGTAAAAAATAACACAATTACCGGGGCTTCGCAAGGTTTTTTCTTGAACTCTCGCGCGTAAGCATGATATAGTGCATTTACTACAAATCCGAAGCACGAAATCCTAAACTCTAAACACAGCGATCGTCGATTCTTTTAGAATTTCGATATGAGAACTGCGAGTTTGTTGTAACTATCATGCCTAAACCAGTCGTCGCCATAGTGGGCCGGCCGAACGTCGGCAAATCGACCCTGTTCAATCGGATCATCGGGAGGAACTTCGCCATCGTCGAGGACACGCCCGGCGTGACGAGGGACCGCAACTACACCGAGGCCGAGTGGGAAGGCAAGCGTTTTCTGCTTGTGGACACCGGCGGGTTCGAGCCTGAGACCGAAGACCCCATGTACTCAAAAATGCGGGAGCAGACCACGCTCGCCGTGGAAGAGGCGGACTTCATCGTCTTCCTCATGGACGGCAAGCAGGGCCTCCTCCCGGCGGACATCGAGGTGTCGCAGCGGCTTCGCGCTTCCGGCAAACCCGTGATCTACGCCGTGAACAAGGTCGATGGTGAAAAACACGAAGGTTTCATCCCCGACTTCTACCGTCTCGGCATCGATACCCTCTTTCCGGTGTCGGCCCAGCACGGGCAGGGATTCTCCGAACTCATGGACGAGCTCGGACGCATGCTTCCCGAGACGGCCCCGGAGGCGGAAGAAAAAGAACTTGCCGATGCCCCGAGAATAGCCATCATCGGACGGCCGAACGTGGGCAAGTCGTCCTTCGTGAACGCGCTCATCGGCGAGGACCGCATGATCGTCAGTCCCGTGGCAGGCACGACGAGGGACGCCGTGGACAGCATGTATCAGTACTACGGCAGAAGGTATGTCCTCGTGGACACTGCGGGAATCCGGAGCCGCGGCAGGATCAGTCAGGGGATCGAAAAGTACAGCGTGATGCGGGCCATGAAAAGTTTGAGCCGCGCCGACGTAGCGCTCGTGCTGATCGACGCTTCGGAAGGCATCACCGAGCAGGATGAACGGATCGTAGGGCTCGCCCATGAAGAGGGCAAGGGTATCATCCTCGTGCTCAATAAGTGGGACCTGGTGCCGGACAAGGAGCAGGCATACAAGCGGTTTATGACCGACGTGCAGCAGCGGCTCAAATTCGTCGATTATGCCTCGGTGATCACCCTTTCCGCCAAGACCCGACAGCGGATCACGAAGGTCTTTGAGGAAATCGACAAGGTGATCGAGGAGCGCGAAAAGCGAGTGCCCACGGCCGAGCTCAACAGGGTCTTCGAGAAACTCGCCGCCCACCATGAACCGCCGCTCTACCGGGCCCGGCGCGTGAAATACTACTATATTACACAGGTCGCAATCAAGCCGCCGACCTTCGTAGTTTTTGTGAACTATCCGGACGGCGTCCATTTCTCCTATATACGCTACATCGAGAATAATCTGCGCGAGGCCTTCGGGTTCCGCGGTACGCCCGTCAGGATTTTCGCCAAGAGGCGGAGAGAAGAGGCCGCGAAGAGAGAAAAAAAACCGGGACGCTTGTAATAAAGACGGGGACGGCTCAATGCAAGGAATTCAATAAACGCGCAAAAAAAGGTTGACAATCCGGTTCTCAAGGGAGTATTATTGCAGCAGATTCTAGGGAAATAGAGAGTGGAACGTGAGTTTTTGTTAATTGCCAGGCTGCAAAAACTACATCGCGTAGATTTGCGGCTATTTTTTTTGTACAAAGGGGATTTTCACACTTCAGAAGGAGGAGCAAAAAATGTCGAACGGTTCGGTAAAGTGGTTCAATGACGCGAAAGGCTATGGTTTCATCACCAGCGAGGAAGGGAGCGATGTGTTCGTCCATTTCTCGGCGATCCAGGGAGACGGTTTCAGGTCTCTCGCGGAAGGGGATGCGGTAAGTTTCGACATCGAGAAGGGACCAAAAGGTCTTCAGGCGGTTAACGTCGTAAAGCAGTAGGCAATCCTGCCAGGAGCAGGGGCCTTCCATTGCGGGCAAAGCGGGATCAACAAACTCGGAGGAGGAGTAACATGGCCAAGAAATTGTACGTAGGCAATCTGTCGTACCAAATGACGGAAGACGGGCTCAAAGATATCTTTTCACCGATCGGAGAGGTGTTGTCTGCGAAGATCATAACCGACGCCGCGACCGGGCGCTCAAAAGGGTTCGGCTTCGTTGAAATGGCGTCTGATGAGGATGCAGACAAGGCGATCGCGGAGCTCAACGGCACCACCGTTCAGGACCGTGCGCTGAATGTGAGCGAAGCAAGACCGCAGACAGAGCGGGGCGGACGAGGCGGCGGAAGGCCAGGCGGTGGCGGAGGCGGCAGAGGCGGCCAGCGGGGATTTGACCGGGGCGGCGGAAGCGGAAAAGGTCGGGATAATTGGAGATAAGAGTTGACGGGAACATCGAAAAAGCCATACGGCTTCTCAAGCGAAAAATGCAGACCGACGGCCTTTTCAGGGAACTGAAGAACCGTCGTTTTTATGAGAAACCCTCGATAAAGAAGAAACGGAAGCGGATAGAAGCACAGAAACGGAAGCTGAAAAGCCTGAAGAACAGCAGGCGGGACAGGGCGTAACATCTCGTAGGTGACTACTTCACCTTTTTTCTTTTCTTTTCCATCTTTACATCGACCATCGTGAGATCGTGGAGACTTTTCTCCAGCTTTTCCTTGGCACGGGCCAGAGCCTCCTTGTCCCTCGTCAAAAGGTCGATCTTTTTATCCAGCCCGCTGTTGTCTTTGGCCAGGCCGTCTCGCTCTTTGAGGAGTGCGGCCTTTTCCTTGAGCAGGCCGTCCTTATCATTCAGCAGTTCGTCGACCTTCATCGTGAGGCTGTTCTTCTCAGTGAGAAGCAGGTTCCGCTCTTTGGCGACCGCTTCATCATCGGCATGAACATTCTGCAGCTCCTCTGTCAATGCCTCCACTTTCCTCGTTAGCGTATCGACCTCCTTCATAAGCTCATTCGTCCTCGTTTGTTCCAAGCTCCCGAGGACGTCATGCCAGCTCCGTGCCTCGCCGGCGAGTGTGCCCGATGGGTACCGGACCAGAAATTCCTCAAACTCCCGCGCAGCACGACGGTAATCCTTGTCCGGATTCTTATAGTACACGAGAAGATACGCTGCGTTAAACTGCGCCTGCTCGGCGCGGCGCGGATCGGAGAGGTCTTCCGCCAGCGCACGGTATGAGGCGCGCGCCTCACCGTAATGTCCCTGATCGAAGGCGGTCCCCGCGTCCCGGAATTTCTTCGCGCCTTCTCCCCCTGCCAAACCCTGCATCAGCGGTGCGCAACCTGCCAGCATCAGAATAAGCGTCAAAGTCAGAAGGCACATCGCAGGGGCGCCCCCTTCCCTTCTCTCAAGGCACTGGAAAGCCCCTTTCATCCTGTTCTCCTCTTGTCCACCACATACACGCTCCTGGCTATCGTCTTGGCATAGTCCTTGAGCTCGGCTGCGAGTTCAGAGGCCTCGAGCGGGTCCGAAAGCTTGTGCTGTTCATCGGTCACGATCGCTATCGAGATGGTCATGAGCGGAAACCGCATAGCCTCTCCATACCGGGTCTTGCCGAAGATGAAGCCGTTCTCCCGGTCCCCCTTGTCATAAAAATCGGGGATGCGCTCGTCGAACTGCTTTACGATTTCTGCGCTTATCTCGCGCATCGTCGCCGGTGTCGTGATCACCACAAAATCGTCGCCGCCGACATGGCCCACGAAGTCCTCAGACGACCCTTTTGCCTTCACCGCGTCTTCGATGATGCGGGCGGTCTCTTTGATCACGTCGTTGCCGTGGGCATAGCCGTAATGATCGTTAAAGGCCTTGAAGTTATCCAGATCGAGCACGCAGAACGCAAATGGGTGTTTGGATTCGAGCCGCCGCTTCAGTACGGTTTCTATAGCAATTCCCCCGGGCAGCCGCGTGAGCGGGCTTGCATCCAGGTACATTTCCTCAAGCTTGCCGAGTCGCCGTCCCATGCGGCGAAAGGCCTCTGACAAACTCCCGATTTCGTCTTGAGTATCGATACGGGGATCAACGTAAAAATCTCCCTCGGCGACACGCCCCGCGGCCACTTTAAGCTTGCCGATTGACGAGGCGATGTGGTTGGTCACCACGAGGCTTGCCAGCACACCGATAATGATACTGAGGACACACAGCACTGCCGTGGTGATGAAAATCGAATCCGCGACACGGCTGATTTTCTTCATATTGGTTTCCTGGGACCGTTTTGCTTCCGCTGACATGGTTTTAAGGCTTTCTATCACCTGTTCCAGCTTGCTCTTTAATTCATGGTTGGACAGCGCCGAGGCTTCGCTCAGGTTTCCCGCCATGACCAGCCGCATTTCCTTCATAAAGAGATCGCCGTACTGCCGGTGGAGCTTCTCTATTTTCCTCAAGGGAAAGCTCTCTTGGCCGGGCAGTGATTTGAGCAAAGCAAGTTTGGCATCGAACTCTTCGCCGCGCTTCCAGAACAGGCTGCGGACATCCGTTCGCATTAAAATCAGGTAGCGATTTTCGTAGCTGTCCTGGGCAAGAATAGCGTCGAGCATGTCGTCGGCCGCTTCCTGAACCGGCACATCGACCCGGATGACGCCGTTATTCAGTCCGTGCAGCCGCAGAAGGCCGGCGAGGACATAGATCACCACGGCCACGGTGAGAACGACCAGCAGCATATAGCCCAGCAGCATCTTACGGGCGATACTAAGCCTGGCGAACAGCGTATGAGGCGTCATCGCCTCCAGCAGGGCCCTTGGTGAAAAAAAATTCATAACCCCCTGTGCAGTGAACGATCTGTGCGCATGAAACTGCAAAAACCGTGTAGTCTTCCCCTGAAAGATGTTGAGATAGGGAGGCGGGCTGCTGAATAATCCGACTACCCATGGTTTGAATCAATCAGCGTGGGGCATTCTCCCGGTCCTGACCGACCATCATGGGTCCGACGGGCCCGCATGAACCGGATTTTTTATTTTTTTAAGATTAACAAACTATCATGGTGTTGTCAATTATAATATGGAAAACACGAAACAGGGGAATGCGGGAAGAGCACGGGGGGCCGTGCCGTGAACGTGCATCAGAAGGCGTCAATAGTAACAGCGCGGGTGTGTTCTTTTATAATCCACTGCCCGCTTACACCCTCACCTCTGCAAAGGTGATCATGTTCGACAGGACCGTGGCCAGCCATGCCATGATCTGTACAGCGACGGGCAGGACAAGGCACGAGAGCGCAGCCATGGCAGCCCTCTTCTTCGGGGTCTGCTGTTCCGGCAGGGCCGGAACCCTGGCTGTGGTCATGGCGTAGTTCAGGAGGAATGCGAGCGGCAGATAGGCGAGGACCCTGAGATAGAATTTCGTTTGGAGAATGATCAATATGGCGACCAGCAGGACCACTTCAAGGAACGTGATGAAGAACGTCCTCGTTAAGGACAGCCTCCACAACTTCTTCGACAGCGCGTTCTTTACGAGCAGTGTCACACCGACGCCGCTCAAGAACATGGCCGAGACGAATACGAAGGTGCAGAAGCATCCTACCTCGATGGCGCAGGCAGACGGCGGGAACGCCAGGATCCCCGCCATAAGGACCATCATGAAAAAAGAAAGAGTATGCTCCCTGCCGGGACTCCCGTGAACATCCGTCATAGAGACCTCCCCTGAAAACAGCGGACCGCCGGTCTTTCACCGGGCAGACCAGTGGAACTCGCGATGTATCTCCGAAACCTCCCGGCGCCTCATTGACCACCAGGATTTTGGACAACCGTCGTTCACCGGAATATTATAGAGTACGCTTCCTCTTGTCAAAGAAAATCGCCGAAAATAAATATAGCTGGGGAAATTATGATTTTCAGATAAAGTGATGCTGCAATTTGAGCTGACGCCTGCCGTCCCGCGGAGATACAAAGGACGAGAGAGAAGCGCTGGTCCTGCTTTCGCTACGGCTGGTTCCTCTATTCAAGGAAGAAGATCAAAAAACGGGGATGGTCGCTAATTCGTCTTGTGGCAAACCAGGCATTGTCCCTTGGGAGGATGGGTCGGCTTAAGCGGCGCCTGCTTTGCGGGCCCGTGGCACGCGACGCATCCGGCATCCGTGGTAATGCCGCTGTGCAGGACATCAGACGGAATAGGGGGAACTTTTTTGCTTGAAGAGAGCAAGAATAAGAGCAGCAGCACAACGAGAATAAAAACTGCAATACCTATGGTATTCTTCATGTCGATAAACCCCCGCTTGGTTTGTCGGAAATTGTCCCGGGCTCTTTATTAAAACATACTTAGCCCGATGAACAAACGGTCCGCTCCAAAAAGCTTGCCTTTCCCGTGGTGATCAGTAAAAAATGATTATGATGAGTTCACATCCACGAATACCTTGTCCAAGGGAACTGTTTTTTGAAAATGCAAATATGCTCCACAATCGTTTTCAGAGGCCCAAATTAATTTTACCCGAGTATCTTTGCAAAAGCAATCTCTCGAATGTTCTCAGCTTCGTTTCAGCAGATGGAACTGGGTTTTATTGCAGTCAATCCAAACCCGCGGGCCCATAACGCCCGCGCTTTCAGCACACACCCGTAGCAGCCGCCCGTTCTCTGTCTGAAGCAGGCCGGCTCTCCCTTCATGCATGCCGTCTTCCGCTGCATTGAAATCATGATACCATCAGGGACTCCCGGAACGGGAGTTTATTTGTGTAAAACCCAACCGTTAAATCATGGCCCCTGCTTTGATATTCTGCTATAATTTGTCCATAGATTTCTGATAAATAGCCTTCCTTTTTGAACCTACAGCTCGGACCTTGAATCGTAAATCTTGCATCCCCGTTTTCGAAGGAGCGTTCATGAAGCATTATAAATTCGATGTCATCATAATCGGCGCGGGCCCTGCCGGCGTGACTGCCGCGGGCGCGCTCGCGGGAACGGGCATCTCCGTAGCCCTGCTCGAGGCAGGCGTATACGCCGGGGCCGAGAACTGGTCCGGGTGCGTGTACTTCGCGGAGGGCTTGGCGGAAAAGGACTGTTTCGGGACCGAGGCCGTTCTGAAAGCCCCGTTCGAGCGGCGCGTGGTCCGTCGCGGCACGCTCGTGCACAACGGTCTTGACGTCGTGGGTGTGGAGCTTACCGACCCGGACGCGTTCAAGAACTGCTACACCGTGCTCAGGCCGGTATACGATCCCTACTTCGCGGACCTTGCCCGCAGAAAAGGCGCAATCCACATCACGGAAACGACGGTCACCTCGCTCATCCGAAAAGACAACAGGGTCATCGGCGCGGAGACGAACCGCGGCCCGCTGTATGCCGACCTTACCTTCATTGCCGAAGGCGACGCGTCGCATCTCGTCCGCGCTGAACAGCTCGAACGCGCGGCGGAACCGCACTTTCTCCAGGGGGTAAAGGCCGTGCTCTCGCTCAAACCCGAAGAGCTCGAGAAGCGGTTCAGGCTCGGCCCCGGCGAGGGCGCGGCCTATGAACTGCTCCTCCGGAACGCCTCGATCGGGGGCAGGACCGCAAAGCTGAACGTCGGCGGCTTCCTCTATACGAACCAGGACAGCCTCTCCATGGGCTACGTGGTCCCCCTCGACAACGTGCGGAACAACTACCGCGGCAATCACGACAATCTGTTCGAATGGATGAAGGGACTTCCTTTTATCAAGGAACTGACGGAGGGAGCCGCGCTTTCAGCCTACGGCACGAAGATCATCAGGAGCGGCGGATGGCGGGAACGGCCGAAACTCATCGAAGACGGGCTTGTTGTCGGCGGCGCGTCAGCCGGACTCGGCGTCGACCTCCCTTTCCCGAATTTCACCGGCCCTGCCTCGGCAACGGGACTCTATTTTGCGCGGGCAGCCAGGACCCTCCTCCTGCACGGCCGGACGCCGGACGAGAAAAATCTTGCACAAGAATATCTCGACCCGCTCCGTGAGAGCGTTTACGGAAAGAACGCTCAGTATCTTTCTCAATGGCCGCATTACTTCGGAAAATCGAAGGTGCTTTTCGGCAGGACCGCGGACATGGCCTGCGGCACGGCCCATTTCCTGTCGAACGGAAGCCTTATCGAGACCGGGAGGTTCCTCAGAAACCACATCCTCTCCATCCGCGGATTGAAGGAAGCGATCACCGACACCGCACGCATGATCAGCAGCCTCAGGCTCTGGAAACCGATGGTGACCTCAACGATCAACGCCGGCACCTTCCGGCGCTGGTTTACGAATATCTTTAAAAAAGCTCCCGCGCGCGGGGCAAGGCTCGGCATCATCCTTCGCATTGCAGGCAAGGATGTTGATGCAACAACCCTGCCCTGGCCCGTGGGCCCGCTGATCAAAAGGCTTTCCCCCGCGCTCCTCAGCGCGCTCGAGCAAATCTACGGGAACGATGATCAGCCTGTCGGGAAAAAACTTTCAACAGCCTTGCGGCACGTCATAAGGGGCTTGCAGCTGACCGACATCATCGTGCTTCCCCTGTTCGGCATGCTTCTCTTCATCATCGCTCTCGGCACGGCACTGTGGGACGCCTTTCGATTCTACGTGCTCAAAACACCGGTGGACCGGTTTCTTGCCGAGCCGGTGATGGCGTACAACGAATCGCAGAGAAAGGCAAGGGACCTCGACGCGGTCAGACCGGCCGTCAGCCTCGACGCAAAGCTCGCCACGAACACCTACCGCGCCGGAACAGTGTCGCACATAAGAACGCTCTGGCCGGAATCGATCAAGGCCCAGCCCGACATGTCCCAGGCCGGGCTCTGGTGGGTCTGCCCGGCGCGCGTCTACGTCTATGACGCGCCGCCCTTTGCCGGCCGCGGCAGGGTGACGGTGAACTATGAGAACTGCATCAAATGCGAGTCCTGCTGGCGGGCCGAGCCCGGCCGCGTTCTCTGGGGAAGACACACGGACCACAAGCTCATCTACCGGCCCGAGAGCGCGGCAATGGCGTCCTTGATCGAGACGATGAAATCAGCGCCTCCGAAACAACAGCAGGCAGCGACGGCCCCGGTCCTGCTCGAAGAAACAGTGTGGTATGTGAGCGACGGGATCAAGCGTTCCTCGCGTGCCGCGCTGATGGCGTTAACGGCCTTCAGGGACAGCGTGGCAAAACTGCCCTCCTCGGCCGACAAAACGCGGCGGGCATGGCCGTCGGCGCTCGGCAGGAGACTCGGAGAAAAGCTCGAGAAGCTCGAAGCGGCGTTCGTGAACGACGGCAGGTCCGCCCAGACCCACATGGTCCGGGCGGAGCGAAATAATCTCGAGGTCAGGCTTGCCGAAGGAAGATTATTTCATGCGCTCTACTGCTGTCAACGGGTCGAGCAGCGGCTCCAGGCATGGACCGGCGATCGCGAAGACGCGCGGAGCTCCGACCCGGCAACAACAAATACGGGCAGCACTCTTACCTACGATGAAGTATCGAGTTTATTCCCCGACAGGGTCGTGAAGCAATGGGAAGAGGGTCCCCTGCCCCCGGAGTGGGCCGGAAAGCTATGGGCCTTCATCTCCGAACATCAGGACGCACCTCAAGACGCCGTGCGCGCGCTCTCGTCCGTCAGTCCCGCGCTCGGCCTGATCGCCGCGTATCAGTTCCCTGCAGTCGCAGTGCTGGCAAAAGCGGAAATCACCCTGCCTCCCGGCATCTGCGCAGTAGCTTCGGACGATATCGACATCCGTGAATCGATCGACAGCGTGAAGCTCCGGGGAACGTTCCATCTTATGCCGCTTGCCGCGTGCAATACTCTTCTCGTTACCGCAAACAATAAAGGCCATATCGTTCCGCTTTCCACACCGGGGGTCACGATCACCCCCACGCCGGCGATCGGTTTCAGGGCAGCGGCGCTGTCCGATGTCGTCCTGGACTGCACCGTGAAAAAACAGGCGCTCATGATCGCCGAGGGGAGAGACGCGCCCGATGCGGCCTCGTACCTCGCGATCGCGTTGGGCGCCGGAGACTATCTCTGCAAAAGGATAAAGGAGCATGCTGCCGGACGGGTCCAGTTCCCCGGCCAGATGCTCGACACCGAGGGCCGTGACGGCATCGCGAAGCTCGGTGCGGTCAAAGCCATGATCGGCCGGACCGAAGCGTGGCGGCTCCTGCTGGAAACCCTGTACAAGACATCGACGGAATCCTCTCCCCTCTGGGGAGAGGGAAAGGGCCTGCACCCAGCGTTTACGAGTGCGAGTGCAGGGCATGAGGGGGCGCTCCGAACTCAGAACTCCAAACTCGATTTCAACCTCCTCTGCGCCTCGGTCGCCGCCATGGCTTTCAGTCCCGAGCCGGGCGCCATGGGCTACGACGCGGGCCAGGTCTTCGGCGGGTTCGCCTATTCCGAGGACGACCTGCTTTCGAGGTTCTACCGTGACAGTTCGCTGTTCAGGTTCCTTGCGCCCGGCTATGGGGCTTCGGCGAAACTGCACGCCGCATTAGGCGAAGAAAGCCGCGATCGGTCCCTTTCCCTTTTCAGCAGTCTCGATGCCGGCCGCGGAGAGCCGCTGGGACCGCCGGCATTGCGTTTGACGGCAATCACCAGGAAGTGTACGTTGATTTCATCTCGTGCCGATGCTTCGCTCGCAGGCGAAGCCAAGGCCATCGCGCTGGCTGTTCGCGATCTACTGGCAATAATCGAGAAAGGGCTGGACGAAGGCAAAAGCATGGAGGCCGAGGCTGCCGCTGTCGAGGTGCTGCTCGCATTAGCTGAAGACGCGGTACAAAAAGCGGAGCTGTCCGCTGGGCGCGGCGCCGTGTCCCCGACGGCCGTATTCCCCGTCGAACCCGCGGGGAATGAGGTGACACTGGATGCATACTACGAGGCGTTCTGTGCACCTTCGGGAGCGCCGCACAGATCCGGCCGCTTCCTCACGACCGCATTCGACCGTTCCGCCCGCTTCGTGCCCGAGATGCAGCTCCATGACGCGAAACTCAGGGCTCGCTGGATCGAACTCGCGGACTGGTTCAAAAAGAACTGCCGCGACAAAAAGTTCGACGGCCTTCATATCGAGCGCTACATCGAGAAGGTCCACCGTCTGCCCGACGAGGTGCTCCAGGCGGCAAAAGACAACAAATGGCTCGCCACCACTATCCCCGGAACCGAAGACGGGTTGGGATGGCGGAAAGCGGAATACTACATTTTAAACGCCATGGCCGGCAGCTTCGGCGATGCGGGCATCGACCTTTTGATCATGGCGAGCACGAGCATCGGCACTACCCCGATCCTGCTCGGTCTCGAGGAAGAACTGCCGCGCGTGCGCGAAGAGCTGGCGCCCCTGGCACAGGATGAACGAAAGCTCGGCGAGATCGGCGCGCGGCTCGCGAAGCTCGTCCGGACCCTTTCCAATCCCAACCCCGCCTGGATCAGGAAAGAATACGAGGCCGTGATGAAGCTCGTTGACGAACGCATTCGCCGCACCCGCGTGGTCAAATACCTTGCCGCCAACTTTCTACGGGCCTTCTACGGCGCGGGCATCGCCGGCAGGCGCGGAGACTTCAACGGATTTATTTC
This sequence comes from Nitrospirota bacterium, assembly GCA_963790205.1. Lineage (GTDB taxonomy): Bacteria > Nitrospirota > UBA9217 > UBA9217 > UBA9217 > CAWBNQ01. The sequence goes on from CAWBNQ010000014.1 coordinate 177,734, forward strand.
GAACCTCAAACACGCAGACGAACTGTTCGCAAAGCTCATGCCCGACGTGCAGGCGGCGCTCGATGAGCTGCCGCGCCGTGAGCGCTGCCACAAGCTCTTTCTCCGCTTTCTCGGCCACGGCGGTGTAAGCGCCTTTGCCCTGACCGAGCCCACGGCGGGGTCCGACTCGGGCGGGGTCAAGACCACGGCCAAGCTGCAAAGCGCCGGAGCTTACACCGCCTTGACGACGGCAGGTATTCTTTTTATTTGAATGACGACGAGAAGAGCACCAGGTACCTGATCGATGCGGACAAGATCGTTTTCCTCGATCACGGCATTGCCTATCACACGCCTGACGGGCAGGTAGCGCCGATCAAGTACGACAAGTACGACTACGCGACCGATCAGGGTATTCGCTACTACCTCCGTAACGGGAAGGAATGTCCGTTCCACGACATCGGCCAGGTGCGGGAATCAAATGCCGGACTCGTGTACGAATATTACAGCATGACGGGCGCAAAGATGTGGATCACGAACGGCAGCATCGCGACCCAGTTCTGTCTCTACGCCCAGACGCCGGAGGGCGTCACCGGCTTCATGGTCGACCGGCACGCCGAGGGGCTCAAGGTCGGCGCTGACGAGAAAAAAACGGGCCAGCGCGGCTCGCCCACGAACGAGATATCGATCGACAGCGCACGCGTACCGCGCGAGGCAGTCATCGGCTACGAGGGACATGGCCAGGTGAACGCCCTCGAAACTTTGAACGTCGGCCGCTGCGGCCTGGCCGTGGTGTCCGGCGCGCTCATGCGCAAGCTCATGCAGGAAGCGGCCCAGGCAATCCCCGCCTCGCCCGAACGCGACAGCCTCCTGGGCGAGGCCGCGGCCGTTCTCTTCGGCAGCGAAACCCTCGCCTATTACCTCGTCGGGCTCTTCGACCGGCCGCATGAGTCGGTGCGCATGGAATCGGCCATAGCTAAATACGTCTGTTCCGAGGACATCCATGAACTCCTCACGCTCGTGGAGCGCGCCTTCGGCCCGGCGGGCCAGACCGAGAAGTTCCTGCTCGAAAAAGCGCGCCGCGACAGCCGCATCCTCACGATCTACGAAGGCACGAACGAAGTGCAGCGCTTTCTGATCATTAAAAGACCTGATCGCCCAGGCCGCTTCCTGGCCCGAGCTCACTGAACAGCAGGAAGACGCCGCCTTGCGAACGCTGGCGTCGTGGAAAAGAAGGCTCCGGCTGCACGTCAAAGAAGCCGCGGCTCTCCTCGGCGACGCCGGCTGGTCCGATGCCATGCTTCAGCCCGCCCTGTTCCCGCTTGCCGAGATGGCCGGCGAGATACTTCGGCTTGAATGTATTTATTACCGGGTGAGATGGCTGAACGATTCAAACGCACTTCTCGCGCAAAACTCTCCGGACTATATACCCGGGATGCAAGCCGCGGCGCAACGCGCTGCCGACAGGGCAATAGCTCGTCTCGAACACCTCAGCGGAAAATATGTATCAACAGGGGAGCGTGTGAGAGACGGCTTGGACATGCCCGAGGTGGTTATTACAGATGCCGTCCTCGCCGGCATGGCAGCAAAACCTTCTCGACACTATGAAGCGCCGGGAGCGCTGTATGCCCCGGTACGCGTCCTCTCCATTGTCAGGCCAATCGCCGACATCTCTCCCGGCCCGAGAGTATCGGACGGACAGCTCCGGGAACTTGTCTGGCGGCTGGACCCGTCCGACCTTGCCGGGTTGTCGCACATGTTCGCGCTCAAGTCCCAAAGCGGTCCTCAGGTGATCGTCGATGTGCTCATGCCCGGCGGCCCCGAGCATGACGCCCTCCTCAGGATGTCCGCGGGTGTTCGCGTTGACGGCCTGCTGCGCCTGGATATCGGTCCCACTGCGAGACCCGGCGCGTACGTAAAAACCGTGAGAGACCTCGAGGCATTGCAGCAATACGACCTTATCATTATTGGAGCGGATTGCCGGAATGGCGACCAAAGTCTCGGCGCTTATCTTGCCGGCGCCCTCAAGAGGCTCCACTATCGCCGCGAGAAGATAGAGGTCAAGACAGACGGCAGCGGTTTTTTACACGTTGCCCCCCCGGCGGTGATCAGCGTCACGGCCATGACCCCGGAGCCGCTGATGTGCATGACCGATGCCGTCGGTTCTATGATGACGCGAATACGCGTTCTGGAATTCGCCGGAAAACCCGCTGCGGCGTCCGAACGCTTCGAACAGCCTGCCGGCTCCGCGGCAATCACCCGGATGATCGCCACGGTCGGCCAGGCGGCGGAATATCTCAAGTCCTTTGCCGCATCTGCGAGCGCAGCTTCTGCGCCGGATTACAAAGGAAGCGTCACGAAGGGCACGTTGAGCGATGGCGATGCGGTCTGGGCCGTGCTCGATCCAAATGAACCGAGGTCGAACCTGGCTGTTCTTCGCGCATCGCGCATGACAGCGGACCTGCTCGGCAAGAAAATGCGCGCCGCGATCGCGGCGCCGCGATCGCTGTGGCCGCAGCTTCTGGGGCTTGCCAGGGCGAATGGCTGTGAGCAGGCGTACTGCATCGATACCAGAGGGGGCAGGCTGTCGAACGACGGGAAACGCAATCTGCTTCGGTCGCTCATCAAGACGTCTGATGCGACGTTTGTGCTCGCGGGAACGGAGTGGGCCGGTTCCTTCGCCTTTGTGGCGGGCGAATGGGAAGCTTCGAACAAGACGGTCCTGCTCTGCTCCGGCGTAACGCGCATCGAGAAGCAGGGAACGGGCGGGCTCGTCTTTTCCCTGCCTGTCTATGAAGGCAAGCTCGTCAGGCTCTGCGCATATGAGAAGGGGCCGGCCTTCGTTACGGTCGCCTTTGAGTCTGACTTCCCCGCCCCTTCAGAGCGGGCCGATTTCAAGGTCTCGGCCCTCGCCATTGAAATCGATTCCGACTGGATCATGCCCCTGTTGCCGATCGCTGTGCCCACGCTCTCCCAAGCCGACGTGATCATTGACCTCGGCTACGGCATCAGGGACAAAGCGGGATATGAACTGGCGCAGGAGCTGAAGAAGAAACTGGAATCCATGGGCCTCGCGCCCCTGTTCGGCGCCACGCGCAAGGTCACGCAGGATTTGAAGCTCCTTCCGCTCGATGCGCAGATCGGCCAGACCGGCGTTCGCGTGAATCCGAAACTCATCATCGCCCTCGGCATCTCAGGCGCGCCGCAGCACATCGACTACATCGGCGCGCGCGCGGAAATATTGTGCTTCAACAAGGACACCGAGGCTCCTTTGATGAGGCTCAATCAAACTCACGCTTCCCCACGCGTGCATCCGATCGCGGGAGACCTCTTCGTGACCGTGAGGGAGTTGATCGAGAAACTGGGATAGGGGCTTATTACGGAGGGTAATATGAACGATCAATTTAAAATCAATGCCGGAAATCCTGCTTGACCGCCCGCTGGCGCCGCCGGAGTTTGCCGGCGCGACAATGCTGAGACGCTCTCAAACGTTAGCCCGCAGCAGGACCCGGCAGCGATCAAAAGCGCGGTCAGACAGAAGTATGCCGAGGTAGCTGTTTCAGCGGCGGGCAAATTCCAGTATCCTACCGGCAAAGAGGGCGCGGAGCTCCTCGGATACGACCGCGCCCTTATCCAAAGCGCGCCTCCGCAGCTCCTTGATTCCTTTTGCGGCGTCGGAAACCCCTTTTCACTCGGAGAGATCCGTCGCGGGTCGGCTGTGCTGGATGTCGGCTGCGGGGCGGGTTTCGATATGTATGTTGCGGGCCGGCTTGTCGGCGATCAAGGCAGGGTGTGCGGGATTGACCTGACCTATGAAATGGCGTCCCTTGCCCGGATGAACCTTGCGAAGTCAGATATTGCAAACGTTGAGATCAAAACGGTTGATATGGAACACATTCCCTATCCTGACCATTCCTTCGACGTGGTCATATCCAACGGCGTCATCAACCTCTCCCCCTCCAAGCAGGTCACGTTCGAGGAAATCTATCGCGTTCTGAAGCCGGGCGGGGCACTGCAGTTTGCCGACGTTGTACTGGATAAAGATTTACCTGCATCCCTTGCAGGAAGCGCTGAAGCGTGGTCGCAATGAATCGGCGGCGCGATCCCGGTCCGGGATCAAACGAGATTGCTGGAAGAGGCGGGTTTTAAGGAAGTTGAATGGTTGGGGATGACGGGTTTTCGAACCTCGGCGTATACCGTCGGCGCTCTGTTCAAGGCTCATAAACCGAAATCGTAAGAGTGAGCATATGTTCCCGACAAAGGACGACTCATTCAAAGACTTCATTATCGACCAGCTCAGCGGGCTCGAGGGCGTGACCGCGCCATGTTCGGCGGGCATGGCCTTTATCGCGGGGGAACGTTCTTCGGCATCATCTTCAAAGGCAGGCTGTACTTCAAAACGAACAACACGACGAGAACTGATTATGTCGAGCGCGGAATGAAGTCCTTCCGGCCGAACCCCGGGCAGACGCTCAAGAATTACTTCGAAGTCCCCGCCGACATTCTGGAAGAGCCTGACCGGCTCGCTGCCTGGGCGCAGGATGCCATTCACGGCTGCAGGCAGGACAACTCGTGATCAAACAATTTCAATGAACAGGCAAAACAGGAGATATGAGTATAGCAGAGCAAAATATTAAAAAAGGCAGCCGCATAGTGCAGCTGCCATATCGGGTTTGTTTGATTCTTTAAAGTACGGAGTGTATTTTTGTTGACTTATCGTCTTGATCCGCCCATGCCAGGCCCCATGCCGGAACCATGATCCATGCCCGTGCCATGGTCCATTCCAAGCCCGTTGCCCATATGGTCACGGTCGCGCGACATGTCGCGGTCCTGGCGCATGGTCCTATCCCTGTCCATGGTCCGTGTTGCGTTTTCCGCGGCCTTGTCCGGAGCTGTTCCGGATTTTATCTCTCCGGCATAGGTATTTGCAGCGGCAGTTATCCTGCCGCTCCTGAGCCCTTTCTTGATCCCGCTGGACATTACCTGTGAGGTCTTGTCGACCGGGGCGCCGGCTGCCACCGTCTTGCCGAAGGCGTTCGTCATCTGCGCTGTTTCCCGCGTGTTATACTTGTGCTGTATTGCATCAGCCGCCACCGTGGCTGCGTCTTTCCTCGCGCCGGGCCGCACCGTCTCTATGGACTTGGCAACCTCGGCAAGGTCCTTGCCTTTCATCCCCTGGTTGATGGACGCTTCGACCACCCGGGAGGCGTGCTCTACCGGCACACCCTTGTCAACAAGGCCCTGGAGTATGGGGACCGCCTGGGAGCGGTCGTTGGCGCCAAGCTTCCTCTCCGCGGCCTGTTTATCGACGGTTGTCTTTGCCTCATCCAGCGTGAGGGCGAACGCCGATGTTACGAACATCAGAATGCTTCCTGTCATAATTGCCGTTAATACCTTCTTCATGTCGGTTCTCCCTGATTATTGTGATTTGATTTTAAGAACTGCTCGCTGCTCTGCTTACCGCCGCCCGCCCATGCCGGACATGCCTCCCGTGATGCGCGGTTAATCGTTTCCGTGCATTCCCATGCCCATACCTCGTCCCATCCCATGCCCACGCTGCGGTCTCTCATACCCGTCTCCACCATGGTCAGCATGATCTCTCCTGTTCTCATAGTTGTCCCAGTGCCGTTCGTTCTCCCAGGTCCGCCAGTTCCTCTTGACCATTCCGTACGGCATGCGCTCGTATCCGGAAGGAACCTGACGATAATGCGACGGCAAATTCATCAAAACACCGGGCACCCTCTGGATGGCAACAGACCCCCATGGCCCGTTATATTCGGCCGCTATAAGCCACTGTCCCCGGTAAGGGCGGTACCAGGAACCGTTGTAAAAGAAAACATCCACACCCACATCAGGCGGATAATATACATAGGTCCCGGGTATAACGGCCATGACAGGCGGCGCCGAAATTACCATCCCGGGAAAGGGGATCGTTACATTGATATTTACCCCGGCGCTGCTTTCCGCCGGGGCGATCACCACCAAAGCCAAAAAGACACCAACACAGAGAGCGACAACAACTTTCCATTTTTTCATAGTGCCATCTCCTAATTCAAAATTTTATAGACAAACATAAGACGAACGAGAAACGAAAAGGTTACAGCTTTGGCAAACATTTTTGAAGTACATCATCAAGAAGAAATCCAGATGGAGCACTTTCGCATTGAGAGGACCGCATCCAGGCATAATACGGCAATAGCACGGAAGGTGGCAGCTTGAGGTGTCAGCTGTCTATCGAAAGAAGGTAGCTGAATAGGATAAAAAAATGACAGCCGGCTCCATCTCCGGCTGTCATTTTTGTTTATTGTTAAAAAGGAATTCGGCCTAACTACAGGCGATCATTAAATCGTGCCGCTTGACGCAGCCAGCGTGTTAATGAGCGTCTGCATGCCTGATGCCGTAAGTCCTGATTTGTTCGCTGTTGACCCCAGGAACGTTGTCATCGCTGTGGCCAGCCCGCTTGTCCCGGCCGTGGACTGCATCATGGTGCCGCCACCGCCCATCATGCCGCCGCCCATGCCGCCCATGGTGATGGAGGTTCCGCCCATCATGCCGTTCAAGATGCCGTCGGATGCATCTTGCATCATGGCCGTGGTCAGGGCCGCGGGGTCGGTTATGCCGATGGTCTGAGCATACTGAGACATGGCGGCAATGGCAATGCCGTAGTTCCTCATGTCCGTCGTTGTTCCGCCGGAAGCCAGCATCGCCGCGTTCATCGGCAAGGTTTGAAGTATGTCGGACACCATGAAGTAGCCGCCCACTGCCGTGTTCGCTGCCGTGATGTTGGCATCGATCATCCCGCCCGTCATTGTCTGGGCCCGGGCCTGTGCCATGGACGTAAGGGGCGTCATATGAATGCCCGTCACCGTGGCCCCGCTCGCAATCGTCGGAATAACTGCGGTCATAACATCGGTCATAGACATGGTCAAGGTCGCGCCGGTTGCCAGGTTCTCATACGAGCCTCCGCTCATCTTGAGCATAACGGGACCGGAATACGCGCCAAGGGACAGGCTGAAGCCGCCCATGCTGTTCGTGGTCCCGCTCGCCAGCTGTGCATCCATGATTCCGCTATTCACCGAATAGGCCATGACCGTTGCGTTGCTCATCGTCCCGTTGAAGACCGTTCCGCTGACCATCCCGTTCACCGGAGTTCCGCCGCCGCTCTGAATGGTACCGGTCGCGGAGCCCGTCAACTGGTCCATGAGCGTTTGCATGTTCGTCGCAGTCACGCCCGACCTATTCATGGGGGATGCGATGAACGCCGCCATTTCCGTCGCAAGCCCGCTCGTTCCCGCAGTCGTGGTCATCTGGGAGCTGATACCCATCATGCCGCCCATCAGGACCGGCGTGTTTCCCATCATGCCGTTCAGGACGCCGTCCGACGCGTCGTTCATCATTGCCGTGACCATGCTGGATGAGGAGGTCATTTTCATGTCAAATGCAGACTGGGATATGGCCGCGATGGCCATCCCGTAGTTCTTCATGTCCTGGGTCGCCGAGAGGCCCGAATTGGACGCCAGCGGGTTCATTGGCTGTGTATGCAGGATATCGTTCACCATGAAGTAAGCCCCAATGGAGGCATTCGCCGCGGCTATGTTCGTGTCGTTCATGCCGCCTGCCATGTTGTCAGCCATGGACTGGGCCATGGAGGTAAGCGGCGTTACCTGGATGCTGGTCATTGTTTCTCCGCTCGTGATCGTGGGAATGATCGCGGTCATCACGTCGCCGGGGGACATGCTCATTGCAGAGCCGGTTGCCTCGTCAGTAAACGTTCCGCCGCTCAATTGCAGCATAACAGGACCAGAATAGGCACCGATCGAGATTTGAAAATTACCCTGTGCGTCCGTCGAGCCGCTGGCGAGTCGGGTGCCCATGGTCCCGTTGATGACGGCATAAGCCGATACCGTGCCTCCGTTGATCGGCCCCTTAACCGCTGTGCCACCAATCATTCCGCCGCTTGTAGTCGGAGTTGTCCCGCCGCCTCCTCCCCCGCCGCAACCAAAAAGAAGCGATAGAGAGCCGAGTAAGAGAGTGAGAACCAGCATTGTCTTGAGATTCTTGTGCCTTCGCATTGAACACATCCTCCATAAATTAATTTTTGTTGCAATTGTGCATTAGACGAAACAACGACGAAAAGGTTACAAATAACTTCACGACGAGTTATTTCCTTAATGTCGTCTTATCTATTTCTGAATACTGCGACGCGTGATGATTATCGATTTCGAGCAGAGGATAGTCGTGAAAGAACATCCTCTCCGCGCGGCAGATTAGTGGGATATATTCCAGGAACAACGGCGGTTTGACGTGAGGGAAGTAGCTCTTCGTGAGGCTAATTCTGTGACAAGATTTACAAACCCGCAACCAAAAAATCTGACCTTGAAGAATGAAGCTCTACCTTGTCTCTTTGTCGATTGTTTCTTTTCAAGCTAACAGATGCGCGCCCCTTTTTATTACGACTCTGTTCAAAAGAAGTCAAGCATTAAAGCAAAACGCTGCTATTATTCACTCGGTCTGTAGTATGGAAATCTCTGTACGGATCTTGTGTTTCCCTGTTCGTGATGTCCGCCATTGGATCGAACAGTCAGGACCTTTGCGGGCCAGGATCATTATTCGGCTCAAAATACGGGATGGCAATGATCTCGAGGGCCAGCTGCTGGGACGTACTCTCCTTTGAAATACCGAGCTTCTTGGCGATCTCGTTGACGTTCAGCTCGCCTTCTCTCAGCAGGCAGAAGATCTCAAGACGTCGGGAGTTGGAAAAAATCTTGCAAAATTCGGCATGCAGCTGCAACATCTCTTTCTTCATGGCAGATTGGTGAGCCCCCTTTTCATCTTCCACAGGAAGTATTTCTCGAATCCGAGCTTCATCCACTTTGCCCAGATTGCCTTCTTCGTATAAGAGCTTTGTCTCGGCGGGAGAACGGGATAGGCCTTCATGAACGCGGCAGTGTTTCCCATGTCCATGAGGCAGACAACGCCGAGTTCGTCCGCGAGAGGTGGGGTCTTGCCGGTGACATCGGAAGCAATGGTCGCGGCAGCGGTCTTCGCCATCTTGACAGTCATGAATCCCGTTTTCGGCACACCCGTGGGCACCGGCGTAACCTCCGGCGGCGCAATCGCTATCGCAACACCGATCGCAAAGATGTTTTTGTGCTTGGTGTGGCGGTAGTTTTTGTCTACAGGGATGAACCCTCTCGGATTACCGAGTGGCATAACGGCGGGCACGCCCTTGAACGGCGGCGCGATCATGGCAAGCTTGAACGGGAGCTTCGTGCCGTCTTTTAATTTGATCTCTCCCGGCGTTACTTCCTCGATGGCCTGGCTCACGAGGGGCTTGATGTCCCTCTCCGCGAACTCGTCTTCGATGAATCGTCTTGATTTTCCGAGCCCGCCCACGCCCATGTGACCCAGATAGGGCTCCGAAGTCAGATACAGGATCGGCACCTTATGCCGCATTTTTCTTCGCCGGAGTTCCGCATCCATCTCGAAGGCAAGCTCATAGGACGGCCCGAAACAGCTCACCATCTGCGAAGACCCGACAACTATGGGACCGGGATTCTCAAGAACGCTCCTCCAGGTCGCTCCGGTCTTCACTGCATGATCGAGGGTGAAAGTGCAGGACGTGTATCCGTTGTCCGGTCCCAGTCCGGGAATCTCATCGAACGAGAGATGCGGTCCTGTCGATATCACGAGAAAATCATAAGGCAGCTCCTTGCCCTGGGACGTGATGACCTTCGACGCATCCCGATCTACCTGCTTTGCGGCTTCCTGGACGAAAGCGATCCCCTTCGGTCTCAGGATATCGCCGACCTTGAGCGTGATGTCTTTCGGCTTTCGCCACCCCATGATAAGCCACGGCAGAGACGGCAGGAACACGAACCGGTCGTCGTCGCTCACAACGGTCACATCCGCCTTCTTCCCGAGCAGCCGCTTCAGCTCAAAGGCCGCCGTCAATCCCCCGAACGATCCCCCCAACACAACGATCCTTGCCATAACATCCTCCTTTTTGACCAGGAAAAGGTCGGGGCTAAGGTTGAGCTTTTATACGTAACCTTGACCTTAGCCTTAACCTGTTTTAGAACATTCCTGTGACCTTATCGCCGCTCGTTATAATGTCCGTCAATGTATCGTAGTCGATAATTTTGACCCGTTCGTCCATCTCGGAATCCTTGAGACCCCGGAGCCTCTTGTCGTCATCCAGGACATACACTGCGGCCGAAAAAGCCCCCAGCCGCTCCTTCTGAGCAAAATAGACGCCGTTCTGCAGGAGAACGAGATCTGCCCCGCTTTCCTTCGCAAGGGTCAAGCCGAGCGCTCCATCAGTCGTATCCGGTGCGCTTTTGATGATCACAAGCATGATAATTTCCTTTAAAAAACGATTGTCGTATCTGTTTTGCCGATAATATCCGCGATTACTGAGCCGCTCGTAATCGTGATCCCCTCGATTATACAATCATTGGCGATCTGTTCCCTTTTCAATGACGCTTCATCGGCATAGACCGCAACACCCATGTCAATGCAATCCTGAATGCCGTCTCCAGCATTCAAATACTCCGTCTGGGACACGTCCTGTCCTCTTCTCGCCGCATGTACCCCTCCGTCAACAAGAAGCAACTTTACTTCCAGGTCGTCGGTCACTCCCCCGAGCGCATGGCGGATCGCTTCCGAGGCATCGACAGTCCCGTACGGCGGCCTTCTTAGAATTATGCTTATGCTCCCCATAATGGCCCCCTTATATGCCGAAATTTAAGAATACGGGCTTTGTCTTCACAACATTGAAAAGCCCTTTCAACGAGCTCATCTCCCCGCCCTCAATGGAATCGTCAGCCGCAAGACCGCGGCTTTTCATGCAGCCTGTTCAGATATCGACCTTGAGACCTTTTCCGACAAGATCTACAAGTGTGGAGAGCGCCTGAGGGACCTGTCCCTTTACAATGGAGAAAACACCGTCGCCGGAGGCAATAAGTCTTGCCCGGTGCCCTTTCTTCAGGGCAGCTTCCGCCAGTTTGAAAATAGTGTGCGTATTCTCAAAGCTGTAGGGCGTCGTGGAAAGAAACATCACAATCTCTTTTTGCATAGTGACCTCCTCAAATGAAATTAAAATGTCAAAACCCTGTCGCTTTCCTTGATGATCGCGTGCATGTCCTTGAGTCCCGCCAGGGGACAGACATCGGTCGGCCCGGCATTGCGTATTTTCAGACAAGTGCCGCAGGCGAATATCTTGCCGCCTGCTTTTATAAAGTCCTTCATCTGTTGAGTGACCGAAAACTTTTCCGTATCGAGCGACTCGGCCTCTACTCCCTTGCCGGTCAGAAATACCTTTGCATCATCCTTTTCTTTCAGAGAGAAGTTGCCGTATCTGAACGCATTCCAAACAGTCTCAGAATCATTTGAAGAAATGATAATTCCTATTTTCATTACCGTCTCCTTTCACCCGGATACGTCCCCCGCTTCGTCACCGGACAGCAGGCCGGCGCGGGTATGTCTTCGTCATATTCTTTTTTCAGAAGTTCAAGCAGATCGGGAACTAGCGGTTCTTTGAGGAAGTAGCATTTGAGCCGTCCATCGACGAAGTAGTCGACGAGATGGTGCGACCGGAGGAGCTTCAGGTGCTGCGACACGTTCGGCTGGCTGATGTCGAGAGACTCCTCGAAGTCGCTCACACATTTGACGCCGAGCACGAGGTCTTCCAGGATCTTGATGCGAGCGGGATGGGCGATTACTTTCAGCAGATCGATGCGCTTGTCAACTGGGATCATAGATGGCCTCCGTTAAATAATATATGCAAACATTATTATGTTTTTATGCTTTTGTCAACGTAAAATTCTGATTTGAGGGTGCAGACAAATTATGATGTTGAAGATCTAAGGAAGGATTTCAGAATTGTGGCCAGAGTAAGTTATGTGGGGCGATGATCATCCAGTGAATATGCCACGATCGGCCGAAGACCTCTGCCTGCATATTCAAGCGTCTTGAACAGATACCCGATAAACGTTCCCGAATAACGGTAGCGGCGGATACAGCATTCAATCCGTTCCCCGATCAAATCGTCCCGACCTTCCCAGCAGGACAGCTTTGGGCACCGTTCAATCCACTCACCGATCGTGGGCCTGACCAGGTTGATGATTTCCTGTTTGGCAGCTGCATTGCCTCGTTGAGCAATTCTTACGAGCGCAATGCTGATGATATCCCGGGCCCGCTCATCATCAGCACCCGCCGGAGAGAGAAACGTATACAGCTTGTCATGGTGCTTTCTCAGAATGGTCCCGACTGCCTTCTTGCCCCTGACACGTTCTGACCGTCTGCCCCTGTGTGAAGCCTGCCATCTTCGTTGTAATCCGCGGTCCAATGCACGGGTGATCCTGTCCCAGTCTATGCCGCCGACTTCAGCTCTAACGTTCTTCTGAATAAACCGATACACATGCGGAGCATGTAGTCGTATCCATGAACTGCAAAACGTATGAGGCTGTATCGTTCTGAGAAGCTTGTTGATTGCCTTAACAGCGGAAACAAAATCCATGGAATCATCAAATCAGCGTCCTAACAGTTTGCTGAAAAAGTCCTTTTCAAACGTGATGTAAATGCGTATAGTGGCGCAACGGCAGTTGACAAGGAGGCCACATGCGCGGTGAAAACGAGATTCAGAGCGGGATGTTCAGTTACTTTTCTCCTGAACAGCGTGTCCCGGCCCAGCATCCTCTGCGGGCGATCAAAGCCCATGCGGATACGGTTCTTGCAGAGCTTTCGCCGGTCTTCGACTCCATGTACAGCAACATGGGGCGGCCGTCGATCCCGCCGGAGAGGCTGCTGAAATCCCAGCTCTTGATCGCCCTGTACTCGGTGCGTTCCGAAACCCAGTTCTGCGAAATGGTGGATTATAACATTCTCTTCCGCTGGTTTTTGGATATGGACCTGGAAGAGTCGTCCTTCGATCCCACGACGTTCACGAAGAACCGGGATCGGCTTCTGGAACATCGGGTGGCCGTGAAGTTTTTTGATCGTGTGGTTAACATCGCCCGGAAAGGCGGGCTGCTCTCGGATGATCATTTTACGGTGGACGGCAGCCTTATTGAGGCCTGCGCCAGTCTGAAGAGCTTCCGTCCCAAGGACGAGGACCCTTCGGACCGCCCGACGACGGACGATGATCCGGGAAATCCCACGGTGAACTTTCGGGGTGAGAAACGGTCGAACAAGACTCATGCTTCTACCACTGATCCCGAGTCTCGTTTGATGAAGAAGAGCGCGGGCAAGGAGGCTAAGCTTTCTTTCGGCGCCCATGCCTTGATGGAGAACCGAAACGGCCTGCTGGTCGACATCACCGTTACCCCGGCAACGGGTGATGCGGAACGGGAGGCGGCCAAGGATATGCTTACCCGTCAGGCGCGGAAACGCGTTAAACCCAAGACCATCGGTGCCGATAAGGGCTACGATACCCAGGGCTTTGTTGAGGCCATGCGGGGCAGAGAGATCACGCCGCATGTTGCGGCCAACACCGAAAGAAGAGGCGGCTCTGCCATAGATGGACGCACCACGCGGCACGAAGGATACAACATCAGCCAGCGAATCCGAAAACGGGTGGAAGAGATCTTCGGATGGCTCAAGAGCATCGGCGGTTTCAGGCGGACACGGTACAAGGGAAGAGATCGAACCCACCTTCAAGCCTTGTTCGTCGGAGCTGCATACAACCTGCTGCGAATAGTAAATATCCAACGGCGAACTGCGGCTGCTACATAGCAAAAGCGCAGTAGAATCCCGATAATGGGTGCCGAAAGGCGATCTTGAATGAGCTACAAAGTGTGTCATAGGCTTTGCAGTAGGATAAAAATCAAGCTCCGAATAGAATTTTTTAAACTGAAGGCCACTTTTTCAGCGGCCTGCTAAACCATCTGTAAGCACTACTGTCCCCCACAATTTTGATCCGAAGAGGGCATTCCGTGAAAACTCCCGCCTTATTCGGCTTTATCTTCTGCGTCTTCAGTTTGATGGACGCGAATGCGCCCGGTTTCAACGATCCACAGTTTGTTTTCTATGGGCATGGTTTCAAGTGCTTGCAGGAACTGCCGGACCAACTGTTCGAGGAGAGGCAAGGTAGGATTATGGGGGACCCGGATAACGACAATGCCGCTGCCCTCCCGCGGGGGAAACCTCAACACATCGGAGAAGTCCAAGTCGAGTGTTACCAGACACCGTTGTTCGGCGCGACAAACTTCGTAAAGCCGCATGTCCGCACAGCCTTGAAGATGCTGGTCCCGGACAGTCAGAACGTCATGACCGTGCAACCGAAAAATCTGCCGGGTCCTCGTCCCGAAATTTTCATCCAGCTTAAATTTCATCCGGCCGCAACCTCTACGAAGCGCTCACGTGACATCTCCGCGCCGTAAGCGATAGCCGCTTGAACATCTTCCTTGGTGAGTTGCGGGTACTCGGCCAGGACTTCCTCCACCGTCATGCCGTTTGCCAGGAAATCGAGAACGAGCGACACCCAGATGCGCGTACCTCGGACACAGGGCTTGCCGAAACAAATGTTCGGGTCAACAGATATGCGTTTGAGCAGCGGGTTCATTTTTTCACCTCCCTGTCCTACTGATATTACTATAGCAACCTTCGTGCGTCATTGCAATATGATTATAATTTTTTGAGCTTGATTTTTCTCTCCGCCGCCCCGGACAACTCATGCGCTAACCGAGCGATCTACCGACGCTAACAAGCTGCCTTATTGCGGTCGGTCTCGGCTGATTATAAATCACTGATGCAATTTCAACGAAAGCCTCCCGGAGCGCCACACACACATGACAAACTGATATTTCAAGACCTGATATTTCAAGACCTGGCCCCAGGAGGTCCCAAAGACCTTAATGAGACCTAACTTCTCTAGCTCCGACAACGAGCGCCGCCCGCTCAATTCCACCGAGCCTTCAAGCTGCCGGAGCGCTTTTTGATAGTGATCGAACCGTTGTTGCCAGCGAATATCCAGGGTGCTCATCGTTCTTTCTTTGCGAAATCCTAAACAGTGCGACGCAACAGGCGCATCAACGTCCCGGAGTCGCGTGAGGGTGAGGTTAAAGAACATCCCAAGGCTTGGGCTCCAACCGACCCAGGTCTCGGCCTCCGTGGAAAACTGTAAGTATCAGAATGCGGTCCGGCTCGGCAAGGTAGATGATACGATAGTTCTGGAAGAGCAATTCACGGATGGCGTCGTCTTCAGCTTCGGGAACGGCCCGCCCGATGCGGGGATGGTTCGGCAGGGTTTCGGCAGCCTCGATGATCCGTGAGATAAATCGTGCTGCGTAAGTGACAGAGTCCTTCGCAATATAGTCTCTGATGCTCTCCAGGTCGAGAACGGCGGGCTCGGTCCATTCGAGCTTCATTTGGAAAGCAGCCTTTTTTTTGCTTCCTCATGGGAAACAACACGGCCCTCGTCGGCAGCCTTCAAACCGGCGGCGATCTTTTTCTTCACGTACAACTCATACATGATGTCGTCCCAGGTGGCCGTGTCAGGCAGCTTCTCGATCAGCTTTTTCGCTTCGTCCTTCACAAGGTTCATGGTTTCATCTCCCGTCTTTGTCCCTTGGCGTCTTACTACGTCTGACGCTGTATATATTATATCATTTCGACGCAGCCTGAACAATATTGTTTTTCTGAAACCTACACAGCACCATACACCGGCTGATCGATCTGCGGTCAACGGCATTGGCTTGAAATGCAACATTCAAGACGCGACCCTATGGATTTTCTATGGATTTTGCCACCTTCTGACCGTCTGCCCCTGTGTGAAGCCTGCCATCTTCGCTGTAATCTGCGGTCCAATGCACGGGTGATCCTGTCCCAGTCTATGCCGCCGACTTCCGTTCTGACGTTCTTCTGAATAAACCGATACACGTGCGGAGCATGCAGCCGTATCCAGGGACTGCAAAACGTATGAGGCTGTATAGTTCTGAGAAGTTTGTTGATTGCCTTAACAGCGGAAACAAAATCCAAGGAATCAGCAAGAAGTCCGGTGCTGGAGGGCGGTCTTTTCGTGGATCAATCCTGTCTGATAATAAATCCTCGATGCAATTTCAACAACAATATCTCCCGGCAGTCCCAAAGCCATATCATGGCTTATTCGGCTTATAGCGATTTTCTATGTCACTAGATAATTGTTTTAGCCGACTGTGTTTAGTGTCGATCACAAATATTTTTTCCAGCACATATTCAATTATTTCATAAGCTGTTATTAGATCATTCTTATCCAACTCTGTCGCATGCGAAGCTTCATTTCCTAGCCACTTTATGGCTAACAGCATTTCTCCAAGATCATTATTCATCTTTCGAAACTCCTGAATCCGTGAATGCAAGTTGTTGCTCTTTTGAACTTGTTGATTGTCGAGAAGTATTTCAATGCAAGTTCTTAATTTATTGCCTGCAGAGCTAGAGTCAGCAAAAAATACCGAGAACGATTTTGCCAATTCGCGTTTAATATCTTTCGGGTATTCTTTCTCCAAAGGGAATATCGGCAAAGGTGGAGAAAAAAATTCAGGAATCATAAATACGCTTTCTTTATTTAAAGATTGATTTTGACTGCGTAGGATTTCAGCTCGACCACAAACGCTGACAACTTCGCTGCAAGCTTCACATCGAAGGAAAGCATTAAAACGAGCTTGCTTAACCAGCTGTTGAATAAAGGCTTTCCCTAAATCCACTAATATGCCGAGAAGAATGCCATTTTCAAAATCTTCCTTTTGAAATTCATCACGGCTATACTGTTTATTCACAGGGCGAAGGCACAAGCTTTGCTGTTCCAAAACAAGTTTGCCATCAGCACAATTCGGACACGGCCATTCCGGAACGTGCTCTGGCGAAATAGATGCTATCGATTTTTTCCACAGCTCTTTATCAATCATAGTAAAATGAAGTAATCCACATTAGGGGCGCAAGTGTCATAAACGTTTTTCAAGCCATGAGCGCACGCATTCCCCATGTTTGCTTTGTCAAGTTTTGCTCTGCTCAAACCGACTGACTTCCTCACTCAACTGGCACTTCATTTATTGAAATGAGAAGATTTCCCTGTTTTATCTCAGGGTAATTGTTTATGTGCATTTCATAGCCCATTTCAAACGTCCTCATTTTGTCTTCGCTTCGGAATCTGATAAAAAATGATTTCGGCTGCCATTCTTTACCATGTTTCAAACTATTGCGCCAATATTTGACGGTGTTTTCTCGAATATCTACAATCGGTCCGCTATCAGTACCTGCCAGATTTGCAGGCATCCCAGAAACGAGGTAAGAAGAAAGCAAGTTGTTTTGCTGATCGGCATATACGCTTTCAGAAAAAGTCTCGAAATTCGGCCTTTGTGGTTCCATTGGTAATGGGGGCAATTTTTTCATTGGGATGATATGACGTGGTAGCATTAATGTAACTTCGACATCTTCGGCGGGTACAGTACCAGTGTTGACAAAAACAGGGCTTATTTCCATTGACAAATCATGAGTCTCCTGGGATTTTCTTAAGACCTTGAGATATTCGCGATATTTGGACGGATAATCTTCAATAGCTTTATTATACTTGTCTATAGTGTTATTCATAAATTGTACAGCGGCGATCACAATCGGTTTCTCTGGTCTCACGATCTTCAGTTCTCTGGGAAGTCTAGAGATTATCTCCTCAATATATTCATCTGTATATTTTTTGCTTTTAAATTTTAAACTTCCAAATGATATACGCAAATTGTCAGTTAGATCATTCCCTGACGATAAAAGTATCTGAACATCTGGCATCTTCGTCTGCAATTTTTTTATAGTTTCGTCCTGTTGAACAATTTTTTTATCACGAGGGTCCTTAATTTCTTTTTTCCACTCCTTCGGTGGTGCCACTACTTTAAGGCAATTGGCTTTCGCTTTTAATTTCATGCCCAAATCAGCAGTAACCAGACAAATATCATCTTGAGCCTTTAATTTCTTTAATGCCAGGATTTCTGTGATAATGATATTGTCCTGATTTTTTTCTTTCAGCAGATTCTGGGAAATTTCATCTAAATGGAGTGTTGTGGGAAACTCAACGTTGAATTTAGCTGGAGTAGACAGACCATCGCTGATTTCATCTAGCCTAGCAATAACTTCCTGCGCTCTTTTCCGTATTCGCGTATCCTGTGCATCATATTTTTTTTCATCGAGTTCTTTAAGGATTGATGGGGGTACAATCAGGGTTAAGTTGCTGTCGCCCAATAAAGTCGCCCAGTCTCTATCAACAAAAGAATGGTAATGGAGATACATATTTGTGTCCAGTACAAATTTCAATCAGCTACTCCTATTGATGCTTATTTCCTTTGCCTGTAATTACCACAATATGACCGCTGCTATTCATTTTACCTGCTCAACAAGTCGCCTCTCGTCATCCGTCAGTCCATACAGTTCATACACCAACTGATCTATCTGCTGGTCAACGGCGTCGATCTTGCGTTGAAGAGCAGTTTTTTCGTGATCTGTTTTCACCTCGGGTAGTTGTGCATTGAGCAAAAGCATTTGCTCAACAAGTGACACATTTTGTCATGCAAGGCTTTTTCGTGCGAGTCGGACACCGGGGCCTTGGTAGCGCCGCCGATCTTGAGGGCGTCCTCGTGGATCACTTCCCGGTATGCTTCGGCGTAGCCGGCTTTGTTGGCCATGTCCCAGCCAAGAGCCCCGAAGAACGGGTTCAGAAAATCCTGACGAAGCTGTGCCTCGTTGTATTGCCCGGACTTGTAGGTTTCAAGGTTCCGGTCGAAGCGTTCGATCAGATCAGCGATTTCTTTCGGCAGTCCCATCAGCACCCCGCGCATTTGTCACTGGAGAAACGGACTGCTCAAGAGTAGCATAACCCGGCTTAGAAATAAACGGAAAACTGAAAAATGAGAGGATGAAGCGTTGGTCTAAAGTTACGAGAGTTGGCGTTGGCAGGTAAAAAAATCCCGCCTATTCTAATCCATAGGCAGGCAAGTCTTCAAAATATCTCACGCCCGGTTGCAGGGGCGGCGGGAGATCTTCTCCCAGGTCTCGTCGTCGATCTGGTCAGCGTACTCCTTGATCGAAAATTCCTTGCCGCACACCGTGCAGCGAAAGGTCACGTTGCGTCAACCGATGCGGAGCTCGACTTCCTTCTTGCAAAACTTGCACTTCATTCCACTATCCTAATCTTGGCCACGGATGGACACGGATGAACACGGATGGTACGCGTGCCGCCTATGAATGACACTGGATTCCTGCTTTCGCAGGAATGACGACTTTTATTCCGCATTCCGCAATCGAATTACTCCACGATGTCCAGCTTGATCGACAGCTCCCGGAGCTGGGCGGGAGTGACCCTGGACGGGGCCTCGGTCATGACGCAGATGGCCTTCTGTGTCTTCGGGAAAGCGATCACGTCGCGGATGGACGTGGCCCCGGTGAGGAGAGCGGTAAGCCGGTCGAGACCGAAGGCAAGGCCCCCATGGGGCGGCGCGCCGAACTCGAGTGCCTCAAGCAGGAACCCGAACTTTTTCCGGGCGTCCTCTTCGGATATATTCAGCAGGCCGAACATCTTGGACTGGACCTCGGAGCGGTGGATGCGGATGCTGCCTCCGCCGATCTCCGAGCCGTTCAGAACGATATCGTAGGCCTTCGCCCTGACCTTGAGGGGCTCCGTTTCCATGAACTGCAGGTCCTCGTCCTTCGGCGCAGTAAAAGGATGGTGCATGGCGTCGTACCGTTTCTCTTCCGGGCTCCACTCCACGAGCGGAAAGTCCGTGACCCAGAGGAAGTTGAATTTGCTCTCGTCGATGAGGTTCAGCCGCTTGCCCATGAGGAGCCGCAGATAGCCCAGCGTCTCGGCCACGACCTTCCGGCCGTCGGCAATGAACATCATGAGGTCGCCGGGCTTTGCCCCAAGCCGCTCCGCAATGGCTTTGACCTGGCCGTCCTTGAAGAACTTTGCGATCGGCGACTCGAAGCCCGCGTCGGTCACCTTGATCCAGGCCAGTCCCTTCGCCCCAAAGACCTTTGCCTCGTTCGTGAGGTCGTCAACCTCTTTTCGCGATAGACCCGCCATGCCCGGCGCGGCGAAACCTTTGACCTGGCCGCCCAGTTCCACGGCCTGGAGAAATACTTTAAAGTCGGACGCCTTCGCAATCTCGGAAATGTCCTTCAGTTCGAGTCCGAAGCGCGTGTCGGGCTTGTCCGAGCCATAGCGGTCCATGGCGTCGCGGTAGGTCAGGCGCGGGAAAGGTCGGATGAGCTCTACGCCCTTGACCGCTTTGAAAACCTCGGACAAGAGCTCCTCCATGAGCGACATAACGTCATCTTCCTCGACAAAGGACATCTCGAGGTCGATCTGGGTGAATTCGGGCTGCCGGTCGGCGCGCAGGTCTTCGTCGCGGAAACACTTCACGATCTGGTAATAGCGCTCGAACCCCGCCACCATCAGGATCTGCTTGAAGAGCTGAGGCGACTGCGGGAGCGCGTAGAACATGCCGGGGTTCACCCTGCTCGGCACCAGATAGTCGCGGGCGCCCTCTGGCGTGCTTTTCGTCAAGAACGGGGTTTCGATATCAACGAACCCGTGGTTGTCGAGGAAACGCCGCACGGTCCGGGTTATCTGGTGGCGCGTGATCAGCACCTTCTGGAGGCTCGGCCGCCGGAGGTCGAGATAGCGGTACTTGAGCCTGAGGGATTCGGCGACATCGGTCTCGTCCTCGATCATGAACGGCGGGGTCTTGGACTCGTTCAGGATCAGAGGCGGCTCACCAGGACCTCGATCTCTCCCGTTTTCAGCTTGGCGTTCACGGTATTGCCCGGCCGCGGAGCAACGCTGCCGGTAACGGCGATCACGAACTCGCTCCTGATGTCGCCTGCCAGCGAGTGCGCGTCAGCGGATGTTTCGGGATTAAAAACCACCTGCGTGATGCCGCCGCGGTCCCGAAGGTCGATGAAGATCAGCCCTCCGTGGTCCCTTCTGGTGTGCACCCAGCCCATCAGGGTCACGGTCGCGCCCACGTTTTTTTTCGTCAAGTCCCCGCAGGTATGCGTCTTTTTCGTTGAGCTCACCGGTTCGACAGCCTTTCTTGGTATGATGCAAAACAGGCAGGATAATAGCATCTCATCCGCCATAAAGTCAAGCATAGGTTATGAAGCAAGCCAAGACAACGGCGCACTCACACGAAGACACGAAGAAAGACAAAACCGGGTTTCCTTTGTGGCTTCGTGTGAAAATTGGTTTTGTTTGACTCAAAATTCAAGATCCAGGATTGTAAATACTTTAGGGGCGGCGGGAAAAAATAAGGCGGTGAGAATTCACCGCCTTTGTTGTTATGCATGGTGACTGCTGAAAGACAGACCTTTTAGTTAGATGGCCTTCTCTTTCCAGCATTTATCGCACAACCACATCATGCCGCGCACCTTGCCGGTCGTGGTCATCATTTTTGCCGCCTGCATGGGCTTACCGCAGCACTGGGGATTGAGGCTGACAATTGCCTTCTTGGTGGCCGCTTTGGCCGTTTTGCTCATTGTTTTGCTTACTTCTGCCATGAAACTTCACCTCCATCTCAAATTCAAACAAACCGGTGCATTCTAACCATATCGGGGAAAATGTCAAGCAAAAATTTTTGAAAGCGTGTCCCCATGCGCGCGCCGGCAAGGCATTCTGGGGCATTTTCAAGTGAGGCATTGCGAGAGACAATAAAAAAATATTGATAATCATAACGTTTATAATAAGCGAATCTAAAAATAGCAAAAGTTTTTCTTGACTATATTTATTCGGCTTTGGTATTATGTCAGATACCATTAAGGGGGAATGCGGCGTTCATGGATCTTTCGCACGGGTTAACATTGTATTTACTGCTGTACTCGCTTGCCATGGGTGTCATATCATTCGCCTCTCCCTGCATCTTGCCCCTCATCCCTTCCTATGTCTCCTACATCACGGGAATCAGCTACGACGAGTTGGTGGGCCGCGAGTCCCGCAGAAAGAACATGAACACGACCCTGCTCCACTCCCTGGCCTTTGTGACCGGATTCTCGATCATCTTCGTGCTCCTGGGGGCCACGGCGAGCCTGGCGGGCAACGTCCTGTCGCAGCACCTGGACGCCATCCGGATCACGGGCGGCGTGCTCATCATTGTCATGGGGATATTCGTGATGGACGTGGTGAACATCCCCTTCCTCCAGCGGGAGGCGAAACTCCACCTCAAGACGCGGCCGGCCGGCTACGCGGGCACGGTGGTGGTGGGGATGATCTTCGGCGCGGGCTGGACCCCCTGCACCGGACCGTTCCTCGGCTCGGTGCTGGCGCTGGCAATGACGGCGAAAACCCTGGACCGGGGCATGGCGCTGCTGGCGTTCTACTCACTCGGCCTCGGCGTGCCCTTCATCCTCTCGGCCATCGCCATCAGCGCGTTCCTCTCCTCCTTCGACAGGTTGAGAAAGCATTTCAAGGCCATAAAGATTACAAGCGGCGTCATATCTGATCGCCATGGGAATACTCCTGGTGACGGACAGCATGACGCTGTTGACTTCATACATACTCATTACATGGGAGAATGTGAAAAAATTATGGTAGCTGACAGCCTCGATGTATTAAATGACAAAGATGCGGCCCTCTACACGATGGGGGTGGCGGCAAAGCTGGTGGGGACGACGGCCCAGACGCTGCGGCTCTACGAGAAGCACGGTCTGATCCTGCCGACGCGCGAGCGCAGGAACAGGCTCTACACGGAGAACGACATCAAGTGGCTGCGTTGTATCCGCGAGCTGATCCACTCCAAAAAGATCAGTATCGAAGGCATCAAGAAGCTTCTCGACTACGCGCCCTGCTGGGAGATCAAGGATTGTCCGGACGAGCGGCGCATGGCGTGCACGGCCTTCGCCGACAAGAGCAAGCCCTGCTGGGAGACCACCCGGTGCCGCAAGGAGAATGACTGCTCGACCTGCGTGGTCTTTTTAAGGAACGGGAAAAAGGCGGCGAAGAAATAAACGATAGACGAAGGACGACCGCTCACTTTGTTCGTTCGGACGATGGACGCAGTTTTTAAATCGTCCCTCTTCCATCGTCCCTCAGCATTTCCTATGGATGTTCCTCCACCCACACTTCCCCATCGGGCGTCGTTTCCTTCTTCCAGATGGGCGCAACCCGCTTCAACTCATCGATACAAAACCGGCAGGCCCTGAACGCCTCGTCGCGGTGCACGGCGGCAACGGCGATCAGCACGATGTTCTCTCCCACCGGAAGCGTTCCCACCCGGTGAATGATCGTCACGTCGATCACCCCGTATTCCCTGATCGCCCGTTCCCTGATCCCTGAAAGTTTCTTCTCAGCCATGCCGGGATAGTGCTCGAACTCCAGCTTCGACACCGTCTTGCCGCGCGAGAGGTCCCGCGTGGTGCCGAGAAAGGTCACGATCCCCCCGATCGCGGATGAGGACTCCTTCAATCGGCTCGATTTCCTGATCGAGGGAGAACGGCTCGTTCTGGACACGGACGCGGCCGCCGGCCCCTCCGGAGAAGGGAGGCATGAGCGCAACCTCGTCCCCGTCTTTGACCCGTGCGTCCAGCTTCACGAGCTCCTGGTTCACCGACACAACGATCCTCCCGGATGCAAGCACGTCCGACAGGGCCGGGTATTCCTGCGCCACCTCCCTGAGCAGGTCCGCCACCGTGCCGTTCGCAGCGTTCATCTTCAATTCGTCCCGGCCGACGCGGTCCTTCATGATGGCGAAAAGTTTTACGATAATCATGAGATCATCCCCGGCCCGGCGTCCCTCCCCCTGTTCACTGTCCCGAAATCCGGCTCGATCTTGTTCTGGATCAGGCACTGCAGCATTTCGAGTTCGTCCTTATCGAACCAGGTCATCTCGCAAAAACCGCATCGGTCGACCTCGATCAGATGCGCCAGGCTGTAAAAGCCGCGCGTCATGGGGTTCTTGCACTTGGGGCAGGAAAGAAGCGTCACCGGGGCTTTTTTACCGGTGAGCATCAGTTTTGACCACCTCATTTGATTTGCATTCACCGTTGCCCGCGCGAGCGCGTTGATCCGCTCGGAACAAGGCCGGTCCCGATCCGTCCTGGCGATGATTCGCGCGATCTTGCTGTTCTCAACCAGGGTCCCGGCGCAGTAGCGGCACTCGTAGACCTGTGTTTCCTCATAGGATGCCGCCACCAGGGGCTGGCTGCAGGTGGGACAGGCAAATCCCGATGCTTCCTGAGGCTGTTCCGCGAGACGGGCTGCGAACAGGGGATTGACGAGCGGCTGTTTCCAGGCCCGCTCGACAGGATGGTTCTCCCCTGCCGTGACCCAGGTGAGCGGCGAAAGCCAGGGAAGCGCAGCCAGATCGCCGATGCCGAACGGCCCCTGCCACTGCTGCTGAGGGTTCATGGCATAAAACTGCGGTCCCGTCGTTTCCTGCGCATCGGCCTCTGCCTTTGCCTTTTCCCTGCTGTCCGCCTTCGCGTCCAGCTCGGCGATGCTCGTGTGCGCCATCTTGAGCAGGATATCCATGCGCTTCCGGAGCGGCGGATGGGTCGAGAGGAGATCGGCCCAGAATCCTTCGGTTTCGTCAAGCGCCGAGGCCTCGGGGTTCACGATGCAGAGCATCTCAAAGCCGCTTCCGATAAACCCGGCCCCGCGCCAGCTCCGCGACAGGAGATGGAGCGTCTCGGCAAGGGCAATGGGGTTCCTGGTCATCCGCACTGCCGCGGCATCGGCGCGATATTCGCGCTCTCGTGAAATGAACATGTTCAGAAGATAGCTCAGCTGGAGCAGCAACCACGCCAAAGGCGCTCCTGCAGAAGATGACGTCCTTCCCCGCGAAGATGTGCTGCTCAGGCTTTCCAGGAGAGAAGACCACGTGCCGAAGAGGCTCGATGCGACCGTGGTCTCGAGGCAGTCGCCGGAAAGGATGTGGTGCGCTTCATGGGCGATCACAGTCTCCAGCTGCGCCCGGCTGAGGCGGGAGAGCAGCCCCTCGGTGACGCCGATAACGGCCTGCCCCTTCAGGTCGGCAACGGCAAGGGCGTTCAGGGAGAGCGACGGAATGACCACGGCCCGGACCGTGCGCCGATGCCCGGTCACTACGTGCATTTCTTCCATGATGTTCAGGAACATCTTGTGGATGTCGTCCTTCGGGTCCGGCTCCTGCGCATCGAGCCCCCGGACCACGGTAGTGACGGTGTCGTATGCTGAAAACCAGAAGTGAATTCCCGCAATGAGCAAAGCGGTTATGCCCAAGAATATCCATGACCTCAGGGCAGAATGCAGCGGAGCAGGATGCAGATGGGTGGAATGAAGCGGAGCGGATTGCAGCGTTACGGGGAACATCATCACCGCAAAGAGCGTCGCGATGACGAAGTACATGAGCATGAGGACCAGGAAGAAGACCCAGATGCGCCAGCTCTTCTGCCGCTCTATGTCGATGAAGGTAAGGGGCATGGTCTTGATAGCGGAAATTGAGAAATTAGAAAGTTAAGAAAATATAAAAGAAACCCTTAATATCTTACCTTCCCAGCTTCATATCTTCCGCTTTTTTACTCCAGGTTCTCTACTTCCTCAGGCTCAGGTCCACCGCGGGCGTGGCCCGGTCCGCTTCCTCGGCCCCGAAGTACTCTTCCGTGCGGAAATTCATCAGAGACGACACGAAATTATTCGGAAACACCTGGAGCTTCGTGCGGTAGTTGGCGACCAGATCGTTATAGAGTTGCCGCGCAAAGGCGATGCGGTTCTCGGTCGAGGTGAGCTCTTCCTGGAGCTGCATCACGTTCTGGTTGCTCTTGAGCGCTGGGTAGTTCTCCATCACGGCAAAGAGTTTCCCCAGTGCCTGAGTGAGCATGTTCTCGGCCTCGGCCTTGGTCGCCGGCGTGGGGGCCGATACCGCTCTTGCTCTTGCCGAGATCACTTTCTCAAGGGTGTCCTGCTCGAATTCCATGGCGCCTTTGACCGTTGCGACGAGGTTCGGGATGAGGTCGTGACGCCGCTTGAGCTGCACGTCGATCTGTTTCCAGGAGCTCTGAACATCGTTCCGGACCGTCACCAGACCGTTGTAAATCAGAACAAGCCAGACGAGAACCAAACCGAGAACTGCCAGTATAATCCAGCCAGCCATAAGCCCTCCCCTCCCGTGAATAAAAGGATCAAAATCAAATTGTGACGATTATATCACAATCGCCCGCTGCCCGGCAAAAAAGTCTTTTACTCTCCTGCCAGGAGCGGCATTGCCGAAGGAGGAAACACTTCGCGCGCCTCTGCTTCGGCAAAGAGCCTTCGCACCGCCTTGAGGCCTTCCTCCCCCAGATCAAGCGAAAAGTCGTTTACGTAAAGGCCGATGTGACTTTTCATTACCGCCGTGTCCATTTCCTGGCTGTGCTGCCTGCAGTAGCTCATCACTTCATCAGTATGTGCATGGGCATATTGCACGCTCCGGCGGATGCCTTCTTCTACGGCCAGCAGGGTGTCCCGCCCCAGGGAGCGTTTCCCGAGGATGCCTCCCAGCGGGATCGGAAGACCCGAATGCCTCTCCCACCACTCGCCGAGATCAAGCAGTTTTTCAAGCTTATACAACGGATAGGTGAAGCGGCTCTCATGGATGATGAGCCCGGCGGCCGCCTCTCCTGTTGAGACGGCATCCATGATCCGGTCGAAGGTCATGATTGTCACGTTCTCGATCTTCGGATCGAAGAGACGGAGGAGCAGATAAGCGGTCGTGAGCTTGCCGGGGACGGCGATGACGCCGTTTTTAAGGTCCCCAAGCTTCGTCCCCGGCCTGGCAACGATGAGCGGGCCGCATCCCCTGCCGAGCGCTCCGCCGGAACGGAGCAGCGCGTACTGCTCGCGTAGATGGCCCAGTGCATGATAGGATATCTTGGTAAAATC
Organism: Nitrospirota bacterium; assembly: GCA_963790205.1. Lineage (GTDB taxonomy): Bacteria > Nitrospirota > UBA9217 > UBA9217 > UBA9217 > CAWBNQ01. The sequence goes on from CAWBNQ010000014.1 coordinate 204,558, forward strand.
GAGTTTTCCTTCGAGGGCCATGCGGTTCAGCGTTTCTACATCTTCAAGCTGCTCGCGAAATCCGACGCCGGTGACCTTTACTCTGCCGTGGATCAGGGCGTAGAATATGTAAGTGTCGTTCGGGCAGGGAGAATAGCCCATAGTAAACGTGCGCATGGTTTACCTTCTCACCTTCCCATCTTCCAACCTTCCAAGATGATTCGCACTGCCCTCTGGGCGGCCTCAGCCGCTCTCGGGATGTTCCATTTTTTAAGGTCCCGGTTTTCCACGATGTTCGATATCCCCCGCACTTCGAGCCAGGGCACGTCGTGGCAAAGGGCCACCTGGGCTGCGGCCGCGCCTTCCATGTTCTCGCACAAGCCATGGTAGCGGTCTTCCAACTCCCGTGCGCGCGCCGTTGTGCCGGTGCAGGTCGACAGCGTAATGAAGGGTCCGACACGCACGGCGCCGGCATCCCGTTGCAAAACGAGTATGTTCTTTGCCTGATTGAGCAAGCTCTCAGATGCGTGATAGGTGGTGTAAATCACCGAGGTGGTTGTCTTGAGAAGGGGGATCCCTATATATTCAGTATCTTTAAATCCGTCCACGGTCAAAACGCCCTCGTCGCCGGCGATCTCTTCCTGAGCAAGAGCAATGTCTCCGACCATGGCGCCCGACGAGGGATAGGCCCCCCCGACGCCGAAGATACAGAGTGCCTCCGGTTGGAAGTGCGTCAGCAAAAGTGTTGCGGCATGGGACGCGTTTACTTTCCCCATGCCGCCGATGCAGAGCAAGATCTCTTGATCAGCGAGCTTTCCCGCAATGACCGATTGGGAACCGAACGACGTGGTTGTCGTCACAGCGGTCTTTGCCAGCAAAGATTCTGCCTCGGTCTGGACGGAACAGAGCAGGGCGATCATACTAAAACCCTTTCCTTCGCGGAGTTCGTTGAGGTTCAGCGCGAGAAGTTATGAAGTTGTGAAATTGAGAAAGTAGGCGGTTATTTGCTTTATTTTCCCATCTTCTTAGCTTCCTACCTTCGTGCCCTTCCTCTGCGTTAAATTTTTTAAGTTTACAGCTCCAGCATCTCAATCCCGGTCTTTTCGTCCAGAACCTTGCGCGCGTCGATGCCTGTGATCTCCGCGATCACCGCCTCGACAACAAGGTACACAACACTGTCTTTGCGGATGCAGCCGGTATAGGTCTCTTTTTCACGGCCGATGGCGCCGTGAAGATGGATGACCGGATCATCGCCCTTCCGGAACAGGGTGCCGAAGCCCAGGACCTCGCGGCCGTCGTTGAAATTCACCCACATCGGGTCCGGGGGGATGACTGCCTCGCGGGGCCCGGTAACGACCCCGGCCGAACGCATGCCTCCCAGAAGCATGATGGTCCCGACCCTGATCTTCTCCCTGACAGCAACCTTCTTCAGCTCTTCCAGGAGGTTGTCCTGGTCCTCGAATTTGAGCAAAAAAACCCTGCCGAACGATCCCTGAGAATACTTCACGTAAGCTCCCTGACGGATGACTGGCGGTTCCGGGCCCGCTTCCGGAGCCGGTTTTACGGCCGAAAACGTCAAAAATACCCCAAATATACCCCGAAATATACCATACTTTCCATTGCACTTCTACCGTAAATTTGCTATGATGGGCGCGATTTTACGGCAATTTACAGGGTTCCCAAGGAGGCTTGATTAATGTTGAGATATTTAACGGCCGGAGAATCCCACGGCGAGCTTTTGATGGGCATCATCGAGGGCATGCCTGCGGGCCTTTTGATCCGCGTGACGGACATAGACCGGGACCTGGCCAGGCGGCAGGTGGGTTACGGCCGCGGCGGCCGCATGAAGATCGAGAAGGACTCGGTCAAGATCTACACCGGCGTGCGCTGGGGCCGGACGCTCGGGAGCCCCATCGGCCTTATGATACGAAATAAAGACTGGGAGAATTGGCGCGATAAGATGTCCCCGGACCCCATGTTCTTGAACACCGCAGAGCCGGTAACCAGGCCCCGGCCGGGCCACGCGGACCTGCCCGGCGCCCTGAAGTACGGGGTAACCGATATCCGGAACATCCTCGAGCGTTCGAGCGCGCGGGAAACGGCCATGCGCGTTGCCGTAGGGTCCGTTGCGAAGAGGCTTTTGGCCGAGTTCGGCATCGAGGTGGTGAGCCACGTGCTCTCCATCGGCGGCGTGTTTGCCAAGGTCCCCAAGGCGTCCTTTCAGGATATCAGGAAGCGCGCCGAGGCCTCGGAGCTGCGCTGTGCGGACCACGAGGCCGAAAAGCGGATGATGAAGAAGATCGACGAGGCCATGGCGGCCGGCGATACCCTTGGCGGCGTGTTCGAGCTGATCATTACCGGCGCGCCCGTGGGGCTCGGCAGCCACGTGCATTGGGACCGCAAGCTCGACGGACGGCTTGCCGCTGCGCTCATGAGCATCCAGGCCATCAAGGGGGTCGAGGTAGGCGCGGGCTTCGGGGTCGCCTACAAACCGGGCTCGCAGGTGCATGACGAGATATTGTGGAGCAGGAAGGAAGGCTTCTTTCGCAAGACGAACATGGCCGGCGGCATCGAGGGCGGCATGAGCAACGGCGAGGCCATCGTGCTCCGGGCAGCCATGAAGCCCATCCCCACGCTCTATAAACCGCTCCGCTCCGTGGACATGGCGAGCAAAAAGCCTTTCAAGGCAAGCATCGAGCGCTCCGACGCCTGCGCCGTTCCCGCTGCCGGCGTGGTAGCCGAGGCCGCGGCGGCCTTCGAGCTCGCAACGGCCATGATCGAGAAATTCGGCGGCGACAGCATCGAGGAGATGAAGCGGAACTACCACGGGTATGACAGGAACCTGAAGATGCGGATGGAAGTGGAAGAAGAGGAAAAATAGGCAAAGAGAAAATTCCAAATTTCAAGCATCAAATAACAAATAAATTTCAATGACCAAAAATCAAGCTCCAAACGTTTTGGAAATTGAAAATTGGTGCTTGTTAATTATTTGTCATTTGGAATTTGGTTATTGGGATTTTATTTAGAACCATGTTCAAGAACATTATCCTCACCGGCTTTATGGGCGTCGGCAAAACGAGCGTGGGCACACAGCTCGCGAAAGACCTTGGCTACGCTTTCGTGGACACGGACACGCTCATCGAAGCCGATCAGAAAATACCGATCACTGTCATCTTTGCCAGGTTCGGCGAGCCCTATTTCCGCGAGGTCGAGGCAAAGATCATTCAAGAGGTCATGGGACGCGAAAACCAGGTGGTCTCCACCGGCGGCGGAGCCGTGATCTGGGACATGAACCGTGCGGCATTCAAGAAAGCGGGCTTCGTGGTCTGTCTCTCTGCCCGGCCTGAGGTCGTCTTCGAGCGCATCAAGCACGAGACCCACCGCCCCCTGCTTCAGACCCCTGAGCCGCTGGCGAAGATAAAGGAACTGCTCGACAGCCGTGCGAAGTTCTACGCGCAGGCCGACGTTGTCATCGACACCTCTGAAAAGTCAGTCGACGCCGTGATCAGAGAGATCAAAGAGAGAATCAAACATGCATACTGTTAAGGTAAACCTCGGCGACAGAAGCTACGATATCGAGCTCGGCGCGGGCCTGGACCAGGCCGGCGCGCATCTCAAGGAACTGGGTCTCGGCCAAAAGATGGCCTTGGTCACGAACCCCACGATCAAAAAGCTCTATGGCCGGCGCATCGTGGACAGCCTCAAGGCGGCCGGCTTCCTGGTCATGTCCGTAGAGGTCCCCGACGGTGAGCAGTACAAGAACCTTGACTGGGCCAATGCCATTTACACCGCGCTCCTCACGAACGGCTTCGACCGGAAATCGGCGCTCGTCGCGTTCGGCGGCGGCGTCATCGGCGACCTCACGGGTTTTGCCGCGGCCACGTTCATGCGCGGCGTGCCGTTCGTGCAGGTCCCGACCACGCTCCTCGCCATGGTCGACAGCAGCGTGGGCGGCAAGACCGGCGTGAACCATCCCATGGGCAAGAACATGATCGGCGCGTTCTACCAGCCGAAGAAGGTCTTGATGGACCTCGGCGTGCTGAAGACGCTTCCCAGGGAAGAATTCCTTTCCGGCATGGCAGAGGTGATCAAATACGGCGTGATCTTGGACGCCGGGTTCTTCGACTATCTCGAAAGGAACCGGGACAGGATCCTCTCGCTCGAACCCGATGCTCTTACTCATATCATCAAGCGCTCCTGCGAGATCAAGGCCGAGGTCGTGAGCAAGGACGAGCGTGAAGGAGGCCTCCGCGCGATCCTGAACTTCGGCCACACCGTGGGCCACGCCGTCGAGACAGCCGAGCATTACACCATGCGCCACGGCGAGGCCGTTGCCATCGGCATGGTCTACGCCTCGCGCCTGGCGCATAAGACCGGTCTCTGCGACCTCCTCGGTCCCGGAACGCGTAGAGAAACTCATCTCATCGTACGGTCTTTCGACAAGCATCTCGACTCTCAGCCGCCGGCCGTCCGTGACCGAACTCATGGACACCATGCAGATCGACAAAAAGGCCGAAGGCGGCAAGGTGAAGTTCGTGCTCCCGTCTAAGATCGGCGAGGTGGTCATTACGAAGCAGTGGGATGAAGAGGTATTGAAGAAAATTCTCGGTGAGTAGCTACATTCTTTCGTTCGGGCCGCAGGGAGCATATATGGGTATTGCAGATATATTCGGTTTTGGGAAAAAAGAAAAGACACCTTTTAAGATTCCCCGGGAAGTTTCAGAGCTCCGCACCAGGATAGACACTGAAAACAGGGAAAACTATCCCAATTTAGTCCGTTATCAGGAAATAGTAAGGGACGCCAAATCGGTCAAAATAAAATTACATGACCTTATTGCGCAGAAAGAACATGCGGCAGAAGCAGGCAGGATAATAGACGATCTTAAGAATAAGCTGGCACGGCTGGCCGAAAAGATCGAGAAAAACAAACAAGAAGCCAGGAAAGAGGGTAAACAGGATTACGTCGAAAAAAATATAGATTACCTTGAACGAAAGAGCATGAGAAACAATGCAAAGACCCTCTTTACGGTTTTTTTGGAAGCGCACGAATTGTTTCTTGCCTTCTGCAAAAATGGAAGACCGGGGCAGGAAGACGCACTGGATTCCGCGACCACAAGACTGATCAATGCCATAACAGAGCTGCATTATAACTTCTTCAAGGCTTATGGACAGGATACGGAGATTCGGGGGCTAAAAGACAAGACCCTCGGGAAGATATCGGAGCTGGCAAAGTCCTTCGAGGAAAACGAAGGAAGTCTTGAGGAGAAGGGGTTGAAAACACGGGCAGAGACCAACTTGAAGAAACTGTTGGAAGCAACAAAAGGCCTATCTGCACAATAAAATAAATGGATGGGTTATGCAGTGCCCAAGCCGATGCACTGGCGCTGCAATGATTGCGTAATACGCTATCGGTGAGTATCCTCTGTCCCATAAAAATCGAAAAGACACCGGCAAGGTAAAGTTCGTCCTGCCGAAAAAGATCGGCGAGGCGGTCATCACGAAGGAGCGGAATAACAGACAGCGGTTCTAAGGAGGAAATCGTGAGCGAATATCTCTGGCACTGCCCGTTCTGCAACGGGGACCAAACCGTCACCGAGGAGGCCCGGCAGGCAAGCTTCGCCGATCTCAGCATCGAAAACGCCGACGGCCCGCGCCGCCTCGTGGTAAAGTTCGTGGTCTGCCCCAATCCCCGTTGCCGGAAGTTCTCTCTGAGCGCCTCTCTTCACAGCCTCGAAACCTCGGGAAACCGTTCCTACACCGGAAAGCACTTGAAGACCTGGGCCCTCGTACCGCCGTCCCGCGCCCGCTCCTTCCCGATCGCCCTTCCCCCCCAGGTCCTTGAAGACTACCAGGAAGCCTGCCTTACTATCGAGTCCAGCCTGAAGGTCGCCGCGGCCCTTGCCCGCCGCTGCCTTTCGGAGATGCTGCGGGACTTCTGGCGCGTGCAGCCCGGGAGGCTCGGCGACGAGTTCCGCCAGATCAAAGGCGCGGCTGACCCCCTCACCTGGGAGGCCATCGAGTCCGTGAGGAAGACCGGCATGATCGGCGCACGCATGGACTCTGAAGGCGCCGAGATCCTCGACACGGAACCCGGCGAGGCAAAGATGCTGATCGGGCTGATCGAGACGCTCATCGAGGACTGGTATGTCGGCCGCGAAGAACGGCGCAAGCGGCTTGAGGGTATCAAACAGATTACGGGCGAGAACGCGGCTGAAAAAGAAAAAACCTCCGAAGAGCCACAAGCATAATCCTGTCTAATGTCTATATGCCGATATGCCGGCTGAAATATCCGGCCAGGAGTTCTTCCTGTACTATTGGTCAGTTGCTTTAGCTTCTGATAGCATCTTTCACTTCGGAATTGATGTTCATTTGGACCTACCCGTTCGGGCAGGTCCAGTTTAACCAGTCTTTTATTCTTTATCATTCAACCAAATTTCTATATACTTTTGCGAGGTATAAGTTTCTTCGGAATTGGGACGCATCAGGCGCATCGGCGCTCCCCGATAGGGCGGCCTCATGACGATCGACAATCGTAAAGAGCAGCGGCATGAAATTCCAGACCCATGCCGGAAATACCTCGCGTTCACGGTGAAGCAGGATCAGGAACAGGTCACAGCGGTCATCGGCAATTTCAGCCGGAACGGCATCCTGTTCGAATGCCCCCGGCAGTTTACCGTGGGAGACCGCACCGAATGCTGTCTGCGGGTCAACACGGCCACTCCCCGGGAGATCACGTTCGAGATCGAAGTGAGATATTGCTACGAGAACAAGGACACCTTCATCACAGGCGCCTTCATCCACGCAATCTCGCATGACAAGTGGTTCGACGCTTTCGAAAAGCTGTTCGATATGATCGTCACCCGGCAGGGGACAACGTGACGGGTCTGTGTCTTGGAACGTACATCCTATCTGTTGAAGTTGCATTTCCTTGAAACATGCTATGTTACATTGTGTAATTGTTGAAATACCCTTACAATACTCCATCAATGTCGTTGACATCTTCTTAGGTCAGGCATATATTCGCATTCAGAAAATGAAACATTACCCGTGGTTAATTCATTGACCGTTAATGAAATGGGAGATTAACGAGAATGAAGATGAGCCATATTTTTTTAATAGTTGTTTTTTTTGCAAATAGCATTATTGGTTGTTCTGTCGCGACCGGTCCCTTGTTTCATGAAGTTCCGCTGGAGGAGCATAAGGGGAAAGCGGTGGTTTATTTTTTCCGAAATAGTCTCTATGGTAGCGTATGGACCTTAGATTTAAGAATAAATGAAGGGAATGCTTTACCGTTACAGAACAAAGGATATCATTTGTTGATTCTTGATCCCGGAACTTACAATTTCGCAGTTTCCCAGAATTCCAAATTGTACGTTGAAAACACGTTTAATTTGCAGGGAGACAGAACATACTATATTCGTTATTGGGCTTATAAGGTGATTACTGGCTATGGACCATTTGGAACCTACGGGACCCCTGTTTATTTCATTACTTCAGTTCCAAGAGACGGGGCGTTGGAAATTTTGAAAAAATGCCGGCTTATTGAGCTGCCGGGGACCGTAAAGGGTCAGCCCTGAAAAATAAGACCTTGAAGGTCAAGGGGCATTCATTTTAAAGCTCGTTGTCAAGAGAAAAGCCTCACTCTCTGATCGCGATTGGCGTTAAATATATTTATGGAAAATAAGCACGGCGCAAAAAAAACTTTGGGGACGTTGTGGCGCGAGTGAACTTGCGAAATTATCACTATAGATCGTAATTTCACGTTGGCATGTTCAACCAGTAATCCTCAGAATTATAAATTGATCGTCCTAATACTAGTAGGTGTATCAGGTAAAACTTTCAGAACTCAAATCAGCGCCCGATATATTATTCACGCCGCAGGGCGGCGATCGGGTCCAGTTGTGTGGCCCTCCACGCCGGGTAGAAGCCGAAGAAGACGCCGACGCCGATGGCGACTGCGGGGGCGACGATGAGGGCTTCCGGGGGAATGGACATCGGCCAGCCCAAAGCGTACCCCATAATGAAAGAGCCGGTCACACCCAAAACGACCCCCGAGAGGCCGCCGAAGAGGCTCAAGATGACGGCTTCGCCGAGAAACTGCAGGTGTATGGCGGAGGTCTTGGCCCCGACGGCCATGCGGATGCCGATTTCCCTGGTCCGTTCGGTCACGGACACGAGCATTACGTTCATGATCCCGATCCCGCCGACCAGAAGGGAGATGGAGGCGACGCTGATGAGAAACAGCGAGAGGGTCCGGTTCGCTTCGATCTGGGCCTTGATCATTTCATCCGGACGACGGATGTTAAAATCATCGCTCCCCGTTCGGATGTGGTGCCGCTCGCGCAGAAGCTCGTTGATCCGGGCAACGGCGGGTTTAACAGCGTCCAGGGACTCGGCCGAGCACATAATGTCGTCCAGCCACGAGAAACCCTTGCCCCGAAGCCTCTTCTGTACAGTCGTGTAGGGCATGATGATGGTGTCGTCCTGGTCCTGGCCGGTAGGCGACTGGCCTTTCGGCGCCAAGACGCCGATCACCCGGTATATCTGTTTATTGATGCGCGCTTCTTGTCCAACCGCGTCCCCGGATCCGAAGAGCTGCTGACGCACGGTCTGGCCGATGAGAACCACGTTTGCCACGTGGGCCACGGCTTCTTTTGTGAACGGTTCCCCCTCCGCCAGGTCCCATCGCCTGATATCCAAAAATTCAGGGGTAACGCCCCGGTAATGCGTCGTCCAATTGAGCTTCCCCGAGGCAATGAGCACGCTCCCGTCCACGTTCGGAGAAACACTTTTAATGAACGGCACTTCATGAAGGATCGCCTCGGCATCTTCCATGGTGAGTGAGGTCATGCCGTGGCTGCCGGACCGCACCCCGTTCACGTTGCGGGAACCGGCCTCGACCCACACGAGGTTGTCCCCCAGGTTCTGGAGCTGCTGCTCGGCGCGCTGCGAGCCCGCCGTGCCGATGGCCACCACGCAAACGACCGCGGCAATGCCGATGGATATCCCGACGGCCGACAGCGCGCTTCGCGTCTTGTTCCGGGAAAGCGCGCGCACTGCCTCGCGGCCGAGGAGGCCGAGCGGGAGACCGATGATCTTATGTGCCTTGCCGGACATAGGGAGGGCCGTCTCTTTCAGCCATCATAGTACCCGGGGGCGCGGGTTCTGTCAACTGAGCACAAACTCTGCAATCAGGGAAACCGGAAGAGGAGCTTCGTTCCGGTTTCCTCTGCGCCGTTTTGTGGCGATCGCGTAATTCCGCTACCACTCCCGCGCCCTGATACGGTATAATCAGTATCAGCCATGCTCCCCCGGACCCTCGAATATCTTTCGCGGCTTATCACGCTTACCGCTCAACCCGTCTACCTCGTCGGCGGGTCTGTCCGCGACCTGCTGATCGGCCTTCAGGACATCAAGGACATCGACCTCGTGATGCCGGCGGGCTCGGAGAGCGTTGCACGGCATTTCGCAGACACGATCGGCGGGAGTTTTTTCTTTCTCGATGAAGAGCGGAAGATCACCCGGCTGGTGAAGCAATCGGACGGCGGGACCATTCAATTCGATTTTACGAACTTCGAGGGACCGGACCTCGCCGCGGACCTCGGGCGCCGGGACTTTACCATGAATGCCATGGCCCTCGATCTTCGGGAATTCATCAAGGACCAATCCCTGGGGAAAATGATCGATCTGTTTCACGGCAGAGAGGATGTAACGAGCAGGCTCGTCCGCGCGGTAAAACCCGAAGTCCTGGATGAAGACCCCCTCCGGCTCCTGCGCGCCGTGCGGTTCGCCGCATCGCTTGGCTTTACGATCGAAGATAAGACAAAGACCGATATCAAAATACGCGCGGTCCTTATCGCCAAACCTTCGCCGGAACGCATCCGGGATGAATTCTTCCAGATCCTCTCACAGCGGAGAGCGGACGAACACCTCACGCTCATGGACTCACTCGGACTTTTGTCGCACCTGCTGCCCGAACTCGACACGCTCACGGGGTTTTCTCCCGGCAGATATCATATCTATGATGTCCGTACCCATTCGATCAAGGCGGCCGGATATGTGGACAGCGTGCTTGACGATTTATCGAAGATATCGCCGGAGTACGCCCATCTTGTTTTCGAGCACCTTGATAAACTGCTCGAAAATCTCGTTCCCCGCAAAGCCGCGCTCCGGTTCGCCTGCCTTCTGCACGACATCGCAAAGCCCGAGGCCCTTTCGCAGGACGAAGAGGGCCACATCCATTTTTACGGCCACGATAATCTCGGGGCCGAAAAGGCGAAGGAGATATGCAGAAGGCTCCGGCTTTCCCGGGATACGGAGGCCATGGTCTCCTCGGTCATCAAGCAGCACATGCGGCTCTTTAACCTCTCGACTCCCGGCGGGCCGAGCAAGAACGCCATGCACCGCTATTGCCGTGATCTGAAAGGCGCCCTGCCGGAAAGCCTTGTCCTCGCCCAGGCGGACGCTCGGGCAACCTACGATATCATGCCCAGGGAGAAGTTCACGGACACGGAAAAACCCATGGCCGCGGTCCTGGAGTATTACTATGAAAAGTTCCTGAAGGCTGAGGAAAAACCGCTCGTGACCGGGAACGACTTGATTAAACGCGGGCTCAAGCCAGGTCCGCGGTTCCGGGAGATACTGGATGAGATCAAGGAGCGCCAGGCAGCGGGACTGCTCAAGGACCGGAATGAGGCCCTTGAGTTCATTGAGAGCTTGAAATGATGTTTACCCGGATTATAACACTTTTTTATAAGGAACTTAGGTTTTCTTATAATCTTCTTGACAATGGCAACTGTTTGATTTATAAATAGTCCTTACAGCAGTCACCTTCTGATATTGCATCATTTCCAAATCCATCACCATGCAGCGGTCACCTAATCTATGGAAGACCATAAACTGAGAGTTTTCTGCGCCGTCGCGGAGACCAAAAGCTTTTCCAAGGCCTCCGAGCTCATCCATCTCACCCAGCCGGCAGTGAGCCTCCAGGTGCAGGCCATGGAGGAGCTCTACGAGACCCGCTTGTTCGACCGTTCCGGCAATGCCATCAACCTGACCCCGGCGGGCGAGATCCTGTACAAGAGGGCGAAAGAGATCCTGGCGCTTTACGCCGAGGCGCAGAAGAACATCAGCGAGATAACCGGCGCGATCAAGGGTTCTCTCTCCATCGGCGCCAGTTCGACCATCGGCAACTATCTCCTCCCCTCGATCATCTCCGCTTTTAAAAAGAAGGTTCCCCAGGTCAACATCTCCCTCGTCGTGAGCAATACAAAGACCATCACGGAAAAGTTGAACGCCGGCGAGATCGATATCGCGCTGGTGGAAGGCGACGTGAGCAAGCAGCGCTTTACCGTGGAGACGCTGCTGTCGGACGAGCTCGTGGTCGTTATGTCGCCCGCCCACCCGTGGGCGGAGCGGAGGAACATCCCGGGGATCGAGATGACGAAGGAGCCCCTCATTATGCGGGAAGAGGGGTCGGGCACCCGCCAGATCATCCTGAAGCATCTTGAAGACCACGGGATCAAGCTCGACAACCTCAAGATCACCCTTGTTCTCGGCAGCACGGAAGCGATCAAAAGCGCCGTGGAAGAAGGCATGGGTGTCTCGATCCTCTCCGCCTGGGCGGTCCGGCAAGCGATCAAGCACGGGATCCTGAAGGCCACCACGTTCAAGGACGTCAAGTTCCACCGGAACTTCAGCATCATCTCGCCCAAGCGCAACTACTGCACGCACACGGCCAAGGAATTCCTGAACTTCCTCAAGGTCTATCCTATCAAAGCTCCCATTTCCTGAGATACATTCTTTTCAAGTTCTCCCGTTCCTGCTCCCAGATAGAAGCGCGGCTTGCCCGGCTGATCCGGTTGAGCTCCCGTTCATTCCAGGTAACGGCCTTCAGGACCCCTCCGTCCGCCGACAAAACGATTGCGCCATCCCGGTCCGTACGGTATATCCTGGTTCCGCTGCTCGCATACCGTGAGATGACCTCATCGGAAGGGTGATGGTACCTGTTCCCTCTCCCAACGGTCACGACGGCGGCAGAGGGCCGTGCAGCGGACACAAATGCTTCGGAGCTCGAGCTTTTGCTGCCGTGGTGCGGGACCTTGAGCAGGTCACTCTTTAGGTCCTGTCCTCTCTTGATCAAGTCCTTCTCAGCCCCCGTGCCGATATCGCCGGTAAACAGTAGCACCAGGTCATGAAAGGCGACCCGCACGACAAGCGAACGGTCGTTCTCGGCCGCATAGGCTTGCCTTTCGTGACTGTGAAAACCGCGCGCGGGATGGAGCACGCGCAACTCCGCGCTGCCGAGTTGAACAGGCGGGTCATCCGCAGACACGAATTTCCGGCTGATGCTCCTCCCGGCAATGACCCTGTTAAATTCATCGTATCCTGGAAGGCCGGTGTCCTGCCCATGGGTCCAGACCTCGCCAACGTCGAATTTTTGGAGGATGAACGTGAGCCCGTTCATGTGGTCGGGGTGCGGGTGCGACAGGACCACGAGGTCAAGCCTGCGAACACCTCTGTTCCAGAGGTAGGGAGCGAGTACGCGCCTCCCTATATCGAAGCGGTCGTCGTACGTTCCGCCCCCGTCGATCAGTATGTTGTTGCCCGCCGGGAGCCTGATGAGGGCGCTGTCCCCCTGCCCCACATCGGGGAAGGCGACCTCAATGGCCCGCTTCGCGAGAAACGGCTGCGTCGTGATAGCGGTCAATAACGTCCCTGCAAGCGCGACCACGATGATTGACGCTCTTGAAGCTCGGGAGGAATATTCGAGCGGCTTAAAACGATAGAGCATCTTTGACCTGATGAGACTTGCCAGACCTAGAATGAGCGCGCCGTAACAGAGGAGCCATAGTATCCCCGGTGACGGAGGATGAAATTCGGCAAAAGGAAGGCGGGAGAAGAATGCGACCGTATTGATAAACAGGTCGGCAATGAACTGGTTCGGGGCCGCCAGCGGCAGATGATGCGTGAACAGCGACAGGACGCCTGAAAAGAGCCCCAGCGGAACGACCACCATCCCGGCAAAGGGCACGATGACCATGTTCGAAATGATCCCAGCAAACGAGACCTGGTTGAAATAGCGCGCCACAAGCGGCCCCGTGGAGAGACTCGCGGTAAAAGATATCATGACCAGCAAGGCCGCGCTGTTCCTGAGCTTCTGCACCATAGTCAGGGCCTTGATGCCGAGTTCGCTCCAGAGCATGACGATATAGCCTATGCTCAGCACTGAGATGAACGAGAGCTGAAAGGATATGTCGAAGAAGGCCTGCGGCCCGGCAAGGAGAATAATCAAGGCCGCGGTCGCGAGTGAATGCATCAAGGCGTTTTCCCGGTCAAGGAGGAGTGCGGCAAGAGCAGCCGTGATCATCATGAGCGAGCGGACCGTGGCCACCTGCCCCCCGGCAAGGAGCGTATAAAAGACCACCAGCGGGAGCGTCATCACTGCCGAGATCTTCTTCGGGTCGGCATGCAGCGTCAAGAGGAGATAAGTACGCTCGGGCAAGAAGCGCATCAGAACCCGGGCCAGACCGAAGCAGAGGACCGCAAGCATGCCCAGGTGCGAGCCCGAGATGGAGATGATATGCGTGACCCCGGCAGCCATGAATTGGTCGCGGGTGTCGTCCGTGAGCCCGCCCTCCTCCCCCAGGACCATGGCCTGAAGGATTGCCGAGCCGGGGCCCGTAGTAGAAGTGAGGAACGCCTGCCGTATCCGCTCGCGCCAGTCCTGGATGGTCCTGAATATGCCGCTGCCTGCTCCGATGGTCCGGACCTGCTTGCCCCCCTTGACGCTTACCATGCGATAGATCCCGCTTTGTGCGAGATATGCCGCATAGTCGAAGCCGCGCGGGTTATTGAATCCTCTCGGTTCAAACATCCTGCCGGAAACGCTGATGATATCGCCGTATCCGATCGACGTCAGTCCTTCACGCACGCTCACACGGACCTTTCCTGTCGCCGGAGCGCCGTCGATATCTGAAAGCTCCATGGCAAATGCCGTCCTGTCGGGGGCACGGTCCGGGGGCGATGAGATCGTTCCGGTCATTTCATGGATCGCTTTGTCATCCGGGACAATTCGCACGTAATGGTTCGCCGGCAGCCAGAGCACTGAATAGAGGTACGCGGCCATGCCGATGATTCCGGGGATGATAATAAGAAGAAAACGGCTGAGAGCAACCCTCTCTCGCCATGTCATGACGGCAAGAATGAGGACAACGATAGCGGCGAGGATGATTATTGAATACGGGAAGTAGAGAAATCCATGTCCGAACAGCAGGCCTGAACAATACGCGAGCGTGAGAGCTATGATGGGTTTCTGCATAGACGTTTCGAATATCGGACTCTGTCGTGAGCGCTGTCGAACGACCGCAGATTGCGCAGTGACAAGCGGCGCATACGTACTGAAAGCATATTGCACATCGTAAGTTGTGAATGTTGGATCAGCTTCTTACCCCAGTTTTTCCCTGATGATCCCCGCAAGATCCTCCGCCAGCGCCCTGATCTCCTTTTCGTCTTCGCCTTCGAGCATGACGCGGACCTTGGGCTCCGTGCCTGAATAGCGGACAAGAAGACGGCCGGTGCCGTCGAGCTTTTTCTCGATCTCGGCCATCCGCTTTGCGATTTCGGGGATCGTTGCAAGGTCCCGCCGCTCTTTCACGTTCACATTGACGAGCGTCTGGGGATAGGTCTTCATGCACGAGGCAAGCTCGGACAGGGGCTTCCCGGCCTGCTTCATGATCGCCAGGACCTGAAGAGCCGAGATAAGTCCGTCTCCGGTCGTGTTATTGTCAAGGAAGATGATGTGCCCCGACTGCTCTCCGCCGAGGTTGTATCCGCCCTCGATCATTTTCTCCATCACGGAGCGATCGCCCACGGCGGCGCGCACCAGCTTGCCGCCCGCCTTTTGCATCGCCAGCTCCAGGCCGAGGTTGCTCATGACCGTGGCGACCAGCGTGTTCTGTTTGAGCCTGCCCTCTTTCATCATCTGGAGCGCGCAGATGGCCATGACCGCATCGCCATCCACCGTAACGCCTTTTTCGTCGCAGAGAATCACCCGGTCCGCGTCGCCGTCAAAGGCAATGCCGAGCCGGGCGCTGTTCGCAACCACGGCGCGGGAAATAACTGCGGGATGGAGCGAGCCGCAGCCCTGGTTTATGTTCATGCCGTTCGGCTGGTCATAGAGCGAGATGACGTCCGCCCCGAGCTCGGTAAGGATGCGCGGCCCGATCTTGTACGCCGCGCCGTTTGCGGAGTCCACGACCACGCGCACTCCGGCGAGGTCCATGCCGCGCGGGACCGAGGCTTTCACGAACTCATTGTATCTTCCGATCGCATCGTCGATCCTGAAGGCCTTGCCGATCTCGGACGCGGTCGGTCGGACGGAATCGACGGCCCCTGAAAAGATCAGGTCCTCCATCTTTTTTTCCGTCTCGTCAGGCAGTTTGAACCCGTCGCGGCCGAAGAACTTGATGCCGTTGTCCTCATAGGGGTTGTGCGAGGCGGAGATGACCACGCCCGCGTCGGCCCTGAGGCTGCGGGTGAGAAAGGCGATCCCGGGCGTCGGCACCGGGCCCACGAGCAGCACGTCGACGCCCATGGAGCAGAGCCCCGAGGTGAGCGCGCTCTCGATCATGTAGCCCGAAAGCCGCGTGTCCTTGCCGATCACGATCCGGTGGCGGCGGGAGGAATCACGGAATACGTGCGCCGCGGCCCTTCCGATACGCAAGGCCATTTCCGAGGTCATGGGTTCCTGGTTTGCGACGCCTCGGACGCCGTCGGTCCCGAAAAGCTTCCTCATTTTCCCGTCCTCTCAATAGCGACCCGCACGATAATGCTCTTTTCCAGAAGTTTTACCGGCTGTCCCTGATAATCTATCTTCGGCTCGATGGCCAAGCCCTCCCTGGCCCCCTGGATGTCGATCGGCATGGTCTCCAGTTTGTCAAGCGTCTTCATCACGCTCGCCGGGCCTTCGACGACGATCTTCGCCGGTATGACCGCGACGCCGGCCAGGTGATAGCCTGCGGCGGGCGCGCCGTGCAGCACCGGCCTGAGCCGAAACGTCCTCCGGATGAGCGGTTCCAGCTTCACCTTGACCTCGGACAGCGACATATGCGTCACCATGACCCCGTCCGGGCGCTTGATATCGTCGGGGGAGATCCGCACGATGTTCTCCCCCTCTTTGGTCATCGAAAGGTCGAGAATGCCTGTCACCTTTTTCCCGAACGCGCTGTCGCCGAGCACGCGTTCCTGCCCCTGTACGCGGACTTCGACATCGCTCGTCACATCGCCCACGACCGTCATGCCCTGGGGGATGTTCCGGAGCTCGAGGGGGACCGTGAGCGTCATCTCCGTCTTGCCCGTCGACGTCACGTAGAGCCACAGCGCGATCGCGCAGAGGAGCGAGATGAGCTTGATGGTCCAGTTGTCGGTAAGTATCCTGCGAAAGTCCATGTTACGGTTTCCTGTTCTTTTTCCTGACGAAAATGCCGGACAGCGCCTTCCTGAGCGCCGGCGTCTCGAGCGTGTGTTCGATCGATCCGTTCGCTACCACCGAGATCTCTCCCGTTTCCTCCGAAACCACGACCACGACGGCGTCGGACTCTTCGGTCAGACCGACGGCGGCGCGGTGACGCGTGCCGAGGGACTTGGAAAGGTTCGACGAGAGGGTGAGCGGCAGAAAGCACCCTGCCGCGATGATCCTTCCGCCCCGGATGATCGCGGCGCCGTCATGGATCGGCGAATAGGGGAGAAAGATGCTGACGAGGAGCTCCTTGGTGACTTTGGCGTCGAGCTCGGTGCCCATCTCCACGATGGTCGTCAGGTCCGTGTCCCGTTCGAGCACGATCAGCGCGCCGATGCGTTTGTTCGCCATGGAGACCGCGGCCTTGACCGTTTCCTCGACGAATTTGGAACCTTCGACGTACGACAGGGACCTGAAGAGGCGGCGCTCGCCGACCTGCGCCAGCGCGCGCCTGATCTCGGGCTGGAACAGAATTACGATGGCCAGCACGATCTGGGACCAAACGCTGTGGAGAAGCCAGTCGAGGGTGTAGAACTCGAGCGCCCGCGAGGCAATGAGGGCCAGCACGATCAACCCGATGCCGATGAGCATCTGGAAAGCGCGTGTGCCCTTGATGATGAGGAGCAGCCGGTAGAAGAGGTAGTAGACAAGGGCGATGTCTACGGTATCGTTGAACCACCGGTAGTGCGCAAGGGCCTCGCGTATGTCGGTAATGTTATCCATCAAAATAAAATCTTAAATCCTGATTTCTAAATCCTGAACAAGCTCAAAACTGCAATATCCAAAAGGTGCGGGACGTTCGAATTTCGTGATTGGTAATTATTTTGAATTCCGGATTTCGTGCTTAGAATTTGCCCTTACGATCGCGTCCGTCATGCGCGCGACCTGGACCATACGCTTCACGTCATGGACCCGGACCACGCTGGCCCCTCGCTCGATCCCAAGCGCCACCGTGGCCGCGGTGCCGTCGACGCGTTCTTCAGGCACGGGAATGTCGAGGACCGCGCCGATGAACTTCTTTCGCGACGTGCCGAGCACGATCGGCCTGCCGAGGCCTCGAAATTCGTCGAGCCGTTCCAGAATCGCGAGGTTATGATCGAGCGTCTTGCCGAACCCGATGCCCGGATCGATGAGGACCTTCTCCCGGCCGACGCCCGCCTTAACAGCGATGTCTATCCCTTCGTCGAGATAGGACATGATCTCGCCCATCAGGTCCGAATAGACCGGGTTCTCCTGCATATCGCGCGGTGTTCCCTTGATGTGCATGATGACCACGGCAGCGCCGTAATCAGCGGCTACCTGCGCCATGTCCGGAGAAAACCGGAGACCGCTGATGTCGTTCACGATCGAGGCCCCCGCTTCGAACGCTTTTTTCGCCACCTTCGCCTTGTACGTGTCGACGGAAATCGGGAGCGTAAGTTCGGCGGAAAGACGTTCAATGACCGGGATGATCCTGCTGCAGCTCTTCCTCCTCGGACAGCGGCCGCGCCCCGGGTCTGGTGGACTCTCCGCCGATATCGATGATATCGGCGCCCGCCGCAGCCATCTCATGGGCGTGCGCGAGGGCCTTGTCCGTGTTTGCATACAGGCCGCCGTCGGAAAAGGAATCGGGCGTCACGTTGAGGATGCCCATAACGTGTGTGCGGACAGCGAGGTCGAGGATTTTTCCCCTGCAGTCAATTTTATAATCCGAGCGCAGGTGGTTGTCAAGCAAAGAGTCTATTTTTTTTGAAAGGTTTGCCGGAATGCCGTCATGCGTCACGACGGAGGAAATTGCGTGTTTCAGCTGAACGAACGTGCCGGTCAAGACAACATCGGCCGGAGAACTGCCGGCGGGGTGTTCAAAAAAAGGCGAGGGAGCGGGACTGAAGCCGGCCCCACTGCCCGATGATCGAACGAGTTCTCGAAGAACGTCGGCCTGTCCGGAGGTCAGGCCGCTCAGGGTCACTCTTATTGCCCCGCGGCCGCTGATCCGGAGGACAGGCCCCATGCCGCCCTCCTACGCCGCTGCGGGCTGGCCGTTTTTGACGATGGCGTCGATATCGGCAGCGTCGAGGGTCTCTTTTTCAAGCAGGGCCTTTGCAAGGCCGTGGAGCGCGTCCGCCCGGTCCTGGATCAGGGTCCTGGCCCGGTGGTAGTTGTCCATGACGATGCGTCTGACTTCGTTGTCGATCTCGACGGCCGTATGCTCGCTGTAATCACGGTGCTGCGCGATCTCCCGTCCGAGGAATATCTGCTCTTCCTTCTTGCCGTAGGAAAGCGGCCCCATGGCATCGCTCATGCCCCACTCGCAGACCATCTTCCGGGCGAGCGCCGTGGCGCGTTCGAGGTCGTTGCCCGCGCCGGTCGTCATGTGCTGGAGTGCGATCTCTTCCGCGGCCCTGCCGCCGAGCAGGATGGCAATGTTGTTCAGCAAATGCTCGCGGTCGTAGGAATACCGGTCGGCCGTGGGGAGCTGGAGCGTGACGCCCAGCGCCATGCCGCGCGGAATGATCGATACCTTGTGCACCGGGTCCGTCCCGGGAATGAGCCGGGCGACCAGGGTGTGGCCCGCCTCGTGGTAGGCCGTGTTCTTCTTTTCCTCGTCGCTGATGAGCATGCTCTTGCGCTCGAGGCCCATGAGGATCTTGTCCTTGGCGCGCTCGAAGTCATCGTTCTCGACCTGCGTCTTTGCCCATCCTGCCGGCAAGGAGCGCTGCTTCGTTCACGAGGTTCGCCAGTTCCGCTCCGGACAACCCCGGTGTGCCGCGCGCGATCGATTCGATGTCCACGTGCGGCGCGAGCTTGATCTTCTGCGTATGCACCTTGAGCACGCCGATCCTGCCGTTCAAGTCGGGCCGCGGGATGACCACCATGCGGTCGAACCTGCCCGGCCGGAGGAGCGCGGGGTCGAGCACGTCGGGACGGTTGGTCGCGGCCACGAGGATAACGCCCTCGTTGCTCTCGAAACCGTCCATCTCCACGAGGAGCTGGTTCAGGGTCTGCTCGCGCTCGTCATGGCCGCCGCCGAGGCCTGCGCCGCGGTGCCTGCCCACGGCGTCGATCTCGTCGATGAAGATGATGCAGGGCGCGTTCTTCTTGCCCTGCTCGAAGAGGTCACGGACGCGCGAGGCGCCCACGCCGACGAACATCTCGACGAAATCCGATCCGCTGATCGACAGGAAGGGGACGCCTGCCTCGCCCGCGATGGCGCGCGCCAAAAGCGTCTTGCCCGTGCCGGGAGGGCCGACGAGCAGCACTCCCTTCGGGATCTTACCGCCGAGCTTCTGGAACTTCTGCGGGTCCTTCAGGATCTCGATGATCTCCTGGACCTCCACCTTGGCCTCGTCCATGCCGGCCACTTCGCTGAAGGTCACCTTTTTGGAGGTTTCATTCAGCAGCTTGGCCTTGCTTTTGCCGAAGGACATGGCCTTGTTCCCGCCCATCTGCATGTTGCGCATGATGAACATGAACCAGAGCGCCATGAGAATGAGCGGCGCCCAGACCACCAGGAAGTTATACCACGCGGATTCCTTGACCTGCTCGGCGTTGATCTTGACCCCTTTGGCCATGAGGTCCTTGACCAGGTCGGGATAGTCGGGAAGATTGGTCTTGAAGGACTTGCCGGTCTTAAAGTTGCCGGACATCTCTGTGCCCTTGATCGTAACATCGTTCACTTCGCCATTTGCTATCTTGGCCATGACGTCGCTGAAGGGGATCTGCAGCGCTGGCGGATTGACGGGGTTGAAGAGATTGAAAATGAGCACTGAGACTACGACGAACAACAGGATCAGTGCCAGGTTTTTATAAAAAGCACTCACGTGATTGAATCCTCCTAAAGATACCGCACGGCCTTTGCCTGCCGCATATTTGATTATAATAACATATTATCGGCAGGGTGACAATAGATTTAATCCGAAGGCCCTCGTTACGCCACCACGAAGCCGCTGCGACATATGGCTGTCGCTGTTACGGGGCCTGACGCTCTTCCAGGGGAAGAACGGCGATATACGGAAGATTACGGTAGCGGTCCTTGTAATCCAGGCCGTAGCCGACGACATACTTGTTCGGTATGCGAAACCCCGCGTAGTCCGCCTCGATCTGCACCTGGCGGCGGTCGGACTTGTCCAGAAGCACGCAGACCTTGAGGGAGGCCGGTCCCTGCTCCAGGAGCCTGCGTTTGAGAAAGTCCACCGTCAGTCCGGAGTCTATGATGTCCTCAACCAGGAGCACATGCTTGCCTTTGACGTCTTCCTTCATGTCGGCGATGATGTGGACGGGGTGTTCCCGGTCCTGGGAGGCCGAGCTCGTGCTGTGAATGAAGTCCATGCGCACGGATATCCTGAGAGAACGCAAAAGATCGGACATGAAAAAAAGCGCGCCCTTGAGCACGCCGACCACCAACAGGTCCTTGTCGGCGTAATCCGTCGATATCCTCGCGCCAAGCTCATGGATCTTCCTCTGGATCTCCTCGCTGGTAAAGAGCGGTTTGCCGAAATCGATACCGACCATTATGTCCTCCAAAAATTTATTTTGCCACGAATTCACACGGATGGATTTGCGGCCGCGCGAATGGGGGCAACCACGCAGGGTCGCCCCTGCGATCATTCCGCATTCCGAACTCGTATGACCAGTACCCTTTTCGTATCCGCCCGCGGCAGGAACCGTTCATCCGTCCTGAATCCCACGACCCAGAGGATGTCCTCTCCCGAGCAGAGCAGGGAAACAGCATCGCGTTTGCGGCGCGGGACCTTCTCATCCACCAGGTAGTCTTGAAGCTTCTTGCTCCGGCCGCCCATGCCGGCGGGGCAGAAGCGGTCGCCGGGCAGCCGGTTCCGCAACGTTAAAAGCGGCCTTATCTTATCATAATCGAACAGGGCCTGCCAGCGATAATTTCTGTCTTCCGCCTCCCAGGCCGAACCGCCGTCGGACAGGATCCTCTCGATATCCATCCCGAGTTCGGGGATCGAGGTCATGCCCGATACTGCGAGTGCATGGGAAAAGTGTTCCGGTTCCCGCGCTTTGCTCAGATTGAACCGCTCATATTCGCGCTCTACCCTGAGTCCCTGCGGCAGGCGCATGGCCCTGCCGGTCTGGGACCCGGCGATGAAACCGAGGGCCTCGTCGACCTGTACCCTGGACAATGCCGGCGAATCCGCGCCGATCAGGCCGGCGGCCAGCCTGAACATCCGCCTCCGGAAGGCCGGAGGGAGGGCGTTGAACACGGTCCGCTTTATCGCGATGATGCCCTCCTCCAGTTCTGACATGCCTTTCATCATTTGGGTCAGGTACGCCTCGATCGCCTCGTCCTCATCCCTGAGCAGGGACGCTTCGGCGGCGAGCGTCTCGACTATGCGGGGATTGAACTCCCGGAGAACAGGCAGGACGTCCGTCCTGATCCGGTTCCGCGTGTACACGGGCCTGGCATTCGACGGGTCCGTCGCATATTCCAGCCCGACAGACCGCAGGTAGCCGAGCACCTCTTCCCTCGTGGTCCCGATAAGCGGCCTGATGATGTTTCCCCGCTTCGGCGGGATGGCGGAGAGCCCTGAAACCCCGGCGCCGCGCATGAGACGCATAAGAAACGTCTCAGCCTGGTCCGTCGGCCGTATGGCCCGTGGCGATACGGGCGGCCCCGACCGTTTCCGCGACCTTGGCAAGAAACCCGTAGCGCACCTCGCGTGCGCCGGTCTGGGCGGACAGGCCGCGTTCGCGGCAGAAGGCGGGTACGTCGATCTTCTCGATCGTCGCGGCGATGTTGAACTTCTTTGCAAGCCCTCCGACGAACAGCGCCTCGTCCGCGGACTCTTTCCCGCGGAACATATGGTCGAGGTGGGCCACATGCAGTTTCAGATCGAGATCCTTCGCGAACGCTTGAAGAACACTCAGGAGACAGACCGAGTCCGGTCCTCCGGAGACGGCGATGACGACGCGGTCGCCGGCGTCCAGCATGGCGTATTTCTTTATTGTCTCTCTGATCTTTATCAGCAACATTCGAAGAAGGGACTTGCTGCCACGGAGTTCACGGAGATAGTCCTTACGATGCTTATTTGCGGTTTTACCCTCTCTGTGCTCTGCGGCTAATTAGGTTGTGTCATCTGGGTTTTAAGTACTATCTTACTATTACGATGATAACTGAGGGAAGCCGGAGAGTGGGAAAATGGTGGCGGTGCAGGGACTCGAACCCCGGACACAGGGATTATGATTCCCCTGCTCTACCAGCTGAGCTACACCGCCCCTGAAAAAAAATTAGAGGCTTAAAGATACTGTATTGCGCCGATTTTGTCAAGAAAAACTGACGGGTTCTCAAAAACCGTCACCCTGAGTGGAACGAAGGGTCTGGCAACTACTGTCAGGAAAAACGAGATCCTTCGGCTTCGCCTCAGAATGACAAACGGTGATTCGGTATTCGTGCAAAAGGTTCATAGCCCTTGTACCTTGGGCTTATTCTTTGAACCTCGTTTCCTCCTTCTGGATCCGCTCGATCTCCTCTTTTTTCGTTTTACAGGCGATGCAGTACCGCGCAAGGGGGTTGACCTGCAGGCGCTTGATATCGATCTCTTCTCCGCATTCCTCGCACAGGCCGAAGGTCTTGTTCTGGAGCTTGCGGAACGCATCGGCGATGTCCTTATATTGTTCGTACTTCATTTCCAGAAGAGAAGAGTCTATGCCCTGGTCCGTGTCCTGGGAGGACATGTCCGCGCTGTCCATGGCCGAGTCTATCTTCTGCCCCGCCTCCCTTGTCAGCCTGCGGCCCATCTGGGCTTCCAGTCCCTCCACTACCTCATTCCGTTTTTTGAGCAGGATCTTTTTCAGCAACTCATGCCGTTTCTGGTTGGCCGCGGAGATCCGCACCGGCTTGACCGCTGCCGTCATTGTTACGGTCTTTTTTTCGGCTTTTTTGACGGTCTTTTTTGCCACCCTCTTTCTGGCCGTGCTGACGGATTTCTTGACCGGCTTTTTGATGGCTCTTTTCGCCGCCTTTTTTGCCTTTGGTTTGGCAGCTGGTTTCCTTATGCTCTTTTTCACAGCCATGTTTTTAAAGCCCTCCTGACCAGAATAGGTCGTGAACTAGTCGACTTGGATACATATTATAGTTGCCTCTTCAGGCAAATTCAAGTCAATTTAACGGGGCCGTGAGAATATTTTACGGGTTCCGAAAGCCGAAGGAACCGCCGGGAAGCCGGAAAAATAGCCATACAGGCCTTTTTCTGTTAATATGTATAAGTGCACATCAATCCACTGAACAAGGGAGCATATGCATACATGCGTAAACATTCTTGCACGATACTATTGGCCGTCCTGACAGGCTTCCTGTCCTTAGCGCAAATCGGGTCTGCATCATCGGAGGTCAGGCCCTCAGGCACTCCTGAAGAACAGGGGACGTGGTCCCGGGGACTTTCAGACTCCATGATCAGGATATACCGGGAAGAGGAAAGCAGGACGGGAGAGAGCTGGGCATTGCGGAAGCGGGCTTTACTTGAGTACTGCGCCCTGGCAAATGCGAAGAACGAGGTCTCCCTGGGCGAGTTCAAGGGCGACGAGAACGCCGCGACCGTGGCCATGGAACAAGGAAAGGCCGCGCTGGTTTTCCACCAGTTAAGAAGACTGGCCGGAGAGGAAATCTTTTCCCGCGTGGCCAGGGAGCTCATGTCCCGGGGACCTTCCGGCAAGGTCTCCTGGAGTGAGCTCAGGGGCCTTTTCGAGAAAGAGACCCGTACGGACCTCGGCTGGTTCTTCAAACAGTGGATCGACAGGAAGGGGCTCCCCGACCTGCGCCCGGAGAATGCGGCAACCAGGAGGAGCGGCAGCAGGTTTGAGGTGAGCTTCGACCTTGTACAGAAGGGAGATGTCTACGTTTTAGAGGTTCCGGTATTCATCTCATTATCTCAAGGCGGCGTCAAAACCGATATCGTGAAAACGGACAGCAATAAGAAACACGTCGTCTTCTATCTCGACGATGAGCCGTCCACGCTCGTGGTAGACCGTGATTATGACCTTCCCCGCCGGCTCACGGAAGAAGAGAGACCGCCCCTTCTGGCAACGCTTTTCGCGGATGAAAAGCCGGTCATCGTGCTCCCGAAGACGGGGCAGGAAGCGTACGGCGCCCTTATCGATGCGCTCAAACAGCGCGGGGCCGTGGAACGGGAGGCTTCGGACCTCAGGGAGTCCGACATCAGCGCTTCATCCTTTGTGGCGCTGGGAAGCGACAACCCTTTCGTCAACAGGCTCTTCGGCAAGGTGGAGCCCGGAACAGGAGCAGTCAACCTCCTGGCAAAAAAGAACCCCTGGAATTCCGGCAAAGTCGTGGTCATCGTGCAGTCAGAATCCGCCAAGGCGGCGAGCGCCTTCACCTCCGCCCTCTTTCAATACGGGAGCTTCAGCTCCGTATCATTCTATAACAAGGGAGCGGAACCGGCGGCAAAAACCTCAGGGTCCCGAAGGGGGATGGAGATGGAATTAAGAGAACCGGCAGCGGCGATAGACCTTTCCACGCTCCAAAAGCTTCCCGACGCGATCGAAGGCGCGGAGGGCAAAAAGATCGTCTACGTGGGTGAATACCATGATCAGTACGCCCACCACCTGGTCCAACTGGAGGTGCTCAAGGCCCTTTATCGGAAAAACAAAAAAATTGCCGTGGGCATGGAGATGTTCCAGCGACCGTTCCAGAAAGCCCTCGACGACTATATCGCGGGCGCGATCGACGAGCGGGAGTTTTTGAAAAAGTCCGAATACTTCAAGCGCTGGGGATACGATTATAATCTCTACAAACCGATTCTCGATTTTGCGCGCGCCGAAAAGATACCGGTAATAGCCCTGAACGTGAGGAACGACCTGCCTGACAAGATCGCGCAGAGCGGCATGGACTCGCTCACCGACGAGGAGAAGAAAGAGGTCCCGCAACAGATGGATTTCTCGGACGAGGAATACCGCGGCAGGCTCAAGACCATTTTCAACCGGCACAGGAACATGGGTGAAAAAAACTTCGATTTCTTTTATCAGGCCCAGATCCTCTGGGACGAGACCATGGCCCAGTCCGTCGATGAGTTCCTGAAAAAGAACCCGGACTTTAAAATGGTGGTGTTCGCCGGCGGCGGGCACCTTGCCTACGGATCGGGCATCCCGAAGCGCGCCTTTCGAAGGAACGGATTACCGTATTTCATAATTTTGAACGATAGCGACGCGGACCGCGACATTGCAAACTATCTTGTCCTCCCTCAGGCGCTCGAGGGCACGCCGGCGCCCATGCTCATGGTGGCGCTCAAGGTCGAGAACAACCGGGTGGCCGTCACTGACATGCCGAAAGACAGCGTTTCGAGGAAAGCGGGGATCAGGGTCAACGACACGATCCTGTCTATCGACGGAACAAACGTGGAAAGCGTGGAAGACCTCAAGCTGGAACTCTTCTTTAAAAAGAAGGGCGACACCGTGAAGGTGAAGATCCTGCGAAAACGGTTCCTCCTGGGGGAGAAGGAAATGGAAATCGACGTGAAACTGTAAACTCCCTATGACGCATATCATAGATTTTTCCGGCGGGGAGAGGTAAGATGTAAGCATGTTCAAAGAAGGATGCCCGGGAAGCGCGGAGATACGCACGCCGAAACCGGAAGATATCCGGTGCCAGAAATGCGGCGAGAAGATCGAGATCTGGACCGACGAGCCGGACACGGCGTGCAGAAAGTGCGGCCACGTGAATGCCCGCCCCATCGGCACGTCCTGCGTGGAGTGGTGCGCGTTCGCCAGGGAATGCGTTGGCGCCGAGAAACTCGAAAAACTTCTGAAGGCGAAAAAAGGCTGACGAATAACCTCACCGAACACCCGTTTCCGGGTACGTAAGGGCTTTTCTTTCGAATCAAGAACGAGAGAGAGGCCTTTTTTGTCGTATAATATCTGATTTAGCTTCCTGCAAGTGCCCCCCAAAAAAACCTAACAGCTGTTTTCCCTGTTAAAAAAACATACTCTAAAAATACCCCGTTTTTTTCTTTTCATCCCCGATAGATTCCTTTATACTTTTATCTTATAAAAACTATTTCCCGGTTTGGTTGTAAGAGCGTTTGAGGAATTATGCGCAGTACCTAACAATCTGTTCATCAATCGATAAGGGGAAGCAGAAACGAGCTGCGACTCAACTCATGAAAACAATGCGAAACATCATTGTATCAGGCTCAGTGATGCTGTCTGTCTGCGCGGCGTTTTATGCCTCAGGAATGACATTCTTCCTGTCGAGGGCATTCTGGTCACAGCATCCCCTCTTATCCGTGCTCCTCATACTCTTGCCGCTGCCGGCCATCGCCGCCGTTATTCTTTGGAGGGCCATGTCGATATACGCAGGCAAACCCAGCCTGTTTTCAACGCGGGACCCCTTGACGAACCTGTATAATCAGACGGTCTTCTGGGATTATCTGGGATACGAGACCGAACGCTCGAAAAGACAAAACTATCGCTTTTCGCTCCTCTGTCTCGATCTCGACGATTTCAAGGCCGTCAACGAGCCTCCTCCACATGGTTTATACTATGCACAGCCATGCGATCTTATCGCGCCCGTTATCACGTTGAACGGGTAACGACAAATTATCAGGTCCCTCAATCCATCTGAAACATTTTTTACTGTTGCAGGTGAAGGCTGTTTGTGATATTCTGTTGCCCGTATCCGTCCGGCCCCGAAGACCAGGGGGCCGCCGTTCAAAATCCCAACAAAGGAGCAGCGGTACCGGCTAACCACCATGGCATTATTCCCGAAAAAAATAGATTTTTTTGAGCAATTCGACCGGGCACTCGAGAACGTCTCGCGGGCGGCGAACGTCCTGGTCGACTCCTTGAACAACTTCGAGACCTTCGAAAAGAAGGCGAAGGTCATCTACGAGTTCGAGCAGGAAGGCGACATGCTCACCCACGACATCATGAAGGACCTGAACAAGACCTTCCTCACCCCCATCGACCGAGAGGACATCCATGCGCTCGCGTCCCGGATCGACGACGTCATCGACCTGATGTGGGCCGCCGTGGACAGGATGACGGTGTACAAGATCGAGAAGCCGACACCGGAGGTCATTTCCATTGCCGAAGACCTGCAGATGACGGCGGACATCCTCAAGAAGGCGCTCCGGGAGCTCCGATCGAAGCAGTACTCCCGCGTCCAGGAGCACTGCATCGAGATCAACCGGCTGGAGAACAGGATCGACCGCAAGTACCGCGACGCTCTGGGCAAACTCGTCAACGACCAGAACGATCCCGTTTACATCATCAAGTGGAAGGACATCTACCAGCTCTTTGAAGACGCCTCGGACCGGGCTGAAGATATCGCCAATATCCTCGAAACCATAGTCCTAAAAAATGCATGAAATTCTGATCCTCATCATCATTCTCGCGGTATTTTTCGACATTGCGAACGGGTGGCATGACTGCGCCAACGCCATCGCCACCGTGGTGTCGACCAAGGTCATGTCGCCCATGCAGGCGGTGGTCCTCGCCGCGGGCATGAACATCCTCGGCGCCTTCCTCTCCACCGCAGTGGCAAAAACGATCGGTACGGGCATTGTGGACCCAAAGGCCGTCACGGATGTCGTCATCATATCCGCGCTGCTCTCCGCCATCCTCTGGAACATCATGACCATCCTCATGGGGCTCCCCGTCAGCTCGTCGCATGCGCTCTTCGGCGGGATCGCGGGAGCCGCCATGGCGCACGGAGGCGCCGGCATCCTGAATATCGGCGGCACCATCAAGATCCTCACGTCACTCCTTATCTCGCCTGTTTTCGGCATCATCTGCGGATATTTGTTCATGAAGCTTATCCTCAGGCTCTTCGGCCAGCTGGGGCCGGGCGCGGTCAGCAAGTATTTCGGCAGGCTGCAGATTCTCTCATCGTCCTTCATGGCCTTCGGCCACGGTTCGAATGACGCGCAGAAATCCATGGGCATCATAACCATGGCCCTCGTGAGCGGCGGCGTTATTAAAACCATGGATGTGCCGAAGTGGGTCATCCTCATCTGTGCTCTGGCCATGGGCTTTGGAACGCTCTTCGGCGGGTGGAAGATCATCAAGACCCTGGGCGTCAAGATGCTGAAGCTCGAGCCCATCCACGGGTTCGCGGCGGAAACGTCCTCGGCGGCCATCATCATTGCGTCGAGCCACTTCGGAATGCCGGTCAGTACGACGCACGTGGTGTCCGCGGCGATCCTCGGCGTCGGCGCCACCAAGCGGCTCTCCGCCGTCCGCTGGGGCATCGCCGGCAAGATCGTCATGGCCTGGGTGCTTACGCTGCCAGCCTGCATCGCCATGGCTTGGGGCATCCAGAAGGCCCTGACCTATTACCATATCGGCTGATGTCCGCTGCGAAGAAGCGCCGACCTCAAAGAGCAAACAATTTTTACTATCGAAATGCCGGGGATGATATTGACTGGTCGTTGAGCTTTGGCGCTTATGTGGGATTTGGCAGGTTGATTCGCAGCTTGTTAGAAGTGCAGCATCCTCGAAATCTTCCTCGTGTCCACGCCGCGGTAGTTGCCTGCCCGCAATGCGTCAATGAAATTCTCATACGTCACGGCTTCGTCAAACTCGGTATAGCAGGAACCCACTTCCCGGGGCGCATGCGCATCGGACCCCCCGGTATAAGGCAGTTTCATATCCTTCGCCGCAGTAATCGCTTTCACGTTATAGGCGTGCATGTTCGCGCCGTTATACCCTTCAAGCCCGGTAATGCCGTGCACGCTCCGCACCAGATCGCCGAGGCTCGTCCCCGGCCGGTACGGATGAGAAGGGATCACGACCCCACCGGCTTTGCTCACGAAACGAACTACATCCGCAAGGGGAGCATACTTGATACCCAGTTTGTCCGTGTCGGCCCCGAAAACGAGGCAATGCCCTTCAGCGGTCGAAAACTCCACCCCCCGGAAGATCATGATGCTGTCCCGGTATTTGTCCTTCAGTACCTCGACCGCCTCCGAGGCCCCGTAGTAATAATGCTCGGTGAAAGCGATAGCGTGAAGGCCCAGCTCGATGCCGCGAAGGACCGTTTCCTCGGGGTCGGCGTCGTTGTCGGTGCTGTATTTTGAATGGACGTGAAGATCGATCTTGAATTTCATAATAATTTGCTTGCCCCCGATGGACACGGATAAATACGGTGATACAGGGTCCATGATTCAGGTGAGGAATAAATATACTGCATCCTGCATCTGGTATCCTGCATCATTGCTTTCCTTCTTTACAGCTCCCTCCGCAGGTGCAGGAGAATGATCCCGCCTTTGCCTTCTCAAACGCCTCTTTTCCCTCTCGATAACACAGTCCGCCGATGATCATCGCTCCGATCGAGTCAAGACCGCCGAGACCCGTGAGCCTGTACCCTGCGCTCGCGATGAGAAGAACGAACGAGAGCTGCAAACATGCCCGTGTGCAGGCAGCATCCGAGAGGATGGCCGGCGAGTTCAGTTTTTTCCCGACCGACACCTTGGCGCGGATAAGCAGCCACATGGAAAAAATGGAGATGAGGGAAATGACGATGCCCCAGAAGGTGCTTTCCGGCTTGTGCCCGCGGTAGAGGTCCACGAGGGAGGTGATTGCCAGTCCCGCGGTAAGGACGTAAAAGCCAGCACCCGTGATCCTGAGCGCCCCCTGTTCGAACCGGTCGGGGTCCTCGCCGTTATTTTGCCTGATCCTGCGGACCATGTGCCAGATGCCGATGCCGGAGACCACTTCAACGAACGAATCGAGGCCGAATCCGAAAAGCGACATGCTCTCGTTTTCCAATCCGAAAAAGACCGAAACCACGCCCTCGGCGAGGTTGTAAACGATCGTGATCAGCGCGAGGGCGGAAGCCCATGCGTAGAGCTTATTGTTTTTCTGAGCGCACCCGATCGTAAGCGTCTGCATGGAGGGGATAATACCACGCTTTGGCGGCGCGGCAAAGAGGAGAATTGTCCGGCATGCGTCGCGCACTTTAGCGCGCAGGTTCCCTGCCAAGGATGGATTAAAATCTCCCGGAGCCGCTCTGGACAGCCTGGTACAAGCGTCGCACCAGGGCCTGGTTATAACCATGGGAGGTCATGTTGGCGGTAATCCATCCTCTGATGGGAAGGCCGAGGAGATAGAGGTCTCCGATCATGTCCAATATCTTGTGGCGTACGAATTCGTCGGGATAACGGAGTTCCGTGTTGATGACCTTGCCGTCATACATGATGATGTGGGAATGGAGATATCCGCCTCCGACCTTTCCAAGCTTCTGGGCCATTTCGATGTTCTCAAAGGTGTTGAAGGAGCGGGCCGGAGCTATCTCCTTTGCAAAAGACCCGCTTGCAGGATTGAACGTGAGGATCTGTTCGCCTATGGGCGGAGGGTAGTCGACCCTCATCGATATCTCGAACCCCTCAAAGGGCTCCGCATATATATGCTTTTCATGCCGCTCCTCGTTTCCCACTCCGATCTTCCGGCGGATGATGGCAACCCTGGTGGAGGCAGACTGTTCTCTCTATCCCCGCCTCTTCGATGAGGTCGCAGAAATCCTTGGCAGAGCCGTCTATGTTCGGTATCTCCTCGTCGACTTTTATGAGCACGTTGGTGATGCCGTACATGGAAAGGACCGCCATCAGGTGTTCAATGGTGCGCACCCGCCGCCTGCCGTTGTCCAGGGTGGTGGAGTTGGCGGAAAAGGTCTTCGACAGGCCGGTCTGGGAGAAGTCCTCAAGTGAGGTGATATGTCCACGGATGGTTTGACCGTCAAGCGTTTGAAAGACGATCCCTTCGTTGGTCCCGAGGGGGGAGAGGATGACGCCGGTGTTCCGGCCGCTCAGAAGCCCTATACCGTTCAGGACCACATTGCCGCTGAGCGTGCGCTGAGGTTCAGGGGAATCCACCACGTCCACCACGCCGGGAGGAATAGATAGATCGGCGCTGACGATCTCAAGCCTCGTATCCGAGGGCAGGGTCTCGCCGCTCCCGGAAGGCCGGTGCTTGAGGGCGGACGCCACCTTGTCGAGCAGGACCTCCAGATGCAGCGGTTTTTCCAGAAAATCGTAGGCCCCGGCCTTGATGGCGGCGACCGCCGCATCGATACCGGCATGCCCGCTCATCATGATGATGGGGAGCGTGGGGATCCGGGCATGCAGGCGTTTCAGGAGCTGCATGCCGTCTATGCCGGGGAGCCAGATATCCAGCAGGACGAGGGAGGGCTCCATGGCATCGAGCTTCTGCCAGAAGCTCTCCGCGTCCGGAAATGCGACGGTCGGATACCCCTCGTCCTTCAGAATGCTCTCTACGGTGGAAGTGATGGAAGATACGTCGTCTATTATACAGATAGGGTTCATATAAGGTTATGTGTGGTGGTTCGTCCCGCCCTAAAGTGAAGGTAGAGTAAGACAATAAAGGACGTTTGTCAAGAACACGTCGCGCGGACAAACATTCCGCATATCGATCATCCGTTATTGACCCCCGAAATACCCGGATTTTTTTGAGGCCGTTTATTTGCTCTCCGAACAAGGCACTCGGTGCTGGTTTAATACGCGTCGTTTTCGCTGGTTGGGCCGTTTTCGTACTCTAAGATCGGAAGACGGAAGCCGATTTTAATCGTAGAAAGTCCCTTATCTTCTTGAATCGTCCGTTGTCTTTTTCGGAAATGAATGCCTCATTATAGTCAGCATTGGCCAGAAAGCACCATAAAAACATATTGTGTCGCCATTTGCTTTTAACTTCTTTGTTCAAGTCGGCTTTGTTCAGTTGAAGTAGGTTATATATCCATTGGATTGCTGAAGCGGCAACAACAAATAATGCGCCGTACACTAAGATCGATACAATAATATCAGATATGGCGATATTGATTCCTGATCCGAATAATGCATCTGCTATGGCAAAAATGATCATTAAGAAAATGAAAAATACGAAAAAGATGAAGTACAGATCGGAACGACTGGGATGGAGGTTATCATAGGCCCTCTGTCCGGTCAATAAAAAAACGGCTTAAGGTATCCAACAAATTTTATTGCACTTTCTTCGGGACCAATATGCAAAATTGCATATAAGTTCTCCTGTGTCAGCCGTCCATGCAAATGATCCCGGACGACCGGAGAGCTCTATCATGCATTCCTTTTTTTTCTCCCGTCCGGGGATAAAAATAATACGTGAAAACTCGTGTCAATTCGTAGCTAACCCTTCACGCCCGGCCCGCCCTTCCCGAGTTTCCGCTCGACCTCGCGCGGATACGGGAACGTTCTTTTTTGCCTTCCATCAGTGTTTTGATGAAGGCGGGCTCCCGCGGCCGAGGCTCGCGGTGATCTCGGCGCCGAAGAGAAACAGCGCCAGAGAAAAGTATATCCAGATAAGGATCACGAAGAGCGACTTGAAGGACCCGAAGGCGAAACCGTATCCGGGGTTATACGTGAGGAAAAGGTGAAAGGCCGGCCTCATCGCAAACCAGAGCGCAGAGGCCGCCAGGGCTCCGAGCACGAGATGGCGGACCCGCGTCTTCGACGAAAATGTAAAATAAAGCGCGAATACCGTGCCGGGGACTACGACGGCAGAAACGATTTTATCGAGGTAACCGGGAAGCAGCCGAAGCGGATGGAACCGTCCTTCCACGGTCAGCGCGACCCCGGCAACCGCCACGGCGAAAAACCCGATGAGGAACACGAGGCTGATGGCGGCATCAAAAAGTTTTTCGACGAGAAAAGACCTGCCTGACTTTTTCAGGAAAATTGTGCCGAGCGATATGCGCATGTCCGCCACAAGCGGCGTAATGCTCCAGAAGAGCGCGAGGATATTTACGACGCCAATAGTGCCCTTGTGGCTTGCGATAACACCAACCTCCCGCAGGATCACCCGGCTGTAGGCCGGAATGAGCTGTGTCAAAAGCTCCTCCGTTTCCTGGAGCGCCTGCGTAGACGATCCGATTGCGGCGCCAAGAAGAAACGTAAGGAGGAAAAGGGCGGGGATAAGCGCCAGGGTCGCCGTGAAGGCAAGCGACGAGGCGGCGGTCAGGTCGTTGTTTCTCCTGAATGACGCCGCTGCGTCTGCAAGGGTGACCCGGATTTTTTTGAAGAACTCGCCGAGCATGTTTATCTCTCTGGGTCCTGGGTGGAACGGATGACCGGGCGGCAGACGGGAACTGTCTTTTTTCCCGCTCCGCTACGCGGCGGTGAAGCGTCATTATAGATGGTTGCGTTAAAATAGGCAAGGCGGCAGACGCGAAAAAAAACCACCGGCGCGGCCCCCGGACCGGATTAAGCTTGACGGTCGATGCATTATATTCTATCATAAAACCACGCGCGAATAAGGCGAACTCATGCCTATCCGGAGGCGACCATGACAGACCACCAGATGGACAAAGACAGCACCCGCATACGGCCTCCGTCCACGTCCGGAGGGAAGATCCCGGAGCGATACAGCGCATCCATCGTCATCGTGAACGGATACGCCGAAGGCATGGAGTATCCAATCACCGGAGAATACACCGTCATCGGCAGGGACAAGGACGCGGACATTGCGGTGAAGGACGCCCTGGTGTCGCGCTGGCATGTGGCGATCATCTATCATGAGGGAGAATTCACGATCAAGGACCTGGGGAGCACGAACGGCACGATGATGAACGGCAACGTGATAGAGCTTGCCTCGTTGCGGCACCGGGACAAATTCCGCATTGGGGACACCACCATTCAATTCATCCTTCAGGACACGGGCGAAGGCAGGGTGTACGAGATCGCAGAATGACCATTATCTCCGCGGGTAAAACCGACACGGGCAAGACCAGGAAGAACAACGAAGATTCCTATCTGGTCGATGACGGCATGGGGCTGTATGCCGTCGCCGACGGCATCGGCGGCCACGAGGGCGGTGAAGTGGCGAGCCGCATGGCGATCGAAGGGCTTTCTCAGATCGTCCGGGAGCGATGTTCGGGTGCCGACAATACGCCGGCGCACGGCATCTCAGCGAAGGGTGATCCGGCCGGGGCTTTACTCAGCCGCGCCTTTACGCTGGCCAACGGGACGATACGCCGGGCCGCTGCCGAAAATCCCGCTCTCCTCCGCATGGGGACCACGATGACGGCCCTCCTGCTTCGTGAAAAGACGGCCTACCTGGCCCATGTCGGCGACAGCCGGGCTTACCGGCTCAGGGACGGCGTCCTCACGCAGGTGACCGATGATCATACGGTCATTGCCGATCAGGTGCGCGCCGGCCTGCTCACGCCCGGGCAGGCGCAAAAGAGCCCTTACCGTCATGTCATTACACGGGCGCTGGGAATCGACCCGGAGCTCATCGTCGACCACCAGGTGCTCGAGACCGGACCGGACGATACCTTTCTCCTCTGTACGGACGGCCTCACGGAGATGGTTGATGACGAAACGATCCGGAGGATTCTATCAAACGCTTCTCCGCAAGAGGCGGCGGAACGACTTGTTCGTGAGGCGAATGACCGCGGCGGGGTGGATAATATAACCGTCGTTGTGATACATAATGAAGGACTAAAGGACCACGAATGAGCACCGGCAACTACCCGCGAACGGAGCGTGAAACAGCACTATGCCGAGAAAGATAAAGGATGATTACGAGATAGTGGCCGAGCTTGGCGAAGGCGGCATGGCCACGGTGTACAAAGCGGTCCAGAAATCGCTCAACCGGCCGGTCGCCGTCAAGGAGCTCAAGAAGGCCTATCACGCCGACAACGTGATCGTCCAGCGCTTCGTGCGCGAGGCGCGGCTCGCGGCCTCGTTCCAGCACGAGAACATCGTCCACATCTACGATTACGGGCACAAGCCCGAGTACTGCATCATCATGGAATACGTCGATGGGACGTCCCTCGCGCGGATGATCCAGGAGATGGGACCGCTGCCCACGGACGTGGGGGTCATGATCGCCCTCCAGGTGGCGAACGCGCTCGAGTACGCGCATGCGCGCGGGATGGTCCACCGGGACATCAAGCCGGGCAATATCATGGTCAAGCGCAACGGAGAAGTAAAGGTCATGGACTTCGGCATTGCGTTGATAAAGAACCTCGAGTCCCTCACGATGCCCGGCACGCTCGTCGGCACTCCATCCTATATGTCGCCGGAGCAGATCGTCGGCGACCCCTTGGACGCGAGGTCCGACATCTTTTCCTTCGGCATCGTGCTCTACGAAATGTTCACCGGCATGAAGCCCTTCCAGGATGAAAAAACGGCCTCGATCACCGCGAAGATCGTACGAGGGAAATTCCCGTCCCCGCGCAGCGTCAACAGCGAAGTGCCGCGGAGTATCCAGCGCATCATCAGGAAGTGCATGAAGAAAAAACCGCACAAGCGCTACGGGTCCATGCAGGAGCTTGCGCGGGCGCTGGGGAAGCGCATCAGGGGAATGGACAAGCCGTCGTCGCTCAAACGGATCTCTGATTATCTCGTGGAGGCGAAGCTGGCCGAGGCGCCGCCCGCGGATGAGACGGTCGTCATCTACAAGGCGCCGGGGATAGGCACCTTTACGAGGATAGTGCTGATAACCACGTGCATTCTCATCCTGCTCTCGGGAGCGATAGGTTATTATTCCTGGACTAAGGCCCGGGCAGCGCGCGTACAACAGACGGTCCCCGCGGTTGTACAGCCTGCTCCCGGCCCTGTCAGCATGCCGACCAGCACAACGGCGACATCGCCGGCCGCAGCGCCCGGCATGGCGGGGTCCGGGAAAAGATCCGAATAACTATTCGCGCTCTCAAAGCGACCGGGCGCCCTGTTCGCGCAATAAACCTCCGCGCCGCTCACGCGTTCCGCGCCCTTCGGTTCTTCTCCTATGAAGCAAGGTCCCTTGTAATCTCATCCTTGATGAATTTTCTGATGAACTCCCGGTCCTCGCCGGAGATCTCGACGAATTTCATCCCCATACCCGGCTCCTTGAGCGGCCCGCTGGCCCCGGTGATACAGTACAACACCATGGCCCGGGCCTTAACCCGCCTGCCGGGGACCAAGATCGTGATAGGAAGCATGGAGTTCACCGGCCGCGCTTGATTGGTCCTGATGTAGATGCCGTTCTCCGAGAGGGCCGTGACGCACTCGCTGCTCGCAGCGGAGCCTTTCGCCCCGTCGCCGAGAAGGACCGGAAGACAGGTCTTGAACCGGATATAGTGCCGCGGCGTCGCCTCGATGGCGTACTGGATCGACCGGTACAGCGTATTGGGATCAACGGGCTTTCCAAGGAAGGATGCGCATCCTGCGACCATGCAGAGTTCTTCGACTTTCGGGTCCTTCATGTGGGTATGGACGATGACGGGGAGGTCCTTGGTCTGCGGGTCCTGCTTGACCCGGCTCAGGAGGTCCATCCCGCTCATCCTGGGCAGCAGCAGCTCCGTGATGATCGCCGAAGGCCGCGCAATTTCCATGAACCGGAGGCAGTCCTCGGCACTGCCCGCGGTAAAAATGGTATAGTCCAGCCTCTGGAGAACCATGCCGGCAGAGAACAGTTCAGCGGAATTGCCGTCTACCACAACAAGATAGTGTTTTTTCTCGCCACGAGGAGGTTTCTGCGTTTTGACCGGTGTTCTCGTCGTCATGGTAAGCCTCAATCCCGGAACGAGCAGCTGCCGGCGGTATCGTCTTCAGACTCCCTGGGGGGCAATGTCTCCGATAAGCTGATCTTTGATGAAATTTCTGATCTCACTCCGGTCCGTATCGGAGATTTCGACGAACTTCATGCCCATGCCCGGCTCCTTATACGGCCCGCCGGCCATGGCGAAGCTGTAGAGCACGACTGCCTTCGCCGTGATCTCTTTCTTCGGGAGAAAGATGCGGACCATCGCCAGCGCGTTCTGCGGCTGTGGAGCATGGGTCCGCACATAGAGGCCGCCCTCGGAAAGGGCGGTAGCGTACTCGATCCTTGCGGCGCCGCCCGCCGCCGTCCCGCCCTCCACGATCACCTTGAGCGACGTGTTGAGCCGTATGTTTGCGCGGGGGAGGGACTCCGACACGGATTGGAGCGTGCGATAAAGCACGTCGGGTTCCACAGGCTTGAAAAGATAGGCGGCGCATCCCAATCGAGTACAGGCGTCCTTCAGTCCCGGATCGCTCTCCGACGTCAGCATCACGACGGGAACGGCTTTCAACTTCTGGCTGTTCTTTATGTGCTTGAGCAGGTCGGCCCCGCTCATGTTCAACAGGGAAGTCTCGCTCAGCACGATGGAGGGGACGGCGCTCTCCATCATGCGGAGGGCGTCTTCAGCGCTCCGCGCCGTCTCCACCGTGTATTCAAGCCGCTTGAGCAGCATCCCGAGATAGAAAAGGATGGAGGGGCTGCCGTCCACGAGCAGGATGGTGCGGGTCTCACGGTCCATGGAGCCCCGCCTTTCTATTACCGCATCGAAGTAGTAACATTATCAAAAGAATATCATCTCTTTCATTTTTTATCAATACCCCAAAAATACCCCGTCTAATTTCTTGACAATAAATTAAGCGGTCTATACAATCAACGGTAATCCTGAAATTTAGTGTGATTCGGAAACAATAAAGGGAGCAAACCACGAATACCGATTATTCAACCTGCCCTTGGACAACCACCATGCAGAAAGGAGCTTATCATGGAAAAAGTCCTGTTTGTTTTTTGCGGTCTTCTCATATTCACCGGTTTTGCACTGGGACAAACGGGAGTAAAACTTTCATGACCCCGGATTTACAGCCTGAAAGGAATGCGGCCGGAGAAAGAGACGCATGGTCATGGAGACCGCCGAAGGGAGTCGGCGGCTTTCTCTAAAGGAATAACTGCCGTATGGAGATTTCGTGCTCGGGCGGCACAGGAAACGGCTCGGAGAGATTGTCTTAAAGGTAGTGGGGGGGGGATCGTGGGGGAGACGGCTTTCGCGGTCAATGAAGCTTATAAAGGGGCCTCTGGTAAGGAGATGCAACGTTTCACCCCGGACGATGCATGTAATTTCCCAAAGCACCGGCCTAAAACGAGATCGACTCGAATTCGGGCCGAAGCAGAATAAATTTATTTTTTAGAACCTGTATTTCACCGCTTTTCTGCCACTTGTCCAATACGCGCGTCACGGTCTCGCGCGTGAGACCGGTCATATCGGCGATATCCTGATGGATAAGCTTGATGTTCAGCACCGTTCCCGTTCCCTTGGGAGTCTTCGTGCCGTACGTCTCGGAGAGTATGAGCAACAGCATCTTGACCCGCTGCGAAGCGTTGTTGAAGTTCAGAAGCTGAATCCTTTTCCACGCTTCGCGGAGCCGTAGGCTGAGGATATGGAGCAGATTTTCCAGCACCTTTCGTTGACCGAAGAGGAGGTCGTAAAAATCCTTCCTTGAGATAATGGCTGTGACCGAATCTCTGGTCGCCGTTACCGTCGCGGGAGCGGTCTGGCCGTCGATCAGGGACAACTCGCCGAAAAAATCTCCGGCCTTGTGCATGGTGACAATGATCCCTTTTCCTTCTCCGGTCACCTGGATGACCTTGGCTTCGCCCTCGAGGATGATGTACATGAACTCATTGGTATTCTCTTCATGAAGGATGGTCTCGTTCTTCCTGAATTTCTTGATCGCGACCTTTTCCTGTACCTCCCGCAGTTCATCCTGAGTGAGGGAAGAAAACAGTTCGATCTTTTTTAAGCCATCATGCCCGTAAGGCTCTTTCACGAGGCTCCTTAAAACCCGCTCGCTTCCGCCGCTCTTTGCACGGCTTTTCTGTCTTGTGCTATGATCATGCGCTTTATTCATATACGTTTTAGATTATACTGAATACCCGGATACGTGCAAGATTATTTTCTGATAATTGCTCTCGCGGGCCTCAATAAATCAATCATCCGGTGAATTTCATACGACGAAAGTAGGCGATTTAACGAGAGAAAAAGCATTTAAGCCGTCACTATCATACGATTGTGTGATTACAATCACATATTCCTATAATCAACCAATGTAAGATTACGGCACGAAATTTTAGTGGTCTTGACAGCGCCTGTTCATTCATAAGGAACTCAAAAAGCATTTACTTTCTTCCCTGCTCGGAGCAAACCGGAGGGTAAAACCCTGGGGCGCAGATCATTATAATAATAATACGGGACCGCTGGGCAGAGATCATCCGTTGTCCGAAATGCCGCTGGGGAATGTCCTCCGGCGGTTTTTGTGAATTCATATAATTTGGAGGCGACTATGGGCATCATGAGGCTTTTTTCTGTTTTCTTCCTGGCGTTATTCCTCGCATCGGCAGTAGCGGGATGTGGCGGTGCAAGCGGAAGTGACACGTTATCATCTCCTGCCGTCAGTCCCCCGCCGGTCAGCGGTGGCACCACGACGGAGACTGCCACGCTTGCATGGAGCGCGCCGATAACGAACACGGACGGAACGCCCCTGACGGACCTTGCCGGGTATAAAGTGCATTACGGGAAGTCTTCCGGGACCTATACGAACACCGTTAGCATCGGAAAGGTGACAAGCTATTCGATCAATAATCTTGCTCCGGGCACTTATTACTTCACGGTCACGGCCTATGATACGACCGGGCTGGAAAGCGGCTATTCGAACGAGGTGAGCAAGGTCGTTCTGTAATGCGGCCTTGCCGTCCATCTCCTCCCTCATGCGGCTGTTTCAGCGCACCACAGGCCTACGAAGGCTGCTGATGCGTTACGTGAAACAGCCCGTGCTTTTTCATGATGTCATAGAAGGTCGGCCGGCTGATCCCGAGCTCTTCGGCGGCGTGCGCGATGTTTCCCTTATGCCGGTCCCTGGCCGACAGGATCATCTCGCGTTCCACCCGGTCCCGCGCATTTTTCAGGGTACTGCCTTCCGGCATCATGTCGGCCGCGTGCGGCTGCGTCGGCTTTGCTGAAAACCCGAGGTCGTGAGGCTCAATGAGGGCGCCCTCGGAAAGAATAACGGCCCGCTGGATTTTATTTTCAAGTTCGCGGACGTTTCCAGGCCAGGCATAGTCCTCCATCAATTCGAGCGAAGCGGCGCTGAATCCTTTTATCCTCTTCTTAAACTCTTCATTGAACCGCTTGAGGAAAAGAGTGCCGAGGAGCGTGATATCGCCCTTCCGCTCCCGCAGCGGCGGTAGGTGGATCGTGACCACGCCGATCCGGTAGTAGAGGTCTTCCCTGAACCGGCCTGCAGTGATTTCATCACCGATATTCCGGTTCGTCGCGGCGATTATCCGCGCATCAACGGTAATGTCCTCTCTGCCGCCGACCCGCTGTATCGTCTTGTCCTGAAGGAACCGCAGCAGCTTGACCTGCAGGGGGGCCGGAAGCTCCCCGATTTCGTCGAGGAACAGGGTCCCCGTATGGGCGTACTCCACCTTACCCTGAACCTGGACATGGGCGCCGGTAAACGCCCCCTTCTCGTGCCCGAACAACTCCGATTCGAGCAGGTTCTCCGGGATCGCTCCGCAATTGATCGTGACGAAGTCCCGCGCCCGCCGCGGACTCGCCGCATGAATTGCCCGGGCGACAAGCTCCTTGCCCGTCCCGCTTTCCCCCTGGACCAGCACCGCGACGTCGGAGGTGGCCACTTTTCTGATGGTGCCAAACACGTCGAGCATGGAGGGGCACTGGCCGATGATGCCCGTCATGACGCTGCTCTTTTTGTCGAGGGCGGTGCGCAATCTTCGGTTCTCCTCTTCCAGGGCGGAAAGGTGGAAGGCGCGCTTGATGATTATCTTCAACTCTCCCAGATCAATAGGTTTCTGCAGAAAATCATAGGCCCCGCTCTGCACGGCCCGCAGGGCGTTTCCGGTGTCGCCGCTGCCGGTCACGATGATGATCTTCGAGAACGGGTGTCCCGTAAGCATCTCGTCGAGGCAGCGGAATCCCTCCTCCGTACCATTCCCGTGCGCGGGTAATCCGAGGTCGAGCACTACGACCTTGGGCCGGTGCTTCAGAAAAAGCGCCTGCGCTTCTTGAGCGTCTCCGGCGAGCAGCATAGTATACTCATTCGTGCAGCCCCACTTCAGCTGTTTCCGGATGTCCTCGGAATCATCGACGATCAGCAGTTTTTCCATGGCAACGCTCTCCTTTATTTTTCCGGCCCCTTTCTTACCAGGCGTAGAGGTGGTCCTGGGACCGGCACGCCCCTCCACCGTATCGCTCACGATGTCCTTCATTGACCGATGCTCCCTGGAAGCAGCGAGGCGAGAGAGATCAACGACATCGACGGCACGGCGGCAATGACTGATTCGGCAGGACTCATGGCACCTGGCCCATATTTCGGCCCGCTGCCGGCAGATACACCGTAAAGACCGATCCCTTCCCGGCCTCACTCTTCACTTCGAACATACCGCTGTGTGCCTCCACGATCTGCTTGCACTGATAGAGGCCGATCCCGAGCCCTTTGGCCTTCGTGGTCCGGAAGGGCTTGAACAAATGGTTCTCAATGAAGTCTTTGGTCATGCCGCAGCCGGTATCGGACACGCTGAAGTAGGAATGGCCGTTGTTCATACCGGTCTCGACTAGGACTGTTCCCTCTTCTCCGGCCGCATCGAGCCCGTTTTGTACGAGGTTCACAATGACCTTCTTGATCTCGTCCCCGTCGACCAGCGACAGGACGGACGTGCCGCCGCAGACGATGCGGGCTCGGGACCGAATTTTTTTCAATTTCTCCGCTACTGACGCGGACAGTCGGTGGAGGTCGTGGCATTCCCGGCTGGTCCCGCTTTTCCCGGGGATCGCTTTCAGCTTTTGAGTGAGGCTTTGCATGTTCTCGAGTGTGTGTCGGACGGTCACCATCATATCACGCTGGAAGTCGGCATTGCCCATGTGCTCTTCGGCGTTGTCCATGATAAGCGAGAGGCTATAGGTAAGGTTTTTGAGGTCATGGACGACGAATGACGAAAGCCTGGCAACAGCGGCCAGCTCCCGCGTCTCGATGAGCTCCTCGGAGAGCCTGAGGTTGCTGAGCACGAGGGCCGATTGCCTCGCCATGATCTTCATGAGATCGTAGTCCTCAAAGGTGAACTGTTCCGCGGCCAGCTGCCGGCCGAACACGACCAGGGCCTCCACCTGGTGATCACAGACCAGGGGGACCAAGAACCGTGCCCCGGTAACGGCCGCGAAAGACCGTTCTCCCTCGGTAGGAGCATATTCAGTGTCGGCGAGGTTCCACACGCGGTTTCGGTCCAGGAAATAGGAAAGCAGGTCAGGTGACGCGCTGAGCCCTGTCTCGGCGCGCGGCAGAGCATGCTCTGCCGCCGGCACATACCTGCCGCTGCCGCGATCGAGGAGATAGAGCGACGCGCCCGCGAGCCCGAACATCTCGCAGTACGCGGCAAGGATACCCTTTTCCATGGCAGCGGGAATCGTGCACGAGGCGAGCCTGTTCGTGAGCGCCATCCATGTATGGCGGTAATCGTGCTTCTGCTCAAAAAAGTGCTTGCTGATGAAGACCTTCACCCGGCGCCGCAGGTGTTCCGAAAGCAACAGCGCGATCATCGCGATCCCTCCGGCAAAGGCGAGAAAGATCGTCATATATTGAGCAAAGGAACCGTCTAAATACTTCATGGCTTCGCCGAGGAGTCCGAGAACGATGAAGTAGACACCGACGGACAACAGGGTGAGCGAGCGGAAAAGGATATAGCGGGACACAGTGATCCGAACGCCGTTCTCCCGATACAGTTTTGCGTACAGGATGAGTCCCGAGGAGATCGCGAGTATGCTGGACCGTATCGTCATCAGGTTTGCGTCTATGGTCCTGTACAGCAGCCCCTGGCTGAAATAGAAAATGAGGACCGCGAGAATGCTCCCGGCCCCGATGACTTCGAACTTGACCTTCCACCGGTCGGTCCCGACAGCCGACAAGAATGTGGCTTCGAAGTTCATGAGGGCTGCCACACAGGCGAGCATCGCACTAAGATAGAACCAATACCCGGCCCTTCCGAGGAAAAGCACCCGCTCGCTCTGGAAATCCGGGGCATGGAAGAAGTCCTGCAAGGGGAGAAACAAGACGCTTGCGGGAAAGAAGACGGCTGCAGCGACGACGAGGAGGCCGCGGCGTGAGCGCAGGGGAACGGGCTCACTCCGTGCAAAGGTGAAGCTGTACCACAGCAGTGCCGCCGGCAGGAACGACTCGAAAAGTATCGTGAAGCGACTGAAGACGGTATGATCGGACGATGCGTGCAGTGTAAGCAGGTCCGTAATTTCGGTCCCGGCGAGCAGAACAGCGACGCAGGCGAGGGCCTTCTGCGCAACGGTCTTCTGCTGCCTCATTGCTTGCGCGGCGAGGCCCAGCAGGAGCAGTGCGGCTATGGCTGACAGGATAATTTCAAACATGCCGTCCCTTTAGGCGGTTACGGTTTCGTATCGACGATTTTTGTCGATGTTTACCGTGAGCGCTTTTCGCATGAATTTACGGAGAAAGGGGCTTTGGGTGAAAAAATATAAAAATCTTAATCACCCTTAAACGCCTTGATGTCTTCCACAGGGATGTGCTTGATGTACGTCTTGCCGCTGTTCAGGTATTTTATTTTCTCTTCATCCAGACCAAAGCCGGTCACGTTAAATCCATCCATCTTTCCCCGGACCTTCTTCCTGGTGGTTTTTCCGGTGTGATATGAGTCACTGCGAATTTCCTTCATTTGTTCTAATCTCAATCATAGTTCCAATAACTATTGGAACTATATCCAACAATCCTTTAAATACTACCAAAGGTGGAGATATTCATAATTAATACGAGGTTAGTTATATAAAAAATTTGTGATTCTTATCACATGAAATCAATTGACTACAGGGTATAATTTTATTACATTAAGTCTCATGTCTCACAGATAATTTGTTGCGATTGAACGGCATAGGCCATAACAGGAAAAGAAAAGCGGATTTCTCGAAAATGCCAACAACATTCTAACTCATCTCAGCATACAGGTATCCGTTATAAGACACCCTGTTATGGATGAAAACCTTTTCTATGGGGGCTCCTATGAAATGTAAAAAGAAATTCTTGTTGATACTCTTCTCTCTTTTTTTATTGCCCTGTGTTGGTTTTGCCGGCACTCTTTTTCAGGAAGATTTTGAAGACACGAACTTTTCTTCGCGCGGCTGGTACGATAGCACTTATAACAGCAATGCTATCACCACATCACAGCATTATATCGGCACTCATGCTTACGAGTGCCATTTTACACAAGGTGCGGTGTATTGCGCAGGCGGGGACCCGAGAAGAATGTTGTTTAGCGCAACTGAGACCGTTTATGTAAGTTACTGGATGAAATTAAGCT
This sequence comes from Nitrospirota bacterium, assembly GCA_963790205.1. Lineage (GTDB taxonomy): Bacteria > Nitrospirota > UBA9217 > UBA9217 > UBA9217 > CAWBNQ01. The sequence goes on from CAWBNQ010000014.1 coordinate 249,175, forward strand.
CAAACTGGGTGGGGTCAGGGAAGCCATACCATCCTCACATTATCACGATAATGACCGATCAAAATGGTGCCTGGGACGGAATGGCTATAGCCAAAACCACAGGATACCTTGAGTTGAATGCCACTAAGCCGAGAATCGGACTTCAGGACGGAACGAATATCGACATGAAAAACCTCAATGTCAATCTTTGCAATATTTCTGAAAATAGAGCAGTCAATGGTTGTAATGGAACATGTGATTCTGACCCGTGGGATGGCCCCGCCGAGTGTTATGACTTCACCGGCACGGGTGTTTATTCAAATGGCAAGGTGTACACTCCGAACACCACGCTTACAACAAACGCTTGGCATCATATCGAAGCCTATATGAAGATGAATAGCATCTCCGGCGGAAAAGGACAGAAGGACGGCCTGATGCAGATGTGGGTAGACGGAACGCAGGTGATGAACTTCACCGATATCATCTACCGTACGAACCAGTATCCGACAATGAAATGGAACCAGTTTATCATTGCTCCCTACATCGGAGATGGCTCCCCTACAGATCAGTATTTTTGGATCGACGATTTAACTGTTGCAACTGCCCGGCCAGCACAGGGTGCAGTTGCTCCATCTCCGCCAACAAATTTGCAGGTAAATTAGATGAAAATAGTTATCTTTAATCGTTTTGGTATAGTATCATAGGATCTGCTAATTTATATTGTAACTTAAGAAGTTCTCTGCGTCCTCTGCGGTTTTGACAATACGACCGATGTATTAAGGAGATTGTATGAAAAAATTCACGTACATATTAAGTGGTCTGATGTTATTTCAAAAGGTGGGAAAAATGAAACATATGAAAATAGCCTTTCTTACAGTTTTATTCTTTACGCTTTTTTTGAATATATCAAATGCGGCAACCATCTGGTCAAGTACCTTTAATTGCAGCAGTTGGACAGAAGGACAATCCCTCAATTGCGACAGCCTTGCTGCTTATGGGGGATGGACCTGCAACGGACAGGGCGCACAGATCACGAGTGCTGCAAATTACAGTGGTGGCGGTGGCGGTTTAGGATTAAGACGCTTTGAAGGTGATGGAGATAACGTTGTAAGCGGATCGACACAGATTTATTTTGCAGCCCAGAATGAGATATGGGTCCGTTGGTACATGAGATACCAGTCCGGCTTTAAATGGGGAGCACCTGCTGGACTTGACTATGATAAGGTGCTTTATTTTGATAATAGTGTTGTTGCTGAATTTCATTCTTGGAACTCAGTTAATATATTTACAACACAAGGAAACCATGATTCCTCTGGTGGTGGTTGGGATACTGTTATGGCAAATGGCGGCAATGATGGCGCAGGTCATAAGACCTCAGATGGTCAATGGCATTACTACGAAGTTCATTTGAAACGAGAAACAAGCGGGTCGAATGGCGTTGGTGAATTTTGGGTTGATGGAGTGAAATATCTGTCGAACAGCAGTATAACCTATGGGACTACTTTTTCATACGTCATCTTTGGAGTAAATGAAAATAGCCCGAGTAATGGTGGATGCAGGTATGTAGACTATGACGATATCGTGGTCGCCACTACCGGCCCCATCGGGCCGATTGGCGGCGGTACTCCTCCTCCCGTTGCAGCTGCACCGGCAGCACCTGTAGGTTTGATGGTGCAGTAAGGCCAAAGCGCCGCAAGAAATAAACTACCCCGCCGCAAGCAGCGGGGTATTGAAACCAAGATCATTTGAATCATTCGCCGCGAGCGGCGGGGAATTCAACCCGGAGAACCGATTAAATGGGAGGGGCTATTCAATCGTAGCCCCTTAAAAAACTTTGGTAATAACTTCTGGATCAGCGACTGAAGTAAAGCCGCTACCACCCACTATTACTTCAAGACAGTAAATATTAATTTAATTATAAGCTCCCCGGGCCGCAAGTTCGGGGAGCTTTTTTTATGCCAACTTCAATGCTGGGATCGTAAGATCGATATCGAGGCTTGCAATATGCGGCTAATACAAGCATTCAAATCAGACGCTTTGCAACATGACTTAGTGCGTTTGTAGTAGTTTTCTGCCTTCTTTTTTTCTACGGTATGACCCTATTTCCAGTCTATATACCACATCTGCGTCATGTTCGGGATAAGGCGACCCAGTTCCTTGCCGTCCTTTGTCATAAGCTGTGCATCCACGTTTGACGCAGACCGGAGGTACACAAGGTACTGGTTTGTCGGGTCGAACACTGGCAGCCAATTGATCCATCCGTTGTGAAGGAGCGTGCGTTCACCGCTGCCATCTAACCGCGCTTCGACTATGTCCCAAGGCGTGAACTGCGCTTCTACATCCGTGTTATAGTCCGTTGGCTTCAGGAAGCGCTCGAAGACCGCAACTGAGCTGTTGCCGACCGGGTCATGGTCCGATGACGTGGTGCTGGCCGGCGTGAGAAACTGCACGTTGGAACCATCGGCATCCATGACCGCAATATGATAAAGAGGATAGGTGCTACCACGCAGGGTCTTGAATACGATACGGCCGTCTGGAAGAAAGTCAGGGTCGTTGTCATCGGCATCAAGCGGGGACAGCTCCTGTGCATTGCTGCCGTCAGCATTCGCAATAACGATCGAGGCCCTGCCATTTTTTGCCGGGTTTAACGTTGCATATACGATCTTCGAATCATCGGGCGACCAGCCGGGATGACCGTCAAGAACCGAGTTGTGCGTGATTTGATGGAGGTTTTGGCCGTTCACGTCCACGATATAGATCTCGTAAGTCGTGTAGTCGGCCTGGTTTGTCGCGCCGTGGAATGCGATCCTTTTCCGGTCGTGAGACAGCGACAGATTGTCCTTAAAGAGGGAGGAAGAGGACGAATCGGTCACCCGTGTTACGAGGCCTGTTGCAGGGTTGAAGGTGTAAATTTCGCCGTTCGTCGGATTCTCGTGAGTGCTGATAAAAGCGATCAGTCCCGTCAGGCCCGCTGGTATCTGGGGATGGGCGTGAGGACCTGTTGCAACCAGGGGCAGCCCCGGCCAGGAAGAGGTGTCGGTCCCCGGAGCGTCAGAGCCGCTGTCCACGTTGATGGCCACGTTGCCGGACTGCACTCCCGGCTGCACGTGGTCGAAGAGCATAATCGCGTAGCGCGTGGAGGTCGTAAGGTTTGCATCCTGGCCGTACACGTCCGCTTGCATGGGGAACAGAAACTCGGCCTGGTATTTCTGTCTCACTGCATCGTAGCTCAGCCTTGCCAGGCCATCCTGCACGATGTCGGTCTCGTCCCCAGAGGTAACGACGTGCTGATCCATATAATCGGAGCTCACGCTCGCGGCGAGTACTGTGCGCTCATCCTCGCCGACATCAAGCTTGCCGTCTCCATCGTTGTCAAACAACAACTTCACTCCATCGAAGTTCGTGGGGCCAAGGGAGATGTCATAGTCGTGATCATACGTGTCGTCTGTCCACTCTACGGCAATGTAGATGTCGCGATCGTCATTCAGCACGACCCAGGAGAGAGTTGTGGACTTGACGACCGTCCCGGTACCGCGAGAACTGATAAAATTCACTGTCTTGTGCTGGACATTCGAGAAAGCGCTGAAGTCGACAACCCCGTCAATGGGGTAAAGCGCGGACAGCGGCTGAGGAAGAGGCCTGCTGACACTACTGACACTGCCGCATCCGCTGCTGTGGCACGACATCAGTACTGCCAATAATAGGATGGTCGAAATTGTGGACCGCATCAAAGCCATATTCGATCCTTTTTTATCTCTGCTCGCGTCATCAGACATGGGGAAAGGGTTGGGTGCGGGTGGACTTGCCGAAATGTCATAGTAATTAGTTCGATCGCATTACTTGTGCTTTTCGTGCTCGATGATCCTGGTAACCGCTCCGGCAAAAGAGACTTTAGGGTTCCAGTTTAATTTGTTCACAATTTTTGAATTATCATATCTGATATTTCTTTGAGACGAAACCAGTCTATAACGCGTCAGAAACGGTTTCCTTTTCAGAGCGCTGAACAGGACTTCCTGACACCAAATAATAAAATACAGCAGACTGTAGGGAAAATAAAATTTCCACGCTTTAGGGTACAGCTTCTTTATCAGTTGCTGCATGTAATTTCTCTTTGTGATCTTATCACTGTCCACTACATTAAAGATCTGGTCATTGGCTTGCTCGCTCTGAATGCTCTTGATGATCGCTTCTACAAAATTGTCTATGTATACAAAAGGCAGCTCAAACTTCCCATTACCTATAACGATAAAAGCCCTGCTAAAAAGTGAAAATCCCATCATTGGAGAGAAGAGGTCCCCTCCCGGGCCATAAATGGTCCCCGGCCTCAGGACCACGACAGGCAGCTTCCCGGCCTTCATCGCTTCTATGACAAAACCCTCGGCCGTCTGCTTTGATGCGGAGTACGCTCCCCTTCTTTCGGGGAATCTTTCGAGCGACGAATCTTCGTTCACAAGCTGGTCCGTCTTATAATCCGAGACGCCGTAGACGCTGCAGGAGCTAACGTACACAAGCTTCTTGATCTTGAGCTTCTCGCTCATTTCTATCACGTTCCGGGTCCCCTGGAGAGTAGCTGTATCGCAGTCTCTCTGATTTCCGCTCGTGCCCGCAGCCGCATGAACGACTATGCCGATCCCTTTGAAAGCCTGCTCCAGCGATGTTTTATCAGCAACATCGCCATAGAATATCTCAACTCCCATTTTTTTCAGAGGTCCTATATTCGAGAGCTTTCTGGCCAGCACTCTTACGGGATAGCCTTCCGCAACCAGCTGCCCGATAAGTCGTTTTCCCAAAAACCCGGTCCCTCCGGTAACAAGGACCTTTTCAGGGTGTTTAATCGGATAGAGATAGGGCTCCTGAACTATAGGCTCGAAATTGAGCGGTTTTATCTCGATCTGCTTCCAGATCTCATCCATGGTTCTGATGACAAGCAAAGCCTGCTCCTTCGAAACCGGGAGCGCAGTGTTCTTTTCGACCGACTCGTAAAATTTATGTATCAGAATCTTCATGCCCTGGTAGGGTTTCAGTTTACCCCGTATGAAATTTATGACGTTGGCTGTGGTGCTCTTGAAAAGCTGCCAGCTTTCGGCGAGATTGTACGTCGCCTTCTGAGCAGCTTTGGGAAGTGAGCTTACAGGATGAGAGACCGTGGTCATGGTATTGATATCCACCTCGACCATCATCTTTGTTCCATAGATCCTGACAAAATGAAGGTGCGGGCGGGCAGCAAAGGAGAACGTCAATATTCCGAATGCTTTTTCGCCCTTGATGAGTATCCTGAGCTCATCTGGCATATCCTGAGGAAGAATACCGTGAGCTTGCTGCATCACCTTGATCTCTTGAGGCGTCCCCGTGTACTCGAGCAGGACATACAGAGGATGGGGCATGAAATCCTGATACACTCCTCCCGGGAGACTGTAAAGCCACGGGAGCACGTTAGGCGCAGGATAATCGCGAAAGGCAGGAATCTGGGTATTCAGGCCGTAGTAACTCTCAACATTGATGACCTTGCCGAGTTGTCCGTCCCGGACAAAGGCATGCGCCTTGCTCATGCAGGGATCGAAGAAATGGTTGTGCATTGTGCAGAGCTTGACCCCTTGCTTCTCGGCAACATCATAGAGCGCCTTTGCTTCTTCGAAGTTCAGGCCGAGGGGCTTCTCCACCAGCACGTGGCATCCCGATTCCATCGCCTCTTTGGCCAAGGCAAAATGGGTGCGGGGGGGAGTTAATATGTGGATTACTTCCGGGTTGGCCTTCTCGACCAATTCTCTGATGCTCGAAAATATTCCCTTTATGCCAAACTGAGATGCGCACTTTTGCGCCTTTTCAGCATCCCTATCAACAAGGCCGATTATGTCTGCACCCTGATACGCCCTGGCAAAATTGACGTGGTAATCTGAATTTAATCCGCAGCCGACAATTCCTATCTTCATTTTTTTACTCCGGCTATAGCAAAATATTTTTATACAGAATGAGTTTGAAATACTCTAAGAAGAGAGCCCATAAAGGAGGATAATCGTCCGATCCATAAATAAACACGCTTATCTTTTTATCCTTTAGGTACTTTGAAAAACATTCCCGTACCCTCATGGTATGATATGGTGAAGATACAAGGATCAAGACATTGTAACCCCTACTAATAACCTCCTGAGAAATTGTACGGGCCTCTCGCAGAGTGCCGAAGAAGCCGGACTTAAGAGACAACGGCTCTACATCCTCCTTTTTCACGCCGAGTTCCGCCAGTCTCTTAATGGCCCATTCGTTGTTCGTTAAATTCCTCCCAAGTAAAGGATCATATTCCGTGATACCAGGCTCGCTGAGAATAAATATTTTTTGTGCTACGCTTTTTTTGTAAAGACCAGCGGCGGTCTTAAATCGATACTTTAGACTTTTCGGAGAACCTCCTAAAACGTAGATAACTTCTCTTGAGTCTGGGTGCGAGTTATTGAAATCATCGGGCAAAGGGTTTGTGCTGGCGAGCCTTTCGACCAGCCAATAACTGAGTCCTCTATGTCCTGGGAAACTATCAAATGTTAAAAAAGACCATATAGTGAGAAAGGGAATAATAGTAATCCCCAAAAGGAGAGTAACCTTGCTTGCATTGTATTTTACCCGGTTCTTCAACTCAATGTTCATCTTTTACTATGTTGCAGCAAACCTTCAGAAATGGAGGACTCGAATCGACTCTTACACGAATATCCCTTTCAGGGAACAGTACAGAGAGCATCGTTTTTATCTTTCCATAAATTCACAACAACGATAGCAGCCTATTTTGATTCATTGGTATAATAAATATTGCCCTTATTTAAAGCGCAGTTCTTTTAAACGTTTTTCGTTACCATCGGCTTATCATGAACATTTATAGCTCTTTCCAAACCACGGTTTCCTAGAAGATTAATCTAGGAATAAGCGCTCGCTCAATAATGAGACAACCTCTTTCACTTTGAGATTACCTCATTAACAACCGTTATGATTTTTTTGAAATGTTCTTCTGTAGAATACTTTATTGCTTTTTTCATGGCTTTCTCTCCCATTACCTTAGCCTTTTCAGGATTATTTAGAAGCAATAAAATTGCCTCTCTTAACGCAATTACATCATTAGGAGGGACAAACAAACCATCTTCATAATTGTTTATGTAATCAACAGCACCTTCAGGGTCTGTAACTATTGTGGGTTTCCCTAACAGCATAGAATTTAAAAAGGTTTGTTGCCCGGCTGAACGTAACAAACCCGGAGCTAAAGCAACTATATTTATACTGCACTCTGCCATTTTTTTTAAGTATTCTTCTTCACTATAACCTCGTATATCAACATTATCGGGGAGAGAATCATCCGAGCATAATCTAAACGTGGTGGATGCGATGACTACTTTAACAGGTAACCCTCGAACTGCTTCAATTAGAGTATTGTAATCCCTGTCAGAATTTCCTCCGCTAAAAATGTAACCACCATCAATCGGTTTTATTTTATAATGTTCGGCATTAGTAGTATGATAAGGCACAAAAACAAATTTCTCTGAAGGCAGGCTAAATGTTTGTGAAAAGTCTTTGATTTCATGTTTTGCCCAAACGATATATCTATCAACTGACTTATTAATAATTTTAAAAATCACCTTCTTGAATTTATGTTTAAGAGTATTCAGATTTTTTGCCCATAGGCAATCGATCATTATGCAGTGGATCTTTCTAAAAGGCAACAAGGACTGCATGAGGGCGAACACAACGTCGCTTCTACCTGCGCCTAAAACTATGCAATCAAAATTTTTTCTCATGGAATATAGACGAATTGCTAGTTTCAGTGACGAGAGCAGACCATTTCTCTCAAAAGGAAGACGAGTAGTTACCGATTTCCATGTAGGAGAAGCTTCCTGGCCTCCATGATTTGTCAATATTTTTAAACTTACTGTATATTTTTTTTGCATTACATAATTCCTTTTCTTGTTTATAGTTATGAACAAATCTTCGTACTCCTTAATACATCGGTCTAAAGAATAATTATTTTTTGCCAGAGTTTTGGATTTTTGCCCCATTTTTTGCCTTAATGTTTCATCTCTTAATAAAGCGAGTAGCACTTTTTTTAATCCCTCCACATCGTCGATATTAACTAAGAAGCCGTTCTCCCTTGGTATAATCACATCTTGGATTCCTTCTACGTGTGTCCCGACAACAGGAAGCCCTGCAGCCATGGCCTCAATTAAACTGATGGGTAGCCCCTCTTTAAACGAGGTCAGGCAAAAGATGTCCATAATACTTAGCAGCTCCGGGATATCGGATCTATAGCCTAAAAACAATATTTTTTGATTTAACCCTTTTTCTACAACGAATTTTCTTATTTCAAGTTCCGAATTTTCCGGATCATATTTAAAACCCTGGCCAATCAGTAAAAGTTTTATGTTCTTACAATCTTTTATAAGTTCGTAAAAAGCTTCTAAAAGAAAAATGTGATTTTTTACTTTTTTTAGATTCGCGACAATCCCTATAATTCTTTCATGCTCGGCCAGGCCCAGCTCTTTCCTTAAAACAGATTTATCATTGTAATTTTCAAATGCTCTGAGGTTAACCCCGTTTTGGATAGTAAAGACCTTGCCATCACCTATGCCGAACTTATGCCGTATTTTTCTTGCAACTGTTGCATTGATTCCCACGGCTCCATCCGCGCAGTTCAATAAATAGGCTCCTATTTTCGCCCAATTCCAGGATATTTTTTCTATTTCCCATTCAGAATGTTCTGTGTATATAAGCTTTGCACGATTCTTTATTTTGCATCCGTAAAATGCATAAATCATTGACATGAAGTGATGCGCATTTACAATATGGATGTTATTGGCCCGGATTATTTCTCCCATCTTCGCCATTGCGTTAAAATCAATTCTCTTCACTTTGGGGACATGATAAAGCGGGACATTTAGGTCCTGAAACTCCTTCAGAACTCTATCGCCGAAAAACCATGCTATGGAAGGATTAAATATATTACGATCTAATTTGAGTACTAAATTATGAACCAGGCGCTCTGATCCTCCCATTTCCATTTGCATAATTATGAAAAGAATATTTATCTTGTTAGTAATTTCTCTCATGTAATCTTTTAAAGTTTATTACATATCCGGGTATCGCTAGCATTGAATGGTTTACAAGTGTCTCGCCATGCTGAGTGAAAAGATTCTCTCAAATCTAGAAAAAAACCTCAGGGCTCGCAACTATTCACGGCATATAACAACGATGTGCTCTTCGCCGTTTCCCTGATTTATAATTTTCGTTCCGTTCTTACCCACTTTTTCGTTCCTATGCCCAGTGCAGATAATAAGTCTATTCCTATTTTCCAGATTAAAAATAGCGGAGCGGCAAAAAGAGATAGAAGGTTTTTCAACTTGTTGCGAGTATACATTATCCCTACCATGAAAATAAAAACCTGCAACAGTATTAGTGATGAAAACCACAAGAGAAAATTATAGTTATTCATGAATAATGCCGGTAAGGAGGATAAAATAAAGCCAATTATAGTGATATTCATACCTAATGAAGGATTCGGGAAAAGGAGTGGAAAAGAAGCATCTATCTTTTTTAAATTTCTTTCAACCAACCCGCTAAAAAAAAGAGCAATGCCATATTCCCAGGCAACTGCAAATCTTCCACTGGACCATCGCATCCTTTGAGAAGTGGCTTGTTTTAGAGAAGTTGACTCCTGATGGTAGACACGGGCTTTGTTAGCAAATGCAACTGTCTCTCCTGCTTTAATAAGCTTTGCATAATATTCCCAGTCTTCACCGACAGTAAAAGCATCCCAGCCATACTTCATGAGTATATCGCTTGAGAAACACATTCCATTTCCCATCAGATATGAAGAAAGTCCGAGCTTTTGTTTGGCAGGATGATAGATTTCATTTCCAATGGTCCGTGATACATCCAGCAATCGAGTAAACCAGCTTTTGTCAGGATTAGCTACGCCATTATAACATTGAATAATCTTCTTCCCACTTCTAAGAACCTTATCCAATTGCACGAGCAAATCTTTATTTATGATGCTATCGGCGTCGATAATAAAAATTGCATCGTACTCGTTCATATTGATTCTTTCCAGAGCAAACTTGATAGCATACCCTTTGCCACGGTGCTGATCATCTTTTCTTTCTAAAACAAGCGCGCCGTTTTCAAGGCCGATCTTAGCAGTATGATCACTGCAGTTGTCCGCCACTATTATTGTTCTGACCATTCCGGAAGGATAACCTTGTTTGCTGATGCTCTTTAACAGTCTGTCTAATAAGAGTTCTTCATTGTGCGCAGGAATGATAATGCCAAATCTTATTTTGGCTGTAGGAAACGAAATGTCACTATCTTTTATAAAGAAATTCGCAAATAGTAGGATGAAGTCATAAAAAAGGTAGATGCTTACGTAAGCTCCTATGGGAATCAGCAAATAATAAACAAAAATCATGTTTTCCCCACATTTATGAAATCAACAATGTGGACCGCCGTACCTATCTATCGATACGGCAATCCAACGCGTTTTTTTTAACAGGTCCAAAAATGTTTATGGATTACACACCAGTTGTAATATCACGAGGTAGCACAATATCACGAGTTAGCACAATATGCGGAGAGCTAGAAAAAAATGTTCCGCTTACCGGCAAATTTGACGCAGAACATTCGATTTTCTGCGGGAGGTGTCCATAATCAGGCGCAGACGGATTGGTCCAGTTTTTAGGTAGATCAAAGCTGGTGATTTGCCCCTCCCAATCATAACCAATGTGGTATGTGTGAAAATGAAACATCTTATCACCAAAGCCCGGATGGGGGGGATCGGGTATAAATTCTAAATAAATCCACCCTGATTCACCACCGGATACTCCAATCCTTTCAACAGCTACATACCACTCAGAAATTCTAAATTGATATTGCCCGTTCGGAAGTGGTTGACCAGGAGTAACTTGAACGGGTTGACCTGGCCCTCCGGCAGCCCAGGCTTGCAACTGCCGGGAAATTATCATGGTCGTCCGAATGACTCTTGGTGTGCCTGTGCTGTCCTTTACAGTTCCGCTGCCGTAATATAAATGAGACATAGTTTATCCTCCTTATGCAGTGAGTGGTTAACGTGCTTGTTGTCTGGAAGGCCATACTAACCCAATCACGCAAATATCAGAAGATCCTCCTTACCTTCAGTTGAAGAATAAGGATTCTTCAATACATATCACAAGCAGCGACTTGCTTTGTGTAAGGTGGTTTTTCTTATCCCCTGCCCTTCCAGTTCTAACTTGCAGCATTTTGGATTCTCATATTTAGATATTCATCCTCTATTTTTTTCGTCCAATCCTCTATGTTATATTTTGATTTTATTTTCTGTCGAGCTTCTCTGGAGAAACTCTTTCTTAAATTTTCATTCAAATAAAGAAGGCGTATAGCATCTTTAATATCTTGGGGCTTGCCTGGTGGCACGAGTATGCCGTTTTTTTCTGAATCTATCACCTGGGGTACGCCGCCTACTGCGGAAGCTACAACAGGCATTCCATACGCCATTGCCTCAAGGAGCGACATGGGGGTACCTTCAGTTAAAGAAGGCAAAACAAATATATCCATCGCAGACAGCCACTTCTCAATTTCACTTTGGAAGCCAACAAAAATAACATTATTTCCAATATTTGCTTTTTTAGCCAAATCCTCCAACTCTTTCCTTTGTGGGCCTTCTCCAATTATTAATATCTTTACTGGCACATCAGATTCATTTAAATGCGAGGCCGCTTTGATAAGGTATTGGACGCCCTTTTCTTCACTTAACCGACCGACATAACCAACAACAAAATCATGATCAGATAGCCCCAAGTTATGACGCCTCTCCAATCTCCTTTGGCTAGAGGACTCCGTGCAGCTGCTTCCATTCACAGCATTTTGAATCGTTACAATACGTGTTTTTCTAATCCCTCTTTTACCTAAGTCATTTTTGATGCTGTCAGATACAGCTATGATTTTCTTGGCGAATCTCAAAGCGACACGGTCAAATAAATTATATAATTTTAAATTTCTATCAATCGAGACAAACCCATGACACGTGGATATAACGGGAATACCTAAAATTTTTGCTGCCGGGATCCCTATGATATCTGCAAAATAGCCGTGAGTATGCACTAAATCGAATGACCCTTTTCTCAAAAAAGAATAAATCATTCTGTAGCATCGGAGAAGCCTGAAGTAATCCCTTCCTTTACTCCTAGGTTTTATGGCAACAGGTATTTTGTAAAGCTGATAGTCTTCTTTTTTTAATTCTTGAATAAAAAAGTTTTCCTGTTCCCATGGGCGGACTAAAAGCACTGGGGAAATGTAAAATTTATTTCGGTCTACTTTTTTCAAAAAAGTAAGGCTGACTTTTTCAGATCCTCCGAAATCAATTGAAGTAAATATGTATGCTATCTTCATCGGATTCATAATAAATCTCTGCTTATAATTGGATCTTATTTCGTGGCGCGGAGAAGAAATTTATTCTGCGAATATCTTTCTGGGAATAGTTTCATGAATTGTTGATATGCTAAGATCATTTTTGACTTCATGCTCTCAGGCGCCTTTCCAAGATAATCATGAATGTCCTCATATTTTATATGTATGTCTTTGAATCCATTTTTCTCCAGAATTTTCTTCAGGTTCTTTGGGAAAAGAGCACGTTGGTTTTTTGAGATATTCTTGATACCGAAGGCAGGGTTGAGGACATTGAATCTGATGAATGAAATGGGGTCTAAGGCATTGACTTCAAACGCAACAAAATATTTCCTGGTTACCCTGGATAGTTCTTTCACAATGTTATCAAGGGCTGTAAAGTGGTGGAGAATTAAAGAACAAAAACAGATATCAAATGCATTGTCCTTGAAGGGAAGCTGTTTAATATCTCCGCACAGGAATAAGACATCCTGATTTTCGTGTTCTGCCAATTTTTTTGCAGCGCGTAAGCCGTTTAACGAAATGTCAATTGCAGTCACATCAAACCCCCTCTTGGTCAGATTAACACTGTGGTGGCCTCCACCGCATCCTACCTCTAGTACACTTCCCCTCTCAATGTTTTCCACAAAGTTGTAAATACGATCATGGCCATACACAATGCAATGTCCATCATCAAGCCCCTTGAGATCGGAAAACATATTTTCATAAAATTCCTTCTCAATAGCGAGATTTTGTTCATTGTCCACACTCTTTAAATCAGGCAGCATGACGGGTATCCCGTCTTTTATTGAGTACGTTATATTACACTTTTCACAATGGAGCTTTTCCATTATTTTAAGACTGCTTTTGCACTTTGGACAACGTATTCTTGCGTAGTCATTCATTCTTATCCCCTTATATTAAATGTCAATTTTTGTCTTGATTTTTAACTACATTGATGATCCTACGATGGTCTCGTAAAAAGTCGATCTTCGCCCGTTATTCGACATTCCGACTTGTCCGGAATCCTTCTTTTTCAGTGTGTTCTGCTGCGGTTCGATTCCCGACAATCGGGAATGACGACCTCTCTCGATTTCATCATTCTTTAGTTCATTCTTAAAGTTATAATCCAACTTTATTAAGACCGCTGAAAGGGCAAAATAAAGTGTAAAGAATATGGAATAGCCTTGAGACAGAAAGAACGCTGTAATAAGGTGGCCGATAAAGCCGACATAGATCAGCCCGGCTATGGTTCGTATCTCTGCGATCTCTTTGGAGGCGCCTGAAAGCCTCTTAGTCCGCCAAAAGGTCCTGTAGCTCCCGGCTATCAGAGCAAGGAAGAGGATAAAACCGATAAAGCCGGTCTCTGTAGCAACTTGCAAATAAGAATTATGGATAGCCTGCCATCGGGGAATTAGTCCGAGGGCCTCTCTCGTGTATCCAATAGCCATTGAAGAGCAGTCAACACCCACGCCCGTTATTGGATTGCTTAGAAACAGATCAAATGCTCTTCTCCAGATCTGGAAACGCCCCCATTCATCACTGATATTGTAATCGCTTCCAACGTCAGTAAGAGAGAGATAGCGATCAACATCGATTTTATCTCTGATCGAAAATAACAGTATGATCATGGCAATGACAACCACAATTTTATAAGACATCTTGATTCTATGCGTTTTTGTAAAAAGGAAGAATGCCATCACGGCGATCAGTCCTAGCATCCCACCCCGGGACCCCGAATAGAGGATCACGGTTAGAGCGGTAAATATGCTGACCACGGCAAGAATTCTTTTCAGGGTGCCTTCACGATGAAAAATAAAGTAAAAGCAAAGCGGAAATAGTGAAATCAGGACATAGGCGATATCGTTCGGATCGAACATTCCGCCATAGATCTCGAACCTGCCTCCGGAAAAGGCGCCGTTCATAAGGCCGAAGGCGCCGTAAAAAATAGTGCATAGACATATCACAAAAAGGACGATCTTCAACTTCTTGAGCGAATCGACTTCCACTACAAGGACGAGGAAAAAAAGCATATTCACCAGATATGTGAGGAATATGTAGTTGAATGCCACGCCCCGGTGATAAGCAAAAGGTATCCCCAGTATCATGATGAGATAAAAAAGGAAATACTTTCTCGTTTCGGGTATTTGGAAAATGGAGGAGAGCCGATTTCCCTTCGGCCCGAAAAAAGTACTTCCCGCGTTCAGCGCGGCAAGAACGAGTGCGGGCCTCAATGGTTGCAAAGCAATTATTAGGTCCTGAGGCCGCCCAAGAAGGACAAAAATCCATATAAGGAATAGCTTAAAGGTCATAGAACTCTTCGATTCACTGATCTGACATCATTGAACTGAAATTTCCGGCCAGCGCGAAAAGCCGCTGTGCTAATTGCCCGGATAAGCGCTTGGCATCGAATTGCGCATAATGCGTCGGATCGTTTCTGAGGCGGTCCCTGTCTTCTTGTCGCAAGAGCGTAAAAATATATTCAGCAATGCCATCGATATCCGTCGGTAAGAAACAGGCCCCGCTGTTCGTGTTCTTGATCAGCTTAGAAGTCGCTCCAGGCTCGGTTATCGCCATAATTTTTGTGCCGGAGTCTAAATAATCATACATTTTTGCAGGTATATTTATACCTTGAATGGGTGTGGCCAGGAGCAGCAGCAAATGTGAGCGCTGCATGACGAGAAGGGCTTCGCTCAGGGGAACCGGTCCCGAGACTTTTGCGATCGGATCAAGACCATAAGTATGTATCATGGAAGATATCGGTTTCCCCTCCATGAGTTCGCAATTGCCGAATAATTTTAACTCGATTTTGGATGTCTCTATCCTGCCAGTAGAAATAAGCTTGTGGATCGCCTTGAAAAGCGGTTCAGGCGTTCTATTAAGATAGAGCGTACCTGCGTAGGATATCGTAAAGGTATTATAACGTTCAGCCAGGTCTTTTGATGGATATTTTTCAGTATCAATGCCGTTCGGAATGTAAAGAAATTTCTCTTCAGCCTCGGCTTTATACCTCGCCATGACGGTTTTTCTGTGTTCATCCGTTGTGGTAATAATGATATCAGCGTTCTGAATTACCTGTTTCCCCATCCATTGCTCTATCCTATTGGACAGCGTGGTGCGGACAAGAGGCGTCTTCTGCTGTTGCAGATCTATCCATGGATCTCTAAAGTCCGCGACCCATTTTACATTCGTCAGCTTCTTTACAATAAGCCCTATCAGATGAGATGAATGGGGCGGGCTCGACGTCATGATGCAATCAAATCGCCGTCGATTTATTTAGAAGATCGCCCGCATTGTCGCTGGCAAAACCCAACTTCGCTCACCATCGGGAAGGAAGCTATTGAGAGATACCAGCGCTTCAGCTTTTGCAAATAATTTTCTGATCTTATCTGTCCAAAATTCTCTCCGTAAAAGTCCCTGCTGCCGGCTCGGTCTTTCGCCCTCCAGATCCCGAACAGCGCTGATGCAATTCTCTTTATCGACAGCAAAAAATCAGTAACTCTAGGGACTTTGATGGTCTTCAGGACCCTGGTGTTGCTCAGATCATTCTCTCTTCCCTTGTCAAGCTGTTCACGATATCTGTCTTTGATGGTCAATACTGTCGGCTCCCAGCCAAATGAAGGCAAATATCGTGCAAACTTGGCAATGCGCAGCCCTCCGACGTCGGCGTCGGGCGGAAAGTGATATGCTGTGAGCAATATCTTTTACATGGGGAATGTTGAAGACCGGCCGTCCCTATTCATCCTATATTATTTATCATCTCTGCGTCGGCGACCAGGTGGTATAGGTCGCGCCTTGGAAATACTTAATCCATGCCGTGAAGATGGCAAGGTTCACCATCACAAACGCGTGTGAAGCTGCAAGCACTCTCGGCAAGAGAGGTACCCGCTTGATGCCTTTGGCGAAACCCGCTGATACATAGAAAACGATCTGTCCGAGGAGGGCCGTCAGATAGAAGGAGTTCCGGCTGCCGAGCAGCAGGCTGCTCACGAACAGAATGATCAGAAAGAGAGGGACCAGGAAGCGACAGAGCTTGTGCGAGAAGAGTTCAAAGGAAAAGATCCCGAACTTCCCCGGGTTCAACAAGGTCCTGTTATTCACCATGGCCCTGATGGTCCTGTTGGTGATCCGGACCTGGCGATGAAACTCGCCTTTTGCACTTCCCGCGGTCATCTCAAAGCTGAAGGCCTTTTCTTCCAGCACCCCCCTGAACCCCTGCTGAACGATGAGAAGCGGTATGACAAAGTCGTTGATGTCATGCGGTTTGAGGGGGCAATACAGTTCTTTCCTGATCGCGAAGATCGCCCCGTCGGCGCCGACACAGGAGCCGATCATGCTTTCGCAGGTCTTCATGAGCAGTTCCAGCTTCGCATACATGCCCAGGGAGCCGACGGACTCGCCGTCTTTTGGCGCGGTGTACTTCGTCCATCCTGTTACAAAACCGATCTTCGGGTCCTTGAAATGCTTCATCATTTCCCTGAGGGCATTTTGGTCATATTCGGAGTTTGCATCGGAGAAGACGAGGATCTCGCCTGTTGCGAACGGGACCGTCATGTTGAGACATTCCGTTTTCCCGATCCTTCCTGCATAGTGTTTCAGGCTGACCCCATTGCCGGCGTAACGTTCGACTATTTCTCTTGTTTTATCCGTTGAGCCGTCTGATATCACAATGATCTCGAGCAAGTCCTTCGGATAATCCAAGGAAAGCGAATTGACTATCTTTTGGCCGATGACAGCCTCTTCATTATAGGCCGAGATCAGAAGGGACACCTTCGGAAGAATGTCGGGTGCGAGGACTGACTGCTGCGCCGGTCCTCCCGCGTCTCCCTTGAAAAGCGAAATAGCCCACAGGACGATCGGGTATCCCGCGTAAGCGTAGAATACCATAAAGAGAGAAAACCAAAAGGAAAATTCAAGGGACGTCATGCTCTGCTCTCCAGAGTTCTCTCGGCAACAGGCGAATCACCTCGTTGGTCCATATAGATATCGAACCCTGTCTGGAAGATAAGAAGGGACCAGATCAGCGTGTCGTTGATCTCCTTCCTGCTGTAGTGGTCCTCCAGAACGGTCCTGATCGTTCCCTGGTCGAACATGCCGTGCCTGGCGAGGTTCTCTTTTGACAGTTTGCTGAGCGTCAGTTCCTTCAGGTCGGTCTGGAGCCATTTTGTCATCGGGCCGACAAAGCCCTGTTTCCGGTGGTCCAGAACAGGCTTCGGAAGGAGATGGGAGGCGCCTTTCTTGAGAAGGTACTTTTTTCGGAACCATTTCATCTTCATTTCAGGAGGGATGGTCGCGCAGAACTCCACCAGTTCATGATCGATAAAGGGCGCCCGGACCTCGAGGGAATTGCACATGCTCATCCTGTCGGAACAGTACTGTGCCCCGCCAATCAAAACGGGACTGCTACCGGATGCTACACTTATCGTTTTTTTGAAACATCATGATGGCGAGCATCCCTATGCCCGGGATATTCGAGATCCTCTCCATTATGGCTCCCCGCTGCAGCGTGATGGTGTTGTGCTTTCTCGCTAATAGCCTAAACCCTATCTTTTCTACCACCTCAATGAATAAGTTAATATCATACTGGCGCTTCTGGATATCGAGATAGCCGAGTTTCTCGATGGGGATGAATCTCGGCATCAAACGTTTGTTTGCATGCATCCATTTGTCCAGCTTGCAAAAGAGACTCTTACGATCGGGAACGGATACGATGAGGAAGCCGCCATCCTTCAATATGGAATGGAATGTCCTTACGGGCGACATGTCTTCTTCGACGTATTCCAAGACGCTGCTGCAGATGACTGCATCGAACTTTTGAGACGAAATCTTAGAGAGTAGCTCGTCATCCAGATGATGATAGGAGGCGTTCGACGCAAGCCCGAACTCTTCGGCGCGCTCACTGGCCTTCCGCACCATCCCCTCAGCAATGTCCACACCGGTTACCGAGTGACCGTTCTGCAGCATGGGAAAAGTGATGTCCCCAGAACCGCACCCGTAGTCCAGGATCGATGCATGTCTAAGACCTGTCGACCCAAAAAGTTGGTAGATCGTCCTGCAACGGTAAAAGTAGGATGTCTTTTTACCATACTTCTCTCCCCAATTCCGCGATTCGTAGTCCCAGAAGTTGGCCACTTTCGGATCGAATTTACTTGTCAGCATAGTTCTTCACTCCCCGGATCTCAGTGAACACAAGAGGTGACTCCCACTATTTGGACAGTCAAGGGGTCTATTTAAGTTGAAGCAAGATCAGTCACGCCGCCAACATTGCCGCTAAGCCGCGGCAGGTTGAAGTATGCCTCATAGGGGTCTTGTCGTCAAATAGGGCTGCCTCTTCCAAGAATGCCCCTGTTCATTAACATCATTATCCTGTTTGCTTTCCGCCTGTTCGCCACATAAACGAAATCTTCACAGTTGCCTGATCCGTTCCTTCAAGTCATTCGTTTAGAATCGCTCCTGTACCTCAAAACAACATGGTCTTCGACGTAATACCCGCAGTCGTCAGGGCCGCGGTGCGACAGACAGGTGGTCATCTTCGCGATCTCAGCACGTAACATTTGCTGATCTGCTTTATTGTTATGATATATGCCTGCTATGCCACACATTTCTATCGATATTCCATGTTTGCATCATTCGACCGAGCCTTTTTTTAACAGGACGCTTAAAGTATTATCTGATTCAAGATGTGATACAGCCATCGACGTGCACAGATCACCGGCTCCGGGTTATTTTGAGGTTTAAAGATCTTTTCAGTTGCTTTAATTTATCTATGATCCCTTGAGGGAAATAACAGGACAAATAGTAAACATAGGACTTTAATTTGTACGGATTAAACTCCATGCTCTTTTTAAAATAGACCTTTGCCGCATCATATTCCTTGGTGGTAAAGCAGTTATATCCTTCGCTGAAATAAATAACGTAGTATTTGTTGTCCATGCTCTTCCGGCCCAATCTTTGGTAGAGGTCCGGATATTTTATCCTGATAAGCTCGATGTTTTTTTTGACACCTTCGATACATTTGCTATATGTCCTGCTCAGGCTGCCTTCCGTTATCCGGTAACGCACCAGGGGCTCGTCGATCATTTCAATGGGATATTCCATTGCGATTCTCATCCACATATTATCGTCTTCGGCCGCCTTGAGCTGTTCTTCAAACAATCCCACCCTGTCAAAGACCGCCTTCCTTACCATTACTGTCGAAGTAGTGAGATAACTGTTCAAGAAGATATTTCGTACTACATCGCCTCGCATCAATTTTTCACGCTTTCCTAAGCTTCTGTCGACTATCCTATTATATTTATCAAAAGAACAGTTCTCCGTATAAACCATGCCGACATCAGGCTTTTTATTGAACACATCAATTTGTTTTTCCAGCTTTTCTGGCAACCATACGTCATCAGCATCCAGGAAAGCAGTAAATTCACCTTTCGACACTTTAATTCCCAAATTTCTTGCACTCGAAACCCCATTCTGTTTCGTGTAAAAGTACCTCACCATGGGATACTTATTTTTAATAAGGTCCCCTGTTCCATCGTTCGATCCATCATCAATGACAATGATTTCGTAGTCGCTCCGGGTTTGAGCCAGAACGCTATCTATTGCTTCACCTATATATCTCGCATAATTGTATGTCGGCATAACAACACTTATCATCATTATTTTCCCTGCATATGAGTGATTAGATAAAGATTATTAATGTTTACTAACGCGGTCATTACTGAACGACAACAACGAGGCAGCTTATGAACTTCTCAGTAATTTGATTTTAGTTATCATGTAACGCGGGAGTAAACTGATGATCAGACATTTCATGCAGGTCCTGTTCCGATAATCATATTTCAGGCCCAGTAAAAAATATTTTATAGCTGATCTTCTGTTATTTTTTTTATAAAAATAGTAATAGCCCAGCTGAAAACAGGTATCACTGATATTCTTATGAATTATTTGTTTTCGAGCATACGTTGGGCTTGACTCATTACTGAGGCTTCTGATCCGATCCAGGCAATATCTCTCTACATCTTTTGTTAAATAGCTCCTATAATTGTTATATACTGCTGTGGAACTATCTATATAAGCAATTTTGTAACGTTCAGCAATACGTATCCAATAGTCGGTATCCTCACCTACCGATATATCGGTCCTGAAGTAACCGACGGATCCAATGACGGATCTTCTCATCATTACCGTTCCGGTCCAAATCGGATGAGGAGAAAAGCTATAGAAAAGATCAATAAATTTACCGTTAAATGCTACAAGGTCATTATTGGGCTTGCCGGCGAATGATTCTTTAAAATATTCGAGGAACCTGTTATCAGCCAGGTATTTTTTCACATGGACGCCATCGGTTTTCTTCAAACCGTAATCTGTGAACACCATCATTACATCTTCGTTCGATCTCAGGACGTCGTGCCTCTGCTTAAGACTGTCGGGTTTCAATTCATCATCGGCATCCAAAAAACATATATATTCTCCCTTGCTCATGCTCATACCCGCGTTCCTCGCGGCACCCGGTCCCTTGTTGTCTTGATGCACGTATGTAATGAACTCGTTCGACCTGTATTTGTTCAGAACTTCAGCAGTGTTATCAGTTGAACCGTCATCAACAACAATAATTTCAACAGCTTTATATGACTGGCTTAAAACGGATTCTATTGCATCACGAACGTAATCCGCGCAATTGTAAGCGGGTATTATGACGCTAATTATATCGTTCATGATCAACGTCCGGGGAGTATCTGACCGTTCCGGCTGACCTCTTCTCTTACGACCCGCAAATATTGCATGCCAAACCTATGGTCAGGCTCCAGATGATTGCCTTCAGCCCATTCATTCCACGCTTTTATGAAAATTAAATTATGCTCACAAGGTATTTTTTTCGTTTCCCTTAAGAGTTCTCTCAACTTTGTTCTGAAGAATTCCGGCGTTGATTCATGTAAAACCAGACCTTCCTCCCCGCATCGAGGCGTATTGTCCCAATTCGGAATGATACAAGGATATTTAATAATCCCGCTGTCAGACGGGGTAATTGTCTCCGGTAACTCGTCTTTGTAAGAATAGATTGCGGGCTTGTGTGTTATTTGATGATATTTATTCATAAACCATTTTATTGGATGACGCTTAGAAACCCATTTCTTTCTTGATGGCAGTCTTTGCACCATTGAGGCATCAAACCCGTACTCATTTGGATTCCATTCTGGTTGCTCCGAGACTCCGATAACGTATAATCCTTTTAATCCCGCCTTCAAAGCCATTTCCTTCCAGAATGCAATTACATTTTTTGATTCAGGTAATTCCTTAGGTCTATAGATTAGAAATATAGGTTTCCCGTCAATTTTTAAATATCTTTCATCGGTAAAAGCCTCTAATAATACATCGAAATGTAACTTGTGATCTCCATAGCCGGGATAGGTCTGCTCTATCAATATTCTTTCCGGACTGCCATGCCAAATGCCTGTCCATGTCTGGTTGGCCCAGCAAAAGCAAAAGGGAAAGTCGGGCTGTCCTGATCGCAGCACCTCGTTGAAAGGCCTTTCGAGTATTCTTTTCCCTCCGAACCAGTAATGATAATAGCAGAATGCCTCGATGCCGTGTGCTCTCGCCATTTCAGCCTGCGCAGCTCTTGTTTCAGCCACCCGGAGATCGTAAAAGCCGAGATCAGCGGGGACGTGCGGCTGGTAATGCCCCCGGAACAGCGGCTTCGCCTTTGCAACGTTCGTCCATTCCGTAAATCCCCTGCCCCACCACTCGTCATTCTCCGGAATCGGATGGAACTGCGGCAGGTAAAAGGCAATGAGCCTCGCAGCATACGCATTAACGGTTTTCTCGGTGCTGTTTCTCATCAATTTTGCACCCGTTTAAGACTCTCTTTTAGACGCCCGCACCAAATAGTCCGGATTTGACCCGTTGAGCAATGTAATTATTAAAAAATACAACTTTCTCGAAAAGATTCAATCGCTTTACAGGCTTATCATATATTCTTTCCAACGCATCGATCATAGCTTGAGCGACCCGCTTTGGGGTGTAGTTGTCATCAATGATCTTTATGGCATTCTGCCGGATCGCTTCATAAAGACTGCTGTCGTTCAGCAGTTCCAGGACGGCGTCGGCAAACCCCCGGGGAGTATCAGCGATCATGATGTTCTTCCGGTCAGTGAGTCCCATGCCTTGCGCACCTACAGAGGTGGTAACCACCGGGACCCCATGCGCCATAGCTTCTCCGATCTTACCCTTCATCCCCGCACCAAAGCGAAGGGGAGCGACTGAAATGCGGCTGCGGTGCAGGTATGGGGATGTTTTAGGAACAAAGCCGGTCACCTTGATGCTCTCGCTTTCCAGTGACCGTATCTTGTCCGGGGGATTTGTCCCTACGATCGTGAAATGAATATCCGGTTTGGCTTGCCTGATCAACGGCAGGATGTCATTGCAAAAGAAAAGGACCGCGTCGGCATTGGGTTCATGATAAAAACTGCCGATAAAGATGAGCGTGTTCATTCCGGGAGGTGCGTCGTTGAGGCAGAACTCGTGGATATTGGGCACCACCTCGCACGTTATGTCCGGATCCTCTCTGAGGAGTGCAGAGGCATCATCCCGGGTAACGGTTATCACCGCATCCGCCTTGCGATAAACGGCGAGTTCCCTTTCCTTCGTATCCCGGTAGATGACGCGGTCAGTTTCGTCTCCCGTTAGTTCGTATTTGAGGTGTAATCTCAGATAATGCACGTCCACTGAATCTACAATCACGCGGCATTCAGGTTGAAGGATCCTGATCCGGTCGAGATAGTATTCCGCCATCATGTAGAGCTCCACGACAGCGACCTTGAACTTTTCCGTCTTCAAGAGCTTCCCCAGGGGAAATGACCCCGCGTGAACAGTAATGTTGCGCTGCTCCATGAGAGATATATAAGCATTGTCTCCGGGCCTGGGAATCGTCGCAACAAAGATTATCTCATAATCCTTTGCCAGGATCTCGAGGATCGAGGAGAGGCGCAAATCTCCCGAATTGGTGTCAGGTCGAGGGACACATTGCGAGATGAAGAGAATTTTTTCTTTTAAAGGTCGCATCATGTGAGGCATTCCCGTTTACACCAGAGAATTTCAGCCTTACCTCACGCAGGCAAAGCGAGTCGTGTCTTCAGCGCTTATTGGCTGTTTTATCCATTTCCACTTCTTTGCCAGTCCGCCTTTATGAGCATTGAGACATCGGATGGACAATTGCCGAATTTGCGCAGGAGATAATCTCTGAATCCGAGATAATGCGCATGAGAAACGACCGAATCGTATATTCCCCTATAATGCCGGATAAATACATCCATGAATCTCATTGAGCGATGCTTGAATTTTGACCTCGCACTGTTCCTCCATACGATACGCTTTACGGTAACCGTCATTAATTTTATATATTCCTTCCGTGACAGATGGCGTTCACCCCACAATAAAGAATTACGCGTCAGGAAATAGGTAATAAGAGGAGAACTGTTTCCACCAAAGGAAGCCGAGACCTTATGATAAACTTTGGCATTCGCCACACAATATGACCTGATACCTGCCCGCCTGGCCCGATAGCACCAGTCTGTCTCCTCATAGGTCAGGAAAAATTTACGATCAAGCAAGCCGATTTTTTCTATGATCTTTGCGCTTAAAAATAAAGCGCACCCACATGCATAATCGGTTTCTTCAATCGTATCTTCGCACAGTTCCTTGTTTAAATGATAGAAAGCGCTGTTCGAGGGGTCCCACTTGACGCCTGCATACCAGATTCTTTCAGGCTTCGAATAGTAATAGATCTGCGCCCCAAAAATTCCTCTGTCATTAAATTTCTGTGACGCCCCTGATAGTTCTTTGAGAACATGAGGATCGACTACCGTATCATTGTTGAGAAGAAAAATATAGTCGGCGCCATGCTTCAAAGCATGGCGTATCCCGACATTGTTCCCTTCGGCAAAACCGAGATTTTCATCGTTTTCGATCAGAACCGTACCCGGAAACTTTGCTTTTATTTCCGCGCAGGGATCATCCTGGGAACCGTTATCAACAACAACTACCTCGAAATTCGGATAATCAATAGCATACACCGATTCCAGGCATTCTAACGTGTCTCTCAGACCATTCCAATTGAGGATGATCAGATAGATAAGTGGATTGCGCATGATAGCCGATGGTCATCCTCGTCATGCCTCAGAGGCTGCCTCGCGATAACCTATCCCCCTTTCTCGGTCAGGCTAAGAAGCTATGTTCAGTCAAATATTCGCTGTATTCCCCATCGGACATTCTCGATGTAATACTTTTTGACGGTTGGAGGAAATCGCTCCATTATTCTCATGATTAGGCTTACGTCCCGATAATGATATCTTACTTCTTTTTTTCTCCTATTAAGCTTCTTAACAACTTCTTTATTTGCCCTATTCTTTTGAATTTGCTTATTGATCGCCGTCAGGTAACTCTTTCTCATGCTCAGCCTGTTTCGAGACCTTGACCCCCTTCTCACGCGGCAGGATGCCAGGACTTTGTCGACAAAAACCACCTTGGGATCCAATGCAAAAATGTTCATCCAGCACTCCCAGTCCTCATTGGCCGGCAAACGTTCATCGAAAGCTATACCGCACTCCTTGAAAAAAGCCATGTCGAAGAGGAAGCAGTGCACCGGGATGCTCAAGTCCGTCTCCCATTTCATCATGATATCATCGAATGGATTCTTATTCGGCAAGAGGGGACTGATACGGTTGTATGTCACCGACATATCGTCGATATCGTAGATGGCATAATCGCAGTAACTCAGTGCCTTAGCGGGGAGGTTCTGCAGCCGTTCTATCTGAATGCTTATCTTGTCAGGTTCCAGAAGATCATCAGCATCGAGGAATTGCACATATTTCCCCGATGCGGTCCTGACGCCGGTGTTCCTGGCGGCTCCGGGACCCTTGTTTTCCTGACGCACATAGATGATCCTGCCGCTGTATTTTCTTTTCAGCGTGAGTTCCGTATCATCGGTGGATCCATCGTCGACAACGATTACTTCCCGGTTCTCGTATGTCTGGTTCAATGAGCAGTCGATCGCCTGGTATACGACCGGTCCATCATTATAGGTTGGTATGATAATACTCACCATTGGTGATCCTTGCATTCTTCGTTACCCTCAAAACGTATGAAGATTAGCACTCCGAATATATCCTAGAGCCCCAGATGCAGCCGCCGCGCAATGGCCCGGAGAAGCTTGTACAGTGGGGGGACATATGATCGCAATAGAGGAACTGCGTATAATCTCAATGAGCTTCTTAACAACGTTGCGCTTCTTATTGATTTTATGTAATCGGGCAATGAGCTGGCCGAATTCGAATCACCCCTGTTGCCATATCTCAATGGCTCACTCAGTATGGGAAAATGCTTTTTGAGAGACTTCAGGACATACGTTCTGGCGTTGGTCAGATCGCCTATTTTTTCATATCGATCGGATACTGCAAAACACCTCCAACGCAAGATACGGCTAAGGGTCCCGGTATATTGGGGCCCCAGGTGCGCGGCCAGAGCTTCGAACATCTTAATCATTGCCAGCTCGTGGTCCTGCCAGTTTTTCGTGGACCATACACCGCCGGGATGAACGACATACACGGCCATGGTCTCATCCAGGTACCCGATCCTGCCATGGAGCGCATTGAGTATATGGATCAGCCAGTCCCCCATTTTCAACGTGCCGACCCAGTCCGGGATCCTTCCGAACAGGCCGCTGCGGAACATGACTGCGCAGGTCGGGATGAAGTTATCCAGGAGGAGGTCTTCGACCGTAGAGAATGCCTTTTGACTCGGTCGGTATGATGTCGGTTCTCTACTTTCGTCCTCATAGACTATGAGGGCATCGTGAAAACAGACCGTGCAGTCGCGGTGGCTATCCAGGAAATCCACCTGCTTCTGCAGTTTTTCGGGCGACGTCCAGTAGTCGTCGCCGTCAAGCATGGCAATATATTCACCTTTACAGGTGTCCAGGACCTGAGCACCGTTCCTGTGCATGCCCAGGTTCTTTTCATTCAACAAGAGCCGGAATTTTTCGGGATATCTTTTTTGATAATCGATCAGGGTAGCGCGGGTATTATCGGTAGAGCAGTCCTCTCCAATCACTATTTCATAGTCGAAGTTCGTCCTTTGCATGAGGACACTGTCCAACGCCTTCGCAATGAATTTCTCGTGATTGTAGGTTACCATTGCTACGCTTACTTTCATGGACCCTCTCTATTAATGCGGGCTTAGTGTCAAAACCTTTTGCCGCAGACGCGAAAAACGCGAAGAAACCTGAATCTTTGGGTTTAAGGTCAAAAAAACTTTGCGTCCTTTGAGCGGTTCAAGCCTTTTGGTTCCGGCTTGTCCGGGTTAGGGAGTGACCGTCAACGTGGCCCTTCTTGTTACCCCGCCATAAACAGCAGAAATGGCGGCCCGCCGTGTGTTGGTCACCGGCATAGTGGCGATCGTGAATGTGGCGCTGGTGCTGCCGCCTGGTACCGTTACGCTGGCGGGTTCGCTGGCTGATGACGAATTGTCGCTCAGCGACACGACCGCGCCGCCGGCGGGCGCGGGACCGCTCAATGTCACCGTGCCCTGAGAGGAAGACCCGCCCTTGACACTGGTCGGGATTAGAGAAAGCGTGTTCAATGCCGGAGGCCTGACCGTGAGCGTGGCCGTTCTGGTCACCCCGTTATAAACAGCGGAAATGATGACTGATGTAGAACTGGCCACTGGAGTAGTGGTTATCGTGAACGCGGCGCTGGTGCTGCCACCCGTAACGGTGACACTCGCCGGAACGCTCGCTGCTGACGAATTGTCGCTCAGCGATACGACCGCGCCGCCAGTGGGCGCGGGCCCACTCAACCTCACCGTGCCCTGGGAAGATGAACCACCCGTGACGCTCGTCGGGCTTAAGGTCAGCGTGCTCAATACTAGAGGAGCAATTGTGAGCGCGGCCGTTCTGGTCACCCCGTTGTAAACAGCGGAAATGGTTACCGGCGTTGAGCTGGCCACCGGAATAGTCGTGATCGTGAATGTGGCGCTGGTGCCGCCGCCCGGTATCGTTACGCTGGCAGGCTCACTGGCTGATGACGAATCGTCGCTCAGCGTAACCACTGCTCCTCCGCTCGGCGCAGGACCGTTTATTGTCACCGTTCCCTGGGAATTGGACCCGCCCGCGACGCTCGTCGGGCTTAAGGTCAGCGTGCTCAATACGGGAGGATTGACCATGAGCGCGGCCGTTTTTGTCATTCCGTTATAAACAGCGGAAATGGTTACCGGCGTTGAGCTGGTCATCGGAATAGTCGTGATCGTGAACGTGGCGCTGGTGCTGCCGCCCGGTATTGTTACGCTGGCAGGGACGCTGGCTGCTGAAGAATCATCGCTCAGCGATACGACCACGCCGCCAGTCGGCGCTGGACCGCCCAACGTCACTGTGCCCTGGGAAGCAGACCCGCCCGTGACACTGGTCGGGTTTAAAAATAGTGAATAGAGTGAAACCGGTTCTGGTGAGACAGTAATCGTGGCCGTTGCCACATTACTGCTGTTCGTCCCGTCGTTCGCCGTGTAGGTAAAGCTGTCGGTTCCCGCATAGTTCGCCGCCGGTGTATAGGCGAAGGATCCATTGGTGTTGAGCGTGAGAGTGCCGTGGGATGGGCCGCTCGAGAGTTGCGCTGTCAGGGTCGCCCCTTCGGGATCGGTGTCGTTGCTCAGCACCCCGGGGGCGGGCTGATTCAGTGCCGTATTTGCATTGATCGTGTACGTATCATTCATTGCCGCGGGGGGCAGGTTGGCAGTGTTGCAGCTGACGGTGATCTCGCCCCGATCGGGTACGGCATTGTAGTACATGACTTTCGTCGTTCCCTCCAGGACCGAGTTTACCGTTGTGGTGCTGCTGCCTTGCGTGACGAGAGCGGAGTCACAGCCCGAAAGCGCCCCGCTGCGTATGGTGAGCGCTTCGTCGTACGTAGCGTCATCCAGTCCATCGGTGAGGTTCAACACCAGTTGGCTACTGGAACTGGAAACCACGGAGAGGTTTGCAGACCCTCGTTCACGGACATATTTGACCACTGATCCGAACGTATCGACCCAGAGGTTCTTGGTATTCACGTATCCGATGAATTGCCTGAACCGCTCTTCAGTGACGGGTCCGTACTCTGTTCCATCCAGGCCGTGGAAACCGGCGATCATCCATTGCCCCGATTGCTCCGCAAGGTCCACCTGCGACTCGAGAGTAACGCCCTGTGAATCCGCCTCATCGGGAAAAACGGCATACATATTGTACAGATCGAAGGGGGAAGAATTGAGCCCCCATCTCACGCCCCTGGCCGCGATGTATGCGCTCTCAACGATTCCTTCCACTTCATCGTTCAGGTCTCCATAGGGATATGCGAACGTACGGCACTTCTGTGAGCTGATCTGGTCGTCGATCACCGTCTGCGACCCCAGGATCTCGTCCTGCATCCCGGCCACGGTGAGACTGGTCAAATAGGGATGCGTCTTCGTATGGCTCCCTATCTCATGGCCCATGCCTGCTGCGGTCCTCCAGTTGTCCCAGCTGGGCGGGCCTATCGTAGTAAAATCGGTGACCAGAAAGAACGTACCCTTGAACCCCAGTTCGTTGAGGGCTGGTACCCCGATAGTGTATTGCGATGTGTAACCGTCGTCAAAGGTCAGCGAAATGGCCCCTGACTTGTTACTCTTCCACCTGGTGATCTCGTGTCCCGCATTCACGATCACGTCATCCAGCGCCATTGCGTAGGGACTTAAGAACGTCCACAGGTCGGCGCCGACCCCGCCGCTCAAATAGGGAGGCCGGGAATCGTAGTTGTTGTCCGTAACGTCGATCATCAGCGTCCCGTCGTAAAATACCTGGATACGATTACCGTTAAATGCCATCTTGAGCGTATGCCAGCCCGTGCCGACGCTCGGCAGGTTGACCTCCTGCATCGATGCGTCATTATAGGTCGTCCAGTCACGGAACTTGACCAGTGCCAGCACGTTGGAGCCGCCTGCTGATCCATCGGGATAGATCCATGCGCCGTAACGAGCGCCGGTTGCCGGATTTACACGGCCCCCGAGACCGCCTCCGAATGCACCGGCTGGAAATTGGATGCGGGCCTCCACCGTATAGTCAGCCCAGGGAGGCGCGGCGTAGGTGTAAATGGAACCATACGTCCAGGGCGAACTCGAACCCTGCAGCGCGCCATTCGTTATCGTCCACGTCCCGAGCGCGCCGATCCACGGCGATAAAGGGTTCACTGCACCAGGATCTCGGGTAAAGTCATCTGCGAAGACGACGTTGCCGGCCGGTGAGACCTGCGCGATCGCCTGGTGTGGAACGAGCATCTGCAGGGCCAGCATACAGCCGAGAAGCAGCATGGAAAGAACGTTTCTTTTCAGAGGTGATAAAAATTGTGACCGGTTGTCGGTCTGGTCATGTTTATGAGCTTCAGCCCGGCGCGCTGTTCTTCTCATGTTCGTAATCATATTATCACGCTCCCCAGATAATTCTCGTTAGTTGCCAATTATCATGTGCTTCCCTTTTCGCCCTGAGCTGACCATTCGCTGTTCTCGCTGCTCGACGGCTGCCATGTCCTGCACTCTCTTTTTCTGATAGGGCCGCGGACACACGGTGCTGAACTTTGACCCCTCCTGCGGTCCTCCCGCCAAAGGCTAGAGTCCCGCTGCCTTATTCTTTCTTGATACCGCTGAGATAATTGGCGATCAAGGTGTAATCATCCCGGTAATCCAGCAGGCCGTCGCGGTTCAGATCGGCAGTGGACGACCTGGAAGCGCCCCGCTTTTGGAAATAGCTGTCAATGTCCGCTCTGTTCAGTGTTCCCGGCTGAGATAGAGGACCGCTGATCTTTGGCGCGATGGTCAAAGGATATATCATCTTCAGCTCTCCCAGCGAAACGGTGATGCTTGCCTCGTATGCGCCTTTTTCCGGCAGCAGCTCGACGATCCAGGTATTGGTATTGTCTGAATCTCTCCTCATCGACAGCAATTGCGCCCCCATGACCGCCAGATCGGACGAGTTCATGTTTCCCTGCGTGGATATGAACGCGACCTTTACCACCGATTTCCCGTCTGAGAGCGCAATGGGCGGGTCCTGACGGCACCCGATCATGCTCTCCCGGCCGAAGAGAGAGATCAAGGCCGCTGCTGTCCGCTGGCCGTGGTACTCCTGAAAGCGCTCCAATACGCTTTTTTGCGTGTAGATGTTCCGCGTCCTCGTCGTTCCCGGTGCTGAAGCGTCTTTGTCGCCAAATACGGTGCTGTCTGTTTTTCGCGCCACAATTACGGGTTCTTTCCCGGGTACATTCGTCGTGTCCGGTACGGGCGCTTGAACGTCCTGTTCTCCCGTCCCGGGTGCATCCGTCGTACTTTCGAGTTCGTCGGATCTGGATGACGGGCCGGCAATGATGATTGCCGGCGGGACCGTTGACGGTGATGAAGGGGTTCCCGGCGTGCCGGCGGCCGGCGGCGCTGTTGTTGTCTCCGAGGGAGCGCCCTGGTTTTGCGAGGAGGTAGAATCGCTCAGGGATGAATCTGCCGGGTTGTTGACCTGTACCTGCGCCAGGAGGGGCGCTCCGGTGATGTTGGCCAGCCGGGCGCTCAAGGCATTGATCCTGCCCGGGGAGGGGCCTGTGCGGTCAAAGGCCATCGTGGCGATCACTCCGCTGCCCTTTACCGGAGAAAGACGGATGATGACCATGCGCACGGTCCCGGGGACGTTCGGGTTGATCGTCGTCATGGCCCCTGCGATGAGCGGCCCCTCTGTGACGCGGGGGTTTGAGAGCGTCGCGGTGTCATACACAACAGTGAGCTCGAACGCGGATACATCCTCGATCCCGATACCCTGGAGAAGAAAAACGCCATCCCCGGCCGGCGATATCGTAACGGTGGACACGGCGAAGGCCGGCACAGGCAGGCACAGCGCGGCGACCACCGCAGCCGCGGCAAAGATACCCGATGATATGAGCGTCCGTATTTTCATTATCTTATCCTCCACTACAGTTTCGTATTGTCAAAATCTTTCACCGCAGAGGACGCGGAGGACGGAGAGAGCTTCTTTATATTGAAACCCTTAAAAGCCCGCTCCGCCTCCCTCCCCCTCTGCGCTCTATAAGAAAACCGCCTGGCTTTAAACAGTTCTTTGTAGGAGCCCCGTCAGGGTGGCGGATTTTCCCGTATTATCGCAGGGCTATAGCTCCATCCTCCAGAATCATTATTCTTGGTTTTCCTCTGCGACCTCTGCGGTTTCATGCTTTGCCTCTCTTTTTTCATGAAACTTTTGACAGTACCTACAGTTTTTCTACGATCTTTACGCGATCTTTAAGCTTATGGAAGATGCTGACTTCAAGCGGCCGCGGGACGGGACCCGTGTTTCCTTCTGATCGCTCTGCGATCGTATCGGTATTTACAGCGTTACCAGCTTGGAAGCCCTGCCGCCTTCCTGAGGATCGCTACAACGTCCGAAAGATCGATCTTCCCGTCAGGATGACGCTGACCACCTGCCAGAGGCGCCACATCGCCATGGGCAAGATCGGGCTGCGTCAGAGGATCAAGCCCGGCCGCGATCCGAAGAGACTTGAGGGCGTCGGTCATGTCCACTTTATTGTCGTCATTTAAGTCGCCATCAGCCGGAATGACCGTGATCGTAGCGGTCATTATGCTTCCATAGTTTGCAGAAATGGTTACCGGAGTTGATCCGGCCACGGGATAGGTGGTTATCGTGAACGTGGCGCTAATGCTCCCGGCCGGGACCGTGACCGTGGACGGAACTCCGGCAGCTGACGGCGTGTTGCTGCTCAGCGATACCGCCACACCCCCGCTCGGCGCTGCGCCGGTCAGCGTCACCGTACCCTGGGAAGTATCATTGCTCAAAACACTATTCTGGCTCACCGAAAGCGAGCTGACAGCTGACGGTGTAACCGTGAGAGTGGTTGTCTTTGTAATCCCGCCGTAATCAGCAGTAATGGTTACCGGCGTTGAGCCTGCCACCGGATGAGTCGTAACAGTGAACGTGGCGCTGGCGCTGCCGGCCTGGACCGTGATTGTGGCCGGAACACTGGCCGCTGACGGCGTGCCGCTGCTCAGCGAGACAACCACACCGCCGCTCGGCGCTTGACCGCTCAACGTCACCGTGCCGTGGGAAATAATCCCGCCCAAAACGCTGGCCGGGCTTACCGAAAGCGTACTCAATACCGGCGGATAAACTGTCAGCGTGGCCGTCTTTGTCACCCCGCTATGATCGGCAGTAATGATTACCGAAGTCGATCCGGCCACCGGATACGTGGTTATCGTGAACGCGGCGCTGGCGCTGCCTGCCGGGACCGTAACCGTTGTGGGAACACTGGCCACTGACGGCGTATCACTGCTCAGCGATATGGCGACACCGCCGATCGGCGCTGCGCCGTTCAGTGTCACCGTACCCTGGGAATTAATCCCGCCCACAACGCTGGCCGGGCTTACCGAAAGCGTACTCAATACCGGCGGATTAACTGTCAGCGTGGCCGTCTTTGTCACCCCGTTATGATCGACAGTAATGATTACCGAAGTTGATCCGGCAACGGGATACGTGGTTATCGTGAACGCGGCGCTGGTGCTGCCGGCCGGGACCGTGACGGCTGTGGGAACACTGACCGTTGACGGCGTGTCGCTGCTCAGCGATACGGCCACACCGCCGCTGGGCGCTGCGCCCGTCAACGTCACCGTTCCCTCGGAAATACTCCCGCCCAAAACGCTGGTCGGGCTTGTTGAAAACGAATTCAAGGCGGGTGGACTGACCGTGAGCATGGCGGTATTTTGGTTCACGCCATCATCAGCAGTAATGGTTACCGAAGTTGATCCGGCAACGGGATACGTGGTTATCGTGAACGCGGCGCTGGTGCTGCCTGCCGGGACCGTGACGGTTGTGGGAACACTGACCGTTGACGGCGTGTCGCTGCTCAGCGATACGGCCACGCCGCCGCTCGGCGCTGCGCCGGTCAACGTCACCGTGCCCTCGGAAATACTCCCGCCCAAAACACTGGCGGGGCTTATTGAAAGCGAGCTCAGGGGAACCGGATTATAGCGTACTTCCACGCTTGATATCGAGGTCCCTACTCTCACTTTTACTCCATAGTCGGTCAAGCGGTAATCACCGGGATCGGCCACCGCGCCGTCGCGCAGGACCCGAACATTGCCCTGGACCCAATTGCTCCAGTTCGGCATGACGATCTCGACTGAACTATCAGCATCAGTAGACCCGGTAATGGTTGCCCCAATAGCGGCGATATTTCCCGTCATGCCGTACGCAGGAGTGATGGCGATATTCGACCGCGCCGTCGACCAGTCGTATATCCCGATGCTGTTCGATTTCCACAGTCCCGGCTTGGAAGCGGCATAGGTTACATACTCCTGCTCTACGCTCCCGGTATTTGATGAAGGTACATGACCGTAGAGATTGATGAGCGCCCCGATACCATAATAAAAATCGACGGCATTCTGCATTGACACCACGGTTAGGTCTTCAAGGGCCGTAGGGATGCTGGTGCCCGCATACCAGTCGCTCACGGGCAGCGTAAGGGGCGCATAGTACTTGCCAGGCGTTTTATAGGAAAGGGTCTTATGCGGAAACGGGCCGATCTTCTGTTCCCCCGCGACAGCCGCGCCCAACTGGTCCAGGATATCATCGGAGTCATCGCGCGTTGAGTTGAAATAAGGAGCAGCCCAGAGACGGGGGCAGGTACCACCCGATCCGCAGCCTGGCCGGCCGTTGTCCAACCCGGCCAGCCACCCTTCGATGTCTTGAAAAGAAATCTTAATCGATTCATAAGCATAAGACTTACCACTTGAGTAACCTGGTGGGCTCGATGCTAAAGGATAACCAGGTTGAACAGTGTCCAGGGCCTCGTCCGGCCCCCAGTGCCAGTAATCAAAATCCGTTGGCGAGAGAGACGTATTAACGGGGTTCTTATAGCCGCCGTTGTGCGATCCGATCGTCGCGCCGTAGTTCGAAACAGCGCTCCGCAGGCCAGCAATTGCTACGGGATCTCCCACCATGTCTTCGCGCAAAGCCCCGGTGCAGAAGAAATAATCACCCTTGACCCCGAGTGCATGTTCGAATTGGGCGGAAGATTCGATCGACCGGATGGCTGACTGATCGTTCTCAAAATCGTGTCGAACGATGAATGCCGCGTCGTATTGATAGGGCCACGGGCTCACCTTCACGATCGGAAGGCGGTCGGATTCGAAGGCCCACTCGATTGCTTTGCGAAGGATGAGATAGGCATACATCCCCGGGTCGTAGTCTCCGTGGCCGATGAGCGGCTGAAATGCCCCGTAGTAGATGAACTGTCCTTGTCCATAGTTCTTGACCGTCAAGAGCGGGCCCGAATCGCCATTTGCAATGACCAAGGCATCGCCGGCATTGACCTGCCATGCATGGTGCGCGCCTTGAAGCAGGTGGGGTGGAGAGGTGCTGGAAACACCCTCGGGGATCTCCTCGGAGGTCACCGGCATGCGCCAGGTGAGTGTGCCGTTTGGGATATGACTGGTCAGCCGATGGTCAACGGTCTTCGTGAAATGAAGGTTGTCGTAGAAGTTCGAGAGGCTGGGATTTGCCATGCTCAGTCCCATTTTATCGGCCAGGGCAAAATCACCGCGCGTCGTGCCGTCCGGGTTGCGTGTAAAGGCGGTCGATCCGACGAACAGGAATCCTCCTGCGCTGACATACGCGAGCAGCGGGTCGATCTCATTATCATTGATCGCTTCAGAGTCCAGGCTGAACACGATCGGATACCGGGGCGAACCGTCCGCATTCAAGAGAACGCCGGACGCAATCTGCGCGTCAGTAACCTCGACAAAGGGAGTACCGTCCGCGCGAAGTGCTTCCTCCAGGGATTCGTATGCGACAAAATAGTGCCATGAAGTATACCACCACTGATAGCCGCTCGTTCCGGCTCCTGTGGGTGTAGGCGCGACAGCCGGCATTGTTTCGAGTGCCTGGGTATATTCAGAGACGTGGATGGCGACCAACGGCTCAGGAGGCGTTGAAACCTGCTGCGCTATCGCCTGGCTGGGAACAACTGAAGTCCCAACGAGAAGCAGGGACATCATTGCCAGGGCAATGTGAAAAACAACCGTATGACGCTCTAATGTTTTTTTCGTAGTCCGATCCTCCCTTCCTCTAGAAGGCTGTTGAGAAGTCTTCATAGCCGTCGTTGCGAGCGGAGCGATCTCGCCGTTCATAACGATTTGAAAAATCGAGATTGCCGCCCCTGCTTCAAGCATGCAGGGGCAGGCTCAACAAAAAACGCACCTCGCAATGACACACAATGAGTGCGTTTGCATTGGTAATTTTTTCGAAACTGCTTCCGGTCCCCGAGGGACTCTGCAGCCTCATAGCCGTGGCCCGAAATTCGCTTTTGTGAGAGCCGGATCATCTTATCGTGAAGGTACGAGCATTGGAGGCGCCGCCCCCCGGTGCGGGATTGAACACCGTCACCTGGGCCGTCCCCGGCGCCGCAATGTCCGAAGCCGGTATTGCCGCGGTCAACCGGGTCGAAGATACATAGGTCGTCGTGCGGTTCGATCCATTCCAGCGTACTACTGAGCTGCTCACAAAATTGCTGCCAGTGACCGTGAGGGTAAAACCGGTTCTACTGGCTCGCCGTGATGAAGGACTGAGGCTCGTTATCGAAGGCACGGGATTATTGACCGTGAAGGTCTGGGCATTGGAAGTTCCGCCGCCCGGGGCCGGGGTAAACACCGTCACCGTGGCCGTTCCCGCCAGCGCAATGTCCGAAGCCGGTATCGACGCCGTCAACTGGGTCGAGGATACATAGGTCGTCGTGCGGTTCGATCCATTCCAGCGCACCGCTGAGTTGGACACAAAGCCGGTGCCATTAACGATCAGCGTGAAGGCCGTTCCTCCGGCTGTCCGGGATGTTGGGCTGAGGCTCGTTATTGCAGGCACGGGATTATTGATCGCATTGATCGTGAAGGTTTGGGCATTGGAAGTTCCGCCTCCCGGCGCGGGATTGAACACCGTCACGGAAGCCGTTCCCGCCAGCGCAATGTCCGAAGCCGGTATCGCCGCCGTCAGCCGGGTCGCAGACACATACGTCGTCGTACGGCTTGCTCCATTCCATTGCACTATTGAACCGGCGACGAAGCCGCTGCCATTGACGGTCAGCGTGAACGCCGTTCCTCCGGCTGTCCGTGATGCTGGGCTCAGGCTCGTTATCGCGGGCACGGGATTATCGGTCGTAGTGATCGTGAAGGTTTGGGCGTTGGAAGTGCCGCCGCCCGGCGCGGGATTGAACACCGTCACGGAAGCCGTGCCTGCCGCTGCTATGTCAGCAGCCGATATCGCCGCCGTCAACTGGGTCGAGGATACATAGGTCGTCGTGCGGTTCGCCCCATTCCAGCGCACCGCCGAGCTGGTTACGAAGCCGCTGCCATTCACGGTCAGTGTGAACGCCGTTCCTCCGGCTGTCCGTGATGCTGGGCTGAGGCTCGTTATTGCAGGCACGGGATTATTGATCGCATTGATCGTGAAGGTTTGGGCATTGGAAGTTCCGCCGCCTGGGGCCGGGGTAAACACCGTCACTGAGGCCGTGCCTGCCGCTGCTATGTCAGCAGCCGATATCGCCGCCGTCAACTGGGTCGAGGATACATAGGTCGTCGTGCGGTTCGATCCATTCCATTGCACCGCCGAGTTGGACACGAAGCCGGTGCCGTTGACGGTGAGCGTGAAACCTGAACCTCCGGCTGCAGCGGACGCCGGCGACAGACTGTTGATGACCGGTATGGGTGCCCCTGACGTACCGGAAAGGTAGGGTATCCTGATCTCGGTGAGAACAGGCGAGCTTGATGGATCGCTGGTGGTCAACCCCAGCTGGTACTGGATCCAGCGTCTGTTCGCGCTCATGAGGCCCGAGCCGCTCGTACTATAGCAGTCCGACCAGGAGGCAGTGGCAAGTTGATCGGACGAGTCGGCGGTCCGGGTTTGGACGCAAACGTTCGTGCCGCCCCCTGCGGTCGCGTCCCAGGACACGGCCTGCCACTGCGCGCCATCCCCGCCATCATAGGCCGAAGATAATAATACGCCGCTGCTGCCGTATGCCGGCAGAGTGGCCACTACTATGTCATCGACTGTTATTGTGTACGGTGGATCCCATGTCCACCAATCCACGCTTATACCGCCGCTCAAATAGGGCGGCCGGGAGTCATAATTATTATCCGTCACGTCGATCTTCAGGACCCCGTCGTAATACACGAGGATACGATTCCCCATGAAGGTCATCTGGAGCGTGTGCCAGCCCGTGCCCACATCGGGCAGGCTGACCTGCTGCATCGGTACGCCATCATACGGACCGCCATTGATGTCCGTCCAACCCCGGAACTTCCACAATTGCAGCAGATTCGACCCGCCCGGCGATCCTGCCGGGTAGACCCATGCGCCGTAGTGGGCGCCGGTAGCCGGGTCTACACGACCGCCGATGCCGCCCCCGAACGACCCGGCCGGCATCTGGATGCGCCCTTGCACCCTATAGTCGGCCCATTGGGGCGTGGTGGAAATATAGGCATAGGAATACTCGTCCGGGGTGCCCGACCCATGCATCACCCCTCCTGTTACCGTCCATGTCCCCATTGGCACGAGCCATGGTAATGGCGGGTCCGGCGGTCGGGTAAAGTCATCCGAAAACAATACGGAACTTGTGGTGGCAAGACCGATCTGGCCACTGATACTGTTATCAATGCCGCTGGCCGAATTATAACGCGTTGAATCCGCCCAAATGGACTGCCCTCCGCCGCCGACCCAGTTGGTCTGGGTCCAGATCACAGCCTGAGGGCTATTGATCAAGAATGTTTGCGCGTTCGAGGTCCCCCCGCTCGGTGCGGGATTGAACACCGTCACCTGGGCCGTCCCCGCCGCCGCGATGTCCGCAGCCGGAATCGCCGCGGTCAACTGGGCCGCAGAAACAAACGTCGTCGTGCGGTTCATCCCATTCCATTGCACTACCGAGCTGGACACAAAGCCGCTGCCATTCACCGTTAGCGTGAAGGCCGCCCCTCCAGCCGTACCGGATGACGGACTCAGGCTCGCCGTCGCGGGTACGGGATTGCCGATCGTATACTGCACCTGCACGCTGGATGTTGTTGCGCCAACACGGACTTTTATCGTGTTCCCGATGGTACGGTAGTCAGCGGGGTCAGCCGGCGCACCATTAATGAAGACCTGGGAATTGTTGACAACCTGATCGCTCCCGTTGGGAAAGGCCATTTCAACGGCAGTACCGGGGTCGGTGGCCCCGGTGATCGTGGCCTGTGAGATGACCGTATTGCCTGTTACGCTATACGAAGGCGTGACAACGGCATTGGACCGCACTTGCCACCAGTCGGATATTCCCACTGCATTGGTTGCCCACATTCGGGGTTTAGCAACACCATACTTCACATACTGCCCTATCATGGTGCCGTCGTTCGAGGGGATATGCCCGTAGAGATTGATCAGGGCGCCGAGGTCATGATAGAAATCAACGGCTGCCCGCATCGATGCCGTCGTGAAATCTTCAATGGCGATGGGGACTTCGGCGCCGATATACCAGTCGCTCGCCGGTATTGAAACGTGATAAAAACGCAGGCCCGGTGATTCATACGATAGCGTCCAGTGTGGAAAGGGGCCGATCTTCTGCTCGCCCTTGCTTATGGTCGCGGTGCCTAGCTCCTCCAGGATTTGGTAAGAACCTTCCCGCGTCGAGTTAAAGTAAGGAGAAGCCCAGGTGCGGGGACAGTTGCCTGCCGAACCGCATCCTGCCCGTCCATTGTCCACGCCTGCCATCCACCCTTCTATGTCCTGGAAGGTCGAGGAAATAGACGCTTTAGCATATGCTCTGCCGCTTGCATAGCCCGGGGGAGTTACATCCAGTGCCTCATCCGGTCCCCAGTGCCAGTAATCTACATCACCGATAGTCAGGGCGGTATTTACAGGGTTCTTCAAGCCCCCGTTGTGCGACCCGATCGTCGCCCCGTAGTTCGTAATGGCTCTTCGCAGGCTGGCAATTACGGTGTTTTTGTCAGCCATTTCCTGCCGGAGCGTGCCTGTACAAAAGTAGTAATCGCCCTTTGCGCCGGCTGCATTTTCGAACGAGGCGGAGTTTTCGATGGATCGTATCATTGTTTGGTCATTCTCACAGTCATGCCTGACGATAAAAGCCGCGTCGTAATCGTATCGCCACGGACTCAGCTTGATGATCGGGAGATCAGCGGCCTCGAAGGCCCACTCGATCGCATGACGGTAAATGAGATAGGTGTACATGGCCGGGTCATGGACCGTGTGACCGATAAGCGGCTGCAGCGCGCCATGGTAGACAAAATTCCCCTTTCCGTATTGCCTGGTCGCGAGCAGCGGTCCTGTATCGCCGTTGGCAATGACCGTAGCGCCTGCGGCGGAAACCTGGAACTCGTGGTGGTTCCCGTGCAAGTCGTGATTAGGCGATACGCCATAAGGGATCTCCTCCGAGCTTTGCGGCATGCGCCAGGCGATCGTGCCCGTCGGAATACCGGCGGCCAAACGGTGATCGACAGCTTTGGAGAAGTGCATGTTCCAGTCCCAGTTCTGAAGGTTGGAGTGCACCATGCGCAGCCCCATCTCATTGGCAAGGGCAAAATCCCCCCGCGTGGCGCCGTCCGGGTTGCGTGTAAATGCCGATGAGCCGATGAAGAGGAATCCGCCGGCAGCGACGTAAGCACGCAGCGGAGCGACCTCGTTATCAGCGATCGCTTCAGCGGCCAGGCTGACCACAATAGGGTATCTGGGTGACCCATCGGGGTAAAGCAGGCGGCCGGCCGCAATATCGGCGTCGTTCACCTCGGCAAATGGCGTGCCGTCCGAGCGAAGCATCTCTTCCAATGACATGGGCATCACGAGATAATGCCAGTCAGCGACCCACCATTCGTAGCCCGTTGTCCCCGGCCCGGCAGGCGTGGGAGACTTGGCAGGGACCGTCTCTAAATTCTGCGTCAGCTCGGAGATGTGGACGGCCACGAAAGGAAGAGGAGGTTGCTGGGCGATCGCTTGGCGTGGAGCTGCTGAAAGACCCGCGAGGAGAAGGGACATTGCCAGGGCAATTTGAAACATAACCTTATGAGATGCGAACAATATTTTTTTCATAGTCCAATCCGTCCTGTATCAGACATGATGATCTACTGGATTCGACCAGCCCTTATCGCATCATACGAGCCCTCGAACATAATGGCCTTGTGGGCTTTATCGGCAACATGAGCTGACAGCCTTTCCCTGGCCTCGGCGCCGCATGCGACTGCCAGCCGTATGATCTGACAGATCTTTCTTATCTCATCCGGACCGACAGCAGTACCCGTAGGAAGAGAAAGCACTCGCTTTACGAGCCTCTCGGTTTCGGGCAGCACCAGCCCCGCTTGAGGAAAATAGGAACGATAGGGTTCCATCCGGTGACAGCCGGGGTAGAAATAGCGCCGCGCCAGAACATTTTCAGCATGGAGAATGTCCACGATCTGGTCCCGGGTCACGTGGGTCAAGGATTCGTCTATCTCAAGGATGACATATTGATAGTTGCACTTCTCCTTCCGGTCATACTTGATGAGTCTCACTCCCGGCAAGCCTGTCAGCTCCTGTTCATAGGACTTATAATTTGCGGAATTTACCGCAATGAACTCATCCAGACTTTCGAGATTCGTCAAGCCCATCAGCGCCGACAACTCGTTCATCTTTCCGTTCGTTCCGATATAGATGACGTTGTCATATCCCGAGAACCCGAAATTCTTCATCAGGCGGATCTTGCCGGCCAGGGCATCGTCATCGGTAACGATTGCTCCCCCTTCGCAGGTGTTGAAGAACTTTGTTGCATGGAAGCTGAAGACCTCGGCGCTTCCGAAGCTGCCGATCATCCCGCCTTTGTAAGAACAGCCGAAGCCATGGGCCGCATCGAACAGCAGTTTTAAATGATGGGCGGCTGCGATCTCTTCCAATGCTTCAATGTCGCAGGGGCGGCCCCAGAGATGCACGCCGATGATCCCGGTCGTCCGGGGCGTGATCATCTTTTCAATGCAGGAGGGATCGATCGTGTGTGTTCCTGGATCGATATCGCAAAAGACCGGGGTGATCTCCTGCCATTGCAGCGCATGCGCGGTGGCAACAAAGGTGAACGAAGGAACAATGACCTCGCCTGTTAACTCGAGAGAACGGATGGCGATCTCCAGGGCAACCGTGCCGTTGCACATGGCAATGCAATGCTTGACCCCGATCATGTCAGCAATTCGCCGCTCGAATTCCTGCACATAAGGTCCGTTGTTGCTCAGCCACCTCCTGTCAAGCATATCGTTGATGCGCTCGAGCAGACGCTCCCGGTTCCCGATATTGGGGCGTCCGACATGGAGCGCTTCTTGAAAAGCAGGAGCTCCGCCAAAGACAGCCAGATCATCCACGGTCTTTTTCATCTCAAATCTCCGATCGTTAGAGAGCTTTTCGCAAACATCTTCTCAGATGCAGGCTCACGATGTCGTAATAGTTCATCAAACAGTGACGGCTTGCATCCAGCGCGCAAGGACCCGCTCGCGTCCGTTGCCTTCAGCAGCAAGGATCCTCGCAAGCTTGGATTCGATGGCCGCCTGCGCCTCCCGGCCTTCCAGGTACAGCTCCCAGATCGGAGTTCCGTGGAGCGTGCTCAATGCGCCCATCGCCTTGGCCAGGGAGAGCCGGTCCACCATCTCGTCGTATCTCGCGATCTCCCGCTGGTGAGTTTCGTACAGCCTGGTCCCGAGCACCTGCGACAGGGGCTCGTAGTCGCTGTACTCGCCGGGCCGGTGGTTCTCGACCCCCGTGGGCGCCGGATCGAATATACAGAAGAGCGTTACATGGCCGTCGACGATGTGGACCTCGTGCTTGTTGCGAAGAAATTGCCGGCTCCGGGTCGCCTCGTTGATGCGGCACTCTTCTTCGGGACTCCCGGCGGCCTCGTTCAGGTGATAGGTTGAGTCGCCGTCGAGAGGGTACCACGGGCCCCAGACCTGCTTCGACGCATCGTAGGGGTGCTGCGCCATACGCACGCGTGCGTTCCCTTGCACATCGTAGCAGACGTTGCACTCCGTCCGGGAGTTGTAGGACATCTTGAACACCGGCTCCCCGTCCTGGTTTTTGGGAAGTCCGGCCACATCGAACATGGTGGTCCGGAACCACGAGACGGGATGGCCGGATTTCGACAGAAGGACCGGGTCGTGGTGCAGGAAGATCCGGCGGCTCAGGTACTGGGGCGTAAAGGCCCACCGAAGGGACTGAGGTCCGGAAGCACAGGCTGCGAGAAATGTCTCGTCGCGAAGCAGCAGGCGCCTGCCGCGCGCCTGCGAGGCCGACGCGCTCGACACCTGCAGCAGTTCGGTCCCCGGTTCCGCGTCAAGAACACTCTCCAGGCCGGGCGGAAGATAGAGGTGGACGCCTTCCTCCAGGTAAAAGGGGTTTCTGTTGTCACCGGCCAGGTGAAGTCTTCCCTTTCCTCGATGAA
This sequence comes from Nitrospirota bacterium, assembly GCA_963790205.1. Lineage (GTDB taxonomy): Bacteria > Nitrospirota > UBA9217 > UBA9217 > UBA9217 > CAWBNQ01. Next base: position 292,068 of record CAWBNQ010000014.1, read on the forward strand.
CGCTGATGATGTGACCAACGCTCGTTTTCGTCTCGAGGCTGCCGGCCTCGATGAACCGGATGCGATCGATGTCCAGCCCTTCGGGATGGATCTCGTGACTCAGGATCCTGGCTCTCGCGAAGGGCTCTCCGGATTTGCGACTCCAGTTGTTTTTGATGAGCTTTTGCATGGACTCCTCCTTCTCCTCAACAAATATAGGCCGCGACAGTACGAGCAAATCAAAACCCATTAAAAAATCCGCTGTTCCGTTCCTAAGTTCCCGGACGGGAGACTAATTCATTGAGATCACTCAGCTTCTTCCTGTCAACCTTACCGGATGAGGTCGTCGGCAGACAGTCGCGGAATTCAACGATCTCCGGTATCATGTATTTCGGGAGTTGTTGAGAACAATACTTCAAGACATCGTCCCGTTTGATCGTACCCGGGGTCATGGGAACGATGATCACCGCGATCCTGTTTCCTATGAGCTCGTCGGGGATCGGGATGACCACGGCGTTCTTCACTTCCGGATGATTGCACAGAACTGTTTCTATTTCCCCGATCTCGATCCTGTACCCCCGGCTCTTTATCATGTGGTCCTTCCGGCCCAGGAACACATAGTTGCCGTCAGGGTCGAGATGGACCAGGTCGCCGGTCTTGTAAACCCTCTCATTCAGGTCGGGCCTGAGGGGGTTCTTTACAAAGGCCTTCTCCGTTTTTTCAACTTCTCCCCAATATCCTGCCGCGACCGTGGACGCCCTCACATAGAGTTCACCCTCCTGTCCCGGCCTGGTGACCTGCTTGCCCTCTTCATCCAGGGCGAAAACATCGAAGTTCGGCAGCGGTCTGCCGATGGGAAGCGATGCTTTGGCGTCTGCGGGGAGTTGGTCGACCCAATAATAGGTTGAAGAGTTCGCTTCCGTCTGGCCGTACATGTTGCAGAACCTTGCTTTGGGGACGGCTTCCTGGAGCCGCCGCAGATATTTCAGGGGAAATTGTTCTCCGGCAAAAAGGATCAATCGCAGACTTGACAGATCGTGGCTGTCCAGATTCTTATACGACGCCAAAAGGGAAAGCGCTGACGGCACCGAATTCCATACCGATATCCTGTTCTTCGCAATGACCTCGGCCAATTTTATGGGGAAGACGGCAGTGGTCTCCGGAATAATGACCACCGTCGCTCCTGCCTTGAATGCAACGAAGAGGTCGAAGACGGACATGTCGAAGTGCAGGGGGCAGATGTTGGAGAACCGGTCATTCGTCTTGATCTGAAAAAAATCATGTGCCGAGTTCACGAAGGTCAGGGAGTTCAGGTGCGACAGCATGACACCCTTGGGATTGCCTGTCGAGCCGGACGTGAACAATATATAGGCCAGATCTGAATCTATCGTATTCACGCAGGGAGCGTCTTCTCCTGCGGTCTTCCGGGCCTCCTGCCAGTCGATCAGTTTCGTCGATCCGGGCAACCGGGCGACTGAATCCAGGCCGTTCATCACAACAATGCTTTCCAGGGGAGAGTTTGCAGGAAACACCTGCCCTATCATGGCCAGCTTGTCCCGTGAGGCAAGCATGTACTTTATTTCGCACTTGTTTATGATATAGTTGAGGCGGCCCGGCGGACAGAGTGGATCGACGGGAACATACGTCGCGCCCGCCTTCAGGATCCCGAAAGCCCCCGTTATGGAAGCTATGCCGCGATTCAGATAAATTCCTACCCGCGCCCCTCTTTCTATTCCGATTCCCGACAGATGGGAAGCCAGCCTGCTGCTTTCCCTGTCCAATTCGGCAAAGGTCACGGTGTCGTTTTGAAAGACCAGCGCCTCTTTGTCCGGATATTTCGCCGCGCTTTCTGACAATACGTGGTGAAGTAAGCAAACCATTCTCATGACCCCCATCGGATGTTCGCGATCATTCAATTCAAAATTTCCCAACCCTGGCAAGCCGGAACAAAAGCGCGTCTCTCGCAAAGCACGCAAAGGGCGCAACGTTATGGACCCGAGGATCCTGCTTGTCTTTGCGAGCTTTGCGCCTTTGCGAGAAAATTTCTTCCCATTTTGGACGGATCAGTTAATTGTGAAGGTCTGCCCGTTAGAGGTGCCGCCTCCGGGTGTAGGATTGAACACCGTCACTTGGGCCGTCCCCGCCCGCCGAATATTCGAAGCCGGTATGTTTGCCGTCAACTGCGTGGAAGAAACGAACGTGGTTGTGCGGTTCGCCCCATTCCAGCGGACTCGGGAGCCCGCTACGAAGCCCGTGCCGTTGACCGTCAGCGTGAAGGCCAACCCACCGGCGGTCGCAGAGGCAGGGCTGAGGCCCGTGGTTGTCGGAACAGGATTATTGATCGTGAAGGTCCGGCCACTGGAGGTACCGCCTCCCGGCGCGGGATTGAACACCGTCACTGAGGCCGTGCCTGCCGCTGCTATGTCAGCAGCCGATATCGCCGCCGTCAACTGGGTCGGGGATACATACGTCGTCGTACGGTTCGCCCCTTTCCAGCGTACTACCGAGCCCGCTACGAAGTTGCTGCCATTGACGGTCAGCACGAAATCCGGTCCTCCTGCGGTCGTAGACGTCGGGCTCAGGCTTGAGGTTGTCGGCACGGGATTATTGATCGTAGTGATCGTGAAGGTCTGGGCGTTGGAGGTGCCGCCGCCCGGGGCCGGTGTGAACACCGTCACTGAAGCCGTCCCCGCCACTGCGATATCCGAAGCGGGAATCGTAGCCGTCAACCGCGTTGAAGAAACATAGGTCGTCGTACGGCTCGATCCATTCCATTGCACTATTGAATTGGCGACGAAGCCGGTGCCATTAACGGTCAGCGCGAACGCCGTTCCTCCGGCTGTAGTAGACGATGGGCTCAGGCTCGTCGTTGTTGGCGCGGGACTATTAATCGTGAAGGTTTGGGCATTGGAAGTGCCGCCACCCGGCGCGGGATTGAACACTGTCACTGAAGCTGTGCCTGCCGCTGCTATGTCCGCAGCCGATATCGTTGCCGTCAACTGGGTCGATGAGACATAGGTAGTCGTCCGGTTCGACCCGTTCCATTGCACTGCCGAGCTGGACACGAAGCTGGTGCCGTTCACCGTCAGCGTGAACGCCGCGCCACCCGCCGGGGCTGACGTTGGGCTGATGCTCGTTATTGCAGGCACGGGATTATTGATCGCATTGATCGTGAAGGTCTGGGCATTGGAGGTACCACCTCCCGGGGCGGGATTGAACACCGTCACCTGGGCCGTGCCTGCCGCTGCTATGTCAGCTGTCGATATCGTTGCCGTCAACTGGGTAGAAGATACATAGGTCGTCGTACGGTTCGCCCCATTCCAGCGCACCGCCGAGCTGGTTACGAAGCCGCTGCCGTTGACGGTGAGCGTGAAGGCTGAACCTCCGGCTGCAGCGGACGCCGGCGACAGACTGTTGATGACCGGTATGGGTGCCCCTGACGTACCGGAAAGGAAGGGTATCCTGATCTCGGTGAGAACAGGCGAGCTTGATGGATCGCTGGTGGTCAACCCCAGCTGGTACTGGATCCAGCGTCTGTTCGCGCTCATGAGGCCCGAGCCGCTCGTACTATAGCAGTCCGACCAGGAGGCATTGGCAAGTTGATCGGACGAGTCGGCGGTCCGGGTTTGGACGCAAACGTTCGTGCCGCCCCCTGCGGTCGCGTCCCAGGACACGGCCTGCCACTGCGCGCCATCCCCGCCATCATAGGCTGAAGATAACAATACGCCGCTGCTGCCGTATGCCGGCAGGGTGATCACTGATATGTCATCGACTGTTATTGTGTACGGTGGATCCCATGTCCACCAATCCACGCTTATACCGCCGCTCAAATAGGGCGGCCGGGAGTCATAATTATTATCCGTCACGTCGATCTTCAGGACCCCGTCGTAATACACGAGGATACGATTCCCCATGAAGGTCATCTGGAGCGTGTGCCAGCCCGTGCCCACATCGGGCAGGCTGACCTGCTGCATCGGTACGCCATCATACGGACCGCCGTTGATGTCCGTCCAACCCCGGAACTTCCACAATTGCAGCAGATTCGACCCGCCCGGCGATCCTGCCGGGTAGACCCATGCGCCGTAGTGGGCGCCGGTAGCCGGGTCTACACGACCGCCGATGCCGCCCCCGAACGACCCGGCCGGCATCTGGATGCGCCCTTGCACCCTATAGTCGGTCCACTGGGGCGTGGTGGAAATATAGGCATAGGAATACTCCAGAGGGGAGCCCGATCCTTGCATCACCCCTCCTGTTACCGTCCATGTCCCCATTGGCACGAGCCATGGCGAGAGCGGGTCACCCCCCGATCTTGTAAAGTCGTCCGAAAACAATACGGAACTCGTGGTGGCAAGACCGATCTGGCCATTGATACTGTTATCAATGCCGCTGGCCGAACTATAGCGCGTTGAATCCGCCCAAATGGACTGCCCCCCGCCGCCGACCCAGTCGGTCTGGGTCCAGGTTCCCGCTTGAGGATTATTGATCAAGAAGGTCTTGGCGTTGGAGATGCCGCCACCCGGTGCGGGATTTGACACTGTCACTGTGGCCGTCCCTTCCGTTGCAATATCCGCTGCCGTTATTGCGGCGCTCAACTGGATCGCAGAGACAAAAGTCGTCGTGCGGCTCGTACCGTTCCATTGCACTGCTGAGTCAGGGACAAAGCCGCTGCCATTGACGGTCAGCGTGAAGTCTGAACCGCCGGCCGAAGCGGACGTCGGCGCCAAACTGTCGATTACCGGTACCGCCCCCCCCGAAGTCACTGTTGCCGACGGTTCCACTGAGGCATAATTGCGTACCCGGACGTTGTTGAACTCTGCCGCCGTGTTCTGCTCTCCATAGAGAGCCACCGCCCCTGTCCCGAATTGTGAAGACGAGGTTTGCATCATCAGCACATCATCTTTATAAACATCGATCAAATTACCATGTGCTTTTACGGTGAGCTTGTACCATGTATCGGGATTGACCGCTCCTACGGCCGTACTCGCAAGGGTGGCGCCGCTCCCGTTGATCCAGTTATATACATACAGGTTGTTGGTCGAATTGAGGTCCTCATAAAGGTTGACCGTGTAAAGGTTGTTCAGGTCAAGGGCGCGCGCGCCGAGGCCCCACACCCGACCGCTGAGCAGCTTCCCATAAGCATCCAGGACATAATCGCCGCCCTGATACGAAGAAATAAGGACCTGCCTGACACTGCTTCCGATCGATCCCTGAACAACGTTCCCCATGGTCCCATCCTGCTGGATATCGATGACGCTGTTCCATGAGCCGCCGCTGGCTGTCCACTTGTTCGGATCTATCGCCTGTTCTTGAAATTGCAGCCTTCCCGCCGTCAGGTCAGCGACCCGGTGGTCAACGGTCCAGGTGTTCCCCGTCAGTTTGCAGTAGTAATCGTGGAGCTCTGTCCCGACCACATGCTGAAAGTTACAGGCAGACCCATTAGCGAGAACAGGGTTCCCTGGCAGCAGGGAAAACCCGCTGGTCGGTGAGTTACTGGTGTAAATGAGAACAACCCACTGGCCTGAACTATCCAGTCCTTCCGTAGAGAGAAAATAGGTGCCATCGCGGAAGAGCATGTTGGGAGCAGCCAGGGTAGTGTCGGATCGCAGGACGACGGCTTCCGAGCCTGGATCGTCCAATCCCTCGGGTGTGGCAGCGCTTCGCACGTGGATCTCCCATAACGTTGTACCGGCGCCGTGGTACCAATAGAGGTAATACTTCCCGTCGTTCGGGTTATGAAAGAGATTGGGATTCTGGTTCGCAAACCCGGACAGCGGCTGCACAATGGTCTTCACGTCGCTGAAGTTGATGCCGTCGCTGCTTTCGGCCAGGTTGATATAGCTCGTTGCGCAGAAATCCTTGGTATAGAGCATGTAATAGGTGTTTCCAACCTTCTGGACCGACGGCCATCTCCCGTTCAAAAAGAGGGGGTTGCCGGAATACTTGGTCCACGTGACAAGGTCATCGCTGTATGCCAGTCCCACGCCTCCGCAGCCGGCCTGAAGACCGTAGTAGCCCCAGTAGGTATAGCCTCCGCTGTTGTTCTCTATGACGCTCAGAGTGTGCGGCGCCGAATCTTCCCAGGATTGGTCCTGCGCCAGCACGGTCTGTGGATTTCCAAGTCTGTAATAGCCGGGCACCGTGGTCCCCGTGGTCCCCGACTCAAAATCATCAAAGAACTCAAACGTGGCACTGCCATTCGAGGCGCTGACCGCTGACGCGTTGCCGTAATACAGGTACAGGGTTGCAGAGCCGACGGCCGCTATGGAAGGCACTTTCACCCAGAGGCTGGCACTCTTGTTGGCGGAATCCCACTTCTCGATCCAGAACGGAACAAGGGTAGTGCCGTCATCGCTCGTAAGACGCACATCGGAGCCATCGCTCTTTGCCTTGGTAAAGTCAAAGGAGCTGTCCAGCACGATATGCACCTGGAAGTCGGTCAGGGTTGTGCCGCCCGGATTGTTGACAACGACGGTACTGCGATCGCTCCACGCCGCGTCCAGCCAGGCCCCCTGCGCCTGAACAGGGAGGGAGAGGAGCAGCACCATCGCAAATACCAAGCCATAAAGCGCCACTAGTTTATTCGCTCCCGATACGGAACGGCTGCGAAGGGTTTTCATAGTCTTCTCCCAGAACATTTCATTATAAAGAACATTGAGGGGGTAACTGACAAGTTCAGGACAAGGGTCGCAGGGCCGGATCAGGATCCAAGCCTGACCCTCCTTTGACCCTGCCGGTGTTTCCCGCATTACCAGCTTGGCAGCCCTGCCGCCTTCCTCAGGATCGCCACAACATCTGCAAGATCTATCTTGCCGTCAGGATGACGCTGACCACCGGCCAGAGGCGCCACATCACCATGTGCGATATCGGATGCCGTGGGCGTGTCAAGCCCGGCTGCGATCCGGAGCACCTTGAGCGCGTCGGTCATATCCACGATGCCGTCACCGTTTAAATCGCCATCAGCATTGTCCACGGTAAAGGCGGTGCCCGGTCCTGCTGCGGCTGCAACATTGCCGGCCTGATCGCTTGCGCTGCCCGCTGCTATTGATATGCCGAGCGTGCCGTTTCCGGTGATGTTGGAGATGGTGACCGTCCTCGTGCCGTTGCCTGAACCGGTGACCGCGACCGTTCCATCGGCTGTCCCGGTCTTGTTCAGCGTCACGTTCCCGGCTACCAGGCTCACGCTGTCCGCTCCGGTGTAGGTCACGGTGAAGGTCACCGGTCCGCTCTTCGTTGTGGACGACGAGGGCGCGCCGATCGCCACGGTCGGCGCTATGGTGTCATAGGTCCGGCTGAACTGAGTTGCCGCCGCATTGCCGTTATTCGCTGCGTCGTGCGCCACGCCCGCCGCTATGTCAATCGTCACTGCACCATTATTGATAGGCAGAACAGTGACTGTGTACGTCGTGCCGCTGACCGCCGTAAATAAGCCAAGGGTGCCGTTGCCGATGGTCACATCGCCGCTGTCAAAGCCGGTCACTGGCTTGCTGAAGGTAACCGTAACCGGTATCGGCGAGGTATTGGTCGGATTCGGGGCTGTTGAGCTGATCGTCACCGTCGGCACGATCGTATCTACTACTACCGTCTGCGCCAAGCCGGACACAGCTGATACGTTGCCTGCCGCGTCCTTTGCCCACGGATAGAGCGTGTAGCTTCCGTCACCTGCCACGGTATAGGTGGTCGGCTTTGTCCCTGACCAGCCGGCAGCCCCCGGCAACGGCGGGGTCGCCGATGTCGTTATCAAGTAGCCTGTTACTGTGCTGATGGTGTCGGTCGCGGTGAATGCCGTTATCGGTATGTTCACGCTCCCTGTAGGCGTTGTCGCGGTGAATCCCGTCACGACCGGCGCTATGGTGTCATAGATCCTGCTGAACTGGGTTGCCGCTGTGTTGAAGTTGCCTGCCGCATCCTGCGCCACGCCGGCCGCTATGTTAATCGTCACCGCACCGCTGGCATTGGGCGAAACATTGAAGGAGTAAGATACGCCGCTGCCGCTAAAGCCCGACATGGTGCCGTTGGTGACGACCACTTCGCCACTGGTGAAGCCCGTTACCGCTTCGCTGAATTGTACGGTCACTGGTATCGGTGTTGTATTGGTCGGTCCTGAGACCGTTGAGCTGATCGTCACGGTCGGCGGTGTCGTATCTACTACTACTGTCCGCGGCGAACCGAATACGGCCGACACGTTGCCCGCGTCGTCTTGCGCCCAGGGATAGAGCGTGTAGCTTCCGTCGCTTGCCACGGTATAGGTGGTCGGAGGCGTTCCTGACCAGTTGGCGTCTCCCACTGATGGCGGGGTCGCCGATTGCGTTATCAGGTAGCTGTTGACGACGCTGTTGTCGGTCGCCGTGAATGTCGTTATCGGTATGTTCAATTTATTTGTCGGCGTTGTCGCGACGAATCCCGTCACGGACGGCGCCGCCGTATCTATTATTACTGTCACGGAAGGCTCCGTCGCTGCATACTTCCGTACCAGGACGTTGTTGAACTCGGCTACTGTATCATTCGCGCCATAGAGCGCAATACTGTTGCCCAGGCCGGTTGAACCGGTGCTCTGCAGAGCGAGCACGTCATCCTTGTACACGTCGACCTTGTTGCCATACGCCTTTATTGAGAGCTTATACCACGTGTTTGCATCAACCGCGCCTGTTGCCGTTCCCGTTTGTGAGCTCTCGATTCCATCTACCCAATCGGTTACCTTCAGTTGGTCATCGGTCCCGTCCAGGCTGACCAGGTCAAGGCTGTCCTGGTCCGTGGCCCGCACGCCGAGGCCCCAGACCCCGCCAACAAGCTGCTTGCCATAGGCCTCCAGCACGTAATCGCTCCCTTGGTACGAAGAGAGAAGTGCTTGTCGAATAGAACTCCCGATAGAGACCTGCGCTACGCCGCCAACGGAACCATCCTGCTGGGTATCAGTGATGATCCCCCACGTGCCGCTCGTTGCTTGCCACTTGCCTGTATCCAAGGCCTTTTCCTGGATTTGCAATCTTCCCGCGGTCAGATCGGCCACTCGATGGTCCAGGGTCCAGGTTGTTCCCAGCTCGCAGTAATACTCGTGGAGCTCATTTCCAATAACATACTGGAACATGCAGGCGGCGCCATTGTCGAGAACCGGGTTGCCGGGCAGAAGCGAGAATCCGCTCGTAGGAGAAGTACTGGCGTAGACCAGTACATTCCAAAGACCGGAAATGTCCAGGACTTCAGTGCTCAAAAAGTATGTCCCGTTGTAGTAGAGCATGTTGGGAGCGGCCAGGGTAGTGTCGGATCGCAGGACGACGGCTTCCGAGCCTGGATCGTCCAATCCCTCGGGTGTGGCAGCGCTTCGCACGTGGATCTCCCATAACGTTGTACCGGCGCCGTGGTACCAATAGAGGTAATACTTCCCGTCGTTCGGGTCATGAAAGAGATTGGGATTCTGGTTCGCAAACCCGGACAGCGGCTGCACAATGGTCTTCACGTCGCTGAAGTTGATGCCGTCGCTGCTTTCGGCCAGGTTGATATAGCTCGTGGCGCAGTAATCCTTGGTATAGAGCATGTAATAGGTGTTTCCAACCTTCTGGACCGACGGCCATCTCCCGTTCAAAAAGAGGGGGTTGCCGGAATACTTGGTCCACGTGACAAGGTCATCGCTGTATGCCAGTCCCACGCCTCCGCAGCCGGCCTGAAGACCGTAGTAGCCCCAGTAGGTGTAGCCTCCGCTGTTGTTCTCTATGACGCTCAGGGTGTGCGGCGCCGAATCTTCCCAGGATTGGTCCTGCGCCAGCACGGTCTGTGGATCTCCAAGTCTGTAATAGCCGGGCACCGTGGTCCCCGTGGTCCCCGACTCAAAATCATCGAAGAACTCAAACGTGGCATTGCCATTCGAGGCGCTGACTGCGGACGCGTTGCCGTAATACAGGTACAGGGTTGCAGAGCCGACGGCCGCTATGGAAGGCACTTTCACCCAGAGGCTGGCACTCTTGTTGGCGGAATCCCACTTCTCGATCCAGAACGGAACAAGGGTAGTGCCGTCATCGCTCGTAAGACGCACATCGGAGCCATCGCTCTTTGCCTTGGTAAAGTCAAAGGAGCTGTCCAGCACGATATGCACCTGGAAGTCGGTCAGGGTTGTGCCGCCCGGATTGTTGACGGTCACGGCGCTGCGATTGCTCCACGCCGGAGCAAGCCAGGCCGCCTGCGCCTTAACAGGAAGGAATATGAGAGCCATCGCAAATAGCAAACCATAAAGCGGCATTATTGTTCCCTTCCCGATACGGAGCAGTTGTCAGGGGCTAGGCAGTCCGCGCCCGCCGAGAGCTTTGTTGATATGCTCGCCCGAGTCGTCATGCTGAAGCCTGCTTACTTGACCACCGCTGTTGCTGACAGGGACAGTTCCCCGGTCAGAACTACGGTAGATGGAAGCGATGGGTTGCTAAGATCGGTACCGGTTGCATCATCGAGCGTTGGTTGTACAAAACTCGATGCCGTTGGATAATGGCCCGCAGCGATATTACCGTTCACTTTACAGAACGGTCCAGGGTCAAAACCAGCTCCGGTTATCGGATCAAAATTTATGATAGAGATCTTCACCTTTCCGGGGAATGTTCCTGTTGCCGCAGTGTAGACGCCCAAGATCGTGATGTTTGATGCCGTGCCTGTTGTGGCTGTCACAACACCATCATCAGTTAGTGGCGCGTTCACCGAACTCTTGACTGTCACTCCTGCAGGGAGGGTGACCGTAACGTCATATGCGTTGATCGTGGTAGTTGCCGGAATCGTGCCCGCGGTCGAAAGCGTGAGGACGGCGGTGGTAGGCTGTGAAACCGTGACGCCGCCCCCTCCGCTGCCGCCGCTGCCGCAGGCTGCAAGCAAAGTGAGTGTTAGAGCAAAAACCATCAGGCTTGATAGGGCTGTTTTTTTCATTTTCTTATCCTCCATAAAGAAATAGTTCGCGTTGTCTGAAGGCTGCCGAGTTTCAGAGAATAACATATACTGACAGGACCACTGGATTACATCGGTATGACATACTGACCTTGCCGTGATCCTGTCAGAAAGTATTGTGTTACCAGCTTGGCAGCAGCGCCGCCTTCCTCAGGATCGCCACCACGTCCCCGAGGTCGATCTTCCCGTCAGGATGGCGCACGCCGCTTACCAGAGGCGCCACATCGCCATGGGCGATATCGGATGCCGTGGGCGTGTCAAGCCCGGCCGCGATCCGGAGCACCTTGAGCGCATCGGTCATATCCACGATGCCGTCACCGTTTAAATCGCCATCAGCATTGTCCACGGTAAAGGCGGTGCCCGGTCCTGCTGCGGCTGCAACATTGCCGGCCTGATCGCTTGCGCTGCCCGCTGCTATTGATATGCCGAGCGTGCCGTTTCCGGTGATGTTGGAGATGGTGACCGTCCTCGTGCCGTTGCCTGAACCGGTGACCGCGACCGTTCCATCGGCTGTCCCGGTCTTGTTCAGCGTCACGTTCCCGGCTACCAGGCTCACGCTGTCCGCTCCGGTGTAGGTCACGGTGAAGGTCACCGGTCCGCTCTTCGTTGTGGACGACGAGGGCGCGCCGATCGCCACGGTCGGCGCTATGGTGTCATAGGTCCGGCTGAACTGAGTTGCCGCCGCATTGCCGTTATTCGCTGCGTCGTGCGCCACGCCCGCCGCTATGTCAATCGTCACTGCACCATTATTGATAGGCAGAACAGTGACTGTGTACGTCGTGCCGCTGACCGCCGTAAATAAGCCAAGGGTGCCGTTGCCGATGGTCACATCGCCGCTGTCAAAGCCGGTCACTGGCTTGCTGAAGGTAACCGTAACCGGTATCGGCGAGGTATTGGTCGGATTCGGGGCTGTTGAGCTGATCGTCACCGTCGGCACGATCGTATCTACTACTACCGTCTGCGCCAAGCCGGACACAGCTGATACGTTGCCTGCCGCGTCCTTTGCCCACGGATAGAGCGTGTAGCTTCCGTCACCTGCCACGGTATAGGTGGTCGGAGGTGTCCCTGACCAGCCGGCAGCCCCCGGCAACGGCGGGGTCGCCGAGGTCGTTATCATATAGCCAGTGACACCGACGCTGTCGGTCGCGGTGAATGCCGTTATCGGTATGTTCACGCTCCCTGTAGGCGTTGTCGCGGTGAATCCCGTCACGACCGGCGCTATGGTGTCATAGATCCTGCTGAACTGGGTTGCCGCTGTGTTGCCGTTGCCTGCCGCATCCTGCGCCACGCCCGCCGCTATGTCGATCGTCACCGCGCCATTATTGGTAGGCGCGACGTTGAAGGTGTACGTCGTGCCGCTGACCGCTGTAACTAAGTCAAGGGCGCCGTTGCCGATAACCACGTCGCTGCCGGTAAAGCCTGTCACCACTTCGCTGAAGGTCACGGTCACTGGGATCGGTGATGTATTGGTCGGTCCTGTGCCTGTTGAGCTGATCGTCACGGTCGGCGGTATCGTATCTACCACGACTGTCCGCGGCGAACCGAATAGGGCCGACACGTTGCCTGCATCGTCTTTCGCCCAGGGATAGAGCGTGTAGCTTCCGTCGCTTGCCACGGTATAGGTTGCCGGAGGTGTCCCTGACCAGTTGGCGTCTCCCACCGATGGCGGGGTCGCCGATTGAGTTATCATATAGCCGCTGATGCCGACACCGACGCCGGAGCCGTCGTCTGCCGTGAATGCCGTTACCGGTATGTTCTTGCTCGATGACGGCGTTGTAGCGGTGAATCCTGTCACGGTGGGCGGTATCGCATCGACTATTACTGCTACAGAAGGTTCCGTCGCAGCATATTTCCGAACGAGGACGTTATTGAACTCAGCCACCGCTTCCTTCTCGCCATAGAGCGCAATCTTGCTGCCCAGGCTGGATGAATCGGTGGTTGAAAGTATTGACACATCGTCCTTGTAAACGTCGATCGCGTTGCCATGTGATTTTACCGAGAGTTTGTACCACGTATTGGCATCGACCGTTCCTGTCGCCGCGCTTGCCAGGAAAGTGTTAGTGCTCGCGGTGGCCAAATTATATACATACAGATTGTCGGTCCCATCAAGGTCATTATAGAGGTTGATCCAAGCAAGGTCGTTCTGATCCGTGGCCCGCACGCCCAGGCCCCAGACGCGGCCAAGGATCTGCTTACCATAGGCCTCCAGCACATAATCGCTCCCCGAATAGCTGGAAAGGAGAACTTGTCGAATGTCATTGGTGCCGATAAAGCCCTGTACCACTCCTCCCGAGGAACCATCCTGCTGGGTATCGGTGACGATCCCCCAGGTGCCGCCCGTCGCGCTCCACTTGGTTGCATCAAAGGCCTTTTCTGTTATCTGCTGTCTTGTGGTCACATCGGCCACTCGATGTTCCAGGGTCCAGGTGCTCCCCGTTAACTTGCAGGAGTAGTCGTGGAGCTGAGTCCCGAAAACATGCTGGAACATACAGGCAGAATTATTATTGAGCACGGGGTTGCCGGGCAGAAGCGAGAACCCGCTCGTGGCAGAATCGCTGGCGTAGACCTGTACGCCCCAATTACCCGAACCGTCTACGATCTCGGTGCTCAAAAAAAATGTCCCGTTGTAGTAGAGCACATTGGGAGCGGCCAGGATGCCGTAGGATTGCAGCACTGGAACATCTGAAGCCGTATCCAGATCTTCGGGGGTTGCCGCGCTTCTGGCAAAAATTTGATTGAGCGGCTGTCCTATTTGGTTCTTAAACCAGTAGATATAATACTGACTGCCGTCGTAGAAAAGATTCGGGTTCTGATTCGAGAAGCCGGACACTCCGGACACAATGGTCTTCACGTCAGTGAAATTGATCCCGTCCGTGCTGGTGGCAAGAACAATAGAACTGCTGTCAGTGCCGAAACCTTGCTCATAGAGCATGTAAAAGGTGCTTCCCACCATCAGGACTGACGGCCATCTCTTGTCCGTCGAGAGGGGGTTGCTGGAATACGTGGCCCAGGTCGTCAGGTCATCACTATAGGCCAACCCAATACCTTCGTTTCCTACGAGACCGTAGTAGCCCCAGTATTTATGGCCTCCGAATGAGCCTCCGGGGGTCGGCTCCACGACACTGAGGGTATGAGGCACATCCGACATCTCCCACGACTGACTTTGAGTGAGCACGGTCTGGGGAGCTCCCAGATTGAAATAGCCGGTCAACGTGGTCCCCGTGGATCCGGTTTCAAAATCGTCAAAGAACTCGAAGGTGCTGCTGCCATTCGATATGCTGGCTGCGGACGCGTTGCCGTAATACAGGTACAGGGTCGTGTTGCCGACCGGAAGTGAAGGCGCCTTCACCCAGATGCTGGCACTCTTGTTGACGGAATCCCACTTCTCGATCCAGAAATTATTAATAAGGGTAGTGCCATCGCTGCCCGTGAAACGCACATCGGAGCCATCGCTCTTTGCCTTGGTAAAGTCAAAGGAGTTGTCCAGCACGACATGCACCTGGAAGTCTGCCAGGTCCGTGCCGCCCGAATTGCCGACGGTGACGGCAAGGCGACCGCTCCATGCCGGGTCATACCACGCGGCATGAACCTCTCCGGGGGCCAATAGCTGAACCGTCAATACCGAGACAAAAAACCATAGGGCAATTAAAATATTCCTTCTCATATTGATTTCCTCCTTTGACATCCTGGAATGGTTGTTATGCGTACTATGGCATACACGATAGTGCAGAAGTGATTGGGCGCAATGAGCAAATGTACAGATACAGATCTGGGAGGCAGGTTAACGAGTCGTAATGGATCCAAACCGTCTGACCAGCATTAATCGCAGCGTATTGATCACCGTTCGACCGACCTTCATGCTGGAACTTCCCCTCTTGAAGTCGTACCGCAATATCATCGGGACCTCCCCGACGATGGGATCGAACCGCCTGAGCTTGATAAGAATGTCGGACATGCACTGAAATCCCTGCTGATCGATGAATTTGTCCCCATATTCTCCAAAGGCCCTGCGGAGCAGGTCCGCGCGATAGGCCCTGAAACCGCACGTGTAATCCCGGGTCCCTCTCATGGGGAAGACGGTCCTCATCATCATGCTGGCTCCCACACTCGTCAACCTGCGCAGCCAGCTCAATCCGACCACCCGTGCGCCGTCCCTGAACCGCGAGGCGATGACGATGTCGTGTCCTTCAAGCACCTTCTGCACCATCGAGGGGATCAACCCGGCGGGCTGCGTATTGTCCGCATCCATGGTGATGACGATATCCCCGGGCTTCGCTTCGTTCACCGCTTTCTGGAGAGCATCCCTGATGGTCGGACCCAGGCCCTGATTCTGCTCATGCACCACGATCTCCAGGGGGATCTTCTTTGCATATTCCCTCAGGATATTCCGTGTCTGATCAACGCTGCCGTCATCCACAACGACATACAGGCGATCGAACCCATAGCCCAGCGCCAGGCCGATGACATTCTCGAAGGTGTCCAGCAATGCGCCGATATTGAGGGCCTCGTTATATGCGGGCAACGCAATGATGATCCTGGGTCTGCTCATACGGTAATCTCCTTCCCGGCGACTCGCGACCGTGTGCGGGTCAGCGTCATGCATGAAGTCTTGTTTGACCATTGCCGTCAAAGGCGCGTTCCAGCACCTCAAGAATCCTTTTCGACGCCAGGCCGTCCCCGTAGGGATTATCGCCTGTCGCCATCCGGCTGTAATGATCGGGATCGTTCAGCAAAGCGAAGGCCTCTCGAACGATGGTTTCCCGGGACGTTCCAACCAGCCTGGTCACCCCCCGGTCCACCCCCTCGGTCCGTTCCGTGACTTCCCTCATCACCAGCACCGGCTTGGAAAGCGAAGGCGCCTCTTCCTGTACTCCGCCGGAATCGGTAAGGATGATGTACGACCTGTTCATCAAATAGATCATGGTGGGATAATCGACGGGTTCTATGAGATGAATATTCTTCCTGTTGCCGAGTATGCGAAATACCGGTTCCCTGACATTGGGATTGAGATGCACCGGGTAGATGATCTCGACCCGATCATCCTGAGCTATCTCGCGCAATGCAGAGCATATGCTTTCAAATGGGCTGCCAAAACTTTCTCGACGGTGGCCGGTCACCAGGAGTATTTTTCTTGAGAAATCGATGTCCTTCAGTGCCGGGGTGATATGTTCCATACTCATGGTGTTTACTTCCTTTAGCCCCAACAGGAGCGCATCGACGACCGTATTGCCCACGACATATATCTTCTCACGGGAAATTCCCTCCTTCAGCAGGTTGCTCGCGGCCCGCTCGGTGGGCGCAAAATGGTAATCAGAGAGATGGGTCGCCAGCACCCTGTTGACCTCTTCCGGATAGGGGGAGAACCGCACATTGCTCCTCAGCCCTGCTTCGATATGCGCGACGGAGATCCTGTGATAGAATGCGGTAAGGGCGCCGATCATGGTTGTCGTCGTGTCGCCTTGAACAATGACCAGGTCCGGTTTCACCTCCTCCATCACCGTGCCAAGGGACCGCAGGGTACAGGACGCAAGCTCATGGAGGGTCTGGTTCCGCTGCATGAGATGGAGGTCGTAGTCAGGAATCAAGTGGAAAAAATCCAGGACCTGCTGCAGCATTTCCTGATGCTGGCCTGTTGAGCACACCCGGGTAATAAAGCGGTCCGATGCCCTGGCTTGATGGATGAGGGGCGCCAGCTTGATCGCTTCCGGACGTGTTCCAAAAATGAAGAGGATCGTCGGCATTTTATCTCCGTTCAACGCCGGCCTTCGGCGCAGCTCGCTTCAATAACCCCTCTCCAGGTTCGCTTTTTTAAGACTGCGAACATTGATCAGCATCAGGACGGCGCCTATGGCGCCGGGAAGCACGATCAGCGTCAGGTTCACGATCATCGACGCCGCCAGCGTGAGGTGTTTCTCTATGCCGACTCCTCCCAACAGTTGCACCATAAGCGCGTCGGCCGATCCAAGCCCCGAAATGGATATGGGGAGCATGCGGAGTATGTTGATCAAAGGAGCTATGGCAAACGTGTAGCCCATCCCAATATGGGCCCCTACGGCCCAGACCGCAAGAAAATACATCAGGTTCGTGATCATCCATCCCACGATGGATATGATCAAAGCTCCGAAAAAGGTCGGTAGGCTCATATGAAAGGACCGCAAGAGAAGCTCGACATCAAGGTTCCTGTGCAACACTCTCTTCGCGAGCACCGCCAGCATCTTCCACAGCCAGCGGACGGGAACCAGGAGAATGATGCCCGCAGGAACGGTCAGCGCCGCCGCCAGGAGGGCAAGCTTCGTATCCCCGGAGAAAAATCCCCCGATCGCCCCAAGCAGGAATAACGAGAAGAGCGCCACAACCTTGTCCGAGAGCGACGTTGCCAGCATTTCCTCTTTATGGCCGTACTGTTGCCAGCCGTAATAGCTGCGGACCACATCGCCTGCGCTGGCGGGAAGGAACAGGTTCAAGGCCATCCCGATGAACGTTGCATTTGTTATGGAAGCCAGAGAAACCGGGATTCCCCTGCGGATCAACAGATAGTACCATCTCCACGCCCGCGCCAGTACGGCCGGGACCATAATCGCAGTTATTAAAGCTATGGATGAGTAACTGGCTCCCTTTAAGGAATCAGCTAATTGTTCCGGCGACACCATCCGGAACAACCACCAGAAGCAGGCAAAAGAGCCTAATGCCTGAATCAGAAATCGCGCCCGGTTATTCATGATAACTTACCATTGGATTTTCGATGCGGTTGCCTTTACGACAGGTCATATTTCCTAAATTTACTCCCTAATTGAACTTAAAAACGCTTATCTCTCCGAAAGGCTGCGTGAAAATGAGACCCCTCTTCTGCTGTAAAAAGTTGTACACGATTCTGTCTTGATCGTAGAGATCTTCCCGCCTGGTAATTAACCATACCGGTGATTTCTCTGCAATCACGCTGCTTATCACGGGAATATCAGCAGGTCGTATACGTGAATCGAGACGCTCCAAAGCGATTCCTGAGTAGGACATTGGAAGCGGCAAAGGACTTATTTGAAGATTCTTGTTGGTAGTTCTCTTCGCGTAATATGAAAAAGGGACTTCGAGATAATTTGGAACAAACAACACAACATCTCCCCTGGCTTGCTGAACCACGGTCTGTGCAATCCTGTCCCAGGGTTCCTTCTTTTCCTTTTCATCCTTCACGTGATAGACATACGACCCGCTCAGGAAAAAGAGCGAAATTATGATTGTGGCAAGAACACGTTTCCTTGAATCGCGCAGCATCATGATCCCTGCAGCAACGGCTATAAAGAAAGGCACACTCACATATATAAGCGTCCTCGCAAGAAAGATCGGCCTGAACGTTAAACTGAACAGGAGTTCCATCAGAATTGGTCCGACTATTGCGCCAAGAATAAGGAGAGAGACATATTTGCCGGAACGTCTCCGGATATTCAGCAACCCCGCTGTGGCAAGGGTGATGAGAAACACAAAAGCACCTGCCCTGAGAAGCTCGTTTACCATTGAGGTGGTCCATGGGATCGAATGTCCACGGAGGAACCAGGCAACTGTCTTGATCTCATTTAGCACGGTGGTCCATGAGATCGAGGTCCCAAAGAGAAGCCAAACAACGGTATCAATTGCGGACAGGGCCGTTGGTTTTGAAATCGGAAGGCTCGTACTCATTGTTTGGGGTATAAGAAAGATCAGGTACGGACCCCACAGCAAGAATACAATAAAGGCAATCCCTGCAATATTGATAAGGAAAGTTTTATTAAACCTTAGTTGAAAGAAAAACCATGCCAGCATAATCAAGGATAGCGTAACAATGTATAAGATTGAGGTACTGTGGAGCCAAAGAGTAAACGTTACGGCGACTATTATGGTCATCCAGGGCAGGAACTTAAACCACCCGCTTCCCTTTGCGGGGTTCTGTTTCGGGTCGGACGATTTTCTGATTATGGGTTCGCAGGCTTCTGCCGGGTGGCGCATGATCCAGAGAAATGCACATAATGTCAAAGTTGCTGCAAACGTGAGCATCGCATATGGCCGGGCCTCCTGGGCATATTCGATATGCACGGAAAACACAGCAAACAGTAATGCTGCTATTGCACCTACCCAGCCCCCTTCAATAGATTCCCCCATGAGCCTGCCGAGCATGAAGACTAAGGGGATGCATCCTATGCTCATTACCGCGGACAAGCTTCGTAATCCTGCTTCACTTGACCCGAATAAGCTCCTCCAGATTTTTAAAATCGTGTAATAGAGTGGAGGGTTTGTTTCAAATTTAGCTATAATGGTCCAAAGCTCGGGAATCGTTTTGCTTGAAAACCAATAACTCGCGGTTTCATCAACCCAAAGCGATTGCTGACCAATTTGATAGAATCTGAGGAAGCAGCCCAGTATGATCGAGAACGCCAGCAGGTAACGATATTCGATCCGCCTTCCTTGGACCATTGGCATGTCTTCGGATTTCATTCTCTTCTCCGTTGGCCTGCAGGTATCAAAGCCCCAGGTACCGGGCTATGATGTTTCTCTGGATCTCCGAGGTCCCGGAATACAGAGTGCCCCCGATGGCATCCCGGAGGTCGCGTTCCACTTCGTATTCCGTCGTATAACCGTACCCGCCGTGGATCTGAATGGCATCGAGACAGGAATGCACCCAGGACTCGCTCAGGTATAATTTTGCAAGAGCTGCATCCATGGCTGCTTTCCCGCGGGCCTGTTTCGTCCATGCCACTTTGTACAGAAGGAGCCTGGCGGTTTCCATCCGCACCTTCATGTCCACGATTTTGTTGGCAATGGACTGGTACTTTCCGATCGACTTGCCAAATTGCTTTCGTTCCTTGGAATACCTGATGCATTGCTCCAGCTGCCGCTCCATCCCACCCAGCAGGCTGGCCAGGATGCAGCCCCGTTCCCATTCCACGGTGTCTTCGAAGATCGCCGCGCCGTTCCCCTCCTTGCCGAGACGGTTCTCCACGGGCACCTTGCAGTCCTCCAGGATCAGCTCGGCCATGGGTGCGGTCCGTAAGCCCATTTTCTCGATGTCCCTTCCTACACGGAACCCGGGGAAACCTTTCTCCACAAGAAAGGCGGTGACGCCCATGAACCCCTTGCGTTTATCCACCGTGGCAAATACTATAAAAAGATCGGCCACGGGCGCCGAGGTGCAGAATGTCTTCGTGCCGTTCAGGACATAATGGTCGCCATCCAGCTTTGCCATGGTCGTCATGCTGAAGGCATCGGAGCCTGCGTCCGGCTCCGTCACGCCGTTCGCCCCGACCAGTTCGCCACTGCAGAGCCGGGGCAGGTATTTGTCCTTTTGCGCGTCCGTGCCGAACCTCAGGATCGGCATCTGCACGGTCCACATCTGGCCGTTGATCGCGAAGATCAGGCCGCTGTCCTTGCACCCGTATCCCAGGCCCTCCATCAGGAGCATGGTGCTGAAGATATCGGCGTTCAGCCCGCCGTACTGCTCGGGAAATGCTGAGCCCTGGATGCCGAATTCGGCGCACTTTTTCCAGAGCTCGCGGGAGAAGATGCCGCACCGGTCCCGTTCAATGACATCGTCGTTCAGCGCCTTTTGAGCAAACTGGATGGCGCTTTTTTTGAACTCCAACTGTTCTTCGCTGAATTCGAAATCCACAATGCCACCTCCTTCCGCACCCTTGTTGCTGGAATAGCCCTTTCAACCTGCCGGGCGTGCTCCCGGACCCGCCGGCATCTCAGGGAGATATTACCAATATTGCCCCTGTTGTGCATCGTGTTATGGCTATTTTCATCTTCTGTATGAACTGTTATTCGAAAGACGTTTCAAAAATGTTTTAACTGCAGAGAAGAATATGAACGAATCATGTTCTTTTCCGGATTCCTGGTATTCTTCAATAATATTTTTATAATAACCCTCAAAAAAGAATTGAGCGTTTATATTATAAGACGCTGCCATTTTTTTTACTCTTGTTGCCATTTGCAGTGTACTTTGAGAAACGGTCTTTGTACTTACCTCGTCAAAATTTAAGGAAAACATAACGTTGCTGCACTTAATGTCTTGACATAATTGCAGGAAATTTGCTACTTCATCTTCTCTATCATTGTCTTTAAATAAAATATATTTTAACCCGACATTACTCGCATTATTTGAACAAGCAACGTAGTTTTTAATGTTATTAACGACAGTATGAAACTTGTCTACGCCATGTACGATCTTATAAACGTCGAGAGTCCCGCAATCCAGGCTTATACAAATTGTACAAGCGCCAACCTTAAGTAAGTTGGCAATTTGTTCCGAAAATACGATAGCATTGGTATTGACAGACTGTTTCTTATTTTTTAAAAATATATATTCGCTGGTATCCTTAAATTCCGGGAGTATGGTTGGTTCGCCGCCTCCCCAATGAAAATAGGCATTTTCATGAAGAATGTTCGATTCCAAAAGATCTACAATGGTCGGATAAATATTGTATGAAGGGGAGGGGTGTTTCCAAAAGTCACAGTAAACACACTTGGCATTACAAATAGATCGTTGATGGTTTATAGCAACATTCCGTATTTGCATTGATTGGCTTGGTTGTTCCTTGTCTTGTAACAACGGGCATTTATTACAAGGTCCTTCATTGTTCTGATTCGCTTCAGAAGCAATTGAAAGGGCCTTTCTATATTGATCTAAAGGGAATTTCCCTCCAGAATACGACACATGAGGCGGGACGATCCTCAAAATGTCACAGCACGGTTGAATCCGGTCAGGTTCAATGTTCAGGTTAGTGTAAAAAAGCTCACAATATTTCATTGCATCCTCCATGCTTTTTGTTCATTAGAGCAGAATCTCAGTATCGGCATCTGCACAGTCCACTTCCGGCTGCTGATCGCGAAAATCAAGCCGCTGTTCTTTCCCAAAGAAATGCCGGCAGGAATCCGGGAGCATGTCCGGCGGTTGAAAGGGCTATTCCAATTGATCGTCGGACAATGAGTGCAGGGCCTGGACCACTGGCGAAAACTACTTGTTCTGCATCTTCTGTTCGACAAACTTGACCATGCTGTTAAGACTTTGAAAGTTCTCGGGGACCACATCCTCGTCCCTCACCTTTATGCCGTGGGCCTTCTCCAGAAAAACCACCAGCTTCAGGATTCCCATTGAATCGATGATCCTTTGTTCGAGAAGGTCCTCATCAGGGTCCAGTGACTGCTTGCCAAAGTCAGCGGCTATCTCCGTAAGCAGGAACTTTTCGATATTTTTTGAAGTCGTCATCGGAATACCTCCTCACCTTGCTCTCATTTTGTCGATTCTCACTGCTGAACTCTTTTTGGGATTCAATTCCTGCCCAACTGACGGGAAATTCTTCACTGCCTACGCACCTTCGGGAAAGCCGCCAAATGCTTCAACATATTGACCGGGCCGCCACGAACCCCTTACCATGAGAATATTGAGACAATAGAGTTTGAAACCCAGTCCCTCAAGGGCCCTGACGAGCAAAGAATCCCTGGCCGTGACGCGCGTTTGACACGGCCTCTCGCCGAAGACTCCTACTGCATGGTGGAACAGGCCCTGAGCTTCCTCTTCTCCTTCGGCGACCAGGGGGCCAAGCTGCACCGATCGTGAGCCGGGAAGACACGCCAGAAATCCCCGGATCTGCGAGCGATCTCGATGGACAAAAACCTTGCCCCATTTGACATAATAGGCAAGGTCTGGCCTGCGGTCCAGTTTGCTTCTTGGAATATCATAGGTGGATACCGCATCGAGGTCGTTCGTTGTTAATTCACTTATTGTGACGCACGGATCCTTTCCCGTTCGTACGCCTGGATTCAGAAAGAGATCCAGCAGCTCCGTCACCGGCATGAAATCGAGTGAGTAATACAAAGAAAAGGACGCAGGATTGAACGCCTCCTGGAAAAGTCTTAGGCTCTGCAGACCTTCCGCCCTCTTGAGAAGAGCGTTCATCAACTGTCGTCCGATTCCCTGTCCTTGAAAGGAGGGATCAACGGCAACAGGCCCAACGCCTCCAAGATCGCCCCGCGGATTGAGACAACAGATACCTACCGCACGATCTTCCACCTCGGCGATCAGGATTTCACCCGGACCATGGCGAAGCATGGCCCAGGCCCAGGATGTTCCTTCCTGCGCGCTCTGCATTCTCGGAGCGTATCCATGTTTCGATGCACCGACAGTGTACGCCTTGAAGAGGATTTCTCCCGCCCGGTCCAGGTCCGCTCTGGTCATATTCCGTATCCGGGTCTGTACCTGCGCTTCCTGAACACTGAGAATCGGCGGATTCTGGGGCTTTTCCGCAGGGTGCTCTCCGGCCAAATTGTCGCGATCATCGTATGTCATACGTGGTGATCTAACCGGACATCCAGGAAGAGGGACCAGCATAGGGTTCCTCTGTTCTCCCTACGCCCGCCCTGCCGTCCATGCGTCGTTCGGGTCGTTCTTTCTTCGCCTGTTTACTGCGGGTCAAAGCCCGGCGACGATCTGCGGGCCCGGACGGGCCACATGAGCCACGTCCTCAGCTCGTCGCTCCGCTTGGGATGCAGCTCGGGCGGGGCGTTGAGATACACCCCTTTTCCCCGGGTATTTCTGGTGATCGATACGCCGCTTCCAACAAGGCACTCGCTGGCGACCGTGACTTCCTCTTTCACGGTCGCATTCGCCCCGATAAAGCTGTATTTTCCCACCGTAACTCCGCCTAAGAGAACAGCGCCGGGAGCGATGAAGCAGTGATCCTTCAATACTGCATGGTGTCCGATGATCGCGCCGGATGCCACGATCACGTTATTGCCGATCTCGGCAAAGGGGCCGATGATGGCTTTTTCCATGATGATGCAATTATCGCCCATCACCAGGCCCGGGTACGACGTAGCCGAGGAGCTGAGGTGCGTGATCAGCTGATATCCCTTGGTTTTCGCTTGAAAATACTTCTCTTCTCTTAACCTGTTGACCCTCTGAAAACTGAGAGGGATGCTCATCTTGTACTCTGAAGGGGGAAACGAGGATTCAACGGTCTCGAAGGGAACAACAGGCAGCCCGAACAATTTCTCTTCCTTTATGTATTTGCGGTCTACGGTAAATGCAGCTACTTCATAGGGGGAGTCATGGGTCAGAAGAGCGTAAATATGCTCGGCAAATACACTGTTTCCAAAAATAACTACTTTTTCCATTTCAGCTTTCCTTTCATGAGGCGGTAAAACACTGAGTAAAGGCTGTTCGTTCCTGAACATGCTGGCAACGTGTGAGAGAAATAACCGGACACCTGTGCAGGACACATGCTTCAATCGGGAGCAGCCGTCACGCCTCCTGGTGTTCCCGGAACAGGGTCTTGATCTCTTGATCTTCACCAAGGTATTCCGTTGTCCATTTCAGCACGGGCTGCACAACGCCTGGCGCTCTGCCAAACCAGGAGCCTTGTCTTTCTCTCATGTCATGAATATTGATTGCCACCCGGCTTTCATAGCTATAAATTATGGAGCTTATATCTTTTACAGCAAACACTACAAACCGATGTGAGCCGCTATTCAACAAATCGCCGGGGACAGAGCATATGCTGCGCAACTTACCTGCCGGCATCGGACGATTATTCGGCTTGCCTGTGGCAAAGGCAATAACTCCTTCCTCGGTATACAGGTAAAGGGCTATATGTAAATGCGCATCGGCAACCAAGTTCCAGAATTCTACTTCCACCTGAAATGGTGTCTCCATGGTCAGGGGATCGGACAGGCGGCCGTCCTGACGCAGCACACGCACACGGTGGAGCCGCACCATGTCATTACCCGGCGCCTCACTGATGTCATCCCAGACCTCTTCAGACAGATCCGCGCCCTTCTCGTACCCTGACAGGTACCTTGTCACGATCTGCGCCGTCGGACCGTCCTCGACGATCCTTCCGCCGTCCACCCATATCACCCGCTCGCACAGGCTGTTCACGGCGATCATATTGTGGCTGATAAAGAGCACCGTCCGCCCGCCCTTTGCTGCGTCACCTATCTTGGCCAGACACTTTTTCTGGAAGGCGACATCGCCGACCGACAGGACTTCGTCAACCAGGAGGATCTCCGGCTCAAGATGAGCAGCCACGGCAAAGCCCAGGCGCACATACATGCCGCTGGAATAGCGTTTCACGGGAACTTCAAGGAACTTCTCGATCTCGGCAAAGTCGACGATGGAGTCGAAATGACGGCGAATTTCCTCCTTCTTCATGCCAATGACGGCGCCGCTCAGGTAGATGTTTTCCCTCCCGGTCAGTTCAGGGTGGAAGCCGGTGCCCACTTCCAGCAGGGAACCGACCCGTCCGTAGATCTCGGCCCGGCCCGAAGTAGGCACGGTTATCCGGGAAAGGATCTTGAGCAGCGTGCTTTTCCCGGCCCCGTTCTGGCCAATGATGCCGACGATCTCACCCTGCCTGACCTCACAGGAAACATCTTTCAGTGCCCAGAAGGCGTTCTCGTTCCGATGAGGTCGTCCGATGTTCCGGAACAGGGATTTCAGACCGCTCGTAACCTGCTCGCGCAGGCTGTCGCTGCGGTATTTGGCTGCCGCGATATTATACTGTTTGGACAGGTTTTCGGCTCGAATCGTGATATCACTCATGAAATTCCCCTTATGAACTGCGATGCTGGACCCGATCCATAAGCAACGAATAAAGCTTTTTCCTCCCCGGTGACCGCGGCATTAAATAACATCGGCGAATGTCTGCTCCATCCGCTTGAAGTAAACGATTCCGCCCAACAGCAGTGCCAGCACCACGGATGAGCTGATTGCGATCATCGTGAAGTCCGGGCTCCCCTTTCCGAGCAGCGCCCACCGGAAACCCTCGATCACCCCTGCCATGGGGTTCAGGCTGTAGAGCAACCGCCATTTCTGCGGGACCACGCTGACGGGGTATACTACGGGCGATGCGTACATCCAGACCTGGCTCAGGAAGGGTATGATGTAACTCACATCCCGGTACCTCACGTTGAGGGACGAGAGCCAGAGCGTCATTGCCATGGCTGTCATGAAGGCGAGGCCCATAAACAGAGGCAGCGCCAATAATCCCCACGCGGGCGCGACGTGAAACCATGCCATCAGGGCCAGCAGCATCAGGAACGAGAGAAGGAAATCCACTGCAGGCGCGGCCGTAGCGGCGAGAGGGAGCAGCAATCGCGGGAAATAGATTTTCGTGATCAGGTTGGAACTGCCGACCACGCTGTTCCCGCCGCGCGTAAGGACCTGCGAAAAGAATGTCCAGGGAAGCAGCCCGGCGTACGCAAAGACAGGATAGGGCACGCCGTCAGAGGGAATCTTGGCCAGAATGCCGAAGATCAGAGTAAATATGATCATGTTGATCAGCGGCTGGATCACGGCCCAGCTGGCCCCGATGGCCGTCTGCTTGTAGCGAACGATGATGTCCCGCCAGGCCATGAAGTAAAGCAGCTCCCGGTAGCGCCAGAGCTCGCCCAGGTCAAGCTGCAATAGCCTCTGGCGGGATTGAACTACCACTGAAGGTTTTTTCGATGTTCTTCCTGCTGCCAATTCCATTTCGTGCACCTCTTGTTCGGCGAAGTCCAATACCGGACTCACTCCGGATCACGGTTCATACTTGTTCGCTCTGCCGTACAAAAAAGATTCGGCATAGAAAGAAGTTCATGAGCTCGAACATCAGTTTTTTTGTCGCTTCTGTAAATCAGCTTCATTCGGTTTGCCGATCTTCCTAATAAGAGATAGTATGTTCCTCACAGGCTTCATAGAGCACTTCCCTTCCTTCGACGCAAAACTTTGCCTTTAATGAGTCCGGGGGGGGGTCATAGATCCCGGCATGGAGCACCTCGCTGTTCCTCGATCTGATTCCCATTCCATGGGATTCATTCTTTTCCAAGATATAGATGTTCAACTTCCCATCGGCCAGCTCCGAAGCAATTGCCAGACCGATCACGCCAGCTCCTATTATGACAACATCCGAGTCCAATCATGCCTCCTTAACGTTTTTCCCTTTTACCCTGCTCATGCACAAAGACAACAGCTTCACAGTAAAACCTTCGCCTTCAGTCGTCAGCATTCGGCGACTGATCGCTTAAGTCTGAAAGCTTCGTCCTGGCCGTTGAGAAACCTGCAGATCTTCTCCCTATCCTTCTTCGAAAGGAGCTGGTGAGTAGGCAGGGTGAGTAGGCACTCGGCGATCTCTTTTGCAAAGGGGAACACCGTTCCGTTGAACTGGTCCCGGATCTCCTTGATCTCGTTTATTGGCGTGGGGTACATACGACTTATGCCGAGGCCTTTTCCCTGCGAAAGGGAGAAGACCCTCTCTTTTATCTTCCTGTTTTTAACTGCCAGGGGAAGCCTGAGAACAGGAAGGGGGCCGCCAGGGGCCGGCGGCAACCTCAGGTTGTCATTGAACCAGGCTGCATTTTTTTTCCGTATTTCGTTTGCCGGTTCGAGCCGTTTCCGGAAGTCCCGCAAAAGGCCTGCGTGCATTCCGGAAAGTTTCTTCATGGGGAATTCCGTATAAAATATGGTTTCTCCTAAATTAAGAAAAGGCAGTCCCGCGGGAAGCCAGTAGAGCGAAGGGCGGATAAAAATAGTAAGGAGCACAACCTTGACGAATTCCCTGATTACCTCTGCAACGCCGAAGTCTTCCAAAAGAGAATATTCCTTCTCAATCGCATGCGCGATAACATCAGAGTCCGTGACGATGAGCCCGCCAGACCCGCACGTGATGTTCTTTCCTCTCCCCAGGCTGAAGAATCCGACATCACCTATGGTTCCGAGTCTTTTACTTTTTCCCGCACCTCCCATTGCCTGAGCTGCGTCTTCAACCACGAAAATATTTTTACCTCTGCAGACATTTCTTACTTTTTCGATGTCCGATGGAATGCCGAAAAGGTGGTCAGGAATGACACAAAGCATATCGGCGTTAACGGCATCCTCAAGATGTTTGCCGTCGAAATCAAATGTGAAGGGATCGATATCGCAGAGTGAGACCTTTAGTCCTGCTTTTACGATCGCTGAGGGCACTGAAAAACAGGTGTAGGCCGGAATGAGCACCCGGGTCTTGTCCGGAGATAAGGACTTCAATGCCTTGAGGATGATGGTCAATGCGGCCTTCCCGGAGGACACGAAAAAGACGTGTCTGACGCCGAAGTAAGCCGTGAGCTCATGTTCGAGCCGTTTCATGTATTTTTCACGCATAATAATTCCGGCTAAGCCGTGCACGAGGCTCGTCATGTCAAGGGGAGCCGCCGTGGGAGGTATGGTGCGTTGAATTTTCATCGTGCTAAGGTAAGTTTTTTACGATTCTTGGACCTATCAATCTTGTCAGACCGACCGGCAGTTGCTGCCAGATTTTGATCGCCATCCGGTACTTTGGGTTCTTGGGATTGAGCTGGGGCACATGCCCCCCATTTCTCATCCAGTAATGCCAGTACAGTTGAACAGGTTTTGCACCCCACTGCTCTTTGTATCGATACGTCCCTTCTCCGGGGGTAGACCTACCGAAATCGAAAAAACGGTAACCCCTTTCGCATGCAAATTCAAGCGCATTCCAATAAAGGAGCATGTTAGGGCCATACTGATTATAGCTCCTTAACGATGAAGCCCAGGGAATCTCCAGGATATCTTTAAACCCTACAAGAAAACCGGATGCCGCGGGATCTCCCCTCTTCGTGTATATGGTGCATATCCATGTCGTTTCAGGAAATTCCTTCAGGATGTTTCTGAAAAATTCCTTGGAATATACCGGCGTTCCCAGGTCCCTCATATTGACTGAAAAGACAGCATAGAAGCTGTCCAGTTCTTCTTCCCTGCCGAGCCTTGAATACATCTCTTCCTTTGCGGGTCTTCTTATCTGACTTCGTAATTTTGAAGAAAAAGATTTCCAGAGATCCTTTGCATGGTGAGGAAGCGCTAATCTCATGGCGACCTTCCCCGTCTTTACCGCGAGGCCGTTACTCGCCTGTTGCGTATGCCTCAACTCGATATGTTCTGCATTTTTTCCCGCCGCGATACGGATGGCTTCATTCAGCAACCGGTTGGAAATCTCTTCATTATCGGCACAGATCCCGCCGTAATTAACGTAGGGAAGGGAAACCATAAAATTGCCGAAAAGAATACTTTGCAGATGGATAAGAGGGAGGACCCCGTTAATATCATTTTCCCCCTCATCAGCAAATAAATAATACGTCTTGTGGCCGAAACTCCTTTCAATGACATTTTTCCAGCCGGTCAAATGATAACAGGTGGAGATGCCTGAATTCGTAACGTATTCGTCCCATCGCTCTCTGTCTTCATTTCTCAACAATTGAATAGCCATACTTCACCCGGACCGGCATGAGCCGTTGTAGACGCTATTGTTCATGAATGGACGTAGAGAGCTCTTTAAAGTTGAATGCATTCAAGAGACTCATAAGCTTCGGCAGGGTGCTCCGGAGATTGATATAATGCCTTATCCTTGATGACAATCGCCCGTGCAGGCGCGGTTGATCGGTATCGATCTCCCAGGGATGCAGGTAGAGGATCGCAGGTTCTTTCTCCTGTTCGTTTATCGCGGTAATGGCCCTCATGGTGAGTACGAGGGGAAACAGCCGAAAATAACCTCCGCCGCCTATGGGTATGTTCTGACTGAAGAGTTTATAGGTTGACGGAGGGAATTCCATGATGGACCCGCTGCCGGTCGCGATGCGATGCGGAAAACGATCCGCTTCCGGAATCCCATACCGGTCATGATGGATAGGGAATATGCTCGAGTCGTAGGAGAATCCCTCTTCGATCAATATATCCAGAGCCCACAGGGTTTTTTTGACCACTGAATAGCTGGCCGCTCTGTATCCGATGACCGGAGTCCCCGTAATATCCTCAAGGATCTTTTTAGCCAAACGAGTGTCATCCCTGAACTCTTCGGGGGTGAGATTATAAATGAGTCTATGATTATAACCATGACAGGCAATTTCATGTCCTGTAGCATGGATCGCCCGGACCAGGTTCGGGAATTGTTTTCCGACCCATCCGAGCACAAAAAAAGTCGCGGTCACGCCGTGGGCACCGAGCAGGTCGAGGATCCTGTGCGTGTTGTGTTCTACGCGGCTCTCGTACCTGCACCAATCCTCAAACTTGATGCTGTCGGCAAATGCGGACACCATAAAGTAATCTTCCACATCGATGGACAGGAAGTTTGTGATCGGCTTTTTCGGCATGTGATCGCTCTTTACAGCTCTCCGTTCAGGGCGGCAGCTGATCGCGACGGTTCATGCATCCGGTCCGCCCCGCGCCGCCTTGATGCTGCTGAGCGGCTGTTCTGCATGGATCTTTTGAGCTGCGCTGAAGCGCGGTCAGGCGACAAGCTGGCCCGGTGCACGGTATGCCTGCTTGTACCACAGAACGGTCTGTTCGAGACCCCGCACGATATCATATTCGGGAGTGTAGCCCAGGTCCCGCATGGCATTGCCGATATCGGCACGGGACTCTTTGATGTCGCCCGGCCGCTCCGGCTTATGGATAATGGTCGACTGTGAGCCCGCGACCTCGGTGATGATGGTTGCCAGTTCGCGGATGCTGATACTGAAGCCGCTAGCGATGTTGAAGCACCGGCCCGCGCCGTTCTCCGCCCTGAGCACCAGCAGGTTCGCCTTTACCACGTCATCGACAAAGACGAAGTCCCGTGTCTGGTCCCCGTCCCCGTCTATGGGGATCGGCTCGTTTCGTATGGCCTTGGTTATGAAGCTCGGCATGACGGCCGCGTAGCCCGAGGCCGGGTCCTGCCTGCGGCCGTAGACATTGAAATACCTCAGCCCCACGATGCTGATGTTGCGGAGATCGCAGTAGTTTTTCGCGAGCATTTCCTTCGCCGCCTTCGAGACGGCATAGGGCGAGAGGGGCTTCAGCGGCATGTCCTCCCGTTTGACCGGCTCAGGCCCGTCCCCATAGACCGCACAGGAGCTTGCGAAGACCACCCGTTTGCATCCGCTCTCCGCGGCGATGTCGAAGAGGTTCGCCGTCCCCGCGACATTCGTTTCCATGGTCTTGACCGGTTCCAGGATGCTCTTCACAACGCTCGGGATTGCCGCCTGATGTGAGATCCCGCAGATCTGATAGGACCTCATGATCGACCGCAGAAGCCCACTGTCCAGGATGCTGCCCCGGATAAAGGTGAAGTTTTCGTCATGCAGCAGGTGATCGATGTTTTCCATTCTTCCGCTGCTCAGGTCGTCCAGCACAATGACCCGATATCCCTGCGCCAATAACGCCTCGGCGATATTGCTCCCGATGAAACCGGCCCCGCCGGTCACTAATATCGATTCCATACGTTCCTCCTTGATTTACACGGTTGTAAATTATTTATTTGCGGGGCTCCACGAGTGGCGATGAGAACGCCCCGGTGACACAACGCCCTTTTCCCCTTTGTCACGGACCCGACACCGCAAAGGTCGCGCTGATCGTATGGTTCGCCGCGACACTGCTGAAGGTGTGGGCTGTTACGGCGCCGATCGAGTTTCCGTCCACCAGGACGTCAAATACGGTGTAACCGCCATTTGGAGCGATCGTACAGTCGGAGCTTGATCCGTAATTGACCGATGTCGGCGTACAGCTGACCGTCCCGTTCGGGTCCGTATTTAAGGCCGTGATGGTGTAGGTGTTGATCGTGAAACTGGCGCTGATCGTATGCGTGGTCGTCACATTGTTGAACGTGTAGCTCGTCACCGCGCCCACCGAACCGCCGTCCACTTGGACGTCGGCAACGTGGTAGTTGGCGGCAGGCGTGATGGTAAATGTCTGGTTCGCTCCGTAGTCCACCGATACCGCACCGGAGGGGCTGATGCCTCCGTTCGAACCAGCGCTCGCCGTGACGGTGTTGGTGTTGATCGTGAAGCTGGCACTGATCGTATGCGTGGTCGTCACATTGTTGAACGTGTAGCTCGTCACCGCGCCCACCGAGCCGCCGTCCACCTGGACGTCGGCAACGTGGTAGTTGGCGGCAGGCGTGATGGTAAATGTCTGGTTCGCTCCGTAGTCCACCGATACCGCACCGGAGGGGCTGATGCCTCCGTTCGAACCAGCGCTCGCCGTGACGGTGTTGGTGTTGATCGTGAAGCTGGCACTGATCGTATGCGTGGTCGTCACATTGTTGAACGTGTAGCTCGTCACCGCGCCCACCGAGCCGCCGTCCACCTGGACGTCGGCAACGTGGTAGTTGGCGGCAGGCGTGATGGTAAATGTCTGGTTCGCTCCGTAGTCCACCGATACCGCACCGGAGGGGCTGATGCCTCCGTTCGAACCAGCGCTCGCCGTGACGGTGTTGGTGTTGATCGTGAAGCTGGCACTGATCGTATGCGTGGTCGTCACATTGTTGAACGTGTAGCTCGTCACTGCGCCCACCGAGCCGCCGTCCACCTGGACGTCGGCAACGTGGTAGTTGGCGGCAGGCGTGATGGTAAACGACTGATTCGCTCCATAGTCCACCGATACCGCACCGGAGGGGCTGATGCCTCCGTTCGAACCAGCGCTCGCCGTGATGGTGTTGGTATTGATCGCGAAACTCGCCGTTATGGTATGATTGTCCTTTACACTTGTGAAAAGGTAGCTCGTCACGGGACCGGCTGAAATAGTGTCCACTTGAACATCAAGAATATGGTATCCGGTATTCGCCTGAATAGTAAATGATTGATTTCCGCCATAAGGCACAAGGGTAGTGCCGGGTGTAATAGTCCCTCCCGCCGTAGGTGTTGCCGTAGCGGTAATCTGGTACATGTTATTCGAAAAGCTTACCGCTATGGTGTGGGGAGCCGTTATATTGTTGAAGGTATACGAGTTAGCCAAGCCCACCAGGGAGCCGTCGACCATCACATTCGAAACATAGTACCCGGTATTCGGGGTGAACGTGAACGTCTGGTTTGCTCCGTAGTTGACCGACACGGATCCTGAGGGGCTGATACTCCCGTTCGCGTCCGCGGACGCCGCGATGGTAAAGGTGTTGATCGCGAAACTCGCGCTGATCGTATGAGTTGTCGTCACATTGTTGAACGTGTAGCTCGTCACCGCGCCCACCGAACCGCCGTCCACCAGAACATCGGCAACCTGGTATCCGGTAGTCGGCGTGATCGTGAACGACTGGCTCGCACCGTAATTTACGGAAGGGTTCACCGGCGAGATAGTGCCGGTACCGCTGGTGACGACGGACGTTGTGATGGTGTTGGTGTTGATCGCGAAGCTTGCTACCACTGTGCAATTACTGGTAACCGCAGCCGTCGTGTAGGAGAGACCGTCCCCTGACAGCGTCCCGCCGCACGTCCCGCTCATGACCGCATGGTAGCCCGTGGCCGGACCCAGCGTAAAGGTCGTCGTACCGTTATAGTTCACTGTCTGGGCAGTCGCCGGACTGATAGTTCCATTCCCGCCGGAGACCGACGGCGTTACCGTAAAGGTGTTGATGGCAAAGCTGGCGTTGATCGTATGGACAGCCGTCACATTGTTGAACGTGTAGCTCGTCACCGCGCCCACCGAGCTGCCGTCCACCAGAACATCGGCAACCTGGTAGTTGGCGGCAGGCATGATCGTGAACGTCTGGTTTGCGCCGTAATTCACCGGCACCGCCCCGGAGGGGCTGATGCTTCCGTTCGGACCCGCGCTTGTCGTGATGGTGTTGGTGTTGATCGCGAAACTTGCGCTGATCGTATGGTCGGCAGTTACGTTGTTGAACGTGTAGGTCGTCACGGCGCCGACCGAAGTGCCGTCTACCAGAACATCGGCAATGTGGTAACCCGTATTCGGAGCGATCGTGAAGGTCTTGTTTGCGGCGTAACTCACCGATACAGCTCCGGAGGGGGTGATGGACCCACCCGCGCCCGCAATCGACGTAATATCGAAGCTCGCAACCGCTGCGGTGGTAAAGCTCCACGTATAGCCCGCCGGCGGGTTGAGGAAATTCCCTGCGAGATCAGAAACCCCTGACGTTATGGTGGCGGCATAAAGGGTGCTGTACGCCAGGGGCTGTGCCGGCGTGAAGATGATCAAGGCGCCGTTCGCTGCCGCGTGCCCCGGTACACCGACCCCGTTCTGATCGACAAGTTGAACTGTGGTCGGAGTAATCGAGCTGGCAAGCATCGTTTCACTGAGCAGGGCGACTACTTGTTTATAGACCGGCACATTATTTTGAGCATTAACGGGGAAGGTGGACAACACAGAGGGTTGCACGGTATCGGTCGCCTGCGTGCCTGTGGTAAAGCTCCAGATATAGTCAGACGACATCCCGTTGCCTGCCAGGTCCGTTACCGCTCCGGGGATCGCGACGGTGTGGCTGGTTGAATATTTGAGAGGAACAAGGGGCGTAAAGATCGCCGTCGTCCCGACATATTTGAGATCGCCGTAGATGGTCGTAGTTCCTTCGGTCACGAGAAAATGATACGGCGTGATGGTCGCCAGGTTCATCGGTTCGCTGAAGGTGACGCTTATCGGCGTGTTTACATCGGCTGTCGAGGCATTCGAGAGTGGAAAGACAGAGGTGATGGTCGGCCGTATGACGTCATCAGTCGAACCGGTCTTGAAACTCGACACAAAGGCGTCCGTCATCGCGTTCTCTGCCAGATCCTTCACGCCTGTCGTGACGGTGACGGTATATTGTGTGTTGTGAGAAAGACTGAATGTGGGTCTGAATGTGGCTGCTGCTGTCGCTCCGTTATACGATACAGCGCCGGGAATGTCCCCGTTCACATTGCTGAGTTTTATCGTTGCCGGTGAGACCGTCGACGGATCCAGCGGCTCACTGAACACGATCGATATGACCGAGGAGGTACTAACACTTGTATTACCCTTGGCAGGCTGAATATCTACTACTCTGGGCGG
This sequence comes from Nitrospirota bacterium, assembly GCA_963790205.1. Lineage (GTDB taxonomy): Bacteria > Nitrospirota > UBA9217 > UBA9217 > UBA9217 > CAWBNQ01. The sequence goes on from CAWBNQ010000014.1 coordinate 326,746, forward strand.
GGTCGTGTCCGGCGCTGCGCCCGTCGTGAAGCTCCACACCTTGTCATCGACCATCGGATTGCCTGCCAGGTCCTTCACGCCGGCGCTCACCCATGCCGCATAAGAGGTGTTATATGCCAGATCATTGTCCGGTTTACACACGGCCGTCGTGCCGCTATAGCTCATGGTGCAGGGAACGAGAACGGTTCCTCCCCCGCTGAGCATGCCGAGCTGGAATTTTATGGTACTCTTCTCCACGGGTTCACTGAAGGTGGCGCTCAGGGCAATATTCGTTGCGACATTGCTTTCCAAATAACCCGGCGTGGTAGCTACTATCGTGGGCGGCGTCGTATCAGGAGGGCCTGCAGGCCCTTTCCTGCCGCAGCCATTGAACAGCACCAGCGCTGTCAGGACACATATCAAGGCGGGATATGCGCTATTTTTTATTTTTGGTATCATGCTTGTTACCTCGGGAGATCGATGTTATATCGGTCTCGCCCCGGGCGGCGTATCAGGCGGGGTCAGCGGCCCTTTTCTGCCGGGGTCGTTATCAGAACGGCCAAAACCGGCAAGAAGACCAGCAATCTATATAACCTTGTGTGCTGCCCGAGAAACATGTTCTGCGAGCTTTAAGGCTAGAATTTATTGGTGAATTCTATCATGATCCTGTTATTCTGGTAGTTGCTCGTATTATAGAGAGCAGGATCACGGACATCAGGAGAATAACTGTTCGTATACCGGTACGTAAACGCCAGGGTGCCGTTTTCCCAGCCATGATACTCATAGCGCACTCCGGAGAGATACAGGTCCGAGTGGGTGTCGTACACATTGTCCTCCAGTCGCTGAATGGTCAGGTCGGCGAGGATATTTGATTGTTCAGTGATCGAGTGGCTTACGGTGCCGCTTAAGCTGTACGTCGATGACTCGAGGTGCTTCGTCAGGAAATTCCGGTACTCATTCAGGCTCCCGGTAATGCCGAGCGAGGTTCTTTCGACCTTTCTTGTGATGCTTGCCATGTACAGGTCTTCCCTTGTCAGGGTATGCGTGGGGTCCACGGCATTGCTCGACGTTGTCTCAAAATGGAACTTGAATTTCGGGAACTGATGCGTAAATCCAGCGTTCCAGGATATCTGGGTTGCCGTCTTCCCCGGTACACGCAGCCATATGTTCCCGATCGAGCCGAACAGGATGGAACCATCCAGGTATTCGTATCTCATTCCCGCTGAGAGCTCGTCCTGTTTGTAATCCTGGACCCGGTTCGTGTCCTGCGTGTATCGCGCGGCAACTGTCATCGTCATCTGCGATGACAGTTCACGCCCCATTTCCGCATATGTTATATTGTCGATCTTATCGATGCCGATTGGGTCCTTGTACCAGATGTTCTGGTATATGTACCCGACGTTCACTGACGTGCGGGCGCCGGGATGAAGCGTAATATAGGGGTTCGACGACAGGATATTCTGGTCCGACTGGTTCACGAACAGGCTCTGCTTCGTGAAGTCTCTCGCAAGGTCGAGCGATACCCTGCTGTAGGTATCGCGGACCGCGAGAAAAAGGAGGTCTTTTGAGAGCCTCGTAAGGTTGGTCAGGCTCGCCTCGTGGGTTTCGTCCTGCCGGAAGGCGGCCCGTGCGTAATACCGGTAATCATAGGCGTACGAGGCGTCCCAGTCCCACAAGGGGGCCTTGTAGGTGATGCCTATGGAGGGGACGACCCTCGTGATGAAATCAAACTCTTTGTCCCGGCGCGTTAAAAAGATATTGTCATTGTACTCTTCGCTGGCGGTTATCTCGGTTTGAAGGCGGTATTCCGCGGCCGCTGGTCCCACCGGGAGCAACAGGGTGATCATGACCATTGCTGCGATGGCAAGTGATCTCGATAGGACGCTCAAGTCGTTTTAGATCCCCGGTGCAAGAGGTGATGGAATAGTACGGCGGACGTTCCCGGACCAGGCAGGCAATGCTCCGCCCTCTCAGTTACATGCGGTAACCGAAGAGGTGTCTTCTCTTCATGATGATGAACTGCCGTCGGAACATGCCGCTCAGAGCCCGGTCCCTATGCCTGCGCTATGTCGTCGGGACAGATCTTCAGACCGACGCTCCTGCCGAGGATCTCAACGTTCACGCAAAACAGATGTTGATCCTCTTTCTTCATCAGTACGCCTTCGGCGCCTTGGAGCGGTCCACGCCGTATCGTCACCCGGGCGCCCTCCTGGAACTGCGGGTACACATCAAAGGGTTGGCCGCTTGCGAACACGGCCTGAAGCGCCCGGATCTCCTCCGGAACGACCGGCGTCGGGTGACCGGGCTCGAGACAGACCAGGGCCACCGTGCCCCTTGCCTTGACCACGCGCTGAAACTCATGTGCAGAGCGCTCCAGGGAAACAAAAAGATAGCCGGGGAACACGGGAAATTCGACGTTCTTCTTCCGGTCTCTCCACTGCTGCAGTCTCTTCACCGACGGGAGGAAGGTCTCAACGCCTTTGCTCATCAGATCATCGCGAGCGATGAATTCGTGCCTGGACTTTACCCAGAGTGCGTACCAGTTGGATCCCATGATCGTATCACCCCATGACCGTTCGCGGCCGCGACCGCGCTATCCCGCGCCGACGATGCGTCTGAAAAACCCGCGTATCGTGTCCGCTTCCTTCTGTGGGCTCGCTGCGCTTTCCAGGGCCGCCTGCGTATCGCCGTTATGCGGTGCCGGCGCCGATGGAGCGGCCGGAACGTTACTCTTCTGCGGGGACTGTTGTTCGTATTTTTCCAGGCGCTCAGGCCTGTATGCCAAACCGTCACGGTCGCGGGCCTGGACGCGCGCATGCTCCTTCTCGAGGGCCGTTACGCGGAGACTTACATCTTTCAACATCAACCGGATCTTTTTGTCGCCGTCCAGCCGGTTGGCCGGTTCGGGCGAAACGCTTCGGTCGACCTCTGCGGGTGACGTCCCGCGCGCGTTCAGAAGCGCCTGTTTCCCCGCGTTCGTGTCATCCTTGCTGCTGTCGCGCGTTTCACCTTGAATTTCCGTGACAATGTCGGCAACCATCTCCTGGTTGATCGTTTTTGTTTCCTCGGCAAAGGCGGTGAGCAAAAGAAAGTTGCAGAGGATGTTCACCAGCCTCGGGATCCCGGTGCTGAAGGAATAGATCAGATCCATGGCCTCGGGCGAGAACTGCACGGCGTCGCCGTTCCCGGCGACGGTGAGCCGGTGATGGATATACTCCTCGCATTCCCGCCTCGTGAGCGGGTAGAGATGGCAGACGATACTGACCCGTTGCCGAAGCTGCCGCAACTCGGCCAGGGAAAGCATCTGGGCGAGCTCGGGCTGGCCCACGAGAATAATCTGGAGCATCTTGGCGTCCTGGGTCTCCAGGTTCGACAGCAGCCTGACTTCTTCAAGCACCGTTGAAGTCAAATTTTGGGCTTCGTCAATGATGAGGATCGGCGAGCGCCCCTTCCCGTGTTCCTCGACGAGGAACTGATTGAGTTCCTTCAGGAGGGTGACTTTGTTCTTTCCAGCGCTGTCCAGGCCGAAATCATCGTTGATCATGGCAAGCAGTTGCTCGAAGTTCACTTTGGTGTTGAACACCTTTGCCAGGGTGGCCCGGTGGTCGAGCCGATTGATGAAGTCCCTGAGGAGCGTGGTCTTACCCGATCCCACCTCACCCGTGAGCAGCATGAATCCCGTCTTCTCCTGCACCACGTAGTTGAGATAGGTCATGGCCTTTTTGTGCGTGGCGCCAAGGAACAGGAAGTCGGGGTTCGGCACAAGCTCGAAGGGTTTTCTTTTCAAGTCAAAAAAACGTTCGTACATGGAAGTTCCCCTGCTGCCCTCATTTATTTCGCATAATCATGGTAGTACGCGTGGTACGTCGAGCGCCCCTTCAGACCGTCCGGCCCAACGCCGTTGTAGACGATGCCCAGGATGTTCTCGCCTTTCAGCGCGTCAAGAGCGTCGAGGATGTGCTGCAGCGGGGCCCGTCCTTCCTTGACGACGAAGATGACGCCGTCTGCGAACGCGCTCATCATCTTCGTCTCGGCAAAGAGCAACACTGGCGGTGTGTCGATGATGATGTAGCGATCGGGATACCGGTATTTTATGTCGACGAGTGCTTTCTGCATGCGCTGTGAGGAAACGAGCTCGACCGGATCCTCGCTTCGTTTTCCCGACGACAGGAACGTCAGGTTCCCGTTGCCGAGCGTGATGAGCGAGGAGCCAATGTCCCGGTCTTCAGCAACACAGTCGGACAGCCCGCTCTCGGGCGTCACTTGGAACAACCGGTGGAGCGCCGGTTTCCGCAGGTCCGCGTCGATGAGCAGCACGGAATGGTCGTAGTCCTGCGACAGCGAGAGGGCCAGGTTCGCCGCCGTCAAGCTTTTTCCTTCACCGCCCACAGCGCTCGTCACGAGTATCACGTTCTTCCGCGGTTCCTGCTTTGTCATCCTGATGATCAGTGACTTCAGTTTTTTATACTCCTCGGACGCCGGCGAATGAGGTTTGTGGTATGCGACAAGATACGGATTGTCGATCGGTACGGCGCCCGCGGCCGCTTGAGAGATCTTCCGTTGCCGATGAGCATCCGTCTCCTGGGATCTTCCGCTCCCGGTATGTCCGTCTCGCAGCTTCGATGCCTTCTCCAGGGCATTCTCTATCCTGCTCATGCGCGCGCTCTCCTTTGCACCGGTCACCAGATTCGTTGCAGCGAAGTCTTGATCTCCGTTTGGGTCCCTTGCACGATATTGTCCACGTAGGGGAGCCCCAGCATCTCGATCAGAACGATTGCCATGAGGCCCGTCAGATACACCCCGACAGCGGTATAGAGCAGCCGGTCTTTTTTCCGGGTCCGTGCCGCTTCCTGAACGGTCTGTATGGTCGGGATGATGGCAAGGACCGGCAGCCCCAGTTTTTTCACCGCTTCGACTGACCGCAGCGAGGTGTCCAGAAGGTCCAGACCGATAACGACGCCGAAACCGGCCGCGATCCCTCCCAATATGCCTATCAGGATCATTTTTATGACGTTCCGGCTGATAGGCCTGGTGGGAACGATGGCGGGTTCGACGATCTTGAAGGCGCCGGCCTTGTCATGGATCTCCACCTGCGTCGAAAACTCTGATTTGCCGAGCGTTGCAAGCAGTTCTTCGTAAATTTTTTTGTTCATATCCCGCTCATGCTGCAGGTCCAGAAGGCTTTTCTTCCCTGCCGGCACATCGCGCGCAGGGCCGGGTCCCTCTGCGTCTCGAGCAGGCTCACCACGCTCACCATCAGCAGCCATTCCCGCGCCGGGTGATGTTTCCGTACCACCCTTTTTCAATTTCGTCTGCTCCTGGAGCTGTTCGATCTCCGCCTTTACCTTTATTACTTCCGGATGGTTCTCGGTATACTGCATCAGGAGCTCGCTCAGCCTCTTCTGCAAGAGGGTCAGCCGTTCATTCTGCACGACCCATTTATCTTTCCTGATCCTGGCGATCTCCGCCTCGGTCCGCGCGATTTTTTTCTTAAAGAGATCGATCTGCTCCAGCAGGAACTGGTTCGCGCCGTATACCTCCTCCTGCTTCATGGAGAGATTGTCCGTGATGTAGCGCCGGATGAGGGCGTTGACATAGTTGCTCGCAAAGTTCGGATCCCTGCCGATGAACGACACGATGAACACGTCCATGTCCTGCCGGTTCCCCGCGTTCGTATCGGCCCTGATCTCGGTGGCGTTCTGAAAGCCCCTGACCATGCCCTCGACGTCCTCGGCGCTTCTGTTGTGGACGTCGATGTCAAGGTCGGCCAGGACCTTCATGAGAAAATTTCTGCTTTTCATGACGATCGAAAGGGCCCTGGTCCTGTCTTCGAACGAAGGCGAGATCGTAACGTTCTTTACCAGGTCGTTGATGAGGCTCCGCTCGATGAAGATGATGGATTTCGCTTCATAGAGCTTCGGCTTCAGATAAGCGGCGATGACCAGAACGGTCGTGACGATCATGACGATCAGCGCGAAGAGCACCCGTTTTGTGTAGATCAGGCGGGCGTATTTGCCGATATCGAGTTCAGTCGATTGTTGCTCCACTGCCGCACCCCCTAAAAGAGGCCCTCTTTCACGACGACGTAATCACCCGGCTTGAGCTTGGTATTCTGCCTGAGGTCGCCATCGTTGATCAGCCGATTAATCTTGACCGGAATGGTCACTTCTTGTTGGTCATCGCCCTTCCGGTAAATGATCGTATCATTCTGGTTCGCGAACTTGTTGAATCCGCCCGCCTCGAGGATCGCTTCCATGACGGTCATGCCTTCACGGTATTCGATGAACTTCGGTGCGTTCACGGCGCCCATGACGTACACGTTCTTGTCGGTATTGGTGGGAAGGAAGATAACGTCATTCGGCTCGATCTCGAGGTCTTCAGCGGTGTCGCCCTGGATGAACAGATGGAAGAAATCGGTCTTGATCTTCTTGCCGTTTCGCAGCACATAGGCCCGTTTGAGGTCCGCTTTCTTTGCATCTTCGGTCTGACACAGCAGCTGCAGCAGCGTCGTCCGCTGCGCCAGCGAATAAACGCCGGACTTGACCCCGCCGCCGAAGATGTATACTTTATTGTTCGTGATCTCCGTCACGATCACCGTTACGATCGGATTTTTAACTATGCCCTTGAGGTTCCCCGTCAGTATCGTCTGAAGGTTCTTGGCAGTCGTATTCGCAGCCGTCACTTCGCCAAGGGCCGGCAGCGTGATCTTTCCATCGGGCCGTACTTTCACCGCAAGGCTCAGGTCTTTTTCTCCCCAGACCGAGATCTGCAGCGTGTCACCTTCGCCGATGACGTAGTCGCCTCCGCAGACGACAAGCGGAACGAGGAGCAGCAGTACGAGCGGAAGCAGGGTGCGTTTCCAGAACATCATCTTCCTCCTCTTCCAAAGAGAACGACCTTGATCGTTTCGAGGACAATCAGAAGATCGAGCAGCGGAGATATGTTCTTAATGTAGTACAGGTCGAACGTCAGTTTTTCTATTGCATCCTCGACCGACGCGGCATAGGGATATTTTATCTGTGCCCACCCGGTGATCCCCGGTTTGACGAAATGCCGCTCTGAGTAGTAAGGGATGATCTGTTGCAGCTTCTCGACGAATTCGGGCCGTTCCGGCCGCGGCCCGATAAGGCTCATATCGCCTTTGAGCACGTTCCACAGCTGCGGAAGCTCATCGAGACGCACCTTGCGCAAAACCTTTCCGATGCTCGTAACGCGCTGATCGTCCTTCTGCGCCCAGACCGCCCCGGTCCTGCTTTCGGCGTCTTTGCGCATGGTCCTGAACTTGAGCAACTCGAAGGGTTTTTCCCGCATACCGACCCGAGTCTGCCTGAATAAGATCGGGAACCCTGAATCGAGCACAATCGTGAGGGCAAGCAGCGGCAGAAGGGGCAGCGCAACAAGCAGACCGAGCACGGCGGCCGTGATGTCGAAGAGCCGCTTGTACATCCGCATGGCAGATGTCATCCTGAAGCCGTCGCTGAAAATGATCCAGCTCGGCCGCAGGTTTTCGAGTAGCAGCTGCCCAGTCATCTCTTCGTAAAAAGACGGCGCATCGACGACCTCTATTCCGCTTAATTTACAAGAAAGGACGTCGCGCACCGGCAGCGCGCCGCGGCGCTCGGACAGCGAGACCACGATCTTCTGGGCATTTTCACGGCGTACCGCCTCGATCAGTCCGGCATCACCGCCCACGATGGCCTGGGGAGGCACGGCACAGGTTTCACTATCACAGCTATAATACCCGCGCAGCACATGTTGGTGGTTCGTCGCGGTGATAATGCCCCCTATCTTCTGCGCCACGAGACCGGTCCCGAGGACCAGGACCTTTCTCGCCAGTCCGGTGGAATTGATGTAGGCCGTATACACGATGTGCCACAGAAGCTGGAAGACGCCGAAAGCGCCGATGGACAGCGCGAAGAAACCCCTCCCGATTTTGACGGCCGGCAGAACATAGTAGAGTGCCGAAAGGAAAAGAAACGACAACAGCAGACCCATCGCTATCCTCGCTGCGCGCTCCTTGGTGGTCATTGATTTATTGCTGTTATACAGCTCTACCATAAAGGATGAGAACATGATTCCGATGACAAAAAACGGAAGCTGTTCTATCTTCACTTGCAACACTCCCTCAGCGAGAGGAACCATGCCGAATCTGAGGCCGAAACCCGCGTACACGGCGCACAGGGCGAGAAGAAAATCGCCTAATAACAGTACCAGGATAGTTTTGTCGTTCACTTTCACTGCAGCACCCTTTCAGACGGTTGAAAATATTTACCCCGATTTACGCTGCGCATCCATAACAGCAACAGTCTCTGCCCTTTCGTATTTCCTCACTGTGTCCGTGACCTTGTTCCGCCGTTCAATTGAGAAAGGAGGACAGTTGCCTGCCGGTATTCCGGGAAATCACCGAGACCGAGAACCTTCTGCAGATATTTTACGGCCGCACCAATCTTGCATCGAAATAGTTTTGGTCCTTTTCGAGTGCATCCTTGAAAAAGAGGATCGCGCTCCCGGGATTATTCGCTTCAAGGTGCTTCATCCCTTGGGTGAAGAATGCTTCCTTTGCTTTATGTCGATCGGTGCACCCCCGGCAAAAAGGAGAACAACAGCCAAAGCGATTGAGACCATTTTATACAAGGCTGTATCCTCCTTGTGCGGTGATTTCGCCACTTATCACCTGTTTAACAAGATTTTTGAATTTATCGTAATCGATCGGTTTCATCATGCAGAACGAATTGCCGTAGTTGTTCAGGATATCGATGAGGTTTTCATCGAAATTGTCGCAGAGGATGATGGTTGGGATGTACCTTTTTTTGATTTCGTAGAACACCGATGTGCAATAAGGATAACTGGTGACGATAAGCCCAATCGCATCATTGTTCAATTTCGACGAAAGTTCGTTGGTTTGCGAAACCGTGTCCGTCTCGTACCCCACTCTTTCAAGAATGGCCGAACAGATTTTTGAAAAACCGTATTCGTCTATGATCAGAATACTATTTTGCAGTTTTGCCATGGTTGAGATTGAGCAAGTTTGATGCCTGTTTTCTTTAAAGACGGATTATCAATGTGTTATCTGCGGGAGTTGGCTGTTGTCTTCATTAGTGGCTCCAGAGGAAACACTGTCCCACGCTGCTGGACGATCCCCACTGGTTCCGCTGGATACATTTTCGGTAATATACGGAAAATGCATCAGTTTACAAAACGATACTGTTTCCGAGAGACACAGGGCAGGCACGCAACAGCTCCCCGCCATATTAAAAAAAATGGCGCATGATGTTTCTTCGTAGCGGTGATATCAGACACAAGAATGCAGATTGTTTGTCGAGACCGGAAGCAAGCAGTTGATCCATTAGGGTTTAAACGAATTCGGATTCGTCCTCTATCGTTATCACACTTGCGCTGCACCTTCTCAAATGGCCAAGGGAACAAGATTTGCAGCTTATTTATTAACGCTTGTCCCAAGCATATTGTCGTTAGCACTAAAAGTTGCAGCAAAGTAAAAGAATCATCCGCCGGGGTTCATTACCCCCTGTGTATCCGTACCATAAATTCACGGAGGGCATCATGTGTGGAATCGTGGGTTACATCGGTAAGGGCAGATCGCTTCAAATGCTCGTTGACGGACTGAAGAGGCTTGAATACCGGGGGTATGACTCTGCGGGCGTCGCCTTCCTGAACGGGAAAGGGCTGGACGTCTACAAAACAAAAGGGAAACTATGGGACTTGCAGAAAATTCTGCCTGACCCGCTTCCCAGCGTACGAATCGGCTTGGGGCATACTCGCTGGGCCACGCATGGCGTACCCTCGGCGGAAAATGCCCATCCGCACGCTGTCGACGGCATTGCCGTGGTCCACAACGGAATCATCGAAAATTATTGTGAACTGAGAGCCGAGCTCGAATCAGAGGGGCACACGTTTCTCTCGCAGACCGATACCGAAGTTATCCCTCACCTGATCGCTCGCTCTATCCACCAGGGGCTCCCCCTCATGTCGTCGATCAAGCAAGCGGTTCAGCGGTTAAAGGGATCCTATGCCCTAGGCATTTTGTGCGAGAAATGTCCCGACATGCTTATTGCGATCAGGAAGGGCAGTCCTCTCGTCCTCGGGATTGGGGATGGCGAATTTTTCTTTGCTTCCGATATTCCCGCGATCCTGCCTTATACAAAAAGCGTTATATTCATGGAGGATGGGCAACTGTGCGCCCTGACGGCGGAGGGGATTGAGCTTCTCGATCATGCGTCGAGCATGGTTATTCCGGCCACAGATCGCATCGTTACTATCGATTGGACGCCTGCAATGGCCGAAAAGGGCGGACATGATCACTTCATGCACAAGGAAATCCATGAGCAGCCCCAGGCGATCATGAACACCATCGGTGAATGGATCGATGACCCGCCCAGTATCCTAAACAAGCTCGGTATATATGCCCACCGCAGAGCTGATCTCAGAAGGCTGCATTTGACAGCCTGTGGCACGTCCTATCACGCAGCGCTCGTCGGCAAATACATGATAGAGAAGCTTGCCCGAATTCCAGTGAGCGTCGACATCGCTTCTGAATACCGGTACCGGGAACCGATCATCGAATCCGGTACGCTCTTCATTTCCATAACGCAATCAGGCGAGACTGCCGATACCCTTGCTGCCCAGCGCGAGGCAAAGAAAAATGGCGCAACGACCCTCACCATCTGTAACGTAGTGGGCAGCACTTCGACACGCGAGGCCGACGCCGTGCTGTATACCCGGGGAGGCCCCGAGATCGGCGTTGCCTCGACCAAGGCCTTTACTGCTCAGATGGCGGCCCTCTGTATTTTTGGCATTGCCATGGGAATAAACAAAAACCGGATCTCACAGGATGACGCACTACGACTCATCGCCGGACTAAAAGAAATTCCAGCGCTCGTGAAAGAAGCAGGCAGCAGGGACCAGGAAATCCAGAAACTTGCCCGTACTTTAATGCACGCAAGGACAGCTCTCTACCTCGGCAGAGGAATCCACTATCCCATTGCTCTTGAAGGCGCTTTGAAACTGAAGGAGATATCTTATATTCATGCCGAAGGCTACGCCGCCGGTGAGATGAAACACGGCCCCATCGCGTTGATCGATAAAAGCGTACCGGTGATCGTCGTGGCCCCCCGGAACAGCTTGTTTGAAAAAACTCTTTCGAACATCGAAGAGGTGAAGGCACGGGGGGGGCGTGTGATTGCCGTGACCGATTCACCCGGATCTCTCATGAACAAGGCGGACGACATTATAGAAGTGCCGGTCAGCCACCCGCTGCTTGCTCCCCTTGTAACCGTGATCCCCCTGCAGCTCCTTGCCTACCATGTAGGCGTGCTGAGGGCTTGCGATGTCGACCAGCCGAGGAACCTGGCAAAGAGCGTTACGGTCGAGTAATCGTGACAGAGAAAGATGGGGACTTATGCAAGGGATTTGGTTTATAAAGTGTCCACGTTGCGATAACTATATGAAGAAAACGGACCCGGAGGACTTATGCCTGTGTTGTGCATGTGGATGGGAAGAAAAGGCGGGCCCGGTTTACTGCGAGCATATCCGTAATTTCTGCGGACATTCCACTACCAATTATTATTACGATATCGAACTCGAACCAACGCCTTAGGACCTGTTCACCATCCAAAGAATTAAGGTTAAAGTAATCAGGTAGGCCAAAGCAATTCCATCAGTAATCGTTATTTTTCCCACTGACTAAGGAAATGACATGCCCGTTGTTAGGTACGCTGTCCTTAGTCCTTAATTGTGAAGGTGCCTGTAGTACATCGTCGGTATACTTTACATAACTGATACTTCTGAAAAATGGTCATTACATGTCCTTTTATAATAAACACTGATGAAGTATCAAAAATAACAACTACCTGACCAAGCTGATAAAGGCTATGGAGAAGCAAGTTTTTCGCATGGGTCAAAAAATTTTACAATGCTAAACCGCAAGTAAAAATATACCAATAAACTACCCCGCCGCAAGCGGCGGGGAATTCAACCCGGAGTGACGATTAAATCATATTGTTATAAAACGGGATGGTTGAAGAGCTAGCACGAATCAGAAAAGAAGCGGAATGACTCAGGATGTCCCTCCTTCCTTACTTTATCCTCACCGCGATAATGACCGCCCTTTGCCGTGCATTGCAAAGGACGGTCATTTTTTTAAGTGCCATAAAGGCCTGAAAAGAATACATCCAAGCTTGTGCCCCTCCTTATATCTTTTAATGAAGCTTCGATCGTAAACTATTCTGCTGTTGAAAACTTGCCTAGACAATTATGGAGCTATGATCGTCTTTTCTTCATAAATCCAGTTAAATTTGCAGATAATCATTGTGCGGTTCCACCCAAAATGGTCTGGCAACAATGTCGGCTACCCAAGCGCTTCCTGACCAAGCTCTATCGTTTCCCTTCTGTTCAGTGAACGCTTCCGCGCGGAGCATCTCTGTATTTTTAAACTTCCCAATGACCAGCTTAGCGGGTGACTCACTTTTCTATGGCCACCCACAATATCTTGTCTGCTTTATGCTATACTGATTCTAACTAACTTACATTGTCGGACGATGCTATTTATATATATTTTTTGCAACTTTTAGCATCCCCATAAAATACCCGACGCGGGGTATTGTCTATTGCTACCCAGAATTCTAATATATTACTTAATTATGAACGAACCTTCTTTTCCCACAGATAACAAATTATGCCTAATCTCATGGTGTGGAAAAATTTCCCAGTTTGCAGGCAAGGCTCCCGAGTCGGCACTCGGGAAACTTCAAATACTAACATATTACTTATTATGAATGAACTTTCTTTTACCACAGATAAAAAATTATACATAATCTCATGGTGTGGAGAAATTGCCCAGTTTACAGGCAAGACTCCCGTATTGGCCCTCGGGAACAAATATTATGACGTGCTGCCTCCGATATTTTTCGAGGGGAAGGAAGCTCTTGTGCAGGCTGTTAAAAGAAAGAAGGCAATATCGATCAAGGGTCATCGAATTCCCTGTTTGTTTTCGCATATAAATGCAGATATCGAAATCTATCCCAGAAAATCGTCTAACGGTGATGTTAAACAGGTCGATGTTACTTTAAACGTCTCCTCTGCCTGCTCAGTCGTACATCAGCTCAATCAGTCACAGCAATTTATCAATATCGGTAAAACGGCATCTACATTGGCTCATGGCGTCAGAAATCCCTTGAATGCCATTAAGGGTGCCGTCGTCTACCTCAGCGAAAAATATAGCCATGAAGAACCACTTGTTGAATTTACGAAGATCATGCAGGAGGAGATCTCACGGCTCGAAAGCTTTATAACGAAATTCCTCAGCGCATCAATCGCAGATATGGAGGTATCTGCCACCAATATCAATTCGGTGCTGAAAAAAATACAGGTTTTTACATCTCTCCAGATGCATACCCGCAACATTCAGGCAGACTTTGATCTGGGGGAAACAATGCCGATCATGATAAACGCTTTTCACCTTGAGCAGATCATTCTGAATGTAATCAATAATGCAATAGATGCCATGAAATACGGCGGCCGGCTGAAGGTAAGAACATTCAACGAAACCAAGTCTGTAGATCAGTATGTCGTCATCGAGATATCGGATACAGGGCCAGGGATGGCAGACAGGAAGATCAACGGACTCGCTCCGAGATCCGGCGACGCAGGAAGGGGGTTCGGCTTGCTGATTACCTACGAAATACTTAAATATTACCGGGGACATATCAAAATAGACAGTAAAAAGGATACGGGGACGACGGTACGGCTATATATCCCCTGCCGCGATGCTAAGGAGAAACAACTATGAGAAACTGCGAAAAGGTGCTGAGCGTGGGCGACGGTACGGCTATATATCCTCTGCCGCGGCGCGAAGGAGAGACAACTGCGAGGAACTGTGGAAAAGTTCTGATCGTGGACGATGAAGCTAATGCCCTGATGGTCCTCTCGGCCATCCTTCGCGAGGTCGGGTACCACGTGATCGAGTCCCTGAACGTTGATAAAGCCGTCGGAATTATTCATCGAGAAGATGTAGACGCGATCATTACCGACTTGAAAATGCCGGCCAAGGATGGGTATCAGCTCTTCGATTATGTCACGCAACATCACCCCGACATCCCGGTCATGTTCCTTACCGCATACGGAACGGTGGAGTCGGCAGTAACCGCCATGTCGAACGGAGCTTATTTTTACTTTATCAAACCCCCCGATTATCATAAATTGAAAAGCACTCTTGCACAGGCCATCGATGAATACGGTTTGAAAAAGAAATTGAAGAGCAGTCAACACATGGTCTCTTCCGGGTATCCATCCTGCGGCATACTGGGCCACGCCTCTGCCATGAGCAACATAGTCAAAACAATCAACTCTGTAAAAGACAGCGAAAGCAGCGTTCTAATCCAGGGCGAAACCGGAACGGGCAAGGAAGTCATCGCCCGGAACCTCCACTACCGTAGCGCACGGCATGACAAACCCTTTATCCCCGTCAATTGTGCTGCGATTCCGCGGGAACTCATCGAATCGGAACTCTTCGGATACGAAAAAGGGGCGTTTACCGGAGCAGTGACTGCACGGATTGGAAAATTTGAGGAGGCGGCGAACGGCACTATTTTCCTTGATGAAATCGGAGAACTTGAGCCTGCGGTACAATCAAAGCTTCTCAGGGGATTGCAGGAACGGGAAATAGAACGGCTGGGGAGTAACAAAAAGACCAAGGTTAATTTCCGGCTTATTTCATCGACGAACCGCGATCTCACGAAGGAAGTTGCGACAGGCAACTTCCGGGAAGATCTTTTCTACCGGATTAACGTGATCCAGATAGACGTACCGCCCCTGAGGGAACGGCAGGAGGACATCCCCCTGCTGGTGTCGGAATTCGTCAACGAATTCTGTCTGAGGGAAAAAAAGGTACTGACCTTCTCAGAGGAAGTGATGGATATCTTCATGACTTACCCGTGGCCTGGTAATATCAGGCAGCTGAGGAATGTGATCGAACGGGCTATCGTCCTCACCAAAGGAAGAACTATTTCTAAGAACGACCTCCCCCTTGAGCTTCTTTCCCACCGGAGGACGACGGCAGCAGTCACCGCGATAAAGCCCCTGAAGCAGCTCGAACTCCAGGCGATCAACCACGCACTTCTGGAATGCAGCGGAAACAAATCAGAGGCCGCAAAAAAACTCGGCATATCAAGGAAAACATTTTACAAAAGACTTAAAGAGGTGTAGCCGTACTCGGCAAAATATGAGACGCCAAAGCGGATATCAGACGGCTGATTGTCGCAGAACAGGCATGATTGGCTCGTCTCATGAAACGGGGACAGAATGGACAGGTTAAATCTTTTCAAGGCCAAATTCTCCATCCTCCAGCGCATCTCCATGGCCGTGGTTGAATTCCATGATTTTCGCTCCATCGCAAACATCATGCTTGACCTGGCCATCGATTACACCGACGCCGAAACAGGCTCCCTTATGTTGCTCAACGACCAGAATCATCTCTACATCCTCACTGCGCGGGGGTTAGATCCAGTATTTATCAGGGAATACAACGCCAAGATCGGCGAAGGGATTGCAGGAACCGTGGCCCTGAACCGCCATCCCGTGCTGGTCGAGAATATTGAGAAAGACACGAGATTTCCGGTTGACAAGCGAGATCACTATAAAACCAGGTCATTCGTTTCCTGTCCCATCATGAATAAAACAAAAATCCTCGGCGTCCTCAATATCAACGACAAGAGGGATGGCACCCCTTTCACAACGGATGAATTCGATCTATTAAAAAGCATTGCCAACCATGCGGCTATTGCGCTCGAGAACGTTCTCCTGTTGAACCAACTGGAAGCAAAAGCTGTAGAACTCGAAAAAATAAACCGAAAACTCATTGAATCCTATTTAGTGAAAAATGAATTTCTCACGCGAATCTCTCATGAGCTCCGGACCCCCTTGAATTCTGTCAAGGGTGCGATCTATTGCCTGCAACAGCATGACGCTATAACGAAAAATGATCGCAAAGAGTTTCAGAACATTATTACCGCAGAAACGGACAAGCTCATCACGCTTGTAGAAAATCTCCTCAACTTCCTCAGATTCGAGGAGGAGTCTAGAATACTGGAAAAAACCATTCTGAATATCGGTGATCTTCTTAAAGAATTAGTGGAAGCCAAATCAGTCAAGAGCGCGTTGATGCAAAAGGGCATTGAATTAAAGGTCGGCGTCTCAGATGACCTGCCAGATATTATCGGAGATAAAAGCAGAATCACGCAGCTTTTTATGAACTTGATCGATGGACTCTGTTTTTATCTTGAACAGGGCGATACGATCGAGATTACCGCTCAGAACCAAAATTTTGTTTCTGTTGTCATTGCTCTTCCTCGGAAGCTGCCGAAAAATGTCATCCCATCGCGCAACAACCTGAAACAAGTTTTCCGATTGGAGAACCAGGAACAGCGGCTCAAGCTCTACCTTGCCTGGAACATTATTGAGGTCCACCGTTGGGGCATTATCGCCGAGAATACTGGGAATGCCTGCCAGATCACGCTCACCATACCAAAGAGCTCAAATGAAAAGCTTAATACGCTCATAGATATCAGCATGGACTCCTTTGCTGAGTTTATCTCGGAGCGCCTCAACATAGATATCTGCTCTATCATGCTGAGCGATGATCTTACGAATGAACTGACCGTCAGAGCGTCGCGGGGGCTGGAAGATGAAATTGTCAAGCGGACAAGCATAAAAATGGGCGACAAGATAGCCGGCTGGGTTGCGCTGGAGGGTAAGCCGCTGTTCATAGAAAACATAGAGAGCGATCCTCGCTTTGCAAAGAAAAGCATACCTCAATACACTACAAAGTCCCTCATGTCCTTCCCCTTAAAGATCGGAGGCCGGGTTATCGGTGTGATGAATCTGAATAACAAAAAGACCCCCGGCCCTTTTACAGTGAAAGACTACGCGGTCGCCGAGTCGATCAGCGAAAAAATTTCACAATTTATGGAAAGTCTTTACACCGGCAGTTACCAGGAAGAGGAATTTCAAAAATTGATGAAATCGCTCTACAAACTACAGCCACCGTTACAGCGCGTTTCGGGGGAACGGGAGAGCTTATTATCAAACACCGGCGAGGAAAGTGCGACCACTGATTAACGAGGGACCGAGCATCTGTCTTAATTATTTTAGCCTGCTTGGAGTGAACGCTATGAATTGTACGTGATGATATCATGAAATGACGAAACAAGGTACTCTCAGCAGTGAATAACCGGAAGGAGCGATGAGGCGGAGGGCATGGGCGATACCTACAGAAGATTATGCAGAAGAAAAGTCCATCTTCAAATATTATTACTATACTTCCTGCTAAAGGTCACTCCCTCCCACATCAGGGACCCGCGCATCTTTTGAAATCATACCAGCAATAGTTCTCCTCATAGCACCTTGACCTTGTTCCTTCCTTCATGTTTTGCACAATACATCGCCTTGTCGACATTTTCCAGGAGTTGCTCTGCGGTCTCGCCGTGCTGCGGATAGGACACGATGCCGATACTCGCCGTAATAAAGCTTTCAGATTTCGCAATGCTGTTCTCTGTCGGCAACGCCTTTTTCATAATATCATTGTTCAATCGTTCCGCAATCTTGATTGCCAGCGTCAATTCAGTTTCTGGGAGGATAACGATAAATTCGTCGCCGCCGAAGCGTGATACCACATCCATCGTGCGGACTGATTTCATGATTACGTCCGCCACGTGTTTCAAGATTCTGTCACCCGTCAGATGACCGTATGTATCATTATAGAATTTGAACCCGTCAAGATCCATCATAAGAAGGCACATGTTTCGCTCGTGCCGTTTGGATCGTGCCAATTCCTCCTCCAGTCTGTCCTGAAGATATCTCCGGTTGAGAAGGCCCGTGAGCGGATCGGTAATGGAAAGTCGCTTAAGCTCTTCAGTTTGATTATACAGCGACATCCGGTCCAGGATAATGGCTGCATGTGTGGCAAACGTCTGTATGAGCTTCAAGTCTTCATCGTCGAAGACTTCGCCTGTCGTTTTGTCCGATAAATTGAGTACGCCGATAATGCGTTCTTCTATTTTGAGAGGAACACTTACAAATGATGGTGTTTTATAGTGCTGCCTGTTTTTCTGCTTAAATCGAGGGTCCTTTTCGAGATTTTTCACGAGGAAGGACTCGCCAAGCACTGCTACTTTTCCAGCTATTCCTTCGCCCTTGGGTATGGCGAGCTTCTCGGGGACGGTGTCCCCTATTCCTTTTTTCACCTCGACGAGCAGTGCCTCCGTCGCTTGGTCGACGAGCATCAATGACCCCTGTTCCGCCATCAGCAACTCGGCGGATTTGTCGAGAATTGCCTGCAGGAGGGCCTTATACTCAAGATGATTCTCAATGGTTCCCGGTAGTGCGTAAGCTGCGTCGAGCTGCTTAACTTTCTGGCCCAAATCGTAGTGTAATCGCTGATTCTCTACCAAGAGGGCAGCATGTTTGCATAATGCGGAGATAATATTTATATCAGCTTCCTTAAGCGTCCGGTCAGATATGGCCAAGATGGCCTCTAATGAGCTGTTGACGGTGACAGGAAAGAAGTACCACGCCCTCGGCTCTGGCGTTGAATTGTCGTGACGATCAGTACGAGGCACTTTAAACAAGACGTATTGCTTGCCGCCCAGGAGGTCCTTAACGATGATGTCATTCTCACTGATGCTTTGAACCAGGGCCTTCCCGGCACGGTACTTCAAGCTGTAAATACCCGTATATTTTCCTTGCTTTTTGTCCAAGGTAAGTACGGTGATGCAAGAGATATCGAGCACGGCAAATAGTTTGTCTGTAATGAACCGAAACAACATGCTGGGTTCGTCATCTGTAAAAGTACTCCGCTGACCGAAGACATCCATCACGATTTCTATCTTCTTCCTCAGGGAAACATTGTCCTGTATGTATTTCAACAGCCGATTTACCGAGTCGGTAACAAAATTGCATGTCTGCCATGCCTGTCTTTTATTGACAAAGGTCTGCGGCACTGTTATGGTCGTCATATGATTTTCTCGTGAGCGCATAATGTTCACGTAATCACGATAATCCTTATACGAAGAAAATGCTCCATGCCCCAGGATCACCGCTTTTTCGTTCATATATTCAATGGGAGCGACAAAATTTATCATTTTTGCAGAACACGTAAATATCTTGGGGATCATCTTCATCGTCGCGCTCATTATCGCAGAACAACAGTTCGTTTCTCCCAAGGTCCCACATTCAGAGGGCACCGCATGAAGTTCGTTGCATGGGGAAAAGGGGCTACTGGGAACAGCTAGCAGACCGTCTGTAGGGAAATACACGCTCAGCCGAAAGCCGATCGTATCAGCAAGGGCGGCGAGGTGGTCTTTCAACTGTTCAGACACTAATATCTCCTGAAAAGGGGTCCCACCGGTCTCTTTTTCCGGAGCCCTGAAGGGACATACATGGTTTTCATTCAACATAGTTTCTCCGGCAAATACCGAGTATCATCTCTTCCGCATGCCTTGAGGTTTGAACAAGGTGGAGGAAAATATGTAAATGGCGCATAATTCCGATTTCAAAGTATGCCCTGGCCAATGATGTAACATATGAAGGCGGATACGAGCATCCATCACGAGCTCATAACTTCAGGTTGTTGTCAGTGGCATGGTTCATCTGGTTATTTAAATGCAATTTCCATGCTCTACAACTAACTCTTTGATTTATAACCTCCTATTTGAACAAGAAGGCATAGTGTAAATTTTCCCGATGTCACCTTATTGTAAAAATTTAATTGAATCTGACTTTTTTGATAAAAAATCGGTGGCATAGCTTGCGTTAAAATGTCCTATTATATTTTAAATACAATCACCAAGAAGAAGTGCACGAAGCATATTTTGTCCATTTCTATTACTTCGGCAAGTGTGATGCTGACGGTCCCGGCATGAATGCTTCCATTCGTATTTTCTGATTAGTCGTAACTTTGTGAACATAAATATTAAATGTATATGAATCATGTTATAATAAATAGAATAGCATTAGGGACATAATATTGTTTGAAGGACTTTTTCTGCTAATGCATTTGCTCATAATTATTCTATCGCAATCGTCATAACCAAAAATTGATTGGCCGGGAAAAGGCTAGAGTAGCCATATAAGAGAACGTGGACCAAGAAACGAGCCCAAGTCTAATCAACATAGGACGATAAAAAAGAGTAATAATAATAAAGTTGTCTCATCCCATTCCAGGAGCCACCTACCGTTCTCATTTACTAAGCAGCGGTGTACTTTCAAATCATCTTTTTTAATTTTTTTGAATAAGTTTTTAAGGTGCGCATCAGTATGGATTTTAAAAAAATCATTATCAGTTTCCCGCTGGTTGTACTGCTTATCATATACAGCTACTATTTTGCCGATGCAAGAGTAGCCTTGTTCGTCAGTAGAGCATGGATGTCCAATGCGCACTTGGCCGTCTATTCTGCTAATATCCCCGACTTTTTATTTCACATAGTTTGTATCATTACTGGTATTGCATGGATTGCATATTTCCGCCTTGCTCATAAAGGCATTCACAACACACATGCACGGTTCTTTTGGCTTGTTGCCGTTACTGTCCCCCTCACGTTTTTTCTTGAATCTACCCTTAAGCATATAGTTGGCAGAAGCAATACAAGATACTGGTTACATCACCCCAACATCAATGAGTTCCGCTGGCTCCACGGCGTCGGACACTACAATGGTTTTCCGTCAGGACACATGGCCGTGTTCACGGTCTTCCTTGTCGCCCTGGGTAGATTTTATCCACGATACGGATCTGTGTTTTTTGGATTTCTATCAGTTCTGGCTCTGGCTTTAATCGCTACAGATTATCACTTCCTCAGTGATATTATTGGCGGCGTTTACCTCGGTTGGATTGTTCATTTCTATACCCTTCAAGGCTTAACATTATTGCATGACTTTAGGGAGCGTAAACGGGATAATTTATAAGGAATGAAAGTTAGTTTTTAAAAAGTACTGGATAACTCCTTATTCAGGAAACGATCCGGCCAATTAACCAAATCCTTTTTGTTGTGACTCTCTTGTTCCCACGTGGATTGAAAAATCCGGCTTCCAGCTCCAGCCGACATGCGAAGTACAAGCAAGCTGTTGAGGTTTCAGCTATGCTCGGACTTCAGATCCGCTGTTCCTTCGCGTAGCGGAGGAAGGTGAGTTAGATCCTTATGCCCTCGCGCCATTTTACAGTGTTTTTCAAACGGTACTCACGTGAAATGGGTATCTGTAGCTTTCAAAAAGGGCCACAATGAGGGCAGATATAGACAACTTAAGTTCCCATTGATCTCAGGCAAGACTTTGAATCAAACCTTGTCCAGCAAGGCGTTGACATTAACACGGTCAAAGAACTGTTGGGACATAAGGATCTGAGAATGACTGTCCGGTACTGCCATCTTACTCCTGAAAATCTGAGCGAAGCGGTAAAAGTCTTGGATACAAAGGAGAGTGGCCACGCTTTGGCTACGTTGGGAAAAGAAAAAAGAGCTAGCTGATTAGCTAACTCTTTGATTTGAATGGCGTCCCCAAAGGGATTCGAACCCTTGTTATCGCCGTGAAAGTCGAAAAATCCTAAAACACCAGACCGTTGATGTTGTTCGGGTTTCCCGTTTTTCCTTGAAAATCAGGCTTTTTTCGGCGTCACGATTATTATATCTATTACGATGATTTTGTCAATTTGGATTTAAATTAGCACATTTTTAGCACAGTAAAAAAGGCCTGAACATCGCCGATTCACAGCGATAACTTCGCCCAGCCTGTAGAAAACGCTTCTAATATCCTTCCGGCAGCAGAATCGCATTTCGAAATTCTTCCTAAAATTCATTTCTGATCGAGTACCTTTTTCAGGTGATCAAGGCCCGATGCGGCAGTCGGCCAGCCGGCATAAAAGGCAATATGCGTGATCGCTGCGACCAACTCTTCCTTCGTCAAGCCGTTTTCGAACGCCTTCTTCAGATGGAATTCGACCTGTTCGATTCGGTTCAGGGAAACCAGGCAGGTGACCGTAATCAGGCTTTTGTCCCGCTGAGACAGAGGCGGACGTTTCCAGACATCGCCGAAAAGAACATCTTGGGTCAATTGCGCATAATCCGGGGCCAAAGCTTTCAACTCATCAGTAGCTTTTTTCACATCGTTGTCTGACATAAATACCTCCCTTTAAAAAGTAACAATAATACCGTTAATGCCGTTCGGATTACGGCCGCAGCAGCGTCTTGATCGCGCGGCGCTCGTCCATGGCGCGATAGCCCTCCGCCACCTGGTCGAGAGGCAGGGTCATATCGAAGACCTTGCCGGGATTGATCTTGCCGTTCAAGGTAAGGTCAATCAGGTTGGGCAGGAAGCGGCGAACCGGCGCCGGACCGCCGTGAAGGTGAACATGAGCGAAGAACAGCTGTTGTCCATCGAGCTCGACTCCGTGCGGGACACCGACAAAACCCACGTACCCGCCCGGCCGGGTAGCTCGGATCGCTTGCATCATCGATTCCTGGGTGCCGACACATTCCAGCACCGCATCCGCGCCGATCCCCTTGGTCATCTCCTTGATACGGGCAACGCCCGCGTCACCGCGTTCGGTCACGATATCGGTCGCGCCGAACTCACAGGCAAGCTTCTTCCTCGTCTCGTGACGGCTCATCGCGATGATCCGACCAGCGCCCATCTGCTTTGCCGAGAGCACGCCGAGCAGCCCGACCGCACCGTCGCCGACCACGGCGACCGTTTTGCCCGGCTTCACATCCGCCGCGACCGCAGCAAACCAGCCGGTGCCCATGACATCCGAGAGCGTCAAGAGGCTCGGGATCATGTCAGCCGAAGGAATCGCAGGGGTAGGCACAAGGGTGCCGTTCGCATTCGGAATGCGTAGAAAAGGCGCTTGGGCTCCGAGGACCAGCTCCCGGTCCCGGCAGGAGGATTGATAGCCGATCTGACATGTGGGACAGGTATTGTCGGAGCTGAAGAATGATCCGATAACGAACTGTCCGGGCTTGACCGACCGCACGGCGCTGCCGACTTCCTCGACAATGCCGCAGTATTCATGGCCCATCGGTGTTGGTTCGTTGACCGGCTGAAGCCCGCGATAGGGCCACAGGTCGGACCCGCACACGCAGGTCGCCGAGATCCTGATGATGGCATCTGTCGGCTTTACGATTTTAGGGTCATCGCGTTCTTCAAAACGTATATCGCGCGGCCCGTAGAGAACAGTACCTTTCATGGTGTATCTCCTTTATTTATGATATCATGGGGTCTTGTCTTTCTCGACCTGAATCGTACCGGACATCTCCGGTATATGCTCACCCCCCGATGTGACATGTCCCAGCTCATACAATCCACGGGCTGATTTGAATCCTTTGTAGAACATCACGACGTCTCCCCAGGGGGAGTAATAAGCAAGTGTTCCTGCCCGGCCGCTATCGGCCAGCGGAGTATCAGCGGTGTTCAGTTTCTTTGGCGGGTAGAAAATCTTCTCGTTGTTGCTATAATTCTCTACCGTGATGCTCAGCGGCAGCTGGGCATACAGATCCCGAGCTGCCGGACTGGAGTTGAGTTCGAACACCGTGGTATTCCCGTTTGCCTTCACGCGTATTTTCATGGCCATTTGTTTCTCCGCTGCATTGGAGTAAGCAATGAGCATACAGATCGCAAGTCCGACAAAAACAGATAGAGTACGATTCATCGGATTTCTCCGGCCGCGCCACTATCTAGCAGTTTGCTGAAAAAGTCCTTTTCAAACGTGATGTAAATGCGTATAGTGGCGCAACGGCAGTTGACAAGGAGGCCACATGCGCGGTGAAAACGAGATTCAGAGCGGGATGTTCAGTTACTTTTCTCCTGAACAGCGTGTCCCGGCCCAGCATCCTCTGCGGGCGATCAAAGCCCATGCGGATACGGTTCTTGCAGAGCTTTCGCCGGTCTTCGACTCCATGTACAGCAACATGGGGCGGCCGTCGATCCCGCCGGAGAGGCTGCTGAAATCCCAGCTCTTGATCGCCCTGTACTCGGTGCGTTCCGAAACCCAGTTCTGCGAAATGGTGGATTATAACATTCTCTTCCGCTGGTTTTTGGATATGGACCTGGAAGAGTCGTCCTTCGATCCCACGACGTTCACGAAGAACCGGGATCGGCTTCTGGAACATCGGGTGGCCGTGAAGTTTTTTGATCGTGTGGTTAACATCGCCCGGAAAGGCGGGCTGCTCTCGGATGATCATTTTACGGTGGACGGCAGCCTTATTGAGGCCTGCGCCAGTCTGAAGAGCTTCCGTCCCAAGGACGAGGACCCTTCGGACCGCCCGACGACGGACGATGATCCGGGAAATCCCACGGTGAACTTTCGGGGTGAGAAACGGTCGAACAAGACTCATGCTTCTACCACTGATCCCGAGTCTCGTTTGATGAAGAAGAGCGCGGGCAAGGAGGCTAAGCTTTCTTTCGGCGCCCATGCCTTGATGGAGAACCGAAACGGCCTGCTGGTCGACATCACCGTTACCCCGGCAACGGGTGATGCGGAACGGGAGGCGGCCAAGGATATGCTTACCCGTCAGGCGCGGAAACGCGTTAAACCCAAGACCATCGGTGCCGATAAGGGCTACGATACCCAGGGCTTTGTTGAGGCCATGCGGGGCAGAGAGATCACGCCGCATGTTGCGGCCAACACCGAAAGAAGAGGCGGCTCTGCCATAGATGGACGCACCACGCGGCACGAAGGATACAACATCAGCCAGCGAATCCGAAAACGGGTGGAAGAGATCTTCGGATGGCTCAAGAGCATCGGCGGTTTCAGGCGGACACGGTACAAGGGAAGAGATCGAATCCACCTTCAAGCCTTGTTCGTCGGAGCTGCATACAACCTGCTGCGAATAGTAAATATCCAACGGCGAACTGCGGCTGCTACATAGCAAAAGCGCAGTAGAATCCCGATAATGGGTGCCGAAAGGCGATCTTGAATGAGCTACAAAGTGTGTCATAGGCTTTGCAGTAGGATAAAAATCAAGCTCCGAATAGAATTTTTTAAACTGAAGGCCACTTTTTCAGCGGCCTGCTAGAATGTCGCAGCATCAATCACGTATCTGTAGCGAGCCTTTTTATTCACCACATTCTCCCAGGCTTCATTGACCTGTTCGGCCTTTATGATCTGTATTTGTGGGTGAACTTTATGGTCCGCACAGTAATTGACCACGTCTTGCGTTTCCTTCATGCCGCCGATCAGGGAAGCGTTGAAGTTTACCCGGCTGATGGAAAGGCCGAGGTTATTCAACGTCAGTTCGAACTTCTCGGGCATCCCTACCTGAGTATAGGTACCATATGGTTTCACGACCGAGGTGTATGCAGCGACATCGTATTGATAGGGAATGGTACAAATCATGTAATCCAGCTTCCCTTTATAGGGTGCCAACTTGCTGAGGTCGTCCACAACAATTGCCTCTTTGGCCCCGAAAGCAAGAATGTCTTTCACCTTGCCGGGCGAGGTGGTAAAGGCGTAGACCTCTGCCCCTTTGGACACGGCAAGTTTGATCGCCATATGCCCCAGCCCGCCGATCCCGGCGACACCGGCTTTGACCCCTTTCTTCAAGTCGGCCTTCATCAACGGTGAATAGGTGGTAATGCCAGCGCAGAGCAGTGGGGCGGCCTCCGGGAAACTGATGTGGTCCGGAATGTGGACGGCAAAGTGATCCCGTACGACAATATTGGTCGAGTACCCGCCTTGTGAAATTCCCGTGGGAGAGCTTTTTTCCGGGTAGCCATAAGTAAATACGGTTTTCGGGCAGTACTGCTCTTCCGCATCCTTGCAGGTCTCACACTCCAGACAGCTGTCCACCATGCATCCGACACCCGCTCTGTCACCTACCTTGAACTTGGTGACATTCTTCCCAACGGCCGCCACGACACCGACGATCTCATGACCAGGTACCTGAGGGTACTGTTGCGGCCCCCAATGCCCTTTCATCTGGTGGATATCGGAATGGCAGATGCTGGCATATTTGATGTCTATAAGTATATCGTTATCCCATACCGGCCGGCGCTCAAATGCCCAAGGCGTCAACTTGCCGGATGTGTCCCGTGCGGCATAGCCCTTTGTTTTTATGTTCATATTCGCGTCCCTCCCGTCTTTGGCTGCCGCAAAAAGGTCCGATGGGCCGGCAAACATAATGCCCGCCCCGACCACGGCGGTCTGCTGGATAAATTTTCTTCTTGATAGTTCCTTGTCCTGGTCTTTTGTATTCATTTTCTTCCGCACTCCTTTCAATAAGCAGGTCTTCCTGCTTGTTCCTTCTGAAGCCTATACGTTCTTCCCCATTTCATATGCCTGATTCATCGTCTTGCTTCCTTTGATGTCTCCTTTACTCCAGGCACCGGTCCCATAGATGACCCCTTTTTCTTTTGCCCCGTTCAGGCAGGAAGTAAATCCTCTGAATCCTTCCAACGTCCTTTCCAGTGCCTGCTTGCTGCCGGTTGCGGCGGCCATGATAAAGAACATCTCCTTACCGCTGATCTTAGTATATCGCGCATAGGTCCTGTCGATTAGCGTCTTCATCTGTCCGTTCATCGTGTAAAAATATACGGGCGTCGCCATCACGACCACATCGGCCGCCATCATTTTATCCAGGACCTCGGCCATGTCATCCTTCTGGACACAGGTGCCGCCATTCCCTTGACAGGCACCGCATGCGACGCAATGGTTGATCTTCTTGTCCCGCAGGAAGATCTTTTCTGCCTCATGGCCAGCCTCTTTTGCTCCTCGCAGGAACTGATCACATAACAGGTCGGAATTTCCGCCCTTTCGCGGGCTCGCGGACAATACCAGTACTTTTCTGCTCATATGCCCCATCCTCTCCTTCGTTTAGTACTAATTTATGACGCAAACTGCGGAACATCTGCTTGCTACCTCTGTTGACGATCATATCCTACCCCAGAAAGAATTGAGGTGGGTAGACCAATCCTGCTCATTTATTGCCTAATCCTCCGAAACGTTCGAAAATTGGTGTATCCACCAGTTAAGTCTGGTAATATATGGTCATGGAGGGATAAATGATAATGCGGGCTGTTAAGAAGGTTATTGAGAATAACGAAATGGAAGTTGCGCTCGAAGCGCTCAGAAAGAGCATTACCCGATCGGCCGATAAGGGCGACCTGATCAACACTGCAGTGCCGGGATTGCTGCTGTATCAGCTGATCGAGCCTACCCAGCCGTCGAGCACTCTGTACGAGCCGTGCATTTGCGTGATTGCACAAGGGGCTAAACGCGTGGTGCTCGGTGACGAAAGCTTTGTGTATGACTCAAAACACTTTTTGATAACGTCCGTGGATCTTCCTGCATTTGTTCAGGTCGTCAAAGCAAACCGGGAAAAACCTTGCACGGGACTTGTATTTAAACTTGATCAGCGCGAGATGTCTCAATTGATGGTTGACAGCAATCTTCCCCCGCCGCGTCCGAACCAGTCCAGCCGCGGTATGGCAACCGGCGAGGTCACGGTGCCGCTCGTCACCGCATTTCAACGTTTAACCGACCTGCTTGCCGAACCGCAGGATATTCCCATTCTTGCGCCGATCATCCGGCGGGAAATCTTTTACCGCTTACTTGTGGGTGATCAGGGTGCTCGTCTGCGCCAGATTGCGTCTGCGGGAAGTCAAAGCCAACAGATAGCGCGGGCAATCGATTGGTTGAAGGGTAACTTTACACAACCGCTGCGAATAGAGGAGCTCGCAAGCCAGGTCAATATGAGCACATCGACCTTCCACCATCACTTCCGGCAAGTGACGGCCATGAGCCCGCTGCAATACCAGAAATGGCTGCGTTTGAACGAGGCGCGGCGGTTAATGCTCGCCGAAAAACAAGATGCGACGACCGCAGCGTTTCAGGTCGGCTATGAGAGCCCCTCACAATTCAGTCGCGAGTACGGTCGTTTGTTCGGTGCCCCGCCGCTGCGGGATATCACGAATTTGCGACAGATGGCAACTGTAGAAGCGTAATGCTAAGCAAAAACTGAGAGCCCCGGATAGTCCGGAGCTCTCTTTGATCGTCGCTCGGCTAATATTCTTCCGGCAGCAGGATCGTGAAACCCTCGAACTCGGAGAATCAGAGCCAGAGCGTAACCGTGGCGGATCGGCGCGGGTCGGTCTGATAAATCACTTCAAAGGGGACAAGACTCTTCTCCCCTGCCCGCTTGAAGGCCGCAGCAGCCAGGAACAGAGTATCCCAAAGCCGTCCGCTGTAGTCCTGCCAGCCGGAAAGAAGCTCCGGCACCTGCACGAGCGCATGCACGCCCACAGTGAGACAAACCGGAACACGGAAACCCGCCTCTTTCGCCTCGGGCGTCTCGCTCACATCGACCAGTTGACCATCCGCAATAGCCTGCTCACGCGTGTACATGTGAATCACGCCCCACCCTTCTACGTGCTGCTTGTCCATTGTGCTACCTCCTATTTTCCGTTTGAGATTAATTCCGGCTCAGAGAACCGGAACGAAAGCTGAGGATCTACCGGGAACAAACGCGCCAAGGCACACCCGCCGCACTCCGCGCAGGCCGGGCCGACCTCGCACCAGCCGGAAGGACCGGCGACCTGGTTGAGGACCGCGACGACCTGCTCCACAAGACCCACCTCCTTTCAGGAAAAACTCTAAACCACCGGCCTCTACAAGCAACAGGCCGGGGGTGTAGAGTTCCAACAATCCGACTGCGATTCACTCGGCTTTGCAGGACGTGCGTCAAGAAGGAAATGCGGTCGGCATAACAGGGTGTCTTCCCCTGGCATGACGACTGCTCTTCTTGCACGGCATGAAAAGTCGCAGGCGGGCAGTTGACGTTGTCGCTATCAGAAAAAGACCCTGACCTTTCGAGCAGCTTGCGCTACGCGCTTCGCGCCCCGCTTCGCGTTCCGGCTTCGCCTTTGGGGAGCCCAGAGAGGGCGGACGGGAGCGCGGCGAAGTCTGCCGATCGAAGGAGGGCGCGAGGTTTGCCGATCCCTGCAAAACGAGTGACCGATGGAGTGAGGCAGTCTTTGACGCGCGTGGTGCGGGCGGGAGATCGAGCGAGGGCGTGAGCGTTGCCGGTTCGCGCAAGGCGCATGACCGAGCAAACAAACGGGCTGGTGCCGTAGCGAAGCGGAGGCACGAGCCCGATACCAAGCGGGGTTCATAGGTTTGCTCCTCGGCGGAGGATGCGGGGAGCCCCTGGGGGCAGACGGGAAGCGAAGAGGCGGAAGGCTGTCGTGGTTGTCTTCCGTTTCTTCGCGGGGATGGGCGGGGGGAATAGCGGAGGGCGCACGGATGGGTGGAGGGGGTGCCGCACAGCGCGAAAGCCGAGACGCACAGAGTACGCCGGACAAGCCGCGCATGCGACGCTGAGCTCCACCCCGCGCCGCGCGTTTACGGCGTCATGCGATAGCCGAGGGAGGTCGGGGGCCACAAAGCTCGCTTGCGCATTGCGGCAAACCCGGAACCCACCGGGCGTAACCGGAGCGGGGTATTGCAGTGGGATGTTGCTGTTGTAGTAGATGTTGGTGGTATTGTAGTTGAATTGACAGGTATATAGCCTTATTTATGCAAGGCTATATAGTGTTCTGGATCTGCTTCGTTGTAAAGTTCCAGAAAATAACCGGGGTCCCCTTCTCGCCCTTCCTTACCTGTCCGCCTCGCTCGGCGGCCTGTTTATAGGTGAGCCAGTACGGCGAGGCATACCCCTGCATCGCGGTCAAGAGAATGTTGAGCCCGCGATATGGCTTCCCGGTGATGAGGTTTCGCGGTGCGCCGCCGCACTTCCAGGGCTTGCGCCACGAGATGGTGCCTCGTCGAGTGCTGCAAGAATACGGTCGGTCATTGCTGTCCAAGATAATCTAATTTCCTGATCCACACCCCGCCAATCAATGCTTTTAGACAGACAAATCCATCATCTCGGATTCAGGTTCCTTATTCTGCTGTCCAATTACCGATAACTCATTACCAGTTGCTCCGCAAATGGCACAATAGGCGGCGTTTCAAATGGATTATCCAACCATGTCCATAAATCCCTATAGGTGAAGAGATTATAACGAAGCATGGCAACCAGATTCGACAACGACCATCCGAGTGTGGATCGGAACTTCAAGTACTTCAACACCAGGATAGCGATTAATGCTGTCCAAATCTGTACCAATAAAGCGTTCCGACTCGTCCCAACGAATGTTTTGATCTTCAGATTCTGCTTGATCGTCTTGAAAAATACCTCAATCTGCCAGCGGTCCTTGTAAATGCTCGCTATGGTCGTCGCGCCAAAGGTGAGATGGTTCGTCCACAGAACGATAATACGTTCATTTTCTGCGTCCCAGACCTCTACCCGTCGCAACGTATGCGGGCACTTCTTGATCGATTCGTAGCCCGTCAGCTCAATGAGCTGGTCTTTGATGATGTTCCGATTCTCGGGCACCTCTCGTCTTTCGATGATCCGGAAGGCGGCATTATCCTTCTCTTTCGTTACGAAGAATATCCCGGTCTCCGTCCAGCGTGCGAATTGTTCATAATCGACATATCCGCGGTCAATCGCCAAAATGGAACCCTTGGGGAACTTCAGCGTGTGCGCGATGTTTACTTCGTGCACATTCCCTTCAGTCATCGTAGCGAAAACCGGAAGATATCCCTCATGATCCAATAACAGGTGAAGCTTGACCGCTCCTTTTGTCTGCCGGTATTTTGCCCAGTCAAACAGGGTCACACAGAGTTCGATCAGTGTCGCATCGAGGCTGAACAGCTTGTTCTTAAACCGGAACGGCTTCTTTCCGTGCGCCAGGACTCGGCACTTTGCCAACAACTGATAAAAAACCTTCTGATACAATTGCCATGGCCGATGCGCGTTGGCATACGCCAAGGTGGAACGCTTGGGAGCAGCATCTATCCCGAGATGTTTGAGCTTGCCGAAGCAGGTAGCCAATCCGCCGCAGATCTCTCGAAGCGAATGCGCTTGTCCCAGCTGACAGAATAGCATGGCCACGAACTGGCCCCAGCAACCAAATCCTTTTACGCCTTTCTCTGCCTGTGTCTCCCGCACCGCACGATAAAACTCCTGGTGCGAAAATATCTGTAGAATCTGTCCGAAGATACTGCTAAACTTGTTCACGGGGATGTCCTCCTTCAGTAAAGTTAGGTCCTCGACAAACCTACTATACCTGAAGTGAGGCTTCCCCTTCAATTATTCAAAATCTATTTTGGACAGATGTGACGGTCGGTGATGATTTCATAGACTTTCATGCCTTTGTTCCTCCCGCTGTTATTTTCCATAATGATTACCCCTTCCTTATCATTCCGTTGTCGCAAAAGCTGAAATACTTTCCCTCGCCGCCTATAATCACGTGATCGAGCACATTGATGCCGAGGATTTCTCCAGCTTGACAGAGCCGCTTCGTTAAAAGAATGTCCTCCTGGCTTGGCTGCGTATCTCCTGAAGGATGATTGTGGCCCACTATGAGATTAGCTGTTGCTTTGATCACTGCAAGCCGGAACGTTTCTCTTGGATGAACGATTGCGGCTGACAGGCTGCCGAGGGAAACAAGGTCGGCGTACTGAATGACATTTTTCGTGTTGAGACCGAGTATCCAGAAGTGCTCCTTTTCTCTGTCGTGCTCCTGTTCAAAATTAAGCAGGGAAAACAACACTTCCGACACATCCTTCGAGCCGCTTACCGTCTTTTTCTTTTCGCTGACGATCATTCTCCTGTTCCTCCCTCTTAAAACCAGAGTTACCCTCCCTCCGGGGGGCCTTCACAAAAACCAGGCCCCCCGAGGGTGGAGAAGAACATTCCGCGATAAATCACATGGCTTTTGCGGGCCGTTAAGAATCCTTGAAGCATCAGGCATGACAGAGCGAAGCGATGGCGGGACGGATGCGAGGATTCAGGCACGCAAAAGTTATCGCGGGCTTTTTGGTAGTCGTCTCTAAAGGGAGCCCGGCGAGGGCGGATGGGAGCGCGTCGATGTCTCCCGAGCCGAGCGAGGGAGTCTTCGACGCGCGGGGGTGGGCGGGAGATGGAGCGAGGGCATAGGCCATGCGCCAATATGCAGGGCCAATGACCGAGCGGACAAACGGCTTGGTGACGACGCGAAGCAGAGACACGAAGCCAACCGATGACCTTTGAGGCAATGATGTGTTCACAAGCGACCGACCTGATGGTCCCGTTCTTTGCGATGGCGCAGACGGATCCGCGGGTTCAGGTCGTGATAGCAAAACCTGGGCTTTGTGATTTTGAGCAAAGGATCTTACAGGTTTGAGTTGCAGTAAGTACTATTGATGTCTGGCAGGACGAATCAGGATGGGCGGATTACTTCTCGTGACAGAAAAGTTAACTTCGCTCCCCTTGATAATTATTAATAATCCTTCTATAATTTAATCTTCGCACCATTATTTTTAAAAACCCTAAAGAGGAGAGCACATGGCAAAAGCAATGACGAAGACGCAACTGGCAGCTCGAATCGCGGAAAAGAGCAAACATCACGAAGAAATTGGCCACTGATATCCTGGAGGATATCGCCTCCATCGCCTACAAAGAAGCCAAGAACTCGTTTACCCTGCCCGGTCTGGGGAAACTTGTCCTGGTCCAGCGAAAGGCACGTATGGGCAGGAATCCCGCGACCGGGGAGTCCATCAAGATTCCGGCAAAGAAGGTTGTCAAATTCCGAGTTGCCAAGGCCGCTAAAGACGCGATTCTCGGGAAGAAATAGAATCACGCCACGAAGCACTAAGGCCTACTCAGAGTTGAGCGGGCTTTCTATATATACGCTCAACATCGGTGATCTCGGGCACCTCTTTATGCTTCCTGAGATGATCTACAAAGCGGTCTGCAAAATCTTCTTCACCGAGTATCGTCTGGCCCCGCACGTCGGTCCAGACGGATTGTTTGCCGATCCCCCATTTGACGAACTGCCGGTATTCTTGCTCCGCCTTGCCCCGCTTCCCGCTGAATTGGCCCAATACCCAGTCTGTGGTGAGGCACGGATGGGGCTTTGCTCTGCCCGCCGTAGCCAGGTAGCTGGACCAGCGATACTCCTCCGGCATCTCAACCATCTTGGCCCGCACAGGATTCAGGACCACATACCGGCAAACCTCAAGGAGATGGCTGTCCTTCTGGATGAGGATGGCTTTGTATCGTCCCTGGAACAGGTGACCGGTCCTGCCATGCCAATTGTTAAAGAGCTGAGTGTAGACGCCGTTCAGCTGTCTCATGCCGATGGATAGATTGCCATCCGGGGTCTCGATGAGGAGGTGGTAATGGTTGGTCATGAGGCAGTAGGCGTGGCAGATCCAGTTGTAGCGTTTGCCGGCATGCTGGAGAGTATTGAGGAAGTTCAAGCGGTCCTGCTCGTCCTTGAAGACGGGCTTCTTTTCGTTCCCGCGGGAGGTGACATGGTAAACAGCACCGGGATATTCTATGCGAAGGGGATGGGCCATAATGTCGCGACGATATCACAACACAACGCAATTGTCAAGTTACAACGGGCTGTTGCCCAAATGATATTGAGAAAGCCACTCAGTAATGCTATATTGCTGCGACGTCAATCACGACATCAGGAGCCAATAGCCATGATGGGATTGCAGCAACCGCCTCAAAGCAGCTTGTTCTATATCGGCATCAATATAGAAAAACGGGTTCGTGAGAACCATCCTTTGAGAAAAGTCAATACGCTGATCGATTTCAACTTCGCCTATGACGAAGTCAAGGACTTGTACGGCAACAACGGCAACGTTTCAGTGCCACCACCAATTATCCTGAAACTGATGCTACTCCTGATCTTTTATAATGTCCGCTCGGAGCGGGAGCTGATGGACACCCTGCCAGAGCGTATGGATTGGCTCTGGTTTCTCGGGTATGACCTTGATTCTGAAATTCCCAACCATAGCGTGCTATCCAAGGCCCGCAAAAAATGGGGCCTCGATGTTTTTCAAAGGTTCTTCGAACGTATTGTTCTGCAGTGCGCGGAAGCCGGTCTTATTGACGGCCGCAAGATCTTCGTCGACTCCAGTCTGGTGGATGCAAATGCCTCCAACAGTTCGGTTCTCGATACCCGGAACCTGAAACATCAGTTGCACAAAAATTATAAAAAGCTGGAAGCCCGCTTGGAAGAACGCACCGAAAGCACTGATCCTTCCAGGACCTACGAAAAAAAGAACAACCGCTATATCTCCACCACCGACCCGGACGCGGCCCTGGTGAACCGGGGGAAATCCAAACTTTCCTACCAAGTGCATCGGGCCGTTGACGGTAAAAAAGAAATCATCACTGCAACCGACGTAGCGCCCGGCGATGTGAACGAAGCCCATCTGATGCTTTCGCTGCTTGAGCAACACCACGCAACAACGGAAGTCGAGGCCGAAACGGTTGTTGCGGACAGTAAGTACGGAACGATCGACAACTTCCTTGCCTGCCATGACAAGGGCATAAAGGCGCATATCCCGGATTTACGAGACGTGGCGATCAATCGCATAGCGAAAACCGACATCTTTATGGAAGATAGATTTTCCTATGATCCTGCCACCGACTCCTATATGTGCCCGGCAGGAACTCAGCTCAAGCCGAAGTCGCTGCATATAGCCAGACAAAGCCGGGATTACGCAGCGCCCAGGAAAGTCTGCGCAGCGTGCCAGCTTAGAGAGCAATGCACGAAAAACAAGTCCGGCCGAACGATCAAGCGTCATCTCCGGCAGAATGTTCTGGAGCGCATGCGTGCAATCAGTCGATCAGCCAATGCACGGTACGACATCAAAACCAGACAACACCTGATGGAGCGATCCTTTGCCAGGGGCACCCGATACGGCTTCGATCAAGCACGCTGGCGAGGCCTTTGGCGAATGCGGGTCCAGGAATATATGACCTGTGCCATCCAGAACATGCAAGTGCTAATAGCGCATGCTTCCAAGCCGAAGAAAGCAGCTGCGGTACGGCTGCTCGTTGTTCAAAGAACAGTGGCAAAGGCTTTCGGATCGCTCATTTTGCATGTTCCCTTGAGACAGAACCGATATTGCCCGTCATTAGCTTAGACCTCTTTACGCATCAAGGCGCTTGATCGTTCGCGGGAAGTCCTTTGGGCAACAGCCCGACAAGACGTGACCCTATAGGCTATAGGTTCTTGCTGGTAACAGTTTAGCCCTTTTTAGATTTTTTCAAGCATGCGTCCACATTGTTCTTGACAGGTGGGCGTTTTTTAGGTAGAATGATAGGAGTATAAATACTCATGCAAGAAGGAGGCCACAACCATGAAACGGATCGATCTTTTAAGGAAACAGCAGGCCCGGCTCCGGGAGGACATTGCGGCGATGCTCGACAGCTTTCTGATCGGCACCGTCGCTAAATCCCCTTCCATGTCCGGGCACAACCTGACAACCAAGGTGGACGGAAAAACCGTTACGCTCTATGTCAGGAAGGACATTGCGCCGATGGCGACGGAGATGAGTCTGAGATATAAGAAGTTCTGGACGCTGATCCAGAAACTCTCCAAGGTGAACTGGGAGATACTCAATTTGGAGAGCAAATAAGCGTGTCTCATCCCTGGCCGCCGTACGATTATGTCTGCCTCTATGAGCATACCTGCCCCTATCTGGACGGTTTGTCCACAAAATGGGTTCTGGGTCAGTATCGGCATGCGGATGATGTGTACCATGAGCACCTGCGGATCATCGATAGTTTTCGCGAAGCGGTACAGGAACGTGATAGACGAATACGGGGCCTGGAACGGGATCTTGCGGAGGTGCGAGCCAAATATCAGGCACTGCATCGGAAGCAGTTTAAACCGAACAGGACGCAGGATGGGATGGAAAACGGACAAAAGGCAAGCGGTTCGCCGTCAACCGGTGTGAAACCGAAAAAGCGCGGCGCACCCGTAGGGCATCCCGCATGGATGCGGCCGGTCCCCTCGCGGATAGATCGGGTTGTCCCGGTGCCCTCGCCGTCGGCCTGTCCTCACTGCGGGTCGCATGACGTGACGCCCGAGGGTACGATCCATGAGCATATTCAGGAGGACATTGTACTCAAACCGCAAACCGTGGTTACGAAGTATGTGCATGAGGAGGCTTTTTGCCCGCGCTGCAATCGGTCCGTCGTGGCGGCGGGACCGGATGAAATTCCCAATGCGCCCCTCGGTCCCGTTGCAAAGTCCACTGCCGGGTATTTGCGTTACGAGATCGGCATATCCTATCGGAAGGTCCAGCGGATATTCGAGGACTTGTTCGGCCTCTTCTGCGTTCCGGCCTCGCTCGTGGGCTTTGACAACAAGGCGGCAAAGCGGGGAGCGGCAATTTATGCGGATGTCGGCGATAAAGTCAGAGCTTCGGACGTGGTGCATGCCGACGAAACTTCATGGAGAAATGACGGTAAGGGGCATTACGTATGGTTCGCGGGCAATGACGATCTTGCCTTCTTCCATATCGACCGGCATCGGTCCGCGGATACGGCAAAGACTGTCTTCGGGAAGGATTTTGACGGTACGCTCGTGCGCGACCGGTATGCGGCCTACAACGGCATTGGTCATGACTGGCAAGCGTGTCTGGCGCACATCATCACCAATGCCAAAGCGATCCGCGCGGAGCACGCGCTGTTACCGATTCGGGAGCAGGACCGCCGCGTCACGATCTTCTGCGATCAGGTCACGGACATCTGTGCCCGTGCCTGCGACATAGGACAGAAACTGAAATCAGGCGAACTCCCCTGGAACGCTACGGCGCCCATTGAAAAGCGGTTCGTCCGGAAGCTGAACCGCATCTGCGCACGGACGCTCTCCTTCAAACCCGCCGAAACCCTGAGGACATTTCTCGTCGGTCCCGAACAGAAGCATCTCTTCACCTTCCTGCGCATTCCCGGTGTCCCTCCCACGAACAATCACGCCGAACAATTCCTGCGTAAGATGGTGATCTTCAGAAAGATCAGCTTTGGCACCCGATCGGACAACGGTCTTAAGACCCACAGCATCATTCCTACGCTAGTGCAGACTGCCAGACGGCAGGGCGTTCATCCACGGGATTTTTTGCAAACTCTCCATACCGCCGATACCGCAACGGCACAAGCCGCGCTGTACAATTCCGGTTGAAAAGAAACCCAATGGAGAATACAATAGCACTATGACAACTTCTGGCTTTCCATTGGCGAGTACGAAGAGCAGATGGACGTGCTGTCCCTTCGGCAGGTCAGTAACGGTGCAAAGTAAAAAGGGCTAAACTGTTACTCTTGCTGTTCATGAAAAGGACAACTGTCACTGCGAAGGATTTCGGGAAGAGGCTGGCGAGCTTGCGGAAGGAGCTGGGACTGACCCAGACCGATCTGGGCGAAAGGGTCGGGGTCTCCTGCAGGGTGATCGCCTACTATGAGGGAGAGACGCACTATCCCCCGGCGCACCTGATCGAGCCGCTGGCGAAAGCGCTCAAGGTGTCAACCGACGAGCTGCTCGGCGTGAAGCTCATCAAGCAGCAGCGCGATCCGCAACACGCGGCCTTGTGGCGGCAGTTAAAAAAGATAGAGAGCCTTCCGAAAAGGGACCAGAAGGCTCTCTTGCATTATCTCGATGCGCTGGTACAAAAGAATGTAGCGGGGTGATCTGCGATTTATTTCTTGATAAGCTTCTCTATATTCGCAACCCGTTTGTTGATGTTAATAACTGTCGCGAGAATACTGAGAAGGACAACAACATTAAATATCCATAAAATCATTGGTAACAAAGCCCTCCTATCCACTTTTTTTGATAATTGCGAAGGTAAAACCTTAACATTGTGTTCCTTGGCTAAGGCCATAAATCTTTCTGGTATTTCTTCAAAAGCTCCTGGCACTAAAAATTCATTTGATGGCACGTTATATTCATTAGTATCCATACCAGTTATACCAGCATCCGTGAGATAGATGTCCAACACTTTACCGGCTTTCATCTTTTCTTCTAATTGCTGACCAGAAATAATCAGTCGGCCCACAGCATGGGATACTCCACAAGTCAAAACTAACTGCATTAGAACTAAAATAACCAATTTCCCTCTCATGATATATACACGCTCCTTCCCTGCTTACTTACATTTATTTTTACATCGATTTTGACAATCACTGCAATCAAAAGTTGTAAACTGAGCTGTCCATGTGAATGTAAAAACATTATTAATGAACCAGTTTTGAGGAGTGACTGGTCCGGTACCATGCTGTTCAACGGCATATGTATTTGCCTTACAGCACTTGTGCACGCAAGCATAATTATCTTCATGATAATATAATTGTGGCGTAGTAAAATAAAACCACATTCCTTCCGTTGCAGCAGCCGTAGGATCGACCAATTCGGTATAACCCCAAAGTTCGAGTATCTCTACTCTTTGTTCACACCGCCCACAGGTTGCTGGTCCTTTTATAACATTTTGGTAGCCGGGAATAAAGTATATCAAACCACGTGGGTCTATGCCCATTGCAGGATTGTCAGAAACGTAAACATAAAGATGATTACGCCCATTACGAGTACCCAGCGGATCACTCTCAACATATCTTCCGATAACCGGATTATAGTCCCTGAAATAATTATAATTCAATCCCGTCTCTGCATCGAAGTACTGTCCAGGGAATCTCAGATTGTTCGTGATCGTTGATACCGTGACCGTTGCTTCACCGAACGGTTTATAGTCCGCAGCCCACACAATAGATCCAGAAGAGTCCGTCATCTTCTGGGGAGTGGCGAGATGATCGTTGTGATAAAAATAGACGCTGCTGCCTTCGATCTTAGCAAGAGGCTGGCTGTTAAGATAGACGTATTCGGCTGTCGTCGCGCCGGTGCTATCAGACTCGGCGATGATCTGGCCGTCGCGGTTGTAGTGGAAAATCGTCGTAACTCCGTTCACGGTCTTCTTCACTCTCTGACCATTACCGTTGTACGTGTAGCCCGCTGTCATGGCTCCATCCACAACCTGGATCAGCCGTTGATTCTGATTATACGTGTACTGACGCGCGGCCTGGCTTGTAGTATTGCCGTTGTTGTCATATCCGAATGACGTGCCACCTGCTCCGGAGAGTTTGTTCGTGTTTGGCACATAGGAGTAGACATTCGAGCCTTCCGTCTGTCTGTTGCCGACACCATCATAGGTCCAGGCGAGACTGCCCCATATTCCGGAAGCTGTAGCCGTCGAGAGACGATCAAGAGCATCGTAGGTGAACGCTTTATTCTTAGTCGCGTCGAGCGTGTTGTTGATTGCGGTGATATTTCCATTTGCATCATACGTCGGATAGCTGAGATTCATCACAGACCCGACTGTGATCCCGGTAATGCGATATTGATTATCATAGCAAGATCGAGCCGGTCAGTCCGTTGCCGTAGGTCAGCGACGACATGCCGCCGAAAGGTTTGTAGTTGATATTCGTGGCGAGGTTCGAGGCGTTGTTTAGCACGCCGATCACTTTGTCGTTTGAGTAATTGTAAGTTACAACACGGCCCGATGGATACGTCATCGTTTTCAGATTTCCATTTTGATCGTAGGTGTATTGAGTCACGTACTGGATGCTGTCGATGACCTTTGTCTCCTGTGCCACTTGTCCCTTTGGGGTATATCCGTAGGTTGTCGTTCCGCTTGCATCGGTCATGCTGCAAAGACGCCCTTTCCCATTGGGACAGCTATCATAGCCGTAAACGATGCCGGTATCGGCCGGGAAGTTGATGTTCGCTAACCGGTTCGCTGCATCGTATTGGTACGAGATGGCGACGCCCTTGGCATCGGTCTTACTCGTGAGATTTCCTGCGGGGTCGTACTGGTAAGTTGTTGTTCCGGTATCCGGTGAGATGGTTTGGTAGACCCTACCTTTGTCGTCATACTTGTACGTTGTCGTGTTGTTGTTCGCATCAATCACGCTCGTCAGGTTATTGCCCGAGTTATAGCCATAGGATGTCGTAACGCTGCCTGGTTGAACCACCGAAGTCAGCCGACTTAAAGCATCATAGCTGTAGGTGCTGATTGCCGATTTCGGGTTTTGGATTGAAAGTCGGTTGCCACGTGAATCATAAGCGTACTGTGTGAACGTATTGTCGGGATTTACGATTTTCGCCAGCCGATCAAGCGCGTCGTACTGATAGCTGAGCGTCTTCTGGAGACTGCCCGCGCTGTCATTGATCTGCTCGGTCAATTTGTTGCCTTCGGAGTCATAGGTATAGTTGATCGTATTGTTCAGGCTGTCCTTGATCGTGCTGAGGTTCCCCATGGTGTCGTAAGTATACCAGATCGTGTTCCCTTCGGGAAGTGTGATGTGATCGATCTTGTTCGCCCCGCTGCAGGACGGGCAGCTCCCGCCTCCGGACACATAAAAATACTGTGTTGCTGCCGTGTCTCCGGGAGCCTTGACGGTAAGCACCCTCCCGAGGGTGTCGTAGGTATAGGCCGTGCTGTTCCCGTTCGGGTCGGTGACCGTCTGGGGGTTGCCTAGCGGGTCGAAGCTGGAATACGTCGTTGAACCGATGATCGGCTGGGTCACGGAGGCGAGATAGCCCGTCGTTGAATCATAGCTATAGGTCGTAACATCCTGTACGTCGGTCCTGGGACCATCGATACTGGCAATTCTTCCGTTAGCATCATAACCATAGGTCGTGGTGTATGAATAAGCCGTACTGTCTCCCAGAAGCCCGGCTTCGGTTGTGGTCAGAAGATTCCCGGTGCTGTCGTAAGTGTTGGTCGTGACCCTGCTCTGCGCAGGATTGACGACGCTTGTTACCATTTCGGTCAGGACCTTGCTGAAAACGGGATCGTAGGTCCAGGTGGTCGTCTTTTCAATGCTTGTCCCCTGCGCTTCGGTCTTCGTGAGCACGTTACCCTTGCTGTCATAGGTATATGCGGTGGTCGTTGTACCACCCGATACGATGTCCGTATGTCCTTCCTGAAGTATCCAGGTGGTATTGTTGTCCCGCACATACGTTGTTATATTGCCGAAGGTGTCGGTGACCTTTACCGGCATGCCGTTGGTGTCGAACTCTACGGTACGGGTCTGGGTGTTCAGAAGATTGCCTGAACTGTCTTTGATGGAAGTGGTCATGATGGTCTTTTGGTACGGTATGGTATACGCAAAATTGATGATGCCGGTCCCGTGGGTCTGACTGGCGACCCTCCCTGTTGAGTCGTAGGCGTTGACGTAGGCTCCGCTTCCTTCGTCGATGCTGGTGAGAAGGTGCTTCCTGGCGGCGTCGGTATATCCATAGGTGGAGCTTCCATTTGGTCCTGAAGCTGAGGTAAGGTTGCCGATAGTGTCATGGGTGTAGCTCACCGTCCGGCCGATGCTGTCCTGGATATCCGTGAGCCTGCCGGTCGTGCTGTCGTATTGGAGCTCAACCCAGTTGCCGGTGAGGTTGCCCCCGGCGTTTTTTTCTTCGATCTTGCTCAGGTGGTAGTCGGAGGAGTCGATGATGGGGTTCGTTTGATCGATGTTATACGGCAGGACGCCCCAGAGGAACTCCCTTGTCGATAAACTGTAGCTAAAAACCAGGGAGTTGCCCGTGGCATCGGCCATGCTCACGACCCTGCCCTGGGGGTCGTACTTTTCCGTCTCGCCGTTTTTGTCGGTGTAAGTGTAAGAGCCGTCGGGGTTCTGGACGAGGGTGCCGGTGTCGCTTGTTGAACCGGTGTACCCCAAAATGCTCCAGGTAAACCGCTTCTTTCCGCCGCATTCTCTCCTGACCGTGATGGAGCCGTCAGGATAGGTGTACAGGCGCTTGTCGTAATTTAGTCCCCAGCCGTAACCGAGCGGGCTGTCGTAGGAGGTGCGGCTGTTGTAGCTGCGCGTAACGTTAATGGGGTAAAAGCGCCCGAGGGTGAGGTCCGTGCTCGGCGCGTAGGTCTCCATGCCCGAAAGCAGGCTTATAGGCTTTCCCCCGAAAGCGGGGTTGTTGCCGCTTTTGCTACCCGCAATGCAGAAAAGATCGGGCGGGTTGTCTTCATCATACGCGGCGTATGCGGGTACTGCGAACGAAGATAAAGAGTATGACGAACAGTAATTTATATAATTCCCGATGCATGAAGACCTCCGTAAGAACTGAAAAAGCTTAATTGTAAAAGGACATTATTCTCTCAGCCAAAAATCTGCTATTTACCTCCACCCCCATTACTGGGGTCGCAGCAACGATCCGTGACCCCGCAGCAGGGGTCCTTGCTTCCGCAGCAGGGGTCCTTGCTTCCGCAGCAGGGGTCCCACCACCCCGGGCAACTACTGCTTCCAAAAGAAACAGCACATCCGCAAATTGCGAGGTTACCTTGCCATCGACACGGCCAAAGACTGCCGCTACCATCGCTACTGACCCATTCTTCAATCCACCCATTGATCACAGACGGTTGAATCCAATCTTTTGCTTCTTTTTCAGTTGAACAATAAACTACACAGGGGGATTGATAAGAACAAGATGCATAAGTTGTTCCAGGCATCAGAAAGAAGCAAAACAACAAAAACAGGATCGGCATGTTCTCCTTTCGCACAAGATGCTTCAATACGCAAAAACACAGTATTTTTTTCGTCAACCGTGTCATAAAAACCTCCCCCTTAATAATCCTCGAAAGCCGATCAGCTATTTTTGTTCAGAGATTACTGCAATCAGCAAACGATACATGCTACTCTCTCAAAAATCTAATATCTTTTTGATTCTTTCCTCTTTAGAGTAAAGTTATCGCATATTATTGGAATTACTTCCCGATACTCACACTCCCCCTCATGGTCGAGCTCG